>CAWGOH010000011.1:0-215441 GCA_963824135.1 uncultured beta proteobacterium | reverse complement strand
CGAGACGATCTTCATGAAGCGCTCCGTGCGAAGCTCGCGCGTCACCGGCCCGAAGATGCGGGTGCCGATGGGCTCGAGCTTCGGGTTGAGCAGCACCGCGGCGTTCGAGTCGAACTTGATGACCGAGCCGTCGGGGCGGCGCACGCCATGCGCCGTGCGGACCACCACGGCGCTGTAGACCTCGCCCTTCTTGACGCGGCCGCGCGGGGCGGCCGACTTGATGCTCACCTTGATGATGTCGCCGATGCCGGCGTAGCGGCGCTTGGAGCCGCCCAGCACCTTGATACACATCACCGAACGCGCGCCGGTGTTGTCGGCGACGTCGAGAATCGACTGCATCTGGATCATTGTTTTCTCTCCAACTTAACCCGGCGGACACTCGAAAAGCACCTGCCGGTCAGTCTTGGATCCGTCTTCCGCCGGTTGCTCCCCCTGTCGGAGGGGCCGCCGGCTGGCGTGAATTGAATCTGGGCCCGGGCGCTTAGGGTGCATCGGCTTCGGCCGACGCCCGGGTTGCCCCCGGCATTTCGAGCCCGGGGTTTCAGGCAGACTTCCGGCCTACGAAGCCACGGCCGGAAGCAGCAAAGACATTGATTCTAGCAGCTTTTCGCCGCCACGCGCAAGCCTACTCCGGCCTGGCGCGCTCGAGCAGCTTGGCCACCTTCCACGACTTGGTCTTGGAGATGGGGCGGCACTCGACGATCACCACGGTGTCGCCCGCCTTGGCCTCGTTGCCCTCGTTGTGGGCGTGGTACTTCCGGGTGCGCCGCACGACCTTCCCGATCACCGGGTGCATCACCTGGCGCTCGACGAGGACCGTGACGGTCTTTTCCATCTTGTCGCTCACGACCTTGCCCGTGAGCTGGCGCTGGTTCTTCGCGGTCTCGCTCATTGCTTGCTCGCTTTCGCCTTCTCGGTGAGCACGGTGTGCACGCGCGCGATCTCGCGCTTGACGCGCTGGATCTCGCTGTTCTTGGTGAGGCTCTGCGTGGCGAGCTGCATGCGCAGCCCGAACTGCGCCTTGCGCAGCTCCAGCAGCTCCTTCTGCAGCTCGTCGACGTTCTTGGAGCGGAGTTCGATCGCTTTCATGTCAGACCTTTCAACCGATGAGGCGGTGCACGAAGGCCGTGCGGATCGGCAGCTTCGCCGCGGCAAGGGCGAAGGCCTCCCGGGCGAGCGCTTCCTCGACACCGTCCATCTCGTAGAGCACCTTGCCGGGAACGATCTCGGCCACGAAGTACTCGGGGTTGCCCTTGCCGTTGCCCATGCGGACCTCGGCCGGCTTCTTGGAGATCGGCTTGTCGGGGAAGATTCGGATCCAGATGCGGCCGCCGCGCTTGATGTGGCGGGTCATGGCGCGACGGGCGGCCTCGATCTGGCGGGCCGTGAGCCGGCCGCGGCCGATGGCCTTGAGCCCGAACTCCCCGAACGACACCTTGGCGCCGTTCGTGGCCACGCCCTTGTTGCGGCCCTTCTGCTCCTTGCGGTACTTCCTTCTAGCTGGCTGCAGCATGTTTCACCCCCGGTTTCCTGGTGGTCTTCCTCTCGGCTTCGGGCGCCGCGGCGACGGGCTGCTCGCCCTTGCCGAGGATTTCACCCTTGAAGACGAGGACCTGAACGCCGATCGTGCCGTACGTGGTGCGGGCCTCGGAGAACCCGTACTCGATGTCGGCGCGCAGGGTATGCAGGGGCACGCGCCCCTCGCGGTACCACTCGGTGCGCGCGATCTCGGCCCCGTTGAGGCGGCCGGCGCTCGTGATCTTGATGCCCTGGGCCCCAAGGCGCATGGCGTTCTGCATCGCGCGCTTCATGGCGCGGCGGAACATCACGCGCTTCTCGAGCTGGCCGGTGATCGAGTCGGCGATGAGCTGGGCGTCCAGCTCGGGCTTCCTGATCTCCTCGATGTTCACGTGGACCGGCACGCCCATGAGCTTCTGCAGGACGTGGCGCAGGCCCTCGATGTCCTCGCCCTTCTTGCCGATCACCACGCCCGGACGGGCCGAGTAGATGGTGATCCGCGCGTTCTTGGCGGGGCGCTCGATGACGACCTTGCCCACGGCCGCGTGCGAGAGCTTCTTCTTGAGGTATTCGCGGACCCGGATGTCCTCGGCGAGCATGCCGGGGAAATTCTTCGAGTTCGCGTACCACTTGGACGTCCAGTTGCGGTTGACCGAAAGGCGGAAACCGGTCGGATTGATCTTCTGTCCCATCGTTTCCCCCTTTAGTTCCTGCCGTCGCCGACGGTCAGGAACACGTGGCAGGTATGCTTCAGCACGCGGTTGCCGCGCCCTTTGGCGCGCGCGTGGAAGCGCTTGAGGACCGGTCCCTTTTCGACGCAGATCCGGGTGATCTTGAGCTCGTCGATGTCGGCGCCGTTGTTGTGCTCGGCGTTGGCGATCGCGCTCTCGAGCACCTTCTTGATGATCACGGCGCCCTTCTTCGGGGTGAACGCCAGGATGTTGAGCGCGCGGTCGACCTTCTGGCCGCGCACCATGTCGGCCACGAGCCGGCCCTTCTGGGCCGAGAGCTTCGCACCGTAAAGCTTCGCGTCTACTTGCATCTCGGTCTCCTCACTTCTTCGGCGGGCCGGACGGCGCCGCCACCTTCTTGTCGGCCGAGTGGCCCTTGAAGGTGCGTGTCAGCGCGAACTCGCCCAGCTTGTGGCCGACCATGTTCTCGGTCACGTAGACGGGAATGTGCTGCTTGCCGTTGTGAACCGCGATGGTGAGGCCGACGAAGTCCGGGAGGACGGTCGAGCGGCGCGACCAGGTCTTGATCGGACGCTTGTCCTTGGCCGCGACGGCGGCCCCCACCTTCTTCATGAGATGCCCGTCGACGAACGGGCCCTTCTTGATTGAACGTGCCATGTCGTTTGCCCCTTACGCCTTCTTGTGGCGGCTGCGCACGATCATCGTCTGCGTGCGCTTGTTGGAACGCGTCTTCTTGCCCTTGGCCGGCTGTCCCCACGGCGACACCGGATGCCGGTTGCCGCGCGTGCGGCCGCCCAGCGGGTGGTCGACGGGGTTCATCGTCTCGCCGCGGACCGTCGGGCGGATGCCGCGCCAGCGGTTGGCGCCCGCCTTGCCGATCTGGCGCAGGTTGTGCTCCTCGTTGCCCACCTCGCCGATCGTGGCGCGGCAGTCGACGTGGACGCGGCGGATCTCGCCGGAGCGCATGCGAAGCTGGGCGTATTCGCCCTCGCGCGCCAGGAGCTGGACGCCGGCGCCGGCGGCGCGCGCGATCTGCGCCCCCTTGCCGGGAAGCATCTCGACGCAGTGCACGGTGGTGCCCACCGGGATGTTGCGCAGCGGCAGCGCGTTGCCCGGCTTGATCGGCGCCTCGGCGCCGCTCTCGACCTTCTGGCCGACCACGACTCCCTTGGGCGCGATCATGTAGCGGCGCTCGCCGTCGGCGTAGCACAGCAGCACGATGTTGGCGCTGCGGTTCGGGTCGTACTCCAGGCGCTCGACCGTGGCGGGAATCCCGTCCTTGTTGCGGCGGAAGTCGATCAGGCGGTAGTGCTGCTTGTGACCGCCTCCCTGGTGGCGCGTGGTGATGTTGCCGAAGTGGTTCCGGCCCGCCCGCTTCGACTGCTTCTCGAGGAGCGGCGCGAAGGGCTTGCCCTTGTGCAGGTCGGGGTTGACGACCTTCACCATCGACCGGCGTCCGGCCGAGGTGGGCTTGGTCTTGACGAGGGCCATGTTATGCCACTCCTTCCACGAAGTTGATGTCGCCGTCGCCCTTGAGGCTCACGTAGGCCTTCTTGACGTCGCGGCGGCGGCCTTCGAAGCGCCCGTGGCGCTTCTGCTTGCCCTTCACGTTCACCACGTTGACCGCGGAGACCTCCACCTTCTGCTCCTTGAAGAGCAGCTCGACGGCGGCCTTGATCTCGGCCTTGGTCGCGTCCGCGAGGACCTCGAAGACGACCTGGCGGTTCTTCTCGCCGACCATCGTGGCCTTCTCGGAGATGATCGGGGCGCGGATGATTGTCATCAGACGTTCGGTCTTCATGCGAGCGCCTCCTCGAGATGCTTGACCGCGCCGCGGGTCAGCAGGACCTTGGGAAAGCGGACGAGGCTCACCGGGTCGGCGTGGCGCGCCTCGAGGACCAGCACGTTCGGCAGGTTCCGCGAGGACAGGTAGAGGTTCTCGTCCGGCTGGTCGGTGATGATCAGCACTTCCGTGAGCCCCATCGCCTTGAGCTTCTGGGTGAGGAGCTTCGTCTTGGGCTGGTCCATGGTGAGGGCGTCGACCACCGTGAGCCTCTCCTCGCGGACGAGCTGCGACAGGATCGAGGCCATGCCCGCGCGGTACATCTTGCGGTTGACCTTGTGGGAGAAGTTCTCGTCGGGCGAGTTCGGGAAGATCTTCCCGCCGCCGCGCCACAGCGGGCTCGACGTCATGCCCGAGCGCGCGCGGCCGGTGCCCTTCTGGCGCCACGGCTTCTTGGTCGAGTGCTTGACCTCGCCGCGGTCCTTCTGGGCGCGCGTTCCGGCGCGGCCGTTGGCGTGGTACGCGACCACGATCTGGTGGACGAGCGCCTCGTTGAACGCGCGGCCGAACAGGGCCTCGGAGGCGGCCACCGGGGCGAGAGCCTCGCCCTTGTCGTTGATGACCTTCAGTTCCATCACTTGCCTCCCTTCGGCGCCTTGGCCTTCACGCTCGGGCGCAGCACCACGGATCCGTTCTTGGAGCCGGGCACCGAGCCCTTGACCATGACCAGGCCGCGCTCGGCGTCGACGCGGGCCACTTCCAGGAGCTGGACCGTGCGCTGCACCGCGCCGAGGTGGCCGGACATGCGCTTGCCGGGGAAGACGCGGCCCGGGTCCTGCGCCATGCCGATCGAGCCGGGGCTGTTGTGCGAGAGCGAGTTGCCGTGCGAGGCACGGTTCGACGAGAAGTGGTAACGCTTGATCACGCCGGCGTAGCCCTTGCCGATGGAGGTTCCGGTGACGTCGACCTTCTGGCCGACCTGGAACATGTCCACCTTGAGCTCGGCGCCCACCTTGAACTCGGCGAGGGCCTCGGGGGCCACGCGGAACTCCTTGAGGACGCTGCCGGCCTCGACTCCGGCCTTGGCGAAGTGACCGGCCTGGGCCTTGGTCACGCGCGAGGCGCGGCGCTTGCCATAGGCGATCTGGACGGCGCAGTAGCCGTCGCCATCGGCGGTCTTGATCTGGGCGACGCGGTTCCCCGCGCAATCTAGCACCGTAACGGGGACGCTTGAGCCGTCCTCGTTGAAGATGCGCATCATGCCGACCTTGCGGCCGACGAGTCCGAGACTCATCTTCTTTCCTTTCCTTGTTCGCCCGCAGGTCAACACCAGCGGGTGCCGGCTGCAATTGGCCGGCCCTTCACCTTCCGCACCGGGCGGCTGCCCGGGCGGCCCTGCAAGTTGCCTAAAGCTTGATCTCGACGTCCACGCCCGCCGGCAGGTCCAGCTTCATCAGCGCATCGACCGTCTTGTCGGTCGGGTCGATGATGTCCATCAGGCGCAGGTGCGTGCGGATCTCGAACTGGTCGCGCGAGGTCTTGTTCTTGTGCGGCGAGCGCAGGATGTCGAACCGCTCGATGCGCGTGGGCATCGGGACCGGGCCCTTCACCACCGCGCCCGTGCGCTTGGCCGTCTCCACGATCTCGAGGGCCGACTGGTCGATCAGCTTGTAGTCGAACGCCTTGAGGCGGATGCGGATCTTCTGCTTGCCGAGGTTCTGGGCCATGGCTCTACTCCAGGATCTTCGAGACGACGCCCGCACCGACGGTGCGGCCACCCTCGCGGATGGCGAAGCGAAGCCCGTCTTCCATCGCGATCGGGGCGATCAGCGTCACCACCATCTTGATGTTGTCGCCGGGCATCACCATCTCGACCCCCGACGGCAGCTCCAGCGAACCGGTCACGTCCGTCGTGCGGAAATAGAACTGCGGACGGTAGCCGTTGAAGAACGGCGTGTGACGCCCGCCCTCCTCCTTCGACAGCACGTACACCTCGCACTCGAACTTCGTGTGCGGCGTGATCGAGCCGGGCTTGGCCAGCACCTGGCCGCGCTCGACCTCCTCGCGCTTGGTGCCGCGCAGCAGCACCCCGATGTTGTCGCCCGCCTGCCCCTGGTCCAGGAGCTTGCGGAACATCTCCACCCCCGTGCACACCGTCTTCAGCGTCGCACGCAGGCCCACGATCTCCAGCTCCTCCCCCACCCGCACGATCCCGCGCTCCACCCGGCCCGTCACCACCGTGCCGCGGCCCGAAATGGAGAACACGTCCTCCACCGGCATCAGGAACGCCCCGTCAATGGCGCGCTCCGGCTGCGGAATGTAGCTGTCGAGCGCCTCGGCCAGCTTGAAGATCGACTGCGTCCCCAGCTCCGAATCCTCGCCCTCGAGCGCCTTCAGCGCCGAGCCGATGATGATCGGGGTCTTGTCCCCGGGAAACTTGTACTTCGACAAAAGCTCGCGCACCTCCAGCTCGACAAGCTCCAGCAGCTCCTTGTCGTCCACCATGTCCGCCTTGTTCATGTACACGATGATGTACGGAACACCCACCTGGCGCGCCAGCAGGATGTGCTCGCGCGTTTGCGGCATCGGGCCGTCCGCGGCCGACACCACCAGGATCGCCCCGTCCATCTGCGCCGCCCCCGTGATCATGTTCTTCACGTAGTCGGCGTGGCCCGGGCAGTCCACGTGCGCGTAGTGACGGTTCGCCGTCTCGTACTCCACGTGCGCCGTGTTGATCGTGATCCCCCGCGCCTTCTCCTCCGGCGCGTTGTCGATCTGGTCGTAGGCCTTCGCCTCCCCCCCGTACTTCTTCGAAAGCACCGAGGTGATCGCCGCCGTCAGCGTCGTCTTACCGTGGTCCACGTGGCCGATCGTCCCCACGTTCACGTGCGGCTTAGTCCGCTCAAACTTGCCCTTTGCCATTTCAGTTCCTCGTGAATATCAGGCTGCAGCTTTTTGGTTGATGATCGCTTCGGCGACGTTCTTGGGCGCCTCGGAGTAGTGCTTGAATTCCATCGTGTACGTCGCGCGGCCCTGGGTCGCGGAGCGAAGCGTGGTGGAATAGCCGAACATCTCCGACAGGGGCACCTCGGCCTTGATCACCTTGCCGCCGCCAGGCATGTCGTCCATTCCCTGCAGGTGGCCGCGGCGGGACGCAAGGTCGCCCATGACGTTGCCGGCGTAGTCCTCCGGCGTCTCGACCTCGACCGCCATGATCGGCTCCAGGAGCACCGGGCTCGCCCGGCGCATGCCTTCCTTGAAGCCGATGGAGGCGGCCATCTTGAACGCGTTCTCGTTCGAGTCGACCTCGTGGTACGAGCCGTAGAACAGCGTCACCTTCACGTCGACGACCGGGTACCCCGCCAGCACGCCGTTCGGGAGCGTCTCGCGCAGGCCCTTCTCGACCGCCGGGATGTACTCGCGCGGAACCGCGCCGCCCTTGATGGCGTCGACGAACTCGAAGCCCTTGCCGGGTTCCTGCGGCTCCACCTTGAGCACCACGTGGCCGTACTGCCCGCGGCCGCCCGACTGCTTGATGAACTTGCCCTCGACTTCCGCGACGGGCTTGCGGATCGTCTCGCGGTAGGCGACCTGGGGCTTGCCCACGCTCGCCTCGACGCCGAACTCGCGCCGCATGCGGTCGACGATGATCTCGAGGTGCAGCTCGCCCATGCCGGCGATGATCGTCTGGCCGCTCTCCTCGTCGGTGCGGACGCGGAACGACGGGTCTTCCTGGGCCAGGCGGTTGAGGGCGATGCCCATCTTCTCCTGGTCGGCCTTGGTCTTGGGCTCCACGGCCTGGGAGATCACCGGCTCCGGGAAGACCATGCGCTCCAGGATGATGATGTGGTCCGGGTGGCAGAGCGTGTCGCCGGTCGTCGCCTCGCGAAGGCCCACGGCCGCCGCGATGTCGCCGGCGCGCACTTCCTTGATCTCCTCGCGCTGGTTGGCGTGCATCTGCAGGATGCGGCCGAGGCGCTCCTTCTTGAACTTGATCGGGTTGTAGATCGTGTCGCCGGAATTCACGATGCCGGAGTAGACGCGGAAGAAGATGAGCTGGCCCACGAACGGGTCGGTCATGATCTTGAACGCGAGCCCGGAAAAGGGCTCGTCGTCGGCGGCCCGGCGCGAAGTCTCGCCGCCGTTCTCCAGCTCGCCGGTGACGGGCGGGATGTCGGTCGGGGCGGGCATGAACTCGATGACGGCGTCCAGCATCGCCTGCACGCCCTTGTTCTTGAAGGCCGAGCCGCACATCATCGGCACGATCTCGCTCGCGATGGTGCGCGCGCGGATGCCCTTCTTGATCTCCTCGATCGAGAGCTCGCCCGTCTCGAGGTACTTGTTCATGAGCTCCTCGTTCGCCTCGGCGGCACTCTCGACCAGCTTCTCGTGCCACTCCTTCGCCGTGTCGAGGACCTCGGCCGGGATCTCGCGAAGCTCGAACTTCATGCCCTGGGACGCCTCGTCCCAGTAGAGCGCCTTCATGCGGATCAGGTCGACGACGCCCTCGAACTTCTCCTCGGCGCCGATCGGAACCTGGATCGGGACCGGGTTCGCCTTGAGGCGCGACTTCATCTGGTCGTAGACCTTGAAGAAGTTGGCGCCGGTGCGGTCCATCTTGTTCACGAACGCGAGGCGGGGCACGCCGTACTTGTTGGCCTGGCGCCACACCGTCTCCGACTGCGGCTGCACGCCGCCCACGGCGCAGTAGACCATGCACGCGCCGTCGAGCACGCGCATCGAGCGCTCCACCTCGATGGTGAAGTCGACGTGGCCGGGCGTGTCGATGATGTTCACGCGGTGCTCGGGGAACTGGTTGTCCATCCCCTTCCAGAAGCAGGTCGTGGCGGCGGAAGTGATCGTGATCCCGCGCTCGCGCTCCTGCTCCATCCAGTCCATCACCGCCGCGCCGTCGTGGACCTCGCCCAGCTTGTGGGACACGCCGGTGTAGAAGAGGATGCGCTCCGTGGTCGTGGTCTTGCCGGCGTCGATGTGCGCCGAGATACCGATGTTGCGGTAGCGGTCGATGGGTGTCTTGCGGGCCACGGTGTGCTTTCTGCTGTCTCGATGCCGTCCGACTCGTGGTCGGGGGCGGGTTTCGTCGTCTAGAACCGGTAGTGGGCGAACGCCTTGTTGGCCTCGGCCATGCGGTGGACTTCCTCGCGCTTCTTGACCGCGCCGCCGCGGCCTTCGGCGGCCTCGAGCAGCTCGTTGGCCAGCCGCTGGCCCATGCTCTTCTCGCCGCGCTTGCGGGCGGCCTCCCGCAGCCAGCGCATGGCGAGCGCCGTGCGGCGGATGGGGCGGACTTCCACGGGAACCTGGTAGTTCGCGCCGCCCACGCGACGGCTCTTCACCTCGACCATGGGCTTCACGTTGTTGATCGCCGCGCCGAAGACCTCGAAAGGATCCTTGCCCGACTTCTTCTGGATCTGGTCGAGCGCGCCGTACATGATCCGCTCGGCCACGCTCTTCTTGCCGCGCGTCATGAGCACGTTGATGAACTTGGCGACTTCCTCGCTCTTGAACTTGGGATCCGGCAGGATCTCGCGCTTCGGGACTTCTCTGCGGCGGGGCATAGGTCTCTATCCGTTCAGTGAATGTGGATCAAGCGGCCTTGGGCCGTTTGGCGCCGTACTTCGAGCGCGACTGCTTGCGGTCCTTCACGCCCGCGGTGTCGAGGCTGCCGCGAACCATGTGGTAGCGCACGCCCGGCAGGTCCTTCACGCGGCCGCCGCGGATCAGCACGACCGAGTGCTCCTGGAGGTTGTGCCCCTCGCCGCCGATGTAGCTGATCACTTCGTAGCCGTTGGTGAGGCGCACCTTGGCGACCTTCCGCAGGGCCGAGTTCGGCTTCTTGGGGGTCGTGGTGTACACGCGGGTGCAAACCCCCCGCTTCTGGGGGCTTCCGCCGAGCGCGGGCACCTTGCTCTTGGTGACGGCTTTCTGGCGCGGCTTGCGAAGCAACTGATTGATCGTGGGCATGTTTTTCGTCCAGTGGTATGGCGGGCCCCCTCCACGGGAGCGCCGCTTCCGGCGCCCCCAAAGGGAAATAGGCGCCGGAAAAAAGCTCTCAAGTTTAGGGGTTTAGGTCATTTCCGTCAAGCAACCTGCTCGCTGCCGACATCGGACTCGTCCAGGGAGAAGCCGAACGTGGCCCCCGCGCCCGCCTCCGCCGCGGCGTCCTTGCGCCGCAGGAGGTGGTAGGCGAGGCCCGTACCGGCCGGGATGAGCCGGCCGACGATGACGTTCTCCTTGAGGCCGCGCAGGTCGTCCTTCTTGCCCATGATGGCCGCCTCGGTGAGCACCCGGGTGGTCTCCTGGAAGGAGGCCGCCGAGATGAACGAGTCGGTCGACAGGGATGCCTTGGTGATGCCCAGGAGCATGTAGTCGAAGGTCGCGGGCATCTTGCCCGCGGCCCGGACGCGGTCGTTCTCCGACAGCACCTCCGCCCGCTCGACCTGCTCGCCGGTGATGAAGCGGCTCTCGCCCGGGGCGGCGATCTGCACGCGCCGGAGCATCTGGCGCACGATCACCTCGATGTGCTTGTCGTTGATCTTCACGCCCTGGAGGCGGTAGACGTCCTGCACCTCGTCGATGATGTAGCGTGCCAGCGCCTCCATGCCCTGCAGGCGCAGGATGTCGTGCGGGTCCGCCGGGCCGTCGACGATCATCTCGCCCTTGTTGACGACCTGGCCGTCGTGCACCGAGATGTGCTTGTCCTTCGGGATCAGGTACTCGTGGGCAGCCCCGTCGAAGTCGGTGATGATGAGGCGCTGCTTGCCCTTGGTGTCCTTGCCGAAGGAGACGGTGCCCGTGACCTCCGCGAGCAGGCCCGCGTCCTTGGGGCTCCTCGCCTCGAAGAGCTCGGCCACGCGCGGCAGGCCGCCCGTGATGTCGCGGGTCTTCGACGACTCCTGCGGGATGCGCGCGAGCACGTCGCCGACGGCGAGCTGCTGCCCGTTCTTCACGGTGATGATCGCGCCGATCTGGAAGGTGTAGTTCACCGGCGTGTCGCTTCCGGCGAGCTTGACCTCCTTGCCCTTCTCGTTCATCAGCTTCACGGCCGGGCGAAGGCCCTTGGCCGCCGCGCCCGCCTTGCGCTTCGGGTCGATCACGACCAGGCTCGAAAGGCCCGTGGTCTCGTCGATCTGCTTGGCGACGGTGACGCCCTCCTCGACGTTCTCGAAGCGGACTTCCCCCGCGTACTCCGTGATGATCGGGCGGGTGAGCGGGTCCCACGTCGCCAGGGTCTGGCCGGCCTTGGTCTTCGTGCCGTCGCGGACCGCGAGCGTGGCGCCATAGGGCACCTTGTGGCGCTCGCGCTCGCGCCCGCTGTCGTCGGCGATGATGACCTCGCCGTTGCGCGAGATCGCGATCTGCTCGTCGCGGGCGTTGGTCACGTAGCGCATCGTCGGCGCGAAGCGCACGACGCCGTTGGACTTCGCCTCGACCGAGCTCGCGACCGCCGCGCGGGATGCCGCGCCGCCGATGTGGAAGGTGCGCATCGTGAGCTGCGTGCCCGGCTCCCCGATCGACTGCGCGGCGATGACGCCCACCGCCTCGCCGACGTTCACGAGCGAGCCGCGGCCCAGGTCGCGGCCGTAGCACTTCGCGCACAGGCCGTAGCGGGTGTCGCAGGTGAGGGGCGTGCGGACCTTGACCTCGTCGATGCCGAGCGACTCGATGCGCTCGACCCCGGCCTCGTCGAGGAGCGAGCCGGCGTCGATCACCACCTGCTGCGACTCGGGATGCACGACTTCCGTCGCGGTCACGCGCCCGAGGATGCGCTCGCGCAGCGCCTCGACCACCTCGCCGCCTTCGACGAGGGCCTTCATGGCCATGCCCTGCACGGTGCCGCAATCGTCCTCGATCACCACGAGGTCCTGCGTCACGTCGACGAGGCGGCGGGTGAGGTAGCCGGAGTTGGCGGTCTTGAGCGCCGTGTCCGCCAGGCCCTTGCGCGCGCCGTGCGTCGAGATGAAGTACTGCAGGACGTTCAGCCCCTCGCGGAAGTTCGCCGTGATGGGCGTCTCGATGATCGAGCCGTCCGGCTTGGCCATGAGGCCGCGCATGCCGGCGAGCTGGCGGATCTGCGCCGCCGAGCCGCGCGCGCCGGAGTCGGCCATCATGTAGATGGCGTTGAAGGACTCCTGCGAGATCTCCTTGCCCTTGCGGTCGATGACGCGCTCGGTTCCGAGCTGCTCCATCATCGCCTTGGCGATCTGGTCGCCGGCGCGGCCCCAGATGTCCACCACCTTGTTGTAGCGCTCGCCCTGGGTCACGAGGCCCGAGGTGTACTGGCGCTCGATCTCCTTAACTTCCTTCTCCGACTCGTCGATGATCGTCTTCTTCTGGGGCGGGATCAGCAGGTCGTCGACGCAGATCGACAGGCCCGCGCGCGTGGCGTAGCCGAAGCCCGTGTACATGAGCTTGTCGGCGAAGATCACCGTCTCGCGGATGCCGCAGCGGCGGAAGGCCTCGTTGATGAGCTTCGAGATCTCCTTCTTCTTGAGCGGCTTGTTGATCACCGTGAACGGCAGCCCCGCGGGCAGGATCTCCGACAGGAGGGCCCGGCCGACGGTCGTCTCGTGGCGCAGGAGGACCTCCGTGAACTCGCCGGACTCCTCGCGGCGGAACTCGCGGATGCGCACCGTGATCTTGGCGTGCAGCTCGACCCCGCCGGACTCGTAGGCGCGGCTCACCTCGGCCACGTTGGTGAAGAGCGAGCCCTCGCCGCGGGCGTTCACCCGCTCGCGGGTCGCGTAGTACAGGCCCAGCACGATGTCCTGCGAGGGCACGATGACCGGCTCGCCGTGGGCGGTGTGCAGCACGTTGTTCGACGAGAGCATGAGGGTGCGGGCCTCCATCTGCGCCTCGAGCGAGATGGGCACGTGCACGGCCATCTGGTCGCCGTCGAAGTCGGCGTTGAACGCCGCGCAGACGAGCGGGTGCAGCTGGATCGCCTTCCCCTCGATGAGGACCGGCTCGAAGGCCTGGATGCCCAGGCGGTGCAGCGTGGGCGCGCGGTTGAGGAGGACGGGGTGCTCGCGGATCACGTCCTCGAGGATGTCCCACACGACCGGCTCCTGGCTCTCCACCATGCGCTTGGCGGCCTTGATGGTCGTGGCGAGGCCCATCACCTCCAGCTTGTGGAAGATGAAGGGCTTGAAGAGCTCGAGCGCCATGAGCTTCGGCAGGCCGCACTGGTGCAGCTTGAGCGTCGGGCCCACGACGATGACGGAGCGGCCCGAGTAGTCGACGCGCTTGCCCAGGAGGTTCTGGCGGAAGCGGCCGCTCTTGCCCTTGATCATGTCGGCGAGCGACTTGAGGGCGCGCTTGTTGGCGCCGGTCATCGCCTTGCCGCGGCGGCCGTTGTCGAGCAGCGAGTCCACGGCCTCCTGCAGCATGCGCTTCTCGTTGCGCACGATGATCTCGGGGGCCTTCAGCTCGAGCAGGCGCTTGAGGCGGTTGTTGCGGTTGATCACGCGCCGGTAGAGGTCGTTCAGGTCGGAGGTCGCGAAGCGCCCGCCGTCCAGGGGCACGAGGGGGCGCAGGTCCGGCGGCAGCACCGGCAGGACCTCCATCACCATCCAGTCGGGCTTGATGCCGGACTTGCCGAAGGCCTCCAGCACCTTCAGGCGCTTGGCGATCTTCTTGATCTTGGTCTCGGAGCCGGTGGCGGCGAGGTCGGTCCGCAGCGTCTCGATCTCGTGGCCGACGTCGAGCGCCCGCAGGAGCGCGCGGATGCCTTCCGCGCCCATCGAGGCGTGGAAGTCGTCGCCGTACTCCTCGACCTTGGCGAGGAAGTCGTCCTCGGAGAGGAGCTGGCAGCGGTTGAGCGGCGTCATGCCCGGGTCGGTGACCACGTAGGCCTCGAAGTACAGGACCCGCTCGATGTCGCGCAGGGTCATGTCGAGCACCATCCCGAGGCGGGAGGGCAGGCTCTTCAGGAACCAGATGTGGGCCACGGGGCTCGCGAGCTCGATGTGGCCCATGCGCTCGCGGCGCACCTTGGTGAGCGTGACCTCGACGCCGCACTTCTCGCAGATGACGCCGCGGTGCTTCAGGCGCTTGTACTTGCCGCAAAGGCACTCGTAGTCCTTCGTCGGCCCGAAGATCTTGGCGCAGAAGAGGCCGTCCCGCTCCGGCTTGAAGGTGCGGTAGTTGATCGTCTCCGGCTTCTTCACCTCGCCGTAGGACCACGAGCGGATCTTCTCGGGCGAGGCGAGACCGATGCGGATCGCGTCGAATTCCTCTTCCTGGGTGACCTGCTTGAACAGATCGAGCAGTGCTTTCATGCGTATTCTCCTGGGGCGTTCGCCAGCGTTTGCAGTAGGGGGGACCGGTTCTTGTTCGAGGGCCTGCGGCCCGGTGGAACCTGTCCTCCTAGTACCGTTCGAGATCGATGTCGATCGCGAGCGAACGGATTTCCTTCACCAGCACGTTGAACGACTCGGGCATGCCCGCCTCGATCTTGTGCTCGCCCTTCACGATGCTCTCGTAGACCTTGGTGCGGCCCTGCGTGTCGTCGGACTTGACGGTCAGCATCTCCTGCAGGGTGTAGGCCGCGCCGTAGGCCTCCAGGGCCCACACTTCCATCTCGCCGAAGCGCTGGCCGCCGAACTGCGCCTTGCCGCCGAGCGGCTGCTGCGTGACCAGCGAGTACGGGCCGGTCGAGCGCGCGTGCATCTTGTCGTCGACGAGGTGGTGCAGCTTCAGGATGTGCATGTAGCCGACGGTCACCGACCGGTCGAACGCGTCGCCGGTGCGGCCGTCGAAGAGGGTGATCTGCCCGCTGCGGGGCAGCCCCGCGAGCTCGAGCATGTCCTTGATCTCGGCCTCGGTCGCGCCGTCGAACACGGGGGTCGCGAAGGGCACGCCCTTGGTGAGGTTCGTGGCGAGCTCGATGATCTCCTCGTCCGCGAAGGAGGCGATGTCCTCCTTCTTGCCCGCGCCGTTGTAGATCTTGTCGAGGTACTTGCGCAGCTTCGAGACGCTCTCGTGGCCGCGCAGCATCTCGCCGATCTTGTGGCCCAGGCCCTTGGCCGCCCACCCGAGGTGGGTCTCGAGGATCTGGCCCACGTTCATGCGCGAGGGCACGCCGAGGGGGTTGAGCACGATGTCGACGGAGGTGCCGTCGGCCATGAAGGGCATGTCCTCCACCGGGACGATCTTGGAGATCACGCCCTTGTTGCCGTGCCGGCCGGCCATCTTGTCGCCCGGCTGCAGGCGGCGCTTCACCGCGACGTAGACCTTCACCATCTTCTGCACGCCGGGGGGCAGCTCGTCGCCCTGCGTGAGCTTCTTCTTCTTCTCCTCGAAGGCGCGGTCGAACTCCTTGCGCGTGAGCTCCAGCGACTCGCGCAGCTGCTCGAGCTGCTGCGCCGCCTCCTCGTCGGACAGGCGGATGTCGAACCACTCGTGGCGCTCGAGCTCGCGCCAGGTAGGCCTTGGTGAGCTTGGCGCCCTTGGCGAGCTTCTTCGGCCCGCCCTTGGCGGTCTTGCCGGTGAGCATCCGCTCCAGGCGCGAGAACAGGTCGTCCTCGACGATCCGCAGCTGGTCGTTCAGGTCCTTGCGGTAGTCCTTGAGCTGGTCGTCGATGATCTGCTGGGCGCGCTTGTCGCGCTGGATTCCCTCGCGCGTGAACACCTGGACGTCGATCACGCAGCCGGAGATGCCGGAGGGCACCCGCAGGCTCGTGTCCTTCACGTCGGAGGCCTTCTCGCCGAAGATCGCGCGCAGCAGCTTCTCCTCCGGCGTGAGCTGCGTCTCGCCCTTCGGCGTGACCTTGCCCACCAGCACGTCGCCGGCCTCGACCTCGGCGCCGATGTAGACGATCCCCGACTCGTCCAGCCTCGAGAGCATGCGCTCGGAGAGGTTGGAGATGTCGCGGGTGATCTCCTCGGGGCCCAGCTTCGTGTCGCGGGCCACCACCACCAGCTCCTCGATGTGGATCGAGGTGTAGCGGTCGTCGGCGACCACGCGCTCGGAGATGAGGATCGAGTCCTCGAAGTTGTAGCCGTTCCAGGGCATGAACGCGACCAGCAGGTTCTGGCCGAGGGCGAGCTCGCCCATGTCCGTGGAGGCGCCGTCGGCGATCACGTCGCCGCCGGCGATCTGGTCGCCCACCTTCACCAGCGGGCGCTGGTTGATGTTGGTGTTCTGGTTGGAGCGCGTGTACTTCGTGAGGTTGTAGATGTCGACGCCCGCCTTGCCGGCGCTCGTCTCGATGTCGTTCACGCGCACCACGATGCGGCCGGCGTCGACGTAGTCGATGCGCCCGCCGCGGCGCGCCTGGACGGCCGTGCCGGAGTCGATCGCCACCGTGCGCTCGATGCCGGTGCCCACCAGGGGCTTCTCCGCCCGCAGGCAGGGCACCGCCTGGCGCTGCATGTTCGAGCCCATCAGGGCGCGGTTGGCGTCGTCGTGCTCGAGGAACGGGATGAGCGAGGCGGCGACCGAGACGATCTGCGACGGGGCCACGTCGATGTACTCGATCTTGTCGGGGGACGAGAGCGTGAACTCGTTGCGGTGGCGGCACGACACCAGCTCGTCGACGAAATGGCCGCCCTTGTCGAGCTCGGCGTTCGCCTGCGCGATGACGTACTTGCCCTCCTCGATCGCCGAGAGGAACTCGATCTCCTTGGTGACCTTGCCGTCCTTCACCCGGCGGTAGGGCGTCTCGATGAAGCCGTACTCGTTGGTGCGCGCGTAGAGCGCGAGCGAGTTGATGAGGCCGATGTTCGGGCCTTCCGGCGTCTCGATCGGGCAGACGCGGCCGTAGTGGGTCGGGTGGACGTCGCGGACCTCGAAGCCGGCGCGCTCGCGGGTGAGGCCGCCGGGGCCCAGCGCCGAGATGCGGCGCTTGTGGGTGATCTCGGAGAGCGGGTTCGTCTGGTCCATGAACTGCGAAAGCTGGCTGGAGCCGAAGAACTCCTTGATCGCCGCCGACACGGGCTTGGCGTTGATGAGGTCGTGCGGCATCAGGTTCTCGCTCTCGGCCTGCGAGAGGCGCTCGCGCACGGCGCGCTCGACGCGCACGAGCCCGGAGCGGAACTGGTTCTCCGCCAGCTCGCCCACGGAGCGCACGCGCCGGTTGCCCAGGTGGTCGATGTCGTCGATCTCGCCGCGGCCGTTGCGAAGCTCGACCAGGATGCGGATGACGGCGACGATGTCGTCCGTCGAGAGCGTCATCGGGCCCGTGAGCCCGTCGCGGCCGACGCGGCGGTTGAACTTCATCCGGCCGACGTCGGAGAGGTCGTAGCGGTCCTCGCTGAAGAAGAGCCCGTTGAAGAGGGTCTTCACGGCCTCCTCGGTCGGGGGCTCGCCGGGGCGCATCATGCGGTAGATCGCGACCTGCGCGTTCAGCTGGTCGACCGTCTCGTCGACGCGCAGCGTCTGCGAGATGTACGGGCCCTGGTCGAGGTCGTTCGTGTAGAGGGTCTGGACCTCCTCCACGCCCGCGTCGGCGATCTTCTTCAGGAGCGTCTCGGTGACTTCCTCGTTCGCGTTGGCGACGATCTCGCCCGTCTCCTTGTTCACCAGGTTCCTGGCGAGCGTGCGCCCGAGCAGGAAGTCGGGCTCGACGGCGAGCTTCTTCATCCCCGCGGCTTCCATCTCGCGGATGTGCTTCACGGTGATGCGCTTGTCCTTCTGCACGATCACCTTGCCCGCCTTGGTGACGATGTCGAAGCGCGCGATCTCGCCCTTCATGCGCTCGGGCACCACCTCGAACTCGATCCCCTTCTTGCCGAAGTGGAAGGTGTCGAAGACGAAGAACTCGGCGAGGATGCGCTCGGGGTTGTAGCCCAGCGCCTTCAGCAGGATCGTCACCGGCATCTTGCGGCGGCGGTCGACGCGGAAATAGAGGAAGTCCTTGGGGTCGAACTCGAAGTCCAGCCAGGAGCCGCGGTAGGGGATCACGCGCGCGCTGAACAGGAGCTTGCCGGAGGAGTGGGTCTTGCCGCGGTCGTGCTCGAAGAACACGCCAGGCGAGCGGTGCAGCTGGCTCACGATGACGCGCTCGGTGCCGTTCACGACGAAGGAGCCGTTGCGGGTCATGAGCGGGATCTCGCCCATGTAGACCTCCTGCTCCTTCACCTCCTTCACCGTGGGCTTGGTCGCCTCGCGGTCCATGATCGTCAGGCGCACCTTGGCGCGCAGCGGGCTCGCGAAGGTGAGGCCGCGCTGCTGGCACTCGACCACGTCGAAGGGGGGCTCGCCGAGCGCGTAGCTCACGAACTCCAGGCGCGCGTTGCCCGAGTGGCTGGAGATCGGGAACACCGACGTGAACGCCGACTGCAGTCCCGAGTCCTTGCGCTCGCCCGGGGGCACCTCGGCCTGCAGGAACTCGGCGTAGGAGTCGAGCTGCGTCGCGAGCAGGAACGGCACGTCGAGGACGGCCGCCCGCTTGGCGAAGCTCTTGCGAATGCGTTTCTTCTCGGTGAACGAGTAGGTCGTGGTCATGATGGCTCCGTGAATCCCGCGGGCGCGTGCGCGCCCGTGCACCCGACTGGTGCGTGCTCATGGCCTGGTGGCTGGCCTCTACCAGCCGCTGGCGGACAGCCGCACGGGGTCCCCGAATTTCCTGGGGAGAACCACCCGGTCGCGGCCCGACCAAACCTCACCTTCTGCAGTCGCTTCAGAAGGCAAAGACAAGCCCGTCGCGGGCTTGTCTTTGGCTCTGGAACGGCGGGAAGGCGCCGTCGAGCGGTGCCGCTCCGCCGCGAAACTTCGCCTACTTGACTTCCACCTTGGCGCCGGCTTCTTCCAGCTTCTTCTTGATCGCCTCGGCATCGGCCTTGTTCACGCCTTCCTTCACGGGCTTGGGCGCGCCGTCGACCAGGTCCTTGGCCTCCTTCAGGCCCAGGCCCGTGACTTCGCGCACGGCCTTGATGGTGTTCACCTTGTTCTCGCCGGCGGCGGCGAGGACGACGGTGAACTCGGTCTTCTCTTCCACGGCGGCGGCGGCGGCGGCCGGGGCGGCCACGGCGACGGCGGCCGCGGCGGCGGACACGCCGAACTTCTCTTCCATGTCCTTGATGAGCTGGGAGAGCTCGAGGACGGTCATGCTCGAGATTGCGTCGAGGATTTCCTGCTTGGCGATAGCCATGTTTCGTTCTCCTGTACTTGATTCAGTGGTCTATGGATTGGGGTCGCGGCGGTCAGGCTGCCTGCGTTTCCTTCTGGTCGCGCACGGCGGCGAGGGTCCGCACGAACCTGCTCGGAACCTCGTTCAGCGTCTGGACGAACTTGGCGACCGGCGCCTGCATCGTTCCCATGAGCATGGCGAGGAGCTCCTCGCGGCCCGGGAGCATCGCGAGAGCCCCGACCTCCTTCGCGCTCATCACCTGGCCGGGCATCGCACCGCCCTTGATGACGAGCTTGTCGTTCTCCTTCGCGTAGGCGTGGAGCACCCTCGCCGCCGCCACGGGGTCGACGGAAATGCCGTAGGCGAGCGGACCGACCATCTGGTCGGCCAGCTTCTCGAACGGCGTTCCCTGGACCGCGCGTCGCGCGAGGGTGTTCTTCAGCACGCGAAGGTAGACGCCGGACGCACGCGCCCTGGCGCGAAGCTGCGTGATCTTCTCGACCGGCAGGCCGCGGTACTCGGCAAGCACGATGGCTTGCGCGTCGGCCAGCCGGGCGGAGACCTCCGCCACGACTTCCTTCTTGCTTTCAAGATTCAGACTCAAGGTCTTTCTCCTTCTGCTGTTCGGTGCTTCGCTATCACGGGCCTTTGGGAATGCCCGCTGGGCGCCGCACCACCATAGCGACCTTTCGTCAGGAGACCGGTTGCGCCCCGGAAGGGGCGCGAGAATCCTGTCTTGGGTTCGCTATCTGCGTAGGCTTCGGGTCTACCACCCCTCCATTGAGCCCCCTTCACCGGCTTGCCCCAGCAGCGAAGCTGGGGATCCCCGGGGGGCGCCTACGGTCTTGGATAACCCGCCGCCGGCCCTTGCGGGCCGGCGGCGGCCCAAACCTACTGCGCCGCGCCGGCCGAGGAGCCGGAGAGCGCCGAATGATCCACGCGGATGCCGACTCCCATCGTGCTGGAGACGGAAACCTTCTTGAGATAGACGCCCTTGGCGGTCGAGGGCCTCGACTTGTTGATCGCCCCGAGGAGCGCGTCGAAGTTCGCGGCGAGCGCCTCCACGGGGAAGGACGCGCGGCCGATCGTGCACTGCACGATGCCGGCCTTGTCGGCGCGGTACTGCACCTGGCCGGCCTTGGCGTTCTTCACGGCTTCGGTCACGTTCGGCGTCACGGTGCCCACCTTCGGGTTGGGCATGAGGCCGCGCGGGCCCAGCACCTGGCCCAGGGGGCCGACGACCTTCATCGCGTCCGGCGTGGCGATCACCACGTCGAAGTCCATGAAGCCGCCCTTGATCCGCTCGGCGAGATCGTCGAAGCCGACCACGTCGGCGCCGGCGGCCTTGGCGGCCTCGGCGTTCGCGCCCTGCGCGAACACGGCCACCCGGACCTTCTTGCCCGTGCCGCGGGGGAGCACGACGCTGCCGCGCACCACCTGGTCGGACTTCTTGGAGTCGATGCCGAGGTTGACGGCAACGTCGATGGATTCGTCGAACTTGGCGGTGGCCGTCTTCTTGGCCAGGTCGAGCGCCTCGGCGATGGCGTAGGCCTTGGCGCGGTCCACGAGGGCCGTGATGGTCTTGACTCGCTTGGACATGGTCAGACTCCCTCCACTTCGACGCCCATGCTGCGGGCGCTGCCGGCGATCGTGCGCACCGCACCTTCCAGGTCGGCGGCGGTGAGGTCCGGCATCTTGGTCTTGGCGATTTCCTCGGCCTGGGCGCGCGTGAGCTTGCCGACCTTGTCGGAATGCGGCTTGCTCGAGCCCTTCTCGAGCTTGAGCGCCTTCTTGATCAGGACGGGCGCGGGCGGCGTCTTGATGATGAACGTGAAGCTCTTGTCCGCGAACGCCGTGATGACGACGGGGAGCATCAGGCCCGGCTCGACCTTCTGGGTCTGCGCGTTGAAGGCCTTGCAGAACTCCATGATGTTGAGGCCGCGCTGGCCGAGCGCGGGGCCGATGGGCGGCGAGGGATTCGCCTTGCCCGCGGGCACTTGCAGCTTGATGAAGCCGATGATCTTCTTTGCCACGATGGCACTCCTCGGGTTCCGGCGGACGCGTGAGCCGCGCCCTCCCCGTCAGGTTCGGCCGGGAAACGCGCCCGGCCACCGCGCGCCGCCCGAAGCGGGCGGCATGACAATCCATCAGGCCTTCTCGACCTGTCCGAAATCCAGTTCCACCGGGGTCGCGCGGCCGAAGATCAGCACGGACACCCGGATCTTGCTCTTCTCGTAGTTCACTTCCTCGACGTTGCCGTTGAAGTCGGTGAACGGGCCCTCGGTGACGCGCACGGACTCGCCGACCTCGAAGAGCACCTTGGGCTTGGGCTTCTCCACCCCTTCCTGCACCTGGTGCAGGATGTTGGCCACCTCCTTGTCGGAGATGGGCGTGGGCTTCATCGCCGTGCCGCCGATGAACCCCGTCACCTTCGGGGTGCTCTTCACCAGGTGCCACGTGTCGTCCGTCATCTCCATCTGGACGAGGATGTAGCCGGGGAAGAAGCGGCGCTCGCTGAGCGCCTTCTGCCCGCTCTTCATCTCCACCACTTCCTCGGTGGGCACGAGCACCTCGCCGAACTTGTCGGCCATGCCGGAGCGCTTGATCCGGTCGACCAGCGCGGCCTGGATGCTCTTCTCCTGCCCGGAATAGGCGTGAACCACGTACCAGCGCATGCTCATGTCAGCCCCCCTGCCCGAGCAGGCGCTGCGTGACCCACAGCAGACCGGCGTCGATCATCCACAGCATCATGGCCATCACGAACACGAACGCGAAGACGATGCCGGTGGTCTGGAGCGTCTCCTTGCGGGAGGGCCAGACGACCCGCTTCGCCTCGTCCCAGGACTTCCCGGGAGAAGACGACGAAGTCGCGGCCGGACTGCGTGAACCACATACGTCCCCGCGGCGAGCGCGAAGCCGCCGACGAGCACGCCCAGGCGCACGATGGTGGGCTGGTCCGCGATGGCGTAGAAGCCCCACAGGCCCGCCACCGCGATCAGCGCCGCTACCGCTATTTTTATCTTTTCTGCCATGTCCTCTGCCACTTCGGTGGCAGGCCAGGAGGGTCTCGAACCCCCAACCTGCGGTTTTGGAGACCGCCGCTCTGCCAATTGAGCTACTGGCCTATCCGTACTGCTCCTTACTCCAGGATCTTGGAGACGACGCCCGCACCGACGGTGCGGCCACCCTCGCGGATGGCGAAGCGAAGCCCGTCTTCCATCGCGATCGGGGCGATCAGCGTCACCACCATCTTGATGTTGTCGCCGGGCATCACCATCTCGACCCCCGACGGCAGCTCCAGCGAACCGGTCACGTCCGTCGTGCGGAAATAGAACTGCGGACGGTAGCCGTTGAAGAACGGCGTGTGACGCCCGCCCTCCTCCTTCGACAGCACGTACACCTCGCACTCGAACTTCGTGTGCGGCGTGATCGAGCCGGGCTTGGCCAGCACCTGGCCGCGCTCGACCTCCTCCCGCTTGGTGCCGCGCAGCAGCACCCCGATGTTGTCGCCCGCCTGCCCCTGGTCCAGGAGCTTGCGGAACATCTCCACCCCCGTGCACACCGTCTTCAGCGTCGCACGCAGGCCCACGATCTCCAGCTCCTCCCCCACCCGCACGATCCCGCGCTCCACCCGGCCCGTCACCACCGTGCCGCGGCCCGAAATGGAGAACACGTCCTCCACCGGCATCAGGAACGCCCCGTCAATGGCGCGCTCCGGCTGCGGAATGTAGCTGTCGAGCGCCTCGGCCAGCTTGAAGATCGACTGCGTCCCCAGCTCCGAATCCTCGCCCTCGAGCGCCTTCAGCGCCGAGCCGATGATGATCGGGGTCTTGTCCCCGGGAAACTTGTACTTCGACAAAAGCTCGCGCACCTCCAGCTCGACAAGCTCCAGCAGCTCCTTGTCGTCCACCATGTCCGCCTTGTTCATGTACACGATGATGTACGGAACACCCACCTGGCGCGCCAGCAGGATGTGCTCGCGCGTTTGCGGCATCGGGCCGTCCGCGGCCGACACCACCAGGATCGCCCCGTCCATCTGCGCCGCCCCCGTGATCATGTTCTTCACGTAGTCGGCGTGGCCCGGGCAGTCCACGTGCGCGTAGTGACGGTTCGCCGTCTCGTACTCCACGTGCGCCGTGTTGATCGTGATCCCCCGCGCCTTCTCCTCCGGCGCGTTGTCGATCTGGTCGTAGGCCTTCGCCTCCCCCCCGTACTTCTTCGAAAGCACCGAGGTGATCGCCGCCGTCAGCGTCGTCTTACCGTGGTCCACGTGGCCGATCGTCCCCACGTTCACGTGCGGCTTCGTCCGCTCAAACTTGCCCTTTGCCATGGTCGTCTCTTTCTGTACAGAGCCTTGGATGAGAATCTCCAGCTTCAGTCGCTGGACTTGCCTGGTGTTGCCGGAAATCTGGTGCCCATGACGCGGATTGAACGCGTGACCTCTCCCTTACCAAGGGAGTGCTCTACCACTGAGCTACATGGGCTCATTAGCTGCTTCCCGGCCGTTCCCGGCGCGGGCGTTCCTGGAGCGGGTGAAGGGAATCGAACCCTCGTCGTAAGCTTGGAAGGCTTCTGCTCTACCATTGAGCTACACCCGCGCGAGCCCATCGACCCTTCGACCACGAGCCTGCCTGGGCAGGCGCGATATTGAACCTGGTGGAGGAGGTTGGATTCGAACCAACGTAGGCGCAAGGCCAACAGATTTACAGTCTGCCCCCTTTAACCACTCGGGCACCCCTCCGGGAAACTCTCAATTATCCGGCTTTCACGGAGTTAGGTCAAACAAAACAAGGTTTTCTGGGCAGGAAAGCAGGGTCGAGGGTGCCGGCACCCTGAATCGAACAGGGGACCTACCGCTTACAAGGCGGTTGCTCTACCAGCTGAGCTATGCCGGCACAGCGAGCGCTCACTTTACAAGCTTCAACTTGGCCTTCCCGGCCGCGGGTGGCTTCGGCGGCTCCGATTCGGCTCCTGCCGCCGGTGTCGCCCCGTCCGTGTCCGCCGCGGCCGCGGGCACCTCGACGGTGAAGAACGCGCCCTGGCCGTTCTCGCGGGCGAAGATCCCCTGGACCCGGTCCACCGGGATGGTCACCTCCCGGGAGACGCCGTTGAAGCGGGCCGAGAACTGCACGAGCTCGTTGTTGATCGTGAGGTTGCGGGTGGCGTTCAGGCTCACGTTGAGCACGATCTCGCCGTTCTTCACGTATTCCACCGGGACCCGGGTGCGATCGTCCACCTTGACGCTGAGGTAGGGCGTGAAGCCGCAGTCCGAGCACCACTCGTAGATGGCGCGGATGAAGTACGGCTTGGTGGAGACTTCGGGCATGGCGGCGGCGCGTCAGCGGCGCATCGCCTTCTCGGAGGCGGTCATCGAGTCGATGAAGGCCTGGCGCGTGAAGAGCCGCTCGGCGTACTTCAGGAGCGGCGCCGACTGCTTGGTGAGCTGGATCTGGTAGTGGTCCAGCCGCCACAGCAGCGGCGCGATGGCCACGTCCAGCATGGAGAAATCCTCGCCCAGCATGAACTTCTGCTTGACGAAGATCGGCGCGATCTGGATGAGGTTCTCCCGGATGTACAGTCGCGCCTTGTCATGCCCCTTGGCGGGCCCCGACTCGAGCGCCTTCACGTGCGTGAAGAGCTCCTGCTCGAAGCGGAACAGGAACAGCCTCGCGCGGGCCCGCATCACCGGATCGGCCGGCATGAGCTGGGGGTGCGGGAAGCGCTCGTCGATGTACTCGTTGATGATGTTCGACTCGTACAGGACCAGGTCGCGCTCGACGAGAACCGGCGTCGTGTTGTACGGGTTCATCACCGCGAGGTCCTCGGGCTTGTTCATGAGATCCACGTCGATGATCTCGAAGTCCATCCCCTTCTCGTACAGCACGATCCGGCAGCGGTGGCTGAACGGATCGGTGATCCCCGAATAGAGCGTCATCATGAGTTGTTCACCTCTTTTGGTTATGGCTCGCCACCGGGGCCCTTTGCGCCTTGCCCCATGAAGCGACAAGCCCGATGCGTCCCTCGGGGGGACGCACCGGGCGAATGTCCTTCGCCCCGCCTTCCCTAGCGGACGTCCTTCCAGTACTCCTTCTTGAGCAGCAAGGTGATCACGAAGAAGATCACGAGGAAGAAGATGACGACGATGCCGATCTGCACGCGCTTGGCGCGCGCCGGCTCGCCCATGTAGACGAGGAAGTTGACCAGGTCGCCCACGTACTTGTCGTACTCGGCCGGCGGCAGCTTGCCGGGATCGGCGAGGACGAGCCGGGTGGCGCCCTTGTCGGCCGCCTGCAGGTGCTGGCTGCCCTGGTACTCCCACAGGACGTGGGGCATGCCCACGTTCGGGAACACGGTGTTGTTCCAGCCGGACTTCGCCGCCGGGTCGCGGTAGAAGCCGCGCAGGTAGGTGTAGAGCCAGTCGGCGCCGCGCGAGCGGGCGACGAGCGAGAGGTCCGGCGGCATCACCCCGAACCAGGCCTTCCCGTCCTTCGGGTCGAGCGACGTGGCCATGGGATCGCCCACCCGCTCCGCGGAGAAGAGCAGGTTCTCGCGAATCTGGTCCTCGGACAGGCCCAGGTCGGTCAGCTTCGAGTAGCGCATCATCGCGGCCGCGTGGCAGTTCAGGCAGTGGTTCACGAAGACCTGCGCGCCGCGCTGCAACGAGAGCTTGTCGTGCAGGTTGACGGGGGCGGCGTCGAGCTTCGCCGCGGGGCCGGCGGCGAGCGCGAGGCCCGGCACCAGCAGGAGAATGGCAATGAGCGTCTTCATCAGTAGGTCACCCTTTGCGGCACCGGCTTTTCCTTGTCGACTGCGGAGTACCAGGGCATCAGCAGGAAGAAGGCGAAGTAGACCGCCGTGAGCACGCGCGCGACCCAGGTCGCGATGTAGTCGCCCCCGAAGAAGGGCATGCCCTTGGGGAACTCGCCCCACACGTTGGTCGGCTCCACCCCGAGATAGCCCAGGACGAGGAAGCTGACGATGAAGGCGGCGAAGAACGACTTGAAGAGCGGGCCGCGATAGCGTATCGACTTCGCCTTGCCCCGATCCAGCCACGGCATGACGAAGAAGACGAGGGTCGCCGCTCCCATCACGGCCACGCCCCACACCTGCATGCCGAAGAAGGACGGGACGGCCCGCAGCATCGCGTAGAAGGGCGTGAAGTACCACACCGGCGCGATGTGCGCGGGCGTCGTGAGCGGATCGGCGGGGACGAAGTTGTTGTACTCGAGGAAGTAGCCGCCCATCTCCGGCGAGAAGAACACGATCGCGCAGAACACGATCAGGAAGACGGCCACCCCGACGAGATCCTTGACCGTGTAATAGGGGTGGAAGGGAATGCCGTCGACCGGCGTGCCCGTCTTCGGGTCGAGGTTCTCGTATATCTCGACGCCGTCCGGGTTGTTGGAGCCCGTCTCGTGCAGCGCCATGAGGTGCGCCACGACCAGCCCCAGGAGCGCCATCGGGATCGCGATCACGTGCAGGGCGAAGAACCGGTTGAGGGTCGCGTCCGACACGTTGTAGTCGCCGCGGATCCACACCGAGAGATCCTCGCCGATGATCGGGATCGTCGCGAAGAGGTTGATGATGACCTGCGCGCCCCAGAACGACATCTGTCCCCAGGGAAGCAGGTAGCCGAAGAAGGCCTCCGCCATGAGGCACAGGTAGATGAGGACGCCGAAGATCCAGGTGAGCTCGCGCGGCTTGCGGTAGGAGCCGTACATCAGGCCGCGGGCCATGTGCAGGTAGACGACGATGAAGAACGCGGAGGCGCCCGTCGAATGGATGTAGCGGATGATCCAGCCGCCCGGGACGTCGCGCATGATGTACTCGACCGAGGCGAAGGCGTGCTCCGCGCTGGGCTTGTAGTTCATCGTGAGGAAGATGCCCGAGACGATCTGGATCACCAGCACGAACATCGCCAGGGAGCCGAAGAAGTACCAGAAATTCATGTTCTTCGGCGCGTAGTACTCGGCGACCTGGCTCTTGTAGAGGGCCACCAGCGGGAAGCGCTGGTCGAACCACGTGAGAACGCCGTTCAGGGGGCCGGCGCCGGTGACGGGAGGCTTGTTCAGGACGGCCATGGCGTCAGGCTTTCTGGTCTTCGCCCACGACGATCTTCGCGTCGGAGACGAAGCGGTGGGGAGGGATTTCGAGGTTGGTCGGGGCCGGCTGTCCCTTGTAGACGCGCGCGGCCAGGTCGAAGCGCGAGTTGTGGCAGGGGCAGTAGTAACCGCCCGGCCAGTCGGCGCCCATGTCGGAGGCCGCGCCGACTTCCTTCTTCAGGGTCGGGGAACAGCCCAGGTGGGTGCACACCCCGATCACCACGAGGATCTCGGGCTTGATCGCGCGCGCGGCGCCCTTCACGTACCCCGGCTGCTTCGCGGAAGCCGACTCGGGGTCGGCGAGCAGGGGCGCGTTCTTCTCGAGTTGAGCCAGCATTTCCGGCGTGCGCCGCAAGCACCCACACCGGCTTGCCGCGCCACTCCACCGTGATCTGCTGCCCGGCCTCGATCTTGGAAACGTCCACTTCGACGGGGGCGCCGGCCGCGAGCGCCCGGGCGCTCGGGAACCAGCTTCCGAGGAAGGGAACGGCGACACCACCGGCGGCAACGGCACCCGCGGCGGAGGTGGCAACGATGAGGAAGCGCCGCTTCTTCTCGTCGACTTTGTCTAGGACGATGGCAGTCATTGCGGGAGGGGGGGAGTTAGGCGGGGTGTGATGGAGGAGGTTCGCCCGCCATTTTAGCCGATTCCCCGTGGGGACTTACAGCCCCGGGGGTATGCCCGAGGGTTGACGCCCCCCCCTCCCCCCCGTAGATTCGGACTCGGGGCCGGGTCCGGCTCACCTGGAGGAGAAAATGAGTTTTGCCTCGGAATTCAAGCAGTTCGCGTTGAAAGGCAACGTCATGGACCTCGCGGTCGGGGTCATCATCGGGGCGGCTTTCGGCAAGATCGTCGATTCCGTGGTGAACGACCTCGTGATGCCTTTCGTGGGCCGCGTGCTGGGGAACGTCGACTTTTCCAACCTGTTCATCGCCCTGCGCGACATCCCGCCCGGCGTCCCGCAGACCCTCGAAGCGGTGAAGAAGGCGGGCGTGCCCGTCTTCGCCTGGGGCAATTTCGTCACGGTGGCGCTCAACTTCGCCATCCTCGCGTTCATCATCTTCGTGATGGTCCGCCAGATAAACCGCCTGAAGAGCGAAGCGCCCCCGCCCCCGCCGCCGGCCACGCCGGAGGACATCCTGCTCCTGCGCGAGATCCGCGACAGCCTGAGGAAGTAGGGGTTGATGCGGCGGCTCTGGCTCGTCTTCGCGCAGGTCGTCACGGCCACGCTGGGGGCGATCTTCGTCGTGAGCCTGGTGAAGCCCGAGTGGGTTCCCTGGCGGGGGGGCAACAACGTGGTGGAGATCCGCGAGTCGGCCGGCGCCCCGGCCCCCGCGGCGGCGACGGCCATCCCCGGGTCGGCCGGTCTCCTTCAGCGACGCCGCCCGCAAGGCCGTGGCGTCCGTGGTGAACATCTCGGCCACGAAGCAGGTCCGCCGGCGAAGCCCGCTGCTCGAGGATCCCGTCCTGCGGCGGTTCTTCGGCGAGCGCTTCAATGTCCCCGAGACCCAGCTTTCCCTGGGCTCGGGCGTGATCGTGAGCCGCGAGGGGTTCCTCCTCACCAACTCCCACGTGGTGGAGGGCGTCACCGAGATCCAGGTCACCCTGAACGACGGCCGCACGGCGCCCGGCAAGGTCGTGGGGTCCGACCCGGAGACCGACCTCGCCGTCGTCCGGATCACCGCCCAGGGGCTCACGCCCATCACGTTCGGGCAGTCGGACCAGCTCAAGGTGGGCGACGTCGTGCTCGCCATCGGCGATCCCTTCAGCGTGGGCCAGACGGTCACCATGGGGATCGTGAGCGCCGTGGGGCGGGAAATCGGCGCCGCCAACCCCTTCGGCAGCTTCATCCAGACCGACGCGGCCATCAATCCGGGCAATTCCGGGGGCGCGCTCGTGGACGCCGCCGGGAACCTCGTGGGCATCAACACCCTGATCTACTCGCGCACCGGGGGCTACCAGGGAATCGGGTTCGCCATCCCCGCGGGGCTCGCCCGCCGGGTGATGGAGCAGATCATCGAGACCGGAAGCGTCATCCGCGGCTGGTTCGGCGTCGAGGTGGCCAATATCACGCCGGAGCTGGCCGAGTCCCTGGGCCTTTCCGGGACCCGCGGCGCGATCGTCGGCGGCATCGAGCCCGGCAGCCCGGCGCAAAGGGCCGGAATCCGCCTGGGCGACGTGATCCTCGCCGTGGGCGAGCGCCAGGTCGCGGACCTCACCGCGACCCTCAACGCGATCGCCGACCTCCCGCCGGGCAAGACGGTGCAGGTGCGCATCATCCGCCGCAACCAGGAAACGACCCTCCCGGTCACGGTGGGGCGGCGCAAGCCGCGCGCGGCGGACGAGGAGTAGGGGGGCCTACCGCCCCGCGTCGGGCTCTTCGGCCGGGCGGGGCTTCTCGACGAACCGGGCCACGAAGATCCCGACCTCGTAGAGCAGGCACAGCGGGATCGCGAGCATGAGCTGCGAGACCACGTCGGGGGGCGTGACGACGGCCGCCACCACGAAGGCGCCCACGATCACGAAGGAGCGGATCTCCCTGAGCTTCTCGGTCGAGACGAGCCCGGTCAGCACCAGCACCACGACCACGACGGGCACCTCGAAGGTGACCCCGAAGGCGATGAACATCCCCAGGACGAAGTTGAAGTAGGCCTCGATGTCGGGCGCCACGGTGATCGACTTGGGCGCGAACTGGGCGATGAAGGCGAAGACCGTCCCGAAGACGAAGAAGTAGCAGAAGGCCATCCCGACGAAGAAGAGCACCGTGCTCGAGACGACGAGCGGCGCCACGAGCCGCTTCTCGTGCGCGTAGAGGCCGGGGGCGACGAACGCCCACGCCTGGTAGAGCACGTAGGGCAGCGCCGCGAGGAAGGCCACCACCAGCGCGATCTTCATCGGGATGAAGAACGGCGTGATCACGCCCGTGGCGATCATCTTCGACCCCTCCGGGAGCGTGCGCATCATCGGCATCGCGACCAGGTCGTAGAGCTCGGCCGCGTAGAAGAAGCAGGGCAGGAAGGCGATCCCGACCACCACGAGCGAGCGCACGAGCCGGTCGCGCAGCTCGAACAGGTGCGAGAGGAACGTCTCCTGCGTCGTTTCGCTCATGCGGCTCCGGGCTTGCGCCCGGCCGGGGGCTCGTCGATCCCGAGCTCGAGCTGCGGCGAAGCGGGGGCTGGCGCCGGCTCCGCGTGCGCGGCCTCCGGCGGCGGCAGGGGCGCCGGCTCGCCGCCCTGGGCGCCGCCGTCGGCGCGCAGCTGCCGGTCGATGTCGGTCTCCACCTCGCGGATCTCGCGTTCGGCGTCGGTCACCTTGGTCTCGATGTCGCGCTGGAACTCGCGGGCCGCGCCCTCGAACTCGCTCTTCACCTTGGAGAGCTCCGAAAGCTCCATCTCGCGGTTGACGTCCGACTTCACCTGCGCGACGTAGCGCTGCAGGCGGCCGAACAGGAGCCCCAGCGTGCGGGCCACCTTGGGCAGGCGCTCGGGGCCGATGACGACGAGCGCCACCACCCCGATGACCAGGAGCTCGGAGAATGCGATATCGAACATGGCGTCGCCCCGCGGGATGCTTCCCGCGGCAGGGGCGGTCAGCTCTTCTGCTTTTCCTTGACCTCGCCCTCGAGCGTGGCGCCCGTCGCGGCGATCTCGCCCGCGGGCTTCTTCTCGTCCTCGCCCTTCATGCCTTCCTTGAAGCCCTTGACGGCGCCCCCCAGGTCCGCGCCCATATTGCGCAGCTTCTTCGTGCCGAAGACGAGCAGCACGATGACGAGGACGATCAACCAGTGCCAGATGCTGAATGAACCCATTGGAACGCTCCTTCGCGGCTCCGCTATTCCGGCGCAATCATGCGCGGAAGGCGATCGGGGCCGCCGATGATGTGGACGTGCAAATGATACACGTCCTGCCGCCCCACCCTCCCCGTGTTGACGATCACGCGGAAGCCCTCGGGCGAGCCCTGCTCGCGGGCCAGGCGCCCCGCCATGGCCATGATCCGGCCCAGGACCGGGGCGTGCTCCGGCCCGCATTCGGCGAGGGAGGCCACGTGCGCCTTGGGGATCACGAGGAGGTGCACCGGCGCGGCCGGCTGGATGTCGTGGAAGGCGAGGATCTCGTCGTCCTCGTAGGCCTTCCGCGACGGGATCTCGCCGGCGGCGATCTTGCAGAAGATGCAGTCGTCCTTCTTCATCACGGTTCCTTTCTCGAAGCCTTTTCCTCGATCCCGGAGCGGCCCTCGCGGCGCTCGAGCTCGGCGAGCACCTCCGAAACGGGGATTCCCTCCCGCCCCAGCAGGACGAGGCAGTGGAACCAGAGGTCGGCGGTCTCGTGCACCACGCCGGCCCGGTCGCCGGCCTTGGCCGCGATGACGGTCTCGGTCGCCTCCTCGCCGATCTTCTTGAGGATCGCGTCCAGGCCCTTCGCGTTCAGCTTCGCCACGTAGGAGCCGGCCGGGTCGGCCCCGCGCCGGGCCGCGATCGCGGCCTCCAGCCTCTCCAGGATCGGACCGGTCAGCCATCGCGGAATCGCCCGGGATCGGCAAGCACGGGATCGGTCTCGCGCCAGCGCGGCGCGGCGCCCCCCGTCTCGAGGAGCCTGTAGAAGCAGCGCCGCCGGCCCGTGTGGCAGGCGATGCCGCCCACCTGCTCGACGCGCAGCAGGATCGCGTCCGAGTCGCAGTCGAGGCGGATCTCCACGACCTTCTGCAAGTGGCCCGAGGTCTCGCCCTTGCGCCAGAGCGCGGCGCGCGAGCGCGACCAGTAGACGGCCTCCCCGGTGGCGAGCGTCCTCGCGAGCGACTCGCGGCTCATCCAGGCGAGCATCAGCACCTCGCCGGTGGCCGCGTCCTGGGCGACGGCGGGCGCGAGCCCGTCGGCGTTCCAGGCGATGGCGTCGAGCCAGTCCACGGGCCTACAGCCTCATCTCGATGCCGCGGGCGGCCATGAAGCGCTTGGCCTCGCCCACGGAGAACTCGCCGTAGTGGAATATCGAGGCCGCGAGCACCGCGTCCGCCTCGCCGATCTCCACGCCCTGGGCCAGGTGCTCCAGGGTGCCCACGCCGCCGCTCGCGATGACGGGCACGGGCACGGCGCGCGCGACGGCGCGCGTGAGCTCGAGGTCGAAGCCCGACTTCGTGCCGTCGCGATCCATGCTGGTGAGCAGGATCTCGCCGGCGCCCAGCCCGGCCATCTTCGCGGCCCACTCGACCGCGTCCTTGCCCGTGGGCCGGCGCCCGCCGTGGGTGTAGACCTCCCACCTGCCCGGGCCGGCGCTCTTGCGCGTCCACGGCCACGACGATCGCCTGCGAGCCGAAGCGCCGCGCGCAATCGGCCACGAGCTGCGGGTTCTCGACGGCCGCGGTGTTGATGCTCACCTTGTCGGCCCCGGCGTTGAGGAGCTTCCTCACGTCCTCCACCTTTCGCACGCCGCCGCCGACGGTGAGCGGGATGAAGACCTGCTCGGCCACGCGCTCGATGACCGGGACGATCGTGTCGCGGGCGTCGCTCGAGGCGGTGATGTCGAGGAAGGTGATCTCGTCGGCTCCCGCCTCGTCGTACCGCCGCGCGACCTCCACCGGGTCGCCGGCATCGCGCAGGCTGACGAAGTTGACGCCCTTCACCACGCGGCCGGCGTGCACGTCCAGGCAGGGAATGATTCGCTTGGCGAGGCCCATGGTCCGGTCGGGAAGGCGAAGGCCGCGGCGGCGGGCCGCCTCAGGCCTCGCCGTCCGCGAGCTTCTGGGCGGCGGCGAAGTCCAGGCGCCCCTCGTAGATCGCCCGCCCGGTGATGGCGCCCACGATGCCCTCGCCCTCCACCGCGCACAGGCGCTTCACGTCGTCCAGGTTCGTGAGGCCGCCGCTCGCGATCACGGGGATGACGAGCGCCTGCGCCAGCTTGCACGGTGGCCTCCACGTTGACGCCCCTCATCATGCCGTCGCGGCCGATGTCGGTGTAGATGACCGCCTCGACGCCGTAGTCCTGGAAGCGCTTCGCGAGGTCCACCACGTCGTGGCCGGTGAGCTTGGACCAGCCGTCGGTGGCCACCTTGCCGTCCTTGGCGTCGAGGCCGACCATGATGTGCCCCGGGAACGCGTCGCAGGCCTCGTGCAGGAAGCCGGGGTTCTTCACCGCCGCCGTGCCGATGATCACGTACGACACGCCGTCGTCGAGGTAGCGCTCGATCGTGTCCAGGTCGCGGATGCCGCCGCCCACCTGGATCGGGACGTCCGGATCGACCGCGGCGATGATCGCCTTGATCGCCGACTCGTTGACCGGCTTGCCGGCGAAGGCGCCGTTCAGGTCGACCACGTGCAGGCGGCGCGCGCCCAGGCCCGCCCAGTGCGCGGCCGTCTTGCCGGGGTCGTCGGAGAATACGGTGGCCGTCGCCATGTCGCCCTGTTCCAGGCGCACGCAGCGGCCATCCTTGAGGTCGATCGCGGGAATGATCAGCATGGGAACGGTCGGTGCCGGATCCTCACGGGGCCCAGGAAGCGAAGTTCTCGAGTAGCGTGAGCCCCGCGGCGCTGCTTTTCTCGGGATGGAATTGCGTTGCGAAGATGTTATCCCGCGAGATGGCAGAGGTAAAGGCGTGCGGGTAGCTGGAAATGGCCGCCGTGAGGGACTCCTCGCGCGGGACGCAGTAGAAGCTGTGCACGAAGTAGAAGCGCGCGCCGTCGGCGATGCCCTTCCACAGGGGATGGGGCCGCGCCTGCCAGGCCTCGTTCCAGCCCATGTGCGGGATCTTGAGCCCCGCCTGGCGCGTGGGCTCGGCGCGGGCGAAGGCGAGGATCTCGCCGGGCAGGATGGCGAGGCCCGGGGTGTCGCCCTCGTCGCTGCGCTCGAAGAGCATCTGCAGGCCGATGCACAGCCCCAGGAAGGGCTTGCGGGAAGCCGCCTCCCGGACCGCCTCGCCCAGCCCGCTCGCGGCCAGGCACTGCATGCAGTCGGGCATCGCCCCCTGGCCGGGGAAGACCACCCGGTCGGCGGCGCGGATGGCCTCGGGATCGGCCGTGATCGCGATGGCGGCCGCGGGCGCCACGTGCGCGAGGGCCTTCTGCACCGAGCGCAGGTTGCCCATCCCGTAGTCGACGATCGCGATGCGTTGTGCCATGGCTTGCGCCGGGGCGATGCCCCGGCCCGTGAGCTTCGCCTAGAGGGTTCCCTTGGTGGACGGGATGACGCCCGCGGCCCGCGGGTCGGCCTCGACCGCCATGCGCAGCGCGCGCGCGAACGCCTTGAAAAGCGTCTCGCACTGGTGATGCGAGTTGTCGCCGCGCAGGTTGTCCAGGTGCACGGTGGCGAGCGCGTGGTTCACGAACCCCTGGAAGAACTCGCGGGCGAGGTCGACGTCGAAGTCGCCCACGCGGGCACGCGTGAACTCCGCGTGGAACTCGAGGCCGGGACGGCCCGAGAAGTCGATGACGGCCCGCGACAGCGCCTCGTCGAGGGGGACGTAGGCGTGCCCGTAGCGGCGGATCCCCTTGCGCTCGCCGAGGGCCTTCGCCACCGCCATGCCGAGCGTGATGCCGATGTCCTCCACGGTGTGGTGGGCGTCGATCTCGAGGTCGCCCTTCGCCTTGACCGTGAGGTCCACGACCCCGTGGCGCGCGATCTGGTCGAGCATGTGGTCCAGGAAGGGGACCCCCGAGGCGAGGCTCGCCTTGCCCGTCCCGTCGAGGTTCACCGCGACGAAGACCTGGGTTTCCTTGGTGTCTCTCTGGATTTCCGCGGTGCGCATGGGGTCAGCCGATCGACTCGGCGAGGGCCGAGAGGAGTCTCGAGTTCTCGTCGGGCGTTCCGACGGTGAGGCGCAGGCAGTTGGCGAGCAGGAAGTGGGAGCCGTGGAGGTTCTTGACCAATATACCACGCGATTTCAGGCCCTCGAACGCGCGCGGCGCGTCCGGGACGCGCACCAGCACGAAGTTGGCCGCCGAGGGGAAGCGCCGCGCGCCGGCGATGGCGTCCAGGCCCGCCTCCAGCCGGGCGCGGTCGCGGACGATGGCCCGCGTCTGCTCCTCCAGCACCCCGGGTTCGCCCAGGACGAACTCCGCGGCCGCGGCCGACAGGACGTTCACGTTGTACGGGAGCCGCACCTTCTCGAACTCGGCCATCCAGTCGGCCGGGCCCACGGCGAGCCCCAGGCGAAGCCCCGCGAGCCCGAGCTTGGAGACGGTGCGCATGAGGACGAGGTTGGGGTGCCGCCCCACCTCGTCCAGGAAGGACTCCCCGCCCGAAAAGGCGTAGTAGGCCTCGTCCACCACCACCAGCCCCGGGGAGGCCTCCAGGATGGCGAGCACCGACTCGCGGGGAAAGAGGTTGCCGGTGGGGTTGTTGGGATAGGCGATCCAGGTGAGCGCCGGGCGCGAGCGCTCGATCGCCGCGAGGGTGGCCGGAAGGTCGGGCGTGAAATCGGGGCCGAGGGGCACGCCCTCGTAGCGCATGCCGGCGGCGATGGCGCTCATGCGGTACATCACGAAGGACGGCTCCAGCGCCAGCATCGTCGACCCCGGCCGCGCGAGGGCGACGGCGATCATCTGCAGGATCTCGTCGGAGCCGTTGCCCAGGACCATGGGGAGGGCGTCGGGAATCGCCATGGCCCGGCGCAGGGCGGACTTCAGGCCCGGCGCGCCCGGGTCGGGATAGCGGTTGATCGCGACCTGCGCCAGGCGCCGCCCCAGCCGCTCGGCGACGGCCGGGGGCAGGCGGTAGGGGTTCTCCATCGCGTCGAGCTTCAAGCCGCCCGCGGCGGGGGCCACATGGTAGGCGGAGAGGGCGCGGATCTCCTCGCGCACCCAGGCGGAGGCTCCCTTGCTCACTTCGGCTCCTCGCCGCGCAGCTCGGCGCTCCTCGCGTGCGCCTCCAGTCCCTCGGCCCGGGCGAGCGTCGTGGCGGTGCGCCCCAGCCTCGCGGCCGCGCCCCGCGCCACGCGGATGAGGCTCGAGCGCTTCTGGAAATCGTAGACCCCCAGGGGCGAGGAGAAGCGCGCGGTGCGCGAGGTCGGCAGCACGTGGTTGGGGCCGGCGCAGTAGTCGCCCAGCGACTCGGAGGCGTAGTGCCCCATGAAGATGGCGCCCGCGTGGCGGATCCTCGGCAGGAGGGCGTCCGGGTCCGCGACGGCGAGCTCCAGGTGCTCCGGAGCGATGCGGTTGGCGAGTGCGCAGGCCTCCTCGAGGTCACGCACGACGATGATCGCGCCGCGGTTGCCGAGGGACGCCTCGATGATCGCCCGGCGGGGCATCGCGGGGAGGGCGCGGCGCATGGCCTCGAGCACGCGTTCGGCGAGGCCGGCGTCGGGGGTGACGAGGATCGACTGCGCGATCTCGTCGTGCTCGGCCTGCGAGAAGAGGTCCATCGCGACCCACTCGGGATTCGCCGTCGCGTCGGCCACGACGAGGATCTCCGACGGGCCGGCGACCATGTCGATGCCCACGCGCCCGAAGACGCGCCGCTTGGCCGCGGCGACGTACGCGTTGCCGGGCCCGACGATCTTGTCGACGGCGGGAACGGTGCGGGTCCCGAAGGCAAGGGCGCCGACGGCCTGCGCGCCGCCCACGCGGAAGACTCGGTCCACGCCCGCGATGCTCGCCGCCGCCAGCACGTGGTCGTTTACGGCCCCGTCGGGCGTGGGCACCACCATCACCAGCTCGGGCACGCCGGCCACCTTCGCGGCGACCGCGTTCATGAGCACCGAGGACGGGATAGGCCGCCTTGCCGCCGGGAACGTAGAGGCCCACGCGGTCGAGCGGCGTGACCTGCTGCCCCAGCATCGTGCCGTCCGCCTCCTCGACGCGCCAGCTCTTGAGGTGCTGGTGCTGGTGGTAGGCGCGGATGCGCTCCGCGGCCGTCTCGAGCGCCTCGCGCTCGGCGCCGCCGATGCGCGCGAGCGCCTGGCGGCAGGCCGCAGGCGCGACCTCGAGCTCCGCAGCCGAGGCCGGCGACCAGCGGTCGAAGCGCCGCGTGTACTCGACGAGCGCCTCGTCGCCGCGCCGCTGGACGTCGGCCAGGATCGCGGCCACGGCGCGATCGACTTCCTCGTCCTGGGCGCCCTCGAAGGCGAGCAGCGAGGCGAGCTCGTCCTCGAAGCGGGGGTCGGCGCTCGAGAGCCGGCGCGGCTCAGCCACGGCAGGCCCTCTCGAAGGCCTCGATGAGCGGCAGCACCTGCGCGCGCTTCACCTTCATCGAGGCGGGATTCACGATGAGGCGGCTCGAGACCGCGAGGATCTCCTCCACGGCCTTCAGGCGGTTGGCGCGCAGGGTGCTCCCCGTGTCGACCAGGTCGACGATGGCGTCGGCGAGCCCGACCAGGGGCGCGAGCTCCATCGAGCCGTAGAGCTTGATGAGGTCGACGTGGACGCCCTTGGCCGCGAAGTGCTCGCGCGCGATCTGGATGTACTTGGTCGCCACGCGCAGGCGGGCGCCCTTGCGCACGGCGGCGGGATAGTCGAAGTCCTCCGGCACGGCCACCATCATGCGGCAGCGCGCGATGCCGAGGTCCAGCGGCTGGTAGAGGCCGCGCCCGCCGTGCTCGATCAGCAGGTCGCGGCCGGCCACCCCCAGGTCCGCCGCCCCGTACTGCACGTAGGTGGGGACGTCGGAGGCGCGCACGATGATCACGCGCACGCCGGGCGTGCCGGTGGGCAGGATGAGCTTGCGGGAGACCTCGGGATCCTCGGCCGGCACGATGCCCGCCGCCTCGAGCAGGGGCTTCGTCTCCTCGTAGATGCGTCCCTTGGACAGCGCGATCGTCACCATGGACTCGCCCTCAGTTGACCCGGGTCACGCGGGCGCCGAGCCGGGAGAGCTTCTCCTCGAGGTGCTCGTAGCCGCGGTCGAGATGATAGATGCGATCGACCACGGTCTCGCCGTCGGCGACGAGCCCGGCGATCACCAGGCTCGCGGAGGCGCGAAGGTCGGTCGCCATGACGGTGGCCCCCGCCAGGCGCTCCACCCCGTGCACGACCGCGGTGTTGCCCTCGATGTCGATCCGGGCCCCCAGCCGGCGCAGCTCCTGGACGTGCATGAAGCGGTTCTCGAAGATCGTCTCGGTGACGAGCGCGGTGCCCGCCGCGATGGTGTTGAGCGCCAGGAACTGGGCCTGCATGTCCGTGGGGAAGGCCGGATAGGGCGCCGTGCGCACGCTCACGGCGCGGGGGCGGTCGGCCATGCGGATCGTGATCGTGTCCGGGCCGACGGCCACCTCCGCTCCCGCCTCGCGGAGCTTGTCGATCACGGCGTCCAGCGCGGCCACCGGCGCGTGGGTGAGCGTCACGCTTCCCCGCGTCGCCGCCGTGGCCGCGAGGAAGGTCCCGGCCTCGATCCGGTCGGGCATCACGCCGTGCTCGGCGCCCTCCAGCCGCTCGACGCCCTCGATCACGATCACGTCCGTGCCCTGCCCGCGGATGCGCGCGCCCATGCGGGCCAGGCAGCGGGCCAGGTCGACCACCTCGGGCTCGCGCGCGGCGTTCTCCAGCACCGTCTCGCCGTCGGCCAGGCAGGCCGCCATCATGAGGTTCTCGGTGCCGGTGACGGTGACCGTGTCCATGAAGATCCGGGCGCCCTTGAGGCGCCTGGCCGTCGCGTGGATGTAGCCGGCCTCGATGCCGACCGTCGCCCCCATGGCCTCCAGGCCCTTCAGGTGCAGGTCCACCGGCCGCTCGCCGATGGCGCACCCCCCGGGCAGCGACACGCGGGCCTCGCCGAACCGGGCGACGAGGGGCCCGAGGGCGAGGATGGACGCGCGCATGGTCTTCACCATCTCGTAGGGCGCGAAAGGCTCGGCGATGCGGCCCGCGTCGAGGATCGCCGTCCCGTTCTCGCGCGTCACCCGCACGCCCATGCGCTCCAGGAGGGCGAGCATCGTCTCGACGTCCTTGAGGCGCGGCAGGTTGTCGACGCGCGCGGGCGTGGCCGCCAGGAGCGAGGCGGCCAGGATGGGAAGGGCGGCGTTCTTCGCGCCGGAGACGCGGATTTCGCCGGAGAGCGGCACGCCGCCTTGGATCGAGAGCTTCTGCATGGGTCGTTCTAGGGGGCCGGAGCAGCCGGCCCCGGGGATCTGTTCAGCGGGCGGCCCACTCTTCGGGGGAAAGGGTGTGCATCGAAAGCGCGTGGATCTCCTCGCGCATGCGCTCGCCCAGGGCCGCGTAGACCATCTGGTGACGGCGAACGCGGGAGAGCCCCTCGAAGGAGGGGCTCACGATGACGGCCTCGAAGTGCACCCCGTCGTCGCCACGGACGTCGACGTGGGAGCACTGGATGGCCCCGCGGATGGTTTCCTCGATGGACTTGCGGTCGGCCATGGTGGCCTCAATGCCTCAACTTGTAGCCCGAACGCAGCAGGCGCAGCGTGAGCCATGATAGGGCACAGAACGTGCCGGTCGCAATCGCGAGGCTCGTCCAGGGCGGGACGTCCGCCTTCCCGAAGAAGGCGTAGCGGAAGCCGTCGATGGCGTAGAAGAACGGGTTCAGGTGCGAGGCCGCCTGCCAGAACGGGGGCAGCGACTCGATGGAATAGAAGACGCCGGCGAGGAAGGTGAGCGGCATCACCAGGAAGTTCTGGAACGCGGCGAGCTGGTCGAACTTCTCCGCCCAGATCCCGGCGATGATGCCCAGGGCCGCCAGGATTCCCGCGCCGGTGGCCGCGAAGGCGGCAAGCCAGAGCAGGTTGGGGATCGGCAGGGGCACGAGCCAGGCCACCGCGAGGACCACCCCCGCGCCGACCACCACGGCCCGCACCATCGCCGCCAGCAGGTAGGCGGCGAAAAGGTCGCCCGGCGTGAGGGGCGCGAGCAGGATGAAGACGATGTTGCCGGTGATCTTCGACTGGATGATCGAGGACGAGGCGTTGGCGAACGCGTTCTGCAGCATCGACATCATCGCCAGGCCGGGCACGAGGAACTGGGTGTAGCCCACGCCGGGATAGGCCTCCACGTGCCCCGCCAGGGCGTGCGAGAAGATCACGAGGTAAAGGAGCGCGGAGAGGACGGGCGCGGCCACGGTCTGGAAGCTCACCTTCCAGAAGCGCAGCACCTCCTTGCGGAAGAGCGTCGGGAAGCCCCCGGTCACGCGGCCTCCGTCGCCCGGGCCTCGCCGCGGGCCATGATCTTCACGAACACCTCCTCGAGCTCGGGCTCGGTCACCTCGAGGTGCGAGACGCGGGCGCCCGCCTCGCGCAGCCGCGCGAGCGCGCCCTCCACCTCGGCGGCGCCGCGCACCGGGATGCGGTGCCAGCCGGTCGCGTCCAGCACGCTGCCGGGGGCGAGCGCGGCCGGGAGCGCGCAGCCGTCGAGCTTCACGCGCAGCACGCGCTCCGAGAACGCCGCGAGCAGCCGCTCGGTGGAGTCGAGCGCCACGATGCGGCCCGCCTTCATCATCGCGATCCGCGAGCAGAGGTTCTGCGCCTCCTCCAGGTAGTGGGTGGTGAGCACGATCGTGTGCCCGGCCGCGTTCAGCTCGCGGATGAACTGCCACAGCGTCTGGCGCAGCTCCACGTCCACGCCCGCGGTCGGCTCGTCCAGGACGATGACGGGCGGGCGGTGGACCAGCGCCTGCGCGACCATCACGCGGCGCTTCATGCCGCCGGAGAGCGTGCGCATGTTGGCGTCCGCCTTCCCGCCGAGGGCGAGGCGCTCGAGGAGCTCGTCGATCCACGGGCGGTTGCCGCGCAGCCCGAAGTATCCGGCCTGGATCTCGAGCGTCTCGCGCACGGTGAAGAAGGGATCGAAGACGATCTCCTGGGGCACGATGCCCAGGAGCCGGCGCGTGTCGCGGTACTCGGCGGCCACGTCCCGGCCCATCACCCGCAGCCGCCCGGAGTCGGGGCGCACGAGGCCGCCCAGCGCCGAGATGAGGGTGGTCTTTCCCGCGCCGTTGGGCCCGAGCAGGGCGAAGAACTCGCCCTCCTCGCACCGCGAGGCTCACGCCGTCGAGCGCGCGGAGCGATCCGAACCGTTTCGTGGCTTCGCGAACCTCGACCGCGGGACCGGCCATGCTCAGGTCCGGCAGGGTTGGATGAGCCCGGAGACGCCGTAGAGGTCGGCCAAGGCGAGGAGGTTGGCCGGCAGGTTCGCGAAATAGAGCCCCTTGCCAAGGCGCGCGGCCTCGCGTCGCCATTCCAGCAGGAGCGCCACCGCCGCCGAGTCGACGTCGGTGACGGCCGAGAAGTCGATCGTGATCCGGTCGGGCAGTTCCGCGCGGGCGCCGTAGGCGCGGCTCTCGGCGAGCACCCGCGGCAGCGTCTCGAAGGAAAGGGCTCCCTCGAGAGTCAGCACCTCGGCCGGCGCTTCGGCGTTCACGGCTTCAGGTCGACCTTCACGGGGGCCTTCGGGGCCTCCGAGGAGCGGTTGCGGTCGGCGAGCGTCTTCACCAGGCCGTCGATGCCGGACTTCTGGATCTGCTCGTTGAACGAGCCGCGGTAGGTGGTCACGAGCGACACGCCGTCGACCACCACGTCGTAGACCTTCCAGCCCTTGTCGGCGCGCTCCATCGAATAGTCGATGGGAATGGGCTGGCCGCCGGGCTGGTTCACCACCGTCCTCACGACCGTGTCCTTGTCGCCCGCGGCGATCTTCGCCGGCTTCACGTCGATCGTCTGGTTGCGGTACTGGGAGATCGAGGTCGAGTAGGTGCGCACCAGCAGCGACTGGAATTCCCGGGTGAGCGCCTGCTTCTGGGCGTCGCTCGCCTGCGACCAGCTCCGGCCGACGGCGAGCCGCGTCATCCGCGTGAAGTCGAAGTTCGGGAGGATCTTCTCCTCGACGAGCGCGTGCAGCTTCCTGGGATTTCCGTTCTGCAGCTCCTTGTCCGCCTTGATCAGGGCCAGGACCTCGTCGATCGACTTGCGCACGAGCGCATCCGGCGCCACCTCCTGCGCGAAGGCGGCTGCGGGGGCGAGGAGCGCGAGGGCGGTCAGGGCGAGTGCGGCGAGGCGTCGGGTCATGGGGGATCCTGGGGATTGCGGTACTGGGGTTGGAGCGTTCGCGCGCGGCCGGGGTTCCCGGCCGCGGTCACTTCTTCGCCCCGCCCTCCTGGGCCTTGCTGAAGAGGAACTGCCCGATGAGGCGCTCGAGCACCACGGCCGACTGCGTGAGGGTGATGCGGTCGCCCTCCGCGAGCTTCTTGTCGTCGCCGCCCGCGTCGAGGCCCACGTACGACTCCCCGAGCAGGCCCGAGGTGAGGATGGAGGCGCCCGTGTCCTTCGGGAAGGTGTAGCGCGCGTCGAGGGCGAGGACGACGGTGGCCTGGAAGCGCTCGTTGTCGAAGTGGATGTCGGCCACGCGGCCGACCAGCACGCCGGCGCTCTTCACGGGCGCGCGCACCTTCAGGCCGCCGATGTTGTCGAAGCGCGCCTCGACGCGGTAGGTGGTCCTCGCGTTGTCCGCGCCGAGGTTTCCCACCTTGAGCGCGAGCACGAGCAGTGCCGCGAAGCCCGCGAGCACGAAGGCGCCGAACCAGATGTCGATCGTCGTTCTTTCCATGGTGTCCGTCGCGTATCCGGAAGTATCCCTCAGGTGGCGCCGCGCAGCAGTGAGGCGGTGAGCACCAGGTCCAGGGAGAGGATGGCGAGCGCGGAGCTCACCACGGTTCGGGTCGTCGCCCCCGAGACGCCCTCGGCGGTCGGCGGCGCGTCGAAACCCTCGAAAGTCGCGATCACCGTCACGGCGATCCCGAACACGAAACTCTTGATGACGCCGTTGAGCACATCATACCGGAAGTCCACCGCCGCCTGCATCTGCGACCAGAACGCGCCGTTGTCCACGCCGATGAGGACCACCCCCACGAGGTAGCCGCCGAACACCCCCGTGGCCGAGAAGAGCGCGGCCAGCATCGGCATCGAGATCACGCCCGCCCAGAACCGCGGCGCGATCACTCGCGCCATCGGGGAGACCGCCATCATGTCCATGGCGGTGAGCTGCTCGGTGGCCTTCATGAGGCCGATCTCGGCGGTGATCGCCGACCCGGCGCGGCTCGCGAAGAGCAGGGCCGCGACCACGGGGCCGAGCTCGCGCACGAGCGACAGCGCCACCAGGACTCCGATCGACTCCGTGGCCCCGTACTTCTGCAGGGTCTCGTAGCCCTGGAGCCCGAGCACCATCCCGACGAAAAGGCCGGACACCAGGATGATGATGAGCGAGAGGACGCCGGTGAAGTAGACCTCGCGCATCACGAGGCGGAAGCGGCGGAAGCTGGTGCCGGAGGCCGAGAGGACGAGCGCGAAGAAGCGCGCCATCGCCCCCACGCGCCAGACGAGGTCGATGAAGTTGTGCCCGGTCCGGGCGAGCATCCGGCGGATCCGGTCAAGCACGGGCGGCCTCCCCCTGTGCCTGCGCGAGGCCCACGTCGACGTCGTAGGCCGGGGCCGGATAGTGGAACGGCACCGGGCCGTCCATCTCGCCGTGGATGAACTGGTGCACGACCGGGAGCTCGGTGGCGCGGATCTGCTTCGGCGTGCCTTCGCCGACCACGCGGCCCTCCGCCACGAAGTAGAGGTAGTCCACGATCTGCAGCGACTCGACGACGTCGTGCGTGACGATGATCGAGGTGGCCCCCAGCGCGTCGTTCAGGCGCCGGATGAGGCTTCCGACCACCGACATCGAGATCGGGTCGAGCCCCGCGAAGGGCTCGTCGTACATGACGAGCATCGGGTCCATGACCACCGCGCGGGCGAGCGCCACCCGCCGGGCCATCCCGCCCGAGAGCTCGGAGGGCATCAGGTTGTGCGCGCCGCGCAGCCCCACGGCCTCGAGCTTCATGAGCACGAGGTCGCGGACCATGTCCTCCGCCAGGTTGGCGTGCTCCCGGAGGGGAAAGGCCACGTTGTCGAAGACCGTCATGTCGGTGAAGAGGGCGCCGAACTGGAAGAGCATGCTCATGCGCCGGCGCAGGGCATAGAGGCCGTCGCGGTCGAGTTCGTGCACGACCTGCCCGCCGACCCGCACCGCGCCGCGCGTGGGCCGGAGCTGGCCCCCGATCAAGCGCAGGAGCGTGGTCTTGCCGCAGCCGCTGTTGCCCATGATGGCGACCACCTTTCCCCGCGGCACGCGCATCGATATGCCTTCGAGGACGGGCCGGCGTCCGTAGCCGAAGGATACGGCGTCGATTTCGACGAGATTTTCCTCGGTCACGCGGGGAGAAAGGGGGCTGTGGCGGAAGGGCGACCATTCTAGCAGCAATCCCCGGCGCCCCCGGCGCCCGCGCGCCCTATAATCGCCGCAACACAAGCGCACTGCCGATGAACCCGCGCCTCCTCATCGTCGACGACGACCCGCTCATCAGCGAAAGCCTCGCTTTCGTCCTCGGGCCGCATTTCGACCTCACCTGCGCCAGCGACCGCCTGTCGGCCGTCGCCCAGCTTCGCGCCATGCCCGGCCCGCCGGACCTCGCCCTCATCGACCTGGGCCTGCCTCCCGCGCCGCACCTTCCCACCGAGGGATTCAAGCTGATCGGCGACCTCCTCGCGCACGCGCCCGACGTGCGCATCGTGGTGCTCACCGGCCAGAACGAGGAGTCGAACGCCCGCCGGGCCCGCGCGCTGGGCGCGGCCGAGCTCGTCCCCAAGCCCTGCGAGCCGGACGACCTCCTGGCCGTGCTCCGGAAGGCGCTGCGCACGCGCGACCTGGCGCCCGCCCCCGGCGACGCGGAGGACGACCGGTCGCTCATCGGCGACAGCCCGCCCATGCGCAAGCTGCGCAGCCAGGTCGACCTCTACGCGTCCTCCGGCTTCCCGGCCCTGGTCGAGGGAGAGTCCGGCAGCGGCAAGGAGCGCGTGGCCTTCCTCCTGCACCACCTGAGCCCGCGGGCCCGCGAGCCCTTCCTCGCCCTCAACTGCGCCGCGATCTCCCCCTCGCTGGTCGAGCCGACGCTCTTCGGGTACGCGAAGGGCTCCTTCACGGGCGCCGTCCAGTCCAAGGCGGGCTACTTCGAGGACGCCGCCGAGGGCACGCTCTTCCTCGACGAGATCGGCGAGCTGCCGGTCGACCTGCAGGCGAAGCTGCTGCGGGTGCTCGAGAACGGCGAGTACCAGCGCGTGGGCGAGACCCAGACCCGGGTGAGCCGCGCGCGCATCGTGGCGGCCACGAACCGGGACCTTCGCCAGGAGATCCGGCAGGGGCGCTTCCGGGCGGACCTGTACCACCGCCTGTCGGTGTTCACGATCGCGGTCCCGCCGCTGCGCGAGATGGGCGAGGACAAGCTGAAGCTCCTGGAGCACTTCCGGCGCCTGTTCTCGGAGCGGGCGGGCACGCAGCCCTTCCGGCTGGACGACGCGGCCCGGGCACGCTGGCTCGGCTACCCTTTCCCGGGCAACGTGCGCGAGCTGCGCAACATCGTGATCCGCCTGACGACCAAGTTCGCCGGCTACGAGGTGACGGAGGCGGACCTGGAGCCCGAGCTGGCCCCCGCCCTGGCCGGCGCCGCGCCGGGCGACGACCGCCTCGCCGCCGCGCGCGCCGAGCTGGCCTCGGGCCGGCCGTTCAGCCTGGACACGGCGCTGAAGTCGGTCGAGTCGGTCTACCTCGACGCCGCCATCGAGGCGGCGCAAGGCAACATGTCGCAGGCCGCGAAGCTGCTGGGCATCTCGCGCAGCACGCTCTACAGCCGCCTGGAGGCCGCCGGTCGCGCCGGTGCTAAACTCGGCGCATCGGAGGCCGCCGAACCGGCGGCCCCTTCCAGCACCCGCACCTGAGCGCCCGAACGACCCTCCCATGACGATGTACCTGGAGCATTTCGGCCTGCGCGAGGCGCCGTTCCGGATCACGCCGCACACCGAGTTCTTCTTCGCGGGCGCGAACCGCGGCGCCACGCTCGAGGCGCTCGTCTACGCGATCACCGCGGGCGAGGGCCTGGTCAAGGTGACGGGCGAGGTGGGCACCGGAAAGACGATGCTCTGCCGCGTGCTCATGGAGCGCCTGCCGGAGACCGTCGAGACCATCTACCTCGCGGTGCCGAGCCTCACGCGCGACGAGATGCTCATCGCCATCGCGAGCGAGCTCGGAATCGCGACCCAGGGCTCGAGCACCACCCAGCTGCTGCGCGGCCTGCAGGACCGGCTCGTCGCGCTGCACGCCGGGGGCCGCCAGGTCGTCGCCCTCATCGACGAGGCGCATGCGATGCCGCTCGCCACGCTCGAGGAGATCCGGCTGCTGTCGAACCTCGAGACCGGCAAGGCGAAGCTCCTGCAGATCGTGCTGTTCGGCCAGCCGGAGCTCGACGAGCACCTGAACCTGCCCCACATGCGCCAGCTCAAGGAGCGCATCACCCACGCCTTCAACCTCCTGCCGCTGCCGCCGCGCGACATCCACGACTACATCAGCTTCCGGCTGCGGGCCGCGGGCTATCACGGCCCGGACCTGTTCGGGCCGGAGGCGCTTCGCATCATCTCGGACGCCTCCGAGGGCCTCACGCGCCGCATCAACATCTACGCCGACAAGACGCTCCTCGCCGCCTTCGCGGCAGGCACCCACACGGTGAGCCCGGACCACGCGCGGGCGGCGGTATCGGACACCCAGATCGTCGTGGCGCCGAAGACGACTTCCCGTTCCGTCGCCGTCGCGGCCGCGGCCGGCCTCGCCTGCGGCATCGCGATCGGCTACGCGGGCGCGCTCTTCCTGAACCCCGCTCCGGAAATCCCGGCTCCAGCGGCCGCCGCGGCGCCATCCCGCGCTCCGGTGCAAGCCGTCGCCGCCTCGCCGGCGCCAGTCGCGCCGCCGCCCGCCGAGGCTGCCGCTGCGGCCTCCCCCGCCGCCCAGCCTCCGGCCGGGGCCTCCGGGCTGGTCACCCCGGCCGCGTCCCCTCCTCCGGCCGCCCCCGCGAGTCCCGCGCCCGTGGAAGCGCCGGCCACGAAAGGCCCGAAGGGGCTCGAGTCGCGCTTTTCCGCCGGCCTCGCCCTGCTGGAGGGGGCCTCCGGCGGGCGCTACGTGGTCCAGCTGATGATGACCGACGCGCGCGACCCCGCCTACCTCCAGGCCTACCTCGCCGAGGCCTCGCGCACCCTCAAGCCCGGAGGAGCTCTACCTCTACCCGAGCGGCAGCGCGGATTCCCCCAAGGTCGGCGTCCTGTACGGCGCGTTCCAGACGCGCAAGGAGGCGAGCGACGCGATGGACGCCCTTCCGGGCAACCTGCGCCAGTTCCGTCCCTACGTCCGCGCCGTCGAGGCGGTCCGGAACGACGTGCGCCGGGTGCCGGCGGCATGAAGTTGCGGTGCCGCGCGAGTCAAGCCGTTTCGGGGGCAAGGGAGGGCCGGTTTTCCGTTGCGTTTCGCACGGGGAAACGCTATAAAATGGCAAACTGCGTTTCCCCCCAAAAACAATCACTTACGGAAACAACCTGCCGATGCGCCTGAACCGCGGTCCTTCGTTCGCCGCCGTGGCCGCGATCGCCATTCTTGCTGCGGGGTGCGGGGCGCAGCCGATCGCCCAGACCGACAGCCATCTGCGCAGGGATCCGGCGCGCGCCGCCGCGGCCTCGGACATCCCCAAGCCGGTCCTGCCCGCGCCGCTGCCGCCGCCGCCCGAAGCGCGAGCGGCCGAGGTGAGGTACTCCATCGTGGTCTCCAACCAGCCGGTCCGGGACGTGCTGCTCGCGATCGCCGCGCGAAACCAAGGTGAACGTCGACGTGCACCCGGGGGTGGAGGGCCTGGTCACCCTCAACGCGATCGACCAGACGCTCCGGCAGATCCTCGCCCGCCTCTCGAAGCAGGTCGACATGCGCTACGAGATCGAGGGCGACACGATCCACGTGATGCCCGACTCGCCCTACCTGAAGAACTACCGCGTCGACTACGTGAACATGTCGCGCGACACCTCCGAGACCGTGACCATCTCCACGCAGGTGATCTCCGGCTCGCTGGGCACCGGGGGAATAGCGGCATCGGGCTCCGGCGAGAACAACTCGACGCTGCGCATCGCCAACCTCTCGCGCCACCGGTTCTGGGAGTCGCTCGAGAAGAACCTCAAGGACATGCTGCGGGAGACGGACAAGCTCCTGCCCGAGGGCAGCAGCGAGACCTTCGTGAGCGGCCGCGGCCAGGCCGGCGTCGCGACCACGCAGGCGAGCCTGCAGCGGCGGGCAGCGGCCTCCACGACGGGCGCGGTGGGCAACGTCGCCGGCGCCGTGGGCGCCCTGGCGACCACGCCGGGCGCCACCCAGGCGCAGCAGTCCGGCGAGTACGTCGAGCAGCGCCTGACCTTCCGGGAGGCCGCCTCGGTCATCGTGAACGCCGAGGCCGGCATCGTCACCGTGCGCGCGACTTCGCGCCAGCAGGAGAAGGTCGCGGAGTTCATCGAGCAGGTCTCCGGCGCGGCCCGGCGGCAGGTGGTCATCTCGGCGACCATCGTCGAGGTCGAGCTGAGCGACCAGTACCAGGCCGGCGTGGATTGGGCCGCGATCGCCAACAACGGGCTCGGCTACACGATCACGCAGAGCCTCATCGGCTCGAACTTCGCTTCGGCGCCGGGGCTCTTCACGCTCTCCTACAGCAATCCCAATCCGGCGGCCGGCGGGAACATCTCGAGCACCATCAAGGTCCTGAGCCAGTTCGGCAGGACGCGCGTGCTGTCGAGCCCGCTCCTCATGGTCCTCAACAACCAGTCCGCCGTGCTCAAGGTGACGGACAACATCGTCTACTTCACGATCAAGGCCGACACCAACACCAACGCCAACACCTCGACGACGACGTACACGACCACGCAGAACGTGGTGCCGGTCGGGCTGATCATGAACCTGACGGCGCAGATCAGCGACAGCGACGTCGTCATCCTGAACGTGCGCCCGACCATCACGAGCATCATCGGCTCCGTGCAGGACCCGAACCCGTCCCTGCGCGGCACGATTCCGGGCACCTCGATCGAGAGCCTCATCCCCGTCACCCGCACCCGGGAGATGGAGAGCATCCTGCGCGTGGCGAGCGGGCAGACTGCCGTCCTGGGCGGGCTCATGGAGGACAGCTTCGTGGGCTCGCGCAACGGGCTGCCCAACGTCTCGAGGATCCCCGTCCTGGGCGACTTCTTCAGCTACCGCGACGACAAGTCGACCAAGAAGGAGCTGGTCATCTTCCTGCAGCCCAAGGTCATCCGGCAGGCGAGCACCGACGGCGACCTCTCGGCCTACCGCGGGCTCCTGCCGGACGCGAGCTTCTTCAAGGACACGCAGCCGCCCATGCCGGAGTTCCAGGACGCGATGGGCCGCATCGAGCGAGGCGAGCCGCCCCTTCTCAAGCCCGTCCCGGTGGTTCCGGATCCGGTGCCTGCGGAAGGCGGCCGATGAGCCTGCTCCTCGACGCCCTCAAGCGCGCCGAGCAGGAAAAACTCGCGCGACAGGGACAGGAACCGCTGGCGGCCGGCACGGGCGCGCCCGATCCCGGCGCGGCCCCCGCCGCGGAATCCGCCCCGCGGCGCAAGCTCGAGCTCGAGGCGCACGAGCACCCGCCTACCGCCGCCGCGCCCGCTTCGGCGCCCGCCGCGGCAACGGTCGCAAAGCAGGAACGCGAAGGCGCCAAGGCGGTCTTCGCGGCCAAGCAGCCCGAGGCCTCGGCACCCGCGCCGAAGGGCAACAAGGCCGTCCTCGCGATCGCGGCCGGCGCCCTGGTCCTCCTGGCAGCGGGCGGCGGCTATGTCTGGTACGAGATCAACAAGAGCCCCAGTCCCCTCGTGGCGCGCGGCCCCGTCCCGGCCGCGCCCCGGCCCGTGACGCCCGCGGCGGCGGCGGGCATTCCGCAAGCCAGCGGCACCTCGCCCGCGCCCGCCCCCAGGAACGACGCGGTTCCCCCCGTGGCCGTGCTGAAGCCCGAGAGCGCCGCGACGACCCCGGCGCGCGAGAGGCCGCAGCCCAAGGCCGCCGAGCAGCTCGTGATGAACCTCCTCAAGCAGTCGGCGAACGCCAGGCCCGCGCCGCCCCTCAAGCTCTCGCGCACCATCGAGGCGCCGCGCGTCTCGCCTGAAGTGGCGCAGGGCTACGACGCGCTCAAGCGCGGCGATCCCGCGGCCGCCCGCAAGTCGTACGAAGCCGCCCTCGCCGCCGACTCGTCCAACCTCGACGCCCACCTGGGTCTCGCGACGGCCGCGGCCCGCACCGGGGACCGCGATACCGCGACCCGGCACTACCGCCGCGCCCTCGCCCTGGACCCGAAGAACCCGTCGGCCGTGGCCGGTCTTGCCGCGCTGGCCGACCTGTCGCGGCCCGAGGGCCTCGAGGGGCAGCTGCGCGCCGACATCACGCGCTACCCGCAGAGCCCGGCGCTGCACTTCACGCTCGGCAACCTCTACGCCTCGCAGTCGCGCTGGAACGAGGCGCAGGCGGCGTATTTCGAGGCGTACCGGCTCGACCCCGACAGCGCGGACATCGCCTACAACCTGGCCGTGAGCCTCGACCAGCTCGGCCAGTCGCGGCTCGCCGCCGACTTCTACAAGCGCGCGCTTGCCGCCTCCAGCCGGCAGGCCGCGCAGTTCGACAAGGGCCAGGTCTCGCGGCGGATCGCGGAACTCAAGCCCTAGCGATAGGTCCAGTGCAAGCCGCGCCCCTCTCCCAGCTCCCGTTGGGCCAGACGCTCCTCACGAAGGGGATCGTCAGCCAGGACCAGCTCAACATCGCCCTCACCGAGCAAAAGCGCTTCAAGGCGCCGCTCGGCAAGGTGCTGGTGCAGCTGGGGTTCGTCACCGAGGCCACGATCCGCGACATCCTCTCCGAGACCCTCGGCCAGGTGTCGATCGACCTCGAGAACACGATCGTCGACCCCTCGGCCATCGCACTCGTGCCCAAGGACCTGGCGCGCCGCTACCACGTGCTGCCCGTCTCCTACGACCACGAGCGGCGCTCGCTCCTCATCGCGGTGTCCGACCCGGCCAACGTGGTGGCCCTGGACCAGATCCGCGCCCTGGTGCGCGAGGACCTGCGCATCGAGCAGGTGCTCGCGCGCGAATCCGACATCACGATCGGCATCGAGCACCACTACGGCTTCGAGCTCTCGATCGACGGCATCCTGAACGAGATCGAGACGGGCGAGATCGACTACCAGAGCCTCGCCGCCGAGTTCGACGAGTACAGCCAGCCGGTGGTGCGCCTGGTCGACGCGCTCCTCAACGACGCCGTGAAGCGCGGGGCCTCCGACATCCACTTCGAGCCCGAGCAGGGGTTCCTGCGCATCCGCTACCGCATCGACGGCGTGCTGCGCCAGATCCGCAGCCTGCACAAGAACTACTGGGCGGCGATGGTCGTGCGCCTGAAGGTGATGAGCGGCATGAACATCGCCGAGACGCGCGCGCCGCAGGACGGGCGGATCTCCCTCATGCTCTCCGGCCACCAGGTGGACTTCCGCGTCTCGGCCCAGCCCACGACGCACGGCGAGAACATCGTGCTGCGCATCCTGGACCGCGACAAGGGCATCGTGCCCCTGGAGGACCTGGGCCTGCAGCCCGAGGAGCTCAAGATCCTCAAGCTCATGCTGGCCCGGCCCGAGGGGATCATCCTCGTGACCGGCCCCACGGGCAGCGGCAAGACGACGACCCTCTACTCGGTGCTCAGCTACGTGAACACCGAGGGCGTGAACATCATGACGCTCGAGGACCCGGTCGAGTACCCGATGGCGATGATCCGGCAGACCTCGGTGAACGAGGTGGTGAAGCTCGACTTCGCCTCCGGCATCCGCTCGATGATGCGCCAGGACCCGGACATCATCCTCGTGGGCGAGATCCGCGACCAGGACACGGCCGAGATGGCCTTCCGCGCCGCCATGACCGGCCACCAGGTGTACTCGACGCTGCACACGAACTCCTCCATCGGCGCCATCCCGCGCCTGATGGACCTCGGGGTCCTCCCCGACATCATGGCCGGCAACATCATCGGCGTCATCGCCCAGCGCCTGCTGCGCAAGCTCTGCCTGCACTGCCGCGCCCCGTACGAACCCGACCCCGCGACGCGCCGGCTCCTTTCGATGAACGAGGCCGACGACCGGCCGGTCTACCAGCCCGTGGGCTGCCCGAAGTGCGAGAACCAGGGCTACCGGGGGCGGCTCGCGATCATGGAGATCTTCAAGCTCGACTCCGAGATCGACGAGCTCATCGCGCGGCGCGCCACCGGGCGCGAGATCCGCAACGCGGCCACGGCCCGCGGCTTCCGGACGCTCGCGGACGACGCGATCTCCCGCGTCCTCATGGGCCAGACGAGCCTCGAGGAGATCTCGCGCGTGGTCGACCTCACCGACCGCGTGATCTAGGGGAAAGCGTGGCGCTATTCGCCTATCGCGCCGTCGACGAGGAGGGCAAGATCTCCTCGGGAAGCCTCGACGCCACCAACGCGATCGACCTGGAGCTGCGGCTGCGGCGGCTGGGGCTCGACCTCATCACCTTCGAGTCGGTCAAGCGCTCGGTCGCCGCCCGCTCCCGGCACGTCACCCGCCCGGAGCTCATCACCTTCTGCTTCCACCTCTCGCAGCTGCTGCGCGCCGGGGTGAACATCATCGAGGCCCTCACGGACCTGCGCGACACGGTGGACAACCCCGGCTTCCGGCAGGTGATGGCCGGCCTCGTCGAGGACATCGGGGGGGGCCTCAGGCTCTCCGAGGCGCTCGCGAACCACCCGTACATCTTCGACGGCGTCTTCGTCGCGCTCGTGCGCGCCGGCGAGCAGAGCGGGCAGCTCAACGAGGTGCTGGACGAGCTCGCCGAGAACCTCAAGTGGCAGGACGAGATGGCGAGCCAGGCGCAGCGCGCGCTCATCTACCCGGTGATCGTGCTCGTGGTCGTCGTGGGGGTGATCTTCATCCTGATGATCTTCCTCGTGCCCCAGCTCGCGGTCACGTTCAAGTCGCTGGTGCCCAAGCTGCCGCGGGAGACCGAGCTCCTCATCGCGATCTCCAACGTCTTCGTGAAGTGGTGGTACCTGCTGCTGGGCGTGCCCATGGCCGCGGCCGCGACGATCTTCCTCATGGCACGCACCAACGACGCCTTGCAGCATCGCCTGGCCATGCTCTCGATCCGCCTGCCGGTGATCGGGCCGATCCGCTACAAGATCATGCTGGCGCGCTTCTCGACCTTCTTCGCGATGCTCTACCGCTCCGGCATCAGCGTGCTCGACTGCATCCAGATCTGCGAGAAGATCATGGGCAACCGCGTCATGGAGCAGGCGCTGCAGCGCGTCGGCCGCTCCATCTCGGAGGGGCAGGGGATCAGCCAGGCCTTCACCGCGACCAAGCTCTTCCCGCCGCTGGTGCTGCGCATGCTGCGCGTGGGCGAGTCGACGGGCGGGCTGGACTCGGCGCTCCTCAACGTGAGCTACTTCTACAACCGGGAAGTGCGCGAGGGCATCTCGAAGATGCAGAGCCTCATCGGGCCGGCGACCACCATCGTGCTGGGGGGCCTCATCGTGGGGATCCTCTACACGATCTTCCTGCCGCTCTACGACGTGATCAGCAAGATCAAGTTCTGACCCGATGGCAACCCGGCACATCATCTACCTGACCAACGAGAACGTCGTGAGCCTCGTGGCGCGCGGCGGGCGGATCGCCGAGCGCAAGGTGTTCCCGGTCTCCGGCGCCGGCCAGGGCGAGTTCGAGGCGCACGTGGCCGGCCTGCGGCACGTGCCCGTGCACGTCATCACGGACCTCGCCGAGGAGGACTTCCGCGTCGACACGGTCCCGCACCTGGGCTCGCGCGACCAGGCGGCGGTGCTCTCGCGCAAGCTCTCCCAGATCTTCCGCAACACGACCTACCGGCACGCGATCGCCCAGGGCCGCGAGACCGAGGGGCGCCGCGACGACCGCGTGGTCTACACCGCCATCACCAACGGAGAGGTGCTTCGGCCCTGGGTGGAGGTCCTCGAGCGGCTGGAGGTGCCCGTCGAGGGGATCCATTCCGCCGCCGTGTTCAGCGGGCGCCTCCTCGCCCAGCTGGGGCTCGAATTCCCGAGCACGCTCCTGGTCACGTTCACGCCGGGCGACGCCCTGCGGCAGACCTACTTCCGCAGCGGCGAGATCAAGTTCAGCCGCCTCACGCCCGTGGACCTCGAGGAGGGCGAGACGCTGGGCGGGCTCGTGGCCGCGGAAGTCGGCCGGACCTGGCAGTACCTGGACAGCCTTCGCTACTTCCAGACCAGCGACCGGCTGGAGGTGTGCGTCCTCGTGCACCCGAAGGACCGCTCCGCGGTGGAGCCCGCGCTGCGCGACTACGACCAGATCGAGTACCGCCTGCTCGACATGGAGCAGGTGGCGGGCAAGCTCGGGCTCAAGCCCCCGCCGCGTTCCTCGAGCGCCGAGGAGATCCTCGCGCACCTGTTCCTGCAGAAGCCGGGCGAGAACCACTTCGCGCCCCCGGAGCTTCGCAGGTTCGCGGTCATTCGCCACGCGCGGCACGCGATCGGGATCGTGGCCGGCGCCATCCTCGCCGCGGGGCTCGCCTACGGCGGCTGGAATCTCGCCGGCGCCATGCAGAGCCGGCAGGTGGACCTGCAGACCGAGCGCGGGATCCTGGCCGCCCAGCGCGAGCTCGAAGAGGTGCTGCGGTCCATGCCCGCGCAAGGCGTGGGCGGGCAGACGATGCGCGACACCGTCGCGTTCTTCTCCAGCTCCCTTCGCGAGTACCCGACCGTCTCGACGTTTCTCGTCCCCCTCTCGGCCGTCCTCGAACGGTTCCCGGCGATTCGCCTCACGCAGGTCGTCTGGCAGGCGGCCGACGACGACAAGGCGACTGCCGGTGCTCGTGCCCACCGTTCCTCGCGTTTCGCCCCCTCTCAAGGCACTCGCGAAGGCTGCGGATGCCACGGGCGCCGCGCAACGGGGACCCGCCGAGGCCCAGGACACGCAATTCCCCACGGGCCGTCAGTCGGTGGCGATCCTCGAGGCCCTGGTCACCGTGGAGGGTCTCGACTATCGCAGCGCCCTGGCCAAGGTGGACGGATTCATGACCGCCATCAGGGCGATTCCCGGATACCGCGCGGAAATCGTCGACAGCCCGCTGGACATCACGCCGAGATCCGGCGTCCAGGGGAAGTCCGGCGAATTCCCGCTGCCATCGAGCCAGGCGCGATTCAGCGTGAAGGTCTCGCGCGCCACGGAGTCGAACAAGTGAACGCCGTCTTCTCCCAGGAAGGCTTCAAGCGGCTGCGCTTCGCGTGGCTGATCCTCGCCGTCTCGATCGTCGCCGCGGCGGCCTCCGCGTGGGGAAGCCGCCTGTACCTGGAGAACGAAAAGCGCGACGGGGTCGCCTCCAAGCGCCAGCTCGCCGAGGCCCGGGCACGCGTCGACGCCGCCAAGCGCGAGCGCGAGGACCTGAAGGATTCCGCGGTGCTGTTCCAGGATCTCGTCGATCGCGGCATCCTGCGCGAGGAAAGCCGGCTCGACTTCTTCGAGCGGCTCGAGAGACTGAAGGCGAAGCACAGGATCATGGACCTGGAGTTCGAGATCGCGCCCCAGCGGACGTTGCCACTGCCGGGCGGGCGCGTTTTCAACGCCGTGGACGTGCTGGGCAGCCGCGTGAAGATCCGCGTGAAGGCGCTGCACGAGGGCGATGCCCTCGCGTTCCTCGAGGACCTCGGAAGGCCCGAGAAGGGCTTCAATCCGATCAGCCGCTGCGCGCTGCGCACGATCGAAGCCGGTGCAGCCATTGCAATGACAGCCCGCATCGAGGCCGAGTGCAATCTCGAGTGGGTCTCCCTCAAGGACAAGCGGGGGAATCGTGCGAACTAGCCTCTTCATCTTCCTCCTTGCCGCATCGGCCGCCGCGCCCGCGCAGCAGCTCGGCACGCTTTTCCATTCGCAGAAGGAGCGCGACACCCTCGACCGGATGCGGCGCGGGGAGAGCGTCGACCAGGCGGTCGCGCCGCTCCCCGACCCGGTGGTCACCGGCTACGTGAAGCGCAGCGACGGCAAGAGCACGGTGTTCATCGACAAGCGGGCGTACCCGGCGCGCGACCCGCGCATGCAGGGCATGATCGAGCCGCGGATCATCGAGCGGTACGAGCCCCATCCGCTGCCGCCGCCGGCTGCCCGCCGGCGAAGGCGGCCGGACGCCCGCCGCGAAGACCGGCGCCGGCGAAGAAGGAACCCGTGACCCCGCCCAAGGGCGGCAAGGAGGAGTGAGCCGCGTGCGCAGGCACCGTGCCGAGCGAGGCGTCTCGAGCCGCTGCCGGCTTCACGCTGATCGAGATCGCCGTGGTGATCGTCGTGCTCTCGCTGCTCCTCGCGATGATCGCGGGCCTCGCGACCGCGATGCTCGGGCAGCAGCGGCGGGAAGCGACGCGGCAGCGGCTCGCGGGCGTCGAGACGGCGATCGCCCTATTCGTGTCCCAGAACAAGCGGCTTCCATGTCCCGCGGATGGACAGCATCTCGGGAACGACGTCAGGGGCGGGAACAGAGGCCCGGAACGACGCGTACGGACGTCTGCCAGATCGGAGGCGCGGCCAACACGCAGACGCACGGGGTGGTTCCGTGGCAATCGCTCGGACTTGCCGAGCAGGACGTGACCGATGGGTGGGGCAATCGACTGACCTATCGCGTGGCGCCGGAACTCGTCCTGGACAATGCCATGAACCTCACGGCGTGCGATCCGGGCGGACTAGCACGGGTCGCTGCAATCAGGCAGGCGTCTGCGACGCCACCTGTGCAGCACGGCACATTTCCCGGTCGGTTGCACGCCTCCATCGACGTACACACACGACAAGGGCCTCAAGGTTCGAAATCTCGCTTCCGCAACGCCTCATCATGGATCCCAGCCCTGGCGCCCGTTTCAACCGGTGCGGCCTATGTCGTCATCAGCCATGGCGAAAATGGGCAGGGCGCCTACAGCAACCAGGGAATCCTCCAGGCAGGCACCATCGCCTCCGGCACGCTGGAATCGGCCAACAACGCAGCGAACGTGGCCTTCGTGAATTCCTCATCGTCGACCGCCGCCGCTTTCGTCGACGACTTCCCCGTGTACGCTCGAAGGCGCGGGGCACTTCGACGACTGGCTGCTGCGCCCCTCGATACTCGACGGTCGCGACGAAGGCGCAGCTCGGCCCGCGAGCCCACTAGTGGCAGCGAGCATCCGCGCCAGGCGATCCCAGAGAGGCCTTGCTGCCGCCGCGTCATTGATCGTGCTGATCCTCGTCGCCGTCGTCCTGCTCCTCGGCCGCAGCTACTTCGAGCCCGAAGCGATCCTGGACCAGCGGGAGGTCACGGACGCGAACCTGAGGCGAGTTTCCGAGGCCCTCGTCCAGTTCGCCTCGCTGAACCAGCGACTGCCCTGTCCTGCCGCAGGCACCTCCGATACCGGGACGAAGAGACGCGACGAGTCACGCGTCAAGTGCAACTCGCCGACGGCGTCGTTCCCTGGGCAGCCCTCGCCTTCGTCGCGCGGATGCCCTGGACGGTTGGGGTCGCAAGATCTCCTACCGGGTGTACTCCGGACCTGACCGGACTCACGCAGTCCGGCGGCGCGAGCATGACCGAACTGCAACAGCTTCCTTAGAACCCATCGACGCATCGTTCGGGCCGGAAACCTTTGCACGCCAGAGGTCAAGTGCCCGCCCGCCGGAACGCCTCCACCAACTACACCTGCCCAGTTCATGGGCGTTGTCGGTCGAAACACGATGCTCGTCGTCCGAGAGCTGAGCAGGACGCTAAGCGGCAATGCCTTCGTGCTCATTAGTCACGGTGAGACCGGCTACGGCGCTTTCAGGCCGAGGCGACCCGGGTCGCACCCAATTGCCATCCGGCACGGGAAAGGAGTTGATCAACACTGCGGCGGCAGGCGAGCTACGGATCCTGCCACGCAGCGCTCCAGAAGTCGCGCCCGATGCCGCGGCACATTTCGACGACGTCGTCATGGCTACGTCGATCACGGCACGTGGTGAACGCCGCCAAGCGTTCCGCACGTGACTGGAGGAGCACACCAGCGCCGCCTACCTGGCCTTCGGGGCCGTACTGGCCATCGCGGCTTCGTCCGGGCCCGGCGTTCGTACGCATCTGACAGCATCGTACTTCGATCGATCTCGTTCACTCCGTGCTCGTTGCCGAATTTCGATTCGCAGGGTCGCCCTGACCGAAACGAGTGGGGCGATCCGCAGCCGATTGTCGATGCCGCACAGACGCGACTGCTCCCGATCCACCACCGCCACCTCCTCCACCGCCTCCACCATCGGCCACCTTCAGGGCTGACGGATTGCGCTCGCAGGAGGTGCCGTCGACTACAACACGGGCCGGTCACTCAACTTCGGGGCTCTCACCGTCACCGCCTACGGGGATCCTGGCGGGCAACTGCCTGACGATTGCCGGCGACGGAAACACCTATATCGTCGCCACGGGCATCACGGCGCCCGGCTCCGTCATCATCGCCCCACCGGGGCTGCGCCAATCCATTCCCGCCTTCAGCACGCCTGCGGTTTCGCTGGTGCACTGTCAGACGTCCATCGCGTTCGATTACGGCCAGACCTGTGCCGTGCCCTCGAGCACGGCGGCCACGCCCGGCACCATCAATGCCGGCTCTGGAAGCACGACCGTCTCCGCCTCGATCGTCGGGCTCAGCTTGCGGCACTTCGTACTATTTCCGGACGAAGGCGACGGGCACATCGAGCGCGACACGAGCAACTACATGGCATTCAGGACCGCGGCATGCGCCTATCCAGTGCCTGTCGTGACAATTAACACGGCAACGGATCTGACCACCCCGACGGCGACACTTCGCGGATTCGTCGATGACATGGCGCCACGACGACTACGACGTTCGAATACGGTCCGACTTCGTGCTATGGATCCAGCGTTTCCGCCATCGCCGGGACCTCGCCTCGGTGCCGGGATGACGGCGTGTCAACGACGATCGTGTCCAGGTCATCCGACGACCCCGACTCCCGCGCTCGCCTGCAACACCTGGTATCACTACCGCACCGTGGCGGTGAGCGCGGCGGGCACGACGAAGGGCGACGACGTGGCCTTCCGAACCGCTCCCTGTCCCTGATCGCCTCCGCGCGAGTCGGTCAAGCGGTTTTCCGTCGCGACCTTTCCCGAACTGTCGAGGCCGGCGGTTCCCGATCGCCGGTAGAACGACGGGCATATTCCCCATGCCCGGATTCCGCAATGATTAGGAAGCGCACTTCGCAGCGAGGCGCCGCCCTCGTCGCCATCGCCGCCCTCCTCGCCCTCGCCCTGGTGGTCTCCCTCACCGCCGCCATCGCCCGCAGCGCCACCGGCCCCGGCAGGGCCGCCGCCAGCGACCGCGCGCTCGCGTTAGCGCGCGAAGCGCTCATCGCCCACGCCGCGAGCCGTCCGCTGGACGAGATCGTCGGCCCGGGCTACCTCCCCTGCCCCGACCTCGACGACGACGGCTGGGCCGAGTCCACCTGCGGCTCGATGACGGGCGAAACGGGCCAATGGCAGCGCCTCGGGCGGCTGCCGTGGAAGACACTGGGGCTGCCGGACCTGCGCGACGCCTTCGGCGAGCGCCTGTGGTACGCCGTGTCCAGCAAGCACAAGGGCCTCCTCAACTGCACCGTGAGCCCTTCCTGCCTCGACATGGGCCCGGAGGCCGCGATCGGCACGATCACCGTGCGCGATGCCGCCGGCACCGTGCTGCACGACGGCACCTCCGCGAGCCCCTACGAGCCGGGCAAGGGCGGCGCCGCCGCGGTGATCATCGCGCCGGGCCCGCCGCTCGCGCGCTGGTCCGGCCTGGGCGCGCCGGCGGCCATCCAGTCCCGCTCGTGCGATGGCGGCAGCTGCAACGCGGCCGGGCGCTGCCTCACCGAGCCGCCGACGCTCACGCCGAAATGCGATCCCGCGAACTACCTCGACCGGGCGCCGGGGCCCGCCTTCTCCGACGAGGACAACGCCCGCTTCGTGGACCGCAACGACGCCGCGGGGCGCCCCGGCAACCGCGACGGCTTCATCCTCGGTCCGGTCGCCGCGCACGACGGGACCGTCTGGGTGAACGACCGGCTCGCCGTCGTCTCCTACGACGACCTCATGCCGCGCGTGATGCGGCGCGTGGCCGAGGAAGTCGCCGCTTGCCTTCGCGGCTACGCCACGCGGCCGGAGAACCGGGGCCGAATGCCCTGGGCCGCGCCGCTTTGCCGCAGCCGCGCCACCGATCCGTCGTGGCGCTGGTCGGAAGGCTCGGGCGTGCGCTTCGGGCGCGTGCCCGACACGCCCTTCCTCGCCGCCGGCCGCGACAGCGGCACCACGATGCTGCCGACCTGGCAATCCGGCTGCCGAATCGCGAACGCGGGCGGTGAAACCGCGGGCATCCACGGCTACACCTGGTGGAGCGCCTGGAAGAGGCACGTTTTCTATTCCGTGGCGCAAGCGAGCAGCCCGTCCACGGCCGCCTCGGCGGCCTGCGACTCGCTCACCTGCCTCTTCATGGCGGACGATGCCGGCGGTCCGGCCCCGCCGGGCCATCGGTACGCCGTGCTGGTCGCCGGCCCGCCGCTTCTCTTCGACTCCGGTCGCCAGTCGCGCGCCCCGCTCGCCGACGCCGACGCGCGCGAATGGCTGGAGGGGGCCAACGCGGACCTGCGGCGCCTCAACGCCAACCCCGCAGCGCCGGACTGCGATGCCGACCCTTGGATCCCAGCCGGCCCGGCCTCGCCGTCGTACAACCGCGTGGCCACGCGCGCGACGCCGGCCCGAAACGACGTGGTGGTGGTCGGCCCGTGAGGGGCAAGTCGTGAAGCCCGCCGCCTGCGCGCGTTCACCCTTCTCGAGGTGATGCTGGTGATGCTGATCCTCGCGATCCTCCTCGCGGGGCTTTCGGTGCCCCTCGCCGCCCAGGTCGCGCTGCGCCGCCAGGAGGAGACGCGCCGCATCATCGACGACGCGCGCGAGGCCGTGCTCGGCTTCGCGGCCACGCAGGGCCGGCTTCCCTGCCCCGCCACCGCGTCGAGCCGGGGCGAGGAGAGCTTCGCCGCCGGCGGCAGCGCCCTCGACGGCAACTGCTCGAATTTCCACGACGGCTTCCTGCCGGCCGCGTCCCTCGGGCTCTCGCCGCTGGATTCCGAGGGATTCGCGAGGGACGGCTGGGGCACGCCGGCCAACCGGGTCCGCTACGCGGTCTTCGGAGGCGGCCGCGCGATAGGCGGCGTGGTCAATCCGCTCACCCGCGCGGGCGGGATGCGCCAGGCGACCCTTCCCGAGATGGGAGATGCATCCGGCTACCTCGTGATCTGCGGCCAGGGCAATGCCTCGAACGCCACGGGGTGCGGTCCCGCCGTGAACCAGCTCACCCGCCGCGCCACGTTCGTGCTGCTGTCCACGGGCCCGAACGCGAGCGCGACCCCGGCGCCGGGAACGGACGAATCGCGAAACCTCGACGGCAACGGGGTCTTCGTATCCCGCGACCCGTCAGCCGCCCGGGGCGACGAGTTCGACGACACGCTCGCCTGGGTGCCGGTGAACGTGCTCGTGGGCCGGCTGGTCTCGGCCGGAAGGCTTCCATGAACCGGGTTCGCGAACCCGGTTCAGCCGGGACGCAGGCGGAAGACGACGCTGCCCGGCTCGTTGCCCGCAAGCTCGGCCGTGTAGCCCGACTGCGCGGCGAGCCGGCCCACCTGGTAGAGGCCGATGCCGAATCCGTCGCCCCCCGCGCTCGCGATCGGCTCGCGAAAGAGCGTCCGCGCCAGGGCCGCCGGGACGGGCTCGCCCGAGTTCTCGAAGGCGAGCTCCGCGCCGCGCCCGCCGACAGCGAGGGTCGCCTTCATGCGCACGTCGTCCCCGCCCTTGCCGCGCGCGTTGTCGATGCAGTTCTCGAGGAACGCGTCGAAGAGGTTCACGGGCACGCTGGCCTCGCCGTCGATCCGCGCCTCGAGCTGCAGGCCGCTGTGGCCGTGGCGGCGCTCGATGTCGGCCCACCACGCGCGGGCCGGGCGCATCGTCTCGCGCGTCTCGACCTGCGGCGAGCGCAGCTCGTCGAGCGTGGCCTGCAGGCGCCGCGTGAGCTGCGGCAGCTGGCGCTGGAGCAGGTTGGCGTAGGCGGGGTCCATGGCGCCTTCGCGCGGCGCGGCCGAGGTGAGGGTGTAGAGCGACTGCAGGAGGTTCTTCACGTCGTGCGTGAGCCGGGCGCCGGTCTCGTGCACCGCCTGCAGGTAGGCGTTGCGGCGCATGAGGGCCTCGCGGCGCTTGCTCTCGTAGAACTCGCCCACCACCTGCGCCAGGAGGCGCATGTGCAGGAAGAGGGCCGGCGAGAGCGCGATCTCGGTGTGGAACGTGAGCTCGAGCTCGTGGAAGCCGAACCGCACGACGTTCTCCGAGCTCGCCCCGAACTCCCCCTCCCCGTCCGCAGTCTTCCACCGCCCGCCCCGCACCCACGGAAGCTCCCCCACCAGCGCGAGCGTCTGCCCGAGGAAGCGTCTGCGGGTCGGGCTCGTGCTCGGCGAGCTCGGCCACGCCGCCGCACCCACACCTCGAAGGGCATGCCGACGGACATGAGGTAGCGCGAGAGGTACGTGCGCAGGCCCCCGAATCCCTCGCGCGGCCCCCAGAACACGGCCAGGACGAAGAGCGTCGATCCGAAGCCGATCACCGTGAGGACGGCCGACGGGAAGTACTCGCCGTCCGTGAAGCGCATGAGGGCGATGGAGCCCAGCACGAGCACGACCACGAGCTGGAAGACGAGCACCGCGTAGAAGAAATCGAAGACCTGGCGCGTGCCGTCGTCCTTGGGGTCGAAGGGCAGGAACACGAGCGCCACGAGCGAGAGCGGCAGCAGCAGCGTGGCGAACGCCTCGATGGGCTGCGGGATCGCCGGCTCGCGCAGCACGATCCTCGGCACGACCCACAGCAGCATCATCGCCGCCAGGTAGAAGAACGCGACGAGGTAGAAGCGGCTGCGCCGCGCCGCCTGCACGGTGAACACCTTGCCGCCCAGGATCCCCATGAGCACGCAGATCCACGCGCCGATGAGCCAGCCCGGCAGGAAGTAGAGGATGGTGCCCGTGATCGCCACGAGCAGCACGATGGCCACCCGCTCGAGCTCCTTCTCGGCCTCGAAGAACGGCTGCCACAGGAGGAAGAGGCCGAAGTGCACCAGCAGCCAGATGCGCTGGAAGTTCCCGCCCGGCTCGGTGACGAGCGCCTCGTGCAGCGCGAGGAGCATGGCGAGCACCACCCAGCGCCGGGCGTTGAGCAGGAAGCTGCCGAGGCGGGTGGAGGAGAAGGCGGTGGCGGACAAGGCGGAGGGCGGGTCGGTGGCGGCTTCGATAATGGCATAGCTCGGGGCGGCCACGGTCCTGCGGGAGCACCCGCCAGGGGTGTCCGGATCGCGAACAGCCGGACAGGTGGTGTCCGGAATCTCGACAGTCCCTGGTATCCGGAGTTGCCCGCGAACCCGGGATGTGGCCATAATATCATTGTAAACAACAGCGTTATGAATGTGGCACGGCGGTTGCATTGAGTTGGGTGCACAACCGACTCAGGAGACCACCATGAAGACCCCGAAACTGATGCCGCTCGACGCCGCCGCCATCATCCTTGGCGCCGGCCTGCTCCTCGGCCTCGTGGCGCGGGTGTTCGAGAACGCGCGCCAGCTGGCCGCCCTCATCGGCTACTGAGCGAAGTCAGCCTCTAGATCAGGAGAAGAACCATGAAATCGCAGCAATCCGGCTTCACCCTCGTCGAAATCGCGATCGTGCTCGTGATCATCGGCCTGCTCCTCGGGGGCATCCTCAAGGGCCAGGAACTGATCAACAGCGCGAAGGTGAAGAACCTCGCGAACGACTTCCGCACGATCCCCACCTACATCTACGCCTACCAGGACAAGTTCAAGAACCTGCCCGGCGACGACGACGCGGTGGCCACGCACCTGGGCGCGACGCGGCACGCAGGCGACCGTCGGCGCGGTCGGCAACGGCGTCATCGAGAGCGACTCGCTACTCGACCACCGCGACGCGACGAGTCCTTCCTCTTCTGGCAGCACGTGCGCCTCGTCGAACCTCGCCGCCGGCCCGACGGCCACCGGCGACGCGGACTACCGCCCGAAGAACGCGGTGGGCGGCTTCATCGGCATCGCGAGCCTCGTCAACACGGGCGCGATGCAGAACGCGAAGATCAACCTGCCCACGACCATGAACGGGACGTACCAGATCTGCTCGGAGGCCATCCTCGGGCAAGTTCGCCAAGCAGCTCGACATCGCAGATGGACGACGGCAACACCCAGACGGGCTCGATGCGCGCCTCGCTCATGACCGCGACGGCCACCGCCATCGCCACCGCCTCGATCGACGACGCCACGCCTTACACGGTCTGCATGACGTTCTAGACTCGCGAAGGATTCCGCCAAGGACGGCCCGCGCATCGCGCGGGCCTTTTCGCATTTCAGCCCTGCAGGAGCCGGATCTCGGCCTTCGCGAGCGCCTCCTGCGAGCCCAGCAGGACGACGATGTCGTTCTCGCGCAGCCGCATCCCCTTCGAGGGGTTGGTCTCGCGCACGCCCTGCCGGCGCACCGACGTCACCTCGACCTCCATCGCCTCGAGGTTGAGGCTCTCCAGGGTCATGCCCACGCACGCCGCGCTGGGCCCGACCATCACGGAGCGCAGCCGCGGCTGCGCCGCCTCGGCGTCGTCCTCCGTGTCCGTGGCCCCGGGGAAGAAGCCGCTCATCAGGTGGTAGCGCTCCGCGCGCACCTCGCGCAGGCGGCGCAGCACGCGGTTGAGCGGCACGCCCAGCAGCATCATGGTCTGCGTGGCGAGCATGAGCGAGCCCTCCACCACCTCGGCCACGATCTCCGCCGCCCCCGCCTCGCGCAGCTTGCCCACGTCCGTGTCGTCCCAGGTGCGCACGATGACCGGCAGCTCCGGCCGCATCTCGCGCACGTGCGCGAGGATCGTGAGCGCCTTGGCGCGTGTCGGCGAAGCTCACCACCACGGCCATGGCCCGCGAGATGGCGGCCGCCGCGAGCACCTCGCGCCGCGAGGCGTCGCCGTACACCACGGAATCGCCGGCCGCCGCGGCCTGCCGCACGCGCTCCGGGTCGGCGTCGAGCGCGATGACGGACACCCCCTCGCTGCTCCAGGAAGCGCGCCAGCGCCTGGCCGCTGCGGCCGTAGCCGCAGACGATCACGTGGCCCTGCGTGGCCATCGTCTTCACCGCGAGCTGGTGCAGGGCCATCGCGCGCTGCGTCCACTCGCTCTCGACGAAGTAGAGGACGATGCGCTCCGATGTTCGCCAGGAGGACGGGCGTCACGAGCATCGAAAGGAGCGCGCCCGCCAGCACCACCTGCAGCGTGAGCGGATCGACGACGCCCTCGCGCCCCGCGAGCGACAGCAGCACGAACCCGAACTCCCCCGCGGGGGCGAGCGCGAGCGCGCAGCGCAGCGCCGTGGGCTTCTCGTTGCCGAAGCGCCGCGCCAGCACGGAACACCAGCACGAACTTCAGCGGCGAGCAGCGACACCACCACCAGGGCGACGAACATCCACTGCCTGGCCACCACGCCCGGGTCGAGGAGCATCCCGATGGTCACGAAGAAGAAGCCCAGGAGCACGTCGCGGAAGGGCTTGATGTAGTCCTCGACCTGGTAGCGGTACTCGGTCTCGGAGATGAGCATCCCGGCGAGGAAGGCGCCGAGCGCCAGCGACAGCCCCGCGAGCTCCGTCACCCAGGCGAGCCCGAGCGTCACCAGCAGCACGAAGAGCACGAAGAGCTCGGAGGACTTCTGCTTCGCCACGATGTGGAAGAGCGGGCGCATCAGGCGCTGGCCGACGACGAGGACGACGCGCGAGCACGACGGCGGCCTTCACCATGGCGACGGCGATCGCGACCGGCGAGCGCCTCGGCCGGGAGCGCCAGCGCCGGGATGAGGACGAGGAGCGGGATCACCGCCAGGTCCTGGAAGAGCAGCACGCCCATGATCTGGCGCCCGGCCGGCGTGTGCAGCTGCGCCTGCTCGGAGAGCGTCTTCGAGACGATCGCGGTGGAGGACATGGCGAGCACGCCGCCCACGATGAGGCCCGTCTGCCACGTCTGCCCCGCGGCGAGCGCCACGGCGGCGGCGAAGACCATCGTGCGCGAGCACCTGCAGCCCGCCGAAGCCGAACACCGTGCGCCGCATCGCCATGAGCTGCGGCAGGCTGAACTCCAGCCCCACGGAGAACATCAGGAACACGACGCCGAACTCGGCGAGGTAGCGCTTGTCCTCGGAGGCCGCCACGAGCGCCGAGGGCGCCCGGGCCGATGGCCGCGCCCACGAGCAGGTAGCCCAGGATCGCCGGCATCGAAAGGCGCCGGAAGAGCACGACCACCGCGACCGCGGAACCGAGGAGGATGAGGGCGACGGGAAGGGCTTCGTGCATCGTGGGCGCGGGCGGCGGGAGCGGGTCAATCCCTTTATACTTTCCCCCGTGACAAATCTACACCATCCCCGTCCGCTTCCCGACGACGAGAGCATCCTCGCGCTCGCCAGGAAGGTGCTCGAGATCGAGGCCGCCGCCGTGTCCGCCCTCAGGGGCCGCCTCGGCAAGCCCTTCCTCGACGCGCGTGGCGATGATCTTCGCCGCCAAGGGGCGCGTCGTCGTGACGGGCATGGGCAAGTCGGGCCACATCGGCAGCAAGATCGCCTCCACCCTCGCCTCCACCGGCACGCCCGCGTTCTTCATGCATCCGGGCGAGGCGAGCCACGGCGACCTCGGCATGATCGCCGCGGGAGACGTGGTGATCGCGATCTCGAACTCCGGCGAGTCCGACGAGATCCTGCGCATCCTGCCGCTCATCAAGCGCCGCGGCGCGAAGGTGATCGCGATCACCGGCCGGGAGCAGTCCACGCTCGCGACCGAAGCGGACGTGCACCTCGACGCGGCGCGTCGAGAAGGAGGCCTGCCCGATGAACCTCGCGCCCACGGCGAGCACCACGGCCGTGCTCGCGCTCGGCGACGCGCTCGCGGTGGCGCTGCTGGAGACGCGCGGCTTCGGCGAGGACGACTACGCGCTGCACCATCCGGGCGGCGACGCTGGGCCGCCGGCTCCTGCTGCACGTCTCCGACGTCATGCACTCGGGCGAGCGGCTTCCGCGCGTGGGCGTGGGCGCCACGCTCAAGGAGGCGATCCTGGAGATGAGCCGGAAGGGCCTGGGCATGACCGCGATCGTCGAGGCCGACGGGCGCGTCGCGGGCCTCTTCACCGACGGCGACCTGCGCCGCACGCTCGAGAAGCACGAGGACATCCGCGGCCTCAAGGTGGCCGACGTGATGACGCGCAACCCGCGCTCGATCGGCCCCGCGCGGCTGGCCGCCGAGGCCGCGCAGATGATGCAGGCGCACCACGTGAGCGGCAGGCTCCTCGTCGTGGACGACGGCGGCAGGCTCGTCGGCGCCGTGCACGTCGACGACCTGCTCGCGGCGGGCGTGATCTGATGCCGAGGCGCCGCGGCGCGCGCGAGGCGATACGCCTCGCCCTCTTCGACGTGGACGGCGTGCTCACCGACGGGCGCCTGTACTACGGGCCGGACGGGCGAGGCGATGAAGGTGTTCAGCATCCTCGACGGCCACGGCCTGAAGATGCTCGCCCGCTCCGGCGTGGCCACGGGCCTCCTCTCCGGGCGGCGCTCGGAGGCCGCTGCCGCGACGGGCGCGCGAGCTCGGCATGGCGCACGTGATCCTGGGCGTGGACGACAAGCTCGCCCACTTCGAGGCGCTGCGCGCGCAGCTGGGGCTCGACGCCTCCGCAGTGCGCGTTCGTGGGCGACGACCTGCCCGACGCTCCGGTCCTCGCGCGCTGCGGCCTCGCGGTCGCGGTGGCCAACGCCGTTCCCGAGGTGAAGGCGATGGCCCACCTCGTCACGCGCGCCGCGCGGCGGGCGACGGCGCGGTGCGCGAGTTCTGCGAGTTCGTGATGCGCGCGCAGGGCACGCTGGAAGGCGCGGCCGGGCGCCACGGGGCGCAGGCATAGGCGATGATCCGCCCCTCCTCCTGGCTGCCGCTGGGCGTCCTCGGGCTGCTGGTCGCGCTCACCTGGTGGCTGGACCAGCTGGTGCAGCCCGAGGGCGCGCGCGGCGACGCGACGAAGCGCCACGACCCCGACCTCATCGTGGAGAACTTCAGCGCGCGCAAGTTCGGCGAGGACGGCAAGATCCTCTACACCCTCGCGGCGCGCAAGATGGTACATTACCCCGACGACGACTCGGCCATGCTCGAGAGGATCGGATTCGAGGCGTACGAGCCGCGCCAGCCGCGCGTGAGCATCGCGTCGGACCGCGGCCGGCTCCTCGAGGGAGGCGACAAGGTCTGGTTCGAGGGCAACGTCGTCCTGGTCCGCGAGGCCGACGGAAAGTACGAGCGCTTCGCGCCTCACCACCGACCGGCTCCTCGTGCTTCCCGACTCGGGCGTCGCCCGCACCAGCAGTCCCGTGCTCCTCGAGAACCCCTCCGCCCGCGTCGAGGCATCGGGGCTCGAATTGAACAACCAGGCGCGCACCCTCCGGCTGGACAAGGTGCGCGCCACCTACAGGCCCCGCCGTTGATGCGCGCACGCCCCCCCCGCCTCCTCGTCACCGCCCTGCGGCTCGCCTTCGCCGCCGCGCTCGCCGTCCCCCTCGCCGCGGCAGCGGAGAAGGCCGACCGCGAGAAGGAGATCCAGGTCCTGCGCCGACCGCCTCACCGCCGACGACGCGAAGAAGGAAGCCGTCTACGAGGGCAACGTCGTCGTCACCCAGGGGACGATGCGCATCACCTCGCGCGAAGATCGTCGTGCGCGAGGACCCCGAGGGCTACCGCACCTACGTCGCCACCGGCGCGCCGGTCACCTTCCGCCAGAAGCGCGACAAGGTCGACGACTGGATCGAGGGCTTCGCGCAGCGCGCCGAGTTCGACGACCGCAACGACCTGCTGCGGCTCTATTCCGGCGCGAGGCTCAAGAGCGCGCAGGGCGAGCTCACGGGCGACTTCATCTCCTACGACCGCGGCAAGGAGTTCTTCGAGGTGACCGGGGCCGCGCCGGGCGCGCCCGCCTCGCCGGGATCGCGCGTGAAGGCGACGCATCATTCCCCAGAAGAAGGGCGCGGAAGGCAAGGAAGAGGCGCCTCCCGCCCAGCCCCCCGTGACCCTCCGGCCCGACAAGGCCCCCGGGACGGCGCCGTGAGCACCAGCGCCGCCGCGCAGCACCTCACGCTCGTGAAGAGCGAGGCGAAGCCCGCGGTGCTTCGCGCCGAGGCGCTCATGAAGCGCTACAAGAAGCGCGTGGTCGTCTCCGACGTCTCGCTCACCGTGGAAAGCGGCGAGGTCGTGGGGCTCCTCGGTCCCAACGGCGCCGGCAAGACCACCTGCTTCTACATGATCCTGGGCCTCGTGCCCGTCGACCAGGGCTCGATCCGGCTCGACGGGCAGGACGTGACGCACCTGCCGATCTACCGCCGCTCGCGGCTGGGCCTGTCCTACCTGCCGCAGGAGGCCTCGATCTTCCGCCGCCTCAACGTGGCGCAGAACATCCAGGCCGTGCTGGAGCTGCAGGGGCTCGAGGACGAGGAGATCGAGGCGCGCCTCGAGAGCCTGCTGGACGACCTGCACATCGGCCACCTGCGCGCGAGCCCGGCCATCTCGCTCTCCGGCGGCGAGCGCCGCCGCGTCGAGATCGCGCGGGCCCTCGCGACCAGCCCGCGCTTCATCCTGCTCGACGAGCCCTTCGCCGGCGTCGACCCGATCGCGGTGCTCGACATCCAGCAGATCATCCGCTTCCTCAAGGACCGCGGCATCGGCGTGCTCATCACCGACCACAACGTGCGCGAGACGCTGGGCATCTGCGACCACGCCTACATCATCAACCAGGGCTCGGTCCTCGCCTTCGGGAAGCCGGAGGAAATCATCTATAATGAGGACGTACGAAAGGTCTACCTCGGGGAGAATTTCCGCCTCTAGCGGAATCACGGATTCGCCCCCGCGGCTTTCGACATGAAGCACAGCCTCCAGCTCAAGCTATCCCAGCACCTGACGCTCACGCCGCAGCTGCAGCAATCGATCCGGTTGCTCCAGCTGTCGACGGTCGAGCTGAACCAGGAGCTCGAACGCTACCTCGCCGAGAACCCGCTGCTGGAGCGCGCCGACCTCGCGGGCGACGAGGCGCAGCCCGCGCCGCGCGCCGGAGCGCGCCCACCACGGAAGCCGAGCCCGTCACGCCCGCGCGACGAGTCCGCCTCGTTCGGCGACGAGCCCATGGGCGGGTCGCGCCGCAACGACGACGACCGCGACGACTTCACGCAGATCGCCGCGGCCGAGCCCACGCTCCAGGAAGCACCTCATCCGGCAGCTCCAGCTCACCGCGATGAGCGAGCGCGACAAGCGCCTGGCGCTCCTCGTGATCGCGCACCTGGACGACGACGGCTACCTCACGGCGCCCGTCGAGGAGCTGCACGAGATCGGCGTGGCGGAGATCCCCGACCTCGAGATCGAGGAGATCTCGATCGCCCTGCACCAGGTGCAGAACCTGGAGCCCGCGGGCGTCGGCGCGCGCGACCTCTCCGAGTGCCTCGCGCTGCAGCTGAAGGCCCTCGACCCGGCGACGCCCCACCGCGACTGCGCGATCGAGCTCGTCTCGCGCCACCTCGACGTGCTCGCCGCGCGCGACTTCAACAAGCTGCGGCGCCTGCTGGGCGTCACGGAGGACGAGCTTCGCGAGGTGCGCGCCCTCATCCTCACGCTCGACCCCAAGCCCGGCCGCGCCTGGGGCGAGGGCGACGTGCGCTACGTCGTGCCGGACGTCACCGTGAGGAAGGCGGGCACCCGCTGGGTCGCCGCAGCTCAACCGCGACGCGATGCCGCGCCTGCGCATCAACAAGATGTACGCCGACCTCCTGCAGTCCTCGCGCGACAACGGCGCCCAGCAACCTCGCCGGGCAGCTGCAGGAGGCGCGCTGGCTCATCAAGAACGTGCAGCAGCGCTTCGACACCATCCTGCGCGTGACGCAGGCCATCGTCGACCGCCAGAAGCAACTTCTTCGAGCACGGCGAGGTGGCGATGCGCCCGCTGGTGCTGCGCGAGATCGCCGAGGCGGTCGGGCTGCACGAATCCACCATCTCGCGCGTGACCACGCAGAAGTACATGCTCACCCCGCGCGGCATCTTCGAGCTGAAGTACTTCTTCGGCAGCCACGTCGCCACGGACACCGGCGGCGCCTGCTCGTCCACCGCCATCCGCGCCCTCATCAAGCAGCTCGTGGCCGCGGAGGACGGCAAGAAGCCCCTGTCGGACCACCGCATCTCGGACATCCTCGCGCAGCAGGGAATCCAGGTCGCGCGGCGCACGGTGGCGAAGTACCGCGAGGCCATGCACATCCAGCCCGCGAACCTGCGCAAGTCCATCTGAAAGCGAAAAGGAGCCCTCGATGAACCTCCAGCTCACCGGCCACCATGTCGAGATCACCCCCGCGATCCGCGACTACGTCCTCGCCAAGCTCGAGCGGATCAACCGGCATTTCGAGCAGGTCATCGACGTGAACGTGATCATGTCCGTCCAGAAGCTCGACCAGAAGATCGAGGCGAACGTCCACCTTTCCGGCAAGGACATCCACGTCGCCAGCCACGACGCGGACATGTACGCCGCGATCGACGGCCTGGTGGACAAGCTCGACCGCCAGATCATCAAGCACAAGGACAAGTTCGAGGAAGGACGCCGCGGTGGCGCACCCAAGCGCACCGGCACCTGAGGCCGCGGGAACCCTCGCGAGGAGCGCTCCGATGAACGGCTCGCCCCCCTGCTGCCCGCCGCCCACGTCGTGCTCGACCTCGACGTGAGCAGCAAGAAGCGCCTGTTCGAGCAGATCGGGCTCCTGTTCGAGAACTCGCGCCAGATCCCGCGCGCGCGCGTCTTCGACAGCCTCTTCGACCGCGAGAAGCTCGGCTCCACGGGCCTGGGCTACGGGGTCGCCATCCCGCACGGCCGGCTCAAGAACCTGAAGGAGACCCTCTGCGCCTTCGTGCGCACGCAGCTGCCCGTCCCGTTCGAGTCGCCCGACGGCCAGCCGGTGCGCCTCGTCCTCGCGATGCTCGTCCCCGAGCACGCCACCGAGCAGCACCTGGAGCTCCTCTCCGACCTCGCCCAGATGTTCAGCGACCAGGGCCTTCGCGAGAGGCTGCTCGCCGCAGGCAGCGTCGAGGCCGCGCACCGCCTGCTCACGGAATGGTCGCCCTATGCCCCGGCTCAGCGTTCAGCAGCTCTTTGAGGACCGGCGCGAGCGCCTCGGCCTCGCCTGGGCCGCGGGCGCGTCCGGGAGCCATCGCGAGCTCACCAACGAGATGCTCTCGCGCCCGGGGCTGGGCCTCATCGGGCACCTGAACCTCATCCACCCGCTCATCGTGCAGGTGCTGGGCACGAGCGAGCTCGAGTACGTCGGGCGCATGAGCGAGGCGGCGAGCGCCGAGATGTTCGACCGGCTCGCGGGCGGCGACACGCTGTGCATCGTCGTGGGCGACGGCCTTCCCGTGCCGCCCGCCCTGGAGCGCGCCGCCACGCGCGCCGCCGTGCCCCTGCTCACCGCGCGCGAGTCGAGCCAGCAGGTGATCAACGTCCTGCGCCCCTACCTGCAGGGCGAGCTGGGCGAGGTGACGTCGCTGCACGGCGTGTTCCTCGACGTGCTCGAGATCGGCGTCCTCATCACCGGCGAATCCTCCATCGGCAAGAGCGAGCTCGCCCTCGAGCTCATCTCGCGCGGCCACGGCCTCGTCGCCGACGACGTGGTCGAGCTGCAGCAGATCGGGCCCGAGACGGTCCAGGGGCGCTGCCCGCCGATGCTGCGCGACTTCCTCGAGGTGCGCGGCCTGGGCGTGCTCAACATCCGCTCGATCTTCGGCGAGACGGCGGTGCGGCCGCGCAAGGCGCTGCGCCTGATCGTGCACCTGGAGTTCCCGGCGGAGGGCGGCTACGAGGAGCGCGACCGCCTCTCGACGCGCTCGGGCACGCAAGCGCGTGCTGGGCGTGGAGATCCCCACCGTCACGCTCACCGTCGCCCCGGGCCGCAACCTCGCCGTGCTGGTCGAGGCCGCGGTGCGCAACCACATCCTCATCACGCGCGGCATCGACTCCACGCGCGACTTCATCGCGCGCCAGGCGGCCGCGATGCGCGCCGGCGGCGAGGCGGACCCGGAGCCGCGCGACTGATGCGCCTCACCCTGCTGAGCGGCCTGTCCGGGTCGGGCAAGAGCGTGGCGCTCAAGGCGCTCGAGGACTCGGGCTACTTCTGCGTCGACAACCTGCCGCCCGACCTCATCCGCGGCCTCGTGGCCTACCTCGCCTCGCGCGGCGAGCCGCGGGTGGCCGTGAGCGCCGACGCGAGGAGCGCGGACACGATCGGCGTCCTGCCGGAGGTCGCGGCCGAGGTCCGCGCCAACGGCACGGAGGTCCGCCTGGTCTTCCTGGACGCGAGCGACGCGAGCCTCGTGCGCCGCTTCTCCGAGACGCGCCGCCCGCATCCGCTCGCGGGCGAGGGCCGCACCCTCGAGGAGGCGATCGCGGAGGAGCGGCGCCTGCTCGCGCCCATCGCGGAGATCAGCCACCGCGTCGACACGAGCGCGCTCACGCCCGTGCAGCTGCGCGGCTGGATCCACGACCTGCTCGTCACCGACCCCTCGCGGCTGGTGCTCAGCCTGGAGTCCTTCGGCTTCAAGGGCGGCGTGCCGCTCGACGCCGATTTCGTCTTCGACGCGCGCTTCCTGCCCAACCCGCACTACGACCCGGTGCTGCGCCCGAAGTCGGGGCACGACGCGGAGGTGGCGAAGTTCCTCGAGAGCGAGACCGAGGCCGGCCTCTTCCTCGAGGACATCCAGCAGTTCATCGAGCGCTGGCTGCCGCGCTTCGAGCTCGACCGGCGCGCCGCGCTCACCGTGGCCATCGGCTGCACGGGCGGGCGCCACCGCTCCGTCTACCTCGTGGAGCGGCTGGCCGAGCGCCTGCGCCCCCACCACCCGCTCCTCGTCCGGCACCGCGACCTCGACCGGGAATAGGACGGCCGACTTGCTTCTCATGAACCTGCTGTCCGCGGGACCCGCGCCCGTCGAGACGGTGCCCATCTTCCCGCTCGCCACGGTGCTCTTCCCGGGCATGCGCCTGCCGCTCAGGATCTTCGAGCCGCGCTACATGGACATGGCCAAGGCCTGCCTCAAGCACGACTCGGCCTTCGGCGTGTGCCTCATCCGCGAGGGCGAGGAGGTGGGCACGCCCGCCGTGCCCGAGCCCGTGGGCTGCCTCGCCCGCATCGCGGAATGGGACATGGAGACGGTGGGCATCCTCAAGGTGAGGGCCGACGGGCTGGAGCGCTTCCGCCTGCTGCGCACGCAGACGACCGCCGCGGGGCTCATCCTCGGCGACATCGAGCGGCTGGCGGCGGAGGCCGCCGCGCAGCCGCCGGAGCTCGCCGAGAGCGCCGATGTTCGTGCGCAAGGTCGTCGAGGCGCTGGGCTCGGCCCGGTTCGCGCAGCCCTATCGCTACGACGACGCGAGCTGGGTGGGATTCCGCCTCGCCGAGATCCTGCCGCTTCGCCAGGCCGTCAAGCAGAAGCTGCTGGAGCTCACCGACCCCGTGCGCCCGGCTCTCGATCCTGCACCGCTTCCTGCGCGAGCAGGGCCTGCTCGGCTAGGGGCGGCGCCGGGCAGCCGCGCGAGGAGGCGCTTGACCGGCGCGGGCAGCCCCGCGTCCTGCGCATCCTGCAAGCGCGAGCCACATCGCGACCGGCTCCCGGCGCCGGCGCCAGGTCGCCTTTCGCGCGCACCAGCCACGGCGTGCACCGCGAGCGTGAAGTGGGTGAACGCGTGCCGGAAGGGCTCGAGCTCCTCGCACCGCCTCGACGCGAAGACCGTAGTCGCGGCGCACGCGCTTCGCGGCGTCGTCCCCGACCGGCACCTCCGGAAGGCTCCACAAGCCGCCCCAGATGCCCGCGCGCGGGCCGCTTCTCGACCAGCACCTCGCCCCGGGAGACGATCACGAGCATCGCCACCTCGCGCTCCCGCGCGGGGCGGGAGCTCTTGCGCCCCGGGAGGCGGTCCGTGGCGCCCTCGCGCCGGGCCACGCAATCGGATCGCAGCGGGCAGCTCTCGCAGGCGGGCCGGGTGCGGGTGCAGACGGTCGCCCCCAGGTCCATGAGCCCCTGCGTGTACTCCTCGACCCCCCTGGCCGGCACCAGCGATTCCGACAGGGCCCAGAGCCTCGCCAGCACCGGCGCCGAATCGACCGCGCCCTCCACGCCGAAGCGCCGGGCGAGCACGCGCTTCACGTTGCCGTCGAGGATCGCGTGGCGCTCGCCGGTCGCGAAGGCCACGATCGCGGCGGCCGTGGAGCGGCCGATGCCCGGCAGCGCCTGCGCCTCGTCCACCGTCCAGCGGGAAGCGCCCGCCGTGCCGCTCGACGATCGCCTGCGCGGCCCGGTGCAGGTTGCGGGCCCGGGCGTAGTAGCCCAGCCCGCTCCACAGCCTCAGGACCTCGTCGGCGTCCGCGGCCGCGAGCGTCGCGACGTCCGGGAAGCGCGCGAGGAAGCGCTCGTAGTACGGGATGACGGTCGCGACCTGGGTCTGCTGCAGCATGATCTCCGAGACCCAGAGGCGGTACGGATCGCGCGTCCCCTGCCAGGGAAGGTCGTGGCGGCCGTGGCGGCGCTGCCACGACTTGATCCGGGTGGCGAAGGAAGGGGTGCGCGGGGGCATTGCGGGAGGGTTGGAGCGGGTGAAGGGAATCGAACCCTCGTCGTAAGCTTGGGAAGCTTCTGCTCTGCCATTGAGCTACACCCGCGGCGAGGCGCCATTTTACACGGCGCGCGCGCGCAGGCCACGCCGCCACCGAGCCATCCGCGCCGCGCCGCCGCCATCCGTCGCAATCCGCCCCCGCCGGAGTGCGGCCCGCGGCAACCTCCGGCCATCGACATCCCGGAGGAACGCACCATGGACCGCACGCAGGAAGAGCACCCCCGCTACCGGGAAGCCCGCCGCCACGTGAAGGCGCTGCGCGGGTTCTACGGCCACGCCCTGGTCTATTGCGCGGTCGTCGGGGGCCTTTTCCTCCTCAACGCCCTGGCTTCCCCCGGCCGCTGGTGGGTGCAGTGGACGGCCTTCGGCTGGGGCATCGGGCTCCTGGCCCACGCGCTCTCGGTGTTCGCGCTCGGGACCGCGTTCGGCCGGGCCTGGGAGGAGCGGAAGATCCGCGAGTACCTCGAACGCGCCGGGTCGCGCTAGGATTCGCGCCATGGCCCACTTCAGCCCCACCTTCACGCCCGAGGAGCGCAGGAAGGTCATCGACCACGCGGCCGCCAGCCATCCGCTGGAGATGTTCCCGGCGTTCCGCCGCTGGCCGCGCGGCCATGCGCGCGACCTCGTCTACACCTTCATCTGGAACCTCGGCTTCGCCGCCCTGTTCGCGCTGTTCGCGATCGTGGGCGAACTGGCGGCTGCCCTCCGCGAACTGGCTCTGGATCAACTTCGTCGTCGCGAACTGCGTCGGCTACACGCTGCACCTGCTCTTCTTCCTGGGCCACGCGCACCATCGAGCGCGCGATCCTGCAGTCCGGGCGGGTCGTCGTCACCCTCTACTACACGGCGATGAGCACCGTCGGCGTGATCACCGGCTTCTGGCTCGCGGCGCAGCTGGTCGGCGGGAACTTCCTCGGCAAGCTGGGCGACCACCGCTGGATCCTCGCCGTCGCGTTCACGAGCCTCGTGATCTCGGTCGTGATCGGCGATCATGTACTTCTGGCGCGAGAAGAGCGCCGCTCGCCGAGGCCGCGCTGGAGCGCGAGCAGCGCCGCAACGCCGACATCGAGCGCGAGGCCATCGCTCGCCAACCTGCGCGCGCTGCAGGCGCAGATCGAGCCGCACTTCCTCTTCAACACGCTCGCCAACGTGACGAGCCTCATCGACTCGACCCGGCGCGCGCGAAGCACATGCTGGAGACGCTTCATCCGCTTCCTGCGCGCCTCGCTCGCCGCCACGCGCGCGCAGCTCGACCACGCTCGCGGACGAGTTCGCGCTCATCGCGGACTTCCTCGAGGTGCTCGCAGGTGCGCATGGGCGAGCGGCTGCAGGTCGCGATCGACCTGCCCGCGGACCTCGCGGCGATCGAGATCCCGCCGATGCTGCTGCAGCCGGTCGTGGAGAACGCGATCCGGCACGGCCTCGAGCCGAAGGTCGAGGGCGGCGCGCATCGAGCTGCGCGCGCGCCGCGAGGGCGGAACGCTCGTCCTCGAGGTCGCCGACACCGGCGTGGGCTTCGCCGACGGCGACCGCGGGCGGCGTGGGGCTCGCCAACATCCGCGAGCGCCTGCGCCTCGCGCACGGCGAGCGCGGCCCGCCTCGCGATCCGCGAGAACGCGCCCGCAGGGCACGATCGTCGCGATCGAGCTTCCCCTGCCCGCCCCATGAGCGCCGCCTCGCCGACGATCCTGGTCGCCGACGACGAGCCCGCGCTCGCCGAGTACCTGCGCGGCCGCCTGGCGGCGCTCTGGCCCGAGGCGACGCTCCTGCCCGCCGGCGCGAAACGGCATCGAGGCGCTCGCGCGCGATCCGCGAGGACGAGCCCGACGCGGCCTTCCTCGACATCCGCATGCCGGGCCTCACGGGGCTGGAGCTCGCCGCGCGCATCGAGGGCGCCACGCACGTGGTCTTCGTGACCGCCTACGACCAGTACGCCGTGGAGGCCTTCGACCGCGACGCCGTCGACTACCTCGTGAAGCCCGTGGCCGACGAGCGGCTCGCGCGCGCGATCGAGCGGCTCAAGGCCAAGATCGCCGCCCGCGAGGCGCCCCCGGGGCTGGACGAGGTGCTGGCGCGCATCGCCGCCTCGCTCCCGGGCGGCGGCGGCGGGCGCGACTCCGCTGGGTGCGCGCCCTCAAGGGCGAGGAGGTGCACCAGATCGCGGTCGACGACGTCCTCTACTTCCAGGCGCAGGACAAGTACACCTGCGTGATCACGCGCGAGGGCGAGTCGCTCATCCGCACCGCGCTCGCGGAGCTCGTCGAAGCAGCTCGACGCCGCGCTCTTCGCGCAGGTGCACCGCTCGCACCGTCGTCAACATGAACGTCGTCGCCTCCACGCGCCGCGACCTGGGCGGGCGCGCTCTTCGTGCGCCTGAAGGACGGCAAGCGCACGGAGCTCGCCGGTCTCGCGCGCCTACGCCCACCTCTTCCGGCAGATGTGACGCGGCCCCGGCAGCGCGAGGCCGGGCGCCCGCGATAGAATTCCCCCATGGAACTGCCAGTTGCGGATCAACGGCGCCGACCGGCGCTTCGCGCGCGCCCCTCACCGTCGCAGGAGCTCGTCGGCGAGCTCGGCATCGAGGGCAAGCGCATCGCGATCGAGAGCAACGGCGAGATCGTGCCGCGCAGCCGCTACGGCGAGGCTGGAGCTCGCCGACGGCGACCGCCTCGAGGTCGTGGTCGCGGTGGGGGGAGGCTGATGGACGATCGCCTCGTCATCGCGGGCAAGGCGTACGGCTCGCGCCTGCTGGTGGGCACCGGCAAGTACCGGGACTTCGACGAGACGCGGCTCGCCATCGAGGCGAGCGGGGCCGAGATCGTCACGGTGGCCATCCGGCGCGTGAACATCGGCCAGAACGCCGGCGAGCCGAGCCTGCTCGAGGTGCTGCCGCCCTCGCGCTACACGATCCTGCCCAACACGGCGGGCTGCTACACGGCCGAGGACGCGGTGCGCACGCTGCGCCTCGCGCGCGAGCTGCTCGACGGGCACTCGCTGGTGAAGCTCGAGGTGCTGGGCGACGCGAGACGCTCTTCCCCAACATGCCCGAGACGCTCGCCGCCGCGAAGACGCTGGTGGCCGAGGGCTTCCAGGTGATGGTCTACTGCAGCGACGATCCCGATCCTGGCGCGGCAGCTCGAGGAGGTCGGCTGCGTGGCCGTGATGCCGCTCGCCTCGCTCATCGGGTCCGGCATGGGCATCCTCAACCCCTGGAACCTGCAGATCATCATCGACCGCGCGAAGGTCCCGGTGCTCGTGGACGCGGGCATCGGCACGGCCTCGGACGCGGCGGTGGCCATGGAGCTCGGCTGCGACGGCGTGCTCATGAACACGGCGATCGCCAAGGCGCGGGACCCGGTGCGCATGGGGCGGGCGATGAAGCTCGCCGTCGAGGCGGGACGGGAAGCGTGGCTCGCCGGCCGGATGGCGAAGAAGCCCTACCAGGCATCGGCCAGCTCGCCCGCCGAGGGGCTCATCGGCAAGACCGCCTGAGGGCGGCTAGAAGCGCCAGCGAACGCCCAGGGTGAACTGGTCCGTGTCGCCCTCGCGCGGCCCCCAGCGGTCGAGCGTCGAGAAGCGCTCCATCTCCGCCTGCAGGCCGACGCTGCGGGTCAGGTCGTACTTCACGCCCAGGCCGTAGCGAAGCCCGGACCCGGTTCGCATGCCGGGGTCGGCCGCGCCGAGAAGGGATACCCCCGCGCCGGAATGCCACGCCCCGAGGCGGCCGTAGAGGGAGGCATGGCGCCACAGGGGCAGCGTCCCGATGGTGTCCATGCTGAAGCCGCGGCCGCGGGAAGCGGTCGTGGCGCCGAAACCGGGAGTCCGCGAGAGGTTGCCGAAGTCCGCGTAGCCCGTCTCGACCGCCAGGTACCTGGAGTAGCGGTAGCCGAGCTTCAGCTTGAGGCCCTCCGCGAGCGCCGGCTCGCCCAGGCTCCTGGCGAACGGGTCGGCCGCCCGGCCAGTAGAAGCCGAGGTCGGGAATGGCGATGGCGGAAGGCTTCGCCGTGGGACGCAAGGTGCCCACGTAGTCGCCCTGGGCGGCATGGGCGGCGGGATACGCCGCGAAAACCACCGCCGGAAGCCATCGCAAGAGGTTTCGCATACCCCGATGGTGGGGTTGTCGCCCGGTGGCGTCAACGAAATGGGGGGTGGCCGGAGGCGGGCAGCGTAAAATTGCGGCATGGACGCAACAAACCGGCCGATCCGCAGCTTCGTGCTTCGCCAGGGGCGCTTTTCCCCGGGCCAGCAGCGTGCCTACGAAATGCTCATGCCGCGGTTTGGCGTTCCGTTTTCCCCCGCTTTTGTCGACCTGGAGGCTGTTTTCGGCCGGAAGGCCCCAAAAATCCTCGAAATCGGCTTCGGAATGGGGGAAACAACGGCAAGAATCGCGGCCGAGCACCCTGAAAACGACTATCTGGGCGTGGAAGTTCACACTCCCGGGGTCGGCGCCCTGCTGAAGCGAATTGATGAGCAGGCACTTACAAACATTCGCGTCATCCACCACGACGCGGTGGAAGTGGTCGGCGCGATGCTGCCGCCGGCGTCCCTGGCCGGCATCCACCTCTTCTTTCCCGACCCGTGGCCGAAGAAGCGCCACCACAAGCGCCGCCTCCTCCAGCCGGCATTCGCCGAGCTCCTCGCCTCCCGCCTCGCGCCGGGGGGCTACCTGCACGCCGCCACGGACTGGCAGGAGTACGCCGAGCACATGCTCGCGACGCTGTCGCAGGTGGCGGCGCTCGAGAATCCCCACGGCGGCTTCGCCGTCCGCCCCGCCGCCCGGCCCGAGACGAAGTTCGAGACGCGGGGGCGCCGTCTGGGGCACGATTCGTGGGACGTGATCTTTCGCAAGCGAACCCTGGAAGCGGGAGGAACCCCTTGAACCAGAATGCCGACGACCGCGTTTCGAACGACCGCCGCCGCTTCATCGCCCGCCTGGCCGCTGCCGGTGCGCTGGGCGCCGGCGGGCTCTCGGGCTTCATGAGCCGGGCCCTCGCCAAGGGCGACCTGCCGCCGGGAATCAACCAGCTGAAGGGCACCGCCACCGTGAACGGCCGGGCCGCCACGGTCGGCACGCCGGTGACCCCGCGCGACCGGATCGCGACCGGCCCCGGCAGCACGGCCGTCGTGGTCGTGGGCGACGACGCCTTCCTCGTGCGCGAGAACACCACGTTCGAGTTCGCCGAAACGGGCGGGGTGCTCAGCCGGATCCTCATCCAGTCGGGCCGCGTGCTTTCGGTCTTCGGCAAGAAGCCCGTGGTCATCAAGGCCCGCACCGCCACCATCGGCATCCGCGGCACCGGGCGCCTATCTCGAGGTGGACCCGGACAAGGTGTACTTCTGCCTGTGCTACGGCGAGGCCGATCTGGACGGCCCCGGCATGTCCGCCCCCAAGCGCATCAAGACGACCCACCACGAAACCCCGCTGGTCATCACGGACAAGGGCGGGGCCATGGCCGCGGTGCCCGGTCCGGTCATGAACCACACCGACGACGAGCTGATGCTGCTCGAGTCGCTGGTGGGCCGCGAGCCGCCGTTCAGCACCTTTCCCTCGGGGAACCGGTACTGACGCATCCGCGCCGGGGCCCGGGACCTGAACCCAAGGTCCCATAGTTGAGTAGTTTACTCAACTATGGGGCGGCCCTATAATTACCGGTCCCGCAGCCAGGAAAACGCCGTGAACCAGCGCAGCCCGATCCCGATCCCCGACGTCCAGGCCACCCCGGACGTGCGCCGGCTCGCCATCGACAAGGTGGGAATCAAGTCCATCCGCCACCCGATGAAGATCCTCGAGCGGGCCGGCGGCGGTCCAGCACACCATCGCCAACTTCAGCATGTTCGTGGGGCTGCCGCACCAGTTCAAGGGCACGCACATGTCGCGGTTCGTGGAGATCCTCAACGCCCACGAGCGCGAGATCACGGTCGACTCCTTCCGCGCGATGCTGCGCCAGATGGTGAAGAAGCTCGAGGCCGAGACCGGCCACATCGAGATGGGCTTTCCCTACTTCGTCTCCAAGAAGGCGCCCGTCTCCGGCGTCGCGAGCCTGCTCGACTACGAGGTCACCTTCATCGGCGACATCGTGGAGGGGCGCGAGCAGTTCGCGCTCAAGGTGCTGGTCCCGGTGACGAGCCTGTGCCCCTGCTCGAAGAAGATCTCGGACTACGGCGCGCACAACCAGCGCTCGCACGTCACGGTCGCCGCCCGCGTGCACAGCTTCGTCTGGATCGAGGAGCTCATCGACCTGGTCGAGAAGCAGGCCTCCAGCGAGCTCTACGGGCTGCTCAAGCGCCCCGACGAGAAGTACGTCACCGAGCTCGCCTACGACAACCCGAAGTTCGTCGAGGACATGGTCCGCGACATCGCCGCGAAGCTGAACGCCGACCCGCGCATCGACGCCTACGTGGTGGAATCGGAGAATTTCGAGTCCATCCACAACCACTCGGCCTACGCGATGATCCGCAAGAACTGGCCTGCCTGCTGAAGGCCCAGGCTCAGTAGCGCTTGGTGAGGGTGAGGTTCGCGCCCTCGCGGCGCATCTCGGTGCGGTTGAGGAAGCTCATCCCCAGGAGCGAGACGTCCATGCCGGGCGCGTCGTTCACCACGGCGTCCACGTCGCGGATCGTCATGCCGCCCACGCTCACGGAGTCCAGCCTCACGCGGTAGACGAGCACCGGCCCGTTGGCCGTCTGCGAGACCGCCTGCTGGCCGCGCCTGTAGTCGATGCCCAGGCGCTTCGCCTCCGAGGCCGGCAGCGTCACCAGCGTGGCGCCGGTGTCCACGAGGAAGCGCACGTGCGCGCCGTTCACCTGCCCCTCGGCCGTGAAGTGCCCGTTGCCGTCCGCGGCGATCGTGACGCTGGGCAGCGAGCCCGTGAGGGCCGCCGACTCCGCGTGCTGCCCCATCTCGAGGACCTGGCGCTTGCCGTCGATCTCGAAGGTGGCCGAGCGCGAGTCCGCCGACACGAGGAGGACACCCTCCGGCGTCCGCTGCCCCGCCGCGAGGGTCCGGGGCGCGCCGCGGTCGACCACGACGACCGCCTTGCCCGGGAAAAGGCCGATCACCGTGCACCTCGATGGCGCGCGCGGGCAGCGCCGCGAGGACCGCCAGCGCCATACAATTGCCCAGTCCCCGGAGGATCCCCATTTCCATGAAGCCCGTCGTCGTCTTCCGCCACGCCCCCACGGAGGGGCCAGGCTATTTTGCCACTTTCCTCGACGAGCACCGGATCGCCTGGCGCCTCGTGAGGCTGGACGATGGCGAGGCCGTCCCGGCGGACGCGAGCGCGTTCGCGGGCCTGGCGTTCATGGGCGGCCCGATGAGCGCCAACGACGACCTGCCCTGGACCGCGCCCGTGCTCGAGCTGATGCGCGACGCGGTCCGGCGCGGCGTGCCGGTGATCGGCCATTGCCTGGGCGGGCAGCTCCTCGCCAAGGCGCTGGGCGGCGAGGTGACCCGCAATCCCGTCAAGGAGATCGGCTGGCACCGCGTCGAGGTGGAGGACTCGGACGAGGCGCGCGACTGGCTGGGCGGCGACCTGCGCGCCTTCACGGCCTTCCAGTGGCACGGCGAGACCTTCTCGATCCCGCCGGGCGGCCGCCGCATCCTGCGCAGCGAGCACTGCGCCAACCAGGCCTACGTGGTCGACGCTCGCCACCTGGGCATGCAGTGCCACGTGGAGATGACGCCGGAAATGATCCGCTCCTGGTGCGAGAGCGGCGCGCCGGAGATCGACGCGAGCCGGGCGAGCCCCGCCGTCCAGCCCGCCGCGACGATCGAGGCCCTCTCGGGCGAGCGCCTGCCCGTCCTCACGGACACGGCCCGCCGCCTCTACACCCGCTGGATCGCGGACTGGCGACTGAGCGACTGCGCTAGTCGCGGAAGTTCTGGAAGGAGAGCGGGACCTCGGTCACGCCCTTGCGCACGAGCGCGATCGCTTCCTGCAGCACGTCCTTCTTGGCGCCGGTGACGCGCACGACCTCGCCCTGGATCGCGGCAGTGACCTTGAGCTTGCCGTCCTTGAGCATCTTCACGATGCGCTTGGCGAGCTCGGGCTCGACGCCGTTCTTCACGGTGATCTTCTGCTTCACCTTGTCGCCGCCGATCTTCTCGGGCTTGTCGAGCGTGAGGAGGCGCAGGTCCACGCCGCGCTTGGCGAACTTCGCGTTCAGCACGTCGCGCACCTGGCCGAGCTTGAAGTCGTCGTCGGCGAAGACCGTGAGCTCGTGCTCCTTCTGCTCGACGCGCGCGTCCGAGCCCTTGAAGTCGAAGCGGTTGGTGACTTCCTTGTTGGCCTGCTCGACGGCGTTCTTCACCTCGACCAGGTTGGCCTCGCACAGGATGTCGAAGGACGGCATGGTGCCTCCCCGGGGTTACTTGCGGCCGTGCCGCGCGGCGATGCGCATGCGCAGGGCGTTCAGCTTGATGAAGCCCTCGGCGTCGGCCTGGTTGTAGGCGCCCTGGTCCTCCTCGAAGGTGGCGATGGCGGTGTCGAAGAGCGAGTCCTTCTTCGACGAGCGCCCGACCACGAGCACGGTGCCCTTGTAGAGCTTCACGCGCACCCGGCCGTTCACGTGCTCCTGCGAGGCGTCGATGAGCGTCTGCAGGAGCTTGCGCTCGGGGCTGAACCAGTAGCCGGCGTAGACGAGGCGGGCGTAGCGCGGCATGAGGTCGTCCTTGAGCGCGACCACCTCGCGGTCCAGCGTGAGCGACTCCATCGCGCGGTGGGCCTTGAGCATGATGGTGCCGCCGGGCGTCTCGTAGCAGCCGCGCGACTTCATGCCCACCGAGCGGTTCTCGACGAGGTCCAGGCGCCCCACGCCGTGCTTGCCGCCCAGGCGGTTCAGCTCCGTGAGCACCTGCGCCGGGGACATCTTCTTCCCGTTCACCGCCACGATGTCGCCCCGGGCATAGTCCAGGTCGATGATCTCGGGCTTGCCCGGCGCCTTCTCGGGAGAAACGGTGATCCGCCACATCGACTCCTCGGGCTCGAAGGCGGGGTCCTCGAGGATCCCGCCCTCGTAGGAGATGTGCAGCAGGTTCGCGTCCATCGAGTAGGGGGCGCCGCCGCCCTTCCTCTTCTTGAAGTCGACGGGGATGCCGTGCTTGTCGGCGTACTTGAGGAGCTTGTCGCGCGAGAGCAGGTCCCACTCGCGCCAGGGGGCGATGATGCGCACCTCCGGCATCAGCGCGTAGGCGCCCAGCTCGAAGCGGACCTGGTCGTTGCCCTTGCCCGTGGCGCCGTGGGAGATGGCGTCGGCGCCCGTCTTCCTCGCGACCTCGACCAGGCGCTTGGCGATGAGCGGGCGCGCGATCGAGGTGCCGAGCAGGTACTCGCCCTCGTAGAGCGCGTTGGCGCGGAACATCGGGAAGACGAAGTCGCGCGACGAACTCCTCGCGCAGGTCCTCGACGAAGATCTTCTTCACGCCCATGAGCTTCGCCTTCTTGCGCGCGGGCTCGAGCTCCTCGCCCTGGCCGATGTCGGCGGTGAAGGTGATGACCTCGCAGCCGTAGGTGTCCTGCAGCCACTTGACGATGACGGAGGTGTCGAGCCCGCCGGAATAGGCGAGGACGACCTTGGAGATCTTTTTCATGGTTTGCGCGCTTTCGGCAATGTCGGTGAAGGGGGCGCTCAGGCTTCGACGCGCCCGAGGAGCAGGTACTCCATGAGCGCCTTCTGGGCGTGGAGTCGATTCTCCGCCTCGTCCCAGACGACGCTCTGAGGCCCGTCAAGAACCTCGGCGGTAACCTCCTCGCCGCGGTGGGCGGGGAGGCAGTGCATGAAGAGCGCCTCCTTGCCGGCGGCGGCCATCATCTCCGCGTCGACGGTGAAGGCCGCGAAGGCGTCCTTCCTCGCGTCGGCCTCCTCCTCCCAGCCCATGCTGGTCCAGACGTCGGTCGTCACGAGGTCCGCTCCCCGCGCCGCGGCGAGCGGGTCCGGGAAGAGCTCGAGGTGGCCTCGTCCGGCGCCGGCCGCGCGGGCGGGCTCCAGCTCGTAGCCCGGGGGGCTCGAGACGTTGAGCTTGAAGCCGAGCAGGGTGGCGGCCTGCAGCCACGTGTTGCACATGTTGTTGCTGTCGCCGATCCAGGCCACCGTCCTGCCGGCGATGGGGCCGCGGTGCTCGACGTACGTGTAGATGTCGGCCAGCACCTGGCAGGGGTGGTACTCGTCGGTCAGGCCGTTGATCACCGGGACGCGCGAGTGGGCGGCGAAGCGCTCGATGATCGACTGCTCGAAGGTGCGGATCATCACGATGTCCACCATGCGCGAGACCACGCGCGCCACGTCCTCGATGGGCTCGCCGCGGCCCAGCTGCGTGTCGCCCATGTTGAGCACGATCGAGGCCCCGCCGAGCTGGAACATGCCGGCCTCGAAGGAGACCCGCGTGCGCGTCGAGCTCTTCTCGAAGACCATCGCGAGCATGCGGTCCACGAGGGGCTGGTAGGCCACGTAGTTCTTGAAGCGCTCCTTGATGACGCGCGTGCGCTTGATGAGGTGCCCGATCTCGTCCGCGCTGAAGTCGTGCAGCTGCAGGAAGTGCCTCATGGCGGCTAGCCCGCGGCGGCGGCCGGCGCCTCGGCGAGGAAGGCCTTCACCAGCGGCGCCAGGCGCGCGACGAGCTCGCGCGATTCGGCGTCGCCGAAGACGAGCGGGGGCAGCAGGCGGATCACCTTGTCCGCCGTCACGTTGATCACGATCCCCGCCGCCAGCCCGCGGCGCACGAGGTCGCCGCAGGGACGGTCGAGCTCCACGCCGATCATCAGGCCCATGCCGCGGATCTCCTTCACGCCGGCCACGCCGGAGAGCTCGCGCGCGAGGCCCTGCTTGATCGCCTCGCCCTGGCGCGCGGCGTTGGCGAGGAGGCCGTCCTTCTCGATGGTCTCGAGGGTCGTGAGCGCGGCGACGGACACGAGCGGGCCGCCGCCGAAGGTGGTGCCGTGGTTGCCCGGCTTGAACACGCCGGCCGCCACCCCGCGCGCGAGGCAGGCCCCGATGGGCACGCCCGAGCCCAGCCCCTTGGCGAGAGGCATCACGTCGGGGACGATGCCCGCCCACTGGTGCGCGAACCACTTGCCCGTCCGGCCGATGCCGCTTTGCACCTCGTCGATCATGAGGAGCCACTGCCGGCGGTCGCAAAGCTCGCGCAGCTTGCGCAGGTACCCGGCGTCGGCGACGTGGATGCCGCCCTCGCCCTGGAGCACCTCGAGCAGCACCGCCACCACCGACGGCTGCTCGCTCAGCCGCTCGATCGCGCCGAGGTCGTTGTAGGGGACGCGCAGGAACCCGCCCATGAGCGGCTCGAAGCCGGCCTGCGCCTTGCGCGAGCCCGTGGCGGAGAGCGTGGCGAGCGTGCGCCCGTGCCATGCCTTCTCCATCACCACGATGGAAGGGTTCTCGATGCCGCGCTGGTGGCCGTGGAGGCGGGCGATCTTGATGGCGCACTCGTTGGCCTCCGCCCCCGAGTTGCAGAAGAAGGCGTTGTCCATGCCCGCGAGCGCGCAGACCTTCTCCGCGGCCCGCTCCTGTTCCGGCACGACGAACAGGTTGGAGGTGTGGATGAGCTTCGCGGCCTGCTCGGCGATCGCCTTCGTGAGCGCCGGGTGGGCGTGCCCCAGGCCGTTCACCGCGATGCCGGCCAGGGCGTCGAGGTATCGCCGGCCCTCGGTATCCCATAGCCAGGCCCCCTCGCCGCGGGCGAACGCCACGGGCTGGGGAGAATAGGTCTTCATGAGATGGGCGGCAGTCATAAACGCCTCGCAGAAACGATCACGGCGGCACCTGCGCCGCCGTGGATGTGGGAAGGACGATTATCGGCAAATTCACGGGGTGAGGCAACCGCGGGCGGGCCGGCGCGCTAGAATGCCGGTCCCGCGTTTCGCGATTCGATTCCGCCCGGGAGAGCGCCCGGCGGCTTCGCTACATGTCCACCGCCCCCGCGGCCATCATCATCCAGGGCATCACCCGCGCCGGCCGCGCCTTCCGCCCCAGCGACTGGGCCGAGCGGCTCTGCGGCGTGCTTTCGACCTTCGGCGGCGACCAGCAGATGCGCTACTCGCCGTACGTGCGGCCGATCCTCATGGACGGGGTGCGCTGCGTGTTCGTGAAGGCGGAGCTGCGCGCCATCGAGCCCCGGGCGTACCGGTTCCTGCTCGACTTCGCGAACGACAACGAACTGGTGGTGATCGACCCCACCCGGCCGGAGGGCTCGGCGGAGTACTGCCCGGTGCCCGGCGCGGGGCTCGGGCCCGGAGGCGGGACGCCCCCGGAGACGAAGGCCTAGGCCCGGCCCGCGAGCGCCTTGACCTGCTGCGCCAGGCGGCTCTTGTGGCGGGACGCCTTGTTCTTGTGGATGATTCTCTTGTCCGCGATGCGGTCGATCGTCGAGACGTTCTCGGCGAGGGCGGCCTGCGCGGCCGTGGCGTCGCCGGACGCGATCGCGGTCTTCACCTTCTTGATCGCGGTGCGAAGGGTGGTGCGAAGGCCCACGTTGGCAGTGCGCTGCTTGGCTGCCTGCTTGGCGCGTTTCGCGGCCTGTTTGGAATTGGCCATGTGTCTTCAATCCTAGGGTCGAGGGTCAAAAGCGAAGCCTGATATTATACAGCGCTTGTCCTGTCAAAACAAAGCCCTAGCTTCCCCCCGGCATTTCCTGCCCGCGGCGGCCCCCGACGCCCGAACGCGCCCATGAACCTGCTGAAGGCCGCCGCATCGGTCAGCGCGATGACGCTCCTGTCGCGCATCACGGGGTTCGTCCGCGACACGCTGCTCGCCGTCGCCTTCGGGGCCGGGCTCACGATGGACGCCTTCGTCGTCGCCTTCCGCCTGCCCAACCTGCTGCGCCGCCTCTTCGCCGAGGGCGCCTTCTCCCAGGCCTTCGTCCCCATCCTCGGCGAGTACAAGGCCCGGCGCGGCGAAGAGGCGACGCGGCTGCTCGCGGCGCGGGTCCTGGGCTCGCTCATGGCGGCCCTGCTCGCGGTCACGGCCGTGGGCGTGGTGGCCGCCCCGCTCCTGGTCTACGGGACCGCGTGGGGCTTCGCGAAGGACGCGGACAAGTTCTCCCTCACGGTGACGATGCTGCGGATCTGCTTCCCGTACATCTTCTTCATCTCGCTCACGAGCTTCGCCGCCGGCATCCTCAACACCTGGGGACAGTTCAAGGTGCCGGCGTTCACGCCCGTGCTCCTGAACCTCTCCTTCATCGGCTTCGCGCTCCTGGCCGCGCCCCATTTCGAGCGGCCCGTCGTGGCCCTCGCGTGGGCGGTGTTCGTGGGCGGCATCCTGCAGCTCGCCTTCCAGCTGCCTTTCCTGCTTCGCATCCGCATGCTGCCGGCGCCGAAGTGGGACCCCCGGGACGAGGGGGTGGTGCGCGTCCTCAAGCTCATGGCCCCTGCCGCCCTGGGCGTTTCGGTGGCGCAGGTGAGCCTCGTGATCAACACGCAGATCGCCTCCTGGCTCGGCGACGGCCCGGTGTCCTGGCTCTATTACGCGGACCGCCTGATGGAGTTCCCCTCCGCGCTCCTGGGCGTCGCGCTGGGCACCGTGATCCTGCCCTCCCTCGTGAAGTATCACGGCAACAACGACCCCGGCGCCTACTCCCGGCTCCTCGACTGGGGCCTGAGGCTCACGCTCGTGCTCGCGCTGCCCGCGGCCGTGGGCCTCGCCCTCCTCGCCGTCCCGGTCATCACCACGCTGTTCTGGCACGGCGAGTTCACGCGGCACGACGTGTTCATGACGCGGGCGGCGCTCATCTCCTACGCCGTGGGCCTCGCCGGCATCATCCTGGTGAAGATCCTCGCCCCGGGCTTCTACGCGCGCCAGGACATCCGCACGCCGGTGAAGGTCGCCCTCGTCACGCTCGCGGTGACGCAGGTCGCGAACATCGCGTTCGTGCCCTGGCTGGGGCACGCCGGGCTCGCCGCCGCGATCTCCCTGGGCGCGACGTTCAACGCCGCCTGGCTGTGGTGGCTCACCCGGCGCAGCGGCAACTGGCAGGCCGGCCCCGACTGGGGGGCCTTCCTGCTCAAGATCGGCGTGGCGCTCTACATGATGGGCGGCGTCATCTGGTACGGGATGGGCTCGGAGCAGTCGTGGTTCGCGATTTCCGCCGGAACGCGCGCCCTGAAGCTCGCGGCCGTGGTCCTGGGCGCGATGGCCGCGTACTTCGCCACCCTCTGGGCGCTCGGCCTGCGCCTGCGCCAGTTCTCGCGCCAGGAATAGCCGGCAACCGGGCCGACGACGCCATGACCCTCTCCGTCATCCGCGACCCGAAGCCCGGCGCGCCCGATGCCGTCGTCGCCATCGGCAGCTTCGACGGCGTGCACCTCGGGCACCGCGCCCTCCTCGCCCGCGTCGTGGACGAGGCCCGGGCGCTGGGCGCCGTGCCGGCGGTGCTCACCTTCGAGCCGCTGCCGCGGGAGCTCCTCTTCCCGGACCGCGCGCCGCCGAGGCTGTCCACGCTGTCGGCCAAGCTGCACGCGTTCGCCGAGGCGGGAATCGGCATCGCCTACATCTGCCGCTTCACGCGCGAGTTCGCGGCCCTCTCCCCGGAAGCGTTCGCCCGCCGGCTTCGCGAGCTGCACGGGGCGCGGCGCGTGCTGGTGGGCAAGGACTTCCGTTTCGGCGCCCGGCGCGCGGGAGACGTCGCGTTCCTCGCCGGCGAGGGCGCGCGCCTGGGCTTCGAGGTGGAAACGCTCGCCACCGTGGCCGACGGGGACGAACGCGTCTCCTCGACGCGCGTGCGCGAGGCCCTGGCCGGCGGCGACCTCGCTCTCGCCGCCCGGCTCCTGGGCAGGCCCTACGCCATCTGCGGCCGCGTCGTGCACGGGGCGAAGCTCGGGCGCAGCCTGGGATTTCCCACCGCGAACATCGCGCTGCCGCCGGGACGCCCGGCGATGACGGGGGTCTTTGCGGTAAAATGCGCCGGTGCGGCAACTCGCGGACTCGAGGGAGTGGCGAGCCTGGGATACAAGCCGGTCGTTGCCAGGAATGGCCCGCCGACTCTCGAAGCTTACCTCTTCGATTTCTCGGGCGACCTCTACGGGCGTCGCCTCTCCATCGAGTTCCTCAAGAAGCTGCGCGACGAGGCGAAATACGCCTCGCTCGACGAGCTCGTGGCGCAGATCCGCCTGGACTGCGACGCGGCGCGGGCCCATTTCCGCGAAACGGGGACCTGATGGCAAACGAAGCGAAGACCGACTACAAGCAAACCCTCAACCTGCCCGACACCCCCTTCCCGATGCGGGGCGACCTCGCCAGGCGGGAGCCGGGGTGGGTGAAGGCCTGGCAGGAGAAGGGCCTCTACCGCCGCATCCGCGAGGCCTGCCGCGGGCGCCCGCTCTTCGTGCTGCACGACGGCCCGCCGTACGCCAACGGCGACATCCACATCGGCCACGCGGTGAACAAGGTCCTGAAGGACGTCATCGTCAAGTCGAAGACGATGGCGGGCTTCGACGCGCCCTACACGCCGGGCTGGGACTGCCACGGCCTGCCGATCGAGCACCAGATCGAGAAGAAGCACGGCCGCAACCTGGACGGCAACGAGGCCCGCCGCCTCTGCCGCGCCTACGCCGCCGAGCAGATCGAGCGGCAGATGGCGGACTTCAAGCGCCTGGGCGTGCTGGGCGACTGGGAGCACCCTTACAAGACGATGGATTTCGCGACCGAGGCCGACGAGATCCGCGCGCTCGGGCGCATCTGGAAGAAGGGCCTGCTCTATCGCGGGCTGAAGCCGGTCAACTGGTGCATCGAGTGCGGCTCGGCGCTCGCCGAGGCGGAAGTGGAGTACGAGGACAAGACCTCGGCCGCGATCGACGTCGCCTTCGCCGCCGCCGACACCTCGGCGATCGCCAGGGCCTTCGGCCTCGCGAGCGCCCCGGAGAAGGCCTTCGCGGTCATCTGGACCACCACGCCGTGGACGCTGCCCGGCAACCAGGCCATCGCCGCCCACCCCGGCCACGAGTACGAGCTCGTGGCCACGGCCAGGGGCGCGCTCATCCTCGCCGCGGAGCTGCGCGAGGCGAGCCTCAAGCGCTACGGCCTCGAGGCCGCATCGGTCCTGGGGCGCGTGGCCGGCGGGGCGCTCGAGGGGCTCGCCTTCCGGCACCCGCTCGAGCCGCGCGTGGTGCCCCTGATCCTGGGCGAGCACGTCACGCTCGAGGCGGGCACGGGGCTCGTGCACACGGCCCCCGCGCACGGCGTGGAGGACTTCGACGCCGGGGTGAAGTACGGCCTGCCCCTCGACCAGCCCGTGGACGACCGCGGCCGCTTCAAGTCCGTCGTCCCGCACTTCGCGGGCCTGGGCGTGCGCGAGGCCGAGAAGCCGATCCTCGAGATGCTCGCCGCGAACGGCGCGCTCCTCAGGAACGAGCCCCTGCGCCACAGCTACCCCCATTGCTGGCGGCACAAGACGCCCATCATCTTCCGCGCCACGACGCAGTGGTTCATCGGGATGGACACGCCCGCCTCCGCCGAACGGGGACGGCAACGGCCTGACGCTGCGCGAGAGCGCGAAGAAGGCCATCGCCGACACGACCTTCTATCCCTCGTGGGGCCGCTCCCGCATCGAGGCGATGATCGCGGGCCGCCCGGACTGGACGCTCTCGCGCCAGCGCAACTGGGGCGTGCCGCTGCCGTTCTTCCTCGACCGCGAGACCGAGGAGCTGCACCCCGACACCGAGCGCCTCCTCGAGGAGGCCGCCGCAGCGCGTGGCGAAGGGCGGCATCGAGGCCTGGTTCGGCGCCACCTGCGAGGACTTCGGGGTCGATCCGGCGAAGTACCGCAAGCTCACCGACACCGTGGACGTGTGGTTCGACTCCGGCACGACCCACTTCTCCGTGCTCCGGGGCCTCGCGGGGCAGAAGTGGCCCGCCGACCTCTACCTCGAAGGCTCGGACCAGCACCGCGGCTGGTTCCAGTCGAGCCTGCTCACGAGCTGCGCGATGGACGGGCGCGCGCCCTACGACGCCCTCCTCACCCACGGCTTCGTGGTCGACGGCCAGGGCCGCAAGATGTCGAAGTCGCTCGGCAACGTGATCGCGCCGCAGAAGGTGTCCGACACCCTGGGCGCCGAGATCATCCGGCTGTGGGTGGCCTCGGCCGACTATTCCGGCGAGCTCTACATCTCCGACGAGATCCTGAAGCGCGTCGTCGAGGGCTACCGCCGCATCCGCAACACGCTGCGGTTCCTCCTCTCCAACACCGCCGACTTCGACGCGGGCCGGGACCTGCTGCCGCCGGAGCGCTGGCTCGAGATCGACCGCTACGCCCTCGCCATGACGCGCAGGACGGCCGAGTCGGTCATCGCCGACTACTCGCGCTTCGAGTTCCACCTCGTCACCCAGCGCCTGCAGACCTTCTGCTCGGAGGACCTGGGCGGCTTCTACCTCGACGTCCTCAAGGACCGCCTCTACACCTGCGGCCGCGACTCGGCCGCGAGGCGCTCGGCGCAGTCGGCGCTGCACCACATCACGCAGATCCTCCTGCGGCTCATGGCGCCGATCCTCAGCTTCACGGCCGAGGAGGCCTGGGAGGTCCTCAATCCCGGGCGCGAGGAGAGCGTCTTCTTCCACACCTGGGAGGGCGTGCTGCCGCCGCAGGCGGGCGAGGAGGCGCTCGTGGTGAAGTGGACGCGCCTTCGCGAGATCCGCGCCCTCGTCCAGAAGAGCCTCGAGGAGCTGCGCCAGGGCGGCGGCATCGGCTCGTCGCTGCAGGCCGAGGTGTCCCTCGCGGCCCCCGAGGGCGACCGCGCGCTCCTGGAGAGCCTGGGGGACGACCTGCGCTTCGTCCTCATCACCTCCACCGCCACCGTGCGAGCCGGGCGGCTCGCTCGCCGTGCGCGTGACGCCCAGCCCGCACGCCAAGTGCGATCGCTGCTGGCACTACCGCGAGGACACCGGCGCCGACGCGCGCCATCCGGCCATCTGCGGACGCTGCGTCTCGAACATCGAGGGGCCGGGCGAGGAGCGGCGGCATGCCTGAGCGCGGCCGCGGACGCTGGCCGCGCTGGCTGTGGCTGTCGGCAGCCGTGGCCGCGGCCGACCTCGCGACCAAGGCCTGGGTGAGCTCCGCCTTCCGCGCGGGCGACGTGCACGAGGTGACGCCCTTCCTGAACCTCGTCCTCTGGCACAACCCGGGCGCGGCCTTCAGCTTCCTCGCCGGGGCGGGCGGCTGGCAGCGCTGGTTCTTCGTGGGCGTCACGATCGCCGTCTCCGCCGTGCTCCTGGCGATGCTGCGAAAGAGCGGCGGCAACCGCCTGCTCGCCGCCGCGCTCGCCCTCGTCCTGGGAGGGGCGGCCGGGAACCTCTGGGACCGCCTCACCCTCGGCCACGTGGTCGACTTCATCCAGCTGCACGCGGCGGGCTACTATTGGCCCGCCTTCAACGTCGCCGACTCGGCGATCACCGTGGGCGTGGTGCTGATCCTGTGGGACGGCCTGCGCGACGCCCGCGCCGCACGCGCCCGTCCCGAGGGCCTCTAGAGGAGCCTCGCCCCATGCCGGAACCGACCGAAATCGTCCTCGCCAAGCCGCGCGGGTTCTGCGCCGGAGTCGACCGCGCGATCGCGATCGTCGAGCGGGCGCTGGAGGTGCACGGCGCGCCCATCTACGTGCGCCACGAGATCGTCCACAACAAGTTCGTGGTCGAGGACCTGCGCGGAAAGGGCGCCGTGTTCGTGGAGGAGCTCGCCGAGGTGCCCGCGGGAGGCACGGTGATCTTCTCGGCGCACGGCGTCTCCCTCGCGGTGCGCCGCGAGGCCGAGGCGCGGGGACTTCGCGTCTTCGACGCCACCTGCCCCCTCGTGACCAAGGTGCACGCCGAGGTCGCGCGGATGCGCGAGCAGGGCCGCGAGGTCGTGATGATCGGCCACGAGGGCCACCCGGAGGCCGAGGGCACCATGGGCCAGTCGGCCACCGGCATGTACCTCGTCGAGAGCGAGGAGGACGTGGCCCGCCTCGCCGTGGGGAACCCGGGCAACCTCGCCTACGTGACGCAGACCACGCTCTCCATGGACGACGCGGCGCGGATCGTCGCGGCGCTGCGCGCGCGCTTCCCGGCCATCGTCGGCCCCAAGAAGGACGACATCTGCTACGCCACGCAGAACCGGCAGGACGCGGTGAAGTTCATGGCCCCGCGCTGCGACGTGGTGATCGTCGTGGGCTCGCCCAACAGCTCGAACTCCAACCGGCTGCGCGAAGTGGCCGAGAACCTCGGCCGGAAGGCCTACCTGGTCGACCGCGCCGGCGAGATCCGGCCCGAGTGGATCGAGGGCGCCCGCACCATCGGCGTCACCGCCGGGGCCTCGGCGCCGGAAGTGCTGGTCCAGGACGTCATCGCCGCCCTGCAGAAGCTGGGCGCCGCCCGCGTCCGCGAGCTCGAAGGCATCACGGAATCGGTCACCTTCCCGCTGCCCAAGACGATCGCGAAGCCCCAGTAGGCGCGGCCTCAAGCCCCCGGCGGCGCCTGGCGGGACGGGTTCGGCTTCGCCGGCTGGTAGGAGGGCTTGGGCGGGGTGTAGGTCGCGTCCGCCTTGAGCCCGATGCACATCGGCTTCTTGCCCGAAAGCTCCATCCGGAACCCCGACGCGCACTTCTTGACGCAGTAGGCCTCCCGCATCACCTCGGACTTGGTGCAGGTGTCCAGGGCGGTGCGAAGGCGCAGCTGGGGCTCGTAGGTCGGGAGCCCCTTGCCCTGGGCTGCCGCCGCGAGCGGGACGCCCGCGGCGACGGCCGCAGCCAGGAGAAGCGCCGCGCGCATCCTCATCGCTGGATCAACTCGCGCCAGGAGATTCGGCGCGCCGCCCCGCCACTGCCGCCGATGTTGACGGCGAAGGGAGTCTTCGTCCCCGTCGCGCCCGTGGCGATGCCCTTGAAGACGCCGCTGGGCAGCCGCACCACCACCAGGCCCACCGTGATCTGGCCGGTGAACTTCTGGCCGGCCTGGTTGAGCGCGGCGGACGGCACGTAGGTGCCCGACTTGTAGTCGAACTGGTAGATCCAGCTGTCGCCGCCCACCGTGCACGCGCTGTTGTTGGGCACGTTGGTCACGACGATGATCGTCCCCTGCACCAGCTGCGGGTCGAGGTTCACCCGTTCGCCCGGGGACTCGTCGCTGGGGTTGAAGTCGACGAACCAGCCGTCCTTGTCGGCCCAGCTGAAGTCGACCTTGGCGCTCGTGGTGCGCGAGGTCGGGCCGCTCGAGATGATCTTGTTCTCCACCACGTTGGCCGCGCGGAAGTTCGCGTAGCCGCTGCCGTCGCCCTTGTCCTTGATCGCGTAGAACGACTGCTGGTAGGCCCACTGGTTGGGGGGCGCGAGGCTTGCCGGATCGACGAGGTCGTCCGTGCCCAGGTAGCGGCCGGTGCCGACGAAGATGACCGGGAAGCCCTCGATGAGGCCCAGTTCCGGCCTGGAAGTGATGGACTGGGGCTTGCCGCCCGGGTCCCGGAGCTGGGCGAGCTTCGAGACCTTCGGCGGGTCCTTGGCCATGTCGAACCGCCAGACGTTGCCGTAGAGGTCGCCGCCGTAGACCCACTTCGCGGTGTTGTCGAGGTTGAAGCTGCTGGCGAAGCCGCTGATGTGGTTGAAGCCCGACGGCGTGGTCGTGTCGCCCACGCCGGTGTCCACCTTGGCCAGGATGTCGCCCTTCTCGAGGTCGAGCACGTAGAGGTAGCCGCGCCCCGTGCCCGGCGAGACGTTGTTGAGCCCCGAGGTGACCACGGCCACCCACTTGCCGTCGCTCGCGCGCTTGGTGATCACGGGGTTGCCGTGCGTGTAGCCGATGTCCTCGTCCCAGATCTTGCACAGGGTCTTGTCGCTGCAGACCTCCCACAGGACGGTCGGGGACGCGGGGTTCGTGACGTCCAGCGCGTAGAATCCGCGCCCGCCGGTATCGAGGCCCGAGACGAGGACCGTCTTCCAGCTCCCGCCCAGGTAGGCGTCCATGATCTCCGGAGAGCCGTCCACGTTGTACTCGTGCGTGACCGTCCAGTTCTCCGTGGCGAGCCGGTGGATCTTCGGCATGACGATGCGCGGCACGTAGGCCCACATCTCCTTGCCGGTGTCCCCGTTCAGGGCGTGCAGCATGCCGTCGTTGGCCGCGATGAAGAGCGTCGCCTGGCGGCCGTCCTGGGCCGTCTTGTAGTCCTGGTAGGTCGGCGTGACGAGGTCCGTCCAGTTGAAGCGCGGCTTCTTCATGAACGCGGGGGTGGCGTTCACCGGGTCGCCGAGGACGTGCTCGCGCGCGCGGAACGGGGGATTGGTCTCCGGGGCCGCGAAGGCCTCGTGCTGGCGCTGCCCGCGCAGCCAGTTCACCAGGTTCTCGCCGTTGTTCGACACCGCCTTCTGCGCCGCCGTGAGGAGCGCGCACTGCGAGAAGGCGGTGCACTTGTTGTCGAAGTAGTCGGTCTCGGCGGCGAGGCTGCCGGAGGGCGCGCTCGTGAGGCTCGAGTACTTGAAGGCCTTCCTCTTGCCGCCGGCGCTCTCGTCGATCGTGAAGATGTCGCGGCTGTCGGAGCTGGCGGTCGTCATTCCGTCCAGGAGCGCCTGCGCGGACCAGACGATCGCCGGCAGGACGTTGCCGCTGGTGGTGTCGATCCGCTGCGCGACGATCTCGCCGTCCCACTTCACCGTGCGGAAGGTCGAGCTGTAGATGTAGTTGTCGGTCTCGGTGATGTTCGGGCTCGAGGTCGCCGAGGCGGCGGCGGCGGCCGTCTGGATGTTGAGGGACGCGAGCGCCTGCTGCAGGCCCTGGGTGAGGGAGTTCGGGTCGCCGGCGCTGAAGTACCTGCCGCGCCCGTTCACCGCCGCGTGCCAGAGGTCGTCCAGCGTGCCCGGGTCGTTGGAGGACGGCACCGGCCAGTTGCAGGTGCCGGTCGTCCACGAGCAGGCGTTGTTGGTGCCCGCCTTGATCTTCGCGAAGTCGCCCGTGGCCGCCGTCTCGTAGTCCGACTGGTAGTCCATGTACCCCTCGAGCCCCAGGCCGAGCGTGAAGGTGACCATGTGCTGCGCGGGGTTCTGGTCGCGAGAGGAGGTGGGCACGTTGTTCGTCGCGTACGGCCCGGTGGTGCGCAGGTCCGTCTTGTAGTAGTAGGCCGCCACGTCCGCGAGGGTGTTGGAGGCCCCGGTGAGGCCGCCGTCGTAGGCGCCGTAGGCGCGGGTCGTGTAGCCGCTGTTGGTGTTGTCGTTGTTGCCCACCGAGGAGAACGAGTCGTTCCAGTAGCCGTCGGTCGTGAGCAGCGTGAAGTTCTGCTGGCAGGAGTACTCCATCGGATCGGGGGTCATCCCGGAGTTGATGCCGTCCGTCTCGCCCTGGTAGTAGCGCCCCACGCGGTGCAGCGCGGTGCGGTTGGGCGTGCTGCCGTTCGTGTTCTGGTCGTAGACCAGCGTGTACCAGGCCTTCTTCTGCGTCGCGTCGAACTTCGAGGCGCCGATGAACTTGTCGGCGGTGACGGGGTTGTTGGGGTTGATGGTGATGAAGCCGATGCGGAAGCGGTCGTCGATCGACAGGAAGGCCCGGCCCGTCGCGGTCTTCATGAGCGCCATGCGGGTGCGGTAGTAGGTCCACCAGTTGGCGAAGTTCTGGATCTCCTCGGCGTACGTGCAGGAGGTCGCCGAGGCGCAGTCGGTCCGCACCGAGATCGGGCCCTTCGTGTAGGTGGCGGTGGCGGGGGCGATGTCCACGCGCGTGAAGCGGCCGTAGCGCGGGTAGCGGTAGGTGCCGGTGCTGAACTTCTTCTGGCAGCGGGGCGTGCCCGCGGAGTTGCCGGAGACGACGGTCGTCGCCGTGGCGTCGGTGGCGCTCTTGCACCAACGGACCGGCGCCGCGATGCTGCTCACCGGCGTGGTGGCCGTGCCGGGCCCGGTGCCGGCGGCGTTCGCCAGCACGCAGTTCACCAGGTTCGCGTCGCTGCAGTACTCGTGCGGCGTGATGTTGAAGTAGTGCGCGTTCGAGGTCTTGATGAGCACCTTGTTGTAGTAGGCCTTGGTCGGGAAGCCGACGTTCGCGCCGGTCGTCGCCCCAGTACAGGAAGTAGCTCGTCGTCCCCGCGAAGGGCGAGACGTTGTGAAGCCCGTTCTTGCGGCACTTGGCGGTGTTGGTGAGGTCGGCGCCGGTGGGGCTGCCGGTGTTGCAGTAGATGACTTCCTTGAAGCCGCCGACCAGGTTGGTGCTGGAGGTCCCCAGGTAATGGTCGTCGTCGGCGTTCGAGGGGTTGGCGTTGCCCAGGCTGTTGCCCTCGAAGTCGATGGCCGGCGCGTAGGTGATGTTGGGGTTGTACCAGATCCTGTTGAACATCGAGGCGTAGAAGGGCGCCTCGCCGTACTCCGTCGGCGCGGTGTTGGACGAGCTGTCGGGGTCGCTCTCGTCGTTGCCGCACTGCCAGCCGCTGCCGGAGTTCGTGCCGCCGGGGCCGCTGCAGGAGCTGCTCGAGCAGCGCTTGCAGTTGTAGAGGATCGATCCGCCGCTGGTGCGGAAGATGTGGTCGGGCATGTAGTTCCAGGCCATCGACCCCGAGTCGTCCAGGACGTACATGAGGTTCGGCAGCACCGCGTCCGACGGGGAGTTGGCGAGCGGGACCTTCGCGAGGTCGGCGATCTCGGCGCCCGCGTGGCGGACGCCGGCGAGGCCGGCTGCGGAGACTGCGAGCAGCGCGACGAGGAACCTGCGGGTTCGGGAAAGGGTTGCCATGGCGGATCGCTCCTGGGAAAAGGGGGCTTGCGTCAGATTCCGACGAGGACGCTCGACTGGATGACGCTCACCGTGTCACGCGGGCCTTCGACGCGCGTCGTGATTCGGTAATAGAGCTGCGGGGTGCCGATGAACTGCGGTGCGCCCACGGCCATGCTGCCGCCGGTGGTGCCGCTGCCCGTCGGGAAGTACATGGCGCATTCGTTGGCGGGAGCGGTCGCGTTGTAGGCCGCGTCCGGCTGCGTGCACATGCGGTGGATCACGTAGCGCACGACGTTGCCGGAGGCGTCCGGCGTGCCGCCGTTCACGGCGACCGACTCGGTCCAGCTGTCGGGGCGGAACCAGTCGGGCTCCGCTCCCGGGGGCCGGGACGAGAAGTAGCCCTTCGACGTGTTGGTCATCTGCAGCGTGGTGCCCCCGCTGTTGTCGGAGAGCCATTTCACGGCCTCCTGCGTGCCGCGGTCGGCGACCATGATGGCGGCCTGCTTGAAGGCCATGTTGCCGGCGACGACGGTGCCCGTGTCCACCGCGCGCAGGAGGGCCACGCCGGCGAGCGACATCGCCACGAGGACGATGAGGGCGATGAAGAGCACCAGGCCCTCCTGGGCGCGGCGCGGCCGCGTGGCGCACTGGCGGTGTCGGCGGGTTCGGGAGATCGTCATGGCCGGGGTCCTGGAAAGGTCGCGCGCATCACGCGTTCAGAGGGGGAACCAGAGCATGTTGCGGACGGGCACCACCACTTCGAAGGGGCGGTAGCGGTAGCACATCCACTCGTTCGCGTCCGCGAAGGTCGACTTCACGTCGATCTCGATGCCGGGCGGGGCCGCCGTCGGGGCGGGGGAGATCCAGCGCGGCTGGACCGTGGTCGCGGTGCACAGCCCGGAGACCGGGTCGGGCCGCTCCGGCGTGATGCTGCGGGCGACCACCAGGAGGCGCACGGCGATCACGCGCTGCCAGTGCGCGCCGGTGGCGGCCACGGGCATGTTGTCGGCCCACTGGTCCTGGTTCGAGGCGAGGTTCACGTCGGCGTTGTAGACCGCCGTCGAGGCGACGAAGCCGTCGGCGTCGCCGTCGAAGCCGTACTGCGCCTGCAGCTGCACCACGCCGTCGGAGAGCACGGCGGTGCCTGACGCGACGCCCGGCATGAGGCCGTTGGTCGCGACGAGGGTGCTGCCCTGGATGGCGTACGTGACGACCGTGGGCGCGGCGCCGAGGTTGTAGAGCCGCGCGCCCGTGTTGGTCACCTGGTCCCACGCATCGTATTGCTGGCCCTCGGGGGCGGGCAGCCCCCCGGGCTTGTTGAACTGCGTCGGCACCTGCGCGCCTTCGGAGTTCGTGTAGTTGCCGCTGTTGTGGACGATGGTGTTGTCGCTGGCGGTCACGGTGCTGATCTGCGCCAGCGTGCAGGGCCTGCCGGCCTGCGCGGCCACGACGAGGTCGCCCTCGTTGAAGCCGAACTTGTTGTCGATCTTGTAGTTGGCCTGCGAGGTGTTCGCCTTCGCCGTGAACTGGGCGGGCGCCATGAAGAGGTCCGAGTCGCCGAAGGCGAGGCGCACCTGGTCCGGCGCGCCGCCCGCCCCGTTGATGATCTCGACCGGCACCATCTTGAACGCGATCTTCGCGCCGCCCGGCTCGTACCAGCCGTTGATCGGGCACCCCAGGAGCGCCATGTGGTTCATGCCGTAGCCGGCCATGCGCACGTCGCGCTCGATCTGGAAGAGGCCGAAGACGCCGTTCTGCTGCGCGTCGCTCGCGCCCGTCGTCGTGCGCTTCTGCCCCTCGGAGACGGCGAACACCTGGAAGATGACGACCGTGCCGATGAGCCCGATCAGGACGCCCACCATGATTTCGACGAGGGTGAAGCCTCGCGACAACCGGGGAAACGCTTCGCTTCTCATAGGTTCCGGCTCCGGGCTCAGGGGTCGCTGACGAAAGCGACAGCCACGTGGTTGCTGACCGTCACGGCCTCGGGGGCCTTCCAGCGCAGGGTGACCGTCACCTGGCGGCCCCCCGTCGCGGGAGAGACGACCACGATTTCCGGCGGGTTCGCGTCGCTTCCGGGCAGGATCTGGTTGACCTTGGCCACCCAGCGCTTGGCGGTCTCGTTGCTGCCGGTTCCGCCGGAAGCCGAGTAGTTGACCACGTTGGTGCAGTTGGCCCCGCGGTCGACCCAGATCTCGCCGATGATCTCGTTGGCGAGGAAGGCCGCCTCGGTGCGGTAGCGGGAATTGGAGACGTTGCTCACCGACACGGCCTGCATCGCCACGAGGGCGAGGACGCCCAGCGAGAAGATGAGGATGCCGATGAGGGCCTCGAGGAGGATCACGCCTTGCTGGCTGGAGGGTTTGGGCGCCATGGTGTCGGTTCCTAGCACGCGCGGGGATCGGGGGCGAGGACCTTCGGATCGCACATGCGGATCGCGCCGCCGACCGGGATGACGATCTGCAGCTTGCGGCGGTCGGCCGCGACGGTGATGGAGGGGTTGTCCACCTCGATGGTGCTGATGGAGGGCGAGGCGTCCGCGTTCTCGACGACGCGGCCCAGCGCGCTGAAAGTCACCGTGTCCGCGCCGTCGGGCGTCACCACGATCGTGGCGTTGGGAGAGCCTTCCTCGGCGACGCGGCTTTGCAGCGGGTTCGTGTCCGGGTCGGACTTGAAGTTCACGCGCCACTGGGTCGTGCCGGCAACGTCCAGCTTGAACTGGATCGCGGCGTTGCGGCGGATGGCCTCGTTCCGGGCCGTCTGCAGGCCCGCGATGATCGTTTCCGAGGCCGTGCGGATCTGCGTGTTCTGGATCCACGTGGTGAAGGCCGGGATGCCGAGCGCCATGATGACCCCGATGATCGCGACCGCGATCAGGACCTCGATGAGCGAGAAGCCCGGCTGGGCTGGGCGGCGCACTAGCAAGATTTCTTCCTCGAGACCCAGCAGTTCGCCATGGCCGCCGATTCCCAGCCCGCCTTCGTGGCCGTCGTGGCCCTGACGTTCTGCTCGTTGATGGTGAAGACGAACCCGTACGGCGCGGCTGTCGCCCTTGCCCGTCGCCGTCGCGGTGTAGGTCTGCCCGTTGGGCTTGCAGTCGTAGTCGAAGCTCTTGACGTTCGTGGGCGTGGCCGCGCCGCAGTTGCCGAGGCCCGCGCCGTCGTAGGTGCGGTTGTCCTGGTAGAACTGCTCCATGCGCACGCGGAAGTCCGACAGGCCCGTGTGACCCTCGACCAGCGTGGACCGGATGATGTGGTCCGTGTACATGGGCACGGCGACCGCGGCCAGGATGCCGACGATGGCCACGACGATCATCAGCTCGATCAGGGTGAAGCCGGTCTGTCTTTTCATGAAATCCTCCAGGACAATTCGCAGGTTAGGTACCCGCGCCGCGGCCTGCCACTCGGCCCGACGCGAGGCGGCCGGCGGCCGACGAACGGAGGGCGCCCCGGGTGGGGCGCCCCCGGGGCCCCCGGGCGGGCCCGGGAGTCGCGGAAGGCGGGCTCTCGCGATATAATGCCCGACTCGCGTGCTGTTGTAGCTCAGTTGGTAGAGCAACTGATTCGTAATCAGTAGGTCGGTGGTTCGAATCCACTCAACAGCACCATCTTCTTCCTGCGCCCGGCGATTCAGTCCCTCACCTCGCCCGATACCTCGTCGCCGCGCCCCGTGATGGCGGTGCGCAATTGCGCGACGAGCTTCACCCGAACGTCCTCCGCCTCCTTCGCGCTTTGCGCGGTGGAGAGCCGGACGTCGTGCCACTGCGCCGACTCGTGCGGATCGAGCACCGAATAGGCCCGGACGGAGAAGGCGCTGGTCAGGATCTGCTTCACCTGCGAGTGGATCTGGTATTTGGCCACGGGCAGATCTTCCCGCATGGAGTGCAACATTTGCAACTCGCCTGGAGCCACCCCGCGAAATTCCGGGGCGCGCCTTGCGCGCGCGCCGGAATCATCCGTAATATCAAGGCTCGACCCGACCGCCGGGCTGGCAGGATCGCAGCCTGCAGGTCGGTGTCCCGCCCCTACCCCCCGAACTCTCCGATGCCGCTCACGGTCCAGGAAATCCTCGACGACAAGGTCGGCAAGGGTGGCCGCACCCACGGGGTGGCCCCCGGCGCGCCCGTGCGCGAGGCGGTGGCCGCCATGGTCCGGGAGGACATCGGCTCGGTGGTCGTGCTCGACGGGGAAGCTCTCGCCGGGATCCTCACCTTGCGCGAGCTCCTGAAAGGGCTGGAGTCCCTGGGCCCGCGGCTTCTCGACGCCCCGGTGCGCGAGGTGATGAACCCCTCCCCGGCGGTGGTCCATCCCGAGGATTCCGCCGACGGCCTGCGCGCCATGATGACCGGCCGGCACGTGAGCCACGCCACGGTCCTGAAGGACGGGCGCCTCGTGGGGATCGTCTCGTTCCACGACATCGCCCGCAGCGCGGTGAAGGACGTGGCGTTCGAGAACCGGCTCCTGAAGCAGTACATCAAGAACTGGCCGCAGTCCTAGCGGCCTCCCGGCCTCACTTCAGGAAGAGCCGGTAGGCGGGGTTGCGGCTCTCGTCCGCGTAGTCGTAGCCCAGCTCCTTCAGGAAGCGGCGGAAGGCCACCCGGTCCCGGTCCGGGACCTGCAGGCCCACCAGCACGCGCCCCACGTCGGCGCCGTGGTTGCGGTAGTGGAAGAGCGAGATGTTCCACCCCGTGCCCATGCGCTTGAGGAAGTTCATGAGCGCGCCCGGCCGCTCCGGGAACTCGAACCGGTAGACCATCTCCCCCGCCCGGTCGGGCGCGTGGCCGCCCACCAGGTGGCGCACGTGCAGCTTGGCCATCTCGTTGTCCGACAGGTCCACGGCCTTCAGGCCCGCGCGCTGCAGCTGGGCGATGAGCCGGTCGGACTCGTCGCGGCCGGAGACGGTGACGCCGATGAAGACGTGGGCCTGGCTCGGATCCGCGATGCGGTAGTTGAACTCGGTGACGTTGCGCCGGCCCAGGAGCTCGCAGAGGGCGCGGAAGCTGCCCGGCTTCTCCGGGATGGTGACCGCGAGCACCGCCTCCCGGTGCTCGCCCAGCTCCGCCCGCTCGGCCACGAAGCGCAGCCGGTCGAAGTTCATGTTGGCGCCGCAGGCGATCGCGACGACCGTCTTGCCCTTGAGCCGGCGCCGGGCGAGCCAGCGCTTGGCCCCGGCGAGCGCGAGCGCCCCGGAGGGCTCCACCACCGTCCGGGTGTCCTCGTAGATGTCCTTGATGGCGGCGCAGATCTCGTCGGTGTCGACGAGCACCATCTCGTCGACCAGCTCGCGGCAGATGCGGAAGGTCTCGCGCCCGACCTGCCGCACCGCCACGCCGTCGGCGAAGATGTTCACGTGCGGCAGCGTCACCCGCTTGCCGGCCTTGAGGGAGGCCGTCATGGCGTTGGAATCGACGGGCTCGACGCCGATGATGCGGGTCGAGGGCGCCAGTCGCTTCACGTAGGAGGCGATGCCGGCGATGAGCCCGCCGCCGCCCACCGGAACGAAGATCGCGTCGATGGGGCGCTGGTGCTGGCGCAGGATCTCCATGCCGATGGTGCCCTGCCCCGCGATGACCAGCGGGTCGTCGTAGGGATGGACGAAGGCGAGGCCCAGCTTGCGGGCGAGCGCCTTCGCGTGCTGCGCCGCCTCGTGGTAGGAGTCGCCGTGCAGGACCACCTTGGCCCCGCGCGCGGCCACGGCCGAGATCTTGATGCGCGGCGTGGTCACGGGCATCACGATGGTGGCGGTGGTCCCCAGCTTCTGGGCGCCGAGGGCCACGCCCTGGGCGTGGTTGCCGGCGCTCGCGCAGATCACCCCGCGCTCGAGCTGCGCCGGGGTGAGGTGCGCCATCTTGTTGTAGGCGCCGCGCAGCTTGAAGGAGAAGACCGGCTGCTTGTCCTCGCGCTTGAGGAGCACGTGGTTGCCGGTGCGCCGCGAGATCGCGGGCGCGAGCTCGAGGGGGCTCTCGATGGCGACGTCGTAGACGCGGGCCGAGAGGATCTTCCTGAGGTAGTCGGTTTTCATGTTCCTTCCTGACCCCAAGAATACCAATATATGATTCTCCCCATGGACCAGGATGCCCTGAAGAAGCTCTGCGCCGAGGCCGCGCTCGCCTTCGTCGAGGACGACATGACGGTGGGCGTGGGCACCGGCTCGACCGTGAACCACTTCATCGCCGCCCTCGTCTCGCGCAAGGCGCGCATCGCCGGGACGGTTTCGAGCTCCGAGGCGAGCGCGAAGCGCCTGCGCGAGGCCGGGATCGCCGTGATGGACCTGAACGCCGCCGGCGGATGCGACGTGTACGTGGACGGCGCCGACGAGGTGACCGAGCACCTCGCGATGATCAAGGGCGGCGGCGGCGCCCTCACGCGCGAGAAGATCGTGGCCCAGGCGAGCCGGAAGTTCGTGTGCATCGCGGACGCCTCCAAGCTCGTGGCCGTGCTCGGGAAGTTCCCGCTGCCCGTGGAGGTGATCCCCATGGCGAGGAGCCTCGTGGCCCGCGAGATCGTGAGGCTGGGCGGACGCCCCGTCCTGCGCGAGGGCGCGGTGACCGACAACGGCAACGTGATCCTCGACGTGCACGGGCTCTCGATCACCGACCCGGCGGGGCTCGAGAGCGAGCTGAACCAGCTCCCCGGCGTGGTGACCAACGGCCTTTTCGCCCGCCGCCCGGCCGACGTCCTGCTCCTGGGGACCCCCGAGGGGGTGCGGCGCATCGACCGCGCCGTCACGCGGGCGTCACAATGAAGCCCTAGCATCAGCCATTCGGCGCCGCTCCGCCCCCAGGCGGGAGGGCGGCCCCACCAGGCGAGGAACACCGAAATGCCCCTCAACCCCATGGAACACACCTCGAAGCGCTACGACGCGGAGCTCGAGACCGTCCGCTCGCGCGTGCTGCAGATGGGCGGCCTCGTGGAGACCCAGATCACGGCCGCGATCGAGGCGCTCTCCACCGGCAACCTGCAGCTCGCCGACCAGACGATCGCCAACGACCACCGGGTGAACGCCCTCGAGGTGCAGATCGACGAGGACTGCGCGCACATCATCGCCCGCCGCCAGCCGGCGGCGCAGGACCTGCGCATGCTCGTGACGGTCATCAAGATGATCACCGACCTCGAGCGCATCGGCGACGAGGCGGAGAAGATCGCGCGCATGACCAAGCTCATCTACTCGGCCGAGCGGCTGCTCCTGCCGCGCTTCGGCGAGATCAAGGCCGCCGCGGGGATCGCCCTCGAGATGCTCAAGAAGGCCCTGGACGCCTTCGCCCGCGTGGACATCAGCGAGGCGGCCGCCGTCGTCCGCCAGGACCGCCTCCTCGACGAGCAGTTCCGCGGCATCATGCGCCAGCTCATCACCTTCATGATGGAGGACCCGCGCACGATCTCCACCTCCATCGAGATCCTCTTCGTGGCCAAGGCGCTGGAGAGGATCGGCGACCACTCCAAGAACATGTCGGAGTACGTGGTCTACCTGGTGAAGGGCAAGGACGTGCGCCACGTCACGGTCGAGGAGTTCGAGCAGGAGATCTCGTCCTCCGACTGACCTCCGCCGCGGCGCGGGAACGAAAAAGCCGCCCTCGGGCGGCTTTTTCTTTGGGAGTGATGCGGGCGAAAGGCTTTGGACACGCCGATGAACACGGATGAACACGGATAATTCCTGAGAGTCGGGAATCGCAGTGCCGCAGATGGCGAGCGTCGCTCGCTGCAGGCACGTCGTTCCAGCCATTCCAGAACTTATCCGTGTTCATCGCGTGATATCGGCGTTCATCGGCGTGTCCAAGACTTTCGCCCGCATCACTCCCCACCGCTCACGCCTTGGGCACGTACCCCTGCACGGCGTCGGCGCCCTCGCCGAAGAAGTGCCGCGTCATCTGCTCCTCGAGGTACTTGCGCGCCTTCGGGTCGGCGAGGTTGAGGCGGTTCTCGTTCACGAGCATCTTCTGCTGCTCGAGCCAGGCCTTCCACGCCTCCTTGGAGACGCTCTCCCAGAGCTTCTTGCCGAGTTCGCCCGGGTACGGGGGGAAATCGAGGCCCTCGGCCTCGCGCTTGAGCTTGATGCAGTTGACCGTTCGAGCCATGTCTAGATTCCCTTGATGAAGATCTTGGAGCCGCGTTCGTAATTGTAGAGCGACTGCTTGCGCCCGGGCAGGCGCGAGATGTCCGCCTCGGCGAAGCCGCGCTCGATGAACCAGTGCGTCGTGCGGGTGGAGAGGACGAAGAGGGAGTCGAAGCCCGCCTTCCTCGCGCGCGCCTGCGCGAACTCGAGGAGGCGCTCGCCGCGCCCGCCGTCGCGGAAGAAGGGGTTGACCGCGAGGCAGGCGAGCTCCGCGGTGGACTCCTCCGGGAAGGGATAGAGCGCCGCGCAGCCCAGGATGTTGCCCTCGCTCTCGATCACGAAGAAGCGCCCGATCTCGCCCTCGAGCTTGTCGCGCTCGCGCCGCACGAGGATCCCCTGCTGCTCGAGGGGCTCGATGATCTGCACGATGCCCGGGATGTCCTCGGCGCTCGCGTCGCGGATGACCTCCGGCGACTCCGGCACGAGCATCGTGCCGATGCCGTGGTGGGTGAAGAGCTCGATGAGGAGTGCCCCGTCCACGTGCCGGCTGATGAGGTGCGCGCGCTTCACGCCGTTCGCGCACGCCTTCATGGCGCAGGGCAGGTAGATCTGCACGTCCTCGGGGAGGCTGCCGCTGGCCGCCACCAGCTCCCCGGCCTCCTTGACCGTGAGCTGGGAGATGAGATGCGCCTTCGCGTCGAGCGCGCCGGCCGTCTCGGTGAGGAAGATGAGCTTGTCGGCCTGCAGGGCGATGGCGGTCGAGGTGGCCACGTCCTCGAGCGTGCAGTTGAAGACGTCCCCCGTCGGGGAGAACCCGATCGGCGAGATGAGCACCACCTCGTGGTCGTCCAGGCGCTTCCTGATGCCCTCGGCGTCGATCTTCCTCACTTCGCCCGTGTGGCCGAAGTCCACGCCGCCCACCACGCCCACGGGCTTGGCGGTGACGAAGTTGCCGGAGGAGACCCGGATGTCCGCGCCCCACATGGGGCTGTTGGCGAGCTCCATCGACAGGAGCGCCTCCATCTCCACGCGCACGATGCCGTTGGCCTCCTTCACGCAGGCGAGAGCGCGGGCGTCGGTCACGCGCCGGTTGCCCACGTAGCGCGAGGCCACGCCGTGCTGGCGCATCTGCTCCTCGACCTGCGGGCGGGTGCCGTGCACGAGCACCACGCGCACCTCCAGGCTCATGAGCACGTTGATGTCGTGGGTGAGCTGCTGGAACTCGCCGTCGGCCAGCACCTCGCCGCCGAAGGCGATGACGAACGTCGCCCCGCCCCACTGGTGGATGTAGGGCGTGGCCGACCGGAACCACTTCACGAAGGCTTCGGTCTTGAGGGCGGGGGTCTTGGGCATCGTCGGGATTTCTGCGGTCGCGAGGCGGATTCTACCGGCGGAAGTCGCCCCACAGCGCCTGCATCGTCGCGAGGGCCGCGAGCGGGGCCGTCTCGGCGCGCAGCACGCGCGGGCCCAGCGAGAGCGCCGCGAAGCCGATCGTGGCGGCGATGTCGAGCTCGCGCTCGGAAAGCCCCCCCTCGGGGCCCACCAGCAGCTCCACGGGGCCCGCGGGCGGCGCGCGGGCCGCGAGGCTCTCCGTGGCGCCCGGCGCCAGCATCCAGCGCTCGGCCTGCGAAGGCTGCGCCGCCCAGTCGCGGAAGGCGAGCGTGGGCCGCAGCCCGGGCACCCGGTTGCGGCCGCACTGCTCGCAGGCGGCGACGACCACGCGCTGCCAGTGCGCCTCGCGGCGGGCGGCGCGCTCGCCCGACAGGCGCACGACGCTCCTTTCGCAGACGACGGGCTGGACCCAGGCCACGCCGAGCTCGACGGACTTCTGCAGGATCCAGTCCATCTTGTCCGCCTCGGGCAGGCCCTGCACCAGGCCCACCGCGACGGGCGCCTCGCGATCGGCGTCGCGGAAGCCTGCCGTCTTCACGTCCACGCGCCCGTGGTCCATGCGCAGGATCACCGCGTCGTACTCGCCGCCGCGGCCGTCGAAGACGACGAGGGAGTCGCCCGCGCGCAGGCGCAGCGCCCGGCCCACGTGGTTGGCGGCGTCCTCGGGAAGCGGGAATTGGGCGCCCGGACCGAGCCGGACGTCGCAGAAGATGCGCGGGGAAGGCATGGCGAAGCGGCAGGGAGGCGGCAGTCGTCCCGATGCTAACATACCGCCCGCATCCGCCTCCGGCGACCCTTCATGCCCCCATCCCGCTCGCCCGGCGGCCCGGCGCCCGCGTCGGCACCGGAGCCGTTCACCGTCGAGTTCACCTCCCGCGTCGTGCGCGCGGTGCGCGAAGTCGCCGCCACGCAGATCCTGCCGCGCTTCCGCACCGTCACGGCCCGGCGCAAGGACGACGGGAGCCTCGTGACCGAAGCCGACATCGCGACGCAGCACGCGCTCGCCGTGGCGCTCGCGCGCGTCGAGCCGGTGGCCCTCCTGGGCGAGGAGATGCCCGAGGACGAGCAGCGGCGCATCTGGGAGGCGGGCGGGCGCTTCTGGTGCGTCGACCCCCTCGACGGCACGGCCAACTTCAGCGCCGGGGTGCCGTTCTTCGCGGTGTCCGTGGCCCTGATGCAGGGCGCCCGGCCGATCCTCGGCGTCGTGGTCGACCCCATCGCCGACGAGGCGTACTTCGCGGTCCGCGGGGCCGGCGCCTGGCGCGACGGCTTCGCCCTGGCGCCGGCCGCCCGGGAGACCGCGCTCGGGGAGGCGGTCGCCGAGATCGACCTGCGGCGCACCCTTCCCCACGTGCGCCAGGAGCTCAAGCACCGCGCGCCCTTCGCCCGCCGGGTCACCAGCGGCTCCTCGGCACTCGCGTGGTGCCACCTCGCGGCCGGCCGGCGCGACCTCCTCCTGCACGCCGGGCAGAAGGTCTGGGACTACGCGGCCGGCGCGCTCATCGCGGAGGAGGCGGGCGTGCGCCTCGCCACGCTTGCCGGGGACGACTTCTGGTCGGGTCCGCCGTGGGAACGCTCGGTGATCGCGGCGCGCACGCCGGAGCTGTTCGAGGCGTGGAAGAGGTGGGTGCGCGAAAGGCTGCAAAGTCCCTGACCGTCAGGGGACAGGTAGGTCTTCCGGTCCAACCTGTCCCCAGTCGGTCGGAGGTCAGTAGGTCATGCAGGCCGCGTTGAGCAACCCCACCCCGAGCGAAAGGGCGCCGAGGAAGAATCCCTGCGCCTGCTTGCCCGCGGCGATGTCCTCGGTGAGCGTGGGGATGAGGAGCTTGAGCGCCACGAAGGCGGCCACCTGGACCAGGAGCGCGATCGCGCCCCAGATCGCCATGTCCACCAGCCCCACGCTGTACTCGATCGCGGAGGCGAGCGGCACGATGAAGCCCAGCAGCGCGCCCGACAGGCTGAAGGCGGCCGCGAGGTTGCCCTCGCGGATGAGCTGGAACTCGCGGTGCGGGGTGACGCGCACGTAGACGGCCAGGAAGCAGACCACCAGCGCGAGCGACACGGCGAGGTAGGCGAGGAAGTCGTCGAAGCCGGCGAAAGAGTCGAGCACGTTGCCCATGGCGGTTCCTTTGAGTCCGTGGCGCGTCAGGTGAAGTGGTGCGGGAGGAAGCGGCTGGTGTTCTTGGTGATGGGCGAGGAGTCCTCGCGGATGCCGATCCCCGCCGGCTCCTCCCCCACGATCCAGGAGCCGATGACGGTGTAGTTGCCGTCGAAATTCGGCAGCGGGTGGTAGCCCTGCCAGATGAACCCTTCCTCGCCGTACTCCCCGGGCTCCTCGAGGGTGCGCCCGCCGGCGGTGATCGAGACGTTGGCGCCCTCCCGGGAGTAGAGGGGCTTCTTCACGAAGTCGGTGGCGAACTTCCCGGGCTCGAAGTAGGCCGGCAGCAGGTTCGGGTGGTCCGGGAACATCTCCCAGAGGACGGGCAGGATCGCCTTGTTCGACAGGAGCATCTTCCACGCCGGCTCGATCACGCGCACCGTCCTCGCGAGCAGGTGCTGCCCGAACTCCTCGCGGGCCATCCACTCCCAGGGGTAGAGCTTGAAGAGCGCGGTGATCGGGCGTTCCTCCAGGTCCCGGAAGAGGCTCCCGTCCCAGCCGATGTCGGCGATGTCGATGGGCCTCGCGTCGATGCCGGCCTGCGTGGCGGTGTCGCGCAGGTAATCCAGGTTGCCCTGGTCCTCGGCGCTGTCCGTCACGCAGGTGAAGTGCACGATGCGGTCGGCCGGGAGGTCCTGGGCCATCTGCTTCCAGCGCTCGATGAGGCGCTCGTGGAGCGAGTTGAACTGGTCGTGGCCGGGAAAGACGTCCTGCAGCCAGTACCACTGCACCACGCTCGCCTCGAGGAGCGCCGTGGGCGTGTCGGCGTTGTACTCGAGCATCTTGGGCTCGCCGCGCCCGTCCCAGGAAATGTCGAAGCGGCCGAAGAGGCTCTTCTCGTCGTCGTTCCAGGACTGCTCGATGAGCGGGATGAAGGCCTCGGGGATGCGGAAGCGCCCGTAGTCGCCGCTTTCGATCACGCGCGTGGCCGCGTCGATGCAGCGCGACTGCAGCTCGCCCGTGGCGAGCTCGAGCTTGTCGACCTGCGCCGAGGTGAACCGGTAGCAGGCGCGCTCGTCCCAGTAGACGCCGTCGATGGTGTGGAAATGGAAGCCCAGCTCCTCCACCTTGCGGGGCCAGTCGATGCGGGGAACGAGGCTCTCTCGCTTCATGTCCGCGCCTCCTCAGCTCGTCGACGACCGGCCGGAAGAGCCGAAGCCGCCGCGCGAGGACGAGCCGGAAGAGCCCCACGAGGTCGAGGACCGGCTCGAGCCCGACGACGACGACGAGCGCGAGGACGAGGACGACCACGACCGCCCCGCGCCGCTTCCCGAGCCCCACGAGCGGTGCGTGACCATGGGGCCGTAGAAGAAGCCGCGGCTCGCGTGCTTCGGGTCGGTGGCGGGCGTGCAGTCCTCGGGCTTGTTGCCCCAGTCGGCGAGGCAATCCTCGCGCGAGGCGTAGACGTCGCGCGGGTCGCCGCCGCAGCCGCCCAGCCCCGCGAGCCCGATGAGCACCAGCGTCACGCGACTCGAGGACTTCCGGATCTTCTTGAGCATCGCCGCTCCTTGTCGCGCGCCTAGGAGACGAGGTCCCTGACGTAGTTGGGAAGCGCGAACACGGCGCGGTGCGTCTCGCCGTTGTAGTACTGCAGGTCGCCCACGCCGCGCGCCGCGAGGCGGCGGTCGATCTCGGCCGGCTCCAGCAGCCGCGGGTCCAGCGAGTCGGAGGCGCAGGCGAAGCCCCAGATCGACCCGTAGAGCGGGATGTGCACGAAGTAGGGGGCGACGACGCGGAAGACCTCGCGCAGGTTCGCGAGCGTCTGCCGCACCCGATCGGGATGCGAGAACGGGGAGCCCAGGTGCAGCACCAGCGCGCCGCCTTCGGCCATGCGCCCGCCGGGCGAGCGCGAAGGTCGCCGGCGCGTAGAGCTCGGCCGAGGGGCCGACGGGGTCGGTGAGGTCCATCGCGACGAGGTCGTAGCGCGCCTGCGTCGCGCGCAGGTAGGCCAGCCCGTCGCCCACCGTCACCTCGAGGCGCGGGTCGTCGAAGGCGCCGCGGTGCACGCGGCCGAACTGCGCTCTTGCGATCTCGATCACGTCGGGGTCGAGCTCGGCCATGTGCACGCGCCCGATGGTCGAATGCTTGAGCAGCTCCTCCGAGGAGCCGCCGTCGCCGCCGCCGATCACGAGGGCGCGCCGGGGCGAGGGGTGGGCCGCGGCGGCCGGGTGGACGAGGTTCTCGTGGTAGAAGAACTCGTCGCGCTCCGAGGTCATGTTGCAGCCGTCGAGCCTGAAGATGCGGCCGAGCTCGGGCGTGTCGTACACCTCGAGGAGCTGGAAGGGCGTCTGCCTGCCGCTCGACGAGCGTGCCGTCGAACCAGACGCCGCTCGCCTCGTTCAGGCGCTCGAAGATCCGCTCGGACACGGTTGCCGGGGGGCTACTTCACCGCCGCGAGGCGCTTCGCCTTCACGGGAAGGTCGCGGCCGCGCCAGACGCGCTCCATCAGGATGTCGCCGGGGCGCAGGGCGTCGACCAGGGTCGCGTAGAGCTTCTCCGCCTTGTCGCTGTTGTCGCAGGTGACGTTGCAGACGTACACATCGAGCGTGGCGCCGTCGCGCTCCGGCCAGGTGTGGATCGCGAGGTGCGATTCCGCGAAGACGACCGCGCCCGTGGCGCCGCCGACCTGCGTCGCGTCGAGACCCTCGAACTGGTAGAAGTGGTCCCCGAGGACCGTGAGCCCCACGTCCTTGCACGCCGCCACGCAGCTTTCGCGAAGCATGGCGGACGAGGCCAGCATTTCGCGGTTCCGGCAGCCGTACAGGTCGGCGATGATGTGCAGTCCCTTCACTCCGTTACCTCCCTCTGGTGGCGGATCCTGCGAGGGGGAAGGCACCTCGTGTCGCTCGACCTCGGGCGCCTGCCTCAATCGCCGGTGGCGAATGGACGGCGCCCGAATCGCTCGGGCGGTGGGTGGAACCCTCTCTGCAGTGGTATGTACAAGCAGTTTGTGCGTCGAAAACGAAGCATGAAATTATAGAGGATTCTGCGCGGGATTCCCATCTTTTTTCAAGGATTTCCGGGGCTTGGCGCCGCCTTCGCGCGCGCGCATGCCGGTGGTTTCCTCGATGAGCGCGGCGCCGTCGGCGGTCAGGAAGGACCGGAAGGCCTCGGCGAGCGGCGACAGGCGCTTGCCCTTGCGGCTCACGACGTGCCAGTCGCGCGTGACGGGCGTCCCCTTCACGTCCAGGCGCACGAGCTTGCCGGCCGCGAGCTCGAGCCCCACGGTGTGCAGCGACAGGAACGCGAGCCCCATCCCCGCCATCACCGCCTGCTTGATGGTCTCGTTGCTCGCGAGCTCCATGCTCGAGGCGAGCTTCACCCCGCGCTCGGCGAAGACGCGCTCCATCGACATGCGCGTGCCGGAGCCGGGCTCGCGGATGAGGAAGTTCTCGCCCGCGAGCCGCGAGAGCTCCAGGGCGCGCCGGCGGCGAGCGGGTGGTCGGGCGCGGCGATGATCCCGTGCGGGTGCTTCGCGAAGGCGGTGGCCTCGACGTCGAGGCCGCGCGGGGGCCTGCCCATGATCGCGAGGTCCACCTGGTTCGCCTGCAGCTCGCCGATCACCTGCTCGCGGTTCGTGACCGAGAGCTTCACCGTGACGCCCGGGTGCCGGCGCGAGAACTCCGCGAGCAGCCGCGGCGCGAAGTACTTGGCCGTGCTCACCACCGCGAGGTGCAGGCGCCCCCCGGACACGCCCCGGATCGCCGCGAGCGTGTCCTCGCAGTCCTTGAGGCCGCTGTGCACCTCGAGGGCGAAGCGCGCGACCTCGGCGCCCGCCTCCGTGAGGTGGATCTTCTTGCCCACCTGCTCGAAGAGCGGCAGCCCCGCCTGCTCCTCCAGGCTCTTCACCTGCATCGAGACCGCCGGCTGCGTGAGGTGCAGCTCCTCGGCGGCGCGCGAGAAGGACAGGTGCCGGGCCACGGCCTCGAAGACCTTGAGCTGGCGCAGCGTGATGTGGCGGATCGGCATGGCGGGGCCTCCGGCAGCTTATGGAAACGATAACTTTTCTTGAGTTTACCTTATGGCTGCGCGGCCCTAGATTCGGCGGTGTCACCCGCCGCCGCCGAGAGCCGACCATGACCGCCGCCGATCCCCTCGCCGCCCACCGCCTGGACAAGGCCCCGTGGTACCGCCCCGTGGCGGACGAGGTCGAGCTCTTCGAGGCGGCCTGGCAGGCGCGCATGCCGATGATGCTCAAGGGCCCCACCGGCTGCGGCAAGACCCGCTTCGTGGAGCACATGGCCTGGAAGCTCGGCAAGCCCCTGGTGACCGTGGCCTGCAACGAGGACATGACGGCGGGCGACCTCGTGGGGCGCTACCTCCTGGACGCGGCCGGCACGCGCTGGCAGGACGGCCCGCTCGCGCTCGCGGCCCGCCACGGCGCCATCTGCTACCTGGACGAGGTGGTCGAGGCGCGCCAGGACACGACGGTGGTGATCCATCCCCTCACCGACACGCGGCGCGCGCTTCCCCTCGAGAAGAAGGGCGAGCTGCTGCACGCCCACCCCGACTTCCTCCTCGTGATCTCCTACAACCCGGGCTACCAGAGCCTGATGAAGGACCTGAAGCCCTCCACGAAGCAGCGCTTCGGCGCCCTCGACTTCGGCTACCCCGCGCACGAGGTGGAGGCCGAGATCGTGGCCCACGAGGCCGGCGTGGACGCCGCCGTCGCCTCGAAGCTGGTCGGCATCGCCGAGCGCGCCCGCAACCTCAAGGGCCACGGCCTCGACGAGGGCATCTCCACGCGCATGCTCGTGCACGCGGGCGCGCTCATGGCGCGCGGCGTCGAGCCGGTGGCCGCCTGCCGCGTCGCCCTGGTCAGGCCGATCACCGACGACCCCGACATGCGCGACGCGCTCGACGCCGCCGTCACGACCTACTTCTGACCCGCGCCCCGACGGGACATGCCGTGCGCGCCGACCTCGACGACTGCCGCGAGCTGCTGGAGGACCTGGGTCCCCACGCGGCCGAGGTGCTGCGCGCCTCGTGGCAGGAAGCGGCGCGCGCCTTCACCCCGCGCGGGCTGGGCGACTGGCTGAAGGGCGCGCGCTCGCTGCACGCCCTGGGGCGCGGGGCGGAGCCCGTGGCGGCCTTCGTCCGCGAGGCGCCCGCCGTGGCCCGCGAGGTGGGCGAGGATGCGGTCTCCGAGCTGCTGCGCGCCGCGCTTTCGCTCGCCTCGAAGACGAGCGGCGGCGTGATCGCCAGCGTGTTCCGCGCCGCGCCGACGGCCGCGCGCAGGCTCGCCGACCCGGAGCTCTTCCGGGGCTGGCTCGGCCTCGTCGGGCAGCTGGTCGCGCAGGCCCCGCGCGGCGTGCGGCCCATGCTCGAGAACCTGGACCGCCTCCTCGCCGTCCTCACCCTGGGAGGGCTCAGGCGCTGGGCGCTCTGGGGCGCGCGCGCGCACGCCACCGACTTCGGCGCGCAGGAGCGCTACTTCGCGCTCGCGAGCCCCGAGGCGCTCGCCATCCTGCAGAAGGAACGCAAGGGCACGCTCCTCGTCGACGTCCAGCGCCGGATCTCGATGTACCTGCGCGCGCTCTGGGGGCGCGAATTCTGGCTGCGCCCGGCGGCGAGCGAGGCGGACGGGGCGCGCCCCTTCATCGCCGATTACACGATCCACCTGCCGGACGCGCTCGACGACGCGCCGGAAGCCAGCGGGGGCGAGCTCTACCGCGCCATGGCCGCCCACGCCGCCGCCCACCTCGCCTACACGCGCGAGGCGATGTCGGCCGAGGGGCTCACGCCCCTGCAGGTGGCGGCCGTCGGCGTGATCGAGGACGCGCGCGTCGAGGCCCTCGCCGCCCGCGACTTCCCGGGCCTGGCGGCCTTGTGGCGCCGCCTGCACCGCGCCAACCCTGCGCAGGAAGGAAGCATCGGCGCCCTCCTCGGCCGCGTGGCGCGGGCGCTGGCCGATCCCGGCTACGAGGACCCGCACCCGGTCGTCGCGGCCGCGCGGCGGCGTTGGACCGAATGCGCATTGCCGCTCGGGACCAACCGTGTATCGTGGGACGAAGGCGTTGCCCTGGCGCACGATCTCGCGCGCCTTCGTCTCGCCTTCCACCCGCGCGAGGACCAGGCGGACGTGGCTTATCGCGACGACAACCGCTACCTCTGGGAACTTCGACGAGGCCGACGCGCTCGGCGGGGCCGCGCCGTGGCAGGAGCGGCAGGAGCGCCGGCGCGTGAGCCTCATGGAGTTCGTGAACGAGGTCGACGTCGAGGGCGCCGGCGACGACGCGCAGGAGGTCTGGACGCTCGCGAGCGAGCTCTTTCCCGACGACGGGGGGCCGAGCTGGAACGAGCGCGAGGGCCGCCCCCCGGCGCCGGACCCGGCGCGCTACCCGGAATGGGACTACCGCCTGCAGGTCGAGCGCCCCGACTGGTGCACCGTGCTCGAGGCCCCCGCGCCCTCGGGCGAGGCGGCCGCGATCGACGCGCTGGTGGCGGCCAGGAAGCCCCTGGCGGAGAAGTTGCGGCGCCTCATCGAGGCCCTGCACCCCGAGGGCGTGCAGCGGCTGCGCCGCCAGGAGGAGGGCGACGACCTCGACCTCGAGGCGGCGGTGCGCGCCGCCGTCGACCTGCGCCTGGGCGCCACGCCCGACACGCGCGTGCACCGGCGCTCGGTCCGGCGCGAGCGCGACCTCGCCATCCTCTTCCTGCTGGACCTGTCGCACTCGACCAACGACCGCGTGCGCGGGGGCGAGGCGACGGTGCTCGAGCTCACGCGCGAGGCCGCCGCGCTCCTCGCCGACGCGATGGCGAGGCTCGGCGACCCCTTCGCCATCCACGGCTTCTCATCCAACGGCCGCCACGAGGTGGGCTACGCGCGCTTCAAGGACTTCGGCGAGCCCCACGGCGAGGCCACCAAGGCGAGGCTCGCCGCGATGAAGGGCGAGCTCTCCACGCGCATGGGCGCGGCGATGCGCCACGCGGGCAGCCTCCTCGCGCGCCGCCCCGAGAGGAAGCGCCTGCTCGTGGTGCTCACCGACGGGGCGCCCTCGGACGTCGACGTGCGCGACCCGCAGTACCTGCGCGCCGACGCGAGGAAGGCCGTCGAGGAGCTCGCCCGCGAGGGGGTGGCCGCCTTCTGCGTGAGCCTGGACCCGGGCGCCGACGACTACGTCTCGCGCATCTTCGGGAGCGGCCGCTTCGCCGTGGTCGACCGCGTCGAGCGCCTGCCCGAGCGCCTGCCGATGCTCACCCTGGGGCTGCTGCGGTGAAGGCCGCAGGGCATCAGCTTTCACTTATGACAATGATAAAGAAGCGTGACTGTCTCTTATGGCAGCAAGCGCTTAAATTGGACCCGTACCGACCCCATCCGAGGACCCGAACATGAAGCCAGCCGCCAAGGCCTACAGCGCCGGCGTGAAGGATTACCGCCACACGTACTGGGAACCCCACTACGCGGTGAAGGACACCGACCTACTCGCCTGCTTCAAGATCACGCCGCAGCCGGGCGTGGACCGGGAGGAGGCGGCCGCGGCCGTCGCCGCCGAGTCGTCCACCGGCACCTGGACCACGGTGTGGACGGACCTGCTCACCGACCTCGAGCACTACAAGGGCCGCGCCTACCGCATCGAGGACGTGCCCGGCGACGACACCTGCTTCTACGCCTTCATCGCCTACCCCATCGACCTGTTCGAGGAGGGCTCGGTGGTGAACGTGTTCACCTCGCTCGTGGGCAACGTCTTCGGCTTCAAGGCCATCCGGGCGCTGCGCCTGGAGGACGTGCGCTTCCCCATCGCCTACGTGATGACCTGCGGCGGCCCGCCCAACGGCATCCAGGTCGAGCGCGACAAGATGGACAAGTACGGCCGGCCGCTGCTGGGCTGCACGATCAAGCCCAAGCTGGGGCTGTCGGCCAAGAACTACGGCCGCGCCGTCTACGAGTGCCTGCGCGGGGGCCTCGACTTCACCAAGGACGACGAGAACGTGAACTCGCAGCCGTTCATGCGCTGGCGCGACCGCTTCTCGTTCGTGGCCGAGGCCATCCGCAAGTCCGAGGCCGAGACGGGCGAGAGGAAGGGCCACTACCTGAACGTGACCGCGCCGACGCCCGAGGAGATGTACAAGCGCGCCGAGTACGCCAAGGAGCTCGGCATGCCGATCATCATGCACGACTTCCTCACCGGCGGCTTCTGCGCCAACACGGGGCTGGCCAACTGGTGCCGCAACAACGGGATGCTGCTGCACATCCACCGCGCGATGCACGCGGTGATCGACCGCAACCCGCACCACGGCATCCACTTCCGCGTCCTCACCAAGGCGCTGCGCCTGTCCGGCGGCGACCACCTGCACACCGGCACCGTCGTGGGCAAGCTCGAGGGCGACCGCCAGTCGACCCTGGGCTGGATCGACCTGCTGCGCGAGCGCTACGTGAAGGAGGACCGCTCGCGCGGCATCTTCTTCGACCAGGACTGGGGCTCCATGCCCGGCGCGTTCGCCGTGGCCTCCGGCGGCATCCACGTCTGGCACATGCCGGCCCTGCTCGCCATCTTCGGCGACGACGCCGTGTTCCAGTTCGGCGGCGGCACGCTGGGCCACCCCTGGGGCAACGCGGCGGGCGCGGCCGCCAACCGCGTGGCGCTGGAGGCCTGCGTGGAAGCGCGGAACTCCGGCCGCCAGGTCGAGAAGGAAGGCAAGGAGATCCTCACCGCCGCCGCGAAGTCGAGCCCCGAGCTCAGGATCGCGATGGAGACCTGGAAGGAAATCAAGTTCGAATTCGACGTCGTCGACAAGCTCGACGTCGCCCACGCCTGAACCCGGAGGGAAGAGACATGAGCACGATGCAGGACTACCACTCGAGGCTGACGGACCCCGCCAGCCGCAAGTTCGGGACCTTCTCCTACCTCCCGCCGATGTCCCCGGAGCAGGTGAAGAAGCAGGTCGCCTACCTGATCGCGCAGGGCTGGTCGCCGGCGATCGAGCACACCGAGCCGCAGCACACGGTCGGCTCCTTCTGGTACATGTGGAAGCTGCCGATGTTCGGCGAGACGAGCGCGGACAAGGTGCTCGCCGAGGCCGAGGCCTGCCACAAGGCCAACCCCCTGAACCACGTGCGCCTGGTCGGCTACGACAAGCTGCGCCAGACGCAGGGCACCGCGATGGTCATCTACCGCGGGAAGGCCGTCTGAGGAACCCGCCGTGACGCTCTCGGCCCTCCTCTTCGACGTCGACGGCACGCTCGCCGACACCGAGGAAACGCACCGCCAGGCCTTCAACGCGGCGTTCCTCGAGTTCCGCCTGCCCTACGAGTGGAGCCCCGACCAGTACGAGGTGCTCCTGAACGTCTCCGGCGGCAAGGAGCGGCTCGCGCACTTCTTCGAGGGCCTCCCGGTCTCGCGCGAGGAGCGCTCGCGCCTGCTGGCGAACGTCTCCGGGCTGCACCGGGTGAAGACCGAGCGCTACGCGGAGCTGGTCGCGAGCGGCGGCTCGCCGCTGCGGCCCGGCGTGGCCCGCCTCATCGAGGAGGCCCTCGCGGCGGGCATCCGCGTGGGCATCGCCTCGACCACGACCTCGGCCAACGTGGCGGCGCTCCTCGACGCGGAGCTGGGCAGCAACGCCCACAAGCGCTTCGCCGTCATCGCCTGCGGGGACGTGGTGCCGGCCAAGAAGCCCGCGCCCGACATCTACCGCCTCGCGCTCTCCACGCTGGGCCTGGGCCCGGCGAACGCCGTGGCCTTCGAGGACTCGGCCAACGGGCTGGCCGCCGCCAAGGCCGCGGGGCTCTTCACCGTGGTGACGCCCACGCGCTGGACGGCGCTGCAGGACTTCGGCGAGGCCGACCTCACGCTCCCGCACCTGGGCGACCCCGCCATGCCGCTGGACGCCGTCTCGTCCGGCCGCGCCGGCGGGCCCTTCCTCACGCTGGAGGCGCTCGCCCGGCTGCACGCGCGCGCCGCGGCGCGGGCCGCCTGAGGCGCGGTCCGGGCGGATCACGGGCGACGCGACAAGAGACCACGGGCAACGAACCCGCCACCCTCGGAGCGAGGACATGAAACAGACCATGCAGGTAGAGAGCCGGCCCACGATCACGGAGTTCCTGCTGCGCGAGCAGCGCAAGGCGACCGCGGCCACGGGCGCCTTCACGGCGGTGATCAACAACGTGCGCCTGGCCTGCAAGCGCATCGCCCACGCCGTGGGCCAGGGGGCGCTCTCGGGCGCCGTGGGCAGCGCCGGGACGCAGAACGTGCAGGGCGAGACGCAGGTCCCGCTCGACGTGCTCGCGGACGAGATCTTCGTGCGCACCAACGAGTGGAGCGGCACCCTCGCGGGACTGGTGTCCGAGGAGCGCGAGGAGCCGATCCAGATCCCGGAGGAGCATCCGCGCGGGCGCTACCTCCTCGTGTTCGACCCGCTCGACGGCTCCTCCAACGTCGACGTGAACGTCTCGGTGGGCAGCATCTTCTCGGTGCTGCGCTGCCCCGAGGGCGTGACCGAGCCGCGCGCCAGGGACTTCCTGCAGCCCGGCACGAGGCAGGTGGCCGCCGGCTACGCCATCTACGGCCCCACGACGATGCTCGTGCTCACGCTCGGCCGGGGCACGCACGGCTTCACGCTCGACCGGAACATGGGCGAGTTCATCCTCACGCACCCGGACATGACGATCCCCGCCACGACGCGGGAGTTCGCCATCAACGCCTCCAACGAGCGCTTCTGGGAGCCCCCGGTGCGCCGCTACGTCGCCGAGTGCATCCAGGGAAAGACGGGCGCGCGCGGGGCCGACTTCAACATGCGCTGGATCGCCTCCATGGTGGCCGAGGTGCACCGCATCCTCGTGCGCGGCGGCCTCTTCATGTACCCGCGCGACACCAAGGACCCCGCGAAGCCGGGGCGGCTGCGCCTCATGTACGAGGCGAACCCCATGTCCATGCTCGTCGAGCAGGCGGGCGGCGCCGCCTCCACCGGGCGCGGGCGCATCCTCGAGGTCGAGCCCACGTCGCTGCACCAGCGCGTGCCGGTGATCCTCGGCTCCCGCGACGAGGTCGCGCGCATCGAGTCCTACCACCACGACCACGACTCGGGCGTCTCGCCCCCGTCGGCGCCGCCCCTCTTCGGCGAGCGCTCGCTGTTCACGAAGGCCTGAAAGGGGAATCAACGATGTCCGCGAAGCACCCCATCATCGCGATCACCGGCTCGTCCGGGGCAGGCACCACCTCGGTCATGCGCACCTTCGAGCAGATCTTCCGGCGCGAGGACGTGAACGCGGCCTTCATCGAGGGCGACAGCTTCCACCGCTACGACCGCGCGGAGATGAAGGTCAAGATGGCGGAGGCCATCGCGTCGGGCAACCGCACCTTCAGCCACTTCGGCGCCGAGGCGAACCTCTTCGCCGAGCTCGAGGACCTCTTCCGCGCCTACGGCGAGACCGGCCGCGGCAAGCGCCGCAAGTACCTGCACGACGAGGGCGAGGCCGCGCCCTACAAGCAGCCGCCGGGGACCTTCACCGCCTGGGAGGACCTCCCCGAGGGCACGGACCTCCTCTTCTACGAGGGCCTGCACGGCGCGGTGGCCGGCGACGGCGTGGACGTGGCGAAGCACCCGGACCTGCTCATCGGCGTGGTGCCGGTGATCAACCTCGAGTGGATCCAGAAGCTGCACCGCGACCGCTCGATGCGCGGCTACTCGACCGAGGCGGTGACCGACACGATCCTGCGCCGGATGCACGACTACGTGCACTACATCACGCCGCAGTTCTCGCGCACGCACATCAACTTCCAGCGCGTGCCCACGGTGGACACCTCGAACCCGTTCGTCGCGCGCTACATCCCGACGCCCGACGAGAGCTTCCTCGTGATCCGCTTCGCGAACCCGCGCGGCATCGACTTCCCGTACCTGCTGTCGATGCTGCACGACTCCTTCATGTCGCGCGCGAACACCATCGTGGTGCCCGGCGGCAAGATGGACCTCGCCATGCAGACCATCCTCACGCCGATGATCTGGCGCCTGATGGAGAGGAAGAAGCAGGCCGCCTCGCGCTAGTGCCGCGAAGCCCCGACCCCCGCATCCGATAAGATAAGAGCCCCTCCACATGCCGTCCGCCCTCGCCCCCGCCCGCATGGCCTCGACCACCGTGAAACCGCAGGACCTCGCCAACGCCATCCGCGCCCTCGCGATGGACGCCGTCCAGAAGGCCAACTCCGGCCACCCCGGCATGCCCATGGGCATGGCCGAGATCGCCGAGGTGCTCTGGCGCCGCTTCCTGCGCCACAACCCGGCCAACCCGGCCTGGGCCGACCGCGACCGCTTCGTGCTCTCCAACGGGCACGGCTCGATGCTGCAGTACGCGCTGCTGCACCTCACGGGCTACGCGGTGTCGATGGACGACCTCAAGGCGTTCCGCCAGATGCACTCGAGGACGCCGGGGCATCCGGAGTACGGCATGACCCCGGGCGTGGAGACGACGACCGGGCCGCTGGGCCAGGGCCTCGCCAACGCCGTGGGCATGGCGCTCGCGGAGAAGCTGCTGGCCGCCGAGTTCAACCGCCCCGGGCACACCATCGTCGACCACCAGACCTACGTCTTCCTGGGCGACGGCTGCCTCATGGAGGGCATCTCGCACGAGGTGTGCTCGCTCGCGGGCACGCTCCAGCTCGGCAAGCTCGTCGCCCTCTACGACGACAACGGCATCTCGATCGACGGGCACGTCGACGGCTGGTTCACCGACAACACGCCGATGCGCTTCGCCAGCTACGGCTGGCACGTGATCCCCGACGTGGACGGCCACGACCCGAGGGCGGTCGAGGCGGCCATCGCCGAGGCGCGGGCCGACCAGTCGAAGCCCACCCTCATCTGCTGCAAGACGGTGATCGGCAAGGGCTCCCCCAACAAGCAGGGCACGCACGACGTGCACGGCGCGGCGCTCGGCGACAAGGAAGTGGCCGCCACGCGCGAGGCCATCGGCTGGCCCCACCCGCCCTTCGAGATCCCCGCCGCCGTGTACGAGGCGTGGGACCAGCGCCCCCGCGGCGCCGGGCTCGAGGGCGACTGGAACGCCCGCTTCGACGCCTACGCGAGGGCGCACCCGGAGCTCGCGAAGGAGTTCCGCCGGCGCATGGCCGGGGACCTGCCCCCCAACTGGGGCGAGGTGGCCGAATCCCTGGTCGCCCGGGCCGTCGAGAAGGCCGAGACCGTGGCCACGCGCAAGGCCTCCCAGATCGCCATCGAGGCCATCGCGCCGCACCTGCCCGGCTTCCTGGGCGGCTCGGCCGACCTCACCGGCTCCAACCTGACCAACTGGTCCGGCTCGAAGGCCGTCACCGCCGCCGGCACCGGCAACTACGTGAGCTTCGGCGTGCGCGAGTTCGGCATGGCCGCCATCGGCAACGGCATCGCGCTGCACGGCGGCTTCATCCCCTACTCGGGCACCTTCCTCGTCTTCAGCGACTACGCGCGCAACGCCGTGCGCATGGCCGCCCTCATGAAGCTGCGCAACATCTTCGTCTTCACGCACGACTCGATCGGCCTGGGCGAGGACGGCCCCACGCACCAGGCCGTCGAGCACGTCTCGAGCCTGCGCCTCATCCCGAACCTCGACCTCTGGCGCCCCTGCGACACCGTGGAGACCGCCGTGGCCTGGGCCGCCGGCATCGAGCGGCGCGACGGCCCGTCGGCCTTCGCGCTGTCGCGCCAGAACGTGCCCTTCGTCAAGCGCTCGCCCGAGCAGGTCGCCGCCATCCGCCAGGGCGGCTACGTGCTGAGCGACTGCGCGGGCGCCCCGAAGGCGGCGATCCTCGCCACCGGCTCCGAAGTTTCCCTCGCGCTCGCCGCCCAGAAGACGCTCGCCGAGGCCGGCATCCCCGTGCGCGTGGTCTCCATGCCCTGCACCAGCGTCTTCGACCGGCAGGACGCCGCCTGGAAGCGCCGCGGTGCTGCCCAAGGGCCTGCCGCGCGTGTCCGTCGAGGCCGGCGTCACCGACTTCTGGCGCAAGTACGTGGGCCTGGAGGGCGCGGCCATCGGCGTGGACAGCTTCGGCGAGTCCGCCCCGGCCGGCGCCGTCTACAAGCACTTCGGCGTCGACGCCGAGCACGTCGTCGCCGCGGTGAAGTCCGTCCTCTGAGGAGAACCGCGCCTCCCGTGCCGCTCCTGCGGCCGGAAATGGGAGGAGAACCCTAGACATGGGTCAAAGGGGGGGTATGCCCTTTGGCTTAAAATGATCGTCTTTCCGCACCTTACTTCTTCCCCGGAGCCCCGAAAATGACCATCCGCGTCGCCATCAACGGCTACGGCCGCATCGGCCGAAACATCCTCCGCGCCCACTACGAGGGCGGCAAGAAGCACGACATCCAGATCGTCGCCGTCAACGACCTCGGCAACGCCGAGACCAACGCCCACCTCACGCGCTACGACACCGCGCACGGCAAGTTCCCCGGCACGGTGGCCGTCGACGGCGACCACATGGTGGTGAACGGCGACCGCATCCGGGTGCTGGCCAACCGCGACCCCTCGCAGCTGCCCTGGGGCGAGCTGAACGTGGACGTGGTGCACGAGTGCACCGGCTTCTTCACCACCAAGGAGAAGGCCTCCGCGCACATCAAGGGCGGCGCGAAGAAGGTCATCATCTCGGCGCCCGGCGGCAAGGACGTCGACGCGACCGTCGTCTACGGCGTGAACCACGGCGTGCTGAAGGCCTCGCACACCGTGATCTCGAACGCCTCCTGCACCACCAACTGCCTGGCGCCCCTGGTGAAGCCGCTGCACGACAAGATCGGCCTCGTGAACGGCCTCATGACCACGATCCACGCCTACACCAACGACCAGGTGCTCACCGACGTCTACCACGAGGACCTGCGCCGCGCCCGCTCGGCCACGATGTCCATGATCCCGACCAAGACCGGCGCCGCGGCCGCCGTGGGCCTGGTGCTGCCGGAGCTGAACGGCAAGCTCGACGGCTTCGCGATCCGCGTGCCCACCATCAACGTCTCGCTGGTGGACCTCTCCTTCATCGCCGCGCGCGACACGACCGTGGACGAGGTGAACGCGATCATGAAGGAGGCCAGCCGAGTCCGCCGCCCTCAAGGGCATCCTCAACTACAACAAGGGCCCGCTGGTGTCGATCGACTTCAACCACGACCCGGCCTCGTCCACCTTCGACGCGACGCTCACGAAGGTCTCCGGCCGCCTCGTGAAGGTGTCGAGCTGGTACGACAACGAGTGGGGCTTCTCGAACCGCATGCTGGACACCACCGTCGCCCTGATGGCGGCGAAGTAGGCCACAAGGAAGGCGGCACCCCATGAAAGTCCTCAAGCTCGCCGACCTCGACCTGAAGGGCAAGCGCGTCTTCATCCGCGCCGACCTGAACGTCCCGCAGGCCGACGACGGCGCCGTCACCGACGACACGCGCATCCGCGCCTCCGTCCCCGGCATCCGCATGGCGCTCGACAAGGGCGCCGCCGTGATGGTGACCTCGCACCTGGGCCGGCCCAAGGAAGGCGAGTTCTCGCAGGCCGATTCGCTCGCGCCGGTGGCCGCGCGCCTGGCCGAGCTGCTCGGCCGCGACGTGCCCCTCGTGCGCGACTGGGTGGACGGCGTCGACGTGAAGCCCGGCCAGGTCGTGCTCCTCGAGAACTGCCGCTTCAACAAGGGCGAGAAGAAGAACGACGAGGCGCTCGCGCGCAAGATGGCCGCGCTCTGCGACGTCTACGCGAACGACGCCTTCGGCACCGCGCACCGCGCCGAGGCCACGACCCACGGCATCGCGAAGTTCGCCAAGGTCGCCTGCGCCGGGCCGCTGCTCGCCGCGGAGCTGGACGCCCTGGGCCGCGCGCTCGCGAGCCCGAAGCGCCCGCTGGTGGCGATCGTCGCCGGCTCCAAGGTCTCCACCAAGCTCACCATCCTGAAGACGCCTGTCGGAGAGGGTCGACCAGCTCATCGTGGGCGGCGGCATCGCCAACACCTTCATGCTGGCCGCGGGGCTGCCCATCGGCAAGTCGCTGTGCGAGCCCGACCTCGCCCCCGAGGCGAAGGAGATCGCGGTGATGATGCAGGCGCGCGGCGCGGCGGTGCCCGTTCCCGTCGACGTGGTCTGCGGCAAGGCCTTCGCCGCCGACGCGCCCGCCACGACGAAGGACGCGAAGGCGCGTCGAGGACGACGACATGATCCTCGACATCGGCCCGCAGACCGCGAAGCGCTACGCCGAGATCCTCGCCTCCGCCGGCACCATCGTCTGGAACGGCCCGGTGGGCGTCTTCGAGTTCGACCAGTTCGGCGGCGGCACGAAGGCCGTGGCCGAGGCCATCGCCGCCTCGCCCGCCTTCTCGATCGCCGGCGGCGGCGACACGCTCGCGGCCATCGCGAAGTACGGCGTCACCGACCGGATCGGCTACATCTCCACCGGCGGCGGCGCCTTCCTCGAGTTCCTCGAGGGCAAGGTCCTGCCGGCGGTGGAGATCCTGGAGTCGCGCGCCGCCGGGTAGGCCGCGGCCCGGCAGCCGGGGTAGGATCGAGACCAACAACCAGGGGAAGCCCCGGAAAGATGCGAAGCACCAAGATCGTGGCCACGCTCGGGCCCGCCTCGAGCGACCCCGCCGTCCTCGAGCGCATGATGCGCGCCGGCGTGGACGTCGTGCGCCTGAACTTCTCGCACGGCACCGCCGCCGACCACGAGGCGCGCGCGGAGCTGGTGCGCGAGACCTGCCGCAAGATCGGGCGCGACGGTGGGCATCATGGCCGACCTCCAGGGCCCCAAGATCCGCGTCGGCAAGTTCAAGGACGGCAAGGTCTCCCTCAAGCCCGGCGACCCCTTCATCCTCGACGCCGCCTGCGAGCTGGGCGACGGCGACCCGCGTGGGCCTCGACTACAAGGAGCTGCCGCGCGACGTGAAGCCCGGCGACGTGCTGCTCCTGGACGACGGCAAGATCGTGCTCGACGTGAAGGACGTGCGCGGCAGCGAGATCCACACCGTCACCCGCCACGGCGGCGCGCTCTCCAACAACAAGGGCATCAACCGCCAGGGCGGCGGCCTCACCGCGCCCGCGCTCACGCCCAAGGACATCGAGGACATCCGCACGGCCGCGCGCCTGAAGGTGGACTACCTCGCCGTCTCCTTCCCGAAGAGCGGCGCCGACATGTACATGGCCAAGGAGCTGCTGCGCGCCGGCGGCGGGCACGCGCTCCTCATCGCCAAGATCGAGCGCGCCGAGGCGATCCCCGCCCTCGAGGAGATCATGCGCGCCTGCGACGGCATCATGGTGGCGCGCGGCGACCTCGCGGTGGAGGTGGGCGACGCGGCCGTGCCCGCGCTGCAGAAGCGGATGATCCGGCAGGCGCGCGAGCTCAACAAGCTCACGATCACCGCCACCCAGATGATGGAGTCGATGATCTCCTCCCCGGTGCCCACCCGCGCCGAGGTCTCGGACGTCGCCAACGCGGTGCTCGACGGCACGGACGCCGTGATGCTCTCCGCGGAGAGCGCCTCGGGCCAGTACCCCGTGGAGACGATCGAGGCCATGAACCGCATCTGCGTCGAGGCCGAGAAGTCGCAGGCGGTCACGCTGGACAGGGAGTTCCTCGACCGCGTCTTCCAGCGCGTCGACCAGTCGATCGCGATGGCGGCGCTCTTCACCGCCTTCCACCTCAAGGTGAAGGCCATCGCCGCGCTCACGGAGTCCGGCTCGACGGCGCTGTGGATGAGCCGCCTGGAGTTGCGGCGTGCCCATCTACGCCCTCACCTCCCAGACCTCGACCCGCTACCGCACCACCCTCTTCCGCGACGTCTTCCCGCTCATCGTGCGCTACATCGGCCACGACCGCGAGGAGCTGCTCGAGGAGGCCGAGTCCGTCCTCGTGAAGAACGGCGCGGTGAAGGAGGGCGACCTCATCGTCGTCACCTTCGGCGAGCCCATCGGCACGTCCGGGGGCACCAACACCATGAAGATCCTGCGCGTCGGCGAGAACCGGCGCGCCTGAACGCAGCCCGAACCCCGATCCACCATCGGCCCGCCCGCGGGCCCCCTGACCCAAGCACCGGAGGAATCATGGCACTCGTATCGATGCGGCAACTGCTGGACCACGCGGCCGAGAACGGCTACGGCCTTCCCGCCTTCAACGTGAACAACCTCGAGCAGGTGCAGGCCATCATGGAGGCCGCCGCCGAGACCGACAGCCCGGTGATCATGCAGGCCTCCGCGGGCGCGCGGAAGTACGCCGGCGAGACCTTCCTCAAGTACCTCATCGAGGCCGCCGTGCAGACCTACCCGAACACGCCGGTCGCGATGCACCAGGACCACGGCCAGTCCCCCGCCGTGTGCGAGGGCGCCATCAAGCTGGGGTTCTCCAGCGTGATGATGGACGGCTCGCTCGAGGCCGACGGCAAGACCATCGCGAGCTACGACTACAACGTGAACGTCACCAAGCAGGTGGTGGACATGGCGCACCGCCTGGGCGTCTCCGTCGAGGGCGAGCTGGGCTGCCTGGGCTCGCTCGAGACGATGAAGGGCGACAAGGAGGACGGGCACGGCACCGACGCCACGATGACCCGCGAGATGCTCCTCACCGACCCCGAGCAGGCCGCCGACTTCGTGAAGAAGACGGGCGTGGACGCGCTCGCCATCGCCATCGGCACCTCCCACGGCGCCTACAAGTTCACCCGCAAGCCCACCGGCGACATCCTCGCCATCGACCGCATCAAGGCGATCCACGCGCGCATCCCCAACACGCACCTGGTGATGCACGGCTCCTCGTCGCGTGCCGCAGGACCTCCTCGCGATCATCCGCGAGAACGGCGGCGAGATGAAGGAGACCTACGGCGTTCCCGTCGAGGAGATCCAGGAGGGCATCAAGCACGGCGTGCGCAAGGTGAACATCGACACCGACATCCGCCTCGCGATGACCGCGGCGACGCGCAAGTTCCTCGCCACCAACAGGAGCGCCTTCGACCCGCGCGACTTCCTCAAGCCCGCGCGCGCGGCCGCCAAGGAGATCTGCAAGCAGCGCTACCAGCAGTTCGGCTGCGCCGGCATGGGCTCGAAGCTCGCGCCCATCACGCTGGAGAAGATGGCCTCCCGCTACGCGAAGGGCGAGCTCAAGGCCGTGGTCGTCTGAAGGCGGCCATGGACCTGTACGAATCGAGCCTGAAGTCCCTGCCGCTCATCGCGCGCGGCAAGGTGCGCGACATCTACGCGGTGGGCGAGGACAGGATGCTGCTGGTGGCGAGCGACCGGCTCTCCGCCTACGACGTGATCATGCCCACGCCCATCCCGGAGAAGGGCCGCGTCCTCACGGAGGTGGCCAACTTCTGGTTCGCGAAGCTCGCCCACATCGTTCCCAACCACCTCACGGGAATCGACCCGGAGAGCGTGGTGGCGCCCGGGGAGCGCGAGCAGGTGCGGGGCCGGTCCATCGTGGTGAAGAAGCTGAAGACGCTGCCGGTGGAGGCCGTGGTCCGCGGCTACCTCGAGGGCTCCGGGTGGAAGGAGTACCAGGAGTCGCAGAGCGTGTGCGGCATCCGCCTCCCGCCGGGGCTGCAGCGCGCCTCGAAGCTCCCGCAGCCCATCTTCACCCCCGCCACGAAGGAGCAGGCCGGCTCGCACGACATCAACATCACCTTCGAGCGCATGGCGGAGATCGTGGGCCGGGAGCGCGCCGAGGAGGTCCGCGACGTCGCGATCCGGCTCTACGCGGAGGCCGCCGAGTTCGCGCTCACCAAGGGCATCATCATCGCCGACACCAAGTTCGAGTTCGGCGTGGACGAGGCCGGCAGGCTGCACCTCATCGACGAGGCGCTCACCCCGGACTCCTCGCGCTTCTGGCCGCTTTCCACCTACAAGGTGGGCGAGAGCCCCGAGAGCTTCGACAAGCAGTACGTCCGCAACTGGCTCGACTCCATCGGCTTCGCGAGGAAGCCGCCGGCGCCCGACGTGCCGCGCGAGGTGGCGCTGAAGACCTCGGAGAAGTACCAGGAGGCGCTCAAGCGCCTCAAGGCCTGATGCGCTGCGTCCTCCTGGACATGGGGGGCGTGCTCGTGGAGCTGTGCGGCGAGCGCCCCTTCCTCGAGATGATCGGCGACGGCGTCGGCGCCGACGAGATGTGGCGCCGCTGGCTGCACTCGCCCTCGGTGCGCGCGCACGAGACGGGCCGCATGGACACCCCCACCTTCGCCGAGGAGGCGGTGCGCGAGTTCGGCCTTTCCGTGGGCCCGGAGGAGTTCCTCGAGCACTTCCGCGGCTGGCTCGCGGGCCCCTTCGCGGGCGCCCACGAGCTGCTGGACGAGCTCGCCGCGCGCCACCGCACCGCGATCCTCACCAACATCAGCGCCGTGCACTGGCCCATCGCCGAGTCCTACGGGCTCTTCGACCGGGTCGAGCGCGTCTTCGCCTCCTACCGCATGGGCGCCATCAAGCCGGACCGCGACTACTTCGAGACGGTGCTGGCGGAGCTCGGGCGCCGCGCCGTCGCAGGCCGTCTTCTTCGACGACAACGTGGTGAACGTGGAGGGAGCGCGCGCCTGCGGGCTCGAGGCGCACGTGGTGCGCGGCGTGGACGAGACGCGAAGCCGCCTTCGCGACCTCGACCTGCTCGGCTGAAGCGCTAGCGCAGCACCTCGCCGAGCCACGCGTCGACCGTGCGCGCGAGCTCGTCTTCCTTGCCGGCGTAGAAATGGTCGGCGCGCGGCGATCATCACCTGCCGCGACCCCTCCGGCGCGGAGGCGAGCGTGAGGCGGCGGCGCCAGGCGGCGTCCACCGAGGGCGGCGAGGTCGTTCTCGCCGTACACGTCGAGGATGGGGCGCGGGCTGAACCAGGTGGCGAGGCTGTAGCCGCCGGTGAGCCCCAGGCAGGCCCAGGCCCGGAAGGGCGAGGCCTGCGCCGCGTCGAAGTACTCGTTGGCCATCCACGACCCCAGGCTGTGCGACACGAGGCGCGATGCGGGCGTCGCCCTTCGCGGCGAGCCACGCGCCGGCGCGGGCGATGCGGTCGATGGCCTCGGGGAAGAGCGCCGGGTAGTAGGCCTCCGAGCGCGCGTCCGCCGCCTGCACCGGCATCTGGATCGAGAGCGTGGTCCAGCCCAGGTCCGTGAGCTTCGCGCGCAGCACGCCGATCACGCCGTGGTCCGGGTGCACGCCGATGCCGTGGACGATGACGACCGCGCCGCGGGGCTTCGCGGCCGGCGCGTGGATGGCGAGGAACCTGCGGCCCGCCGGAAGTCTCCAGCCAGACCGCGTCGCCCGACCACGAGGCCGGGCACCACCTCGTCGGCCCAGCGCTTCTCGCGGGCGTAGTCCTGCGCGGCCGCGGGAAGGGCCGCCATCACCAGAAGCAATAAGAGCCGGGCGATCACGCGTGAGAGAATACCAATTCCGCCGGCCGGATGAACACCATGGAATTCTTCACCTTCGACTGGGTCACGAACCCCGAGATCTGGCTCTCCCTCGTCACCCTCTCCGCCCTGGAGATCGTGCTCGGGATCGACAACCTCGTCTTCATCGCGATCCTCACGGGCCGGCTGCCCGAGCACCAGCGCGCCCTGGGCCGCAAGGTGGGCCTCGCGCTCGCGCTCATCACGCGGCTCATGCTCCTCGCCACCCTCGCCTGGATCGTGGGGCTCACCGCAGCCGCTCTTCTCCGTGGCCGGCAAGGGCTTCTCCTGGCGCGACATCATCCTCATCGCCGGGGGCCTCTTCCTCCTCTACAAGGCCACCGTCGAGATCCACGAGATGGTCGAGAAGGAAGAGGACGAGCCGGACAGCCCGCACGGCGCCGCCGGCGTCACCTTCCAGGGCGTGGTGCTGCAGATCGCCGTGATCGACATCATCTTCTCGCTGGACTCCGTGATCACCGCGGTCGGCATGGCCGACCAGCTCTGGGTGATGGTGGCCGCCGTGGTGTTCGCCATGATCATCATGATCATCGCCTCCAACCCGCTCGCGAACTTCGTCCAGGCGCACCCGACGGTGAAGATGCTGGCGCTCGCCTTCCTGCTGCTCATCGGGGTCATCCTCATCGCCGACGGCCTGGGGCTGCACGTGCCCAAGGGCTACATCTACTTCGCGCTCGCCTTCTCGGTGGCCGTGGAGACGCTCAACCACTGGGTCCGGGCCCGCCGCCGCCGGCTCAGGGGCGCCTGAGGCGCGCGGGAAGCCCGGATGAAGACCCGCATCGATCCCCGGGCGCTCACCCGGGAGCTGCTCGCCTTCAACACGATCAACCCGCCGGGCATGGAGCGCGCCTGCGCCCGCCACCTGGGCGCGATCCTCGAGGCCGCGGGCTTCCGCACGGCCTACCACGAGTTCGCGCGAGGCCGCACGAGCCTCATCGCGGAGATCGGCGGCGACCCGCACAGGCCCCCGATCTGCTTCACCGGCCACATCGACACCGTGCCGCTGGGCGCCAAGGCTGGACGAAGGACGCCTTCGCGGGCGAGACCGACGGCGACCGGCTCTACGGCCGCGGCTCCACCGACATGAAGAGCGGCATCGCGGCCTTCGTGGCGGCGGCGGTCGAGCTGGCGCCGCGGCTCGCGAGGAGCCCGGGCGTCGTCCTCGTCATCACCGCGAGCGAGGAGATCGGCTGCGAGGGGGCGCGGTTCCTCGCCGACTCGAAGCTGCTGGACCGCGCCGGCGCCATCGTCGTGGCCGAGCCCACCGCCAACTACCCCTACGTGGGCCACAAGGGCCTGGTCTGGTTCGAGATCGAGACGACGGGCGTCACCGCGCACGGCTCGATGCCCGAGGTGGGCGACAACGCCATCAACAAGATGGCGCGCGTGATCGGCGACCTCGAGCACTTCCGCTTTCCCGTGGAGTCGCACCCGGTGATGGGCAGCCCCACCCTCAACGTGGGCACCATCCGCGGCGGCCTCAACACCAACTCCGTGCCCGATTCCGCGACGATCACCGTCGACATGCGCACCGTGCCGGGGATCGACCACGGCCACCTGTGCCACTCGCTGCGAGACGCTCCTGGGCCCGCGCGGGGCGAAGGTGAGGCCCATCGTGGACACGCCGCCGCTCTACACCGAGCCCGAGGCCGAATGGGTGCAGGAGGTGTTCGAGGTGTGCACCCCGCTCCTGGACGGGCGCCCGACGCCGAAGACGATCACCTTCTCCACCGACGGCGCGTGGCTCAAGCCCGGCTACGGCGGCCCGCCCGCGGTGATCCTGGGCCCCGGCGAGCCCAAGCTCGCGCACCAGACGGACGAATGGTGCTCGATGGCGCGCATCGAGCAGTCCGTGGACGTGTTCGCCACGCTCATGCGCCGCTGGTGCGGCGTCTAGGCGCCGGCCGCCCATGGCCCCGAACGGCACGGCGCGCAGCCCGCTCCCCTGAAGGCCGCCGGCGCGCTGCTCGCGGCGTTCCTGTTCGTCCTGCCCTTCTCCTCGACGCTCGCGCTGCGCAACTCGCTCCTGGGCCTTGCCGCCGCCTGCCTGCTGTACGCCGCCGCGACGCGGCCGGGCCGCGAGGCCGCGGCTTCCCCCCTGGCGCGTGCTGGCGCCGATGCTCGCCTACGGCGCGTGGAGCGCGGCCTCCGTCGCCTGGAGCGTGAATCCCGCCTACTCGCTCTCCGAGCTGCGCCCGGGGCTCCTCTATCCCTTCGTCGCCTTCCTCGCCTTCTTCGCCGCCACGCCCGATGCGCGCGCCATCGACCGCTGGGCGTGGAGCCTCTCGGCGGGGCTCGCCGCGCTGGGACTGGCCGCCGTGGCGCAGGTGGCCACGACCGGGTGGTGGGATCCGGAGCGCTGGCACGGCGACACCGGCTTCTACGCCACGCACGTCGTGCTGGCCCTGCCGCTCGCTCGCCTGGGCCTTCGTGCGGGCCGGCTCCGGCCGCGCGGGCTGCGCGCCGGGCTCGCGGCCGCGACGGCCCTCACCCTCGTCGTGACCGCCTGGAACGACAACCGCATCGCTGGATCGCGCTGGCGGCCATGACCGCTCCTCGCGCTGGCCCTCTCGCGCGACCAGCTGCGCGGCCCGCGCAGCCGCAGCGCCCTCGCCCTCGCCGCCGCGGCCCTCGCCGTCTTCGCGGCGCTCTTCGCCTGGTCCCTGCAGCAGCGCACCGAGCGCCTGGAAGGCACGCCCTACGCCGCCGAGGCGCAGATTTCGCGCGACCCGCGGCCCGCGCTCTGGGATTACGCGGCCCGGCGCCACGGCGAGGCGCCGTGGGTCGGCTTCGGCTACGGCCGCGGCATCCTCGACCTGCAGTTCCGCATGGGCGTGACCCCCGGCGTCGACAACCCGAAGCACACGCACGCCCACAACACGGCGCTCAACGTGCTCCTGCAGGGCGGCGTGGCGGGCCTCGCGCTCTTCGCGTGGATGGTCTTCGCGCTCGCGCGCGAGATGGCCGCGGGGCTCGCGGCGGGGCAGCCGCGCCGCTTCGCCGCCACGCTGGGGATCGTCCTGCTGGCCGGCTTCGCGATCCGCAACACGACGGACGACTTCCTCGTGCGCCACAGCGCGATGCTCGCCTGGGCGCTCGCCGGCGCGGTGCTGGGGGCCCTCCGGCCTACTTCCGCCAGTACGCCGGGGTGAACAGCACCAGCATCGTGAAGAGCTCGAGGCGCCCGAGCAGCATCGCGAGGGTGCACACCCAGGTCTGGAAGTCCGAGAGCACGGCGTAGTTGCCGGCGGGCCCCACGAGCCCCAGGCCCGGCCCCATGTTGTTCATGCAGGCGACGACCGCCGTGATCGCGGTGATCGGGTCCAGGCCGGTCGCGAGCAGGAGCATCGTCATCGCGATGATCGTCGTGCCGTACATCAGCATGAAGGCGAGGACGGCGAAGATGACGTTGTTCTCGATGACCTGGTCGCCGTACTTCACGGGCACCACCGCGCGCGGGTGGATGATGCGGGTCATCTCCCGGATCGCCTGCTTGAAGAGCACGACGGCCCGCACCATCTTGATCCCGCCCCCCGTCGAGCCCGAGCTCGTCGCGAAGCACGACAGGAAGATCATCCAGATGGGGGCGAACCAGGGCCACTGCGAGAAGTCGACGGAGGCGAACCCCGTCGTCGAGGCGATGGACACGACGTTGAACGACGGCGTGGCGCAGGGCCGTGGCGAAGTCGGGGTAGGTCCCCTGGGCCACGCAGGAAGGCCGCGATGCCCAGGGACGATCCCACCATCCACAGGAGCACGCGCCTCGCCTCCACGTCGGCGAGCGTACGGGGCGAGGGAGCGGCGGCGCACGGCGACGAAATGCGTCGCGAAATTGAGGCTCGCGGCCAGCATGAAGGCGACCGTCACGGCCTCGATGGCCGGCGAGTCGAAGTAGGCGAAGCTCGCGTCGTGCGAGGAGAAGCCGCCCAGGCCCATGGTCGAGAAGCCGTGGATGATCGCGTCCACCCACGCTCATGCCCGCCAGGCGCAGCGAGCCGATGCAGGCGGCGGTCACGGCCGCGTACACCGCCCAGAGCCCCTTGGCGGTGTCGCCGATGCGCGGCGTGAGCTTGGTGTCCTTCATGCAGCCCGGGCTCTCCGCCTTGAAGAGCTGGCTGCCGCCCACGCCCAGGAGCGGCAGGATGGCCACCGCCAGGACGATGATCCCCATGCCGCCGATCCAGACCATGAGCGTGCGCCAGATGTTGAGCGAGGGCTCCAGCGCGTCCAGGCCGGTGAGGACCGTGGCCCCGGAGGTCGTCATGCCCGAGACGGCCTCGAAATAGGCGTCCGTGAAGGACATTCCCGGGATCGCGAAGAGGAGCGGGATGGTGGCGAAGGCGGGCACCACCGTCCACACGAGCGTGACCAGCAGGAAGCCGTCGCGCGGCTGCAGCTCCCGCCGGTGCCGGCCGCGCGTGGCGAAGAAGGTGAAGAGCCCGGCCACGAAGGTGACGAGGAACCCGGTCTCGAACGCCGCGTGCGCGCCGTCGGCCAGCGCGAGGGAGAACGCGATGGGCACGAAGAAGGCCGGCGAGAAGAGCAGCACCGCCCCCGAGAGCACGTGCAGCACCGGGAAGAAGCGAAGCACCGCGTCCAGGGGGCGGGGGGCCGGCGGCGGCGGCTGGCGAAGCGGCGGCAGGGGGATCGCCATCGCCTAGAAGAACCCCACCGAGACCTCGAAGAGCTTCTCGATCTTCGGGATCATGCGCTTCTGGGTGAGGAAGACGATGACGTGGTCGTCGGGCTCGACCACGTGGGCGTCGTCCTCGGCCACGATGACCTTGTCGCCGCGGATGATCCCCACGATGGTGGCGCCCGGCGGCAGGTCGATCTCGCGGATGCGCCTGCCCACCACGCGCGAGGTCTTGCGGTCGCCGTGCGCGATGAGCTCCAGCGCCTCGGCGCGCCCGCGCCGCAGGCTGTGCACCGCGACGACGTCCCCGCGGCGCACGTGCTCCAGGAGGCTGCCGAGGGTGGCCTGCGCCGGCGAGATCGCGATGTCGATCTGCCCGCCCTGCATGAGGTCGCCGTAGGCGCGGCGGTTGATGAGGGCGATCACGCGGCGCGCGCCCATGCGCTTGGCGAGCAGCGCCGACATGATGTTCGCCTCGTCGTCGTTGGTGACCGAGATGAAGAGGTCGGTCTCGTCCACGCTCTCGTCGCCCAGCAGGTCCTCGTTGGTCACGTCCCCGTTGAGCACCAGCGCGTCGGAGAGCTGCCCGGCGAGGTACTCGCAGCGGCGCTTGGAGGACTCGATCACCTTCACGTTCATGCGGCCATCGAGCGCGCGCGCGAGCCGCAGGCCGATGTTGCCGCCGCCGGCGATGATGACGCGCGCCACGGGCCGGTCCATCTGGCGCATGTGCGCCATGACGTGCGCGGATGTGCTCGGAGGCGGCGACGAAGAAGACCTCGTCGCCCGCCTGCACCACGGTCTCCGGCGTGAGCTCGAGCGGCCTTTCGTGGCGGTAGATCGCGGCCACCTTCACGTCGATGGTGGGCAGCATCTTCTCGAGGTCGCGCAGCGGATGGCGCACGATGGGCCCGCCCTCGACGGCGCGCACCGCCACCAGGTCGATCTTGCCGCCGGCGAACTCCGCGACCTGCAGCGCCTCGGGGAACTCGATGAGCTTCTGGATGTACTCGGTGACGATCTGCTCGGGGCAGATGGCGTGGTCCACCGAGAAGCCCTCTCCCTTGAGGAGCTCCGGATGGCGCTCGAACCAGGTCGAGCGGATGCGCGCGATCCGGGTGGGGATGTTGAACACCGCGTGCGCCACCTTCGTCGCCACGAGGTTCGTCTCGTCGCTCGCGGTGACCGCGAAGAGCATGTCGGTGTCGGCCGCGCCCGCCTCGGCCAGGACCTCGGGCTGGGCGGCGTTGCCCACCACCGTCCTCAGGTCGAACTGGTTCTGCAGGTCCTTCAGGCGCTCCGCGCTCGTGTCGACGACGGTGACGTCGTTCTTCTCCGAGACCAGGCTCTCGGCCACGCTGGCGCCGACCTGGCCGGCGCCGAGGATGAGGATCTTCAAGTGGGAGGGAGGATCGTGGTGTCGACGGCGCAAATCTTACGCCGGGCCGGGCGTTTCGCCTAAAGGGCGGTGATCAGCTTCACCGCGAGCGCCAGCAGGAAGACGGCGAACGCCTTCTTCAGGGTCGCCACGGGCAGCCGGTGGGCGAGCCGCGCGCCCCACGGGCGCCATGAGGGCGCTCGTGACCGAGATGCCCAGGAGCGCGGGAAGGTACACGTAGCCCAGGGTCCAGGCGGGGAGCTCCGGCACCGTGAGCCCGGCCGCCACGTAGCCCGCCGTGCCGGAGACCGCCACGACGAAGCCGATCGCGGCGGAGGTGCCGATGGCCGACCGGAAGGGCACGCCCCACATGGTCATGAACGGCACCGAGATCATGGCCCCGCCCACGCCCGCGAGCCCGGAGAAGCCGCCGATGAGCGCGCCCACGCCGAAGAGGCCCGGCGCGGCCGGGCATGGGCCGGCTCCTGGCGGGCGGGCGGCCGAAGAGGATGTGCGCCGTCACGTAGAGCATGAAGGCGAGGAAGAAGTACTTGAGGAAGGCGACCGGCGCCACCCGCGCGACGGCGCCCGCGGCGAGCCCCGCCGTGATCACGCCCGGCGCCACGCCGCGCACGACGTCCATGCGCACCGCGCCGTGCGCGTGGTGCTCCCGGGCCCCGGAGGCGGTGGCCACGACGATCGCCGCGAGCGAGGTGCCCAGCGCGAGGTGCATCACGAGGCCGGGCGCGAATCCGAAGGCGACGAAGACGAGCCCCAGCGTGGGCACGATCACCGCGCCGCCGCCGATGCCGAGCAGCCCCGAGAGGAACCCGACGAAGACGCCCAGGCCGGCGTACGTCAGCCAGGTGAGCGCGTCACCGGGCATCGCGGGCGAGGAGCTTTCCGATGCACTTCCACTCGGCCGCCGTGACCGGCGTCACCGAAAGGCGGTTGCCGCGGCGCAGGATCACCATGTCGGCGAGCTGCGGCTGGGCGCGGATCTCCTCGAGCGGCAGGAGCCGCGTCTTCCTCACGAGCTTCACGTCGACCAGCATCCAGCGCGGGTTCTCGCGCGTGGCTCTTCGGGTCGAAGTACGGGCTCTTCGGGTCGAACTGCGTCTCGTCCGGATGCGGGGCGCTCGAGACCTGCGCGAGCCCCGCGATGCCGGGCACCTCGCAGCTCGAGTGGTAGAAGAGCACGCCGTCGCCGGCCCGCATCGCGTCGCGCATGTAGTTGCGGGCCTGGTAGTTCCGCACGCCGAACCAGGGCGTGGTCTTGCCCGGGGCGCGAACGAGGTCGTCGATCGAGAACTCGTCCGGCTCCGATTTCATGAGCCAGTAGGAAATCATGGATCGTAGTCAGATTACTTTTCGGGGCTCGACCGCGAGTCGAGCCCCGAAAAGTAATCTGATTAGACGTGATTTCCTGCGGTGTTCGTCCGGGCCGCACGCTCGAACCCACAGGTTCAAGGCGGTTGCCCACCGGGTGCCGTAGGTACGTCCGACATGGGACGCGCACAAAAGCACCGCTTTGGCGGGCATCCAGGCTCACAAAATTATCGGCTCGAAGATGTAAGCCCGGACGAACACCGCAGGAAACCGGCAGGCCGGTCGGGCGGCGACGGGCGCCGCTAGAAGAGCTTGTCCTGGTCGGCGGCGAGCGCCGAATCCAGCGTCTCCTGCATCGCGGCGATTCTACGCCGATAGTCGGCACCGTCAACGGAAGTCGCGGCCGCCTTCCCGGGCTTGTGCGCGAGGAACTCGTGCGCGATGTTGAGCGCGGCCATGGTCGCGATGCGCTCGTTGCCGGTGACCTTGCCGTTGTCGCGCAGCTCCTTCATCCGGCGGTTGAGGTACTCCACGGAAGCCTGCAGCTGCTTCTCCTCGCCTTCCGGGCAGGCCACGCGGTACTCGCGGCCGAGGATCTGGATGGCGAGCCCCTTGTCGCGGGCCTTCGCGTCGTCGCTCACGCTTCGGTCTCGGGGATCTGCTTGAGCAGCGCCTCGATGCGCGCCTTGGCGGTCGCGAGCTTTTCGGCGAGCCGCACGTTCTCGTCGGCGCGCGCCGCGAGCTGCTGGCGCAACTCGCGTCCCTCCTCGCGCAGCTGCTTGAGCTGTGCGACGGCCTGCTCGACCTTCGCCTCGAGGGCGGAGAGCTCGGAATCCATGCGGAAAGACTATTGGAAAAGCATTTCCCAGTCAATGTGTAAGCGCTTATTTTGAAAGTGATTTCGAATGTAACGATAGGCCCCTTTCCCGGCGCGGGAGTATCATCGGGGCTGCTTTCGGGTGTACGGGAAGCCGGTGAAATGCCGGCGCTGCCCCCGCAACGGTAAGCCAGTGTGGACCTCCTTCCAGCCACTGCGGCCCTCGGGCCGTGGGAAGGCGGAGGTCAAGTCTGGCGAGCCCGGAGACCGGCCCGAGCGCAACGGCCCCCGCAAAAGGGGACGGTTCCTTGGAACCGTCCCCTTTTGCGGGGCGATATTGACCTCAGGGCCTGCGGGGACGCTGGCCCGCCCGGACCCGAGGATTTCCTCCATGAATACCAAGCCCCTCGCCGGCATCGCCGCCGCGATGGCTTTGGGCGCCCACGCCCAGCAGGCGCCCACGCTCGCCTTCCAGTCCCTCGACGCGATGGTGGTCACGGCCACCCGCTCCCCGCAGCGCGCCGACGACGCGCTGCGCGACGTCCAGGTCATCACCCGCGAGGAGATCGACCGCGCCGCCCCCGCTTCGCTCGCGGAGCTGCTGCAGCGCGAGGCCCTCGTCGAGTTCCGCGGCACCGGCGGCGCCGGCCAGCCCGCGGGCCTGTTCCTGCGCGGCGCCAACGCCGGCCAGACGCTCGTGCTCGTCGACGGCCTGCGCGTGGGCTCGGCCACCGTGGGGACGACCTCCATCGAGAACATCCCCCTCGACCTCATCGAGCGCATCGAGGTGGTGAAGGGCCCGCTCTCCAGCCTCTACGGCCCGGACGCCATCGGCGGCGTGGTGCAGATCTTCACGCGCGCCTCGGCCACCCCGCGCCTGTTCGCGAGCGGCGCCTACGGCACCGACTCCGACGGCCGCCTCGCGACCGGATTCACCGCGATCGAGGGCGCGGCCACGGTCTCGTTCGCCGCCGGCGGCCGCACCGTCGACGCGCCGAGCGCCACCAACGAGCGCGCCTACTGCCACGACCCGGACCGCGACCCGTACGACAACGCCTTCGCGAACCTGAAGGTCGTGGGCCGCCTGGCGCCCGGCGAGACGCTGGCGTTCACGGGCTTCGCGAGCCGCGGGCGCGCGAACTTCGACGGCTGTCCCGACGCCCAGGGCCGCTTCGCGAACGACCGCAACGTGCAGATGCTCACCGGCGCGAACCTCGTCTCCGTCGATGAACTACCAGCCGTGGTGGGTGAGCCGCCTCACCGTGGGCCAGGGCCGCGACGAGCTCGAGATCGAGGGCGGCACGGTGGCGCGCTTCGAGACGCGGCAGGACCAGGCCTCCTGGGTGCACGAGTTCACCCTGCTGTCGGGCACGGCCCTCGCCGGCTTCGAGATGCTGCGCCAGAAGGTCGTCTCCGACACGCCGTTCTCGCAGACCGAGCGCGACACGAAGTCGGCGTGGGCGGCCTTGAGCGAATCGTGGCAGGCCTGGCGCTTCGAGGCCTCCTTCCGCCGCGACGACGACGACCAGTTCGGCGCCCGCGACACCGGCGCGGCCAGCCTGGGCGTGCAGTGGCCCGGCCTGGGCCTCCTCACCTACACCGAGGGCCGCGGCTTCCGCGCGCCGACCTTCTTCGACCTCTACGCCCCCGCGTCCGACTTCTACGTGCCCAACCCGGACCTGCGCCCCGAGGAGAGCGAGGGCCGCGAGGTGGGCTGGCGGAGCGAGCCGATGGGCGGCTGGCGGCTTCGCGCCACGGCGTTCGACAACCGCATCGAGGACATGATCACCTACGTGTACCCCACGATGCAGAACGTGCGCCGCGCGCGCATCCGCGGCATCGAGGCCTCCGCGGAAGGCAGGGCCTGGGGCGTCGAACTGGCGCGGCTCCATGGCCGTCGCAGGACCCGCGCGACGAGGACACGGGCTACCATGCTGCAGGGCCGGGCCAGGCGCTTCGGCCGCCTGGAGGCCTCGTGGGCCTCCGGGGCGCTGGACCGTGTCGGGCGGGGTCACCGCCTCGAGCGAGCGCTACGACTCGGCCGACGAGTCGCCCGCCACCCGGCTGCCGGGCTACGCGATCGCCGACGCCACGGTCCGCTACGCCATCGACAAGAGCTGGAGCATGGAGGTGGTCGCCTCGAACCTCTTCGACCACCGCTACGAGCACGCGATCGGCTACGACGCCCCGCGGCGCGCGGTGCTCCTCAACCTGCGATTCGAGACCCGCTGAGCGCCCCGCCCTCCCCCTCGCGGCGGCCGTTTGCTAATCTGGCGGCCATGGTCCCCGACCCGATCGGCGTCGACTCCCTGCGGCGCGTGCTGGTGGTGAAGCTGCGCCACCACGGCGACGTGCTCCTCGCCTCGCCCGTCTTCCGCGTGCTGGCGGCGCGCGCGCCGCACGCCGAGATCGACGCCCTGGTGTACGCGGACACGCGCGACATGCTCGCGGGGCACCCGGACGTCGCGCGGATCCACACGATCGACCGGGAGTGGAAGCGCCAGGGACTGCTCGCGCAGGCGCGGCACGAGGCGGCGCTGCTTTCGCGGCTTCGCGAGCGGCGCTACCAGCTCATCGTGCACCTCACCGAGCACTGGCGCGGCGCCTGGCTCGCGCAGCTGCTGCGCCCGCGCTGGTCGATCGCCCCGGCGCGCGCCGGCTGGATGTGGAAGGCCTGCTTCTCCCACCGCTACGCGCTGCCCAGGGCCACCCCGAGGCACACCGTCGAGGCGAACCTCGACGCGCTCCGGCGGCTCGGGCTCTACCCGCAGGAGGAGGAGAAGCGCCTGGTCATGGTGCCCGGCCCCGAGGCCGAGGCGAAGGTGGACGCCCTCCTCGCGCAGCACGGCCTGGCCGCCAGGGGGTTCCTGCACGTCCACCCGACCTCGCGCTGGCTCTTCAAGGCCTGGACCGACGAGGGGAACGCCGAGCTCCTGCAGCGCCTGGCGAGGGACGGGCACCGCCTCGTCCTCACCGGGGCGCCCAACGCGCGCGAGCAGGCCATCGTGAAGCGCATCCTCGAGCGCGCGCACGCGCCCGTCGTCGACCTCTCGGGGCAGCTCTCGCTGCGCGAGATGGCCGCGCTCTCGGCCCGCGCCCGCCTCTTCTTCGGCGTCGACTCCGCGCCCATGCACATCGCCGCGGCGATGGGCACGCCCGTGGTGGCGCTCTTCGGGCCCAGCGGCGAGCGCCAGTGGGGCCCGTGGCGGGTCGCGCACCGCGTGGTGGAAAGCGGGCACTCGTGCCGGCCGTGCGGCAACGACGGCTGCGGCGGCAGCAAGGTGAGCGAGTGCCTCACCGGGCTGCCGGTGGACCGCGTGCACTCCGCGATCAACGAACTCCTCGCGCAGCCGTGAGCCCGACCACCCGGGGCCGAGGCGCCGGCGGCCCCCGCGTGGCCCTGGTGCGAAGCCGCTTCGACGCCTTCGGCGGCGCCGAGCGCTTCGTGCAGTCGGCCATCGCGGCGCTCTCGGCCCAGGGCGCCTCCCTCACCCTCGTGACGCGCCGCTGGCCGGACAACGACGGCACGGCGATCATCCTCGACCCGTTCTACGTGGGCAGCCTCTGGCGCGACCGGGGCTTCGCGCGCGCCGTCTGCGCCGAGCTCGCCCGGCGCCGCTTCGACCTCGTGCAGTCGCACGAGCGCATCGCCTGCTGCGACGTCTACCGCGCCGGCGACGGCGTGCACGCCGAGTGGCTCGCGCAGCGCAGCCGCGTCCAGTCGCCGCTCGCCTGGCTCGCCACCTCCCTGTCGCCGCACCACCGCTACCTCCTCGCCGCCGAGCGCGAGCTCTTCGGCTCGCCGCGGCTGAAGGCCGTCATCTGCAACTCCGAGATGGTGCGCGGCGAGATCCGCGAGCCGCTTCGCGACGCCCGACGGCAAGCTCGTCCTCATCCGCAACGCCGTCGACGGCCGCGGCCTTCCATCCGGGGCTGCGCGAGGAATTCGGCGCGGCGGTGCGCCAGCAGCTGGGCATTCCGCCGCGACGCGACCGTCTTCGCCTTCGTGGGCTCGGGCTTCGAGAGGAAGGGCGTGGCGCCCTTCCTGCACGCCCTCGCGCGGCGGCGCGAGAGCGCCTGGGCGATCGTCGCCGGCAAGGACAAGCGCGCGGGCGCTACGGCCGCCTCAGCGTGCGCCTGGGCGTGGCCGGGCGCGTGCGCTTCGTGGGCGCCGTCTCGGACGTGCGCCCCTTCCTCGCCGCCGCCGACGCCTTCGTGCTGCCGACGCTCTACGACCCGTTTCCCAACGCCGCGCTGGAGGCGATGGCCGCGGGGCTGCCGGTGGTGACGAGCACGAAGTGCGGCGCCGCGGAGGTCGTGCGCGAGGGCGAAAGCGGCTTCGTGCGCGACGCGCTCGACATCGGCGGGCTCGCCGAGTGCCTCGACCGGCTGGACCCGCCCACGGCGCGGCGCATGGGCGAAGCGGCGCGCGAGGCCGTCGCCGCGCTCACCCCCGAGGCCATGGGCCGGGAATACCTCGCCCTGTACGAGAGGCTCCTCGCCGGCAAACTGGGATAATGCCGGGATGACCGACCCGCAGCCCGACGGCCGCGCCCTCTACGCGCGGCTCCTCAAGCACGTGTGGCCCTACCGGGCCGCCCTCTTCGCGGCGATCGCCGCGATGATCGTGGGCGGGCTCGCGGACGCGGCCCTCGTGAAGCTCACCGGGCCGCTGGTGAACGAGCTCTTCGTGAACCGCAACCGCGAGCTCGCGCTCCTCATCCCGCTGGGGGTGGTGGCCGTCTTCCTGGTGAGCGGGCTGGCGAGCTTCGCCTCCGGCTACCTCAACCAGTGGGTGAACAACAAGGTCATCCTGGACCTGCGCGCGGCGATGTTCGCCAACGTGCTGCGCCTGCCGCCCGCCTACTTCGACGAGGTGCCCACGGCGCGGCTCGTGGCGCGCTTCACGCACGACGTCGCGCAGATCGCCTCGGCCTCCACGAGCGTGCTCGCCACGCTGGTGCGCGACACGGTCACGATCGCCGCGCTCCTCGCCATCCTGCTGTGGTCCAACTGGCAGCTCACGCTCATCACCTTCGTCGTGATCCCGCCGCTCGCCCTCGCGGTGCGCTACTTCAGCGGGCGCCTGCGCGACACGAGCCGCGCCAGCCAGAAGGCCATCGGCGGCATCGCCGAGGTGCTCGACGAGTCGATCACCAACCAGCGCGTGGTGCGCGTCTTCGGCGGCCAGGAGTACGAGAGCGGGCGCTTCGCGAAGGCCGCGCAGCTCATCCGCCGCTACAACATGAAGCAGGCGGCCGCGGCCGCCGCCACGGTGCCGGTGACGCAGTTCCTGGTCGCGTGCGCGGTGGCCGCGATCATCTACTTCGCCGCGGAGCAGGCCTTCACGGGCCAGACGGACGTGGGCCGCTTCGTCGAGTTCATCGCGGCCACGGGCATGCTGCTGCAGCCGCTCAAGCGCCTCACCGGGCGTGAACGAGCACCTGCAGCGCGGGCTCGCCGCCTGCGAGAGCGTCTTCGGCCTCGTCGACGAGAAGCCCGAGGAAGACCGCGGCACCGTGGTCCTGGAGCGCGCGCAGGGCGCGGTGCGCTTCGAGGGCGTCACCCTCGCCTACCGCCCCGACGCGCCGCCGGCGCTCGACGGCGTCACGCTCGACATCCGCCCCGGGCGAGACGGTGGCCCTCGTGGGCGCCTCGGGCAGCGGCAAGTCCAGCCTCATCCACCTGCTGCCGCGCTTCTACCATCCCACGGCCGGCCGCATCACGCTCGACGGCCACCCGCTCGAGGAGCTCACGCTCGAGAGCCTGCGGCGGCAGATCGCCCTCGTGTCGCAGAACGTGGTGCTCTTCAACGACACCGTGGCCGCCAACATCGCCTACGGCCACCGCGAGCACGCCACCGAGGCGGACATCCTGCGCGCCGCCGAGGCCGCGCACGCCATGGAGTTCATCGCGAGCCTCCCGGAGGGGCTCGCCACGCAGATCGGCGAGAACGGCGCCAAGCTCTCCGGCGGCCAGCGCCAGCGCATCGCCATCGCGCGCGCCATCCTCAAGGACGCGCCGATCCTGCTCCTCGACGAGGCCACCTCCGCCCTCGACACCGAGAGCGAGCGCGCGGTGCAGGCCGCCCTCGAGACGCTCATGCGCGGCCGCACCACCATCGTGATCGCGCACCGGCTCTCCACCGTCGAGAGCGCCGACCGCATCGTCGTCCTCGCGCACGGGCGCATCGTCGAGATCGGCGCCCACGCCGAGCTCCTCGCCGCGGGCGGCGTGTACGCGGGGCTGCACCGCCTGCAGTTCGCCGGGGCCTAGCGCGGTGGCGGCGGAGCGCCTTCGCATCCTGCACACGGAGTCGTCGCTCGGCTGGGGCGGGCAGGAGATCCGCGTGCTCACCGAGGCGCGCGGCGTGGCGCGCCGCGGCCACGAGGTGACGCTCGCCGCGCCCGGGGAGTCGCGCATCTTCCAGGCCGCGCCCGGCTACGGGCTGGAGGCGCTCGCCGTCCCCATCGCGCGCAAGTCGATCGGCGGCCTGCTCGGGATGGTGAAGCTCCTCAAGGCCCGCTCCTTCGACGTCGTCAACACCCACAGCTCGACCGACAGCTGGCTCACGGCCACGGCCGCGTGCGTGATCCGCCACCCGCTGCCGCTCGTGCGCACCCGTCACATCTCCGCGCCCGTGCCGCGCAACTTCCTCACGCGCTGGCTCTACCGCGAGGCCACCCGGCGCATCGTGACCACGGGCGAGCGCCTGCGCCTGCAGGTGATCGAGGAGACGGGCGCCGATCCCGGCCACGTCGTCTCCATCCCGACCGGCATCGACCTCGAGCGCTTCCGGCCCGGGGAGCGCGGCGATGGCCCGCGCCGCCCTCGGCCTCGCCCCCGAGGGCGCGCTGATCGGCATCGTGGCCACGCTGCGCAGCTGGAAGGGCCACCGCTACCTGCTCGAGGCCTTCGCGGGGCTCGCCGACCGCGGCGCCCGCCTCCTCGTGGTGGGCGACGGGCCGCAGCGCGAGGCGCTGGAGGCGCTGGCCGGCCAGCTCGGCATCGCCGCGCGCGTGCGCTTCGCCGGCAACCAGGACGACGTGGCGCCGTGGCTGCAGGCCCTGGACCTCTTCTGCCTGCCGTCCTACGCGAACGAGGGCGTGCCGCAGGCGCTCATGCAGGCGATGGCCTGCGGCCTGCCCGTGATCTCCACGCCCGTGGGCAGCATCGGCGAGATCGTCCAGGACGGCGACACGGGGAGGCTCGTCCCGCCCGAGGACGCGCCGGCCCTCGCCAGCGCGATCGAGGCGCTGCTCGCGGACCCGGCGCTGCGCGGGCGGCTCGGCACGAACGCGCGCGCGGCGGCGCTGCAGCGCTTCGGCGAGGAGCGCATGGTGGAGCGGATGATCGACGTCTTCACGGCGGTCGCGCGCTCCACGCGCCGCTGACTCGCCGACGAAAAGGGGAACACGCGATGAACACGGCGGAAATGGCGGAGTACGCAAGAGCGCGCAAGTGCCTCGACGTGGGGTGCGGCCGGGACAAGATCCCGGGCTCCACCGGCATCGACATCGCGGTGGCGAGCGAGGCCGACATCCGCCACGACCTGGGGGTCTTCCCCTATCCCGTCGCGACGGGCGCCTACGACGCCATCTTCTGCCGCAACGTGATCGAGCACGTGCCCGACGTGGTGAAGCTCATGGAGGAGATCCACCGCGCGGGCAGGCCCGGCGCCGAGGTCTTCATCACCACGCCGCACTTCTCGAGCGTCTACTCGTACCAGGACCCCACGCACGTGCGCCACCTCTCCTACGAGTCGCTCGACTACTTCACCAGCGACACCCGGCACTCGAACTTCTACACCGACCGGCGCTTCGAGATGGTGGAGCGCCGAATCGACTTCGGGAAGTCCTTCCCCTTCTCCGCGATCGCGCGGATGCTCTTCGCGCTCTCGCCGCGCCGCTACGAGAAGCACTTCGCGTTCGTCTTCCCGGCCAACAGCCTCTTCTTCCGCCTGCGGGTGGTGAAGTAGGCGCCGCCATGTCCTCGCGCTCGCGCACCTGGCTCGCGATCTACGCGCGCGCGCTGGCGAACATGGCCCGGGGAGGGGGGCCGGCGGCCGATCCCCCGCGGCGCATCCTCCTGCCGCACCACTCGCTGCTGGGCGACACCATCCTCCTCGCGGCCTGCATCGCGAAGCTTCGCGCCCGCCACCCCGGGGCCGAGATCGTGCACGTCATGCCGCGCGCGTTCGTGCCCCTGTTCGCGGGGAGGCCCTTCGGCGCCGCGCCGGTGGGCTGGAGCGCGCGCGACCCCGCGAGCCTCGCGGCCCTGTGGGCGCTGGGGCCCTTCGACCTCGCGCTCGTCAACGGCGACACCCGCTTCGCCTGGCTCGCCCGCGCCATCGGCGCGCGGCGGGTGGTGGCCTTCTCCGGCGAGCGCTCCGCCTACAAGAGCTGGCCCGTGACCGAATTCGTCGACATGCCCGCCGAGCCGATGGCGTGGTCCGACCTCGTGGCCACGCTCGTCCCCGGGGAGCCGGCCGCCCCCTATTCGCGAGGGCAGTGGCCCGCTCCCCCGTTCCAGGCCTACGACCGGCCGCGGAAGCCCTATGCCGTGCTGCACGTGGGCGCGAGCACCGTGCACAAGACCTGGCTTCCCGGGCGCTGGTCCGAGCTCGCCGCCGCCCTCGAGGCGAGCGGCTTGCGCGCGTGCTGGAGCGCGGGGCCGGGCGAGGAGCCGCTCGTCGCGGCGATTCCCGACGGCGGCCGGTGGCCGAGCTTCGCCGGCCGGCTGGACCTCCCGCAGCTCTGGGACCTGGTCGCCAACGCCTCGCTCGTGGTCACCGGGGACACGAGCGTCGCCCACATCGGCCGCGCGGCCTTCGCGCCGACCGTCGTCCTCTACGGGCCCAGCGGTCCCGTGCTGGGCGGCCGCGGGCGGTTCTGGGGCGGCTGCCCCGGGGCCAGCGTCGCGATCGATCCCTTCCCCTGCCGCGACCAGGACGTGCTCTTCAAGCGCCACGTGGCCTGGGTCCGGCGCTGCTCGCGCGGGATCGCCGAATGCCCGGCCCCGCGGTGCATGCACGAGATCGGCATCCAGGCCGTCCTCTCGGCCGCCGCGCCCTTCCTCCCGCAGCCCGCGGCCTGAAGCAGCGCACGCTGCTAGAATTGCAGGGCAATCCCCACCCGGAACCGCCATGACGCGCATCGTCGCCGCCATTTCCCGCCTCTCCCGCCTCCTCGCCATCGGCTTCGCGGTCCTCGCGCTGCCCGCGTGGGCCCAGGACCTTCCGGTCGTCATGGGCGAAAGGGTCTTCTCGAAGGAGATGAAGGCGCTCGCCTCGCCCTACCTCCTCACGACGGAGGAGGAGATGCCCGCGCACGCGCTCCGGCTCGTCCAGCCCAGCGCGCGGGAGCTGCGCTCGCTCCAGCCGCGCGGCACCTTCACCAAGCGCGTGGACATCGGTTTCGGCCGCGACGTCGCCGAGCTCGCCGAGGAGCCCGCGGCCAAGGCCCTCGCCTGGCAGGTGGTGGGCGCCTCGCGCATCGCCAAGCTGCGCGTGCAATCGCCCGGCGCGCAGGCCCTGCGCGTGGGCATCCGCATCGGCTCGACGCGGCAGCCCTGGGAGCTGCGCGTGGCCGGGAACGCCGACGAGACGAAGGCCCTCGGCCCCCTGCGCCTGGGCGGGCCGCTGGGCAAGACGGAAATCCACTGGACCCCGCTCACCGAGGGCGATGCCCAGGTGATCGAGCTCGTCTCGCCGGCTTCGCTCCCGGCGCCGGCGGTGGAGGTGGTGTCGGTCTCGCACCTCGTCGCCAGCCCGAAGGACCGCTTCCGCAAGCGGACCGCCGACATCGGCAGCTCCGAGCCCTGCAACATCGACATCGCGTGCATCATCGAGCCCGACGCAGGCCTTCCTGGACGCGGCGAACGCCACGGTGCAGCTGCTCGTCACGCGCCCGGGCGGCGGATCCGCCCTGTGCAGCGGCACGATCCTCAACGACACCACGCCGGGCACGCAGATCCCGTACCTCTACACCGCGAACCACTGCATGGAGGCCGACAGCGCCGCCCTACAACACGGTGACGCAGAACCAGCAGATCGCGAGCACGATCAACACGTTCTTCTTCTTCGACGCCGTGGCCTGCAACAGCCTCGCGGTGCCGAACTACGTGCAGAAGTTCGGGGGCACGACCTACCTCTACGGCGACCTCGCCACGGACGTGATGTTCCTCAGGCTCAACGACTGGGCGCCCGACGGGGCGTACCTCGCCGGCTGGGACGCGAACCCGTTCACCGTGACCAACACGCCCATCATCGTGCTGCACCATCCCCTACGGCGACCTGAAGAAGTACACCGGGGGCGTGCTGAGCGGGCACGACCTGCTGGGCGCCCCGAGGTCCGCCGCGTCCGGCTACTGGCAAACCGCCTACAACCAGGGCATCACGGAATTCGGCTCCAGCGGCGGCGGGCTCTTCACGGCATCGGGCGGCCAGTACGTGCTGCGCGGATCCCTGAGCACCGGCAACATCTTCCAGTGCACCTCGAAGCTCCCCGACGGCTACTACGTCGGCAACGACTGGTTCACCCGGTTCGACGTCGCCTTCACCTCCATCCGGGCGTGGCTGCAGGCGACCACCCTCGCGGAATTCGACGTCTCCGACCTGTGGTGGAACCCGCTGGAGGACGGCCGCGGCATCAACATGACGCAGCACCCCAGCGGGCAGGTGTTCGCCATCTGGTACACCTACGCCGCGGACACCGGGCCCCTGTGGCTGGTGATGTCGGGCGGGCAATGGACCACGGGCCGCACCTTCGTCGGCAAGCTCTACCGCACGAGCGGCCCCGCCTACAGCAAGCTGCCCTTCGACCCGAGCAAGGTCACGGCCTTCGAGGTCGGGACGCTCACCCTCAACTTCACGGATGCCAACAACGTGACCTTCGTCTGGGTGGTGGACGGCGTCCAGGGCACCGAGGTCATGAGGCGCCAGGACTTCTGAGGCCGGCCGTGGCCCGCGCATAATGCGAGCCATGGCGGGCGCCTCGCTCTCGATCTCCATCGTCACCTACGCGCCGGACGAGCGCCTGCTCGCGCGCACGCTCGCGAGCGCCGCCGACGCCATCGCCTTCGCCAGGGAGCAGGGGACGCTCGCCGCGGCCAGGCTCCTCGTCGTGGACAACGGCCCCGACGGGCAGGCCGCGATGCTCTCGCAGCTCGCGCAGGCCGCGCTCGCCCGCGTCCGGGACGTGGGGCTGGAAGTGATCACGGGCCACGGCAACGTGGGCTTCGGCCAGGGGCACAACCTCGGCATCGCCCGCTCCGGCTGCGACTTCCACCTCGTGCTGAACCCGGACGTCGAGATGGCGCGCGAGGCGCTGGATGCGGCGCTGCGCTACCTCGAATCCCATCCCGCACGTCGGCGCGCTCACTCCCTCCGTGCGCGGCGCCGACGGCGAGCGCGAGTACCTGGTGAAGGGCTGGCCCGCGCCGGGCGTGCTCTTCGTGCGGGGCTTCGTACCGCGCATCCTGCACGGCCTCTTCCGCGAGTCGCTGGACGCCTACGAGCTGCGGCACGTGGACTGGGAGCGGGAACAGGCGCCGGTCACGATCGCGAGCGGGTGCTTCCTCTTCTGCCGCCGCGCGCTGCTCGATGCGGTGAAGGGCTTCGATCCGGCGTACTTCCTCTACTTCGAGGACTTCGACCTCACGCTGCGCCTGTCGAAGCTGACCACCGTCGCCTACTGCCCGCTGGTGCGGATCGTGCACCACGGCGGGAAGGCCGCGTCGAAGGGCGTGAGGCACATCGCGTGGTTCGTGAGGTCGGCGCGGCGGTTCTTCGCCGCGCACGGGCGGACGCCGGCGGCCTGACGGCCGGAAAATCGCGCCGCAAGTTTCCCCGATTTACGCGGGCGCGGGCGCCCCCGCGTTCCTAGCATGGGCTCCAAGTCCCGCCGCGCCTTCCGCGCGCCGGAAATCCCCGGAGAAACCCATGAAAGTGCTGACCGAAGACGAAGTGCTGGCGATCGCCGGCGGGCTTCCGCCCGGCGCCGCCCTCGACGACGTCCTCTACCGCGCGCCCGCCGAGCCGCTTCGCGACCCGATGGCCTTCGCCGCGCTCGCGACCGAGGAGCATCCGTCGGCGGCGGATTGAGTTTCGCGGCGCTGCGCCTGCCCGGTCGCCGCGCGCCGCGCCGAATCCACCCGCGACCGTCAACGCAAGGAGATCACGATGAAGGAAGTCGAAAGGAACGACGCGCCCGACGTCTCGGGCGGCTACTCGCCCGACGGGGGCTGCTTTCCGAAGTTCCCGGGCCTGCCGCCCGACCCGGTGCTGCCGTTCCCGCAGCCGGTGCCGAGCGCGACCGAAGACCTGAAGTGAACCCGACCCCAACCCAGGAGAGAACCATGAGCGAGCAACCCGATTCGAAGGACGCAGGAGACAACACGCTGGACGAGGCGCAGGTGGAGGACGTCGGCGGGAGGCGGCTGCACCGGCGACGATCTGGTCAACATCACCAGCAGTCCCTCAAGCAGGCCTACGAGAACCTGGTGGACTTCACCTCGCACGTGATCGAGCGCGTCGCGATCAAGTGAGTGCATCGAGATCCACCTGAACCAGGGGCTGCGCCGCCGCAGCCCCTCTTCCCAGGAGATGCCCATGCCCGCTGCCACCGGTTTCCAGGTCGCGATCCTGATCTTTGCGTTCCAGTTCGTCGTGCTGTTCGCGATCCGAATCGGCGGCGGAGCGCCTGTCCTGGCCGCGCGAACCCTGCGAGTCTCTGGACCACTTCGTCACCTTCGGACTGGCCGATCGCTGGCACTGCTCGCGATTGCCCCGCTCCGCCGGTACTGCCATCGGACGAGCTTCGGCGCCCGATCCCTCCCGACGCGTGGACGCGAGATCGCGCTCGTCGCGCTCGGCCAACGCGTCGCCATCCCGTTCGCCGATGGCGGGCGCGATGGTCCTCGGGGCCTTCGCCGCCGGCGAACCCGGACTGCTTGCATCCAGGCTCCCGAGCGTCGACCCGACGCCGGCATGGGAGCGGTCGCTCTCGCCCGTGGGACTGATGAAGACCGTGCATAATCTCCTGGTTCGCTCGCGCCGATCGTCGAGGAGCTGGTCTTCCGGGGCTTCCTCTACCGAGCCTGGGAGCGGCAATGGGGATGGATACCCTCGCTCTTCCTCACATCCGCCTGCTTCGGCCTGTTCCACTACCACAACTTCATCGGATCGTTCCTCGGCTTCGGTGGTGCTCATCTGCATGCTGCGCCGCACGGGAACCCTGCGCGCCAGCGATCCTGGTCCACATGGCGTTCAATTTCCTCGTTTCCTGGCCGCTGCTCGGCCAGGTCCTGCTGACCATCGACGGCCGCGAGATCAACCGGATGTCGGCCTGGAGCGCCGAGCTCGCGAGCCTCGTCTTCGTCGCCGTCGCCCTGCCCGCCTATCTCGCGCTGTCGCGACGCGACGCGCGGGAAGCGGTCATCCGGTAGGCGGGCGCCGGTCCGCGCGCCATGGGGCGGCCGGCGTTCCGCGAGGAGGTCGGAAGGGAGCAGGCCCGGTCCTCGATGGGAGGCATCGTCCTCATCCGCCCCCTCTCCTTCACGCTGCTGACCGCGGCCGCCCTGTCGCTCGCCGCCGTCGTCCTCGCCTACCTCGTGCTGGCGGAGTACGCGAAGAAGGCGCCGCTCACCGGCACCCTCATCCCCGCCTCGGGCGCGATCCGCGTCGTCGCGCAGCAGCCCGGGCTGGTGCGGGACCGGCGGGTGCGCGAAGGCGAGAAGGTGGCGGCCGGAGAAGCCCTGCTTCGCCTCGTCGACGCCCGCGCCACGCCCGAAGGCGAACCGGTCGGCTCCGCCACCGCGGCGCTGGCCGGGCGGCGCATCGCGCAAGTGCGCCGGCAGCGCGACGAGACCCGGGCGGCGTCCCGCGCCGAACAGGCGGCGATCGCCGGGCGCATCGCGGGACTCGAGGCGGAGCTCCTGCAGCTCGACGGCGAGATCGAGGCGGTGGTTGCGCGCGAGACCCTCTCCCGCCGGTCGCTGGCGCGTCTCGATGAACTCGGGCTGCGGGGCTTCGCCTCGCCCGCCCAGCGCCAGCAGAAGGAGGAGGAGGCGCTCGAGCTGCGCTCGCGCAGGCACGCGGCAGCGCGGGCCCGGCTCGCGCTCGAGCGCGAGAGCGCGGGACTGCGGGCCGAGGCGGCCGAGGCGCGCTCGCGTTCCCGGGCGCAGCTGTCCGCGCTCGACGCCCAGGTCGCCGCGCTCGACCAGGAGAGGATCGAGCGCCGGGCCCAGGCCGAGGCGCTGGTGAATGCGCCCGCCGCCGGAACCGTGGCCGCGATCCTCGTCGAGCCCGGGCAGGTGGTCGCCTCCGGCGCGACGCTCCTCACGCTCCTGCCCGAGGGATCGCCGCTGCAGGCGCACCTCTTCGCGCCCTCGCGCGCCGTCGGCTTCGTTCGCGCCGGCCAGGAAGTGCTCCTTCGCTACCCGGCCTTCCCGTTCCAGAAGTTCGGCAGCCATCGGGCGCGGGTGCTTTCCGTCTCCCGGACCGCGATCGCGCCCGCCGAGCTCGGGTTCGCGCCGGCCGACGGCTCGCGCGAGCCCCTGTACCGCGTCAAGGTGGCGCTCGAGGCGCAGACGGTGGCGGCCTACGGCCGCGCCGAGCCGCTGCAGGCCGGCATGCAGGTGGAGGCGGACGTCCTCCTGGACAGGCGCCGCCTCATCGAGTGGGTCTTCGAGCCGATCTTCAGCCTCGCGGGCAGGGCGTGACATGGCCGTCGTCGACGGGCTCGAGTTCGGCGCGCGCCGGCGCCTTCCCGTCTTCCTGCAGACGGAGGCCGCGGAGTGCGGGCTCGCGAGCCTGGGAATGGTCGCGAGCTACCACGGGCACCGCATCGACCTCGCCGGCCTTCGCCGCCGCTTCACCCTCTCGCTCAAGGGCGCCACGCTCGCCTACCTGATGCAGGCGGCCGCGCGGCTGCGCCTCGCGCCGCGGGCCCTGCGGCTGGAGCTCGACGAGCTGCCCAAGCTCCGGACGCCCTGCATCCTCCACTGGGACCTCAACCACTTCGTCGTGCTGGCCAGCGCGGGAGCGCGCGAGGCGACCATCCACGATCCGGCCTTCGGCGTGAGGCGCATGCCCCTCGCCGAAGTCTCGAAGCACTTCACCGGCGTCGCCCTCGAGCTCGCGCCCACGGCCGACTTCCGCCCGGCCGACGAACGCCGCCGGGTGCGCCTGCGCGACCTGACGGGCCCGGTCTCCGGTCTCGCGGCCTCGCTCGCGCAGGTGCTCCTGCTCGCCCTCGTGCTCCAGGCGTTCGCCCTCCTGGCCCCCTTCTACATGCAGTGGGTCGTCGACGGCGCCGTGGTGTCGGCCGACCGCGACCTGCTCACGGTGCTGGGGCTGGGATTCCTCCTGCTCGCCGTCGTCCAGGTGGCCGTGGGGGCGCTTCGCTCCTGGGTCGTCCTCTACCTCGGCACGACGCTCAACCTGCAGTGGCTCGCCAACGTCTTCTCGCACCTCCTGCGCCTGCCGGTGGCGTGGTTCGAGCGGCGCCACCTGGGCGACGTGGTGTCGCGCTTCGGGGCCGTGACGACGATCCAGCGCACGATCACCTCGAGCTTCGTGGAGGCGCTGATCGACGGGATCATGGCCGTCGCCACGCTGGCGATGATGCTCGTGTACAGCGGATGGCTCACCACCCTGGCGGTGGCGGCCGTCGCGGCCTACGCGGCCTCGAGGGGCGCGTTCTACTCGCCGCTACGGCGCGCGACCGAGGAGCACATCGTCCACGCCGCCAGGCAGCAGAGCCACTTCCTCGAGACCGTGCGCGGCGTGCAGTCGATCAAGCTCTTCGGGCGGCAGGAGGAGCGGCGCGCGCGCTGGCTCAACCTGGTGGTGGACGCCGTGAACCGCGACCTCGAGGTGCAGAAGCTCTCGCTGGGGTTCCGCTGCGCCAACGGGCTCGTCTTCGGCGTCGAGCGCATCGCCGTCGTCTGGGCGGGCGCGCTGCTCGTGCTCGACTCCGCCTTCTCCATCGGGATGCTGTTCGCCTTCATGGCCTACAAGGAGCAGTTCTCCGCCCGCGTGGCGGGGCTCATCGACAAGCTGATGGAGCTGAAGATGCTCCAGCTCCAGGGCGAGCGCCTCGCGGACATCGTGCTCACCCCTCCGGAGGAGGAGGCGCCCTCGCCGGCGCCCGCGGTGGAGGAGGCCTCGATCGAGGCGAGGAACCTCTCCTTCCGCTATTCCGACACGGAGCCCTTCGTCCTGCAGAACTGCTCCTTCCGCATCGAGCCCGGGGAGTCGGTCGCCATCGTCGGCCCTTCCGGGGGAGGGAAGACGACGCTCGCGAAGATCATGCTGGGACTGCTCGCGCCCACCGACGGGCACGTCCTCGTGGGGGGAATCGACCTGCAGAAGCTCGGCGTGGAGGCCTACCGCCGCCTCGTGGGCACGGTGATGCAGGACGACCCCCTGTTCGCCGGGTCCATCGCCGACAACGTGAGCTTCTTCGACGCGAACCCGAGCCAGGAGGCCGTCGAGCGCTGCACGCGCCTGGCCGCCGTCCACGACGACATCGCCGCCATGCCCATGGGATACCACACGCTGATCGGCGACATGGGGGCCGCGCTCTCGGGCGGGCAGCGCCAGCGCATCCTGCTGGCGCGGGCCCTCTACAAGCAGCCGCGCATCCTCTTCCTCGACGAGGCCACGAGCGCGCTCGACGTGCAGCGCGAGCGCCAGGTGAACGAGGCGATCCGCGGCCTCAACCTCACGCGCGTCCTCATCGCCCATCGCCCCGAGACCATCGCGTCGGCGGGCCGGGTCATCGTCCTGCAGGGAGGGAAGGTGGCGCAGGACCTGAGGCGGGCGGTGGACGCGTCCCAGTCACCGGCTCCATCCGCCGCGCGCGGTCCGTGAACGCCGCTAGCCGTAGACCGCCTGCGCGCGCGCGTAGAACTCGCGGTCCCAGCGTCCATGCTCGGGCGGCCCGTGCCCCGAGCGCTTCCAGCCGCCGAAGGGCGCTTGCGCGTCGAACGCCGGCCGCGCCTGGTTGATCGCGAGCATCCCGGCCTGCGCCTGCCGCAGGAAGAGATCGCGGTGGCGGGAGTCGTTCGAGAACAGGGACGCGACCAGCCCGTGCTCGACGCCGTTCGCGAGCGCGAGCGCCTCCTCGATGCCGCCCGCCTCGAGCAGCACGGCCACGGGACCGAAGCTCTCCTCGCGCACGAGGATGGAAGCCGGGTCGGGATCGGCGACGATCGCCGGCTCGAGCCAGCAGCCGTGCGCGAAGGCCGCGGGAATGCCGCCGCCGCATAGGACCCGCCCGCCCGAAGGCGACGAAACGAGCGCGGCGATCCGTTCCTGCTGCGCGCGCGAGATGAGCGGGCCGATGCGCGTCGCCTCCTCGCCCGGGTCGCCGATCCTCGAGCGAGCGGGTGGCGTCCACCAGGGCCGCCTCGAACCGGCCGCGGATGCTCCTTTCGACGATGAGGCGCCGCGGCGCGGTGCAGCGCTGTCCGGAGAAGCTGAACGCGGCGCCCGCGACCTCCGACGCGGCCGCCTCCACGTCGATGCCGCCCATGACGATCACCGCGTTGTTGCCGCCCAGCTCCGCCTGCAGGGGCTTGCCCGCCGCGCCGCAGGCGGCGGCCACGACCCTGCCGGCCGCCAGCGAGCCGGTGAACGAGACCGCGTCGATCCCCGGGTGCCGCACGAGGAGCCGCCCCGTCTCGCCGCCCCCCGTCACGAGCTGGACCACTTCGGCGAGCCCGGCCGCCTCGAGCGCATCGACCACGGCCCGGGCGATCCGCGTTCCGGGAAGCGCGGGCTTCCACACGGCGGTGTTGCCCCAGGCGAGCGCGGGCGCGAGCTTTCCCACGGCGATGGCGAGCGGGTTGTTCCAGGGCGTGACGAGCGCGACGGTGCCCACGGGCCGGTAGCGGACCACGAGGCGCGTGCGCGCTGCCGGCGCCTCCTCGCTCGCGAAGGACTCGAGGACGCCCCCGAGCAGGGCCATGGCGTAATCGAACTCGCCGCGCGCTTCCACGACCGGCTTGGCCACGTCGCGCACGAGCGCGGCCACGAACGAATCGCGCGCCGCTTCCAGGGCGTCCCGCCAGCGCGAAAGCCGGGCGAGCCGCTCCGCCGGCGCCGTCTCGCCCCATGCGCGGGCAGCCCTCGCCCGCTCGACGGCGGAAGCGACCTGCGTCGCGCCGGCCTCCGGAACCTCGAACAGGACCTCGTCCCGGTTCGCCGGGTTGCGATGCCGCCACGTGCCCGACGCGCCGGCATCCCTCGCCGTGCCCGCCCGCGCGATCATCGCGAGGATCGCGGCCGTCGTCTCCGCATGGCTGCCGCGCCCTTCCAGCCAGCCCAGCGTGAGGCGCGCGTGCTCCGCGTCGGTGGAACCGATGGCGTCGCTCGCGATGAGGACGCGGTAGCCGTGGCGATAGGCATCGAGCGCCGTCGCGCGCACGCACGCGTGCGTGTAGATGCCCGCGAGGATCACGGTGTCGACGGCGCCGGCGGCGAGCCCGGCCTCGAGCCCGGGTGAATCGAACGCGCTGTAGAAGTCCTTGGCGAACACCGGCTCGCCTTCCCTCGGCGCCACCGCGGCCGGCGGCAGGGCGCCCGGCGTCCCCTCCAGGCAGGCCCAGGTGCCGGCTTCCTTCCAGTGCGGCATCCGGTTCGCGCCGTCCGCGCTGCACCAGCGTCACGGCGTGGAACACCGGCACGCCGGCGCCGCGGCAGCCTTCGAGCAGCGAGGCAACGCCGCGAAGAAGCTCCGGCTCGCCGGGCACGAGCCCGGGGCGGTCGAGGTAATCGCGCTGCAGGTCGATGAGGATGAGCGCCGGTCGCACGCGGCTATTCCCAGCCGAGGCGAACGGCATCGCACACGGCGGCGCCGAATTCCTTCGTGCCGACGACCCTGTGCCCGGTCCCGGCGACGTCGGCCGTGCGGATCCCGCGGCCCGAGGACCCTGTCGAGGCTCTTGCGCACGCACCGCGCGCCCTCGATCCAGCCGAAGCTCTCCTCCAGCATCATCGCCGCCGAGAGGATCTGCCCCGCCGGGTTCGCCTTGCCCGTTCCGGCGATGTCGTAGGCCGCGCCGTGCCCCGTCTGGTACACCGCGCGGCCCGCCTCGCCGAAGTTTCCGGAGTACGACATGCCCCGCGAGCCCAGCAGGAGCGCCCCGCAGTCGGCCAGCACGTCGCCGAACATGTTGGAGGACACGATCACGTCGAAGCGCGCGGCCCGCGCGATCAGCTGGTAGACGGCGTTGTCGATGTCCAGGACCTCGATGTCGACCGGCACGGCGGCGCGCAGGCCGCTCGACGCAGTCGAGCCACAACTCGCTCACCGCCGGAACGCCCTCGCGCTTCACGACCACCGCGAGGCTTCCGCGGCGGCTCGCCGCGAGCCTCGCCGCCACGCCGAGGATCCTCTCCACCTGGTCCTCGCGGTAGGCGAATCGCTGGAAGGCCGTGCGGCGTCCCTCGCCGTCGCGTTCCTCCCCGCCCTCGCCGAAGTACAGCCCGCCGACGTTCTCGCGCACGGCGACGATGTCGACGCCCCGAAGCCGCTCCGGCCGCAGCGGGCCGGCATCCTCCAGGTGGGGCGAGGGGACGAGGGGCGTGAACTTGCAGTACAGGTCGAAGCGCTTGCGCAGGTCGTAGACGAAGCGCGCCCCGCCCGGGCCGCAGAAGAGCGCGCCGCCCGCCGCGAAGATCTCCTCGCAGAAAAGCGCCGCCTCGTCGTTCAGGCTCTTGCCCGTGAGGCGCTGCGCCTCGGACCCGATGGGACCGCCGCGCCGGATGTCGAACGCCTCGCCCGTCGCCTGCGCCAGCGCTCCGAGCACGTCGAGCGCGGCGCCCACGACCTCCGGCCCGATGCCTTCCCCCGCCAGCACGCCCACGACGCGCGGACTCCCCGCGACGGGAGCGCGCGTCCAGCCCGGCAGCGCCTCGACGAGCCTCGCCTTCACGCGGGAGCGCCGCGGCGCAGCGCGAGCGCGCGGGCCACTCCCCGGTTCACCTTGCCCATGTCGTCGTGGGCGATGTCGGCGACCGGGAACAGCCGGACCGGGACCGTGCTCTCGATCCGCTCCCGGCAATGGCGCAGGACGTCGTCCAGGTTCGCGCCGTCCGCGCATGACGATCGCCACGCCGATCGCCGCCCCGAGCGACGGATCCGCGTCCCCATCCTCCAGCACGAAGGCCACCGCCTTGCCGACCCCGGGATGTTCCGCGACAAGGCCGTCCACGGAGGCGAGCGAGAACTTGTGCCCGCCGATGTTCACGACGTCGTCGGTGCGGCCCTCGATGAAGAGCAGGCCCTCCGCGGACACCCTGCCGATGTCGCCCGGGTAGAACCACCCCTGCCTGAACTTGGAGGCGCTTGCCTCGGCGCCGCTTTCGCCGTGATAGCCCCCGGGCATGCCCTCCATCGCCACGCGGATCTCTCCCGTCGTTCCCGGCGGCTGCGGACGGCCGGCGGCGTCCACGACCTCCACCCGGGCCCAGGGCGAGATGCGGCCGGCGCTCGCGGGCGCGGCCGCGAGCGTCTCCGGCGTGGCGAGCGACACGACGCCGAGCTCGGTGAGGCCATAGGGGACGTAGATGTTGGGCGAGAAGCGCGTGCGCAGGGTCTCGAGCTGGCTCGCCGAGGGCATCGCCCCCACGATGCGCAGGTGCCTCAGCGACGGGAATGCCAGGCCGCGGGCCGGAATCGCCGCGGCGAACCGGGAGATGCTGGCGGGGGCCATGAGGCAGTGCGTCACCCCGTAGAGGCGGATCGTGTTCGCGATGTCGTGCGCGTGGAAGGTCTTGTCGAAGACGACGGTGCCGCCGCGCGCGAGCACGCCGATCGCGAAGACCATCCCGACGGTGATGTGCAGGTCCGGCGGCAGGAGCCGCGTCGACTCGTCGCACTCGTACAGCGTCTTGTCGATGCGGTCCGCGAAGGTGCCGTGCGTGTGCAGGATGCCCTTGCGCTCCCCGGTCGTCCCGGAGGTGAGCGCGACGCGAAACGGCGTGTGCTCGTCGGGAACGAATCCCCCGACGTCCGGCTCCGGCGCGTTCTCCTGCACGGAAAGCGTGTCCAGCTTCACGCGATGGGCACGGCGACCCCGGCGAGGTCCCAGTTGGTGACGATGGCGCGGATGCCGAAGCGCGAGATGATCGGCGGCCCTCTCCGGCGGCCGACAGGCCGGGCGCGAGCGGGATCGACACGGCCCCGAGCCGCGCCAGCGCGAGGAGCGCGACGCAGTGCATCGGCCAGCGCGCCATGGAGAGCCCCACGGCGTCCCCGGCGCGGATGCCGCGCTCGCGCAGGAGCCGCGTCGTCCCGTGGTAGAGCGCGAGCACCTGGCCGCGGGTGAGGATGCCGTCCTGGAAGATGAAGGCCGGCGCGGCGGGGTTGGCCTCCGCGGTGCTTCGGATTCGGTCGAGCAGGGGTCCGGCCACGGCGTTGCCTCCTGTGCCTATTCTAATCGGGCCCCGGGGCCAGCGCGGGCCGCCCGCTTCCCGCCCCGTATAATCCCGCGTGCCTTTCCCCCTCCGCCGCCTGCCCCCGCCCATCGCGCAATGACCTCCTCCTGGATGCTCGTGGCGGGCTTCCTCTTCGCCGCCATGGGCCTGCTGGTGAAGCTGGGCGGCCCGCACTTCGAGGCGGTCGAGCTGGCCTTCTACCGCTCGCTCGGGGCGTTCCTCTTCATCGCGGGGTTCGTCTTCGCGAAGCGCGAGCGCGGTGGAACCCGCACATGGGCACGCACTTCCGCGCAGCATGGCGCGGCACCTACGGGATCATCAGCTACTTCTACGCGATCGCGAACCTGCCGCTCGCCACCGCCACCACGCTCAACTACACCTCGCCCCTCTTCCTCGCCGTGGCCACCACGATCGTGCTGGGCGAGAAGTTCTCGCGCTGGCTCGTCGTGGCCATCGTGCTCGGCTTCGCGGGCGTGGCCATGCTGCTCCAGCCCACCTTCGAGGCCGGCCAGGCGGGCGCGGCGCTGCTGGGCCTGTCCTCGGGCCTCGTGGCCTCCTGGGCCTACCTGGGCGTGCGGGCGCTCTCCCGCAAGGGGGAACCCGAATGGCGCGATCCTCTTCTGGTTCGGCGCTCTTCGGCACCGTGGGCTGCGCCGCGTGGCAGGCCGCCTTCTCGACCTTCCACCCCATCAACTGGGAGAATGCGTGGATCCTGGTGGGCATCGGCGTCTTCGGGACCGCTGGCCCAGCTCGCCATGACGCGGGCCTACAGGACCGGGAACACGCTGGTGGTGGGGTCGCTGTCCTACTCGACCATCGTGTTTTCCACCCTGTTCATGGTGACGATCTTCGGCGACAGGCTCCCGTTCCTGGGCTGGGCCGGGATCGTCGTCATCGTCGCGAGCGGGCTCGTCGCCCTGCGCGTGGAAAGGAAGGACCAAGTGGAGGAAGCCGGATTTGAAAGCTGAAATGCTCGTCTCGACCGAAACGCTCGCCGCGCACCTGGGCGACCCCGACTGGATCGTCTTCGACACGCGCCACGACCTCGCGTATCCCGACAAGGGCCGCCAGGCCTGGCAGGCGGCGCACGTTCCGGGCGCCTTCTTCCTGCACCTGGACGAGGACCTGTCGGGCGCGAAGACGGGGAAGAACGGCCGCCATCCCCTGCCGCCCCTCGCCGACTTCGCCGCGCGCATGAACCGGTGCGGCGTCGCGCCCGGCCGCCAGGTCGTCGTGTACGACGACGGCGGCGGCAGCTTCGCCGTGCGCCTGTGGTGGATGCTGCGCTGGCTGGGGCACGAGCGCGTGGCCCTGCTCGATGGCGGCTTCGCCGCGTGGAAGCGCGAGAACCGGCCGCTCGACGCCCTGGTCCCCGCTTCGCGCGAGGGTCGCTTCGAGCCGCGCCCGCGGGAAGGCGCCACCGTCGATGCGGCCACCGTGGCCGCCTCGCTCGCCGGGCGCGACCTGGTCGTCGTCGACGCGCGCGCGGCCACCCGCTTCCTCGGCGAGAACGAGACGCTCGATCCCGTGGCCGGCCACATTCCCGGCGCCATCAACCGCTTCTGGCAGCACAACCTCGGCTACGACGGGCGCTTCCTCTCGCCCGAGGAGCTGCACGCGGAGTTCCTCGAGGAGCTGGGCGAGGTGGATCCCGCGCGCGTGGTCCACAGCTGCGGCTCGGGGGTCACCGCCTGCCACAACCTGTTCGCCATGGAGCTCGCGGGGCTCGCGGGCTCGCGCCTGTACCCCGGCTCGTGGAGCGAGTGGTGCGCGGACCCGTCGCGACCCGTGGCCACCGGCCCGAAATAGCGCCGTGATGGCGCTCGCGATCCGCACCCTGGCGGCGCTCGCCGCCGCCGCCGCCCTCTGCGCGCAGGCGCAGGGCGAGTTCCTCTCGCCCCCGCCCGCGCTCGTGCTGGACGGCATCCCGCCGATTCCCGCCGAGATCGCCGCGAAGACGGAGCCGTACACGGCCTACAAGCCGGGGCGCCTGCTCGACTGGCACCCGGCGAAGCGCGAGATCCTCGTGCGCGTGCGCCAGGGCGACGCCGACCAGGTGCACCGCGTGGCCGAGCCCGGCGCGGCGCCCGAGCCCCTCACGGACCACGCCGACCCCGTGGCCGGGGCGCGCTACGAGCCGCGCTCGGGCGGCTCCATCCTCTTCACGCGCGGCACGGGCGGCGACGAGGTATACCGCATCCACCGCCTCGATGCCGCCACGCGGCAGTCGGCGCCCGTGAGCCCGGAGGGGCGCCGCGCGAGCGAGCCGCGCTGGAACCACAAGGCGGACCGCATCGTCTTCACCACGGTGCCCATCGACCGGCTGAACGCCTCGCGCGAGCTGAAGACCCTCGTCCACCTCGCGGACCCGGCGGCGCCGGAGCGCGCGCGCACCCTCGCGGAGCTGCCCGGCGGCGGCTGGTCCTCGCTTCGCCTTCTCGCCGGACGACAGGCGCCTCGCCTTCATCGAGTACGTCTCCGCCGAGGAATCGCACGTGTGGCTGATGGAAGTGGCCACGGGCAAGCGCCGCCGCCTCACCCCGCCCACGCGCGGCGAGCCCGTGTACTACGCGGACCCGCAGTTCTCCCCGGACGGCAAGGCCGTCTTCGTCGTGAGCGACCGCGGCTCCGAGTACCGGCACCTGGCCGCGATCCAGATCGCCACCGGGCGCGAGCAGGCGCTCGCCGCGAACATCAAGTTCGACGTCGAGGACATCGCCCTGTCCGCCAAGGCGAAGCGCCTCGCCTTCGTCACCAACGAGGGCGGCGCGCACGTGCTGCGCTTCCTGGACACCGGCACGCGCAAGGAGACGCCGCGGCCCGCCCTCGTGCAGGGCGTCATCTCGGACCTGCGCTGGCGCCCGGACGGCGGCGAGATCGCCTTCACGCACGCCTCGTCGCGCTCGCCCGGCGACGTCTTCTCCTACGACCTGGGCGCGCACCGCGTCACCCGCTGGACCAACGGCAACAGCCTCACGCTCAACGCGGCCGTCCTGCCCGAGCCGCGGCTCATCCGCTGGAAGAGCTTCGACGGTCGCGAGATCACGGGCCTGTACTACCACCCGCCGTCGCGGTTCGAGGGCGTGCGGCCGGTCGTGGTGAGCGTGCACGGCGGGCCCGCGGCCCAGGCGCGCGCGGGCTTCATCGGCCGCAACAACTACCTGGTGAACGAGCTGGGCATCGCGCTCATCTACCCGAACGTGCGCGGCTCCTCGGGCTTCGGCAAGAGCTTCCTCAAGCTGGACAACGGCAGGCTTCGCGAGGATTCGGTGAAGGACCTGGGCGCGCTCCTCGACTGGATCGGCGAGCAGCCGGGCCTGGACGCGAGCCGCGTGCTGGTGATGGGCGGCAGCTACGGCGGCTACATGACGCTCGCCGCGAGCGTGCGCTACGCCGAGCGCATCGCCGGCGCCGTGAGCACGGTCGGGCATCTCCAGCTTCGTCACCTTCCTGGAGCGCACCGAGACCTACCGGCGCGACCTGCGGCGGGTGGAGTACGGCGACGAGCGCGACCCCGGCATGCGCGCGTTCCTGGAATCGATCTCGCCGCTCACCCACGCCGGGAAGATCGCGAAGCCCCTGTTCGTCATCCAGGGCAGGAACGACCCGCGGGTGCCGTACACGGAGGCCGAGCAGATCGTCGCCACCCTGAAGAAGAACGGCACGCCGGCGTGGTACCTGCTCGCGAACGACGAGGGGCACGGCTTCCGCAAGAAGGCGAACGCGGACTTCCAGTTCCACGCCACGGTCGAGTTCATTCGCCGCACCCTGAACCCCTGACAGGCACCTCGGTGTCAGGTTACTTTTCGGTGTCTGACACCGAAAAGTAACCTGACACCGAAGCACATGCTCGCCGACGCCGTCCTCCTGCTGCACGCCGCGTTCGTCCTCTTCGTGGTGGGCGGGCTCGTGGCGACCTGGGCGGGCGCGGCGCTGGGCAGGGGCTGGGCGAGGAACCCGTGGTTCCGCGGCCTGCACCTGGCGGCCATCGCCTTCGTCGTCGCGCAGTCGGTGCTGGGCTACACCTGCCCCCTCACGATCTGGGAGGACGCGCTGCGGGGCACGGCGAGCGCCGAGGGCTTCATCCAGCGCGGGGTGCGCGCGCTCGCTCTACTGGAGCGCGCCGCAGTGGGTGTTCACGGCGCTCTACGCGGCGTTCGGGGCGCTGGTGGCCGCGACCTGGTGGCTCGTCCCGCCGCGCGGGCGCTAGGTCCGGCCCAGGACGAGGTTCACCGCCGCCATGAGCGCGCTCATCTTGAAGGGCTTGCCGATGTAGCCGTCGGCGCCCGCCGCGAGCCCCGCCTTCACGTCCGAGGCCTCGGCCCTGCCGGTCATCATGACCACCGGCATGCGCGCGAACTTCGGGTGCGCGCGCAGGCGCGCGAGGATCTGCATCCCGTCGGCATCCGGCAGGACGATGTCGAGGAGGATCAGGTCCGGGAGGATGGGCTTGTTCACCTCCGCGTTGATCTGCGCGCGGTTGGCGGCGCGGCGCACCTCGAAGCCGGCCACGCTGAAGATCTCGGCGAGGAGGTTGGAAAGGTCCGGGTCGTCCTCGATCACGAGCAGGCAATGGCGCACGCCGTTCCTCGGAGGCACCTTCGCCGTGGCGCGGCGCGCGATGGCCACGTAGTAGCCGGCCTTCTGCAGCTCGGCGCCGCCGGAGGCGGCCTCCTTTTGGGCCGTCTCCAGCTGCTGCGGTGTCGGCGGGGGAGGCGCGACGGCCGCCGGCTTGGTGAAGTCGAGATCGTCGTCCTGCGGGGGGGTCGGGTTCGGGGTCATGTGGCGGCCTTCTTCTCCCCTATTCTGCTCTCCTCGCCCCGGAGGAGCTTGCGGATGTTGCCTTCGTGGCGCCAGAGGAGCACCGCGCACGTCGCGCAGGTGGCGGCGAAGAGCGGCCCGGCGCCCCGCCAGCCGTAGGCGGCGGCCGGCGCGACGATCGCGGCGACGATGGAGGCCAGCGACGAGTAGCGCGTGGCCACCGCCACGCCGAGCCAGACGACGAGCGCGGCGGCACCCACCCGCCAGTCCGCGGCGAGGATCGCGCCCGCGGCCGTGGCCACGCCCTTGCCGCCCTTGAAGCGCAGCCAGACCGGGAACACGTGGCCCAGGAACGCGGCAACCACCACCACGGCCACGACGGCCTCCCCGAGGTCCAGCCGGGTCGCCGCCCACACGGGCAGCCAGCCCTTGAGCGCGTCCCCGGCGAGGGTGAGGATCGCGGCCGGCTTGCTGCCCGAGCGCAGCACGTTGGTGGCGCCCGGGTTGCCGGAGCCGAAGGAGCGCGGGTCCGGAAGCCCCATGGCGCGGCTCACGATCACCGCGAACGGGATCGATCCGACCAGGTAGGCAATGACGGCGGCCAGGAACGCGATCATGTCGATACTCTACAATACGGCCTCGAAAGTCCCCTTTCCCGCCCCCCGGGACGGCCCACCCACCGATGGACACCATCTTCATCCGCGAATTCCGAGTCGATGCCTGGGTCGGCATCTACGACTGGGAGAAGCTGCGGCCCCAGACGCTGGAGCTCGAGGTGGAGATCGGCATCCCGGGCAAGGGCGCCGGGACCTCCGACGACATCCACGACACCGTTCACTACGGCCAGGTCGTCGAGCGCTTCACCGCGGAGCTGGCCGGGCACCGCTTCGGGCTGCTGGAGGCGCTGGCCGAGCACCTCGCCGGCATCGTGACCGGGGAGTTCGGCGCCCCCTGGGTGCGCCTTTCGGTCGCGAAGCTCGGCCACATCCGCAACGTGCGCAAGGTGGGCGTCACGATCGAGCGCTCGCGCCCGGGCAAGCCCTGAGGCCGCCATGCTGAAGTGGATCCTCGTGATCGCCGTGGCGGTCGTGGTGCTCTCGCTCTTCGCGCCGCAGTTCTCGAAGCTGGGCCTGGGCCGGCTTCCCGGCGACATCACCGTGCGCTTCCGCGGGCGCCTCGTGTACCTGCCCGTCACCACGACGATCCTCATCTCGGCCGCGCTCACCGCGCTGGGGCGGCTCCTCTAGGCGGCCTCGCCGTCGTCCTCGGTGAACACCGAGCGGTAGGAGGTGTAGGTCGTCGCGATCAGCACGCGGCACCCACACGAGGAAGCCCAGGCCCAGCGGGATCACCGCCACGATCGCGAGGACCGTCATCACCAGGCCGTAGACCAGCATCGGCAGGAAATTCCGGAAGCACGCGAAGAAGCTCTCCTTCATCGCGGGGATGGCCGGCACGTCGTGCAGCATGGCGAGCGCGGGCGCGAACCAGTAGGCGGCCATGAGCGGCATGGCGAGCGAGACGGCCACGAGCCCGCCCAGGAGCAGGCGCAGGGGATCGTCGGGAAGCGACTCGATGATCGCCGCCTCGTCGCCGCGCAGCACCGCCCACACGAAGGACGTCCCGGCGATCGCGCTGAACGCGCCCATGATCAGGATCTCGCCCACGGCGTAGACGAGGCCGATCGCGAACAGGATCCCGGTGTTGCGGCGAAAGCCCGCGAGCAGGTGCTCGAGCTCCAGGTCGCCGCCCGTCTCGAGCGACCGGCAGCCCAGCGCGATGCCGCCCATGAGGATGGGCGAGACGAGGCTGGGGAGCCACATCCCCAGCCAGGGCACCATGCCCAGCCCCAGGTGCACGAGGAAGAGCAGCACCAGGATGACGATCCACATGAGCTTCGCCTGGCGGAAGAGGCGCCAGGCGTCGCTCACCCAGTCGACGCCGGCGCCGGCGCGGACCTTGCGCCCCGGCATGACGAGCACCGGGGAGCCGGGATCGTTGGCGGCTGGCCCCGGCAGGGGGAGCCCGGACTCGTCGGCGCGCATGGGATCGTTGGTCCTTGTCGTGGGGAGTGCCGCGGGAAAAGGTTACTCTTCGCGCCCCACCTCAACAAGGACGGGCGAGAGGACGCGCGTGATCTCCGACGGCGGCATGCCCAGCAGGTAGCCGCGGCGGCCGCCGTTGATGTAGATGCGCCCGAGCTCCAGGATGGAGCGCTCCATGTACACGGGCATGCGCTTTCGCGTCCCGAACGGCGAGCAGCCGCCCACGAGGTAGCCCGAGTGGCGCGTGGCGTCCTCCGGCTTGCACGGGAAGACGCGCTTGGCGCCCGCCACCCGCGCGAGCTCCTTGGTCGAGACCTTGCGGTCGCCGTGCATCAGCACGACGAGCGGCTCCCCCTTGTCGGTCTCCATCACCAGCGTCTTCACCACCTCGTGCTCCGGCACGCCCAGCGACTGCCGACGACACGGCCGTGCCGCCGTGCTCGACGTACTCGTAGACGTGCTCCGTGTAGGCCACGCCATGCGTGGCGAGAAAGGCGGTGGCGGGCGTCCCCGTGTGCTTGGCCATGCTCGATGGAAGGAAGGAAAAGCGAAAGCGTAACCCATCCGCGCGAGCGTTCCACCGCCCCCACGTCTCGGTCGTCGCGCGAGGAGTCCTACGTATGGCAGCGAAGGTGCATCCGATCGGCACGGCTGGCGCCGGAGAGGGTAGGGGTCCGGTTGGCTGTTCATTTTTTCGGTTTTTGGCCAGGTCAATTTGCTTCGGGCGTCACGGGCGAACCTATGTCGAGGTTTCCCCGGAGCGCAGCTGGGCGCAAGTTGATCTGGCCAAAAACCGAAAAATGAACAGCCAACCGGACCCCACCACTTCTTCGTTCACCGCCCTGCCAACTCGAATCGTGGTCGTTGTCTCGGCGTAGGACTCCTCGCGCGACGACCGAGGCGTGGGGGCGATGAGCCGCTTTCGCGTGGGTGGGCTTTCGCCCTTTCCTTCAGCCGAGCAGGGTGCGGGCGAGGAGGAGGATGCCGCTCGCCACGAGGAGGACGCCGACGGCGCGGCGCATCTGCACCTGCGTGAGGCCGACGTGGATGCGCGAGCCCAGCCACAGGCCCGACCACGCGAACGGGATGGCGAGCGCCGCCCCGGCGAGCAGCGCCGACTTGAACACGAGCCCCGTCGCCGCGTAGGCCACCGTGCGCGTCGTGGCCGAGATCGCGATGATGACCGACACCGTGGAGCGGATCTCGCTCTTGTCGCGCAGCCTTCCGGCGAGGTAGGCCACGTTCACCGGCCCGCCGGCGCCGAACACCGTCGCGAAGATCCCCGCCAGCGTCCCGGCCGGGACGCACCACCACGGCGAGATCGTGTCCTTGGGCGAGGGGTTGAGGATCGCGTGCAGCCCGACGCAAACCGCGAACACGCCCAGCCCGCCGCGCAGCGGCCCCTGCGGCGCGTTCACGAGCAGCGTGATGCCCAGGACGATGCCCACGAACATGAAGGGCAGCAGGCGCTTCAGCTCCGGGACGCTCACGTGGCGCCGGTTCGCCCCGCCCACGGCCGCCGCGGCCACGAGGTCGCCCAGCGCCATCATCGGGACCAGGAAGGCGAGCGGCAGCCAGTTGGCCAGGATGGGGATGGCGATGAGCGTGGAGCCGAAGCCCGATATCCCGAAGACCGTGTAGGCGAAGAGCGATCGTGAGCGGCGCCACCACCCAGAAGGCGAGCGGGAGCTGGGCGAGCTCGCTCATCCGCGCGGGTGGTGCTTCGCGTGGATCTGCTTCAGGCGTTCCCGGGCGACGTGCGTGTAGATCTGCGTCGTGGAGATGTCGGCGTGGCCGAGCAGGAGCTGGACGACGCGCAGGTCCGCGCCGTGGTTGATGAGGTGGGTGGCGAACGCGTGGCGCAGCGTGTGCGGCGAGATGGGCGAGCGCACGCCCGCGCGCGCGGCGTAGCGCTTCACGAGCCCCCAGAAGGCCTGCCGCGTCATCGGCGCGCCGCGTCCCGTGACGAAGAGCGCGTCGCTCTTCTTCGCCCCCAGGATCGCCGGCCGCGCGAGCTTGCCGTAGCGCTGGATCCACTCGAGCGCCTCCTCGCCCAGGGGCGCGATCCGCTCCTTGGCGCCCTTGCCCAGCACCCGGACCACGCCCATGTCCAGGCTCACCTGCTGCACCTTGAGCCCCACGAGCTCCGAGACGCGCAGCCCGCTCGCGTAGAGGGTCTCGAGCATCGCCTTGTCGCGGAGCCCGATGTCGGTTTCGGTGTCGGGCGCGCCCAGGAGCGCGTCCACCTCGGCCTCCGTGAGCGATTTCGGCAGCGACCGCGGCAGCTTCGGCCCCTCGATCTGCGCGCAGGGATCGTCGCCGCGCAATCCCTCGAGGATCGCGAAGCGGTAGAAGCGGCGCAGGGACGAGACCAGGCGCCCCGTGCTGCGCGCCTTCGCCTTCTTCTCCCCCACCTGCCAGGCGAGGTAGCGGTGGATGTCGGCGGCGCCCGCCTCGCGGATCGCGGGCCCGCCCTGCGCCGCGAGCCAGGCCGCGAACTGCGAGAGGTCGCGCCGGTAGGCCTCCAGGGTGTTGCGCGCGAGCCCGTCGGCGAGCCAGACCGCGTCGCAGAAGCGCTCGATCGCCCGGAGGTCAGCCTCGCCGGGCGCCTTCATGGGCGAGCAGCCATCGCTTGATCGAGAGCTCGAAGCCCTCCTCGCGGGCGCCCATGAAGCCGCCCAGGGCGCCGCCCGCCCCCACCACCCGGTGGCAGGGCACGACCATGGGAATGGGATTGGCGCCGCAGGCGCCGCCCACGGCGCGCGCCGAGGAGCCGATCGCCTGCGCGAGCTCGCCGTAGGTGCGCGTCTGGCCCGCCGGGATGGCGATCATCGCTTCCCACACCGCGATCTGGTGCCGCGTCCCGGAGAGCCTGAGCGGCAGGTCGAAGGCGAAGGCGGGATCGTCGAGGTAGGACTGCAGCTGCACGCAGGCCAGGAACGCGATGGTGTTCTTCTTCGGCGCGAGGGCGGGGACCTCCGGCGAGAGGTAGCGGATGCCCGTGACGTGCGTGTCGGTGGCCGAGATCCCGACCGTGCCGAACGGGGCGCGCAGGCAGGCCTGGAACGGGGCCACTCACGACTCCCCGGCCAGCGCGCGGATCTTCGCCGCGAGGTCGGGCGCGAGCGCGATGCCCTCCTTCGCGATCCGCTCCCGGTTGGCGCGGCGCCGGTCGCCGGGCAGGCGCACGCCCTCGTCGGCGAGCATCGCCGCGACCAGCGTCTCGACGCGGTCGAGGAAGACCTCGCGGCCCGCCAGCGCGTCCGGGTCGATGGCGAGCAGCGCCTGGCCGATGCGCGTGGGCCTGCCTTCCTCGACGAAGAAGCTGTCCGACTCGAAGCCGAACGCGGAGCCCGAAAGCGCGCACGCGAGCAGCTCCACCGTGAGCGCGAGCATGGCGCCCTTGGCCCCGCCCGCGGGAAGCATCATGCCCTCCAGGCCCGCCTTGGGATCGGTGGTCGGGTTGCCGTGCTTGTCGAGCGCCCAGCCGGCCGGGATCGGCTTGCCTTCGCGGGCGGCCACCATGAGCTTGCCGCGCGCGACCTCGGAAAGGCTCAGGTCCACCACCATCGGCGGGGCGCCGCGGCGCGGGAAGGCCGCGGCGATGGGGTTGGTGCCGAAGAGCGCGCGCTTGCCGCCCCACATCGGCATGGCGGCCGGGGAGTTGCCGAAGGCGAGCCCGACGAGGCCGGCCTCGGCGATGGGCTCCGTGTGGAACGCGGCGACCCCGAAGTGGTTGCTGTTGGCCACCGAGACGAACGCGACGCCGTGGCTGCGGGCCCGCGCAATCGCCTCGCGCACCGCGAGCGCGCAGGCCTCGAAGGCGAGCCCGCCGCCCGCGTCCACCAGGCACGCGCCGCCGCGCTCGCGCGCCACCCTCGGCACGGCCGATCCCGTGGCCCTGCCGATCCGCACGTGCCCGCAGTACTGCGGCACGCGCGAGGCGCCGTGCGAGGGAATGCCGTCGAGCTCGGCGGCGACCAGCGCGGCGGCCGTCGCGGACGCCATGGAAGGGGACGCCCCCGACTTCTCGAGGGCGCGGCGGATGAGGTCGAGGAGCGGGGCGGGAGCGAATCGTTCGGTCATGTGGGGGCGGGCTCGCGCCTGTGGCGCAGCATCTGGATCACGAAGACGCTCGCGAACATCCCGACGCCGACGGCGTCCAGGCTCGCGACGGGGACGATGACGAGCGCGCCCGCGGCGACCAGCAGCGCGCGCTCGAGGAGGTTGGTCTTCTTGAGGAGCCACCCCTGCAGGCCGGCCGCCAGCGCCGCGATGGCCACGAAGATGAGGAACACGACCCAGGCCACCTCCGCCCAGTTCGCGCCCTGGGGCAGCTGCAGCAGCACGCCCGTGCCCATCGGGTCGAGCACGAAGAAGAACGGCACCACGAAGGCGGGCATCGTGTACTTCCACGCCTGCAGCGTCGTCTTGTACGGGTCGGCGCCGGTGATGGCCGCGGCGGCGAAGCACGAGAGCGCCGTGGGCGGCGAGACCTCCGAGAGCAGCGCGTAGTAGAAGATGAACATGTGCGCGGCGAAGTCCGGGACGCCCAGCGTGATGAGCGCGGGCGCGGCGATGACGGCGCAGATGATGTACGAGGCGGTCACCGGCACCGCGAGGCCCACGATCCAGACGATGGCCGCGGTGTAGACGGCGGTGAGCGCGAGGCTGCCGCCGGCGTACTCGATCACGATGGAGGAGAACTTGAGCCCCAGGCCCGTGAGCGTGACCACGCCCACGATGATGCCCGCGGAGGCGCAGGTCGCCGCGACGTTGAGCACGCCCGTCGTCCCCGTCTCCATGGCCTTCACGAAGCGCTTCGGGTAGAGCGCCGTCTCGCGGTGGAAGAAGCTCACCAGGAAGGCCGTCACCGTGGCCCAGAACACGGAGAGGGTCGGCGAGAAGCCCCACATCATGAAGACCACGATCGAGGCGAGCGACAGGAAGTGGTACCAGTAGCGCTTCGCGAGCGTCCAGGCGGTCTCGACGGTCTCGAAGACGCCCTGGCTCATGCCGTACTTGCGCGCGTCGAGCTCCACCATGAAGTAGAGCGAGAAGTAGTAGAGGACGGTGGGGATCACCGCCATCTTGATCACCTCGAGGTAGGAGATCTTGAGGAACTCGGCGATGAGGAACGCGGCCGCGCCAAGCACCGGCGGCGAGAGGATGGCGCCCAGGCCGCCCGCGGCCAGCAGCCCGCCCGCGGCGGCCGGCTCGTAGCCGCTCTTCTTGAGCATGGGATAGGCGACCGAGCCGATCGTCACCGTGGTCGCCACGCCCGATCCCGAGGGCCCGCCCAGCAGGAAGGAGGACATCACCACCGCCCGCCCCGCGCTGCTCGACTTGCCGCCCATGAGGGAGAAGGAGAAGTCGAGGAAGAACTTCCCGGCGCCCGAGTACTGCAGGAACGCGCCGTAGATGGTGAACAGGATGATGAGCGTGGCGGACACGTCCACCGCCGTGCCGAAGATGCCCTCCAGCGTCATGTACATGTGGCCGACCATGCGCCCGATGTCGTAGCCGCGGTGCGTCCACGGGTGCGGAAGCCAGGGGCCCACGAACGCGTACACCACGAAGAACCCGATGACGATGGGCATGATCCAGCCCGAGGTGCGGCGCGTGGCCTCGATCACCAGCACCATCAGCGAGACGCCGAAGATGATGTCCCAGGTCTCGGGGCTGGTGTTGCGGTCCGTGAAGGCGTCGCCGTTGAAGATCATCCAGCCGATCACGGCGAGCGACAGCAGCGCGAGCGCGACGTCGAACCACATGAGGCGATGGCGGAAGCGCTTCGCCACCGGGAACATCATGAACGACAGGAAGAGCACCAGCGCCACGTGCACGCCGCGCAGGATCTCCGTGCGCACGATCCCGTAGGCCGCGTACAGGTGGAACGCGGAGGTCCCGACGGCCACGGCCGTGAGGAAGGCCGCCAGCCAGCCCTTGTAGCGGTTGAAGCTGCCCTCTTCCTCCTCGATGAACTCCTCGACCTTGTGGCGCTGCTCGTCGGAAAGCTCCGCGAGCCCGTCGTCGGGCAGGAGGTCGTCGTCGGGTGCTGCGGCCTGCGTCATGGCTCCTCCGGGAGCGCCCTGTGGCCGGGCGCTCCCGCCATTCTCCGCGAAAACCGGCCCGCGGTCAGGCGCTCTCGTACAGGCGCGTCAGCACGAACTCGCGGTGCCCCAGCGCCTCGGCCGCCGTGAGGCGCCCGTTGGCGGTGCGCAGCATGCACTCGAGGAGCGCGTCCCCGGCCTGGTCCGGGCTCATCTCGCGGCGCAGGAGCCCCGAGACGTCCACGTCGATGTGCTCGCTCATCGTGCGCACCGTGCGCGGATTGGCGCAGAGCTTGATCACCGGCAGGATCGGGTTGCCGATCACGTTCCCCTGGCCCGTGGGGAAGAAGTGGACCGCGAAGCCCGCGGCGCCCAGGAGCGTGAGCATCTCCGCGGCGGCCGAGGACGAATCCATGAACCACAGGCCCGGTCCCGTGGGCGTCTCGGCCTTGTCGATGACGCCGTCGACCATGCACTTGCGCCCGATCTTCTGGATGTTGCCCAGCGCCTTCTCCTCGATGGTCGTGAGGCCGCCCTCGATGTTGCCCTTGGTGGGCTGCGAGTCGGAAAGGTCGCTCGTCTTGTGGCGCTCGACCACCGCCTGGTAGCGGTCGAACATGAACTGGAACTTCTTCCTCACCTCGTCGGTGCGGCAGCGCGCCGCCACGAGGTGCTCGCCGCCCGTGAGCTCGGTGGTCTCGCCGAAGCACAGCGTCGTGCCGTGCGGGTAGAGCTTGTCGAAGGCGTTGCCCACCGTCGGGTTGGCGCCGCATCCGGAGGTGGTGTCCGACTCCCCGCACTTGGTCGAGACCCACAGGTCCTTCAGCGGGCGCTCCTCGCGCGTGAGCTCGCTCGCCCACTGCACGAACTCCTTGGCCTTCTTCGAGGCGCGCATGATCGTGTCGTGGTCGCCGTGCTGCTCGATGCCGAACCAGGCCACGGGCTTGCCGGTGGCGGCGATGGCGTCGGCCACCTTCCTCGCCCAGCCTTCCTCGATGCAGATGACGACCACCGCGGCGACGTTGGGGTTGCACCCCGTGCCGATGAGCGTGCGGAAGTGCAGGTCCAGGTCCGCGCCGAACTGCAGCCGCCCGTAGGGGTGCGGCAGCGCCAGCGTGCCCTTGATGTTGTTCGCGACCGCCTCGGCCGCCGCGTTGGAGAGGTCGTCGACGGGAAGGATGATGACGTGGTTCCTCACGCCGATCCGCCCGTTCTCGCGCTTGTATCCCCGGAAGGTCGCTTTGCTCAGGTCCATTTGCTTTTCCTTTTGTGCGTATGGCGGGCGAAAGTCTTTGGAACGCCGATGAACGCCGATGTCACGCCGATGAACGCAAATTGAATGCAGTCATGTCGAGGAATCGCGTCCGTTGTCCGCGACGCGAACCGTCCCAATTGCACGAATCCCGAAAAGCCCTCATCGGCGTTCATCGGCGTGACATCGGCGTTCATCGGCGTTCCAAAGACTTTCGCCCGCATCACTCACCAGCGCTTCGTCTTGATGTTGTGGACGTGGGCGTGCTCGCCCAGCCCGATGGCGGCGACGACGCGGCCGATGTCCGTGCCGTACTTGATCACCGTGTCGCCCTTGGCCAGCGGCTTGATGGCGAGCTTGTGGCCGATGGGGATGTCGCTGGCGGCCTTGAAGGCGATTTCCTTGTCCTGGTCCATGATCCAGCCGGTGAGGGTGGCGCCGGCCTTCACGCCCTCGACCACCACCACGCCGACGGAATCGTTCTCGTCGTGCACCACGAAGTGAATCATCGCTGCCTCCTTCGCTTGCGGGAGCGAGGATGCTAGATCCGCCCCCCGCGCCAGTCAACTAGATGAGTTGCATGTTATGCTGCCCGCATGCCGTCCCCGTCCCGCGCCCTTCCCGCCCTCACGACGGACCGCCCCCTCTACGAGGAGGTGCGGGCGCACCTGACCGAGGGCATCGCCGAGGGCCGCTGGAAGGCCGGGGAGGCGATCCCCTCGGAGGGCGAGCTCGCCGCGCACTTCGGCGTGGCGATCGGGACCATCCGCAAGGCCGTGGACAGCCTGGTGGCGCAGGGGGCGCTCGTGCGCCGGCAGGGCAAGGGCACCTACGTCACCGCCCACGACGGCCGCCGCCTCATGTTCCACTTCTTCCACATCGTGGGCGCCGACGGGTCGAAGGCCTACCCCGAAGTGCGCACCGTCTCCTTCGAGCGCGGGCGGGCCGGCGCGGCGGAGGCTTCCGCCCTCCAGGTCGCCCGCGACGAGCGCGTGATCCGCATCCGCAACGTCCTCTCGCTCGGAGGCGGCCCCGTCATCGTGGACGACCTCACGCTCCCCGCGGCGCTCTTTCCCGGGCTCACCGAGCGCATCTTCGGCGCGCGCGACAACACCATCTACCACCTCTTCCAGAGCCGCTACGGCATCAACGTGCTGCGCACCGACGAGCGCCTGCGGGCCGTGCTCGCCCCGGGCGCGGCGGCGTCCCTGCTGGGGGTGGCCGCGGGCAGCCCGCTCCTGGAGATCCGCCGCGTGGCGCTCACCTTCCGCGACCGCCCCGTGGAGCTGCGCGTCTCGCTCGTGAACACGCAGGCGCACGTCTACCACAACACCTTCGGCAAGGGCGAGGGCCTCTAGGGCCGTGCACACCGCGCTCCTCATCCTGCCCAACTTCGTGCTCATCCTCGTGGGCCTCGCCCTCGCGCGCCGCTTCGACTACGGGCGCGGGTTCTGGGAGGGGCTGGAGAAGCTCGTCTACTTCGTGCTGTTCCCGGCCCTGCTCCTGCGCTCGATCGCCGTCTCGGCCCTGGACTTCGCGAGCCTGGGGTGGATCATCGCGTGCGGCTGGGCGCTCATGCTCCTGGGCATGGCGCTGGGGGGGCTCGGGGGCCGCCTCTTCCGCGTCGAGCCGTTGGTGGCGGCCTCCTGCTTCCAGTGCGCCTTCCGCTTCAACACCTACATCGGCCTGGCGGTGGCGGGCAGCATCTACGGCGCGCCGGGCGTGGCCATCGCGGCGCTCCTTTTCGGGGCGATGATCCCGCTCGCCAACTTCGGCGCCGTGGGGATGCTCGCGGCGCACGCGAAGGCGAATTTCTGGCTCGAGCTCGCGCGCAACCCGCTGGTGGTCTCCACGCTCGCGGGCTTCGCCTGGAACCTCGCGGGAATCGGGATGCCCGGCTTCCTGGACCAGACGCTCCACCTCCTGGGCTCCTCGGCGCTGCCCGCGGGCCTGCTCGCGGTCGGGGCGGCGCTGCGGGTGGAGCACGGGCGCGCGAGCACCGCGGCGCACGCGTGGTGGCTGGGCGTGAAGCTCCTCGCGACACCGCTCGCCGCCTGGGCGTGCGTGCGGCTGCTGGGACTGACGGGCATCGAGGCGGGCGTGCTGATTCTCTTCGCCGCGCTGCCCACGGCGTCGAGCGCCTACATCCTCGCGGTGCGCATGGGCGGCGACGGCCCCTCGGTGGCCACGCAGATCACGGTCGGGACGGTCGCCTCCATGGCGACGATTCCCCTGTGGATGGCCATCCTGGCCTAGCGAGCGCGCCCGTGGACTTCGACCTCGGCATCACCCTGGCGCTGGCGGCGATCGCCTTCGCGGCCGCGTTCGTCTACGGGGTCACGGGCTTCGGCGCAGGCCTCGTCGCCATTCCGCTCGCCTCCCTCTTCTTCGAGATGCGCTTCGTCCTGGCGGTGTTCGCGCTGCTCGACTGCGTGAACGCCGTGCGGGTGAGCCTGTCCCGGCCCAAGGCCATCGTTTGGGACGAGGCCGCGAGGCTCGTGCCCACCTGCATCGCCGGCGTGGCGCTCGGCGCGCTGCTGGTCCTCGCCCTTCCGGCCTGGGTCCTCATGCTCGCGCTGGGCCTCTTCGTCACGGCTTACGTCCTGTACACCCTCGCCGTCCGGGGGGCGCTCCCGACCATCGGCACGCACTGGGCCTACCTGGCGGGCCTCGCGGGCGGCATCGCCTCGGCGATGTTCGGGGCGGGCGGGCCGCCCTACGCCATCTACCTCAGCATGCGGCCCCACGGCAAGGAGGAGATGCGCGCGACGCTCGCGGTGACGAGCCTCGTGAGCATCACGACGCGCATCGTGGCGTTCGCCCTCGCGGGCCTGCTCGACTCCGGCGCCGTGTGGCGCACCGCGCTCGCGATCGTGCCCGCCTCGCTCCTCGCGCTGTGGCTCGCGGACCGCGTGCACCGGGTGCTGTCGCGCGAGGCGGTGATCGCCGCCATCCGGGTGCTCCTGGGCGTCGCCGGCGTCTCGCTCGTCGTGCGCGCTCTCGCGATGGCCTGAGCCGGGATCACGGGCAAACAGGCCCGTTTGCGAGCGCATCTGAGCTGCTACGGCTCGCGGCTCCCCGCGCTGGACATGGCGACCGTACCGGCCTTCGATCCCGTCCTCCTGGACATTCCGGGGATCACGCCCGGCACGCGAGCTGCGGGCCTTGCACGAGCGCCTCGCCGCTTCGCCTTCCCCGGCGGCCCCCGCCGCCGCGCCGGCGGCGAATCCGCACGACGACGGCTTCGTCGGCCGCGCGGCCGAGCTTCGCCGGATCGCCGAGCCTGCTCGGCCAGGAGGGCTGCCGGCTCCTGTGCGTCGTGGGGCCGGGCGGGGTGGGGAAGACCCGCCTCGCGCGCCGCGCGATGCGCGAGCTCGCGCCCGGCTATCCCGACGGCGCCGTCTTCGTCCCGCTCGAGGACCATCCCCGCGGGGAGCGACCTCGCCGCCCGCATCGCGCGCGAGTCGGGCCTCGTCCTCGCCGGCGGCCGCGAGCCGATGCAGCAGCTCGTGGACCACCTGCGCGAGCGCCGGATGCTGTTCGTGCTCGACAACTTCGAGCACCTCGCCGCCGATGCGCCGGCGCTGGAGCGCCTGCTCGACGAATGCGCGAAGCTCGCCGTGATCGTCACCTCGCGGGTGCGCCTGGCCGCCTTCCACGAGTGGCTCCTTCCGCTCGAGGGGCTGCCCTGCCCGGAGCGCGGACGACGAGGACCGGCTCGAGGCATTCGACGCGGCGCGGCTGTTCGTCCAGGCCGCCCGCCGCTTCGATCCCGGCCTCGCGGCCGCGGCGCAGGCGGCCTCGATCGTCGAGATCTGCCACCTCGTCGACGGCCTCCCGCTCGCGCTGCAGCTCGCGGCGAGCTGGACCCGCGTCCTGCCGTGCGAGGCGATCGCGAGGGAGCTGCGCGAGGGAACCGAGCTGCTGCAGGCCGTGGACGCCGCCCGCCCGCCGCGGCACGCGAGCATCGACCTCGTGTTCGACCAGTCGTGGCGGCTGCTGGGCGAGGCCGAGCGCAGCGCCCTCGTCGCGCCTTTCGGTCTTCCGCGGGGGGTTCACGGCCGAATCGGCGCGCGCGGTGGCCGGCGCGTCGCTGCCCGTGCTGGGGGCGCTGGCGGACAAGTCGCTGCTGCGCAAGGACGAGGCGCTCCCTGAGCGGCGGCCGCCCTCACTTCTCGCCTTCGCGCAGCTCGGCGCCGCGCGCGGTGCTGCGCGGACGCCGAGTACGAAGAGGCTGCTGCTTCGCGCCCCTCGTCCGGGCGACGGCCTCGCCACCGAGCCGCGTGCCTCATCGCGTCGCCTTCGCATCTCGCTGGTCGAGACGCTGGCCGACCTGCGCCGTTCCCCGCCTCGATGATCTGGGCGATGGAGGAGCCGTCGGTGCGGAAGACCGAGGAGATTCTGCCGCCGCGCGTGCTCGCGAACTGGATCCTCAGGGCCGACTTTCCCACGCTGTTCTTCCGCCGGCGCACTACCGCTCGAGCATCGAGCTCGACGAGGAGCTCTCGCCGCTGTGGAAGGACGTGTTCCTCTTCCACTGGAAGGAGGAATCGCAGCACGCGATCCTCGACGAGCTCGAGTGGCGGCGCGAGGACGCGCGACTGCACCGGATCGAGCGCGACCGCGCCGTGACCGACCTGATCGAGCTGGTGGCCGCCGTCGACGTCATCTGCAGGCGCAGGCGAAGGCTCGATGCCGACTACTTCACGCGGCACGCCGGCCGCGGCTTCTCGCCGGCCGAGGAGGGCGCGATCCACGACGTGCTGCTGCGGGCCTATCGCTGGCAGTACATCGCGAGCGGCGTGGAGGAGGCGCGCTTCACCGACGTGCTGAAGGCCCTGGTGTCTCCGGCGCAGATGGAGCGGATCGGCAAGGCGCTCGCGCCGATCCTGGCGCACGTCGAGGCATGAGAAGCGGCCGCTCCCGGGCCCGCGCGCGCCGGCGTCGCACGGTGCTGCTGCTGCACTCGAGCGCGAGCTCGGCGCGCGGGCGTTCGTGGACTTCTGGTCCGGGGAGCCTCCTGGGACTCGCTGCCCGGCCCGAGGCAAGGCGCCATCGCCACGCGCATGCACGCGGTCCTGCAGCATTTCGAGGCCCTGTTCCGCCTTCACGGCCGCGCCGTCTTGAGCTCCGGGTCGTCGTCCGGCACCACGGCGAAGGCCGAGGCCACCTCGGGCGGGATGCGCACGGGACGCCCGCTCGCGAAATCGACGAATGCCCAGCGCGTCCGGGCCGTGGCCACGGGCCGCGGGTCGCCTTCGCGCAGGAAGAGGAATCGCCGCACGCAGGAGCTCGACTTCATCTCCCCCACCCAGGTGCGAAGCAGCAGGACGTCTCCCGCGTGCGCGGGCAGGTGGTACTCGATCGAGTGCGAGCGGACGAACCAGCCGGCCCCCAGCGCCGAATAGGCCTCGAGCGTCCAGCCCTGCGCTTGCGAGTGCGCGGTGGCCACGTCCTGCATCCAGCGCAGGTAGGCCAGGTTGCCCACGTGATCGTTGACGTCGATGTCCGCGGCGGCGACTGGAATCCGGGCGAGGAAGAGGCGGGGCACGGCGCGATTGTCGCAGATCGGGCCGCGGAGCCGAAAATGAAAAGGGCCGCGCGAGGCGGCCCTTTCTTCCCGGCGGCTGCGCGGAGGATTACGCCTTCGGAGCCTCTTCCACCGGCGGCAGGACCTCGCGGTCGGCCACGGAGATGAGCTTCTCGCGGATGCGCGCGCTCTTGCCCGAGCGGTCGCGCAGGTAGTAGAGCTTGGCGCGGCGCACCTGGCCGCGGCGCTTGATCTCGATGGAGGCCACCGACGGCGAGTAGGTCTGGAACGTGCGCTCCACGCCCTCGCCGCTGGAGATCTTGCGCACGATGAACGAGGAGTTCAGGCCCTTGTTGCGCTTGGCGATCACCACGCCTTCGTAGGCCTGCTCGCGCTTCTTGTCGCCTTCGACCACCTGCACCTTCACGATCACCGTGTCGCCAGGGGAGAAGTCGGGGATCTTGCGCCCGAGGCGCGCGATCTCTTCCTGCTCGAGTTTCTGGATCAGATTCATGGTTCGGTCCTTTCGATGTCCGGCCTTTGCGGCCACTTCCGGCAGAGCAGCCCGACGGGCTGGTGCGCGGCGTTTCTTCTTGCCCTACTGCTGCTCCTGCATCTGCTGCTCGCGCCGCGCCTCCTCGAGGAGCTTCGCGTCTTCCTTCGAGAGCGCCCGGCCTTCGAGAAGGTCCGGCCGCCTCGCCAATGTCCGGGCGAGCGCCTGCTTGCGCCGCCACTTCGCGATCGCCGCGTGGTTGCCCGACAGCAGCACCTCCGGCACGCGACCGCCCTTCCACTCCTCCGGCCGCGTGTAGTGCGGCCAGTCCAGCAGGCCCTCGGAGAAGGAGTCCTGCGACGCGCTCGCCGCGTCGTTCAGGCTCCCCGGCAGCAGCCTCACGATGGCGTCGATCACCACCATCGCGGGAAGCTCCCCGCCCGAGGTCACGTAGTCGCCGATCGAGATCTCCCGGTCCACCCGGCGCTCGATGAGGCGTTCGTCCACCCCCTCGTAGCGGCCGGCCAGGAGCACCAGGCCCGGCGCCTTCGCAAGTTCCCTCGCCACCGCGTCCGTGAAGCGCTCGCCCTGGGGCGACAGCAACACGACCTGCGGCCTTTCCACCCCGGCGGCTTCCTGCCTCGCCACCGCGCAATCGATGCAATCCTCCAGCGGCCCGGGAAGCATCACCATTCCCGGCCCCCCGCCGTACGGCCTGTCGTCGACCGTGCGGTGCGGGTCGCCCACGAAATCCCGCGGGTTCCAGGCGCGGAAGTCGAAGCCTCCTTCCTCCAGCGCCCGCCGCGTGATGCCGTGGCGGGTCACCGCCTCGAACATCTCCGGGAAGATCGTGACCACGTCGAAGCGCATCATCAGACGTCGTACCCCGCTTCCCAGTCGACCGCGATGCGTCTCGCCCCGCGGTCGACCGCCTTCACGTAATCGGCGACGAAGGGAATCAACCGCTCCCGCTCGCCGCGCACGACCAGCACGTCCGACCCGCCGGTCCTCAGCAACTCTTCCACCTGCCCGAGCTTCTCGCCCTGCAGGTTCACCACCTCGAGCCCCACCAGGTCCACCCAGTAGAACTCGCCATCGGCCGCCTCCCCGAGGTCCTCCCGGGTCACCGCCACGTCGAGCCCCTGCAGGAGCTCGGCGGCGTTGCGGTCGTCGACGCCTTCCAGCTTGGCGCTCACCGCGGCGGGGCGGACCTTGAATTCCTCGAGCGCCGCCGACCGCCATCCCGCCTTCGTGCGCAGCCACCATTCGCGGTGGCCGGCCAGCCCGTCGGGGGATTCGGTGAAGGTCCTGAGCTTGACCCAGCCCTGGATGCCGAAGGGGCCGAGGATGCGCCCCATCACCACCAGCCGCGACTCGTCCCCCGCGAACGGGGAACCGGCGGGATTACTGGGCGGGCGCTTCGGGCTTGGCGGCGAGCTGGGCCTTGCCACGCTTGATCAGCTTCTTCACCGCGTCCGACGGCTGCGCGCCCTGGGAAACCCAGTGCGCGACGCGGTCGAGGCGGATGCGGAATCCCGGTTCGTTCTCGGCGGCCTTGGGGTTGTAGAAGCCCAGGCGCTCGATGAAGCGCCCGTCGCGCGGCATGCGCGAATCGGCGACGACGATGGTGTAGTAGGGGCGGTTCTTCGCGCCGCCGCGCGCCATTCTGATGACGACCATTTATGGCTCCATCCCGTTGATAACGGGTAACAGTTGCGGAAATTGCCCCGGGGCCCTAAGGCGTCCCGGAACCGGAAAAGCCTTGCATTATAAGGGGTTGGGGGCTCGGGCGCAACCCCGAGGTTACCCTCACCCCCGACCCCTCTCCCAAGGGAGAGGGGAGGACTCAGCGCATGCCCGGCAGCATGCCCTTCATGTTGCGCATCATCTTGGCGAGCCCGCCGGAGCGCATCATCTTCATCATCTTCTGCATCTGCTCGAACTGGTTGAGAAGCCGGTTCACTTCCTGCACCTGGACGCCGGCGCCCGCGGCGATGCGCCTCTTGCGCGAGGCCTTGAGGAGCTCGGGCTTGCGCCGCTCCTGGGGGGTCATCGCGTTGATGATGCCCTCGGTGCGGCGGATCGACTTCTCCTGCAGGTCCGGGGACTGGCTCGCGGCCTGCGTGAGCTGGGCGGGAAGCTTGTCCATGAGGGCGGCCACGCCCCCCATCTTCTTCATCTGCTGGATCTGCGCCTTGAAGTCGTCGAGGTCGAAGTCCTTGCCCTTCTTGAACTTGTCGGCGAGCTTCTTCGCCTCGCCCTCGTCGACCGACTTCCTCGCCTCCTCGACCAGCGAGACGATGTCGCCCATGCCGAGGATGCGCGAGGCCATGCGCTCGGGGTGGAAGGGCTCGAGCCCGTCCATCTTCTCCGACACGCCGGCGAACTTGATGGGCACGCCGGTGATGGCGCGCACCGAGAGCGCCGCGCCGCCGCGCGCGTCGCCGTCGAGCTTGGTGAGGACGACGCCGGTGAGCGGCAGCGCCTGCGAGAACGCCTTGGCGACGTTCACCGCGTCCTGGCCCTGCATCGAATCGACGACGAAGAGCGTCTCCACGGGATTGACGGCGGCGTGGATCGCCTTCACCTCCGCCATCATGGCCTCGTCGATCGCCAGGCGCCCGGCCGTGTCGACGATGAGCACGTCGTAGTAGTGCTTCCTCGCCCAGTCGAGGGCGCCCGCGGCGATCTCGACCGGCTTCTGCGACGGGTCCGACGGGATACAGGTCGATGGCGAGCTGCGCGGCGAGGCTCTTCAGCTGGTCGATGGCCGCGGGCCGGTAGATGTCCACCGAGACCAGCAGCACCTTCTTCTTCGACCCCTTGAGCAGCCGCGCGAGCTTGCCCGCGCTGGTCGTCTTGCCGGCGCCCTGCAGGCCCGCGAGGAGGACCACCGCCGGAGGCTGGGCGGCCAGGTCGAGCGGCACGCTCGTGCCGCCCATGAGGGCCACGAGCTCGTCGTGCACCACGCCCACGAGCGCCTGGCCGGGCGTGAGGCTCCCGACCACCTCCTTGCCGAGCGCCTTCTCCTTCACGCGCGCGACGAAGTCCTTGACCACCGGCAGGCCGGCGTCGGCCTCCAGCAGCGCCATGCGCACCTCGCGCAGCGCCTCCGTGACGTTGTCCTCGGTAAGGCGCGCGTGGCCGCGCATCGTCTTGATGACGGAGGAAAGTCGCTGCGTCAGGGCATCGAGCATGGGGAGGGCCGGAGGGGATTTCGTGTAGACTTCAATCGCCTAAAATGCGCGATTCGGCCCTCTATTTTAGCACCGCCGCCTGCTGGCTCGCCCTGTCGGCGATCGCCTGGCGCGCCGCGCACCGCGCGAGCCCCGCTTCCGGCGCCGCGCCCGCATCCGGCGGCGCCTTCCGGCTCGAGGGCGTGCTGCTGCCGGTGGCGCTCGTGCTGCACGGCATGCTCGCCTACACGGGGATAGTCGCCGACGAGGGCCTGAACCTCGGGGTCTCCAACTCGATCTCGCTCATCGTCTGGCTCACCGTGGCCATCTACTGGCTCGCGAGCCTCGCGGTGCCGGGCCTGGCGAGCATCCAGGGCCTGTGGGCGCCCATCGCGCTCGCGGCCGTGCTCCTGCAGGCGTTCCTGCCCTCGCACTACGTGGTGCACTACGGCGGCGACCCGCTCTTCACGCTGCACTTCGCCATCGCGATGCTCGCCTACAGCCTGTTCATCGTGGCGACCATGCACGCGGTGGTGATGCTCGCGGAGCAGAAGTGGCTGCACCGCGGCGTGATGCCCCCGTTCCTGCGCAGCCTGCCGCCGCTGCTGGAGATGGAGGCCCTCCTCTTCCGCATCCTCTTCGCCGCCTTCGTGCTGCTCACGCTCACCGTGGTCTCGGGCGTGTTCTTCTCCGAGCAGCTCTTCAAGCGCCCGTTCCAGCTCACCCACAAGACGGTCTTCGGGATGCTCTCCTGGGGGATCTTCGCGGCGCTGCTGTGGGGCCGCTACTTCCGGGGCTGGCGCGGCAAGCGCGCCGTGTACTGGACGCTCTGGGGGTTCGCCGCGCTCCTGCTCGCCTACCTGGGCAGCAAGTTCGTCCTCGAGATCATCCTGCAGCGGGGCTGAGGGCGCGCCCCGGTGTCCGACCACATACCGCTCGCGTGGCTGTTCGCGGCCCTCGCCGTGATGCTGCTCGTCGCCGGCTTCTTCTCCATCGCCGAGACGAGCATGATGGCGCTCAACCGCGCCCGCCTGAAGCACCTGGTGCGCGAGGGCCGGCGCTCGGCGCGCCTGACCCAGGCCCTGCTCGACAAGACCGACCGCCTCCTGGGCGTGATCCTGCTGGGCAACAACCTGGTGAACGCCGCCTCCGCCGTGCTCGTCGCGGAGATGTCGATCCGCCTGTTCGGCGAGGGCGAGTACATCCTCATGATCGCCACCGCGACGGTCACCTTCTTCATCCTGGTCTTCAGCGAGATCACGCCCAAGGTGATCGGCGCCGCCTACCCGGAGGCGATCGCGCTGCCTTCGGCCTACGTGCTCACGCCGCTGCTGCGCGTCGTCTACCCGGTGGTGTGGTTCGTCAACCTGTTCGTCCAGGGGCTGCTGCGGCTGCTGTTCATCAAGCCGCGCGCGGACGGCGGCGAGAACCTCTCGATGGAGGAGCTGCGCACGCTCGTGCTCGAGGGCGGCAAGTACATCCCGAAGAAGCACCAGTCGATCTTCCTCAACCTCTTCGAGCTCGAGGACATGACGGTCGACGACACGATGACGCCGCGCGGCCAGATCGAGGGCATCGACATGGAGGACGACCTCGACGACATCCACACCGCGATCTCCACCGCGCACCACACGCGCCTCGTGGTCTACGAGGGCGGCCTCGACAAGGTCGTGGGGATCCTGCACGTGCGCAAGTTCCTGAACGCCTCGCGCCGGGAGCCGCTGGACAAGGACGGCATCCGCGCGATCCTGCGCGACCCGTACTACCTGCCCGAGGGCACGCCGCTCCTGCAGCAGCTCACCAACTTCCAGGAGCAGATGCGCCACGTGGGCCTGGTGGTCGACGAGTACGGCGAGATCCTGGGCCTCGTCACGCTGCAGGACATCCTCGAGGAGATCGTCGGGGAGTTCACCAGCCAGAAGCCCATGTCGGGCAACCTCCTGCGCAAGGAGCCCGACGGCTCCGTCATCGCGGAGGGCACCTGCCCGCTGCGCGTGCTCAACCGCAAGGCGGGCTTCCACTTCCCGCTCGAGGGGCCCAAGACGATCAACGGCCTGGTGCTGGAGGCGCTCGAGGAGATCCCCGAGCCCGGGACGGCGCTCATGGTGGCCGGGCACCCGGTCGAGGTGATGCAGGTGCACGACCGCATGGTGAAGGTCGTGCGGATCCGCGCGCGCAAGGCCGATGGCGCGCACGCGAAGGCGAAGGCGGCCTGAGGCGCTAGAGCGCCGGCGCCATCGCCGAGTAGCGCGCCACGAAGCGGCGGTCGATCCGGTCCTTCCAGCGCCACACCCAGCGGCCCTCGAAGGAAGCCGGCCCGTACGCGCCCACCGCATAGCGGGCGCCGCAGGAGAAGAGCGCGAGGAACCGCGCCGACGGCACGTGCCGCTCCAGGAGGCCGCCCTTGAGCGCCGCCAGGAGGTTGGCCGCAAGCGCCGGTCCCGCGCGCACCGCGAACACCCCCGCCTTCGCGCGCGGGCTGGCCATGTTCGTCGCGCAGTCGCCCGCGCCGAAGACCTCGGGGTGCGATGCCGACTGCAGGAAGTCGTTCACGCTGAGGAAGCCGCGCTCGTCGGTGGCGAGGCCCGAGTCGCGCAGGAAGGCGGGCGCGGCCGCGCCGGCCACCCAGAAGGTGGCGTCGGTCGCGAACTCGACCGCGTCCTTCACGCGCACGTAGCCCGCGCCCACCTCGGTCACGGGGCTGCCGCCGTGCAGGCCGATGTTGCGCCGCTGCGCGAGGCGAGCGATGCGGCCGCGCACCGCCGCGGAATACTCGGGCATGACGGTTCGCGCATCGGTGAGCACGCGCACGTGCGGCGCGCCGGCGCCGGCCTCCTGCCGGAAGCGGTGGTCCATGGCGAAGGCGAGCTCCAGCCCCGCGGCCCCTCCGCCGACCACCGACACGGCGTTCATCCCCCCCTGCCTCGCCCGGGCGAGAACCCGGTCCCAGCCCTGCACGAAGCGCTCCAGCGGCCGGATGACGACGGCGTGCTCCCCGACGCCCCTCGCGTTGCCGATGAAGGCCTGCGAGCCCACGTCGACCGACAGCACGTCGTAGCCCACGACCTCGCCGTTGGCGCAGATCACCTCGCGCATCGACGGGTTCACGAGCGAGGCCGAGGAGCGCACCACGATCGCCCGCGCGCGCCGGGCGAGGGCCTCCAGGTCGATGGCGCAGGCCTCGAGCGGATAGAACCCCGCCACGTAGCCCGGCAGCATCCCGGAGTAGATCTGGCGCTGCGTGGGCGTGACGAGCGTGACGCTCACGGCCGGGATCGAGCGCGTCGCCGATCGCCTTCAGGACGTGGACGTGCGCGTGGCCGCCGCCCAGCAGGACGAGGCGCCTCACCGCCGCGCCTCGAGGCGGAAGTCGCCGAACCACGCGGTCGCGGACTCGCCCGTCTGGTCGGTGTCGTTGCCGATCGCGATGCCGGTGACGCGCGGCACGGGCCCGGCCCACTGCGCCCCGAACGCGGCGCGGAAGTCGGCGGCGAGGTCGCGCGACTCCTCGGCCCAGGCGCCGGGGGAGGCGCTGCGCAGGACGACGGTGCGCACGCGGTCGGTGTAGGGGTTCCAGGCGCTCGTGCCCGGCTCGTGGCGGTTGTCCCAGACGTAGCAGATCGCGGCCGTCGGCAGCTTCTCGCCCCACACCGCGCGCGCGAGGACGGTCTTCACGCGCGCGCCGAGGGGAAGCGCCTCGACCGGAACGTCGAAGAACACGTACACGCGCGCGGCGAAGTCGTCGCCGCCCTTCTCGGCGAGGTTCGCCCGCGCGAGCACGCGGTCGACCTTCCAGCGCCAGGCGAGCGTGGGCCGCGCGGCGGGATCGGCATCGAGGTCGTGGGTGATCGTGCCGGCGGCGGCGGCGGCGCGCGAGCGCAGCACGGTCACGCCCGCGTCGTCGACGAGCGCGACTTCCGGCGCGGCCACGCGCGGCAGCGTGAGCGGGCGCCAGCCGGCGGGCAGCGGCGCGCCCGGCCTCGCGCGCGAGAAGGGCGCGGGGTCGGCGGCAGCCGGCTGCGCCGCGGCAGCCAGGAGCGCGGCGGCGAGGACCGCGGCCGCGCTCATCGCGGCTGCTCCGCGAGCAGGCCCGAGGCGAGGAGGCGCCGGTAGTCCTCGGGACGGTCCACGTCCCAGCGCACGGGCATCTCGCGCCACCGGGCGCCCGCCGCCCGCAGGCGCGCGCGCGTGTCCCTCATCACGCTCGCCTCGCCCCAGCGGATCGCCTCGAAGAGGCCGGGCACCGCGCGCGCGAGCCCCACGAGGACGTAGCCGCCGTCCTCCGCCGGCTGCACCACCGCGTCGTGCGTGGCGAGCGAGGCGGCGGCCGCGCGCAGGTCCTCGGCGCCGAGCGACGGGCAATCCGACCCCACCAGCAGCGCCGGGCCCGTCGCGAGGAGCGCGATCGAAGGCGCGCGCCATCCGCTCGCCGAGATGGCCGCCGCGCTGCGGGTGCAGCGCCACGCCGAACTGCGCCGCGCAGGCGGCGAAGAAGGGGTGTCCGGTTTCGGGCATGCACCAGAGGGACACCGGCCCGAGCCCGGCGTTCCCCGCCGTGGCGAGCGCGCGCCGGACGAGCGTGGCGTGCAGCTCGGCCGCGTCCGCCGCGCCCAGCAGCGGCGCGAGCCGCGTCTTCACCTCGCCCGCGACCGGGGCCTTGGCGAAGACCGCCACCTGCACGGCGCTAGGAAGGTGCGCGGCCGTTGCCATAGCGCTTCGCGAGGCGCGCCGGGTCGGCGCCCAGGAAATAGGCGAGCCGCAGCCGCCACATGAGCACGATCGTGGCGAGCGTGCCGTGCCGCTCCCAGCGCCGCCCGGAGGTGACGGCGCGCTCGCGCAGGCAAAGGGGCGGCCCGAGGCGCTTGAGGGACTTCGTGAGCGCGATGTCCTCCATGAGGGCGGTATCGCCGCGGGAAAGCCGCCCGGCCGCCTCGAACGCCGCGCGGCGCACGAAGATCGCCTGGTCGCCGGTGGCGATGGCGGTGAGGCGCGAGCGCGCGTTCATGAGCGCGGCCACGACGCGAAGCATCGCCCCCCGGCCGTCGATCGCGACGTCGAAGCGGCCCCATTCGCGGCCGGTAGCGGCGAGGCCCTCGAGCACGAGGCCGGTCGGCGTCCTCGGGCAGGCGCGTGTCGGCGTGCAGGAAGAGGAGCGTGTCGCCCGTTGCGGCGGCGGCGCCGGCGTTCATCTGCGCCGCGCGCCCGCGGGGAGCGACGAGCACCCGGTCCGCGAGGGGCGCGGCGAGGGCCGCGGTGCCGTCGGCGCTGCCGCCGTCGACCACGATCGACCTCCGCGCCGCGGGCGCGCAAGGGCGCGAGCCGGCCGAGGCAATCGGCGATGCCCGGGGCCTCGTCGAGCGTGGGGACGATGATCGAAAGCCGGCTCATGCCGGCAATTATGGTGTCAGGTTACTTTTCGGTGTCAGACACCGTGCCTGACACCGAAAAGTAACCTGACACCACGATTGCCGTTACCGCGCGTCGTTGAGGGACCAGTCGTAGTCGAGGTGCGCGATCGGCGCCTTGCCTTCGGCGACGAGGCGGCGGTGCTCGGGCGAGTCGGCGAGGAGGTCGGCGTAGCGCGCGAAGTACTGCTCGCGCGAGGTCACGGGGCCGGCGCCGCCGAGGCCGCGGTAGCCGGAGGTCCAGTCCTCCTTGAACCACTTGAAGATCTCCGAGACCTCGAGCTTGCCGGTCTGCGGGTTGAAGCGGTTGCGCGTGCGGTCCGAGAGGAAGCGCCGCGCCTGCTCCTCGAGCTGCGCCTCGAGGCGGGCGGCGACGAAGGCCTCCTCGCGCAGCATCGGGCAGCCGATCGAGGCGCAGTTCACGGCGTAGTGCACGCGCGGCTCGTCGTAGGCGCCGGGCTTGCGCAGGATCTCGTGCTCGATCTGGTCCAGGTGCGACTCGCGGCCGAAGAGCGTGAAGAACCTGCTTCTTCCACGGGCTGTCGAAGACGGCTGCCGAGGTCGCGGATCGACTTGAGGTCCGGGTACTTCGTGAGGATCAGCTCCACCGTGAAGGCGTTGTAGGCGTTGACGAGGAAGGCCAGCTGCTGCGGCTTCGTCCAGGCGCCGAACTCGGCCTCGCCGACCTTCGAGACGTCCGCGAGGTAGCGCCTTGAGCGCCGCGCGGTCCTTCGCGAAGTCGGCGTAGCGCACCTGCGAGGCCTTGCCGCCGTCGACCAGCTTCACGTGGCGCTTCACGAGCGCGTCCCACGCGGCGTGGGAGTGGTCGAAGGCGTGGGCCGCCGCGGCGAAGCCGAGGGCGGCGGCGAGCAGGAGGGCGCGGATCATGTCGTCACGTGGCTTCGCGGGATCGTGGTAGGGACGCTTGTCGGCCAGGAGGGAGCGCACGCGCGCGAGCACCGCGCCCAGGCCCGCCTCGCCGCGCGTCCAGGCGTGGAAGGCCGCGAGGAAGTCCATCTGCCCGTGCGTGACCGTCGAGCGCTTCCAGGCCCCGGCCGCGTACTTGTTGGCCTCGGCCAGCGTGGGGTAGATGTGGATCGTGCCCAGCACCTTGTTCAGGCCGATGCCGTGGCGCATGGCCGCCACGAACTCCGCGATGAGGTCGCCCGCGTGCTCGCCCACGATCGTGGCGCCGAGGATCGCGTCGGTGCCGGGCTTCACGATCACCTTCACGAAGCCGTGCGCCTCGCCGTCCGCGATCGCGCGGTCGAGGTCGTCGATGCCGTAGGTGACCACCTGGTGCGCGATGCCCTTCTCCTTCGCCTCCGGCTCGTTCAGCCCCACGCGCGCCACCTCGGGCTCGGTGAACGTGGCCCAGGGGATCACCGAGTAGTCGACGCGGAACTTCCGGAAGCGCCCGAACAGCGCGTTCACCGACGCGTACCACGCCATGTGCGCCGCGGTGTGCGTGAACTGGTAGGGGCCGGCGACGTCGCCGCAGGCGAAGATGTTGGGGTAGCGCCGTCTCGAGGAACTCGTTCACCTCGACCGTGCGGCCCTTCGTCACCGCGATGCCCAGCTCCTCGAGCCCGTAGCCCTCGGTGTTGGCCACGCGCCCCACCGCCACGAGGATCTCGTCGAAGGCGATGCGCCTCTCCGCGCCCTCGCCCTCCACCACGAGGAACTTCTCGCCGCCCTCGACGACGACCTGCTTCGCCTTGTGGTCCACGAGCACGTCGACGCCGTCCGCCTCGAAGCTGCGCGTCACCAGCGCGGAGACCTCCGGGTCCTCGCGGATCATGAGGCGCGGCAGCATCTCCACCTGCGTCACCTTCGCGCCGAAGCGCGCGAAGGCCTGCGCGAGCTCGCAGCCGATGGGCCCGCCGCCCAGCACCACCAGGCGCGCCGGGCAGCTTGCGCAGCTCCCACACGTTGTCGGACGTGAGGGGCCTGGCCTCCGCCAGGCCCGGGATGGGCGGCACGAAGGGCCGCGCGCCGGCGGCGATCACGATGTTGCGCGTCGTGAGCACCTGCTTCGTGCCGTCCGTCCTTCGCGATCTCCACCGTCCACGGGCCGCGTGATCCGCGCCGTGCCCGCGACCACGTCGACGCCCAGCCCCGTGTAGCGCTCGACCGAGTCGTGCGGCTCGACCTGCCTTCACCACCGACTGCACGCGCTCCATCACCTCGGCGAAGTCGAAGTCGGCGCTCGCCGCGCGGATGCCGAACTCCTTCGCGCGCCTCACGTGCGACAGGAACTTCGCGGAGCGGATGAGCGCCTTCGAGGGCACGCAGCCGGTGTTGAGGCAGTCGCCGCCCATGCGGTGGCGCTCGACGAGCGTCACCTTCGCCTTCACCGCCGCCGCGATGTAGGCGGTGACGAGGCCCGCGGAGCCCGCGCCGATCACGACGACGTTGCGGTCGAAGCGCGCCGGCCTCGGCCACTTCGCGTAGACCTTGCGCGCCTTGAGCGCCTCGAGCGACGCGCTTGGCGAGGAACGGGAAGAGGCCCAGCAGCACGAACGCGCCCAGCAGGCCCGGCGAGAGGATGCCCTTGAGCGAGGTGATCTGCGCGAGCTGCGTGCCGGCGTACACGTACACGACCGTGCCCGCGAGCATGCCGACCTGGCTCACCCAGTAGAAGGTCGCGGTGCGGATGGGCGTGAGGCCCATCACGAGGTTGATCACGAAGAACGGGAACGCGGGCACGAGCCGCAGCGCGAAGAGGTAGAAGGCGCCCTCCCTGGCGATGCCGTCGTTGATCGGGCTTCAGCTTGTCGCCGAACTTCGCCTGCACCCAGTCGCGCAGCAGGAAGCGCGAGGCGAGGAAGGCGAGCGTGGCGCCGATCGACGAGGCGAAGGAGACGATCACCACGCCCCACAGCAGGCCGAAGACCGCGCCCGCCGGCGAGCGTGAGGATCGCCGCGCCCGGGCAGCGACAGCCCCGTCACCGCGACGTAGACGGCGAAGTAGACGCGGCCGTCTGCGAGCGGGATGGGCGCGGAAGTAGGCCTCGATCGCCGCCTGCTGCGACTTGAAGTAGTCGAGCGAGAGGTAGCGCCCGAGGTCGAAGGCGAAGTACGCGGCGACGAGCGCCGCGATCGCAGCGCGAGGAGCGGCGATGCGGCCGCGGCTTCAGCGCGCTCAGGCCGCGAGCGGCAGCGCGCGGGCCGCGGGCGAAGCCGGGGCCGTGCGCGATGCGGCGGAAGTAGGACTGGTGCGCGGGCGAGCCCTCGGGCCAGCTCGCGAGGAAGCGCGCCTGCCACGCGGCCGCGTCGTAGCGCACGGCGATCGTGTCGACGAAGACGCCGGCGACCCGCGTGCCGTAGAGCGCGTCGCGGGCGGGACGCGTGGAGATGCGCGTGACGAGCCCGCAGCGCTCGCCGGCGAAGTTCGGCATGCCCGCCGCGCCGTTGTTGGCCACGACGCCGCGGCCGTGCGCGAAGTCGAACGCGCGCGTGGCCGGCAGGCAGGTGTGGCTGCTCGCGAAGACGTCCACGCGCGCGTCGCGGAACGCGCTCTCGATCCAGCGGCGGTGGCCGGGATCGTCGAGGGCGTCCTGCGCGAAGCCCCAGCCGGCCAGCGACGACGCGTCGCCGTGCACGATGCCCACGCGCGCCTCGCCCACGCGCGCCACGAGGTGCATCGGCAGCGCGGCGAGCGCTGCGCGCAGCGCCGGGGAAGCCCCGCGCCGTCTCGCGAAGCCGCGCCAGGATCGCGTTGGAGCGCGTCGACGTCCGCGTCGCTCACGTCGAGCGGGATAGGCGCAGCCGCAGCCGGCGCCCGAATCCTCGCCGGCGATCTCCGTCTCCACGTTGCCGCGGATCGCGGCGTGCCGGAGCGCCTCCTCCGAAACGCGCCGGAAGTCGTCCGCGTCCGACGTCGAACCAGTGGAAGTCGCCGTTGAAGGCGAGCGTCGACGGCGCCGGGCTCGCGCGCGGCCATCGCGCGCGATCTCCGTCGAGCGCCTCGACGTTGCCGTAGAGGCCGCCAACCACGTAGAGCGTCCCGGCCTCGAGGTCGGGCGCGCGGTCGAACACGCGCGGCGCGTAGCGGTAGGCCGTCGGGCAGCTGCGTCCCGGGCGGAAGGTCGCGGCGTCATCAGGCGAGCGCGCCGCCGCAGGACGAGCCCTGCCCCGCGGTGCAGCCGTAGCAGTGGTCGCGCACGACGACCGGGTTGCCCTCGAGGTCGCGGCCGAGCAGGTCGGCCAGGTGCGGGCGCGACTTGCCCGCCACGCGCAGGGGCAGCCCCAGCATCTGGTTGAAGTCGCAGTCGTACACGTAGCCCTGCCAGTCCACCGACACGAGCGTGCGGCACATCACGCCCTCGACGTTCTCGTCGCGGTGCGCGCCGCGCAGGAGCGCCATGTAGTCGTTGAACTGCCCCTTCGAGACGAGCGTCGAGCCGAAGCGCTGGATGGGCATGTTGGCCAGCGTGTAGAGGCCGTTGAACGCGATCCCGAAGGCCTCGCCCAGGATGCGCTTGTAGTCCGCCTCGAGCTTCTCCTGCGCCGGGGGCAGGCTCGCGCCCTGCGGGTTGTAGACGAGGTTGAGCACGAGCCCGGAGCCGGCGCGCCCGTAGCCGAGCTCGTTCAGGCGCCGGATGCCGCGCACGCTCTTCTCGTAGACGCCCTTGCCGCGCTGGCGGTCCACCAGCTCCTCCGTGTAGCACGGCAGCGAGGCGACGACCTCCACCTGGTCGCGAGGCGAGGAACCCGGCGAGGTCCTCCTGGCCCGGCTCCTCGAGGATGGTGAGGTTGCAGCGGTCGATCACCTTCACGCCCAGCGCCCGGGCCCGCGTCGACCAGGGGCCGGAAGTGGGCGTTGAGCTCGGGGGCGCCGCCCGTGAGGTCGAGCGTGCCGGCGCCGCTCGCCGCCACGAAGGCGAGCACCTGGTCGATCGTCTCCGCCGACATCGATTCCGTGCGCGTGGGGCCCGCGTTCACGTGGCAGTGCAGGCAGGCCTGGTTGCACACGTAGCCCAGGTTCACCTGGACGGTTTCGAGCCGCCGCCGGTCGAGGGGCGGGAAGTCGGTATCCAGCAGCAGGGGCAGCGTCGCGCGCATGGCAGGTGGAAGTTCGTTCCCCGGGCCGATTCGGTTACACGCCGGGCCCGGATCGCGGGCCCGGGGCGCGGGTCGGCGAATGGTAGCAAATGGCCCGCCGCCGGACGACGAAAGGCGGCGGTTCGAGGGAACCGTCCCGCTTTCGAACGCGGGCCCGGAGTGAAGTTCCGCGCGGCCTCAGGCGCGCACGTAGATCCAGCCGGCGCGAAGGCGCTGGACGACCTCGTGCAGGGCCGAGGGCGCGACCACGGTGCCGGCCACGAGCTCGACCGGCTGGCCCGCGGCCCGGCGCCGCTCGAGCGTCTGGTTGCAGGCGACGAAGCCGAGCTCCGGGTACTGGCGGCGCAGCGCCGCGAGGCGGCCGGCCAGGGCGGCATCGTCCGCGCGCAGGAGGTCCAGGCCGGGCCCGTTCGCGACCACCTCGACCTGCAGGCGCCTGTTGGACGCGCGCGCGTCCCGAAGCAGGTCCTCGACCTCGTCCACGGCCGCCGAGAGCGCCTCGCGGCCGGCGGAGCTCACGTGGACCAGGACCTTGCCCTCCTGGAGCGAGGCCCAGTCGCTGCGCAGCGAGCGCCAGTCGCCGCTCAGGGCGTAGGCGGAGGCGGCGTCGAGCGCCGGCGGACGGCTGAACTCGGCGTGGCCGAACCATCCGGCCACGGCGAAGGCGAGGCTTGCCGCGACGAGCCCGAACCACCGGGATCCCGCGGCGCGCTCGCGCCGCCCGGGCGCCGCGGCAGGCACGGCGTACGAATGGCGGATCATCTCCTTCAGCGCGCGCAGGCGGCAGACCTCCTCCCGCAGGCTCTGGTCGCCTTCGACCACCCTCGCCACGCTCGCCCACTCCGGGCCGTCGAGCTGCCCGTCGACGAACGCGCCCAGCATCTCGTCGGAGATCTTCGCGTTCCTGGCTCATTTCACGCTCCGCAATCTCGTTCCCAGCGCATCCTGCGCCACGGGCTCGAGCGCCTCGCGCAGCGCGCGGCGCGCCCGGCAAAGCCGGCTCATCACGGTGCCGATGGGGATGCCCAGGACTTCCGCGGCTTCCGTGTAGCTGCACTCCTCGAGGTCGACGAGGGTGACCACCTGCCTCTGGCCCAGCGGAAGCCCGGCCACGGCGCACCTCACGCGCCCGACCAGCTGGGCGCTGGCGCTCGCTTCCTCGGGCGTGGCGCCGCTCGCGAGGACGCTTTCCGCGACGTCGTCGATGTCCACGAAATCGCGGCGCTCGCGGAGGTGGTCGCGCAGGCAGTTGGCGAGGATCTGCAGCAGCCAGGCCCTGAGCCTTCGCGGCGTCGCGCAGCTGCCCGCAGGCGCGCAGCCCCTTCTCGACGGCGGTCTGCGCCAGGTCGTCGGCCAGCGCCCGGTCATGGCACCAGGCGTAGGCCATGCGGCAGAGCATGTCGCGCGAGCTGCTCGATCTCGCGCCGGAGCGCCGGGCCCCGCCCGAAGAGCATCTCGATTCCCATCGTCATCCCCGGATAGACGCGGGCAAGGGGCCGATTATTCCCCGGGAGCGGCCCGGGGGGAAGGGCGGAATAACGGCGCGCCCCGGGCCGTCCTCCCACGGACGACCCACAACACAATCCGGAGGAGTTCCATGAAACGCGCCCTGACCGCCACCCTTTTCGCCGCCGCGCTCTGCACGACGTCGCTCCTGGCGAGCGCCCGCGACCACGTCGTCATCCAGGTGAGCGACAACGACCCGGCGAAGTGGAACCTCGCGCTCAACAACGCGCGCAACGTCCAGGCCGACCTCGGCATGGACAACGTCGACGTCGAGGTGGTGGCCTACGGACCGGGGCTCGCCATGCTCAAGTCGGAATCGGCGGTGGCGCAGCGCATCGCGAGCGCCAGCGCCCAGGGCGTGGGCGTCATCGCCTGCGAGAACACCATGAAGAACACCAAGGTGGAGCGCAGCCAGATCCTGCCGGGCGTGAAGTTCGTCGACGCCGGCGTGGTGCACATCATGAAGCGCCAGAAGGAAGGCTGGGGCTACGTGCGCCCCTGACCGGCGGCCGCGCTAGACTGGGCGCCTCTCCCGACCGGGGAAGCGCCCATGTCCTCCGATACCTCTCCCGCCGACGGCGCCCGCCTCGATTTCGCGGGCGCGATGAGCTACGGCGACTACCTGCACCTCGACGCGGTCCTGGGCGCGCAGCACCCGCGCTCCGGCGACCACAACGAGATGCTCTTCATCGTGCAGCACCAGGCGAGCGAGCTGTGGATGAAGCTCATGCTGCACGAGCTCCTCGCCGCGCGCGCCCGGGTGCGGGGCGGCGACCTCGCGCCCGCCGTGAAGATGCTCGCGCGCGTGGCGCGCATCATGGCCCAGCTCAACCAGTCGTGGGACGTGCTCTCGACCCTCACGCCGTCGGAGTACTCGGCCTTCCGCGCCAGCCTCGGCAGCGCCTCCGGCTTCCAGTCCTGGCAGTACCGCATGATCGAGTTCGCGCTCGGGGTCAAGAACGCGGTGACGATGGAGCCGCACCGCCACCGCCCCGACCTCCTCGCGCCGCTGGAGACGCTGCACCGCGAGCCGTCCCTCTACGACGAGGCGCTGCGGCTGCTGGCGCGGCGCGGCTTCCGCCTCGCGCCCGCGGCGCTCGAGCGCGACTGGACCGCCGCGCGGGCCTTCGACGACTCCGTGTGCGAGGCGTGGGTCGGCGTCTACCGCGACACGGCGCGCCACTGGGACCTCTACGAGCTCGCCGAGAAGCTGGTCGACCTGGAGGACGCCTTCCGGCAGTGGCGCTTCCGCCATGCCACGACCGTGGAGCGGATCATCGGGTTCAAGCGCGGCACCGGCGGCACCTCCGGCGCGGCCTACCTGCGCCGCGTGCAGGAGGGCGTCCTGTTCCCGGAGCTCTGGCACGCCCGCACCGCGCTCTGAGCCCCGAGGTGGAAGGCCGGCCGATTCTTGCGTAGTGTGGGGGGCGAGAGTCCCCCGCCCCCCCATGCCGTCCGAACCCCGCGAAACCGAACTGAAGCTCGTCCTCGCCCCCGGCGAGGGCGCCAAGGTGCCGTCCGCCGCGCCGCTCGCGGGCCTGGCGGGCCGCGCGAACCGCGTCAGCGCCCTCTATTTCGACACCCCGACGCGCGAGCTCTCCCGCCACGGCCTGGGGCTGCGGCTGCGCCGCATCGGCCGCCACTGGCGCGCCACGCTGAAGGCCGCGGGCGAATCGGGCGGGGGGCTGCACCAGCGGCCGGAATGGGAATACCCGATGCCCGGCCCCCTCCTGGACCTCTCGCGCTTCGCCGCCACGCCGCTCGCCGGCCTTCCCGGCGCCGAGACGCTGCACGAGCGGCTCGCGCCCATCCTCGCCACGGAGTTCCGGCGCACGCTCTGGGAGCTCGCGCCCCAGCCCGGCTCGCGCGTCGAGGTGGCGCTCGACGAGGGGCGGATCGTCGCGCGGGGCCGCGAGTCTCCCATCGAGGAGCTCGAGATCGAGGTGCTCGAGGGCCCGGTCTCGGTGGCGTTCGACCTGGCCGAGTCGTTCGCGAAGGGCCTCGCGCTGCGTCCGGAGCCCGCCTCGAAGCTCGCGCGCGGGCTCGCCCTCGCGGCGGCGGCGCGGGCCCATCCCGTACACGCGGCCCGCGTCTCGATCGCCGACGCGCCCGATGCCCGCGAGGCCGCGCGCCGCATCGCCGCGGCCTGCCTCGCGCACGCCCAGGCGAACGAGGCCGGAGTCCTCGCGAGCGCCGACATCGAGTTCGTGCACCAGCTGCGGGTGGCGCTGCGCCGGCTGCGCTCCGCGCTGCGCCTGTTCCGCGAGGCGCTTCCCCGCGGCGAGGACGCCGCCTTCGCCGAGGACCTGCGCTGGGCCGCCGCGGCCCTCGGGCCGCTGCCGGGACTGGGACGTCTTCGTGACCGAGACGCTGGCGCCGCTCGTCGCGGCGCAAGGCGATGCGCAAGCCGGCAAGGCGCTCGTCGCCCGCGCGCGGACGCGCCAGCGCGAGGCGCGCCGGGCCGCGCGCGAGGCGATCCTCTCGCCGCGCTACGGCCTCGCGATGATCCGCCTGGCGCGCTGGGTGTCGGCGCCCGCCGAGCCGCCCGAGGGCCTGCAGCCGCTCGCGGACTTCGCCTCCGGCAGGCTGCGCAAGGGAGCCCGGCGCGTGGCCGCCGGGTCGGAGGCCTTCGCCACGCTCGATGCCGCGGCGCGCCACCGCCTTCGCATCCTCGTGAAGCGCCAGCGCTACGCGGTGGAATTCCTGGGCTCGCTCTTCAAGGCGCGCTCCGTCCGCCGGCACGTGCGCGCGCTCTCGCGCGTGCAGGACGCGCTGGGGCTCGCCAACGACTGCGCCAACGCGCTGGCGCACGTGCGCGAGCTCTCGCCGCCGCCCGAGTTCCTGGCGTTCGCGCGCGGATGGTTCGCCGCGCGCGAGACGGCCGGCGTCGAGGCCGCGGCGCGCGAGCTGGCGCTGGCGGCCGGCGAGCGCCGGTTCTGGCGCCGCAAGAGCGCGCCGCAGGCGCAGCCCGAGCCCGCTGCGCCGGGAGTCCCGCGCGCTTGATCCAAGACAAGGGACGCGCCCCACCCGGTGGGAGACTGGGGAGGCACGAGCCGGCTGGAATTCCCATGCGCCCCGCCCCCCTTGCCGCCATCGCCTTCTGCGCCCTTGCTCGCCTGGCCCGCTTCGGCGGCGGACGCCCAGCGCGGTCGCGCGCTCTACGAGGCAGGGTGCGCGGGCTGCCACGCCGAGAGCGTCCACGGCCGCGCGAAGCGCGAGGCCGCGCGACCTCGAGGCGGTGCGCCGCTGGGTGCGGCGGTGGAGCGCGAGCCTGGGGCTGAAGTGGTCCGAGGAGGAAGTGGGCGACGTCGCCGCCCACCTGAACGCGCGCTACTACCGCTTCGCCTGCCCGCCGGAGGAATGCAAGGCCACCGGGAGCCGCGACGACGGCGCGCGCCGCCTCGCGTTGGACGACCGGCCCCATTGAAGGTACCGTGACGGGCAGCCGCGAGGCGCCCGAGGGAGAGCACGCGATGTTCGAATCCGCCGAGATCGGCCACAAGCTCAGCAAGTCCGAATACAAGCGCGAGGAGCCGAAGCTGCGCCAGGCGCTGCTCAAGGCGCAGTACGACCTCCTCGACAACGGCAAGTTTCCCGTGATCATCCTGGTGAACGGCGTCGACGGCGCCGGCAAGGGCGAGACGGTGAACCTGTTCAACGAGTGGATGGATCCCCGCCACATCCACACGCACGCCTTCGGCGCCTCGACGGACGCCGAGGTGCGGCACCCCGAGATGTGGCGCTTCTGGCAGGCGCTGCCGCCCAAGGGCCGCATCGGGATCCTCTTCGGCTCCTGGTACACCGACCCGATCCTCAAGCGCGTGATGGGCCACGAGAAGCGCGCCGAGTTCGAGCGCCGCCTCGACCGCATCCGCCACTTCGAGCGCATGCTGGTCGCCGAGGGCGCCCTGGTCCTCAAGCTCTGGTTCCACCTCTCCAAGCCCGCGCAGAAGAAGCGCTTCAAGGAGCTGATGTCGAGCAAGAAGACGGCCTGGCGCGTCGGCCCCGGCGACTGGGAGCGCTTCAAGCACTACGACGAGTTCGTCGACGTCTGCGAGGACGCCCTGCGCGAGTCGAGCACCGGCGAGGCGCCCTGGCACGTGATCGAGGGCTCGGACCCGGAGTACCGCTCGCTCACGGCGGGCAAGCTCCTCCTCGACGCGCTCACCGCGCGCCTGAAGGGGGCGGCGCCGAAGGTGTCCCCGCCGGCCCCGCCGCCCGCGCCCCCCATCGACAAGAGGAACGTCCTCAACAGCCTCGACTACACGCGCACCCTCTCGGCCAAGGCCTACGACAAGCGCCTCGAGAAGGCGCAGGCGAGGCTCAACCAGCTCACCCGCGACAGGAAGATGCGGGAGCGCTCGCTGGTGATGGTCTTCGAGGGCATGGACGCGGCCGGCAAGGGCAGCACCATCCGGCGCGTCACGCGCGCCATGGACGCGCGCTTCTACCGCGTGATCCCGGTCGCCGCGCCCACCGACGAGGAGCGCGCGCAGCCCTACCTGTGGCGCTTCTGGCGGCACATCCCGGGCCACGGGAGGCCGCGTCATCTTCGACCGCTCCTGGTACGGGCGCGTGCTCGTCGAGCGCGTCGAGGGCTTCTGCTCGGAGGCCGACTGGATGCGCGCCTACCACGAGATCAACGACTTCGAGGAGCAGCTCGCCGACGCCGGCGCGATCGTGGCCAAGTTCTGGATGGCGGTGACGCCGCAGGAGCAGCTGCGCCGCTTCAAGGAGCGCGAGAAGATCGCCTACAAGCGCTTCAAGATCACCGACGAGGACTGGCGCAACCGCAAGAAGTGGCCCCAGTACGAGCGCGCGATCTGCGACATGATCGAGCGCACCTCGACCGAGGTGGGGCCGTGGAGCCTCGTCGCCGGCAACGACAAGCTGCACGCGCGCGTGTCGGTCATCGAGAGGCTCTGCGACCACATCGAGTCGAAGCTCTGAGGCGGCCTTGAGCGCGACGAGCCTGTTCCGCGCGGAGGTCGCCACCGCGATGGCGGTGGCCCTCGTGCTGGGGCTCGTGCTGCTCGTCGCTGCGCCCGCAGGACCGCGCGAGCACCCGCAACGCCCTCGTCCTCCTCGCCTTCTGCGCGCTCGCGGCGGCGGCCGACACCGCCATCGGCTCGATCGGGGGGCGGACCATCGCCGGCATCCTCGCCGACGCCTCCACGGTCCTCGTGGGCGTGGTGCTCATCCGCATGGTGGGCATCCTCGTCTTCCGCGTCGTCCTGCCCGCCGTCCGGGTGGCGCCCGCGCGCATCGTCGAGGACCTCGTCACCGCGGGCCTCGCGATCGCCTGGGGCCTCGTGTGGCTGCGGCTGGCGGGCGTGGACCTGGGCAGCCTCATCACGACCTCGGCCGTCATCACGGGCGTGGTCGCCTTCTCGATGCAGGAGACGCTGGGCAACATCCTCGGCGGCGTGGTGCTGCAGCTCGACCAGTCGATCCGCGTGGGCGACTGGATGAAGGTGGAGGACACGAGCGGCAAGGTGGTCGAGATCCGCTGGCGCTACACGGCCGTGGAGACGCGCAACCGCGAGACCGTCGTGATCCCCAACGGCTGGCTCGTGAAGAACCGCTTCACGCTCGTGGGCTCGCGGGCGGACCCCTATCCCCTGTGGCGGCGCTGGCTCTGGTTCGAGCTGGACGTCGCGCACCCGCCCATCCGCGTCTGCGAGATCCTCGTGAAGTCGGTGACCGACGCCGACATCCCGAACGTGGCCCGCGATCCCGCCGCCCAGCGCCGTGCTCATGAAGGTCGAGCACGGGATCGGCCGCTACGCGCTGCGCTACTTCCTCGACGACCCGCGGCCCGACGACGTCACCGACTCCGTCGTGCGCGCGCACGCGATGGCGTCCCTCACGCGGCACAACATCCCCATCGCCTCGCCGCGCGAGGAGCGCCTGCTCATCAAGGACAACGAGGCCCACCGCGCCGCGCAGCACGCGAGGGAGCTCGCCCGGCGCCAGGCCGCGCTCGCGCGCGTGGACCTGTTCGCGCCGCTGTCGGACGCCGAGCGCGGCGAGCTCGCCGAGCACCTGGTCTACGCCCCCTTCGTGAAGGGCGACACGATCACGCGCCAGGGAGCGGTGGCGCACTGGCTCTACCTCGTCGTGAGCGGCGAGGCCGACGTGTGGGTCGACGCGGGCGGCGAGCGCACCCACGTGGCGACGCTCATCCCCGGCAGCGTCTTCGGCGAGATGGGCATGATGACCGGCGAGCCGCGCCGGGCCACCATCACCGCGCGCAGCGACATCGAGTGCTACCGGCTCGACAAGGCGGGCTTCGAGAAGGTGCTGCGCTCGCGCCCCGACATCGCGGGCGAGATGTCGCGCGTGCTCGCCTCGCGCCAGACCGAGCTCACCGACCGGCGCGAGTCGGCCGAGGCCGGCGGCAGGAAATCCGCGCAGGGCGACGACATCCTCGCCAGGATCCGCGGCTTCTTCGGCCTCGACGACTGAATCGGTGTCAGGTTACTTTTCGGTGTCAGTACACCGAAAAGTAACCTGACACCGATTCAGGCGGAAAGCGTCAGGCGGATCCGGTTGCGCCCGAAGAGGTAGGCGTAATCGGTCTCGGAGGTGAGGCCGTGGGCGAGCATCACGCCGAGGCCGCCTTCGCGCCGGGTGGGCGCGAGCGCCTCCAGCATCTCCCGCGTGGCGGGGGCGAAGGGATTGAAGGGCGGGGCGTGGTCCTCGTAGGTGAGGCGCACGGCGCCCCCCTGGGAGGCGAGCCGGATCCACACCGGGGCGTCGGATCCCCCGCGGTGGCCGTGCTTCACGGTGTTGAGGAAGAGCTCCTCGACCACCAGGTTCAGCTTCAGGCAGGCCTGCCGGGCGATCCCGGCCCCCTCGCAGAAGCCCTCCAGGAACGCGCGCGCCTCCCGCAGGGACTCCTGCCGGGACGGAAACATACCGATTCGCGTTGTGATCGCGTTCACAGTCAGGCCTTTTCGGGCATTATAGAGTGCTTCCACAGGCATTCGCCCGCGCTCTCAAGGAGACAGTCATGCGCAAGTCGTGGATTCTCGTCCTGGCCCTCGCTTTCGCGGCCCCCGCCGTCGCGAACGAGATCGGCCAGATCAAGGTCGCCAAGGGCGCCGTGCAGGTCGAGCGCGAGGGCAAGCGCGTTGCCGCGACGGTCGGCATGCCCGTTCGCACCGCCGACGTGCTGGTCACGGGCGCCGACGGCTCCGCCGGGGTCACCTTCTCGGACAACAGCCTCGTCTCCGTGGGCCCCAACAGCGTCTTCGCCATCGACAAGTACCGCTTCGACAGCACGACCCACGTCGGCGAGTTCGAGGGGTCGCTGAAGAAGGGCAAGCTTGCCGCCGTCTCGGGCAAGATGGTCAAGCAGACGCCGGAGTCGATGAAGATCCGCACGCCCTCGTCCGTGATGGCCGTTCGCGGCACCGAGCTCGTCGTGCAGGTCGACGAGCCGGCCACGCCCGCCGCCCGCTGATCACCTCGCAGCCCATGCGCCTCGCGGCCGCCGCAGTCCTCCTGCTCGCCGCCGCGGGGTGCGCCAGACGCCTCCCGCGACCCGGAACACCGGGCCGGAGCTCTTCGCCGTCATCCCCGGCCCGGACGGCCACGTGGGCGCCGTCGTGGTGCGCGCCAATGGCTCCGAGCAGGTCCTCGACAAGGCCTATGCCGCGAGCCGCGTGAACCCGGACGGCCGCGCCTCGGCCGCGAGGCTCTCCGCCGAGGAAGTCCGGCGCGATTTCGGCGGCACGCTCGATGCCCTGCCCGGCCGGCCCGCCTCCTTCACGCTCTACTTCCTCGAGGGCAGGGACGAGCTCACGCCCGCCTCCCGCCTGGAGATGGAAAAGGTCTTCGCCGAGCTCAAGCGCCGCCCGGCGCCCGACATCGTCGTGATCGGCCACACCGACACGGTCGGCAACCTCGGCTACAACGACAAGCTCTCCCTCGCCCGCGCCGGGCGCATGCGCGACCTGATGATCGGCCTGGGCATTCCCGGCGAGCGCATCCAGGCGGCGGGCCGCGGCAAGCGCGAGCTCCTCGTCCCGACGGAAGACAACACCTCCGAGCCGCGCAACCGCCGCGTCGAGATCAGCGTTCGCTGACGGCGCTCGCGGGCCCGATCCAGCGCACCGCGAGCAGCGTCAGGTCGTCCGCCGGCTCCGCGGCCCCCGAGAACCGCCTCACGTCGTCGCGCACGCGGCTCACGATCGTGGTCGCGTCCGGGTTGTCGCCCAGCCACCCCAGCGAGGTCCGCAGCCTCTCCGCGCCGAAGAACTCCTTGGCCGGGTTCATGGCCTCCGTGGCCCCGTCGGAGAGCGCGAGCATCCACTCCCCGCAGACCAGCGTGCGCCTCGTCGACGGGTAGGAGTAGATGTCCAGCACGCAAAGCGGCGGCCCGCCGGAGGCGTCCAGCCGCTCCGCCTTGCCGTGGGGCTGGTGCGACCACGCCGGCTCGTGGCCCGCGTTGGCGTACTCGATCTCGCCCGTCTCCAGGTCCAGCACGCAGGCGAGCGCGGTCACGAAGAGCGACTCGGGGTTCTCGCGGTGGATCTCGTCCTGCGCGCGCGCGAGGACCCCGCCCAGGGAGCCCTCGACGGTGAGCGCCGAGCTCTTGATGATCGACTTCACGCTCGCCATGAAGAGCGAGGCGGGCAGGCCCTTGCCCGACACGTCGGCCACCACGAAGAAGAGCCGCCGGTCGTCGAGCATGAAGCAGTCGTAGAAGTCGCCGCCGACCGTCCGCGCCGGCTCGAGGAGCGCCGCCACGTCCACGCGCTTCTCCGAGGCGAACACCTCGCGCGGATCGGGGAGCAGCCCCATCTGGATGCGCTTGGCGGCGTCCAGCTCGCCCGCCATGCGCGCGGCCTGCTCGCGCAGCTGCTGGCGCTGGCGCTGGGCCTCGGCGAGCGAGCCCGCCTGCATCACGCCGAAGACGGCCATCGCCCCGAGCGCCGGGCCGACGGGATCGAAGAGCAGGCCCGCGAAGCGGAACGCGGCCGCGCCGGCGGCAAGGAGCAGCGACGATCCCCGCCGCGAGGATCGCCGCCGAGCGCTGGGCGTTCGTGCGCGGGATGAGCACGAAGAGGCCGAGGCCGAAGGCGACCAGGAGCGCCGCCTCGATGCGCGGCGCGAGCCCGATGCGGCGAAGGAAGCTGCCCCTCGAGGATCGCCTCCGCCGCCTGCGCATGGTTCTCGACGCCGAAGACCGTCTCGCCCAGCGGCGTCGCCACGAGATCGACGAGCCCCAGCCCCGTGAAGCCCACGATGACGAGCCTGTCCTTCAGCTCGGAGACGTCGAAGGTGCCGTCGAGGATCCGGGCCGCCGACACGAACCTTCCGGGGTCGGAATGGCCGTAGCGCACGTAGGCCTTCCCGTCGGGCTGGGCCGGCACGACGTAGTCGCCGAAGCGCAGCTCGATCGTGCCGCCGCGCGCGCGCGCGATCGTGAGCGGCGCGTCCAGGGCCACGCGGATCATCTCCACCGAGAGCGTGGGCACCGTGGCCTCGTCGAAGCGGCCGACCATCTGCAGGCGGCGCGCCACGCCGCCCTCGAGGTCCAGGCTGTACAGGCCGCTGCCCGCCGCGCCCGCGTCGATCTCGGGGACGTTGCGCAGGTGCCCGGGATAGGAGCGGATGCCCTCGCCGGCGCCGTCGAGGTAGCGCACGGGCGGCGCGCGCGGCGGCCCCGCGAAGCGCGGGTCCTTGATCTCCAGTCCCGCCACGCCCAGCACCGAGGGCACCGCGGACGAGGGCCTTGCCGAGCAGCGCGTCGTTCGAGGGCATGCCGCGCAGGCGGGCGGCGACGTCGGGCGCCTTGCCCTCCAGGCGGGCGGCGATGACCCCGGGCGAGTAGCGATCGGGCTCCGGGAAGAAGATGTCCATGCCGAGCACGTGCGGCTTGCCCGCGGCGATGCGCTCGACGAGGTCGGCGACGCGGTCGCGCGGCCACGGCCACTGGCCGTGCAGGGCGAGCGAGCGCTCGTCGATGGCGACCACCACCACCTGGTCGGAGGCGCGCTCGCGCGGCATGAGGCGCTGCCAGCCGTCGAAGACGAGGCTGCGCAGGTGCTCGACCGGCGGCGGCGGGGCGGCAACGAGCAGGGACAGCGCGGCGAGCAGCGCGAGCGCGGCGACGCGGAACGCGCCGGAGGCGCTCAGGGCTCGATCTCCAGGCCGTCGTAGGCGGCGGATACCTTGAGGGCATTGCCGGAGCGCGTGAGCTCCTCGAAGCGGCGCGCCTCCTTGAGCAGGCCGTCGAGCGTCGCGTCGTCGTTCGCGGGCTCGTGGTGGAAGAGGACCAGGTGCCGGGCGCCCGCCATCTGGCACAGCTCGACGCCCACGATGTTGCTCGAGTGCCCCCAGTCGGCCTTCACGCTGATCGCGTCCGCGAGCGCGTACATCGCGTCGAAGATCACCACGTCCGCGTCGCGGAAGAAGGCGGCGAAGCTCTCGGCCTCGGCGCGGTTCTCGAGCTTGTGCTCCGAGTCGGTCGAGTACACGACCCGCTTGCCGTCCTTCTCGAAGCGGAACCCGTAGGAGTCGCCCGAGTGCAGCTGCAGGTGCGGCGTCACCGTGAGCCCGGAGATCTCGTTGGGCTGGTCGGGCACGAGGCGCACGAACTCGATCGAGGCGGCGAGCTGGGAGAAGTCGACCGGGAAGCAGGGCGCGGCCTGCTGCAGGCGGAAGGCCTGCTCGCAGACGTCGTGGCAGCTGTGGATGCGGATCTTCGTGCCCGGGACGTAGGCCGGCCCGAAGAACGGGAAGCCCATGATGTGGTCCCAGTGCACGTGCGACATGAACACGTTCACCGTGGCCGGGCGCCGCGCCTGCCGGGCCAGCACGTGCACGCCGAAGGGACGCGCGCCGCTGCCCATGTCGCACACGAAGTACTCGTCGCCGCCCAGGTCCAGCTCCACGCAGGGCGTGTGCCCGCCGAAGGTGTGGGTGATCGAGAAGTCGAGCTCGGTGGAGGCGAAGGCGTGCGCCTCCTCGTAGTTCGCGAACGTGCGCCCCGAGGCCTCGACGAGCGCGCGCGCCAGCTTGTCGCGGATGTCGAAGGAGGTGAGCGCCACGGGGATCGACCCGCGGGTGCCCCAGAACCGGATTCGCATCGACATGGCTTCCTTTGTGCCCCTTCGGTCGCGGCCCGCGCCTTCAGGCCCGGTCGAAGGCCACCGCGGCCTCCGAGGAGGCTGCCGCGAGGGCCTCGCGAACCGTGGGGAATACCTGGAACACGAGGTTGAAGTGGCTGATCTCGAAGATCTCGGCGACCATCGGCTGCAGGGCCGCGACGAAGATGCGGCCGTGCTGGGCCTTGGCCTGCCGCGAGGCGAGCATGAAGCAGCGCAGCCCCGCGCTGGAGACGTACTCGAGCCCGCCCAGGTCGAGGATCGCCACCCCCCCTTCGCGGGCGGAGCGCTCGACGTGCACCATGAGGTCGGCACGGAAGGCGTCGCAGTTGTCCTGGTCGAGCCTGCCGGCCACTCCCAGGACCACCGCGTTCGCGAAGCTGCGTGCCGGGATTGCCATCGTTCTGGTTGTTGTGCGGGATAAGGCTGCCATTGTCGGCGAGGCCCGGGGTAACGGCAAGCCAGTCCGGTGCGGCCGTTGCGGGCGTTAACATGGGCGCATGCAACCCTGAAGCAGGCCCGCCCGCGCATGCTGACCCGACGCCAGGCCCTTGCCGCCCTCGCCCTGCCGGCCGCGCTGCCGCTGGCCGGCTGCTGGGACAGGCTGGGGCTCCTCAATCCCTGCGCCAATGCCGGCGACCCCGGGCACCGGGTGGACCCCGCCCTGGCGGCGCGGGCCTGGGCGGGGCTGGACCCCCGCCAGGTGCTCGACATGCACGTGCACGTGGCCGGCGAGGGCACCGGGCCGGGAGACCCCTGGATCAACCCGGCGATGATGTCGCCCGCCAGCCCCTTCTCCTACGCGCACTTCGCCCTGATGGCCAACGCCGCGTGCCTGGGGAGCGATTCCGCCAACTGGAGCGGCCGCTACGTGCGCCGGCTGGAGGCGCTCGCGGACGAGTTCCCCGCCGGGGTGCGCTTCCTGCTCCTCGCGCTGGACGGGTTCCACGGCGAGGATGGCCGCCTCGACCGCGGGCGCACGGTGTTCATGGTCCCGGACGAATACGTGGCGGGCATCGCGCGCGCTTCCCCGAGGCGCTTCCTGTGGTGCGCCTCGGTGCACCCGCACCGCGTGGACGCGATCGCGCGCCTGCGGGCCGCGGCGGCCGGCGGCGCGCGCGCGGTGAAGTGGATCCCCTACTTCATGGGCATCGACCCGGCGAGCCCGCGGCTCACGGCCTACTACCGGGAGATGCGGCGCCTGCGCCTGCCGCTCATCACCCACGGCGGCTGGCAGCACGAGCTGGTGGACGGCGGTCGCCAGGACTACGGCAACCCCCTGCGGCTGCGCGCCGCGCTCGAGGAGGGGGTCACCGTGATCGTGGCGCACTGCGGGATGCAGGGCGACTTCCAGGACCTCGACGATCCGAAGTCGACGACGCCCCGGCCCAGCTTCGAGCTCTTCACCCGCCTCATGCAGACGCCCGGGTACCGCGGGCGGATCTACGGGGACATCTCGGCCGTGACGCAGGGCGGGCGCGAACCGGGCGCGCTCGCCACGCTCATCTCCCGCCACGAGTGGCACCCGTGGCTGGTGAACGGCTCGGACTACCCGGGCCCGGGCATCGTCGCGGTGATGGGGATGAGGGCGCTGGTGAAGGAGGGGGTGCTCGCGGCCGCCGACGCCGAGCGGCTCGCGCACATCCAGCAGCACAACCCGCTCCTCTTCGACTTCTACCTCAAGCGCTGCCTGTCGTGGAAGGGCGAGCGCTGGCCCGCTTCGGTGTTCGAGCCGGGGCGCGTCCTTCGCGCGGCGCGCTATGATCGGGCACCTCCACGTCCGGACACCCCATGCGCCCCCTCCTGCTTCCCGTCCTCCTGCTCTGCGGCTGCGTCTACGGCCCCGAGATCGCCGTGCTTCCCGAGTCGATCGCCTATCGCTGCGCCGAGGGCCGCGAGCTGCAGGTGCGCCGCGCCCGACGGCGGAACGGCGACGGTCACGGTGGACGGGCAGGAGTCGCGCTGCAGCGCGCCGCGAGCGCCGCGCAGGAGAAGTACGCCGAGGCGCGTGGGTGCTCTACCTCGAGGGCGACGGGGCGATGCTGGAATCGCAGGGCTCCGTCGCGCGCCTACTGCCGCTCGACCGCGCCGATTCCGGTCGCCCCGCGCATGCGCTACTGAGCCGCCGGAGCGAGCGGCCCTAGGCGCTAGATCTCCTCGGGCACCATGCGGATCGCGCCGCACGGGCACTCGGCCGCGCACACCCCGCAACCCTTGCAGTAGTCGTAGTTGAAGCGGAAGCGGTTGCCGGGGCCCAGCTTGATCACCGCGTTGTCGGGGCAGACGCCGTAGCAGTTGTCGCACTCGAAGCAGTTGCCGCAGGACAGGCAGCGGCGCGCCTCGAAGAGCGCGGTCGTCTCGTCGAGCGCCATCACCACCTCGTCGAACGAGGTGACGCGCTTCTGCATCTCCAGCATCGGGCGCACCGTCTTCGAGGCGTCCGAGTAGTACCAGGTGTTGAGCTTCGCGTACTCCGCGAGCTCGTGCTTCGCGCCGGCATCGTAGGCGCCGCCCGCGAGCCAGGCGTCGATGTGGCGCGCGGCCTTCTTGCCGTGGCCGATCGCCACCGTCACCGTGCGCTCGGCGGGCACCATGTCGCCGCCGGCGAAGATGCCCGGGTGCGAGGTCATCATGTTGGGGCCCACCTTCACCACGCCGCCCTCGATCTGCATGCCCGGCACGCGGTCCAGGAGCGAGAGGTCCACGTCCTGGCCCAGCGCCATCACCACGGAGTCGGCCGCGAGCGTCTCGAACTCGCCCGTGGGCTGCGGCACGCCCTTCTCGTCGAGCTTCATCTTCTCGACGGTGATCGCGCCCTCGCCCGCCTCCTTGATGGTGGAGAGCCACTTGATGAGCACGCCCTCCTCGATGGCGTCCTGCACCTCGAAGTCGTGCGCCGGCATCTTCTCGCGCGTGCGGCGGTAGACGATCATCGCCTCCTCCGCGCCCAGGCGCTTGGCGGTGCGCGCCACGTCGATGGCGGTGTTGCCGCCTCCGTAGACGACGACGCGCCGGCCCAGGAGGGGCTTCGCCTCGCCCTCCATGCCGCGCAGCACCTGCACCGCGTCCATGATCTTCGCGGCCTCGTTGGCCGGGATGTAGGCGCGCTTGGCGATGTGCGCGCCCACGGCGAGGAACACCGCGTCGAACCCGCCCTCCTTCTGCGTCGCGAGGACGTCGTCGACCTTGGCGTTCAGCTTGAGCTCCACGCCCATGTCCAGGATGCGCTTCACCTCGCCGTCCAGCACGTCCCGCGGCAGGCGATAGGCGGGGATGCCGAAGCGCATCATGCCGCCGGCCATGGGCCCGGCCTCGTGGATCGCGACCTTGTGGCCCAGGCGCGCCAGGTGGTACGCCGCGGAGAGCCCCGAGGGCCCGGCGCCGACGACCAGCACCTTCTTTCCCGTGGGCGCGGCGGGCGGGTCGAACTTCCAGCCGCGCTTCAGGGCCTCGTCGCCGAGGAAGTGCTCCACGGAGTTGATGCCGACCGAGGAATCGAGCTGCGCCCGGTTGCACGAGCTCTCGCACGGGTGGTAGCACACGCGCCCCATCACGGCGGGCATGGGATTGTTCTGCACGAGCGAGCGCCAGGCGGCCTCGTAGTCGCCGCTCTCGGCGTGGAAGAGCCAGCCCTGGATGTTCTCGCCCGCGGGGCAGGCGTTGTTGCACGGAGGCAGGCGGTCGACGTACTCGGGGCGCAGCGTGCGCCAGGAACCGGTGTGGTTCGCGAGGCTCGAGCCGGGGTCCAGCGTGATGGCGAAGGGTTTTCTCATGATTCTTCCAGCAGGCGGTACTTGCGGATGTTGCGGTCGGCCCGTTCCTGGATGCGGCGGATCACGTCCTCGCGCGGCTTGGGAGAGAAGAGGTGCGCGTAGCGCTTCTGCGGCTTCAGGTACTCCTCCACCGGCACCTGGCGGCGGATCTTCGAGACGCCGGTGACCTCGCCGTTCTCGGCCTCGAAGACGGGGAAGATGCCGGTCTCGTGCGCCAGGCGCGCCATCCGGATGGTGAGCGCCGAATCGTGCCCCCAGCCCAGGGGGCAGGGCACGAGGATGTGCAGGTAGCGGGCGCCCCGGAATTCCATGGCGCGGCGGACCTTGGCCTCCAGGTCGCGCAGCTCCGACACGATGGCGGTGGCCACGTAGGGGATGCCGTGCGCCATGGCGATGAGCGGCAGGTCCTTGCCCTGCCCGAAGGCGTTGCCCGGCGTGGGGCCCACGGCGGCCGTCGTGGCCGTGCGCGCCGCCGGCGGCGTGGCCGACGAGCGCTGCACGCCGGTGTTCATGTAGCCGCCGTTGTCGTAGCAGATGTACAGGACGTCGTCGTTCCTCTCGAACATGCCCGAGAGGCACCCGAAGCCGATGTCGGTGGTGCCGCCGTCGCCGCCCTGCGCGACCACGCGCGTCTCCGAGCGGCCCTTCACGCGCAGCGCCGCGGCGATGCCGGTGGCGACCGCCGCCGTGTTGCCGAAGAGCGAGTGCACCCAGGGGATCTGCCACGAGGTCTCCGGGTACGGGGTCGAGAACACCTCGAGGCAGCCCGTCGCGTTGGCCGCGATGAGCTGGCCGTTCGTGGCCTCCATGGCCGCGTCGATGGCGTAGCGGGCGCCCAGGGCCTCGCCGCAGCCCTGGCAGGCGCGGTGGCCGGAATTGAGCGAGTTCGTGCGCCGCACGGTCGACTGCACCGAGCGCTCGTTGTCGGGAAGCAGGCGGTTGCCCACCGTGAACGTTCCCGTCTGGTAGAACTTGACCGGCTGGAAGCTCATGGTAGCGGCCCTTAGCGAAGCTGCGCGGTGACGAGGCCGACGTCGCGCAGCAGCGCCTCGGCGATGGGGCCGGTGCGGCGATGCTCGCGCTCGCGCGCGAGCGCGCGGTCCACGGCGGCCTGGTTGAGGTCCAGGAAGGTGAGCGAGGCCAGGTTGCCCTCCTCGCACTGCATGAAGACCCGGGTGAGCGAATCGCGGGTGATGGGCCTGCCGCCCAGCCCCGCGATCACGGTGTACACGTCGTCCAGGGAGCCGGCGTAGGAGGTGCGCACGTTGGCCGAGACGATGCCGCCCAGGCCCACGCCGAAGGCCTTCTCCACCACGATCACGCGCTTCGCCCTGGCGAGCGCCTGGCGGATGGCCGCCGTCGGCCACGGGCGGAAGCAGGTGATGCCCAGCACGCCGACCTTGTGGCCCTTCCCGCGCAGCTCGTCGACGGTGTCCTTGATCGTGCCCAGCACCGAGCCGAGGGCGACCACGACCGTGTCGGCGTCCTCCATGCGGTACTCGTGCATGAGGCCGCCGGAATCGCGCCCGAAGGCCTTGCGGAACTCCGCGGCCCATCCGGGGATGAGGTCCAGGGCCTGCATCTGCTTCACGTGCGCGAGGTAGCGCACTTCCGTGAACGCCTCCGGCCCCACCATGGCGCCCATCGAGACGGGGTCCTGCGGGTCGAGCACCTGGCGCGGCTCGAACGGCGGCAGGAACGCGTCCACCTGTTCCTGGGTGGGCACGTCCACGCGCTCGTAGGCGTGGGTGAGGATGAAGCCGTCCATGCACACCATCACCGGGATCGAGAGCTCCTCCGCGAGCCGGAAGGCCTGGATGTGCAGGTCGAGCGCCTCCTGGTTGGTCTCCGCGAAGAGCTGGATCCAGCCGCAGTCGCGCTGGCTCATCGAGTCCGTGTGGTCGTTCCAGATGTTGATGGGCGCGCCGATGGCGCGGTTGGCCACCGTCATCACGATGGGCAGCCCCATGCCGGCGGCGTTGAAGACGGCCTCGGCCATGAAGAGCAGGCCCTGGCTCGCGGTGGCGGTGTAGGCGCGCGCGCCGGCGGCCGAGGCGCCGATCGCCACGCTCATCGCCGCGAACTCGCTCTCCACGTTGATGAACTCGCAGGGCGAGAGCTCGCCCTTCTTCACCATCTCGCCCAGGCCCTCGACGATGTGGGTCTGCGGGGAGATCGGGTAGGCGCAGATCACCTCCGGGCGGCACAGCGCCACCGCCTCGGCGACGGCCTTGGAACCTTCAATCTGCTTGAGCATGTTCTGTCGCTCCTGCTTCCTGGCGCACGTGCTTGAAGGCGTCCGCCGCCGCGAGGATGTTGGCCTCGGCGATCTTGGCGGGGAATTTCTCGCGGATCGCCTTGCCCACGGATTCGAGGGAGATGAGCCCCGTGGCCGCCGCGAACGCGCCCAGCAGGGCCGCGTTGGGCAACGGCCGGCCGACGCGCTTCATCGCGATCTCCGTGGCCGGCACGGTGTGCAGCCGGTCGGACGGGAAGCCCTTCACGAAGTCGCCCAGCCCCAGCGCCTCGAAGCTGCGCGTCGTGTTGATCAGGATGTAGCCCTGGGGCCGCAGCCCGCCGAAGACGTCCACCTGGTTCAGGAGCGTGGGGTCCTGGATGATGATCGCGTCGGGCTCGTTGATCGGCTCGCGCAGGCGGATCTCGCGGTCGTCGAGGCGGCAATAGGCGACCACGGGCGCGCCGGTGCGCTCGGAGCCGAAGCTGGGAAATGCCTGGGCGTGGCGTCCTTCGAGGAAGGCCGCGACGGAGAGCATTTCCGCCGCCGTGACCACCCCCTGGCCGCCCCGTCCGTGGATGCGGATCTGGAACAAGCGGGCCTCCTCCTCAAGAGACCCTATCCTAGGCGCTGGCGGGTGGAGCGCCTTTGCGATTGATTAAACGCAGGCTACTTGGAGGGTGGCGGGCCCTTGCGCAGCCGCCGCTCGCCTCCCAGGGCGAGCCCCGGTCCGCCGCCCGCGGCCAGCAGGGATTCCCAGTCGATGCCGTCGGCGCGCACGTACTCCATCGCGCGGGTCACCCACTGCACGTGCTCGGCCTCCTCGCGCGCCATCTCCTCGGCCAGGAGGTGGATGTCGCCGTTGGCCGTCGTCCCCGCGACCCACTCGAAGAAGCGCTTGGCGCCCCTTTCGGCCTTGAGCGCGATCTCCAGGAGCTCGCGCGGGGTGGCCAGCCGGAACACGAGCTCGCAGTCGACGGCCTCGGGCGGCCCCGAATCGAGCCAGCGGTAGCGCTCCGGCGGCAGCTCGGGGAGCTTCAGCTTGCCGGCGC
>CAWGOH010000010.1:0-90827 GCA_963824135.1 uncultured beta proteobacterium | reverse complement strand
GTCGCTGGAGCTGCCGGCGGGCACCGAGATGGTGATGCCCGGCGACAACATCAAGATGACGGTGACCCTCATCGCGCCGATCGCGATGGAGGAGAAGCTGCGTTTCGCCATCCGCGAAGGTGGCCGCACCGTCGGCGCCGGCGTCGTCTCGAAGATCCTGGAGTAGACATGGCCCAAGCCCTCGCGAAGCAGAAGATCCGCATCCGCCTCAAGGCGTTCGACTACAAGCTGATCGACCAGTCGGCGCTCGAGATCGTGGAGACGGCCAAGCGCACCGGCGCGGTGGTCAAGGGCCCGGTGCCCATGCCCACCCGCATCGAGCGGTTCGACATCCTGCGCTCGCCGCACAAGAACAAGACGTCGCGCGACCAGTTCGAGATCCGCACGCACCTGCGCCTCATGGACATCATCGATCCGACCGACAAGACGGTCGACGCGCTGATGAAGCTCGACCTGCCGGCCGGCGTGGACGTGGAAATCAAGCTGTAAGGCAGTCAATGGACCGACCGGGCAGCCGCCCGGCACGGAAGGTGAAGGGCCGGCCAATTGCAGCCGGCACCCGCGGGATAGCCGGCGGGTGAACAACAGAAAGGAAAGAAGATGAGTCTCGGACTCGTCGGCCGGAAGGTCGGCATGATGCGCATCTTCATCGACGACGGCACCACCGTCCCCGTGACGGTGCTCGATTGCGCGGGAAACCGCGTCACCCAGATCAAGAACGCCGAGGCGACGGCTACTGCGCCATCCAGGTCGCCTTCGGCAAGCGCCGCGCGACGCGCGTGACCAAGGCCCTGGCCGGCCACTTCGCCAAGGCGGGCGTCGAAGCCGGCAGCGTCCTCGGAGTTCCGCGTCGACCCCCGAGGCGCTCGCGGCCTCAAGGTCGGCGCCGAGCTCAAGGTCGACATGTTCCAGGTCGGCCAGAAGGTCGACGTCACGGGCATGACCATCGGCAAGGGCTACGCCGGCGTCATCAAGCGCCACCACTTCTCCTCGAACCGCGCCTCGCACGGCAACTCGGTGTCGCACAACAGCCCCGGCTCGATCGGCATGGCGCAGGACCCCGGCCGCGTGTTCCCGGGCAAGCGCATGGCCGGCCACCTCGGCAACGTGACAGCGCACCGTCCAGCTCCTGGAGAGTCGCGCGCGTCGACGCCGAGCGCGCGCCTCGTCATGATCAAGGGTTCGGTGCCGGGCGCCAAGAACGGCAGCGTGGTCCTTCGCCACAGCGTCAAGGCCAAGGCGCGAAGGGGGCAAGTAATGGAACTCAAGGTCATCAACGACAAGGGCGAGGCGCTCGACCCCGGTGGCCGCCTCCGAGGCCCTGTTCGGCCGCTGATTACAACGAGGCGCTGGTGCACCAGGTCGTCGTGGCGTACCACGCCAACGGCCGCGCAGGGCACGCGCGCCCAGAAGGACCGCGGCCGAACGTTAAGCCACTCGACCAAGAAGCCGTGGCGCCAGAAGGGCACCGGCCGGGCGCGCGCCGGCATGACGTCGAGCCCCCTGTGGCGCGGCGGCGGGACGCATCTTCCCGAACTCGCCCGACGAGAACTTCACCCAGAAGCTGAACCGCAAGATGTACCGCGCGGGCATGGCATCGATCCTGTCGCAGCTCGTCCGCGAGGAGCGACTGTCGGTCGTCGACGCCCTCACGGTGGACCAGCCCAAGACGAAGCTGCTTGCCGAGAAGCTCGCCGCGATGGGTCTCGGCCGAAGTGCTGATCATCACCGACAAGCCCGACGAGAATCTCTACCTTTCCGCGCGCAACCTGCCCAACGTCATGGTGCTGGAAGCGCGCCACGCCGACCCGTGAGCCTGATGCGCTCCCGAGGTCCTGCTCGACCCGGGCGCGGTCAAGTCACCTCGAGGAGGCGCTCGCATGAATACCGGAACGACTGATGAAAGTCATCCTGCGCCCCGGTCATCTCGGAGAAGGCGACGCTGGTGGGCGAAAAGCACCGCCAGGTGGTGTTCGAGGTGCTGCCGGACGCGACCAAGGCCGAGATCAAGGCCGCCGTCGAGCTGCTCTTCAAGGAGCAGAAGGTCGAGGTGCGCGCGGTCAACGTCGTGAACCTCAAGGGCAAGCAAAAGCGCCATGGGCGCTTCGAGGGCCGCCGCAAGACGTGAAGAAGGCCTACGTGAGCCTCAAGGGCGACGGCGACATCAACTTCGTGGAAGGAGTGGCCTAACATGGCCCTCGTCAAGACCAAACCCACCTCGGCCGGCCGCCGGTCGATGGTGAAGGTCGTCAACCCCGACCTGCACAAGGGCAAGCCGCACGCGCCGCTGGTCGAGAAGCAGTCCAAGCGCGCCGGCCGCAACCACTTCGGCAACATCACCACCCGCCACCAGGGCGGCGGGCACAAGCAGCACTACCGCCTGATCGACTTCCGTCGCAACAAGGACGGCATCCCCGCCAAGGTGGAGCGGCTCGAGTACGACCCGAACCGCAGCGCCAACATCGCGCTGCTGTGCTACGCCGACGGCGAGCGCCGCTACATGATCGCCCCCAAGGGCATCACCGTGGGCCAGAAGATCGAGAGCGGCGCGGAAGCGCCGATCAAGCCCGGCAACGCGCTCCCGCTGCGCAACATCCCGGTGGGCACGACGGTGCACTGCGTCGAGATGATGCCGGGCAAGGGCGCGCAGATCGCCCGCGCCGCCGGCGCCGGCGTGCAGCTTCTCGCCCGCGAGGGCGAGTACGCGCAGCTTCGCATGCGCTCCGGCGAGATCCGCCGCGTCCACGTCGACTGCCGCGCCACCATCGGCGAGGTGGGCAACGAGGAGCACAACCTGCGCCAGATCGGCAAGGCCGGCGCGAATCGCTGGCGCGGCATCCGTCCGACGGTCCGCGGCGAGACGATGAACCCGGTCGACCACCCGCTCGGCGGCCGCACCCGCGGCAACCGGCACCCGGTTTCCCCGTGGGGACAGCCGGCCAAGGGCAAGAAGACGCGTTCCAACAAGCGCACGCAGACGATGATCGTGCGCAGCCGCCACAAGAAGGCGTAAGGGGCAGACATGGCACGTTCAATCAAGAAGGGCCCGTTCGTCGACGGGCATCTCATGAAGAAGGTGGAGGCCGCCGTTGCGGCCAAGGACAAGCGCCCGATCAAGACCTGGTCGCGCCGTTCCACCGTCCTGCCGGATTTCGTCGGCCTCACCATCGCGGTCCACAACGGGAAGCAGCACATTCCCGTCTACGTGACCGAGAACATGGTCGGTCACAAGCTGGGCGAGTTCGCGCTCACGCGCACCTTCAAGGGCCACTCGGCCGACAAGAAGGTGGCTGGCGCCGGCGGCCCCGGCGAAGAAGTAAGGAGACAGCGATGCAAGTCGACGCAAAGCTTTACGGGTGCGAAGCTCTCGGCCCAGAAGGGCCGGCTCGTTGCCGACATGGTTCGCGGCCAGAAGGTCGACCGCGCGCTCAACATCCTGGCGTTCACGCCCAAGAAGGGCGCCGTGATCATCAAGAAGGTGCTCGAGAGCGCGATCGCGAACGCCGAACACAACAACGGCGCCGATATCGACGAGCTCAAGATCACCCGGATCGTCGTCGAGAAGGGCCCGGTCCTCAAGCGCTTCCACGCGCGCGCCAAGGGTCGCGGCAACCGCGTGCTGAAGCACACCTGCCACGTGTTCCTGACCGTCGGCGACGGCAAGAACTGAAAGGGAAAGCGATGGGACAGAAGATCAATCCGACCGGCTTCCGACTTTCGGTCAACCGCAACTGGACGTCCAAGTGGTACGCGAACTCGAAGAACTTCCCGGGCATGCTCGCCGAGGACATCCGGGTGCGCGAGTACCTCAAGAAGAAGCTCTCGCACGCGGCCGTGGGCAAGGTCGTCATCGAGCGCCCCGCCAAGAACGCGCGCATCACCATCTACTCGGCCCGCCCGGGCGTCGTGATCGGCAAGAAGGGCGAGGACATCGAGGGCCTGCGCCACGTCCTGCAGAAGCTCATGGGCGTGCCGGTGCACGTGAACATCGAGGAGATCAGGAAGCCCGAGCTCGATGCGCAGCTCATCGCGGACTCGATCACCGGCCAGCTCGAGAAGCGCGTGATGTTCCGTCGCGCCATGAAGCGCGCCATGCAGAACGCCATGCGCCTCGGCGCCCAGGGCATCAAGATCACCAGCGCAGGACGACTCAACGGCGCCGAGATCGCGCGCACGGAGTGGTATCGCGAGGGCCGGGTGCCGCTGCACACGCTGCGCGCCGACATCGAGTACGGCTTCTCCGAGGCGCACACGACGTACGGCACGATCGGCGTCCAGGTTCTCGTCTTCAAGGGCGAGATCCTCGGCAAGGGCGAGCAGCCCGTCGTCGCGGCGCCCGAGGCCGAGCGGAAGACCAGGAAACCGGGGGTGAAACATGCTGCAGCCAGCTAGAAGGAAATACCGGAAGGAGCAGAAGGGCCGCAACAAGGGCGTGGCCACGAACGGCGCCAAGGTGTCGTTCGGCGAGTTCGGCCTGAAGGCCATCGGCCGCGGCCGGCTCACGGCCCGCCAGATCGAGGCGGCCCGTCGCGCCATGACCCGCCACATCAAGCGGGGCGGCCGGATCTGGATCCGCATCTTCCCCGACAAGCCGATCTCCAAGAAGCCGGCCGAAGTCCGCATGGGCAACGGCAAGGGCAACCCCGAGTACTTCGTGGCCGAGATCGTGCCGGGCAAGGTGCTCTACGAAATGGACGGTGTCGAGGAGGCCCTGGCCCGGGAAGCGTTCGCGCTCGCCGCGGCGAAGCTCCCGATCCGCACCGCCTTCGTGCAACGCCTCATCGGCTGAAGGATTTGACATGAAAGCGAGCGAACTCCGTTCCAAGAGCGTGGAGGACCTGCAGAAGGAACTCCTGGAGCTGCGCAGGGCGCAGTTCGGGCTGCGCATGCAGCTCGCCACGCAGAGCCTCACCAAGAACAGCGAGATCCAGCGCGTGAAGCGCGAGATCGCGCGAGTGCACACCGTGCTCACCGAGAAGGCGAAAGCGAGCAAGCAATGAGCGAGAAGGCGAAGAACCAGCGCCAGCTCACGGGCAAGGTCGTGAGCGACAAGATGGACAAGACGGTCACCGTCCTCGTCGAGCGCCAGGTGATGCACCCGGTGATCGGCAAGGTGGTCCGGCGCACCAAGAAGTACCACGCCCACAACGAGGGCAACGAGGCCAAGGCGGGCGACACGGTCATGATCGTGGAGTGCCGCCCCCTCTCGAAGACCAAGTCGTGGAAGGTCGCCAAGCTGGTCGAGCGGGCCCGTCCCGAGTAGGCTTGCGCCCGGCGGCGAAAAGCTGCTAGAATCAACGTCTTTGCTGCAACATTTGCTGGCTCCGGCCGCGGCTTCGTCGGCCGGAAGTCTGTTTCACCCCGGGCTCGTCCCGGGGGCCACCCGGTCGTCGGCCGAAGCCGATAAACACTTAAGCGTCCGGGCCCAGATTCATTTCACGCCAGCCGGCCGGTTCCCCGCTAGGGGCGCCAATCCGGCGGAAGACGGATCCAAGACTGACCGGACAGGCCTCGTGCCCGCCGGGTTAAGTTGGAGAGAGAACAACATGATTCAGATGCAGTCGATTCTCGACGTCGCCGACAACACCGGCGCGCGTTCGGTGATGTGTATCAAGGTGCTCGGGCGGCTCCAAGCGGCGCTATGCCGGCATCGGGGACATCATCAAGGTGAGCATCAAGTCGGCCGCCCCGCGCGGCCGCGTGAAGAAGGGCGAGGTCTACAGCGCCGTGGTCGTTCGCACGGCGCATGGCGTGCGTCGCCCCGACGGCTCGGTGATCAAGTTCGACACGAACGCCGCCGTGCTCCTCAACCCGAAGCTCGAGCCCATCGGGACCCGCATCTTCGGGCCGGTGACGCGCGAGCTCCGCACGGAGCGCTTCATGAAGATCGTCTCGCTCGCGCCGGAAGTGCTGTAGGGGACTCCACATGAAAAAAATCCGCAAGGGCGACCAGGTGGTCGTCACCACCGGCAAGGACAAGGGCAAGCGGGGCACCGTGCTGCGCGTGTCTCGACACCGGCAAGGTCGTGGTCGAGGGCATCAACCGCGTCAAGCGCCATACCCGACCGAACCCGATCAAGGGCCAGACCGGCGGCATCGTCGACAAGGAAATGCCGATCCAGGCCTCGAACGTGGCGCTGTTCAACCCCGCCACGGGCAAGGGCGATCGCGTGGGCTTCCGCGTCCTCGATGACGGCCGCAAGGTCCGCTTCTTCAAGTCGAACGGCGAAGTCGCCGACGCCTGAGAACCCCGGAGAACCATTCCATGGCCAAGGCCCAAGAACAGAAACCCGCGAAGCCCGACAAGCCCGCGAAGGCCGACAAGTCCGCGAAGGCCGACAAGTCCGCGAAGCCGCAGGCGCCCACGCAGCCGCCGCGCCTGCAGACGCTCTACCGCGAGACGGTCGTGCCGGCGCTCATGAAGCAGTTCGGCTACAAGACCGTGATGCAGGTGCCGCGCATCGAGAAGATCACGCTCAACATGGGCGTGGGCGAGGCCGTCGCCGACAAGAAGATCCTCGAGAACGCCGCCGGCGACCTCGTGAAGCTCGCCGGCCAGAAGCCCGTCATCACCAAGTCGCGCAAGTCGATCGCGAGCTTCAAGGTCCGCGCCGGCTACCCCGTCGGCTGCATGGTGACGCTGCGCTCGCACCGCATGTACGAGTTCCTGGACCGCCTCGTCACGATCGCGCTGCCGCGCGTGCGCGACTTCCGCGGCGTGTCGGGCCGGGCCTTCGACGGGCGCGGCAACTACAGCATCGGCATCAAGGAACAGATCATCTTCCCCGAGATCGAGTACGACAAGGTCGACGCGCTCCGGGGCCTGAACATCTGCATCACCACGACCGCGAAGTCGGACGCGGAGGCGAAAGCCCTCCTCGCCGCCTTCAAATTCCCGTTCAGAACTGAGAGGGCGTAATGGCCAAGCTCGCACTCATCAACCGCGACGCGAAGCGCCGCGCCACCGTGAAGAAGTTCGCGGAAAAGCGCAAGGCGCTCATCGCCATCTTCACCGACCCGAAGGCGACCGACGACGCCCGTGACGAGGCGCGCGCGAAGTTCCAGGCGCTGCCCCGCAACGCTTCTCCCGTGCGCCTGCGCAACCGCTGCGCGATCACGGGCCGTCCCCGCGGCACTTTCCGCAAGTTCGGCCTCGCGCGCAGCAAGATCCGCGAGATCGCGATGCGCGGCGAGATCCCCGGCATGATCAAGGCGAGCTGGTAGGAGACCCACGATGAGCATGAGTGATCCCATCGCGGACATGCTGACCCGGATCCGCAACGCCCAGGCCACCGACAAGGTGACCGTGGCGATGCCGGCTTCCAAGGTGAAGCTCGCGATCGCCAAGGTCCTCAAGGACGAGGGCTACATCGAGGACTTCGCGCAGCGCACCATCGACGGCAAGAACGTCCTCGAGATCGGCCTCAAGTACTACGCCGGCAAGCCCGTGATCGAGAAGATCGAGCGCGTCTCGCGCCCCGGGCTTCGCATCTACAAGGGCCGCGACGACATTCCCGCGCGTGCTCAACGGCCTCGGCGTGGCGATCGTGTCCACCTCCCGCGGCGTGATGACCGACCGGCGCGCCCGCGAAACGGGCGTGGGCGGCGAAGTCCTCTGCATCGTGGTGTAAGGAGGCCGCCATGTCCCGTATCGCAAAGAATCCCGTCGTCATCCCCGAGAAGGTCGAGGTCTCCCTCGGCCAGTCCGACGTGACGGTGAAGGGCCCGCTCGGCACGCTCAAGCAGGCGCTTTCCCGCGACGTCGTCGTGAAGGTCGAAGGCTCGCAGGTCACGTTCGTCGCGGCCAACGGCTCGATCCAGTCCAACGCCATGTCCGGCACGATGCGCGCGCTGGTCGCGAACATGGTGCACGGCGTGAAGCAGGGCTTCGAGAAGAAGCTCACGCTCGTCGGCGTCGGCTACAAGGCGCAGGCCCAGGGCAACAAGCTGAACCTGGCGCTGGGCTTCTCGCACCCGATCGTCCACATGCTCCCCGAGGGCGTGAAGGCCGAGACGCCGACCCAGACCGAGATCCTGATCAAGGGCGTGGACCGGCAGAAGGTCGGCCAGGTCGCCGCGGAGATCCGCGCGTACAAGTCGCCGGAGCCCTACAAGGGCAAGGGCGTGCGCTACGCGAACGAGACCGTGGTGATCAAGGAAACGAAGAAGAAGTAACGGCCGGCGAAGCTACGGAGAATCCGATCATGAAAGACAAGAAACCCTCGAGACTGCGCCGCGCCGCGAAGACGCGCGCGCGCATCCGCCGCCAGGAGGCCGCCCGCCTCACCGTGCACCGCACCAACCTGCACATCTACGCGCAGGTCATCGCCGCGGATGGCGCGAAGGTCCTCGCGTCGGCCTCGACCGCTCGAGAAGGAAGTGCGGGCCCAGCAGCCCAAGGGCAGCAACAAGGAAGCCGCGGTCCTCGTCGGCAAGCGCATCGCCGAGAAGGCGAAGGCCGCCGGCGTGACCGAGGTGGCGTTCGACCGGGCCGGCTTCAGCTACCACGGCCGCGTGAAGGCACTGGCCGAGGCCGCCCGCGAGGGCGGGCTGAAGTTCTAGCGCCGCCCAGGAAAGACCACAGGAAACCGACATGGCGAAATTCGAACAGAACGACGAGCGCAGCGACGGCCTCCGGGAGAAGATGATCTCGGTGAACCGGGTGACCAAGGTCGTCAAGGGCGGCCGCATCCTCGGCTTCGCCGCACTCACCGTCGTGGGCGACGGCGACGGCTCCATCGGCATGGGCAAGGGCAAGTCCCGCGAGGTGCCGGTGGCCGTCCAGAAGGCGATGGAGCAGGCCCGCCGCAACATGGTGAAGGTCGCCCTCAAGGGCGGCACGATCCACCACGAGGTGCTCGGGCCGCCATGGCGCGACCCGCGTCTTCATGCAGCCCGCGGCCGAGGGCAACGGCATCAAGGCGGGCGGCGCCATGCGCGCGGTCTTCGAGGTGATGGGCGTCACCAACATCTCGGCCAAGTGCCACGGCTCCACCAACCCCTACAACGTCGTGCGCGCCACCCTCGACGGGCTGCTGCAGCAGCACCGCCCGTCCGAGATCGCGGCCAAGCGCGGCAAGAAGGTCGAAGAGATCGTCGGCTGAGGAAGGAACCCGAGATGACTTCCCCCAAGAAAATCAAGGTCACGCAGGTCAAGGGCCTGCGTGGCGCGCTCACCGAGCACAAGGCGTCCGTGCGCGGCCTCGGCCTGCGCCGGATCCGGCACACCGTGGAGCTGGCCGACACGCCGTCCATCCGCGGCATGATCAACAAGGTGAGCTATCTCGTGAAAGTCGAGGACTGAGATGGAACTCAACACGCTCAAGCCCGCCGCGGGCGCCAAGAAGGCCAGGCGCCGCGTCGGACGCGGCATCGGCTCCGGCCTCGGCAAGACCGCGGGCCGCGGCCACAAGGGCCAGAAATCGCGCGCCGGCGGCTTCCACAAGGTCGGCTTCGAGGGCGGCCAGATGCCGCTGCAGCGCCGCATGCCCAAGCGCGGCTTCGTCGCCGTCACGATCGAGCAGGCCGCGGAAGTGCGCCTGGGCGACCTGCGCAAGGTCGAGGGCGACACCGTGGACCTCGTGGCGCTCAAGGCCGCGGGCATCCTGGCCGGCTCCGTGAAGCGCGCGAAGATCATCCTCGCGGGCAAGGTCGAGAAGGCCTACAAGGTGCAGGGCCTCGGCGTCACGAAGGGCGCGAAGGCGGCCATCGAGGCTGCCGGCGGCTCCATCGCGGCCTGACGGAAAGGAAGACCGCTTGTCCGCCAACCCCCTCGCAACCCTCGGAAAGCTGGGCGACCTGAAAAGGCGCCTGTGGTTCCTCGTGGGCGCGCTGGTCGTCTACCGCGTCGGGACGTTCATCCCGGTGCCGGGCATCGACCCCGCGGAGCTCGCGAAGCTCTTCCAGCAGACCAAGGGCGGCATCCTGGACATGTTCAACATGTTCTCGGGAGGGGCGCTGTCGCGCTTCTCGATCTTCGCGCTGGGCATCATGCCCTACATCTCCGCGTCGATCATCATGCAGCTGCTGACGGTGGTCTCGCCGCAGCTCGAGGCGCTGAAGAAGGAAGGCGAGGCGGGCCGCCGCAAGATCACGCAGTACACGCGCTACGGGACGGTCGTGCTCGCCACCTTCCAGGCGCTGGGCATCTCCGTCGCGCTCGAGGCGCAGCCGGGCCTCGTCATCGAGCCCGGGCCTCGCGTTCCGGCTCGTCACCGTCATCACCCTCATGACCGGCACCATGTTCCTCATGTGGCTGGGCGAGCAGATCACCGAGCGTGGCCTGGGCAACGGCATCTCGATGATCATCTTCGCGGGCATCGTCGCGGGCCTGCCGCACGCCATCGGCGGCACGCTCGAGCTCGTGCGCACCGGCGCCATGACGATCTTCGTCGCGCTCATCATCTTCGCGCTGGTCGTCGGCGTCACCTACGTCGTGGTGTTCGTCGAGAAGGGCCAGCGCCGCATCCTGGTGAACTACGCCAAGCGCCAGGTCGGCAACAAGCTCTACGGCGGGCAGAGCTCGTTCCTGCCGCTCAAGCTCAACATGTCGGGCGTCATCCCGCCGATCTTCGCCTCGTCGATCATCCTGTTCCCGGCCACGCTCGCGAGCTGGTTCGGCGCGAACGAGAACATGACCTGGCTCAAGGACCTCTCCGCGGCGCTCTCGCCGGGGCAGGCCCTGTACGTCGTGCTCTACGCCTCGGCGATCATCTTCTTCTGCTTCTTCTACACGGCGCTCGTCTTCAACTCGAAGGAGACGGCGGACAACCTGAAGAAGAGCGGCGCGTTCGTCCCCGGCATCCGGCCCGGCGACCAGACGGCGCGCTACATCGACAAGATCATCACGCGCCTCACGCTCGTCGGCGCCATCTACATCACGCTCGTGTGCCTGCTGCCGGAGTTCCTGACGAGCCAGTACAACGCGCCCTTCTACTTCGGCGGCACCTCGCTCCTGATCGTGGTCGTGGTGACGATGGACTTCATGGCGCAGCTCCAGGCCTACCTGATGTCGCACCAGTACGAGAGCCTGCTCAAGAAGGCCAACTTCAAGGGCGGCGCGGGCGGCTTCCCGGTGCGCTAGGCGCTGCACATGGCGAAGGAAGAGACGATTCAGATGCAGGGAGAGGTCGTGGAGACCCTCCCGAATGCGATGTTCCGGGTGAAGCTCGAGAACGGCCACGTGGTGCTCGGCCACATCTCCGGGAAGATGCGGATGCACTACATCCGGATCCTGCCGGGGGACAAGGTGACGGTGGAGCTTACCCCGTACGACTTGACGAAGGCCCGGATCACGTTCCGGGCGAAGTAAGGAGAGTAACGATGCGAGTTCAGGCTTCGGTGAAGAAAATCTGCCGCAAGTGCAAGATCGTGCGGCGCAAAGGCGTCGTGCGCGTCATCTGCTCGGACCCGCGGCACAAGCAGCGCCAGGGCTGACCGGGCGTCACGCACAGGACAAGAGTTAAGGACAGGCTATGGCCCGTATTGCCGGCATCAACATCCCGAACCACCAGCACGCCGCGATCGCGCTCACCGCGATCTTCGGCATCGGCCGCGCCCGCGCGCGCGTGATCTGCGACGCGGCGGGCGTCAAGCACGTCCGCCAAGATCAAGGACCTCACCGACGGCGAGATGGACAAGCTGCGCGAGCAGGTGACGCGCTTCGCCGTCGAGGGCGACCTGCGCCGCGAGACGACCATGAACATCAAGCGGCTGATGGACCTCGGCTGCTACCGCGGCGTGCGCCACAAGAAGGGGCTGCCCGTGCGCGGCCAGCGCACCCGCACCAACGCGCGCACCCGCAAGGGCCCGCGCAAGGCCGTCCGCCTGTCCAAGGCCGCCGCCTGACCCATCCACGAATCGAGGAATAACCAGCATGGCCAAACCTGCCGCCACGCGAGTCCGCAAGAAGGTGAAGAAGAATGTGTCGGAAGGCATCGCGCACATTCACGCCTCCTTCAACAACACGATCGTCACGATCACCGACCGCCAGGGCAACGCCCTGTCGTGGGCCACCTCCGGCGGCGCGGGCTTCAAGGGCTCGCGCAAGTCCACGCCCTTCGCGGCGCAGGTTGCCGCCGAGGCCGCCGGCCGCGCCGCGCAGGAATGCGGCGTGAAGAACCTCGAGGTCCGCATCAAGGGCCCCGGCCCCGGCCGCGAGTCCGCGGTGCGGGCCCTCAACGCCCTCGGCCTCAAGATCCTCTCGATCGCCGACGTGACGCCGGTGCCGCACAACGGCTGCCGCCCGCCGAAGCGCCGCCGGATGTAACGGGCGCGACGAGACCGACGAGAACACAGGAAGACACCCATGGCACGCTATACCGGCCCCAAGTGCAAGCTCGCCCGACGCGAGGGCACCGACCTGTTCCTGAAGAGCGCCCGCCGCGGCCTCGACACGAAATGCAAGCTCGACGTGCGCCCCGGCCAGCACGGCGCGAAGATGACCCGCGTCTCGGAATACGGCCACCAGCTGCGCGAGAAGCAGAAGATCCGCCGCATCTACGGCGTCCTCGAGCGCCAGTTCCGCAACTACTTCGAGAAGGCCGCGCAGAAGAAGGGCCCGACCGGCGAGACGCTGCTGCAGCTGCTCGAGAGCCGCCTCGACAACGTCGTCTACCGCATGGGCTTCGCCTCCACGCGCGCGGAAGCCCGCCAGCTCGTCTCGCACAAGGCGATCGAGGTGAACGGCAAGCCCGTGAACATCCCGTCGTACCTGCTGCGGGCGTCCGACACCATCACGGTGCGCGAGAAGTCGCGCGCGCAGCTGCGCATCAAGAGCTCGCTCGATCTCGCCGAAGCCAACGGCTTCCCGAGCTGGGTCGAGGTCGAATCGAAGAACTTCAAGGGCGTCTTCAAGAGCGTGCCCGACCGCGCGGAGATCGCCTCCGACGTGAACGAACAGCTGGTGGTCGAGCTTTACTCCAAGTAAGCGCTGCCAGGGCGTCACCGGCAGCAGGCTCGCTCCCTCAACCGACACTGGCAGAGGTTCATCGCATGCAAAGCAACGCCACGAATTTCCTGAAGCCCCGCATCATCGACGTGCAGAACCTGTCCCCCACGCACGCCAAGGTGGTGATGGAGCCCTTCGAGCGCGGCTACGGGCACACGCTCGGCAACGCGCTTCGCCGCATCCTGCTGTCCTCCATGCCCGGCTACGCCGCGACCGAAGTCAAGATCGCGGGCGTCCTGCACGAGTACTCGACGATCGAGGGCGTGCAGGAGGACGTGGTGGACGTCCTCCTCAACCTCAAGGGCATCGTGATGAAGCTGCACGGCCGCGCCGAGGTGAGCCTCAAGCTCAAGAAGGACAAGCCGGGGCCCGTCACCGCCGCCGACATCGAGCAGACGCACGACATCGAGATCATCAACCCCGACCACCTGATCGCCCACATCACCCAGGGCGGCAAGCTCGACATGACGGTGAAGGTCGAGAAGGGGCGCGGCTACGTGCCCGCCACCTCGCGCCGCACCGAGGATTCGCGCGCCATCGGCGCGATCCTGCTGGACGCCTCCTTCAGCCCGATCCGGCGCGTGAGCTACCAGGTCGAGAGCGCCCGCGTCGAGCAGCGCACCGACCTCGACCGCCTGGTGATCGACCTCGAGACCAACGGCGTCATCGAGCCCGAGGAGGCCGTGCGCTACGCGGCGACCGTGCTCGTGGACCAGCTCTCCGTCTTCGCCTCGCTCCAGTCCACGAGCGAGGAGCGCGTCGAGAGCGCCCAGCCGCAGGTCGACCCGATCCTGCTGCAGCCGGTGGACGACCTCGAGCTCACCGTGCGCTCGGCCAACTGCCTGAAGGCCGAGAACATCTACTACATCGGCGACCTCATCCAGCGCACCGAGAACGAGCTGCTCAAGACCCCGAACCTCGGCCGCAAGTCGCTCAACGAGATCAAGGAAGTGCTCGCGTCCAAGGGGCTCACCCTGGGCATGAAGCTCGAGAACTGGCCGGTCGCCGGCCTCACGAAGTAGCTTTTTTCCAACCCCATAACAACAACAAGGCCGCATAGGCCAAGAGACCGACAAGGAAACGAACCATGCGTCACCGCCACGGGCTTCGCAAGCTCAACAAGACCAGCAGCCATCGCCTCGCGATGCTGCGCAACATGACCGTCTCGCTCCTCAAGCACGAGGCGATCCGCACCACGCTCCCGAAGGCCAAGGAGCTGCGCCGGGTGGCCGAGCCCATCATCACGCTCGGCAAGAACCCGACGCTCGCCAACAAGCGCCTCGCCTTCAACCGCCTGCGCGACCGCGACATGGTCGTGAAGCTCTTCGACGAGCTGGGCCCGCGCTACAAGAGCCGCAGCGGCGGGTACCTGCGCATCCTCAAGTGGGGCTTCCGCCAGGGCGACAACGCGCCCATGGCGCTCGTCGAGCTGATGGACCGCCCCGCGCCCAAGGAAGAGCCGGCGCAAGGAAGAGAAGGCCGCCTGACGGCCGCTCGCGCCGACGCGCGCGCGAGAAAAAGCCGGCCCCGGGTCGGCTTTTTCGCTTTCCGGGGCCGTCCTACTGGACGAGGATGATCCGGAAGTCGTTCACGTTGGTGCGCGTGGGCCCGGTGACCACCAGGTCGCCCAGGGCCGAGAAGAAGCCGTACCCGTCGTTGTCGGCGAGCATCCGCTTCGCGTCGAGGCCGAGCGCCGCCGCGCGGGCGAGGGCGTCCGGGCGCCACGATCGCGCCCGCGTTCGCCTCCGCGCCGTCGATGCCGTCGGTGTCGGCCGCGAGCGCCCAGGTGCGCTCGAGGCCGGAGAGCTCGATGGCGAGCGAGAGCAGGAACTCGCTGCAGCGCCCGCCCTTGCCCTTGCCGCGCAGGGTGACGGTCGTCTCGCCCCCGGAGATCACGGCGACCGGCGGCCGGAAGGGGTGCGCGTGCGCGCGCAGCTGGCGCGCGATGGCCGCGTGCACCTTCGCGACCTCCCGCGCCTCGCCCGTGACGCTGTCGCCCAGCACCATCGGCGTGATGCCGCGCGCCTGCACGAAGGCGGCGGCGGCCATGAGGCTCGCGTGCGCCGTGGCGATCACGCGCGTGTCCACCCGGTTGAAGCCCTGGTCGCCGGCCTTGGGCGTCTCGGGAATCGCGCCGGCGGCGCCCCTGGCGAGGTGCGCCGCGATCGCGGGCGGCGCGCCTCACGCCGAAGCGCTCGCAGGATCGTCGATCGCGTCGGCGAAGGTGGTCGGGTCCGGCGAGCAGGGCCCGGAGGCGATGTGGGTGGGGTCGTCCCCGGTCACGTCCGAGACGACGAGCGCCAGCACGCGCGCGCGCGTGGCGAGGGCGAGCCGCCCGCCCTGGATCGCCGACAGGTGCTTGCGGATCGTGTTCATGTCCTGGATGGGCGCGCCGCTCGCGAGGAGGTCGCGGGTGACCGCCTTGAGGTCCGCCATCGCGATGCCCTCCACCGGGAGCGAGAGCAGGCTCGAGCCCCCGCCGGAAACGAGCACCAGCAGCAGGTCGTCCGGCGCGAGCGCGCCGGCCCGCGCGAGGATCTCCCTCGCCGCGGCCTCTCCCGCCTCGTCCGGCACGGGATGGCCGGCCTCGACCACCCGGATTCGCTCGCAGGGGAAGCCCGTGGCCGTAGCGCGTGATGACGAGCCCCTCCAGGGGGCGCCGGCGGGCCAGTTGGCCTCCACCGCCGCGGCCATGGACGCGGCGGCCTTGCCGGCGCCGACGACGAGCGTCCTGCCCGCGGGCGGCGGCGGCAGGTGCGCCGGCACGATCGCCAGGGGATCGGCGGCCGCGAGCGCCGCCCGGAAGCTGCCGAGGAGGAGCTCGCGCGCGGGGGTCACGCGGAGGCCTTCCTGCCGTGCCGGGGGCCACGAGCGCCGGGGCGAGGAAGCTCCCGGTGAAGCTCCCGGCCGTCGCCGCGATGTCCTCCGGCGTGCCCTGGGCGATGACGGTGCCGCCGCCGTCGCCGCCCTCGGGGCCCAGGTCGATGACCCAGTCGGCGGTCTTGATGACGTCGAGGTTGTGCTCGATCACCACGACCGTGTTGCCGTGGTCGCGCAGGCGGTGCAGGACGCGCAGCAGCAGGTCGATGTCGTGGAAGTGCAGCCCCGTGGTGGGCTCGTCGAGGATGAAGAGCGTGCGGCCGGTGTCGCGCTTCGACAGCTCGAGGGCGAGCTTCACGCGCTGGGCCTCGCCGCCGGAGAGCGTGGTGGCGCTCTGCCCGAGGCGCACGTAGCCGAGCCCCACCTCCATCAGCGTCTGCAGCTTCCTCGCGATGGCGGGCACGGCGGAGAAGAGCTCGAGGGCCGCCTCGACCGTCATGTCGAGCACCTCGCAGACGTTGCGTCCCCGGTAGCGGACGTCCAGCGTCTCCCGGTTGTAGCGCTTGCCGTGGCAGACGTCGCAGGTCACGTAGACGTCGGGCAGGAAGTGCATCTCCACCTTGATGACGCCGTCGCCCTGGCAGGCCTCGCAGCGCCCGCCCTTCACGTTGAACGAGAACCGCCCCGGCCCGTAGCCGCGCGCGCGCGATTCCGGCGTCCCGGCGAAGAGGTCGCGGATGGGGGTGAAGAGCCCGGTGTAGGTCGCGGGGTTCGAGCGCGGCGTGCGCCCGATCGGGCTCTGGTCGACGTTGATCACCTTGTCGAAATGGTCCAGGCCCTCGATCGCCTCGTGCTCCGCGGGCTCCGTCGCGGCGCCGTAGAGGTGGCGCGCGGCCGAGGCGTAGAGCGTGTCGTTGATCAGCGTCGACTTGCCCGAGCCCGACACGCCGGTCACGCAGACGAAGAGGCCGACCGGGATCTCGACGGTCACGTCCTTGAGGTTGTTGCCGCGCGCCCCGACGACGCGCAGGCTCTTCGCGGCCTCGCGCCGGTGGCGCCGCGCCGGCACGGCGATCGACTTGCGCCCCGAAAGGTACTGTCCGGTGAGCGAGGCGGGGTTGCGCTCGATCTCGGTCGGCGTGCCCTGCGCGACGACCTCGCCGCCGTGCTCGCCCGCGCCGGGCCCCATGTCCACGACGTGGTCGGCCGCGTGGATCGCCTCCTCGTCGTGCTCGACCACGATCACGGAGTTGCCGAGGTCGCGCAGGCGCTTGAGCGTGTCGATGAGCCGCGCGTTGTCGCGCTGGTGCAGCCCGATGGAGGGCTCGTCGAGCACGTACATCACGCCGGTGAGGCCGGAGCCGATCTGGCTCGCGAGGCGGATGCGCTGCGCCTCGCCGCCGGAGAGGGTGTCGGCCGAGCGCGTGAGCGAGAGGTAGTCGAGGCCCACGTCGTTCAGGAACCGGATCCGGTTGGCGATCTCGCGCAGGATCTTGTCCGCGATGGCCTGGCGGTTGCCCGGAAGCTGCAGGGTCTCGAAGAAGGGCTGCGCGTCCTTCAGGGGCATCGCCGAGACGTCCTGGATGGAGCGGCCGGCGACGCGGACGTGGCGCGCCTCCCGGCGCAGCCTGCGCGCCGCCGCAATCCGGGCAGGCGCGGTTGTTGAGGTACTTGGCGAGCTCCTCCTTCACGGCGGCCGAGTCGGTCTCGCGAAAGCGGCGCTCGAGGTTCGGCAGGATCCCCTCGAAGGCGTGCTCCTTCACGGCGGAGCGGCCGCGCTCGCCGGGGTAGCGGAAGGCGATTCGTCTCCTCGCCCGAGCCCTCCAGGACGACGGCCTGCGAGCGCTCGGGGAGCTCCTCGAACGGCGTCTCCACGTCGAAGCCGTAGTGCTGGGCGAGCGAGACGAGCATCGAGAAGTAGAACTGGTTGCGCCGGTCCCAGCCGCGGATGGCGCCCCCGGCCAGCGACAGGTGCGGGAAGGCGACCACGCGCTTGGGGTCGAAGTAGGTGACCTGTCCGAGCCCGTCGCACCGCGGGCAGGCGCCCATCGGGTTGTTGAAGGAGAAGAGCCGGGGCTCGAGCTCCGGCAGCGAGTAGCTGCACAGGGGGCAGGCGAACTTCGCGGAGAACAGGTGCTCGGGGCCGCCGTCCATCTCCACGGCGAGGGCGCGCCCGTCGGCGTGGCGAAGCGCCGTCTCGAAGGATTCCGCGAGGCGCTGCTTCGCGTCCGCCTGGACCTTGAGCCGGTCCACGACGATCTCGACGGTGTGCTTGCGGTTGCGCTCGAGCTTGGGCAGGCGGTCGATCTCGTGCACTTCCCCGTTGATGCGAAGCCGCACGAAGCCCTGCGAGCGCAGCTCCTCGAAGAGCTCGGCCTGCTCGCCCTTGCGGGCGATGACCAGGGGGGCGAGCACCATGACGCGCGTGCCCTCGGGGAGGGCCAGCACGTGGTCCACCATCTGCGAGACGCTCTGCGAGGAAAGCGCCAGCCCGTGCTCCGGGCAGTGCGGGTCGCCCACGCGCGCGAAGAGCAGGCGCAGGTAGTCGTGGATCTCGGTGACGGTCCCCACCGTGGAGCGCGGGTTGTGCGAGGTCGCCTTCTGCTCGATCGAGATGGCGGGCGAGAGCCCCTCGATCAGGTCCACGTCCGGCTTCTCCATGAGCTGGAGGAACTGGCGCGCGTAGGCCGAAAGCGATTCGACGTAGCGCCGCTGGCCCTCCGCGTAGAGGGTGTCGAAGGCGAGCGAGGACTTGCCCGATCCCGAAAGGCCGGTGATCACCACCAGCCGCTCGCGCGGGATGTCGAGGTTCACGTTCCTCAGGTTGTGGGTGCGAGCGCCGCGGATGCGGATGTGGTCCATGCAGGGTGTCGAGGCGTCCTGTCCTTGGGTTCCGCCGTCCCGGGCGCCGCCGGGGCGGTCCGGAAGGGCAATCTGCTAATATACCTGAGCGTTCTTTCCTCTTCGAATCCCCCCCTGTGGCCCCATCTCCGGCCCGCATGAGCGCCCGGGAGCTCCGGGCGAGCTTTTCGCTCGCCTCGATCTTCGGGCTGCGCCTTTTCGGGATGTTCATCATCCTGCCCGTGTTCGCGCTCTACGCGGAGCGCCTGCCGGGCTGGAACCTCACGCTCGTGGGCATCGCCCTGGGCGCCTACGGGCTCACCCAGGCGATTCTCCAGATCCCGTTCGGCTGGGCCTCGGACCGCCTCGGGCGAAAGCCGGTGATGGTGGGGGGCCTCCTCGTCTTCGCCGCGGGCAGCGCCATCTGCGCCCTGGCCGCCGAGCCCTGGGCGGTCATCCTCGGGCGCACGGTACAGGGCGCTGGCGCCATCTCGGGCGTGGCCATCGCCATGGCCGGCGACCTCACGCGGCCCAGCCAGAGGACCAAGGCGATGGCCATCATCGGCTCGACCATCGGCCTCGCCTTCGCGGGTTCGTTCGTGGCGGCGCCCTCGCTGCGCAACGCGGTCGGCGTTCCGGGCATCTTCGCCCTGACGGGAGTGCTCGCCATGGCGGCCATCGCCGTGGTCCTGTGGGTCGTGCCCGACCCCCCGCCCCGGCGGCACGGGGAGGCGCGGGTGCCCTTCGCCGAGGTGCTGCGCAACCCGGAGCTCGCGCGCCTCAACGTGGGCATCTTCGCGCTGCACGCGGTGCTGATGGCGCTCTTCATCGTCGTGCCGCTGTCGCTCGTGCGCGCGGGGCTGCCCTCCGCCGAGCACTGGACCGCCTACCTCGGCGCCGTGGGCGTCGGCTTCCTCCTCATGCTTCCCTTCGTGGCCGTGCGGCGCATCGCCCGCCACGAGCGCGCCATCTTCCTGGGCTCGGTGGCCCTGCTCGCGGTGGGCATCGCGGTTCTGGCGGTCTCGGCCGACCGCCTGCCGCACCTGGCCGCGGGCCTTGTCATCTTTTTCACCGCCTTCAACGTTCTAGAGGCGAAGCTGCCGGCGCTGGTCTCCAAGGCGGCGCCGCCCTCGGCGAAGGGCGCGGCCTCCGGCGTCTATTCCAGCGTGCAGTTCTTCGGCACGTTCGTCGGCGGGGCCGCGGGCGGCGCCATCGCGCAGCATTTCGGCCCCGTGGCCTTGCTGGCCGCATGCCTTGCGGTCACCGCCGTCTGGCTCGCGGCGGCCTGGCCGATGCAGGAACCCTCCGAGCGCGAGCACGATTCGCGCGAGTCCCACGAACCGCAGCCAACCAACCCCTGACCCCGGGAGAAACCATGGCATCAGTCAACAAAGTCATCCTCGTCGGCAATCTCGGCCGCGACCCCGAGACGCGCTACATGCCCGACGGCGGCGCCGTCACCAACGTCTCGATCGCCACCACCGAGTCCTGGAAGGACAAGAACGGCGAGAAGCAGGAGAAGACCGAATGGCACCGCGTGGCCTTCTTCGGCAAGCTCGCGGAGATCGCCGGCGAGTACCTGAAGAAGGGCAGCCAGGTCTACGTCGAGGGGCGGCTGCAGACGCGCAAGTGGCAGGACAAGGACGGCCAGGACAAGTACACGACCGAGATCATCGCCGACCGCATGCAGATGCTGGGCTCGCGCCAGGGCATGGGCGGCGGCGATCGCGAGGCGGGCGGGGAGCGCGAGGGCGGCTCGCGACCGGCGTCCAAGCCCGCCGCCGCGGGCCCGGGCGCCGGTGCCGGCGCCAAGCCGGCCGGCTCGAAGTTCGACGATTTCGAGGACGACATCCCGTTCTAGGCGGCAGCCCCCGCGCCCGCGCGGGGGCTGCCGGTAAGATGATCCTCCCATCGCCTTTCCGAGGGACGCCGCCATGAAGCGAATATTTCTCTTCCTCGTCACGAACGTCGCCGTGATGCTGGTGCTCTCCGTCACGCTCAGCCTGCTGGGCGTGAACCGGTTCCTCGACGGCCGAGGGCCTCAACGTCGGGATGCTCGTCGTGTTCTCCGGGGTCGTGGGCTTCACGGGCGCGATCGTCTCGCTTCTCCTGTCGAAGACCATGGCGAAGTTCTCGACCGGGGCGCAGGTGATCGACACGCCGACGAGCGCCGACGAGCAGTGGCTGGTCGGCACCGTGCGCCGGCTCGCGGAGAAGGCGGGCATCGGCATGCCGGAGGTCGCCGTATACGAAGGCGCGCCCAACGCTTTCGCCACGGGCGCCTTCCGCAACTCCTCGCTCGTGGCGGTTTCCACGGGGCTCCTGCACTCGATGACCAAGGAGGAAGTCGAGGCGGTCCTCGCGCACGAGGTGGCGCACGTGGCGAACGGCGACATGGTCACGCTCACGCTGATCCAGGGCGTGGTCAACACCTTCGTCGTCTTCCTTGCCCGCGTGGTCGGCTACCTCGTCGACAAGGCGATCTTCCGGTCCGAGCGCGGCGTCGGGATCGGCTACTACGCCACCGTGGTCGTCTGCGAGATCGTCTTCGGCGTCCTCGCCTCGATCATCGTCTTCTGGTTCTCGCGGCAGCGCGAGTTCCGCGCCGACGCGGGCGCGGCGCAGTACATGGGCACGCCGAGGCCGATGGTCGCGGCGCTTCGCCGCCTGGGCGGGCAGGAGCCGGGCGAGCTGCCCAAGGCGTTCCAGTCCTCGGGCATCGCCGACAAGGCGGGGTTCATGGCCCTCTTCTCGTCCCATCCGCCCATCGAGGCGCGCATCGCCGCGCTCGAGTCGAGAGGTTGACGCACGACCCACCCGCCGCGGGGCGGCCCGCGCGGCTCGCCCTTCTCGTGGCGATCACCGTATTCGCCCACACGGCCTTCAACGGGAGCCGCGTGAGCGTCTCCCTCTATGCCCTGAGCCTGCAGTCGAGCCCGCTCACCGTGGGCCTGCTCATCTCGCTCTATTCCGTCCTGCCGATGCTGCTTTCGGTGAGCGCCGGGCGGATGATCGACCGGGTGGGGACCGTCCGGCCCATCATCGCGTCGTCGTTGGTCCTGGCGGCCGGCGTGGGGCTCCCGGCGCTCGTGCCCGGCCTGCCCGCGCTCTACGCCGCCTGCACGGTGATCGGGGTCGCCTTCATGGTGTTCCACATCGCGATCCAGAACGCGGTGGCCTCGATCAGCGCCCCCGAACAGCGCTCCGTCAACTACAGCTGGCTCGCGCTGGGGTTCTCCATCTCGGGCTTCCTCGGCCCGACGACGGCGGGACTTGCCATCGACGGCGCCGGGCACCGCGCCACGTTCGCCCTCCTCGCCGTGCCCGCACTCGTTCCCGCGCTCGCCCTCGCGTTCGCGAAGCCGCGGATGCCGCGCGCGCACCCCGGCTCCGTGCAAGGCGGGCGCCTGAAGGACCTCGTGGGCGATTCGGAGCTCAGGCGCGTCTTCGTGGTCACCGGGATACTCGCGATGGCCTGGGATCTCTTCTACTTCGTGATGCCCATCTACGGCACGTCGATCGGCCTGTCGGCCTCGACGATCGGCGGCATCCTCGGCTCCTTCGCGGCCGCGACCTTCGTGGTCCGGCTGCTGCTGCCCTGGTTCGCGCGCCGCCTGCCCGAGTGGGGCGTGGTGAGCGCCACGCTGTTCGTCGCGTGCGCGGCCTACGCGCTCTTCCCGCTCGTGCAGACCGTCCCGCTCATCGCCGCGATCGCCTTCCTGCTCGGCCTGGGGCTGGGCGCCTCGCAGCCGAGCATGATGTCGCTCATCCAGCACTCCACCCCGCCCGGGCGCCTGGGCGAGTCGCTCGGGGTGCGGACCACGGTGATGAACGCGAGCCACACCTTCCTGCCGGTCCTGTTCGGCGGCGTGGGCGCCGCGCTCGGCATGGGGCCGGCCTTCTGGGCCATGGCGCTGGTCCTGGGCGCGGCGGGGGAGTTCGCGAGGCGCCGCCACCGCCGGGGCTGAGCGCGCCCGGCGCACGAGCGCCTTTGGTGCGCCAAGTGCTTGTGTTAAAATGGTTATTTTTCCCGACCCGATTCAGAGGCGAATCATGCCCATCTACGAGTATCGATGCTCGCGCTGCGGCCACCAGCAGGAATTCCTGCAGAAGCTGAGCGATCCCCCGCACACCCGCTGCACGAAGTGCGGCGAGGAGTCGTTCTCGAAGATGGTCACGGCCGCCGGCTTCCAGCTCAAGGGAAGCGGCTGGTATGCGACGGACTTCAAGGGTGGCGCCGCGCCCGCGGCGAAGCCGGAGGGCCCCGCGGCCAAGACGGAAGGCGCCGGCGCGAAGGACGGCGCCGCGCCCGCGTGCGGCTCGGGCGGCTGCCCGGCCTGCCAGTAGGGCCGACTTGAACGTTCGCGGCCCGGGGCGATGCGCACGCGCGTGATGGCGACGCTCAGGCGCTACCTCATCGCGGGTCTCCTCGTCTGGATCCCGCTCGCGATCACCCTCTGGGTGCTCGCGCTCGTGGTCGAGCTCATGGACCAGTCGCTCCTCATCGTCCCGGCCCGGTTCCGCAGCGACGCCATGCTGGGATTCCACCTGCCGGGCCTGGGCGCGATTCTCACGCTCCTCATCCTTCTCGCCACGGGCGCCATCGCGGCCAACTTCTTCGGCCGGCGCCTGCTCGCGTTCTGGGAGTCGATCCTCGGGCGGATCCCGATCGTGCGCTCCATCTACGGCGGCGTGAAGCAGATCAGCGACACGCTCTTCTCCCCGGACGGCAAGGCCTTCCGGCGCGTCGTGCTCGTGCGCTACCCGCACGCGGGCACGTGGACCGTGGCGCTCGTGACCGGCACGCCCGAGCACGAGGTCACCGACCACCTGGGCCACGAGCAGGTCTCCGTCTTCGTCCCGACGACGCCCAACATCACGGCGGGATTCTTCCTCATCGTGCCGCGCTCGGACACGATCGAGCTCCAGATGAGCGTCGACCAGGCGCTCAAGTACATCATCTCCATGGGCGTGGCGGAGCCGCCGCGCCCGGGTTCGCGGCCCGAGAGTCCTCCCTCCGGGACCGACCCCAATCCGGTGCCGTCGCCGAAAACGTAGGCGGCGGCCCGGGGGGGCGAGGCGCGAGGCGCCCGCATCGAATGGCTGGCCTCCCGCGCCCCTGCGCGCGGGAGCGACGAATCGAATCGCCCCGAAGCACGGGGCAGCGAAGAGAAAATGCGAACCGAATACTGCGGACTTACCGATACCCGATTCCTCGGGCAAACCGTCACCCTCTTCGGCTGGGCGCACCGCCGCCGCGACCACGGGGGCGTCATCTTCATCGACCTGCGCGACCGCGAAGGGCTCGTCCAGGTCGTGAGCGATCCCGACCGCAAGGAGACCTTCGCCAACGCCGACCGCGTGCGCAACGAGTTCGTCCTGCGCGTGACCGGCGTCGTGCGCCGCCGGCCCGAAGGCACGGTGAACCCCGGCCTGCGCAGCGGCGAGATCGAGGTGCTCGCGCACGAGCTCGAGATCCTGAACCCGGCCGCCACGCCCCCCTTCATGATGGACGACGAGACGATCTCGGAGGAGGTGCGGCTGCGCTACCGCTACCTGGACCTGCGCCGCGAGCCCATGCAGAAGGCCCTCAAGATGCGCCATCGCACGGCGAGGGCGGTCCGCGACTACCTCGACGGGCACGGCTTCATCGACATCGAGACGCCCTTCCTCTACAAGTCGACGCCCGAGGGCGCGCGCGAGTTCCTCGTGCCCTCGCGCATCCACGACGGGCAGTTCTACGCGCTTCCGCAGTCGCCCCAGCTCTTCAAGCAGCTCCTGATGATCGCGGGCTACGACCGCTACTACCAGATCGTGAAGTGCTTCCGCGACGAGGACCTGCGCGCCGACCGCCAGCCGGAATTCACCCAGGTCGACATCGAGACCTCGTTCCTCTCCGAGCGCGAGATCCAGGACCTCATGGAAGGGCTCGTCCGCCACGTCTTCAAGCAGGTCCTCGACGTGGACCTGCCCGCCTTCCCGCGCCTGGCCTACGCCGAGGCGATGGCGAGGTTCGGCAGCGACAAGCCGGACCTGCGCGTGAAGCTCGAGCTCACCGAGCTCACGGACCTCATGAAGGGGGTCGACTTCAAGGTCTTCCGCCAGGCGGCGGAGCTTCCGGACGGCCGCGTGGCGGCCCTGCGCGTGCCGGGCGGCAACGCCGCGTTCACCAGGAAGGAGCTCGACGACCTCGCGCCCTTCGTGGCGATCTACGGCGCCAAGGGCCTCGCCTACATCCGCGTGAACGACCGGACCAGGCCGAACGAGGAGGGGCTGCAGTCGCCGATCGTGAAGTTCTTCAAGCCCGAGCAGCTCGCGGCCATCCTCGAGCGCACCGGCGCGCAGGACGGCGACGTGATCTTCTTCGGCGCCGACCGGAAGAAGGTCGTGAACGACGCGATGGGCGCGCTGCGCGCCAAGGTGGGCCACGAGAAGGGCCATGCCGAGGCCGGCTGGCGCCCCCTTTGGGTGGTCGACTTCCCCGCGTACGAATACGACGAGGAGGGCAAGCGCTGGCTCGCCGCGCACCACCCCTTCACGAGCCCCAAGGACGAGCACGTGCCGCTCATGGACACCGATCCGGGCAAGGTGCTCGCGAAGGCCTACGACATCGCCCTCAACGGCTGGGAGATCGGCGGCGGCTCCGTGCGGATCCACCGCGCGGAGATCCAGGCGAAGCAGTTCAAGACCCTGGGCATCTCCGACGAGGACGCGCGCGCCAAGTTCGGGTTCCTCCTCGACGCCCTGTCCTACGGCGCGCCGCCCCACGGCGGCATCGCCTTCGGCTTCGACCGGATGGTGGCGATGATGGCGGGCGTGGACCAGATCCGCGACGTGATCGCCTTCCCGAAGACGCAGCGCGGCCAGGACCTCATGGTCGAGACGCCCAGCGCCGTGACCGAGCGGCAGCTGCGCGACCTGCACATTCGCCTGCGCACGGCGGCGCCCGGCGCATGACGATCGGGCTGATCGCGCACGGGGGCGCCGGCAAGTGGCGCCCGGGGTCCGACGACGACGCGATGGCGGGGCTGCGCGCCGCGGTCGGGGCGGGGCGCGCGATCCTGGCCGGCGGCGGCAGCGCCCTCGACGCCGTGTGCGCGACGGTGGTCCTGCTCGAGGACAACCCCATCTTCAACGCCGGCACCGGGGCGGTGCTCAATTTCGACGGCTTCTGCGAGCTCGACGCCAGCGTGATGGTGAGCCGCGACTCGCGCGTGGGGGCGGTCTCCGGGCTGCAGCGCGTGCGCAACCCGGTGCTCGTCGCGCGCAAGGTGATGGAGGAGACCGACCACGTCATGCTCACGGGCGATGGCGCGCAGCGCTTCGCCCGCGTGATGGGATTCCCCGACCACGATCCCGTGACGCCCGAGCGCCGCGCGGACTGGTTCGACAAGAGGAACCGCATCGACGAGGTGCTGGGCGCGCGCGCGCTCAAGATGCGCCGCTTCCTGAAGGAGCACCCGGAGTACGCGGGGGGCACCGTCGGCGCGGCGGCGGTGGACGCGAGCGGCATGCTCGCCGCGGCGACCTCCACCGGCGGCGTCACGCTCAAGATGGTCGGCCGCGTGGGCGACTCGCCCGTGCCGGGCGCGGGCAACTACGCCTGCGCGCGCGTCGCGGCCTCGGCCACCGGCACCGGCGAGTACGTGCTGCGCTCGCTCGCCACGCGCTCGATCGCCGAGCGCGTGGAGCAGGGGGCGGGCCTCGAGGAGGCGGTGGCGGCCGTCCTCGCCCGCCTGGGCGCGGAATACGACGCCGACGTGGGGCTCATCGCCGTCGGCGATGACGGCGCCCCCGTGGCCATGCACCGCACCCGCGACATGCCGCACGCTTTCTTCTCCGGCGATTCGCCCGTGTCCGCGCGCATGCGGGTCTAGGCGCGTGGCGAAGCGGCACAAGATCCCCGTCTCGACGCTCGTCGTCGTCTACACGCCGGAACTCGAGGTGCTGCTCATCGAGCGCGCGGACCGCCCGGGCTTCTGGCAGAGCGTCACGGGAAGCCAGGATCCCGGCGAGACCCTCGGGCAGACGGCGGCGCGCGAGGTGCGCGAGGAGACGGGCATCGATTGCGGGCGTCACGCGCTCGCCGACTGGCAGGTCAGCAACGTCTACGAGATCTACGCCATCTGGCGGCACCGGTACGCGCCGGGCGTCACCCACAACACCGAGCACGTCTTCGGGCTGCGGCTTCCCGGGCGCCTGGACGTCAAGCTCGCCCCGAAGGAGCACATTCGCTTCCGTTGGCTGCCCTGGCGGGAAGCGGCCGAGGAGGTGTTCTCCTGGAGCAACCGCGAGGCGATACTGATGCTTCCGCAAAAGGACGCCGATCCCGGCGCCAAGGCACCATGAAGACCGGAGCCGGGCTGGCCCTCACCGTCGTCACCTACAACATCCACAAGGGGTTCTCGGCGCTCAATGGCCGCCTCGTGGTGCACGAGATCCGCGAGCGCCTGCGTTCGCTCTCCCCGGACGTCGTGTTCCTCCAGGAGGTGCAGGGCGCGCACAGCCGGCACTCGCGCCGCCACCTCACCTGGCCCGAAGCGGCGCAGCACGAGTTCCTGGCCTACGAAGGCGAGCACTCCGCCTACGGCATGAACGCGCAGTACCGGGACGGCCACCACGGCAACGCGATCGTGAGCCGCTACCCGATCCTGCGCTCCGAGAACCTGGACATCTCCCACCATGCGCTCGAGAGCCGGGGCCTGCTGCATTGCGAGATGGCGGTGCCGGGGTGGGAGGAGCCCCTGCACTGCATCAACGTCCACCTCGGGCTCTGGGCGAGGAGCCGGCGCTTCCAGCTCGAGTGGCTCTGCGAGCGCATCCGCGAATCGGTGCCGGAGAACGCTCCCCTGGTCGTGGCCGGGGACTTCAACGACTGGCGCGGGACGGCGAGCAAGCTGCTCGGGCGCGAGCTGGGCCTCGCGGAAGCCTTCCAGAGCGCCCAAGGGCGCCATGCGCGGAGCTTCCCGGCCCGGCTGCCCCTGCTCGCGCTCGACCGGATCTACGTGCGCGGACTGAAGGTGGGGGTCACCCAGAGGCTCTCGGAAGGCCTCTGGTCGGGCCTTTCGGACCACGCGGCCCTGGCCGCGAGGCTCTCGCGCTGACGGACGGGGCGGCAGAAGCGTGAGGCCGGTGGCCGGCAATCGCGTGACGCTCCTGCGCAACGGGGTGGAGTTCTTTCCCGCGCTGGTTTCCGCGATCGACGAGGCTTCCGACGACGTCCGGCTGGAGACCTACATCTTCGCCGACGACGCCGTCGGCCGGGCCGTGGGCGGGGCGCTCGAGCGGGCGGCGCGCCGCGGCGTTCGCGTGCGGCTCATGATCGACGGCTTCGGCTCCCGCGAGCTCTCGCCCGAGTTCGTCGCCGGGCTGCGGATCGCGGGCGTGGTGGTGCAGCGCTTCCGGCCCGAGCGGGGCCTGCCTTCCTTCCGCCGCAGCCGGCTGCGGCGCCTGCACCGCAAGATCGCGCTGGTCGACGCCCGCGTGGGCTTCGTGGGCGGCATCAACATCCTCGACGACCATTCCGGGCACGGGCGGGCGCAGCCGCGCTACGACTACGCGGTGCGCCTGGAGGGGCCGATCCTCGGCGAGATCTATCCGGTGGTGCACCGCCTGTGGTGGCTGGTGGCCGCGCTCTCGGGCAAGGAGCGCCAGCCCGGCTTCGCGCCCCCGGACGCCCGCCCCGGCCCGGCGGGCGACACGACCGTGGCCTTCGTGCACCGCGACAATTTCGGGCACCGCCACGACATCGAGGCCATGTACCTCGAGGCGATCGGCGCCGCGCGCCGCGAGATCCTGGTGGCGTGCGCCTACTTCATGCCGGGCTGGCGCGTTCGCCACGCGCTCATGGAGGCGGCCGGCCGCGGCGTGCGCATCGCGATCGTCGTGCAGGGATGGTCGGACCACCGCGTCTTCCAGAGCGCCAGCCGGGTCCTCTACGGCGCGCTCCTCGACCACGGCATCGAGATCTACGAGTACACGAGGAGCGAGCTGCACGCCAAGGCCGCGGTCGTGGACGGCCGCTGGGCCACGGTGGGCTCCTCCAACCTCGACCCCTTCAGCCTCGTCCTCGCGCGCGAGGCCAACGTCGCCGTCTTCAGCGAATCGTTCGCCCGCGAGGTGCGCGATTCGATCGACCGCGAGATCCACCACGGGGCGCGGGCGGTGCCGCGCCTGCTGTGGAAGCGGCGGGCCTGGACGGGGCGCATCGCCGGCTGGCTCGCCTACGGATGCGCCCGGCTGGCCATGGGCATCGCCGGCATCGGGCGGCGCTGGTTCTGAAGGGCGGCGGCGCCCTAGCGGTGCACGGCGCGGTTGGCCGAGGAGCCGCGGATGAGCGTTCCCACGCCCTCGGCGGTGAGCACCTCCAGCAGCAGCGCGTGCGAGACCCGCCCGTCGATGATGTGCGCCGTCTTCACGCCGTTCTTCACGGCGTCCAGCGCGCACTCCACCTTCGGGAGCATGCCGCCGGAGATCGTGCCGTCGTCGATCAGCTCGTTCACCTTCTTGGCGTTGAGCCCGGTGATCACCTTGCCCGACTTGTCGAGGACGCCGGTGGTGTTGGTCAGGAGGATCAGCTTCTCGGCCTGGAGCGTGACGGCGAGCTTGCCGGCCGCGACGTCGGCGTTGATGTTGTACGCGGTGCCCTTCTCGTCGGCCCCGATGGGCGCGATCACGGGGATGAAGTCGCGCTCGTCGAGGAGCTGGATGATCTCCGGGTCGATCTTCACGACCTCGCCCACGAGCCCCACGTCGATCTTCTTCTTCTTGTCCTCCTTGCTGGCCACCTTGAGCTTGCGGGCGTGGATGAAGTGGCCGTCCTTGCCGGTGAGCCCCACGGCCTTGCCGCCGGCCTTGTTGATGAGCGTGACGATCTCCTGGTTGATGAGGCCGCCCAGGACCATCTCGACCACGTCGAGGGTCTCCTCGTCCGTGACCCGCATGCCCTGGATGAACTCGCTCTGCTTGCCGAGCTTCTGCAGGAGCGCGCCGATCTGGGGGCCCGCCCCGTGGACCACCACCGGGTTCATGCCGATCAGCTTCAGCAGGACGATGTCCTCGGCGAAGTCCTCCTGCAGCGCGATGTCGGTCATCGCATTGCCGCCGTACTTGATGACGATGGTCTTGTCGTAGAAACGCTGGATGTAGGGCAGTGCCTCGACGAGCACTTCGGCCTTTTGCGCGGAGGATAGCTTGGGGGGCATGTCGGGTGGCGGCTCGGGGAGGGCGGTGGGAATGGCCGCTATTGTAGGGCGCGCACCCGCAAGTAAAAAGGGGGCGCGTGGCAAAGCGGCCCGGGGCGGATGCTATGATTGCGCGCCTTCCCGGGCGTTTCGAACGCCCCCAGCCCAGGAGAAGCCCATGAATTCGAAAAGAGCCCTGATCCGTTCGGCCCTGGCCGGCGTGATCGCGATGGGCCTCGGCCAGTCGAAGGCGGCCACCGCCCACGACGGCCAGCCGGCCGCCGGCAAGGAGAAGTGCTACGGCATCGTCAAGGCGGGACAGAACGACTGCGGCACGGCGACCCACGCCTGCGCCGGACTCGCCAAGAAGGACAACGCTCCCGACGAGTGGAAGTACGTGCCCAAGGGCACCTGCGCCAAGCTCGGCGGGAAGCTGAAGCCTCCCGGCGGCAAGTAGCCCGCCGACGTGGCCGCGCGCCACCCCGCACTCGCGCCCGACCCGGCGAGGGCCGGCATCGGCCTGCGCACGCCGCACTTCGAGGCGCTGGCCGCCCTGCGGCCGCCGCTGTCCTTCGTCGAGGTCCACAGCGAGAACTACTTCGCCGAGGGCGGACCCGCGCTCGCCTGGCTGGAGCGCTTCCGGGCCGACTACGCGGTGAGCCTGCACGGGGTGGGGATGTCGCTCGGCTCGGCCGATCCCCTGGACCGCGGGCACCTCTCGCGCCTGGCGCGCCTTGCCGGGCGCATCGAGCCCGCGCTCGTCTCGGAGCACCTTTGCTGGTCCAGCGTCGGCGGCGAGCACCTGGGCGAGCTGCTGCCGCTTCCCTACACGGAAGAGGCGCTGGGTCACGTCTGCGGCCGCGTGAGCGCGGTGCAGGACGGCCTCAAGCGCCGGATCCTGGTGGAAAACGTGACCTCCTACGTGAGCTTCGCCTCGTCCACCATCCCGGAAGGCGAGTTCGTCGCCGAGGTGGCGCGGCGCACCGGCTGCGGAGTCCTTCTCGACCTGAACAACGCGTGGGTGAACGCGGCGAACCACGGCACGGACGTGGGGGCCTTCCTCGGCGCCATCGATCCGGCCAGCGTCGGCGAGATCCACCTCGCCGGCTACGAGGCCACGCCGGACGGGCTCGTCGACACGCACGGCGCCCCCGTCTTCCCGGAGGTGTGGGCCCTCTACGAGAAGACGATGGCCCGCCTGGGGCCGGTCCCGACCCTCGTGGAATGGGATGCGGATATCCCCGCGCTCGAGGTCCTGCTCGCCGAGGCGGGGCGCGCGGACGCGATCCTCGCGCGGGCCCGGTTCCCGGGACGGGAGGCGGCATGAGCGGCGCACCGGCGCTCGGCCGCCTGCAGGAAGCGTTTGCCGCCGCCGTGGCCCGCGACGGCGAGGGCGAAGCGTTCGCGCCCCATCTCGCGGGCGAGCCTTCCCTCGCGCGGCGCCGCCTCGCCATCTACCGCCGCGCGATCGCCGCGAACCTCCGCCGCGCCCTGCGCGGCGCCTATCCCGTGCTCGCGCGGCTCGTCGGCGACGGCTTCTTCGACGAGGCCGCGCGGCAATTCGGGCAGGCGTCGCCGCCGGAAAGCGGCGACCTCAACCGCTACGGCGCCGGCTTCCCCGGCTTCCTCTCGGCCTATGGGCCCGCTTGCGGCCTGCCGTGGCTCGCCGACGTGGCGCGGCTCGAGTGGGCGCGGCACGAATCGCTGATGGCCGCGGACGCGCCGGGACTCGATTTCGAGGCGCTCGCACGCGTGCCAGAGGCACGGCAGCCCGGGCTCCGGTTCGATTTCCACGCGAGCGTCCGGCTCGTGCGCTCCTCCTGGCCCGTGCTCGCGATCTGGGAAGCGAACCAGCCGGAACGCGACGGCCGGGCGGACCGCGAGGATGGCGCCGACGACGTGCTCGTGTGGCGCGAGGAGCTGCGCGTGCGCATGGCGCTCGTGGAGCCCGGCGAGGCGGACTTCGTGGCGAGCCTCCTGCAGGGAGCCGACCTCGAGGCCGCCGCGGCCGCCGCGCAGGAGTGGGACTTCGCGCCGGCGCTCGGCCGGCTCGCCGCCCGCGGGATGCTCGCGGGCTTTTCCCGCGGAAACCCGGACGCGCCCTAGCGCGGCGCCAGCGCGTTCACCACGTCGGCCGCGATTCGCCAGCCTTCGGGCTCGCGCCGCCACACCCGGACGAAGTGCCCCGCCGTGGGGCCTCCCGGAGGTCCGTAGCGGCCGGTGGCATAGCCCAGGTCCCCGGCAAGGCTGGTTTCGTGCGCGTCGAGGGACCACGCCGTGCGCTCCGATCCGGACGCCGGCGAGGCGAGGATCGCGGCGCGCCCGAGAACCGGCGGATGGCCCTCGCGGTACAGGCGGGCATTGGCGGAGGCGTGGCCGGCATAGGCGGACGCGTCGCCCTGCCCGGCGGCGGCCTGCGCGAAGCGCGATTCGGCCTGCGCGAGGGTGCCGGCGTCCCGCGTCCCGGAGGAGGGAGTCGACCGGGCCTCGAGGGGCTCGCCGGCAAGCGCGGCGCCCGGATGCGAGATGCCCAGGTCGACTCGCACGCGCCACGGCCCGCCGGGCTCGCGCTTCCACACCGACACGAACTGGCCGTGGCGCGCGGGCGCGGCCGGGTCCGTCCGGCTGGTGATCGTCGAGGGCCCCGTGGAAAGGCCCATCTCGCCCGAGGCCGCCACTTCCACGAACACGGGCCGCCAGGCGAGGTCGATGGGCGGCTGCGGCCGCGAGGCGATCAGGGCGGGGCCGTTCACCGGCCCGTCGCGGAAGACGATCGCGTCCGGCGCGAGCCAGGCGAGGAACGCGGCCCGCATGCCTTCGCGCGCCGACTGCGCGGCGAAGGCCGTCTCGGCGGCGGCGAGGGTGGCGGGAGCGTCGGGGTCGGGGGAGGTCGCCGTCATGGCCGTGCAGCCCGCCAGGGCGGACGCGAGGAGGATGGAAAGGCGCTTCATGGCGCGATTGTGGTCGCGGCCGCGCGGCGCGCGGTTACGGGCGGTGGCCTTCCCGTGACCGAACCTTGCCGCGCTAGAGGACGTAGCGCGACAGGTCCTCGCTCTTCGCGAGCTCCCCGAGGCGCGCGTCGACGTAGGCCGCGTCGATCCTCGCCTCGCGCGCGCCGCGCCCGGCGTCGAAGGAGATCTCCTCCAGCAGCTTCTCCATCACGGTGTGCAGGCGGCGCGCGCCGATGTTCTCGGTGCGCTCGTTCACCGAGAAGGCGATCTCGGCGATCCGGCGGACCGCGTCCGGCGCGAAGGTGAGCGCGACCTCCTCGGTGGCGAGGAGCGCCTCGTACTGGCGCGTGAGGCACGCGTCCGTCGCCGTGAGGATGCGCTCGAAGTCCTCCACCGACAGGCTCGAGAGCTCCACGCGGATGGGCAGGCGCCCCTGCAGCTCGGGGATCAGGTCCGAGGGCCGGGACAGGTGGAAGGCGCCGCTCGCGATGAAGAGGATGTGGTCGGTGCGCAGCACGCCGTACTTGGTCGTGACCGCGGTTCCCTCCACGAGCGGCAGGAGGTCGCGCTGCACCCCCTGGCGCGACACGTCCGCGCCGCCGATCTCGCCGCGGCTCGCGATCTTGTCGATCTCGTCGAGGAAGACGATGCCGTTCTGCTCCACGGCGCGCATCGCGATCACGCGGATCTCCTCCTCGTTCACGAGCTTGCCGGCCTCCTCGTCGGTGACGAGGCGAAGCGCCTCCCGGATCGCGAGCTTGCGCATGCGCCGCCGCCCGCCGCCCAGGTTCGCGAACATCCCCTGGAGCTGCTGCGTGAGCTCCTCCATGCCGGGCGGGGCCATGATCTCCATCGCCGCGGACCCCTGCGAGACGTCGATCTCGATCTCCTTGTCGTCGAGCTTGCCCTCGCGAAGCATCTTCCGGAACCGCTGCCTCGTGGAGCCCGCCTCCGCGCCCTCGGAGGGCGGCACCCCGGGAAGGAGGGCGTCCAGGATGCGCTCCTCGGCGGCGTCCTCGGCGCGCGCGCGCACCTTGTTCATCTCCTGCTCGCGCGTGGACTTCACCGCCACCTCGGCGAGGTCGCGGATGATCGTGTCGACGTCGCGCCCGACGTAGCCCACCTCCGTGAACTTCGTCGCCTCGACCTTCACGAAGGGGGCGTTCGCGAGCCGCGCCAGGCGCCTGGCGATCTCGGTCTTGCCCACGCCCGTGGGGCCGATCATGAGGATGTTCTTGGGCGTGATCTCGCCGCGCAGCGGCTCGGGAACCTGCGAGCGGCGCCAGCGGTTGCGCAGCGCGATGGCCACGGCCTTCTTGGCGGCGTCCTGGCCGACGATGTGCTTGTCGAGCTCGTGGACGATCTCCTGCGGCGTCATCATGGGCGCGGCCTCGGGCGGGGGCCATGGGCGCGGGAGGGCGGCGGCCTGGAGCGTTTCCACCACGTGGTTCTGGTTCGTGTAGATGCAGATGTCGCCCGCGATCTCGAGCGACTTCTTGACGATGTCCGCGGGGGCGAGGTCGGTGTTGTCGAGCAGCGCGATCGCCGCGGCCTGCGCGTAGGCGCCGCCGCTGCCCATCGCCACGATGCCGCGCTCGGGCTCGAGGACGTCCCCGGTGCCGGTGATGAGGAGCGAGGCCTCGCGGTCGGCCACCGCGAGCATCGCCTCGAGGCGGCGCAGCATCCGGTCGGTGCGCCAGTCCTTCGCCAGCTCCACCGCCGACCGGAGCAGGTTGCCCTGGTGCTTCTCCAGCTTCGCCTCGAAGCGCTCGAAGAGGGTGAACGCGTCGGCCGTGGCGCCGGCGAAACCGGCGAGGATCCGGTCGTTGTAGAGGCGGCGGACCTTCCTGGCGGTGGCCTTCACCACGACGTTGCCGAGCGTCACCTGCCCGTCGCCGCCCATGGCGACCTGGCCGCCCCGGCGCACGCTGACGATGGTGGTGCCGTGGAACGAGTCTTCGGCCATGGCGCGTCTAGTTCGCCTTCCGGCGGATGAGGATCGCGTGGCGATTGAACCCGAAGGCCTCGAGCAGCGCCGCGTTCAATTCCGAAAGATTCGAGAGGATTACCCGCTTGCCGGCGAGCTGGATCGCCTTCACCACCTCGAAGAACTGGGCCCCCGCGGCGAAATCGATGCGCAGGACCTTGCTCATGTCGACGGCGATCTCCGTGCCCGAGGCCGCATGGGCGGCGAGGTCCGCGAACTGGTTCTGGCTCGAGGTGGAGACGACGCCCTTCATCGCGAAGCCCGCCGCGGCCTGGACGGGCGGCGGGGCGGGCGCGGCCGAGGCGCGCGCGGCGGCCTGCGCCACGGTGTTCACGTAGACCTCCCAGTTGGGAGGCGACATCTCGAAGGCGACGGCGTACTCGAGCCCCAGCTCCTCGAAGGGCTCGCTCTTGCCCTCGACCACGAAGATCTCGAAGAGCAGCAGCCAGAAGCTGCGGATCACCTCGGAGGCGCGCTCGTTGAAGGCGGCCCGGAGCACCTTCTCCAGGACATCGGCGTTGTTGACCCACATGGGCACCGCCGCGCGGCGCAGGCGCCGCAGCGCCGCCGCGAGGAGGGCGGCCTCGGCGGCCGTGATGGCGGTGATCTTGGCGAAGTCGATGCGGACCGTCCCCATCGACTCGGCGAAGGAGACCAGCTTCTCGATCTCGGGGGCGAGCTCGCCCAGGCCGTTGGGCTTGAGCGCGAAGAAATCCTTGCGCTCGCGGCTCTGGGCCCGCCGCGGATCCAGCGCGGCCTCGTTGCCGCCGGCCCAGGCCGGGGGGGACTGCTCGAAGCGGACCGTGTAGAGAAGCGACAGGGCCTCGTACTCGGCGCGGTTCTGGGTGACCTCGAACAGGTCGAAGAGCATCAGCCAGGGCTGCTTGTTGGTCCGGCTCGCGGGATCGCGCGTGAGGCCCTTGAGGATCGCCTCGGCCGGCCCGGGCATGTTGGCGGCGTAGAGGATCGCGGCCTCCTGCGCCGGCGGGAGCGGGGCGGAGTGGTACTCCTCGCTGCCGATCCGGCCGGGCGCGCGGGGGGCGGGTCTCGGGGAGCCGGCGGGTGAAGCGCCGGCGGCGGTCTGGGCCAAGTTCGCTTCGCTCCTCAGGGCTTGGCCGTGGCCGCGTTGGTGAGCCGGTAGTAGACCACGTCGTTCTCGAGGACCGCGAGGCGGCCCGCGATCACGACGGGCTCGAAGGTGAAGTCGATCGGTGTGTCGGCGATCACCTCCACGAGGGATTCCGGCCCGCCGGTCAGGCAGAAGGAGCAGTGGGGCGGATAGGCCGACAGCAGGAAGCGCTTCTGCTTCTTCGCCTGGTCGAGGGGCATCATGAAGCCGTAGAGCTTCACCTGCTGCTTGTCGAGCTCCTTCACCTCCTTGGGGAAGGCGGGGCCGAACTTCTTGTCGGCCTTCTGCACCGTCTTCGCCGACTGCAGGAGCTGCCACGGGACCGTGCCGGCCGGGGCGGGATCGGCCCCGATCCAGAAGCCGCCCTGCGCGGGCGATTTCGCCGGGTCCTGCGGCTGGACGGCCCACGCGCCCGTGACCGCGAGCGCAAGCGCGAAGGCGATGAGGGTGCGGCGAGCGGTTCCGGTGGGGGCCATGGGAGTGTCCAGATTATCGTTTCGCGAGGAGGCTGGCCGGATCGCTGGCATAAGCCTGCAATGCGGGCACGAGGCAGGTGAGCGCGCCGATTCCGAGGACGGCCAGCACGAGTACGCCTCGCCGGCCACCCAGGCGAGGCCCGTGAGCGGCCACGATCCGGAGGCCGCGAGCCAGAGCCCCAGCGCGTGCGCGGCGCCGTGTCCCAGAGCAAGTCCCAGTATAGCGCCGGCCATGAGGAGCGTCACGCCTTCGGCCAGCGTGAGCGCCGCGAGGCTGGCGGGGCTCGCCCCGAGGGTTCGAAGCAGGGCCAGGTCGTAGCGCCGCTCCTGCAGCGCCGAGGAGAGCGCGACGAAGAGCGAGAGCGCGGCGCTCGCCATGAGCACCACGGCGAACCACTGCAGGGTCTGCACGCCGACGCCCGCGAGCTCGAGCAGGCGCGCGCTCTCGTAGGCCGGCGAGGCGGCCTGCATCGCCGTGCCCGCGTTGATGGCGCGCGGAAGCATCGCGGCGGCGAGCGGCGTGCGGTAGCGGATGAGGAGCGCCGTGATCTCCTTGCGCGCCGGGGCGTGCTCCTCGTGGACGTGCCAGACGCTCTCGATCGAGGTGAGGACCAGGCGGTCGGCCACGGTGCCGGCGGGCGCGAGGATCCCGACCACCCGGTAGGGATGGTCGCCGTGGGCCGGGCCGGAGGCCGCGAGCCCGTGCGCGCCGGTGAGCTGCGCGCCCACGGCGAGCCCCTGGCGCCGGGCGACCTCCGAGCCCACCACGGCCTCCATCTCCCCGGCGAACATCCGGCCCTGCGCGAGCTTCGCGTCGTGCAGCGCGAGGAAGGAGGCGTCGGTGCCCACGATGCGGTGGCCGCGGAACGAGTCGCCGAGGGCGAGCGGGGTCGCGGAGGCCACCATCGGGTGGGTGGCGATGGCGCGCGATTCCTCGAGGCCGATGTTGCCGGTGGGCACGTCGGCGTGGAAGACGGTGGAGAGGATGAGCTGGAGAGGGCTGCCCTTGGCGCCGACCACGAGGTCGACCGCCCTCGCGTCGCGGGTGAGCCGATCCTCGGCCTGGTGGGTCACGAGGAGCAGGAAGGCGATCGTGGCCACGCCGAGGGCCAGCATGGCGACGTTGAGCGCGGTGAGGAGCGGCCGGCTCGCGAGGTAGGCAAGGGCGAGGCGCGCGATCCTCACAGCTCGAGCCTCCTGGCGAAGCGGGCCCGGATGCGGTTGTCGTGCGTGGCCACCAGGAGCGTGGCCCCGCAGGCGGCGGCCTGCGCGAGGAGGAGCGCCAGGGCCTTCTCGCAGTTGGCGTCGTCGAGCGCCGAGGTGGGCTCGTCGGCGAGGATGAGCGCCGGGCGGTTCACCACGGCGCGCGCGATGGCCACGCGCTGCGCCTCCCCGACGGAGATGTCGCGCGCGCGGGCGCCGGCGAGGGAGGCGACGGCGAGGCTCGCCGAGGACCTCGTCGATGCGGGAGTCGTCGACCGGGCTGCCTGCCAGGCGCTGCGCGAGCCGCAGGTTCTCGCGCACGGAGACCACGCCGATGAGATGCAGCGTCTGCAGGACCAGGCCCACCTTGCGGGCGCGGAAGGCGTCGCGCGCGGCCGGGGAGAGGCGCGTGATCTCCTCGCCCGCGACCCGCACGGTTCCCGCGGTGGGGGTGGCGAGGCCGGCGATCACGTTGAGGAGCGTGGTCTTGCCGCTGCCCGAGGGGCCCAGCACGAGGCTCGACTTCGCCCTTGCCCACGTCCCACGACGGCACGTCGAGGACGGTGCGTCCGGCGTAGTCGTGGCGAAGGCCGCGGATCTCGAGCATGCGGGCGCTCACGCCACGCAGTAGGCGAGGCCTTCCTCGAACAGGCGGCGCGGGATCCGCCGCCCGATGAACACCATCACGCTCTCGCGCGCCTCGCCCGGCGCCCAGGGCTTGCCGGGAGTGCCGCCCATGAGCATGTGCACGCCCTGGAAGATCATCCGCCGCGGGTCGCCCTGGATGTTGAGGATGCCCTTGTAGCGCAGGAGGTCCTCGCCGTAGTTCTGCACCATGAGCGACAGGAAGGTCTCGATCTTCTCCATCTGCAGGGGGCGCGGGTCCTTCCAGACGAAGCTCTTCACGTCGTCGTCGTGGTGGTGGTGCGTCGTCCTCGAGGAAGGCGGGGTCGATCTCGAGGGCGGCGCTCAGGTTGAAGCCGCGGATGTCGAGGATCTCCTTGATGTCGGCGTCGCCGAAATGGACCTTCTTCTGGTGCGCGCGGGGGTTCATGTCGCGCAGCCGGCCCATGAGGTCGGCGAGCTCGTCCTCGGCGACGAGGTCGGTCTTGGACAGGAGGATGCGGTCGGCGAAGCCCACCTGGGCGCGCGCCTCGTCGTGCTCGTCGAGCTGGCGCTGCCCGTGCTTCGCGTCCACCACGGTGATGACCGCGTCGAGCAGGTACTCCCCGTGGACGCCCTCGTCCATGAAGAACGTCTGCGCCACCGGGCCGGGGTTGGCGAGCCCCGTCGTCTCGATGAGCACGCGGTCGAACTTGAGCTCGCCCTGCCGGCGCTTCTTCCCCAGGTCGCCGAGGATGCGCACGAGGTCGCCGCGGACCGTGCAGCACAGGCACCCGTTGTTCATCTCCACGATCTGCTCCTCGCGGTCCTCGACGAGGATCTCGTTGTCCACGCCCGTCTCGCCGAACTCGTTCTCGATCACCGCGATCCTCTCGCCGTGCTTCTCGGTGAGGATGCGGTTCAGGAGCGTGGTCTTTCCCGCGCCGAGGAAGCCGGTGAGGATGGTGACGGGGATCAGGTCCTTCTCGGGGTTCGGGACGGCGGCCATGCGTTACCTTTCGGCGGGGGCGGGGACGAAAGAGTCCAATGTGTGGGCGACGAACGATTCTTCAAGGTCGCGGACGATGAACACGAGCCGCGTGCGCCGGTCGGCGTCGGGCCACTGCGGCAGGCGGGCCGGCGGGTAGAGCGTGTGCTGGACCGCGTGCACGGCGACGGGGCCCTCGACGCCCACGCAGTTCACGAGGCCCTTCAGGCGCAGGATGCGCTCGCCGGCCAGCTCGAGGAGGGTCGCGAGGGAGTCCTCGAAGGCGGGCCAGTCGACCGGCGCCTCGGCGAACCAGGCGAAGGCGCGCACGCGCGGGTCGTGCCCGGCGCCCGGCGGGTCGCCCACGTGGCGGTAGGCGCCGGCGTTGAGCCACGACCCGGGGTTCGCGAGCCGCCCCGCCCCCTGGTACAGGCCCGTGTCCAGCAGGCGCGCGGGATCGGCGTCGCCGTTCGCGCTGCGAAGGCGGGGGGCGCCGGGGTTGAGCGCGGCCAGCCGCTCCTCCAGCGCCTCGAGCTGCGCCGCGCTCGCGAGATCCGTCTTGGTGACGACCAGGCGGTCGGCCACCGCCGCCTGCTTCACCGCCTCGGGGTGGGCTTCGCAGCTGGGCCAGGCCGTGGGTGCCGTCCACCGTCGTCACGATGCCGGCGAGGGAATAGCGGGCCGCCACCAGGGGCAGCTCGATCAGCGTGCGCGCGAGCGGCGCGGGGTCGGCGAGGCCCGTGGTCTCGATGATGGCGCGGCGGAAGTCGGGGACCTCGCCCGCCGCCCGCTTGAAGTACAGGTCGCGCATGGCCTGCACGAGGTCGCCCGCCACCTGGCAGCAGACGCAGCCGCTCGGCAGCAGCACGATGTTCTCCGAGGCCGTCCGCACCAGCGCGTGGTCGATCGCCACCGGGCCGAACTCGTTCACGATCACCGCGCAGTCGCCGGCCGCCGGGTGCGCCACGAGGCGGTTGAGCAGCGTCGTCTTGCCGCTGCCGAGGAATCCGGTGAGCAGCGTCACGGGCGTGACGGAGGTGGCGGTCATCGCGTTCGCGGCCGGGACTATTGGCAGGCGGCGCAAAGGCCCTGCACGGTGAGCTCCACCTTCTGCGGCACGAACCCGCGGGGAAGCTTCACGCGCGGGGGCACCGCCACGTCCTCCAGGCAGACCGTCGTGCCGCAGCGCGAGCAGGTGAAGTGCGCGTGCGGGCCGTGCGCCGGGGCGCGGCTCGCGCGGAAGCGCCAGGCGCGGTCCTCGCCGGCAATGCGGTGCGCGAGCTCCAGCGTCACGAGCCAGTCGAGCACCCGGTAGACGGTCACCCGGTCCACGGGCATCGTCGCCGCGAGCGCCGCCCCGATCTCGTGGTGCGTGAGCGCGCTCCTCGCCTCCAGCAGCACCGCGAGGACCGCCGCGCGCGGCGCGGTGAGCCTCTCCCCGGCTGCGCGGATGAGTCGCCGGGCGGCGGCCGCTCTCGCGGGCGGCGCTGTCTTCGGTCGGGCCATGGGGGATTCTAGGGCCCGGACGGGTGCAGATGCAATTCGGTTGCGCTTCGGGCTCAGCGCTTGCGCCGCGCCCGCGGGTGCGCGGCGTCGTAGACCTTGGCGAGGTGCTGGAAGTCGAGGTGGGTGTAGACCTGCGTGGAGGCGATGCTCTCGTGGCCCAGCATCTCCTGCACGGCGCGCAGGTCGCCCGAGGACTGCAGCAGGTGCGAGGCGAAGGAGTGGCGCAGCATGTGCGGGTGGACGTCGACGCCGAGCCCGGCGAGGGCGGCGCGGCGCTTGATGCGCCTCTGGACCTCCCGCGGCGCGAGGCGCTTGCCCGAGCGGCCCACGAAGAGCGCGCGCTCGTCCGCCGCCGCGAGTCGCCCGCGCACCGGCAGCCACCGCGCCAGCGCCTCGAGGGCGGGCCCTCCCACGGGCACGATGCGCGTCTTCGACCCCTTGCCGGTCACCCGCACCTCGCCGCAGGAGGCGTCCACGGAGCCGACGTCGAGCCCCGTCAGCTCCGAGACGCGCAGCCCGCAGGAATAGGCCAGTTCGAAGAGGGCCCGGTCGCGAAGCCCCAGGTCCGAGCCGTCCTCGAGCGCCACGAGGCGGCTGGCGTCGTCGGGCGAGAGCGCCTCGGGAAGCGTGCGCGCGGCCCGCGGGGCGCGGATGCCCTGGCAGGGATTCGCCGCGATCACGCGGCTGCGCACGAGCCAGTCGAAGAACCCGCGCCAGGCGGAGAGCAGCCGCGCGAGCGAGCGCGGCGCGAGCCCGCCGCCGTGCAGGGACGCCACGAAGCGCCGGATGTCCGCGGCGCCCAGCTCGCGCGGGTCGCGGCCGGCCGAGAGCTTCTCGAGCAGCGCGCAATCGCGCGAATAGGCGGCGAGCGTGTGGGCGGCGAGGCGCCGCTCGTGACGCAGGAAGTCGAGGTAGCGCGCGAGCGCGCTAGCCGGCGGGCTCACGGACGGGGGTGAGGTGGCGCTTCATGGCGCAGGCGAGGAGCTCGCCGATGCGCTCGAGGTAGAGCGTGCCCATCTCCGGGTAGAAGCGCTGCGCGTCCTCGGAGGCGAGGGCCAGCACGCCGAAGCAATGCCCGTCGCCCCGCAGCGCCACCAGGGCGAAGGACCGCAGGTGCGGGGCCGCGTCGCCGAACCAGGCCTGGCTCTCGTACACGGCGTGGCCGCCGCAGTAGGGCGCCGTCATCTGGGCCGTGAAGTCGCGCATCTCGGCGGCGACCTCGCCGAACTCCTTGGTCTGCGGATCGCGCTCCGCGACGCCCCACAGCCGCACCGCCACGTGCGGGACGGCGAAATGGTCGAGGAGGTCCAGGTAGGCGGCGTCCAGGGTGGCGTCGAGGCCGTTCGCCTCCAGGAGCCGGCAGGCGAGCCGGTGCACCTTGCCGGAGACGGCGTCGTTCTCCTCGCCGAAGCCGATCAGCTCGCGCAGCTTCTCCTCGAGGAGCCGCGTCTTCTCCCGGACCGCCACGAGCTGGCGCTCCCCGATGGAGACGGCGCGGCCGCCGTGCGGGTGCGGGATCTGCAGGTTGACCAGCAGGTCGACGTTCTGCTCGAAGAAGCCGGGGTTCTGGCGAAGGTAGTCGGCGACTTGTTCCGGGGTCAGCAAGCGGGATTCTCCTGGGGACCGGGCGCCGGGAGGTCGAATTCGCCCTCGAACACGCGCACCGCGTCGCCCGTCATCATAACGGGAGGCAGGGGGGCAGTCATGCCCGCCGTGCCCGCCCAGGCGATGGCGAGGTCGCCTCCCCGGGTGCTCACGCGCACTTGCGGGTCGAGCAGGCCGCGCCGGATGCCCGCCACGACCGCGGCGCAGGCGCCCGTGCCGCACGCGAGCGTCTCGCCCGCGCCGCGCTCCCAGACCCGCAGGCGGAGGTGGCCGCGGGAGACGACCTGCGCGTATCCGGCGTTCACGCGGTTGGGGAAGGCGGGGTGGCGCTCGATGAGCGGGCCCTGCGTCGCCACGGGGGCCGATTCGACGTCGCCCACGACCTGGACCGCGTGCGGGTTGCCCATCGACAGCACGCTCACCTCGACGGCGCGCCCCCCCACCTCGATCTCGTAGGTGGGGCGCTCGCCCGGCGCGAGGAAGGGCACCCGCGCGGGCTCGAACACCGGCGGCCCCATGTCGACCGTCACCCGCCCGTCGGGCTCGATGCGGGGGCGGATCACGCCGCGCGCCGTCTCGACCCGGAGCTCGTCGCGGTCCGCGAGGCCCTCGTCCCGCACGAAGCGCGCGAAGCAGCGGGCCCCGTTGCCGCACTGCTCGACCTCGCCGCCGTCGGCGTTCCAGATGCGGTAGCGGAAGTCGTTGCCTGCCTCGCGGGCGGGCTCCACCACCAGCACCTGGTCGCAGCCCACGCCGAAATGGCGGTCCGCGAGGGCCCGCACCTGCGAGGCGGTGAGGGCCAGGCGCTGGCGCACGCCGTCGATGACGACGAAGTCGTTGCCCTGGCCGTGCATCTTGGCGAAGCGGATCCTCATGGGCGTCATTTTCGCCGATAGAGCGACGGCTCGCCCGGCGGGCGCGTCTTGAAGCGCTTGTGGGCCCAGAAGTACTGCTCGGGCGCCTCGCGCACGCGGTCCTCGATGAACGCGTTCATGCGCCGCACGTCGGCCTCGAGGTCGCCGCTCGGGTAGTCCGTCCAGGCCGGGTAGACCCGCACCTCGTAGCCCTCCGGCGTCTGGCGGGCGACCACGGGGAGCACCGTGGCGCGCCCGAGCTGCGCCAGCCGGGGCAGGGCGGTGACCGTCGCGGCCGGCACCCCGAAGAAGGGCGTGAAGAGGGCGTCCCGGGCGCCGAAATCCATGTCCGGAAGGAAGTAGAGCGCGCGCCCCTCGCGAAGGGCCTTCACGATGGGACGCATGCCGTCCTGGCGGGAGAGCATGAGCGGAGAGCCCGCGCGCATCCTGCCGCGCAGCAGGAAGCGGTCGAGCACCGGGTTCCTCTGGCGGCTGTAGATGCTGGCGGTCTTCTCCAGTTCCCAGGCGATGCGCACGCCGCAGATGTCGACGCCGACGAAGTGGGGCGCGAAGACGATGATCGGCTTGTCGCGCCAGCCCTCGAGGTTCTCGGCGCCCACGAGCCGCACCAGGCGCCCCAGCCGCTCGTCGCTGCCGAACCACAGCACGCCCAGCTCCAGCGCGTTGCGCCCGAGCGCCTCGAAATGGCGCAGCGCGAGGGCCTTGCGCTGCGGCTCCGGCATGTCGGGGAAGCACTGCGCGAGGTTCACGTCGGTGACGCGTCCCCGCCCGAACCGGTAGAGCAGGCGCCCCAGCGCGCGCCCGAGGGCCGCGAGCGCGGGCGTGGGCAGCCAGTGCAGCAGCCACAGGAGGGCCACCGCCAGCCACGAGCCCAGGCGGCTCAGGACGATCATGGCTTCCCCGGCCACGCGATCGTCCCGGGCGCCGGCGGCGCGCCGGCCGGCCGCTTGTAGCGGTTGTAGCCCCACAGGTACTGCTCCGGCGCGAGGCGCACGAGCTCCTCCACGCCGCGGTTGACGGCGAGGGCGGCCGCGGCCCGGTCCGCCGGCAGGGGTTCCTCGCGCGCGCGCAGGCGCAGCCGGAACCCGCGCCCTCCCGCCAGCCGCTCGGCGAAGCAGAACACCAGCGCGGCGCCCGAGGACTCCTGCAGCCGTCCCGTGAGCGTCATGGTGTAGGCGGGCCGGCCGAAGAAGTCGGCCCATGCGCCCTCGCCTTCGCCCGGCACCTGGTCGGGCAGGATCACGGTGCAGCCGCCCTTCTTCAGGTGGCGAAGGAGCATCCGCACGCCCGCCATGTTGGCGGGCGCGACGTTGGAGCCGTCGGGCGCGGCGCCGCGGTTGCGCCCCTCGCGGATCACGTCGTCGAGCCAGCCGAGCTTGTGCGGGCGGTACATCGCCATGATGGGCAGGCGCGACCACAGGTAGCGCCCGGCGATGTCGTAGCCTCCCAGGTGCGGCGTGATGAAGATGAGGGGCCGGCCCCCGGCCCGCAGCCGCTCGACCGCCTCCCAGCCGTCGAGCTCCTTCACCAGCCCGGCCACCTCCTCGATGGGCCGGTAGAGGGCCCAGGCGAGCTCCGCCGCGCCCTTGCCGATCTCGGCCGCGTTCGCGCGCGCGAGCTCGCCGGGCGGGCGGCCGTCCGGCGCGATCGCCGCGGACCTCAGGTTTTCCACGGTCCGCAGCCGGTAGCGCGGCGAAAGGGCGAACACGAGCCGCCCCGCGAACGCCCCCAGGCGGTGGTTCGCTGGAAGGTCCAGCCAGGCGAGGAACCGGAGCAGGAGTCTCAAGGCAGGGGCCCGCGGGTCCGGCGGGATCGGGGTTTTTTGCTAAAATTGCGGGTTCAACCGCGACTGTGGGGCGAACCCGACATGAAATCGAACTACCTCTTCACCTCGGAATCGGTATCGGAAGGCCATCCGGACAAGGTGGCCGACCAGATTTCCGATGCCGTTCTCGACGCCATTCTAGCCCAGGACCCCCGCTCGCGAGTCGCGGCGGAGACGATGTGCAACACGGGCCTCGTGGTGATGGCCGGCGAGATCACGACGAACGCGCACGTGGACTACATCCAGGTCGCCCGCGACACGATCAAGCGCATCGGCTACGACAACACCGAGTACGGCATCGACTACAAGGGCTGCGCCGTCATGGTCTGCTACGACAAGCAGAGCAACGACATCGCGCAGGGCGTGGACCACGCGAGCGACGACCACCTGAACACCGGGGCCGGCGACCAGGGCCTCATGTTCGGCTACGCGTGCGACGAGACGCCGGTGCTCATGCCGGCGCCGATCTACTACGCGCACCGTCTCGTGGAACGCCAGGCCCAGCTGCGCAAGGACGGCCGCATGCCCTTCCTGCGCCCCGACGCCAAGAGCCAGGTCACGATGCGCTACGTGGACGGCAAGCCGCACAGCATCGACACGGTGGTGCTTTCCACGCAGCACTCGCCCGAGCAGAGCCTGGGCCACAGGATGACGGAGCAGTTCTACGAGGCCGTGCGCGAGGAGATCATCAAGCCCGTGCTGCCGAAGGAATGGCTCACGGCCGACACCAAGTACCTCATCAACCCGACCGGCCGCTTCGTCGTCGGCGGCCCGCAGGGCGACTGCGGCCTCACGGGCCGCAAGATCATCGTCGACACCTACGGCGGGGCCTGCCCGCACGGCGGCGGCGCGTTCTCCGGCAAGGATCCCGTCCAAGGTCGACCGGTCCGCGGCCTACGCGGCCCGCTACGTCGCGAAGAACGTGGTCGCGGCGGGGCTCGCGCGCCAGTGCCAGGTGCAGGTGGCCTACGCCATCGGCGTGGCCAAGCCGATGAACGTCACGGTCTACACCGAGGGCACGGGCGTCATTTCCGACGACAAGATCGCCAAGCTCGTCACGGAGCACTTCGACCTGCGCCCGAAGGGCATCGTCACCATGCTCGACCTCCTGCGCCCCGTCTACCAGAAGACGGCGGCCTACGGCCACTTCGGCCGCGAGGAGCCCGAGTTCACCTGGGAAGCCACGGACAAGGCGGCGTTCCTGCGCGAGGCCGCCGGCCTCAAGGGCGCGCCGAAGCACGCCGCCGCGACCGCGGACTAGAGATCTCCCTCTCCCTTGGGAGAGGGTCGGGGTGAGGGTGGACGGGCGGCGCTGCCGCCCGTCTTCATTTCATGCGGTACGCCGCGTGGCACGCGACGCATTGCGCGGTGACCTCCGCCAGCGCGCCCAGCGCCTTCCTCACGTCTCCCGTCGCGCCGGCATTCGCCGCCTCGACCGCGAAGCGGCTGGCCGACCGGTGCATCGCCGTTCCGGTCGCCTGCATGCCCTCGGGCATGAACTTCGCGACGTCGTGGGCGCCGTGCGCCGCGAGGGAGGTCATTCCCAGGCGCTTCTCGGCGACGTCCCCCGCACGGTCGTAGGCGCCCGCCGCGAGGGCCTGCTGGATCTCCTGGAGCGCGAGGAGGTGGTCGCGCATGTTGGCGAGCGTGTGCGTGCGCATCGGCTCGGGGAAGGCGACCGCGAGCGCGGCCGTCGGAGGGCGCCGGCGCATGGTCCGCGTGATGGGTGGCGCCGTCGGAGACGCAGCCCGTGGCGACGAGCGAGGCGAGGAGCGATGGCGAGGGCGAGGGCGTTCGGGCGCATGGGGAAGGGTCGGTCAGCAGGGTATCGATGGCTGCGACTTTAGCCTGAGCGGCGCGCGCCGCGGCTATGATCCGACCCATGAGTGCCGAGCCCTCCGCGCCCGCCGTGCGCAACCGCTACGACCTCGCCGAGCTCTCCGGCGCGTTCGGCGACCTCGGCACGCTCGTTCCCTTCGTCGTCGCCTACCTCGCGATCGTGAAGATGGACCCGGCAGGCGTGCTGCTGGGATTCGGCGGCGCGATGATCGCCACGGGCCTGTGGTACCGGACGCCGTTCCCCGTGCAGCCGATGAAGGCCATCGGCGCGGCGGCGGCGACGAGCGCGGCCGGCGCCGCGATCACGCCGGCCATCGTCGTCGGCGCAGGCGTCGCCACGGCGGCCATCTGGCTCTTCCTGGGCGCCACGGGGCTGGCGAAGCGCATCGCGGAGTGGATTCCCCGCCCGGCGCTCCTGGGCGTCGTGCTGGGCCTGGGATTGAGCTTCATGCTGGAGGGCATCCGCATGATGTCGGGCAGCGCCTGGCTCGCCGCGGCGCTGCTCGCCTTCGCGCTCCTCGCGCAATCGCGGCTGCCGGTGATGCTGCTCCTTCTCGCGGCCGGCATCGGCGTCACGCTCTGGAGCGACCCGGCGCTGGGCTCGCAGGCCGCGCTCATCCGGCCGGACTTCCGCGTCCCCGATTTCGGCTGGTCCGCGGTGAGCGCCTCGGATGTCTGGGTCGGCGCCGTCCTCCTGGCCCTGCCGCAGCTGCCGCTCACCTTCGGCAACGCGCTCCTCGCGATCACCAGCGAGAACAACCGCCTCTTCCCCGACCGGCCGGTCACGGAGAAGGGCGTGGCGATCTCCACCGGCATCGCGAACGCCTGGTCCAGCGCGATCGGCGGCGTGCCCATGTGCCACGGGGCGGGCGGCATGGCGGGCCACGTGAAGTTCGGGGCGCGAACCGGCGGGGCGACCGTGATGGTGGGCGCGCTGCTCGCCGTCCTCGCGCTCTTCTTCGCCGATTCCGTGCACGTCCTGCTGCGCTTCTTCCCCGAGCCGGTGCTGGGGGTGATCCTCTTCCTGGCCGGCGCGGAGCTCGCGCTCTCGAGCCGCGAGGCGGGGGAGGAGCGCGTGGGCCGCTTCGTGCTGCTCACCACCGCCGCCTTCACGGTGATCCACGTCGGCGTGGCGGTGGTGTTCGGGATCCTCGCCTACCACGCCTCGAAGCGGGGCTGGCTGCGCCCCTAGGGATCGGCGCTAGCGGCCGAAGATCCCCTTCTTGAGGATGTCGAGCGGGTTCACCGGCTCTTCCTTCTTCTGCTGCCGTTCCGGCTGCGCCTCCTGTCCCAGCATCGCCATGGCGGTCGACTTCACGCGCACGCGCAGCGACCATTCCGGGATTCCAGGCGGGCAGCAGCTTCGCGTCCGTGGGCCGCGGCGGATGCACGAGGTTCAGCTCGTTGCCGTAGGCGATCCCGCGCAGCATCGCGCCGCCGGCGGTGCCGAAGATGCCCGAGGGGATCGCGCACTGCTGCGTCGTCGCCGGCAGCAGCACCTTCTCCCTGACCCACTGGTCGATCTGCGAGTGCGACAGGTAGTCCATGAGGCCCAGGCCCGCCTCCGGCACGTCGCTCGAGCTCCAGAGGATCATGTCGTTGCCGTCGCCGCCCATCGCCGAGAGGAAATAGGCGCGCGCGTTGGGCACGGCGTTCCAGGAGGAATTGATCGAGGCCTTCGGGTCGCCGGGCGCGGCGAGGTTCAGGCGCTCCATGAAATCCTGCCGCTCGCCGAGCGCGAACTTCAGGCTGGGCGGGACGCCCTCGCCGGAGACCGCATGCTCGCCCTGGAGCGAGGCGTTCTTCGGCACCCGCTGGTTGTCCTTCTCGTTGGGCCAGATCGCGTGGCCCGGGCGGCTGGTGGCGCCGCGCTCGGGCGCGTAGCGGCCGACGAAGAACTTCGCGAAGTCCTGCGGGCCGGCGGTGGCCATGTCGAGGATGCGCGGCTGGCCCGGCCTCACGGTCGCGCTGCAGCCCCAGTAGAGCAGCAGCCGCCCCTTGGGCTTCTCGTAGTCCGTGGTGGCCGTGTCCTGGGAGGTGCCGCGCGGCTTCGGCTTTTCCACGGGCTGGAGCGGCAGGCTCGGCCCCCATGTTCTGCCCCGGCGGGATGGCGTGCGTGCCGTCGGTGCCGCCCGGCTTCTGGCGGGTGTAGAGCGAGAGGTCCAGCCACTTGCCCGGCATGACGCCCATCTTCGAGCCGCCGAACATGTTGCCCATGAGGTTGCCCAGGAGCGGCATGTCGGCCATCTCCTCGGCGCCCGCGATGGCGAGGTGGACCGTGGCGACGTCCATCCAGTAATTGGCGATGGGGGTCTTCGCGGGCGCGGCCTTCGATTGCGCGAGGGCGGGGCCGGCCAGGGCGAGGCAGGCGGCGAGGGCGAGGCGGGTCGGGATGGGGCGGGTCATTTCGGGCTCCTGGGGGCGTGCGCGGCGTGATTGTTCTTCTTGGGGATGCAACGCTAGCAAGGGGCGGCCTCCGGGGGCAAGGCGAATTTCCGCCCCGCCTTGACCTGCGTCAGCCGAAATGGCGCCGCACGACCGGCGCGACCGGCCCCAGGGCGGCCGCGCGGTCGGCGATGGCCGCGAGCCCCGGCGCGTTGGCGAGGAACCACGCCCGGCCGGGCCGCCACCGCGTCAGCGCGGCGAGGTAGAGGTCGATGGCGCTGAAGGTGCCGCCCAGGAACCATGGCGAGCCGGCGGCCGCCTCGAGCTGGAGGTACATCGCCTGGCGATGCCGGTCCGTGCTCTCGCGCAGGAGTTTCGCGCCCGCTTCGTCGGCCACCCACTTGCGGGGGTCGTCGCCGTAGGTGAACGTGGGATAGACGGCCGCCACGAGGAAGACGGCCCAGCGGTAGAACGCCTCGCGCGCCGGCATCTCCCGGGGGCGGGATGAGCCCGGCCGCGGGGGCCCGGTCGTTCGCGTAGTGCAGCATCGCGAGGCTCTCGGTCAGCACGCGCCCGTCGGGAAGGACGAGCGCGGGCACCTGCCCGAGCGGGTTCACCGAGACGAGCCGCTCGCGCGTCGCGCTGCCGGGGCCGTAATCGACCTCCTCGCAGTCGTAGGGGCAGGCCCCCCAGCGCGAAGGCGAACTCGACGATGGCCGAGCCGCAGCCTTTGCAGCCGAGCAGGCGCGGGAGGGCGGGCGAAGGGGGCATGGGACCTCGCTTGGAAGGGGCGGGGAAGGGACGGTATAATCCTCCCCGTCCGAGGAGCGTTGCAACGGGGTTCCCCGCCCCGCCAGGCTCGGATTTCCCATAGGAACGGCGCTCACCCGACTGTGCATGACCGGGTGAGAAGTGCCCGTTCGCACGGCGGCATCCTTCACCAGAGCATGGAGAGAACGATGAACGCTGTCCTCAAACCCGACAAGACCGCCGATTTCGTGGTCGCCGACCTTGCCCTCGCCGACTGGGGCCGCAAGGAAATCGCCATCGCCGAGACCGAGATGCCCGGCCTCATGGCGATCCGCAAGGAATACGCCGCCGCGCAGCCCCTCAAGGGCGCCCGCATCACCGGCTCGCTGCACATGACGATCCAGACCGCCGTCCTCATCGAGACGCTCAAGGCCCTGGGCGCCGACGTGCGCTGGGCCTCGTGCAACATCTACTCGACGCAGGACCACGCCGCCGCCGCCATCGCCAAGGGCGGCACCGCCGTCTTCGCGGTGAAGGGCGAGTCGCTCGACGCAGTACTGGGACTACACGCACCGCATCTTCGAGTGGCCGGACGGCGGCTACACGAACATGATCCTGGACGACGGCGGGGATGCGACGCTGCTGCTGCACCTGGGCGCGCGCGCCGAGACCGACGCCAAGGTCATCGCCAGCCCCGGCAGCGAGGAGGAGACCTTCCTCTACGCCTCGATCAAGGCGAAGCTCGCCAAGGACCCGAAGTGGTACTCCACGCGCCTGGCGAAGGTGCATGGGCGTGACCGAGGAGACCACCACGGGCGTTCACCGCCTCTACCAGATGGCGAAGGAGGGCACGCTCAGGTTCCCGGCCATCAACGTGAACGACTCCGTCACCAAGAGCAAGTTCGACAACCTCTACGGCTGCCGCGAGTCGCTCGTGGACGGCATCAAGCGCGCCACCGACGTGATGATCGCGGGCAAGGTCGCGCTCGTCGCGGGCTACGGCGACGTGGGCAAGGGCAGCGCCCAGGCGCTGCGCGCCCTCTCGGCCCAGGTGTGGATCACCGAGATCGATCCCATCTGCGCTCTGCAGGCGGCGATGGAAGGCTACCGGGTCGTGACGATGGAGGAGGCCTGCGACAAGGCCGACATCTTCGTCACCGCCACCGGCAACTACCACGTGATCACGCACGAGCACATGAAGCGCATGAAGGACCAGGCCATCGTGTGCAACATCGGGCACTTCGACAACGAGATCGACGTGGCCTCGCTCAAGCAGTACGCGTGGGACAACATCAAGCCGCAGGTCGACCACGTCATCTTCCCGGACGGCAAGCGCATCATCCTGCTGGCCGAGGGCCGCCTGGTGAACCTGGGCTGCGGCACGGGGCACCCGAGCTACGTGATGAGCTCCTCCTTCGCCAACCAGACGATCGCGCAGATCGAGCTCTTCACGCGCACCGCGCAGTACCCGGTCGGCGTGTACGTCCTGCCCAAGCACCTCGACGAGAAGGTGGCGAGGCTGCAGCTCACGAAGCTGGGCGCGAAGCTCACCGACGCTCACCGACGAGCAGGCGCGCTACATCGGCGTCGCGAAGGAAGGCCCGTACAAGGCCGACCAGTACCGCTACTAGCGCCGGGAGCCGGGGCGCGCGAAGCGCCCCGGGCGAGAACCATGGAATCGCAACGCAACCGCCAGAGGCTCTTCAGCTTCGAGTTCTTTCCCCCGAAGACGCCGGAGGGCGAGCAGAAGCTGCGCAACGCGCGCCGGCAGCTCGCGCAGCTGCGGCCCGCGTTCATGTCGTGCACCTTCGGGGCCGGCGGATCGACCCAGGAAGGGACGCTGCGCACCATCCTCGAGATTCACCGCGAGGGGCACGTGGCCGCGCCGCACATCTCCTGCATCGGCTCGAAGCGCGAGACCATCGCGGCGCTCCTCGACCAGTACCGCGAGGCGGGCATCCGGCGCCTGGTGTGCCTGCGGGGCGACCTGCCCTCGGGCATGGCCGTGGCCGGCGAGTTCCGCTACGCGGCGGACCTCGTGAGCTTCGTGCGCGAGCCACACGGGCGACTGGTTCCACGTCGAGGTCGCGGCCTACCCGGAGTTCCATCCCCAGGCGCGCCGGCCCGCCGACGACCTCGCCCACTTCAAGGCGAAGATCGACGCCGGCGCGAACTCGGCCATCACGCAGTACTTCTACAACGCCGACGCCTACGTGCGCTTCGTCGAGTCGGTGGAGGCGCTGGGCGTGGACGTGCCCATCGTCCCGGGGATCATGCCGATCAACAACTTCTCCCAGCTCGCGCGCTTCTCGGACGCGTGCGGGGCGGAGATCCCGCGCTGGATCCGCCTGCGCCTGGAGAGCTTCGGCGACGACACCGCCTCGATCAAGGCCTTCGGCCTGGACGTGGTGACCGAGCTGTGCGACCGGCTCCTTCGCGAGGGGGCGCCGGGGCTGCATTTCTACACGCTCAACCAGGCGGGCCCCGCCACGACGATCTGGCAGCGGCTGGGACTGTAGCGGGCCGGGGGGGTTAGAATCCGGCACGTCCGCGATTGCCGGAGCCCGCCGTGACCCAGACCGCCGTCGAAGATCGCCAGTCCCTCGCCGCACGACTGAAGTCCCAGCCCGCGCGCGAGGCCGCGCGGATGCTCGCGGCGGAGGATCCGGCGCGTGCCGTCGAGGCGCTGACGGTGCTCAATCCCGGCACCACGCAGGAGATCCTGGCCGAGATGGCGCCCGGGGTGCTCGCCGCCGTCTCGAAGGCGGCGAGCCCCGAGCTCGCGCGGCAGTGGCTGCGCAACGCCCGCTACCCGGCCGGCGTCGTCGGCCGCCTCATGGAGCCGCCCAACGCCGTGTTCTCGCCGGGGATGAGCGTCGGCGAGGCGATCGAGCAGCTGCGCGCCATCGTGAGGACGGCGCTCGTCACCTACGGCTACGTGGTCGACGGCGAGGGCAGGCTCCTGGGCATCGTCACCATGCGCGACCTCCTGTTCAACGAGCACGCCGCGAAGCTGGGCGACGTGATGCTGAAGGACGCCTTCTCGTTCCGGGCCGGCACGCCGGTCGGAGACGCGATGAAGCTCACCCTCAACCGCCACTATCCCGTCTATCCGGTGTGCGACGACTCGGGCCGGCTGGTGGGGCTCGTGCGCGGCGCGGCCATCTTCGAGGAGCAGGCCTTCGAGATCACCGCGCAGCCGGGCTCGATGGTGGGCGTGGAGAAGGAGGAACGGGTGACGTCCCCCCTCGGGCGGGCGTTCAAGTTCCGCCACCCGTGGCTGCAGCTGAACCTCCTCACGGCATTCGCCGCCGGCGGCGTGGTGGCGATGTTCCAGGGCACCCTGGACAAGCTGGTCATCCTCGCGACGTTCCTGCCGGTGCTCGCGGGGCAATCGGGCAACACCGGCTGCCAGGCGCTCGCCGTGACCGTTCGCGGGATGACGCTGGGCGACATCCGCGCGGGCGCCGGCAAGGCGCTCGTCGCCAAGGAGTTCTTCCTGGGGCTCGCCAATGGCGGGGTGACCGGCGTGCTGTGCGGCATCGCCATGTTCTTCCTCGCGCGTTCGCAGGATTCGCCGCACGCGCTCCTGCTGGGCCTCGCCGTGTTCCTGGCCATGATGGGCGCCTGCGCCATCAGCGGCGTCTCCGGCGCGCTCGTCCCGCTCGTCCTCAAGCGGCTCGGGGCGGACCCGGCCACGGCCTCGAGCATCATCGTGACGACCGCCACCGACGTGGCGAGCATGGGGCTGCTGCTGGGACTGGCCACGGTGCTCATCCGCTGAATAATCCGCATTGAATGTTGCGACCGGGCGACCTATGATCGCCGCCATGCTTACCCGTTTCGTCGTCCCCCTGCTGCTAGCCTGCCTGTCGCTGATCGGCGACGCCGCCGCGCAGGAGCCGGCCTTCACCAACCGCGCCACGGAGCTGAAGGAACGGCCCGCCGCGGACGCCCGTACGCTCTCCCCCCTTGCCGGCGAAACCGCGGTGAAGGTCCTCTCGCGCCAGGGCGCCTGGACGCAGGTCGAGGCCGGGCCGCAGCGCGGCTGGGTGCGCGCGTTCCACCTGCGTTTCCCCTCGACCGTGGAGTCTTCCTCGGGAGGCGGCGTGGGAGGCAGCATCACCTCGATCTTCGGCTTCGGCAGCAAGGAGGCCCCGAAGACGTCCAAGGTCGCCACCCTGGGCATCCGCGGCCTCACGCCCGAGGATTTCAAGAACGCCTCCCCCGACCCCGCCGCGCTGAGGAAGATGCAGTCGTACCGCGCCGACAAGGCCTCGGCCGAGCGCTTCGCGAAAGAGGCGAAGCTCGCGCCGGTGGCGGTCGCATACGCGGGGAACAACCCGTGAGGGCCGTCCTGGCCGCGGCCGCGCTTGCGCTGGCGCTCCCGGCCCACGCGCAGCTGGACATCGGCCGCATCCTCGACCTGGGCCGCAAGGCCGTGGAGATCGCGCCCAAGGTCCAGGAGGCGACGAAGGAATACTCCCCCGAGGAGGAAGTGGCCCTCGGCGAGGGAATCGCCTCGGGCTTCCTCGGCGCCATCCGCCTGCACCCCGACGAGCGCCTGCAGCGCTACGTGAACCGGGTGGGCCGCTGGCTCGCCTCGCAGACCGAGCGCGCCGACCTGCCGTGGACCTTCGGCGTGATCGACACCGACACCATCAACGCCTTCGCGATGCCGGGCGGGACGGTCGTGATTTCGCACGGGCTGGTGAAGCGCCTGACGAGCGAGTCGGAGCTCGCGGGGGTGCTCGCCCACGAGATCGGGCACGTCCTGAAGAAGCACCAGCTCGCCGCCATCCAGTCGGACGCGGGCTGGGGCGCCGCCGCCGACGGGGCCAAGGCCGTCGCCGCGGACCAGATCGGGCGACGCGGCGGGGGAGACGTGCTCGGGCTCAAGACCCGGCTCGCCAACGCGGGCGTGGACCTGGTGAAGGACGGCCTGTTCCTGCGCCCTCTCGACCGCAGCATGGAGTACGAGGCCGACCGCATCGGCGTCGTCGTGGCGGCGCGCGGCGGCTACGATCCCTACGGCTTCGTCGCGGTGCTCACCATGCTCGCGCAGGTGAAGCCGGACGAGTCCGGCGCCTCCATCACGTTCTCGACCCATCCGTCGCCCGCGGACCGGCTGGCGGAGCTCGAGAAGGCCATGCCGGCGCTCGAGCAGTACGCGCGGCAGCCGCAGGTCGAGGGGCGCTTCCGCCAGACCGTCGGCGCGCGCTAGGGTCGCGGACACGAAAAAGGGCGCCCTCGGGCGCCCTTTCCTTTCCGTTCCCGGCCGCTTTACTTGAGGTTCGCCACCTTCTTGCGCGCTTCCTGGGCGTGGATCTGGGAATAGGCCTGGTGCGCCGCGGCCTCGGCCTCGCCCACCCTGATGGGCAGGCCCATGTCCTGCAGGACGGATCCGAGCGCCGACAGGCAGAGCATCACGTTCTCCGGCTTGCACGAGTAGCCCATGATGCCCACGCGCCAGATCTTGCCGGCGAGCGGCCCCAGCCCGGCGCCGATCTCGAGGTTGAACTCGTTGAGGAGCGTCTTCCTCACCTCCGCCTCGCGGTCGCGCACGGCCTCGGGAATGTGGACCGCGTTCATCTGCGGCAGGCGCGCGCCTTCCTTGACGAGGTACTTCAGGCCCATGGCCTCGAGCCCCGCCTTGAGCGCGAGGTGGTTCCTCTGGTGGCGGGCCCAGCAGTTCTCCAGCCCCTCTTCCTTGACGAGGAGCAGCGCCTCGTGCAGCGCGTACAGGCTGTTGGTGGGCGCCGTGTGGTGGTAGGTGCGGGTCGTCGCGCCCCAGTAGCCCAGCAGCAGGTTCATGTCCATGAACCAGCTGTGGATCTTGTCCTTGCGCGCCTTCACGTGCTCGACCACGCGGTCGTTGAAGGACACGGGCGACAGGCCCGGGGTGCACGACAGGCACTTCTGGCTCGCCGAGTAGATCGCGTCGACCTCCCAGTCGTCGACCATGACGGGGCAGCCGGCGAGCGAGGTGACCGCGTCCACGATGGTGAGCGCGCCGTGCTTGTGGGCCACGGAGACGAGCGTCTTCGCGTCCGACTGCACGCCCGTGGAGGTCTCCGCGTGCACGAAGGCCACGATCTTGGCGTCGGGGTTCTTCTTGAGGGTCTCCTCGAGCTTGTTGGGATCGCAGGGCTCGCCCCAGGCGTCCTCGACCACGACGGCGACGCCGCCGGCGCGCTCCACGTTCTCGATCATGCGGCCGCCGAACACGCCGTTGCGGCAGACGACCACCTTGTCCCCGGGGGCGACCATGTTGACGAAGCAGTACTCCATCCCCACGGAGCCGGGGCCGGAGACGGGGAAGGTGAGCGCGTTCTTCGTCTGGTAGGCGTAGCGCAGGAGCGACTTGAGCTCCTCCATCATCTCGACGAAGACGGGGTCGAGGTAGCCGATCGCGGGCAGGCTCATCGCCGCCATCACGCGCGGGTTGATCTCGGAGGGGCCGGGGCCCAGCAGGGTGCGCTGGGGCGGGTGGAACGAGTGGATCTTCTTGGTGGGGGCCAGGTGCTTGAGCGTCATGTCTGTGTCCTTGTCTTCGGGGCGTCTTGCGAACGCGCCCCGTGGAGAAATCGTGGCGGGATGCGGGGAAGGGTCCGGTTGTCCGGGGTCAACCTCGGCCGGGCGTGAAGCGCACGATCGTCCCCTGCGAGAGCTCGGGAAGATCCACGGGATCGATGGCCGTGTCGCCGTCGGGCTGCGGGGTGCCGTCGGCGACGAGATTGGCGAAGTCGTGGAGGTTGCGGTCCATGAGGTGCGAGGGGGTGACGCGCGTGAGGGCGCTGAAGATCGAGATCACGCGCCCGGGGTGCGTCTTCTCCCATCCGCGAAGCATCGCCTTCACCTGCTTGCGCTGCAGGTTTTCCTGCGAGCCGCACAGGTCGCAGGGGATGATGGGGAAGCTGCGGTCCTCGGCGTAGGCCGCGAGGTCGCGCTCCTCCACGTAGGCGAGCGGGCGGATCACGACGTGGCGCCCGTCGTCCGAGACGAGCTTGGGCGACATCGCCTTGATCTTGCCGTTGTGGAAGAGGTTCAGGAAGAAGGTCTCGAGGATGTCGTCGCGGTGGTGCCCCAGCGCGATCTTGGTGGCGCCCAGCTCCTTCGCCACCCGGTACAGGACGCCCCGCCGCAGCCGCGAGCACAGGCTGCACATGGTCTTGCCCTCGGGGATCACGCGCTTCACCACCGAGTGCGTGTCCTGCACCTCGATGCGGTGCGGGATGCCGCGCGCGGACAGGTACTCGGGCAGCACGTGCGCCGGGAACCCCGGATGGCGCTGGTCCAGGTTCACCGCGACCACCTCGAAGGGCACCGGGGCGCAGTCGCGAAGGTGCACGAGGACGTCGAGGAGCGCGTAGCTGTCCTTGCCCCCGGAGAGGCAGACCATCACCTTGTCGCCGGCCTCGATCATCGAGAAGTCGGCGATGGCCTCGCCCACGAGGCGGCGGATGCGCTTCCTTCGCTTGGCGGCCTCGAAATCGGACTTGCGCGTGTCGCGCGCGGGTGCGGTGGCGGCGGTCATGGGGCTCTTAAAGGGCGATGGAGCGTCCGCCGTCGACGGCGAGCACCTGCCCGGTCACGAAGGGGGCGTCGAAAACCAGGTATTTTACCGCGCCGGCGACGTCCTCCGCAGTACCCGTCCGGCGAAGAGGCGTTTGTACCGTGATCCGCTCGCGCTCGGCCGGCGGGAAGGCTTCCCCGTCCTCGGGCCACAGGATGGCGCCCGGCGAGACGCCGTTCACCCGCACCTCGGGCGCGAGCTCGAGGGCCAGGGCGCGCGTGAGGCCCGCCAGCCCGCTCTTGGCCACGGAATAGGCGAGGAAGCCCGCGAGCGGGCGCTCGGCGTGGATGTCGACGATGTTCACGATGGCGCCGCGCGCGCGGCGCAGGTGGGGCGCGGCGGCCTTGGAGAGGAAAAGCGGCGCGCGCAGGTTCGTTCCCACGAGGTCGTCCCAGGCGCCGGCGCCGAGCTCCTCGAGGGGGGTGGCGTGGAACGAGGAGGCGTTGTTCACCAGCGCATCGAGCCGCCCGAAGCGCGCGGCAGCCTCCTCCACGAGGCCGGGCAGTCGCGCCAGGTCCAGCAGGTCGCCCTGGACGAGGGCCGTCGACCCGGGACGGGCCGCCTCGAGGCCGGCCAGCAGGGCCTGCGCCTCCCCGCAGGACCGGTTGCAGTGCACCACCACTCGCGCGCCCGCCGCGTGCGCCGCGCGCGCGATCGCGGCTCCCACCCGCCGGGCGCCTCCCGTCACCAGAACCACCGGTCCGCCCATGGTGCTATATTCCTCGGCAATCGCCGCGCCCGCAGCCAAGCGGCGCCAGAGGCGAAAGTTTAACGAATTCCGCGATCGATCCCCGACGGCGCCGCGAGCCCCCGATGTCTTCCCAGGCAGACTTCACCCTTCCTCCCCCATCTCCCGAGGCCGTCGCGCACTCGCACGAGCTCGCCGAGCGCATCGCCACGGCGATCGGCGGGGAGGGTGGCTGGATCCCGTTCTCGCGCTACATGGAGCTCGCGCTGTACCTTCCGGGCTTCGGCTACTACGCCGCCGGTTCGCGCAAGATCGGCGCCGAGGGCGACTTCGTCACCGCCCCCGAGATCTCCCCGATGTTCTCGCGCTGCATCGCCATGCAGGCGCGGCAGGTGCTCGAGCGCACGGGAGGCGACATCCTGGAGCTGGGGCCGGGCACGGGCGTGCTGGCGGCCGATCTCTACGCGGAGCTCAAGGCCCAGGGGGTCGCGCCCGCGCGCTACCGGCTGCTCGAGGTGAGCCCGGAGCTTCGCGAGCGGCAGCGGGCCCTGATCGCGCAGCGCCTTCCCGACGACCTCGGGCGGTTCGAGTGGATCGACAGCCTGCCCGGGCGCATCGACGGCCTGGTCGTGGCCAACGAGGTGCTGGACGTGCTGCCCTGCTCGCTCCTGCACCGCGAAGGCGGCCAGATCCTCGAGCGCGGCGTGGTGCTGACGGAGGCCGGCTTCGCCTGGGACGACATGGCCCTTCCGGATGGCGAGCTCAAGCGCCGCGCGGCCGCGGTGATCCCCGCCGGCGACTACGAGTACCTCACCGAGGTGAACCTCGCCGCCGAGGCGCTCGTGCGCACGGTGGCGGCGGCGCTGGGGCGCGGCCTCGCGCTCTTCATCGACTACGGCTACTCGCAGGCCGAGTACTACCATCCCCAGCGCGCGACGGGCACGCTGCGCTGCCACTACCGCCACCGCCTCCACAACGATCCGTTCTTCCTTCCGGGCCTGCAGGACATCACCGCGCACGTGGACTTCACCGCCATGGCCCGCGCGGCCCAGTCGGCGCGCGCCGAGGTGATGGGCTACACGACCCAGGCCCACTTCCTCATCTCGTGCGGGCTGGGGGTGATGGTGGCCGACTCCGACCCGGGCATGACGCTCTCGCGCCTGCGCACGACCAGCGCCGTGAACCGGCTGATCAGCCCGTCGGAAATGGGGGAGCTCTTCAAGGTCCTGGGGATCGGGCGGGGCATCGACCCGCCCCTGCAGGGATTCCAGGCGGCGCGCCCGCTGGCGCTGGAGCAGGAGGTCGCGGAATAGCCGGTAGAATCGCCCACGCGCGCATATCGAGCGACTGGCAAACCACAGGGCGCGAGCCCGAGACAAGAGGAGAGAGAAGCATGAGGAGATTCATCGCGGCAGCGGCCGCCCTGGTGGCGGCATTCGGGCTGGCCAGCGCCGGCGCGCAGGAGAAGAGGGCACGCATCTCGATCGGCACGGGCGGCACCGCGGGGGTCTACTACCCCCTGGGCGGCGGCCTGGCGGCGACCCTGTCCAAGTACGTCCCGGGCCTGGACGCCACGGCCGAGGTGACCGCCGGCTCGATCGCCAACCTGCAGCTCATCGGCGGCGGCAAGTCCGAAGTGGGCTTCACGATGGCCGACGCGGCGTGGGACGCCTACAACGGCCTCGACAAGTTCAAGGACAAGAAGGTCGCCCTGCGCACCCTCGTCGTGTTCTACCCGAACCGCATGCACGTCGTCACGGCGGAAGGCAAGGGCATCGAGAAGATGACCGACCTCAAGGGCAAGCGCGTGGCCACGGGCGCGCCCGCCTCCGGCACCGAGGTGATGGCGATGCGGCTCATCGAGGCCTTCGGGATGGACCCCAACAAGGACGTGAACCGCGAGCGCCTCTCGCTCGCCGAATCGGTGAACGCCCTCAAGGACGGCAAGGTCGACGCCCTCATGTGGGTGGGCGGCGTGCCCACGCCCGGCATCACCGATTTCGCGGCCACGCCCGGCAAGAAGATCAAGCTCGTCGACCACGGCGACGGCGCCGAGGCCATGCGCAAGAAGTACGGCCCGCTCTACGTGAAGAACAGGATCCTCGCGAACGCCTACCCGGGCGAGACGCGCGAGACGACGAACGTCGACGTCTGGAACCTCCTGGTCGTGCCCGAATCGGCCGACGAGAACCTCGTCTACCAGATCACCAAGACCATGTTCGAGAAGAAGGACGAGCTCGTGAAGGCGCACAAGGACGCCTCGTTCCTCGCCCTCGACAACCAGCTCACGGGCGGCTCCCCCATCCCGTTCCACCCGGGCGCCCTGAGGTACTTCAAGGAGAAGGGGCTCAAGGTCAACTGAGCCGGCGCCGGCCGGCCCCGCGCCGGCCATGCCTCCCTGGAAAGGGCCCGTCCGCGGGCCCTTTTCCTTTGCCGGCCCCCTGCCGGGCGCGCGCAAGTCCTTGATTTCCCGGGCCGCGCGCCCCGGGGAAATGGTGCAGTGCAATAAATATTTGCCATACCCCCTTGACTTGGCTGCTGGTTGGCCTAAAATTCGTTTTGTGCAGTGCAGCAAAACAGGCTGCCGCAAACGTCAATCCAGCGATCACAGTCCAAGGAGAACACCATGTTCAAAGTCGACCAGTTCAGCGCCGCCAACGAAGCCGCGATCAACCAGTTCGCGCACTTCGCCCAGCTTTCCCTCGCCAACCTCGAGAAGTTCGCCGAGATCGGCCTCGACGCCGCCCGCGACTCCGTCGAGCAGGCCACCGCGCACGCCGCCGCCCTCGCCGGCGCGAAGGACGTGCACGAGGTCATCGCCATCAACTCCGCCGCCCTCGAGCCGGTCATGAAGCGCGCCTACGCCTACTCGCGCACCGTGTACGAGACCGCCGCCGAGACCAACGCCGAAGTGAAGAAGGTCATGGAGAAGCAGGCCGCCGACCTCAACAAGTCCGCCGCCTCCTCGCTGGAAGAGGCCTTCAAGTACGCGCCGGCCGGCTCGGAAGCCTACGTCGGCAACGTGAAGAGCGCGATGGCCGCCGCCCAGAACGCCTACGCGAACCTCGCCTCGATCAACAAGCAGCTCTACGACACCGTCGAGAAGACCGTCGAGCAGAACGTCGCGACCGTCCAGTCGGCCGCCAAGGCCCCCAAGGCGGCCCCGGCCCGCAAGGGCGCGAAGCGCCGCTAAGCCGCGACGCCCCGCGAGGGGCGTGACGCGCAGCACCCCGAAAGGCCCCCGGTGATCCCGGGGGCCTTTTTTTCGCCTTCGCCGCCGGCGAGCCCGGCTCAACCCGCCGGCAAGACCCTGGCGATCCGCTCCGCGCGGGCGGCGTGGATGGCCGCCGGCACGTTCCGGGGCTGCTCGCGGGCGATGGCCGCGGCGTCCACCTCGAGGGCCGCCGCGCGCGCCCGGCGCAGCCGCTCCCGGGGCACCTGCCGGTCCAGGCGGCGGGCGCGCAGGTCGCATTCGCACGCCTCCATGAGCCGCTCGAGGCGCTCGGGCCGGCGGAAGGAGTCCGTGCGCTCCAGGAGCGCGAGGAGCTGCTCGGCGCCGAGGATGCCGGCGCCCTCCACGGCGGCCCGCTCCCGCGCGGCGAGGCCCGCGAGGTCGCGGCACTCCCCGGGCGCGTTGACGCGCTCGCAGAGCTTCGCCACCGCCTCGGGCGCGAGGCCCAGCGTGAGGCAGGCGAAGCGCACCGGCAGCCCGAACGCCGTCGCCGCGTCGAGCCGCGCCGCGAGCAGGGCCGCGCCGTCGCCGGCCGCCTGCGCCTCCACCTCGGGCAGCACGCGCGCGAGCGCGCCGCATTCGCGCAGGACCGCGACCATCCGCGCCGGGCCCGGCTCCTGCAGGCCGCGCGCGATCTCCTGCCAGACGCGCTCGGGCACCAGGTGGTCGGCCTCTCCCGATTCCACCATGCGGCGCAGGAGCGCCATCGTCTCGGGCGCGACGGAGAATCCGAACCGCGCGGCGAAGCGGGCCACGCGCAGGATCCGCACCGGGTCCTCGGCGAAGGCCTCGCTCACGTGCCGCAGGATCCCGCGCTTCAGGTCCTCCGGCGCCGCCGTGGGGATCGACGAGGACGCCGTCCTCGCCGCGGGCGATGGCGTTGATCGTGAGGTCGCGCCGGCGCAGGTCGTCCTCGAGGGTGACCTCGGGCGAGGCGTGGAAGGCGAAGCCCTTGTAGCCGGGCGCGGTCTTCCTCTCCGTGCGCGCGAGCGCGTACTCCTCGTGCGTCTCGGGGTGCAGGAACACGGGGAAGTCGGAGCCCACGGCGCGGAACCCGCGGGCGGCCATCTCCTCCGGGGTGGAGCCCACCACCACCCAGTCGCGGTCGGCCACGGGCCGCCCGAGGAGCTCGTCGCGCACGCTCCCGCCCACCGCGTAGATCTTCATCGCGAGCGTCCGGCGCGCGCTCTCACGGCCGCGGCGGCTCGGCGTAGGGCTCGTCCTCGGCCACGAACTCCGTCTCGGCGCGCGCGCCCTCGCACCAGTCGCGCACGGCGCCCGCGGCCTGCACGGCCTCGCAGTAGCGCTGCGCCCCGGGCGAGCAGGCCACGCCGTAGGTCGCGAAGCGCATCACCACCGGCGCGAACATCGCGTCGGCCGCCGAGAAGCGCCCGAAGAGGAAGTCCCCGCCCGTCCCGAAGCGCGAGCGCGCCTCGCGCCACAGGAGCTCGATGCGGTCGATGTCCTGCCGCACCTGCGGCGTCATGCCCTTGCCGGGATGGCTGGAGCGGATGTTCATGGGCATGCCGGAGCGCAGGTTGCGAAAGCCCGCGTGCATCTCCGCCGACGCCGAGCGCGCGAAGGCCCGCGCGAGCGGGATCGTCGGGCCAGACGCCCTTGCCGGGAAACCAGTCCGCCACCGTCTCGGCGATGGCGAGCGTGTCCCACACGGCCACGTCGCCGCGCCAGAGGACGGGCACCAGCCCCGAGGGCGACCAGCGCCCGATGCCCGCGTCCCACTCGTCGGAATCGAAGCGCAGCTTGCGCTCCTCGAAGGCGATGCCGAGCTGGGCGAGCAGCACCCAGGCGCGCATCGACCACGAGGAGTAGTTCTTGTTGCCGATGACGAGCGTCAGGCCTTCCATCTCACCTCCCGGTGCGGCGGTAATGCGCGTATCGGCCCCGCAGGCCCGCGGCCGCCATGTATTCGGGCACGATCGCCTCCATCGCCGAGGGCGCGAACCCGAAGACCGCGGGGAAGGGGCAGGAGCACACGCTGTCCAGCTTCATCGAGGCGAGGTTGTCGCGCGTCATGAGCGGCCCGGGCAGGTGCTCGAGCACGAAGGCCTGCGCCTGCGCGGCCCAGCCGGGAAGGGGCACGATGACCCGCTCCAGGCCCTGCAGGCGGGCGACGTAGCGCACGATCTCGGCGAGCGGGTAGGCCTGCGGGCCGCACAGGTCGTAGGACTGCCCGGCCGTCCGCGCGTCCTCGAGGCACGCGGCCACCGCCCGCGCGACGTCCTCCACCCACACCGGCTGGAAGCGCACCCCGGCGCCGGCGAGCGGCACCACGGGCAGGGGCCTCACCAGCCCCGCGAACAGGTTGAGGAAGCTGTCGTCGCGCCCGAAGATGACGGACGGCTTGAGGACGGTGATCGCGAGCCCGGCGCCTTCGCGTGCGCAGCGCCGCCTCGCCCCGGCCGCGGGAGCGCAGGTACTCGCTGGGGCCGCCGGGGTCGGCGTGCAGGGCGCTCACGTGAACCAGGCGGCGGACGCCGGCGGCGCGGCAGGCGCGCGCGAGGCGGGCGGGCAGCTCGACGTGCACCTTCTCGAAGCTCTCGCGCCGGCTCTGGTGCAGGATGCCCACCAGGTTCACCACCGCGTCCATGCCGTCGAGGGCCCGGGCGAGGCCGGCGTCGTCGTGGGGGCTCGCCGCGAAGATCTCGAGGGAGGGGATCACGGTGAGGGGCCGCGACTTGAGGGGGCCCGCGCGTGAGGACGCGCACGGCGAAGCCCGCGGCGCCCAGCCGCGCGCACACCGAGCGCCCGACGAAGCCGCTCGCCCCGAGCACGAGCACGCGCGCGCCGGCGCTCATGGCAGGGACGGCGACGTTGGCCGCGTCGCCCGCGCCGCGGGCGGGCACGGTGCCCATCATCGCGCGCAGGCTCGCCGTCTTCCCGGTGAGCCGGTGGGAGTAGAACCACGCGTTGGCCATGACCTTCTTCACGTAGTCGCGCGTCTCGTCGAAGGGGATCGACTCGGCGTACGTCGCGCCCTCCAGGGGCTTCGCGTCGCGCCAGCGCTTGCGCCCGGCCGGGGCCCGCGTTGTAGCCCGCCGTGGCGAGGATGGGGTCGCCGAGGTCGGCGAGGACGCGATGGAAATAGTAGGTGCCCATGCGTGACGTTCACGTCCGGCTGCGTGAGCAGGGCGGGCCGGTAGGACTGCACGGGAATCTGCTTGGCCACCCAGCGCGCGGTGGCGGGCATGAGCTGCATGAGCCCCATCGCCCCCGCGCGCGACTTCGCTCCCGGCGTTGAAGCGGCTTTCCTGGCGGATGATGCCGAACAGCAGGGCCTCGTCCACGTTCCACTGGCGGGCGGCGGCGGCGAGCGGCTCGCGGTGGTGGATGGGATAGCGGCGCGCGAAGTCGTGCAGCGACGCGGTGCGGTCGGCCGCGCCGATCGCGCGGTCGGCCAGCCCCGCCTGCAGGGCCACCTCCGAGGCCGCGAGCAGCCCGCGGTCGTCCACGGCGCGCAGGGCGAAGACCCATTCGCGGAACGCCTCCGCGTTCATCTCCACGCGGTAGAGGGCGATGGCGCGGCCCACCGCGGGGATGCGCGCGGATGCGGGCCAGGTCCTCCTCGGCAACGGGCCGCGCGGTCCAGTCGGGTTCCTCGGCTCGCGCCGAGCTCCTCCGCCGCCAGCAGGCCGTAGAAGTGCCGCTCCCGCGAAAGCGGCCGCAGGATCGCCTCGGCCGCCGGTCTTGCGCCTTCCGCGGCGAGGGCCCGCGCGAGCCAGTAGCGCCAGGCGGGATCGCGCGCCTCTTCCGGCGGCATCAGGTTCACGGCGGCGCGCAGCGCCGCCCAGTCGCCGGCGCGAAGCGCGGCGCGCGCCTTCCACTGCAGCTGCGCGGCGGTGAACGGCCCTTCGCCGGCCAGCGCGTACCACTCGAGGGCGCGCGGGTGGTGCTGCTGTGCCGCGGCGTGGGCGATGCGGGCCCATCCCTGGCGGGGGTCGTCCGGCCCCAGGACCGGCGCGTGGGCCTTCCACAGGCGCCGCCGCGTCGTCGGGGCGGGTGCGCGCGAGGCGCGTGACGGCGAAGAGCAGGAGCTCGTGGGTGGCGCGGCGCCGGGATGCGGGACTTCTCGCCGGCGAGGTACTTCGCCGGGTCCGCGGCGGCCCGGTCGAGGGCCTTCTCGTTCATCTGCTCGCGGTTGGGCAGGAACGCGTTGGCGCGGCGCGCCTCGCGCACGCTGCCGGCGGCGAGGAGCTTGCGGATGCGCTCCCACGCCTCCGGCGGGCCGATGAGGCGCTCGCGGGCCGCCGCCTCGAAGGCCGGCGTGCAGGCGGCGGGCGCCTCGCGCCCGGCGAGCCAGAGCGCGCGCGCCTCCTTGAGGGCCTCGGCGTCGTCGCGGCCGAGCCGGTCCTGGAGCGCGTAGCAGGCGACTTCCGCGTCGTCGGAGACGAGCGCCGGGAACTCCTGGCGGAAGAGGTCCCACTGGCCGGCGGCGCCCAGCGCCTTCAGCCAGTCCCGCCGCAGCGGGTCGGCGAGCGGGCGTGTCGGCGTGGCGCTGCAGGAAGGCGCGGACCGCCGTCGGATCGGCCTTGTCGATGCGCGAGCGAGAGGGCCCAGTAGGCCGGATACGCCTCGAGGGGGTGGCCGGCGAAGCGCGCGCGCCAGTTCTCGAGCGCCTTGACGTCGCGGCGCTGCGAGGCCTCGCGCGCGGCGAGGAGGTCGGCGTCGGTGGCCGGCGCCGACGAAGGCGCGGCGAGGACCGGGCCGGCGGCGAGTGCGAGGACGGCGAGGAGGCGCGGAAATCGCATCGGGAGGAGCGCGGTCACCGGGGGATTATATTCCCCGGTGACCGCGCTCCCCGCCCGGGGTTCACTTCATCGCGGGCAGCACCCAGATGAGCATCCCGAAGACGTAGCAGATCACGCAGGAGATCAGGGTGAAGGGCACGCTCCAGCGCAGGAACTCGCGCAGGCTCACCTTCCGGTTCTCCTCGCGCTCGCAGATGTTGGCCGCCACGTAGAGCGCCGGGGCGCCGGCGATGGTGAGGTTGCTGCCCAGCGTGCCCGACCACAGCAGCATCCACCACAGCGGCCACGGGTCCACGCCCGGCTGGCCGAGGTCGCGCACCGTGTAGAGGAAGGTGAGGATGTAGGCGTCGTGCTCGACGATGCCCACGATCGGGATCGTGACCCAGTAGAGGAGGGTCGCGCCGAGCGCCATGTTCTGCGCGAAGATCGGGGCCATGGCGTGCGCGAGCTTCTCGAGGATGCCGGTCTTCTCGAGGCCGCCCACCAGCGCGAAGAGCGCGATGTAGAAGAAGACGGCGCGCCAGTCGAGCTCCTGCACCACCTCCTCGAAGCTGGGCTTCTTCACCCGGTCGCCCAGGAGCTCGAGCACCAGCACCAGCACGAGCGCGCCGGTCATGGCGATGAAGCCGAGCTTCACGCCGAGGTGCTCGCGCATGCTCATCGCGACGATCGTGCCGGTGAAGCCGACCATGACGATCGTGGCGAAGAGCTTGTCCGGGATCTTCGCCTCGGCCATGCTCTCGCCGCCGGTCGGGCACGGCCTTCGAGCCGCCGCCGAACTTGCGGAAGAAGAGCCAGTACATGATCGCCAGCGTGAGCGCGAAGGTGACGAGGAGGATCGGGAAGGAGCTGGGCTTGCCCTTGTGACCAGATGAAGTCGAAGAACTCCGCCCCCGAGACGCTGTGCATCATCTGCGGCGGCAGGTCGCCCAGCAGCATGGCCGAGCCCATGAAGTTGGCGCTGAAGCCGATCATGAGGACGAGCGGCGTGAGCGGCAGCCCGAGGTGGCGGGCGAGCGGGATGGCCACCGGCGCGAACATGAGGATCACCACCACGTTGTCCACCACCATCGACACGAGGCCGGAGAGCATCGACAGGATCACGATGAGCATGCCGCCGTTGCCGCGCGAGAGCTCGAGGGCCTTCACCGAGAGCCATTCCGGTATCCCGGACTTGCCGAAGTAGCCCGCGATGGTCCAGATGGAGACGAGGATCGCCATCACGTTCCAGTCGACGATCTTGAAGGCGTCGTCCTCGTTCATGAGGCCCAGCCAGATCATCACCGCCACGCCCAGCAGCGCCGCGGCGGTGCTGTCGATCCAGCCGGTGATGACGATCACGATCGTCACCGCGAAGATGGCGAGCGCGAGCTATGGTCATCGTGTCCATCGGGTGCTTCCTCCCTCTTGTTGGCATTGCCGTTTTCGATGCCCGGGACGGGGCGATCGGGAAATGTAGCAGATGATGCTGTCGCGGGTCGCCCCCGGCATTGACCTGTGCCAAGTCCGGCGTGCGGTCGACTCGCTTAAACTGGCGGCGACCACAAGAACGTGCCCCGGCCGCGGCCGGAATCCCTTCCCGAGAGGAGCAGCCATGACGTACGGATCGATCCTGGTTCCCATCGACGAGAACCCTGCCGCGGCAGGAAGCCTCGAGGCCGCCATCCGGCTGGCGGGCGCCCTGGGCGCCCACCTCGAGGGCCTCGCCATCGTCCCGCCGCTCGACGTGCCATTGCGGCTGCGCCCGCGGCAAGGCGGGGCGGCGCTCATGAAGAAGGAATACGAGCGCGACAAGAAGGAGGCCCGGGCCGCCGTCAAGCACTTCGAGGCCCGCGCAGCCAAGGCGGGGGTCGCCTCGGCCGAGGGGCTCGCCGTCGAGGCCGACGCGCAGGCGATCCTCGCGATCCGCGCCCGCACCTCCGACCTGGTCGTGCTCCCGCTGCCCGGCGAGGACGACATCGGCATCCTCGGCGGCCACGCGGTGGAGGCCACCCTCCTGTCGGTCGGGCGCCCCGTCCTCCTCGTCCCGGAGAAGGGACTGCCGGCGGGGTTCCCGCGCAAGGTGCTGGTGGCGTGGAACGGAAGCCGCGAGGCCGCGCGCGCGCTGTCGGACGCGGTGCCCCTGCTCGCGCGCGCCAAGTCGGTGGTCGTCTTCTCCGCCGGCCCGGCCGGCGACGAGGGCCCGCTGCACGGCGCGAAGGCGGCGGTGCGCTACCTCGCGCGGCACGGCGTCGCGGCCGAGACGCTGCACGCGACCGCCTCGGACGAGAAGGCGGGCGACACCATCCTCGCCCGCGCGAGGAAGGTGGGCGCCGACCTCGTCGTGATGGGCGCCTACGGGCGCCCGCGCATCGCGGAGCTCATCCTCGGGGGCGCGACCCGCGCGGTCCTGCGCAACGGGAGCATCGCGGTCCTGATGTCGCACTGAGGCGCGCGCGATTGACGCGGGTCAAGAGACTCGCGACCCCTGCCGGTTCTAGAATGGGCCAGCCGCCGGAAGAGCGGTCCTGGCGGGGGGGTATGCGGGCGGCATTCGTCCGGAAAGCCTCCCGCGGGATAGAATCCGGCACGCCGTTATCCAAAACGACCGCCCAATATCATGAGGAGAGAACCATGAAGACCCGCACTTTCGCGAAAGGCCGTGCTCGCCGCCGTGGTGGCGAGCGCCTTTTCCGCCCTGACCCCGGCGCTCGCCTGGGAGCCCACCAAGACCGTCGAGTTCATCGTGCCCGCGGGCACGGGCGGCGGCGCGGACCAGATGGCCCGCCTCACGCAGTCGATCATCGCCAAGCACAACCTGATGAAGCAGTCGATGGTCGTGGTGAACAAGGGCGGCGGCGCCGGCGCCGAGGGCTTCCTGGAGGTGAAGGGCGCCAAGGGCGACCCGCACAAGATCATCATCACGCTCTCGAACCTGTTCACCACGCCGATGGCGACGGGGGTTCCGTTCAACTGGAAGGACCTCACGCCGGTGCGCATGCTGGCCCTGGACCAGTTCGTCCTGTGGGTGAACAAGGACAACCCCGCCAAGAGCGCCAAGGAGTACGTCGAGGCCGTGAAGAAGGCCGGCGCCGGCAAGACGAAGATGGGCGGCACGGGCTCCAAGCAGGAAGACCAGATCATCACGGTGGCGCTGGAGAAGCAGGCGGGCATCAAGTTCACCTACATCCCCTACAAGGGCGGCGGCGAAGTGGCCACCCAGCTCGTCGGCAAGCACATCGACTCCTCGGTCAACAACCCGATCGAGGCGGTGGCGCAGTGGCGCGCCGGCAACCTGAAGCCCCTGTGCGTGTTCGACAACGAGCGCATGCCCTACAAGAACCCGGTCGCCGGGCAGTACTCCTGGAACGACATCCCGACCTGCAAGGAAGCGGGCGTCGACACCGACTACGTGATGCTGCGCGGCATCTTCATGGCCGGCGGCGTCACGCCCGACCAGGTCAAGTACTACGTGGACCTGTTCGAGAAGGTCCGCCAGACCCCGGAATGGAAGAAGTTCATGGAGGACGGCGCCTTCAACCAGACCGCGATCTCCGGCAAGGAGTACGCCGACTGGGTGGCCAAGGCCGAGCAGCTGCACCAGGGCCTGATGACCGAAGCCGGATTCATGGCGAAGAAGTGATCCGGGCGTGACCCGGGGGCCGCCCGGCGGCCCCCGGCGCTTTTCGTCATCGACCTCAAGGGGAACCAGGCATGCAGGAGAACAAACCGGTCGCGTCCGTGAGGACGGCGGAACTGGTGATGGCGGGGCTGTTCCTCGCCTTCGGCGCGCTCGTGATGTGGGACACCCGCCGGCTCGGGGTGTCCTGGGGCGACGATGGCCCCCAGGCCGGGTATTTCCCCTTCTACATCGGGCTCTTCATCGTCGTCTCGTCGGTGGCCAACATCCTCCGGGCGATAAACCTCGGCGAGAAGGGCCGCAAGGCGTTCGTCGAGTGGGGGCAGCTCAGGATGGTGCTGCTGGTCATGGTTCCGACGGCCGTCTACGCGGCCCTCATCGCGAACCCCTGGTACAGCCTGGGCATCTACCTGTCCTCGGCGATCTACATCGCGTTCTTCATGTGGTACCTCGGCAAGTACAGCTGGGCGAAGATCGCGCCCGTGTCGCTCGGGGTGGTCGTGTTCTTCTTCATGATGTTCGAGATCTGGTTCAAGGTGCCGCTTCCCAAGGGCCCCATCGAAGCCGCGATCGGCTTCAGCTGAAAGGGAACTGACGATGCAGGAAATCCAGTCCCTGATGGGCGGCTTCGCGGTCGCCATGACCTGGTTCAACCTCGCCCTGATGCTCGCGGGCGTGACCCTGGGCGTGCTGATCGGCGTCCTGCCCGGCCTCGGCGGCGCGAACGGGGTGGCGATCCTGCTGCCGCTCACCTTCTCGATGTCGCAGCAGCCGGGCGGCGCCACGTCGGCGATCATCCTGCTGTCGTGCATCTACTGGGGCGCGCTCTTCGGCGGCGCGATCACCTCCATCCTCTTCAACATCCCCGGCGAGCCGTGGTCGGTCGCCACGACCTTCGACGGCTATCCGCTCGCGCAGAAGGGCCGCGCCGGGGCGGCGCTCACCGCGGCCTTCACCTCGTCCTTCGTCGGCGCGCTGGTCGCGGTCGTCCTCATCACCTTCATCTCGCCCGTCATCGCGAGGTTCGCCCTGCAGTTCGGTCCACCGGAGTTCTTCTCGGTGTACCTCCTGACCTTCTCCGCCTTCGTGGGCATGTCCAAGGGCGCGCCGTTCAAGACGATCGCGGCCATGATGACGGGCTTCGCGCTCGCCTGCGTGGGCATCGACACGGTGACGGGGCAGCTGCGGCTCACCTTCGAGATCCAGGCGCTGCTCAAGGGCTTCGACTTCCTCATCGCGGTGATCGGGCTGTTCGGCATCGGCGAGATCCTGCTCACCATCGAGGAGGGGCTCGAGTTCCGCGGCGCCAAGGCGAAGCTCAACCTGCGCGTGGTGCTGGAGACCTGGAAGGAGCTCCCGAAGTACTGGAAGACCTCCATCCGCTCGTCCGCGGTCGGCTGCATGATGGGCATCGTGCCCGGCGGCGCCACGCCGGCGTCGTTCATGGCCTACGGCCTCGCGAAGAAGATGTCGCGCGACGGCGAGGAGTTCGGCACCGGCAAGGTGGAGGGGGTGGTCGCCCCCGAAACCGCGGCGCACGCGGCGGGCACCTCGGCGCTGCTGCCCATGCTCACGCTCGGCGTCCCGGGCTCGCCCACGGCGGCCGTGCTCCTGGGCGGGCTCCTGATCTGGGGGCTGCAGCCCGGCCCGCTGCTCTTCGTCGAGAAGCCGGACTTCGTCTGGGGCCTCATCGCCTCGATGTACCTGGGCAACATCGTGGGCCTCATCGTGGTCCTCACCTGCGTGCCGCTCTTCGCGGCGATCCTGCGCGTGCCCTTCTCCATCATCGCGCCGGTGATCCTCGTGATCTGCGCGATCGGCGCGTACACGGTCCACAACTCCATCTTCGACGTCTGGCTCATGCTGGTCTTCGGCATCCTGGGCTACGTCTTCAAGAAGCTCGACTACCCGATGGCCCCGCTCGTGCTGGCCCTCGTCCTGGGCGATCGCGCCGAGGACTCCTTCCGCCAGTCGATGCTGGGCCCCGAGGGCAGCCTCGGCGTGTTCTTCGCCAACCCCCTGGTCGGCACCATCACGGGCGCGGCGTTGCTGCTTCTCTTCTGGCCGCTCATCTCGAAGGCCATCGCGATCGCCCGCGGGCGCCGATAGGGCGCGGGAGACGACGATGAACCCGGGCAATGGCGGTCGAGTGGCGTGCCGAAAGCTGAAAGGAAGTGCGACATGGCGGTGATCGCGTTCACCCAGGAGATGGCCACGCTGGGTTCCGATGTGGCGATGGGCGTGTGCGAAGCGCTGGGCCTGCAGATGGTCCGGCACGAGGTCGGCGACCACGTCGCCGGCAAGATGCACGTGAAGAAGAGCCTCATCCGGCGCCTGCGCGAGGGCAAGGCGGGCGCCTTCGAGCGCTGGACGGCCGACGAGAAGTCCATCTCGATCTTCACGGCCGAGGAGATCTTCGACCTGGCGGTGAAGGGCGACGTCCTCGTCCGCGGCTGGGGCGCGACGATGCTGCTGCGCTCGGTCGCCCACGTGCCCTGCGTGCGCGTGTGCGCGCCGATGCCGCTGCGCATCGAGCGGCTGATGAAGCGCCTGGAGACGGACGACGAGAAGCTCGCCCGCCACGAGATCGAGGTGGACGACCACGCCCGCTCCTCGCGCATGTCCGAGCATTTCGGCGTGCACTGGGGCGACCCGGCCCTCTACGACCTCACCCTGAACACCGAGCGCATCCCCGTGCCGACCTGCGTGGACATGGTGGTCGGCCTGGCGAGGAGCGCGCCGTTCCAGGAGACGCCGGAATCGCGCCGGCACCTGGAGGACCTCGCGCTCGCCTCGAAGGCCCGCGCGGCCCTCAAGTCGAACCCGGCGACCGCGGACATCAACGTGCACATCGAGGCGAGCGGCGGGCGGCTCCTGCTGCGCGGCATCGTCGCCAACGAGCGCGAGCACTCCCTCTGCCACGAGGTGGTGGGGAGCCTCGCGGGCCCCGCCGGCATCGAGGACGACCTCACGACGATGTCGGGAAGGATGAAGACCTTCCCGCAGCAGCACCTGCGCAAGTAGCGCCTAGAGCAGGTCGCGGCCGATCTTCTGCGCGAAGGTCCGCCCGTACTCCGCGCCGAGGAAGCTCGCGAGGATCTTCTCCGCCTCGCGAAGCGCTGCCCGCAGCTCCTCCGCCGTCTTGCAGCGGTCGACCTTCATCGCGAGCGTGTCCCCGTTGGGACCGAGCCGGTGCGAGATCTCGCGCACCGCGGCCAGCCGGATCTCGTCGATCCGCGCGGGGGTGAGGGCGGCGGACGGGCCGGCGGGCGCGTCCCCTGGAGCGGACACCGGGGCGATCTGGCCGCCCGCCAGCGACACCAGGCCCAGCGACTGCAGCTCGGCGAGGATCGCCTCCACCTCGCCGGGGCGGAACATCGGCGCCAGGTCCGCCACCGTCTTCGTGCCGTCCACGAGGATCAGGGCCCGGCGCAGCTTCGAGGTGACGCCGCGGGCGGGGCCGCCGATCTCGAGCGCGCCGGCCTCCGTCTTGTGGAACACCAGGTTCTCGTCGAGCATGTCTCCCCCTTCCGCCGCCGCGTGGACCGCGGTCTGTGGGGAAACTATAGGCCGCGCCCGGCGGCCGCGCCAGCCCTGGGGGCGGTCAGATCTTGCCGGCGTGCTTGAGGCGGGAGAGCGTCTCGGCCGACAGGTTGAGGTAGGAGGCCAGCTCCTTCTTGGGCACGCGCTCCGCGAGGTCGGGATGCTTGCGCAGGAAGCGGTGCACGCGCCCGGGGGCGTCGAGCAGGTGCAGCGTGATGGTGTGGGCCATCACCTCGCTCATGAGGAACATCACCTCGTACTCGAAGTCGTCCTTGAGCTCGGTGTTGCCCTCGAGGATGGCGGCCCACTGCGGCAGCGGAAGCTTCGCCACGCGCGCCTTGGTCACGGCGCGGATGGAATAGGGCGCGGGCGTGCGCAGCCGCCACGCCGCGTAGCTCGTCTCCATGTCGTCCTCCTTGGCGAAGCGCAGGATCATCTCCTTGCCCTCCGGGTTGGAGACGACGCGCTTCAGGACCCCGTCGAGGACGAAGTACTGCTCCATGTCGTGCGCGCCCTGGGTGAGCAGCACGTCGCCCTTGCGGTAGTCGACGACCGCCAGGACGGGCTCGAGCTCGTCGAAGGCCTCCGCCGCCAGGCGGCGCAGAACGATGTTCCTCCGAAGCTGGGCGCTGATATCGGCCCGATCGGGGTGATTGGCCAGCAGGGTCATGGGGGATTGGACTATTGACCCGCATCAAGGCGGTGCGCTCGCGCGGTTCCCTACCATTCTATCGCGATTCAATGCGGCCGGACCCTCGCACGACGAAGGCGCCGACGAACGATCGATCCAGCAAGGTGCCCGCGCGGCCCGCCAGAGGCGCGCGAAGGGCCTACCCCCCGAGGAGAAAATCATGGCAAGCGTCACCGATCCCGCCGCCCCTGCCGCCGCGCCGGCCACGCCCCCGTCGGGCGGCGGCCAGGTCGCCGCCGATGCGCAGGCCCCGGCAATGACCGACGGCTTTCACCTGGTCATCGACGCCCTCAAGCTCAACGGCATCGACACGATCTTCGGCCTGCCCGGCATCCCGATCACCGACCTCACGCGCAAGGCGCAGGCCGCGGGCATGCGCGTGATCTCGTTCCGCCACGAGCAGAACGCCGGCTACGCCGCCTCCATCGCCGGCTTCATGACGCAAAAGCCCGGCATCTGCCTGACGGTCTCCGCGCCCGGCTTCCTCAACGGCCTGACGGCGCTGGCGAACGCCACCACCAACTGCTTCCCGATGATCCTCGTCAGCGGGTCCAGCGAGCGCGAGGTCGTCGACCTGCAGCAGGGCGACTACGAGGAGATGGACCAGCTCGCCATCGCGAAGCCCCTGTGCAAGGCCGCCTTCCGCGTGCTCCACGCCGAGGACATCGGCGTGGGCGTCGCGCGCGCCATCCGCGCCGCCGTCTCCGGGCGCCCGGGCGGCGTCTACCTCGACCTGCCGGCGAAGCTCTTTCCCCAGGCCGTCGAGGCGGAGGCCGGCCGCAGGTCGCTGATCAAGGTGGTCGACCCGGCGCCGCGCCAGATCCCGGCCCGGGACGCCGTGCAGCGCGCGCTCGAGCTGTTGAAGGGCGCCCGGCGCCCGCTGATCCTGCTGGGGAAGGGCGCCGCCTACGCGCAGGCGGATGCCGACATCCGCGCCCTGGTCGAGAGGACCGGCATCCCCTACCTGCCCATGTCCATGGCCAAGGGGATCCTGCCCGACACCCACCCGCAGTGCGCCTCCGCCGCGCGCTCGTTCGTGCTGCCCGAGGCCGACGTGGTGATGCTGGTCGGCGCGCGGCTCAACTGGCTGCTCTCGCACGGCAAGGGCAAGACCTGGGGGGGCAAGGGCTCCAAGGAATGGGGCGACAAGAGGTTCATCCAGGTCGACATCTCGCCCCAGGAGGCCGACAGCAACGTGCGCATCGACGCCCCCGTGGTCGGCGACATCGGCTCGTGCGTGTCCGCGCTGCTGGCGGAAGTCGGCGCCGGCTGGGCCAGGCCTCCCGCGCAGTGGCTGGACGCCGTGGCCGAGCGCAAGGGCAGGAACGTCGCGAAGATGGCGGAGACGCTGGCGAAGGACCCGGCGCCGATGAATTTCCACAGCGCGCTGAACGTGGTGCGCGACATCGTCAAGGCCAACCCGGACGCGATGCTGGTCAACGAGGGCGCCAACGCGCTGGACTTCACCCGCAGCATCGTGGACATGTACAAGCCCAGGAAGCGCCTGGACGTCGGCACCTGGGGCGTGATGGGCATCGGCATGGGCTTTTCGGTCGCGGCCGCCGTGGTGAGCGGCCAGCCCGTGATCGCGATCGAGGGCGACAGCGCCTTCGGCTTCTCGGGCATGGAGGTGGAGACGATCTGCCGCTACAACCTGCCCGTCTGCGTGGTGATCCTCAACAACAACGGCGTCTACCGCGGCGACGAGGTCAACCCGACCGGGGGCCGCGATCCGTCGCCCCTGGTGTTCGTGAAGGGCGCGCGCTACGAGATGCTGATGGAGGCGTTCGGCGGGGTGGGCGTGAAGGCCACGACCCCGGCCGAGCTGAGGAAGGCCATGGAGGAGGCCATCGCCTCGCGCCGGCCCACGCTCGTCAACGCCGTCATCGACGAGGGCGCCGGCACCGAAAGCGGCCGCATCACCGCGCTCAACCCCTCCGCGAAGAAGAAATAGCGCCTGGAGCGGACGCGAAAGGCTCGGGAAATCTAGAATAGGGATTCGGGCGCGCCGCTCAGGCGGGCGTCCAGACGAACGGACGCGCAGGGCGCCGTTCACTGTCCGCCAAGAAACCGCATCGAGAGGAATTACATGGAAGCACTGAAAGGCGTTCGAATCCTGGACATGACGCATGTCCAGGCCGGTCCCACCTGCTCGCAGCTGCTGGCGTGGATGGGCGCGGACGTGATCAAGTTCGAGCCGCCGCAGGGCGACGCGACGCGCGGGCAGCTGCGGGACGTCCCCGGCGCCGACAGCCTGTACTTCACGATGCTCAACTGCAACAAGCGCTCGATCACCGTCAACATGAAGAGCCCCGAGGGCAAGCAGGTCTTCGTGGACCTGGTGAAGAAGTGCGACATCGTGATGGAGAACTTCGGCCCCGGCGTGCTCGACCGCCTCGGCTTCACCTGGGAAAAGATCCACGAGCTGAACCCGAAGATCGTGATGGGCTCGATCAAGGGCTTCGGCTCCTCCGGCCCCTACGCCGACTTCAAGGCCTACGAGAACGTGGCCCAGGCCATGGGCGGGTCCATGAGCACGACGGGCCTGCACGACGGCGCGCCGTTCGTCACCGGCGCGCAGATCGGCGACTCGGGCACGGGCCTGCACCTGGCCATCGGGCTCCTGGCCGCCCTGCACCAGGCCGGGCGCACCGGCCAGGGCCAGTACGTCGAGGTCGCGATGATGGACGGGGTGATGAACCTCTGCCGCGTGAAGTTCCGCGACCACCAGCGCCTCACGCGCCAGGAGCTCGGCGAGTACTCCGTTCCCACCTACCAGGGGATGGGCGACGTGCCGCGCGCGGGCAACGACTCCGGCGGCGGCCAGCTCGGCAACGCCATCCACTGCAGGCCGCACGGCCCCAACGACTGGATCTACGTGGTGGTCCAGGAGGCGGTGTGGGAGGCGCTCGCCGGGCGGATCGGCCCCGAGGTCCACCACCCCGACCTCGCGACGGACCCGGACCTGGCCAAGATCGCCGACCGGCGCCGGCACCAGGCCAAGATGTGGGGCCTGCTCGGCAAGTTCGCCGAGAAGTACACCAAGCGCGAGTTCATGGCGATCCTGAACGAGATCGACGTGCCCTGCGGACCCATCATGTCGACCAGCGACCTCGCCGACGACGAGCACGTGCGCGGCCGCGACATGTACGTGGAGCTCGACCACCCGCAGCGCGGCAAGTGGTTCAACGTCGGGATGCCGATCAAGCTGTCGGCCTCGCCCGCGAAGATCGAGAGGAGCCCGCTGCTGGGCGAGCACACCGACGACGTGCTGAAGAACGTGCTCGGCTACGACGAGGCGAAGGTCTCCGCGATGAAGGCGGCCGGCGCCTTCTCCGCGCCGCCGAAGAAGGCGGCGTAAGAGAGTTCAGTAACCCAAAGGTCTTTGAAACGCCGATGAACGCCGATGTCACGCCGATGAACGCCGATGAGCTTGGCGCGAATGTCGCGGATGCGGCATCCAACTCCACGGACGATCTCGGACATCGGGATCTATCCGCGTTCATCGGCGTGTACATCCGTGTTCATCGGCGTTTCCAAAGATTTACGACCGGATAACTCCCCATGCGCATAGCGATCATCGGACAGCAGGACTTCGGCAAGGCCGTCATGGAGGCGTTCCTCGCCCGCGGCGACACGGTCGCGGGCGTGTTCTGCGCCCCCGAGAAGGAGGGCGCCAAGCCCGACCCCATGAAGGTCGCCGCCGTCGAGAAGGGCCTCAAGGTCTTCCAGTTCGCCTCGCTCAAGGCCCCCGAGGCCGCGGCCGCGATGAAGGAGCTGGGCGCCGACATCGGCATCATGGCCTTCGTGCTGCAGTTCGCGCCGCAGGAGTTCGTGGGCATCCCGAAGCACGGCACCATCCAGTACCACCCGTCGCTCCTGCCCAAGTACCGCGGGCCCAGCTCCATCAACTGGCCGATCACGAGGGGCGAGACGAAGACGGGCCTTACCATCTTCCGGCCCTCCGACGGCCTGGACGAGGGCCCGGTGATCCTGCAGAAGGAGACGCCCGTCTCCGGGGACGACACGCTGGGCAGCGTCTACTTCGACCGCCTCTTCCCGATGGGGGTGCAGGCGATGCTCGAGGCCGCCGACCTCGTGGTCGCGGGCAAGCACAAGGAAGTCGTGCAGGACGAGTCGCAGGCCTCCTACGAGGGCTGGTTCCGGGCGGCCGAGGCGAGGGTGTACTGGAACCAGCACGTCGACTGGATCCACGACACGATCCGCGGCTCCGATCCCGCGCCGGGCGCGTGGACGACGATCGGCGGCAGGAAGCTGCAGCTCTTCGGCTCGAGGAAGCACCTCGTGCGCACCTTCGGCGCGGTGAAGGGCAAGATCGGCGAGATCACCGAGATCGGCGCCGAGTCCATGCGCGTCACGGCGCAGGGCGGCCAGGTCGAGGTGGCGAAGGTGAAGCCCGAGGAGGGCAAGAAGGTCCCGGCCGCCGAGTGGGCCAGGGCCGCGGGCGTGGGGCCGGGCACGATCCTGGGCACCTGACCGGCGCGCCCCGCCGGACCCGGGACGCCCCGCGCTTCGCGGGGCGTCGCTTTTGCACGGTATGCTACGAGACGCACTGAACAGGAGAGAGAAATGCCCCACGCGATCCGATTCCACAAGACCGGCGGCCCCGAAGTCCTCCAGTGGGAGGAAGTCGCCGTCGGCGACCCCGGCCCGGGCGAGGCGCGCATCCGCCTGAAGGCCGTCGGCCTCAACTACATCGACACCTACCATCGCAGCGGCCTGTACCCGCTGCCCCTGCCCGCGGCCATCGGGCGCGAGGGGGCGGGCGTCGTGGAGGCGGTCGGGCCCGGCGTCACCGACATCAAGGCGGGCGACCGCGTGGCCTGGACCACCGGTCCCCTGGGCACGTACGCGGAGGTGAAGATCCACCCCGCCGAGCGCCTGGTGAAGCTGCCGGACGCGATCTCCTTCGAGCAGGCGGCGTGCATGATGCTGCAGGGCCTCACGGTCCACTACCTGCTGCGCCGCACCTACCCGGTGAAGGCGGGCGAGACGATCCTCTTCCACGCGGCCGCGGGCGGCGTCGGCCTCATCGCCTGCCAGTGGGCGAAGGCCCTGGGCGTGAACCTCATCGGCACGGTGGGCTCCGAGGAGAAGGCGCAGGTCGCGCGCAGCCACGGCGCCGCGCACACGATCATCTACACGAAGGAGGATTTCCTGGCCCGCGTGAAGGAGATCACCGGCGGCAAGGGCGTCCCCGTGGTCTACGACTCGATCGGCAAGGACACCTTCATGAAGTCGCTCGACTGCCTGCAGCCGCGCGGCCTCATGGTGAGCTTCGGCAACGCCACCGGCCCCGTGGACGCGTTCAACCTCGGCGTCCTCGCGCAGAAGGGCTCGCTCTACGTGACGCGGCCCACGCTCGACACCCACATCGGCAAGCGCGAGGAACTGCTCGCCGCCGTCGGCCGAGCTCTTCGAGCACGTCGTCGCCGGGCGCATCAAGGTCGCCCCGCGCCAGCAGTACGCCCTCAAGGACGCGGAGCAGGCCCACCGCGACCTCGAGGCCCGCAGGACCACCGGGTCGACGATCCTGGTGCCGTGAACCCGCGGCGGGCGCGCCGCGCGGCTGCCGCCGCCGCCGCGGCCCTCGTCGTCGCGGGCGCCGCCGCCGCATTCCTGGGACCTTCGATGGGGCTCTTTTCCGGCACGCGGCCGGCCACGCTGGGGTTTGCGGGAGGGCGCTTCGCGCCCGGCGACTGGCGCCCCAACTGGGTCTCGTCCACCGTGCCGCGCGAGGACGCCGCGCACCACGTGGCGCCCATCGCCTTCGCGGGCGACCCGGCCGCCGCCTGGGCGGCCCTCGAGGCCGCGGTGGCGGCGATGCCGCGCGCGCGCGTCGCCCTGCGCGCTCCCGGCTACCTGCACGTGGAGTTCGCGAGCGAGGGCCTGGGCTTCGTGGACGACGCCGAGTTCGCCCTCGACGGGGCGGCCCGCGTGATCCATGCCAAGAGCGCCGCCCGCCTCGGGATACGCGACTTTTCCGTCAACCGCGACCGCGTGGAGGCGATCCGCGCGGCGCTCGCCGCGCGCGCCTGAGGCGCCGCGGCGCCGGCCCCGCGCCCGGTAAGGCGTCCGGCACCGACAGCGTGTAAGATTCCGGCACTTGCAGCGGTCGCCGGGGAGCGGTTCCGCCCGGTAGCGGGGAAGAAAAAGGGAGAACCCATGAAGACCCAATTCTGGAAGGCCGACTGGTTCCTCGGCGTGGTGATCGCCGTCGCCATGCTCGCCTTCAACTCGATGTCGAACCTGATTCCCGGGATGGAGCGCTGGGCCTACGACCTGGGCGTCCGGATGACCTCGAAGAACCCGAGCGACAAGATCGCGGTGATCGCGATCGACCAGCAGTCGATCGAGAACATCGGCCGCTGGCCGTGGCCGCGCGAGGTGCAGGCGAAGCTCATCGACCAGCTCACCGCCGCCAAGGCGAAGGTGATCGGCAGCACGATCTTCTACTTCGAGCCGCAGATCGACCCGGGCCTCGCCTACGTCCAGCAGATGCTCGAGATCTACGACAAGGCCTACCCGGCATCGGCTCCGCAGGAGGCGCCGGGCGTCGGGACGATCGGCGCGGCCACTCCCGCCGCGCAGGTGGCGCAGCCCCCCGCGGAGGTGGCCGAGATCGGCATGCTCCTGCACCAGGCTTCCGTGGCGCTCAACAACGACGTGATCCTGGCCGCCAGCGTGAAGAAGGCCGGCAACGTCGTCGTGCCCCTGGTCTTCGACGAGCTGATGGGCGGCCCGCCGCCGGGCAGGCCCGACAAGCCGCTGCCGGAGTACGTGGCGAAGAACGCCATCGGCAAGTCCCAGGGGGGCGATAACTTCATCTTCGGGGCGTCCCTCAGCGCCCCCATCGAGCAGATCGGCGCGAACGTGGCCGCCATGGGCCACCTCAACTCGTCTCCCGACCCGGCCGACGGCGCCATCCGCAACGAGCCGCTGGTCATCGACTACTACGGCCAGCAGTTCCCGTCGCTCGCCCTGATGGTCGCGGCCCGCAGCCTGAACCTGGGCGCGAAGGACATCAAGGTGAACGCCGGCGAGAGCGTGGCGCTGGGCAACAAGCTGGTGCGCACCGACGAGCAGGCGCGCATGTTCACCTACTTCTACAAGGACCGCGACGGGCGCGCCGCCTTCCCCGTGGACTCGTTCTTCGACGTGTACACCGGCAAGATCCCGGCCGCGAAGTACGCCGACAAGATCGTCCTCCTCGGCGCGGTGGCCGCCGGCATCGGCACCAACCAGGTCACGCCCATCTCGGCGCAGATGAACCCGGTCACCACGCTCGCGCACTCGGTGTCCTCGCTGCTGCAGGAGCACTTCTTCGTGGCGCCCACCTGGGGCGCGTGGGCGACCCTCGCCATCTACGTGCTCGTGGCGGCGTACCTCATCGCGGTGCTGCCGCGCCTGGGCGCGGGCATGGGCGCCGTGCTCACGGCGCTCCTGCTCGTGGCGCTCTTCGGCGCGCACCTGGGGCTCATGACGGGCGCGGGCCTGTGGCTGCAGCTCATGCTTCCGGCCACGCTCCTCGTGGTCGGGCACCTGCTCCTCACCACCAAGCGCTTCCTCGTCACCGAGCGCGGCAAGGAGAAGGCCGACATCGAGGGCGCCGAGTCCAACCGCATGCTGGGGCTCGCGTTCCAGCAGCAGGGCCAGCTCGACATGGCCTTCGACAAGTTCCGCAAGTGCCCCTACGACGAGCAGCTGGGCGAGAACCTCTACGCCCTCGCCCTCGACTTCGAGCGCCGGCGGCAGTTCAACAAGGCCGAGTCGGTCTTCGGCCACATCCACCGCGTCGACCCCAAGTTCAAGGACGTTGCCGAGCGCATGCAGCGCAACAAGGCGATGAGCGAGACCATCATCCTGGGCGGCTCGTCCGCGGCGCGTTCGACCGCCGCCACGATGGCCATCCAGGGCAGCGGCGCGGAGAAGCCCATGCTCGGCCGCTACCAGGTCGAGAAGGAGCTGGGCAAGGGCGCGATGGGCGTGGTCTACCTCGGCAAGGATCCCAAGATCGGCCGGACGGTCGCCATCAAGACGCTGGCGCTTTCCTCCGAGTTCGAGGGCGACGAGCTGCAGGAGGCCAAGGACCGCTTCTTCCGCGAGGCGGAGACGGCCGGGCGCCTCACGCACCCGAACATCGTCACCATCTACGACGCGGGCGAGGAGCACGACCTCGCCTACATCGCGATGGAGTTCCTCAAGGGCAAGGACCTCGTGCCCTACGTGAAGCAGCCCAACCTGCTTCCCGCCGCCAGGGTGCTCTCGATCGTCGAGCGGGTGGCCGACGCGCTGGGCTACGCGCACACGATGGGCGTGGTGCACCGCGACATCAAGCCCGCCAACATCATGTACGAGCCGGAGAGCGACACGGCGAAGGTCACGGACTTCGGGATCGCCCGCATCACGGACTCCTCGAAGACGAAGACGGGCATGGTGCTGGGCACGCCGTCCTACATGTCGCCCGAGCAGCTGGCCGGCAAGAAGATCGACGGCCGCTCCGACCTCTTCTCGCTGGGCGTCACGCTCTACCAGATGCTCTGCGGCCGCCTGCCCTTCGAGGGCGAGTCGATGACGCAGCTCATGTTCGCCATCGCGAGCAACCCGCACCCGCCCATCCGCCAGTACAACCCGGCCCTGCCGCCCTGGATCGACGCGATCATCGACAAGGCGCTGGCCAAGGACTTCACCCTGCGCTACCAGACGGGCCAGGAATTCGCCGAGGCCATCCGCCAGGCGCGCAAGGCCGCCGGTGGCAATGCCCCTGCCTGATCCCAAGGCGCGGCGAGAGCCCCTGCACCGGCGCACGATCGAGATCGTCGGCTACAAGCGCGAGGACGGCCTCTACGACATCGAGGGGCGCCTCACGGACCGCAAGGACGTGGAGTTCCCGGTGGGCGGGCGCCGGCTCGCGCCCGGCGACGCGGTCCACGACATGTGGCTTCGCATCACCGTGGACCGGGACCTGCGCATCGTCGATTGCGCGGCTTCCACCGACGCCATGCCCTACACCGGGCTGTGCGACCGCATCGTGCCGGATTACCGCAGGCTCGTCGGCCTTTCCATCGGGCCGGGCTACCTTCGCCACGTGAAGGAGCTCCTGGGGGGCGTTCGCGGCTGCACGCACATCACGGAGCTGGCGGGCTCCCTCGCCACGGCCGCGTTCCAGACCTTCGCCGGCCAGGGGCTCGTCCCCGCGGACAGGAGGCCCCCGCAGCTCGATCGCTGCCACGCGCTCGAGGCCCACGGGCCCGCGGTGGCCCGGTTCTACCCCAAGTGGTACCGCGGCGCCGCGCCCGAGGACGGCGCCGGCCCCACCGAGAACCACTAGCGGGCGATCCCGCCGTTTGCTGACCGGCGTCAAGGCCGGGCAGCGCCTCCCGGCTGCTAAAATGCACCGGCTCCTCCCCACCCCGACTCCGCCCCCCGACGACCATGAACATCCACGAATACCAGGGCAAGGAAATCTTCCGGAAATTCGGCGTGCCCACGCCGCGCGGCATCCCCGCCTTTTCCGTCGACGAGGCGGTCAAGGCCGCCGAATCCCTCGGCGGCAAGGTCTGGGTGGTGAAGGCCCAGATCCACGCCGGCGGCCGCGGCAAGGGCGGCGGCGTGAAGGTCGCCAAGTCGATCGAGGAGGTCCGCGACCTGGCGGGGAAGATCCTCGGCATGACGCTCGTCACGCACCAGACCGGCCCCGAGGGCCGCAAGGTGCGCCGCCTCCTCATCGAGGAGGGGGCCGACATCAGGAAGGAGCTCTACGTGGCCCTCGTGGTCGACCGCGTGACGCAGCGCGCCACGATGATGGCCTCGAGCGAGGGCGGCATGGACATCGAGGAGGTGGCCGCGCACACGCCGGAGAAGATCCACCGCGTGGCCATCGACCCGAAGACCGGGCTCAAGGACGCGGAAGCCGAGGACGTCGCGCGCAGGATCGGCGTGCCGGAAGGCTCCGTCGCGCAGGCGCGCGACCTGCTGAAGAACCTCTACCGGGTCTTCGACGAGTGCGACTGCTCCCTCGCCGAGGTGAACCCGCTCATCGTCACCGGCGAGGGCAAGGTGGTCGCGCTGGACGCCAAGCTCAATTTCGATTCCAACGCGCTCTTCCGCCACCCCGACATCGTCGCCTACCGCGACCTGGACGAGGAGGACCCCGCGGAGGTCGAGGCGTCGAAGTTCGACCTCACCTACATCTCGCTCGACGGCAACATCGGCTGCCTGGTGAACGGGGCGGGACTCGCCATGGCGACCATGGACACGATCAAGCTCTACGGCGCCACGCCGGCCAACTTCCTCGACGTGGGCGGCGGCGCCACGGAGGAGAAGGTGACCGAGGCGTTCAAGATCATGCTGAAGAACCCCAAGGTGAAGGCGATCCTCGTCAACATCTTCGGCGGCATCATGAAGTGCGACACGATCGCGAGCGGCGTGGTCGCGGCGGCCAGGCAGGTGGGCCTCAAGGTGCCGCTGGTCGTGCGCCTGGAGGGCACCAACGTGGAGATCGGCAAGAAGATCCTCGCCGACTCGGGGCTGCCGATCATCTCGGCTTCCGACATGGGCGATGCGGCGCAGAAGGCCGTCGCCGCCACCAAGGGCTGACAGGGACAACGACATGAGCATCCTCATCGACAAGGGCACCAAGGTCATCACGCAGGGCATCACGGGCAAGACCGGCCAGTTCCACACCAAGATGTGCCGCGAGTACGCGAACGGGAAGAACTGCTTCGTGGCCGGCGTGAACCCCAAGAAGGCGGGCGAGGACTTCGAGGGCATCCCCATCTACGGCACCGTCGCGGAAGCGAAGAAGCAGACGGGCGCCACGGTCTCGGTCATCTACGTGCCGCCGCCCTTCGCCGCGGCCGCGATCGACGAGGCGGTCGACGCGGACCTCGACCTCGTGATCTGCATCACCGAGGGCATCCCGGTGCGCGACATGATCAGGACCCGCGACCGCATGCGGGGCAGGAAGACCATCCTGCTGGGGCCCAACTGCCCCGGCACGATCACGCCCGACGAGATCAAGATCGGCATCATGCCCGGCCACATCCACAGGAAGGGCCGCATCGGCGTGGTGTCGCGCTCCGGCACGCTCACCTACGAGGCCGTGGGGCAGCTCACCGCGCTCGGGCTGGGCCAGTCCTCCGCCGTGGGCATCGGCGGCGACCCGGTGAACGGCCTCAAGCACATCGACGTGCTCAAGCTCTTCAATGACGACCCCGAGACGGACGCGGTCATCATGATCGGCGAGATCGGCGGCTCCGACGAGGAGACCTGCGCGCGCTGGATCAAGGACAACATGAAGAAGCCCGTCGTGGGCTTCATCGCCGGCGTCACCGCGCCCCCGGGCAAGCGCATGGGCCACGCGGGCGCCATCATCTCCGGCGGCAAGGGCACGGCGCAGGAGAAGCTCGCCGTGATGGAGGAGTGCGGCATCAAGGTGACGCGCAATCCCGCGGAGATGGGCAAGCTGCTCAAGTCGGTCCTGAAGTAGCACCCTCACCCCCAGCCCTTCTCCCAAGGGAGAGGGGAGCGGTGATCTCCCTTCTCCCTTGGGAGAGGGAAGCGGAAATCTCCCTTCTCCCTTGGGAGAAGGGCCGGGGATGAGGGTGATTCGCCGGGAGACGCCATGCCGCGCCGTTCCAGGGGCCTCCCTCCGCCGAGGCGCGCGCGCCCCGGCGCCCGGCGCCGCTTGACTCGGGTCAAGCCCAAACGATGCCCGAGTTGAGTAGTCTAATGGCCTGATTCCGAAGCCCTTGCGCCCAAGCGAGGGAATCCCTTCCGGGCCGCCAGCCAAGCCGGCCCCGTGACCGTCAAGCCCAGGGTCCGCCATGAACGACCGCGTCGCCATTCCGCTCTCCAAGATCCGCAAGGCCCGCCCGACGCAAAAGGGCCGCACGGTCGACGCCGCGGCCCGCGAGGAGATCGCCGCGCTGCTGGGCGAGGCGCCGCGCGCCCCGGAGTACCTCATCGAGAACCTGCACAGGGTGCAGGACCGCTTCGGCAGCCTCCCGGCCGCGCACCTCGCGGCCCTCGCCGAGGCGATGAAGCTCTCCCAGGCCGAGGTCTTCGAGGTCGCGACCTTCTACCACCACTTCGACGTGGTGAAGGAGGGCGAGGCCTCGCCGCCGAACCTCACCGTGCGCGTGTGCGACACCCTCTCCTGCCGCATGGCGGGTGCGGAAGGGCTGCTCGAGCGGCTCAAGTCCACCCTGGGGCCGAACGTGCGCGTGCTGGCCGCGCCCTGCATCGGGCGCTGCGCCGAGGCGCCCGCCGTCTGCGTGGGCCACAACGCCTTCGGCCACGCGACGGCCGAGAAGGTCGCCACGGTGGTGAAGGAGGGCGTCACGAAGGCGCCGCGCAATGCCCACATCGGCTACGCGGACTACCGCGAGGCCGGCGGTTACGCGCTCTGGGCCGGGTGCCTCGCCGGCAAGCGCGACCTCGAGGCGGTCCTGAAGACGATGGAGGACGCGGGGCTGCGCGGGCTGGGCGGCGCGGGCTTCCCCACGGGCCGCAAGTGGCGGATCGTGCGCGCCGAGCCGGGCCCGCGCTACATGGCCGTGAACATCGACGAGGGCGAGCCGGGCACCTTCAAGGACCGCCATTACCTCGAGCGCGACCCGCACCGCTTCCTCGAGGGCATGCTCGTGGCCGCCTGGGCGGTGGGCATCGAGAGGATCTGGATCTACCTGCGGGACGAATACCACGCCTGCCGCGAGGCGCTCGAGAAGGAGATCGCGGCGCTCGAGGCCGACCCGCCGGGGCCGCTTCCCGAGATCCAGCTTCGCCGCGGCGCCGGCGCCTACATCTGCGGCGAGGAGTCGGCGATGATCGAGTCCATCGAGGGCAGGCGCGGCATGCCGCGGCTGCGCCCGCCGTACGTCGCGCAGGTCGGCGTCTTCGGCCGCCCGACGCTCGAGCACAACTTCGAGACGCTCTTCTGGGTGCGCGAGATCCTGGAGAAGGGCGCGGGCTGGTTCGCCTCCCACGGCCGCAACGGGCGCAAGGGGCTGCGCTCCTTCTCGGTCTCGGGCCGCGTGAAGAGGCCGGGCGTGCACGTGGCGCCCGCCGGCATCACGGCGAGGGAGCTCATCGACGAGCACTGCGGCGGCATGCAGGAGGGCCACGAGTTCTACGCCTACCTGCCGGGCGGCGCCTCCGGCGGGATCCTGCCCGCCTCGATGGGCGACATCCCCCTCGACTTCGACACGCTGCAGCCGCACGGCTGCTTCATCGGCTCGGCGGCGGTGATCGTCCTGTCGCAGCACGACAAGGCGCGCGACGCGGCCCTCAACATGATGCGGTTCTTCGAGGACGAGTCCTGCGGCCAGTGCACGCCCTGCCGCGTGGGCACCGCGAAGGCGGCGAGGCTCATGGAGGCGCCGAAGTGGGACGCGGCGCTGCTCGAGGAGCTCTCGCAGGCCATGGCCGACGCCTCGATCTGCGGCCTCGGCCAGGCGGCGCCGAATCCCGATCCGCTGCGTGATCAAGCATTTCCCGGACGAGATTTGATGCGCTTGCGAGCGGAATGACCCAAAGACGGGGACACGGATGAACACGGATGAACACGGATGTTTGATTGAAGTGACTCTTCTGGGCGCGATGGTCGATCCTTTCGACGCGGCATCAAGCCCTGCATTCATCCGTGTTCATCCGCCTTTATCCGTGTTCATCCGTGTTCCAAAGGGGTACTGCCAAATGAACGCGATGAACGAACCCGTGGCGAAGGCCGAAACGATCGAGTTCAAGCTGAACGGCGAGACGGTCTCCGCGCTCGCGGGCGAGACGATCATCCAGGCCGCGAAGCGCCACGGCGTGGAGATCCCGCACCTTTGCTACAAGGAAGGCCTGCGCCCCGACGGCAACTGCCGCGCCTGCATGGTGGAGATCAAGGGCGAGCGCGTGCTCGCGCCCTCGTGCTGCCGCAGCCCGGCCAAGGACATGGAGGTCTCCAGCGTCAGCGCGCGCGCGGTGCATTCGCAGAAGATGGTGCTCGAGCTGCTGCAGGCCGACGCGCCGGCGGCGGACCTGAAGCCCGGGATGAACGAGCTGCGCCACTGGAGCGGCAAGCTCGGCGTGGGCAAGCCCCGGTTCGAGGCGCGCGCGCAGCCTCGCGCGGACGTCTCGCACCCCGCCATGGCGGTGAACCTCGATGCCTGCATCCAGTGCACGCGCTGCGTCAGGGCCTGCCGCGAGGAGCAGGTGAACGACGTGATCGGCTATTCCTGGCGCGGCTCTTCAGCGATGGTCACCTTCGACTTCGATGACCCGATGGGCGAGTCCACCTGCGTGGCCTGCGGCGAGTGCGTGCAGGCCTGCCCCACGGGTGCGCTCGCGCCGGCCAAGGGCGCGTACGCGGTGAAGGCCGACAAGACCGTCGACTCCGTCTGCCCGTTCTGCGGCGTGGGCTGCCGGCTCACCTACCACGTGAAGGACAACACGATCGTCCGGGTCGAGGGCATCGACGGCCCCGCGAACCACGACCGCCTGTGCGTGAAGGGCCGCTTCGGCTTCGACTACGCCCATCATCCGCACCGCCTCACGAAGCCGCTCGTGCGCAAGGCCGGCGCGCCCAAGCACGCCGAGTTCACGGTCGATCCCACGCGCTGGAGCGAGGTCTTCCGCGAGGCGACCTGGGAAGAGGCGCTCGAGCTGGCCGCCGGCGGGCTGCGCAAGGTGCGCGACGCGCACGGCGGCACGGCGCTCGCGGGATTCGGCAGCGCCAAGGGCTCGAACGAGGAGGCCTACCTCTTCCAGAAGCTGGTGCGCACCGGGTTCGGCTCCAACAACGTCGACCACTGCACGCGCCTGTGCCACGCCTCGAGCGTGGCGGCGCTCCTCGAGGGCATCGGCTCGGGCGCGGTCTCGAACCAGGTATCCGACGTGGGCAAGGCGGATCTCATCTTCCTCATCGGCTCGAACCCGACCTCGAACCACCCGGTGGCGGCGACCTGGATCAAGAACGCGGTGAAGCGCGGCGCGAAGCTGGTGCTCGCGGATCCGCGCCGCACCGACATCGCGCGCCACGCCTGGCGGGTCCTGCAGTTCAAGCCGGACATGGACGTGGCGCTCCTCAACGCGATGATCTTCACGATCCTCGAGGAGAACCTCGTCGATCCGGAGTTCATCCGCACGCGCACGGTGGGGTTCGAGGCGCTGAAGGAGAACGCGAAGGGCTTCAGCCCCGAGGCGATGGGGCCCCTGTGCGGCATCCCCGCGGAATCGATCCGCGAGGTGGCGCGGGCCTACGCGACCTCGAAGGGCTCGATGATCCTGTGGGGCATGGGCATCTCCCAGCACGTGCACGGCACGGACAACGCGCGCTGCCTCATCGCGCTCACCCTCATGACCGGGCAGATCGGGCGGCCCGGCACGGGCCTGCATCCGCTGCGCGGCCAGAACAACGTGCAGGGAGCGTCCGACGCCGGCCTCATCCCGATGATGTTCCCGGACTACCAGCGCGTGGACAACCCGGAGGCCAACGCGCGCTTCGAGAAGTACTGGGGCGCGAAGCTCGACACGAAGCCCGGCCTCACGGTGGTCGAGATCATGGACGCGGCGTGCGACGGGACGATACGCGGCGATGTACGTGATGGGCGAGAACCCGGCGATGTCGGACCCCAACGCGCACCACGCCCGCGAGGGCCTGGCGAAGCTCGAGCACCTCGTGGTCCAGGACATCTTCCTCACCGAGACGGCCTACCTGGCGGACGTCGTGCTGCCGGCCTCGGCGTGGCCGGAAAAGACGGGCACCGTCACCAACACCGACCGCATCGTGCAGATGGGCCGGCGCGCGCTCGACATGCCCGGCGAGGCGCGCCAGGACCTCTGGATCACGCAGGAAATCGCGAAGCGGCTCGGCCTCGACTGGAACTACGAGGGGCCGGAGAGCGGGGTGGCCGAGGTCTTCGAGGAGATGCGCGGGGCGATGAACTCCATCGGCGGCATCTCGTGGGAGCGGCTCGAGGCGCAATCGAGCGTCACCTATCCCTGCCGCACCGAGGACGATCCCGGCCAGCCCGTCGTGTTCACCGACACCTTCCCGACGAAGGACGGGAAGGCGAGATTCGTACCGGCCGACCTCATCCCGGCCAACGAGCGGCCCGACGCCGCCTATCCCTTCGTCCTCATCACCGGCCGCCAGCTCGAGCATTGGCACACCGGCTCCATGACGCGCCGCGCCTCGGTGCTCGACGCCCTCGAGCCGCGCGCGGTGGTCTCCATGCACCCGCTCGACCTCGACGCCCTGGGCGCGCTCCCCGGCGATGTGATCACGGTGGCCTCGCGGCGCGGGGAGATCTCGCTCAGCGCCCGCGCCGACGACGGCACGCCCCGGGGCAGCGTCTTCATCCCCTTCGCCTTCTACGAGGCGGCGGCCAACCTGCTGACCAACCCCGCGCTGGACCCCTTCGGCAAGATCGCGGAGCTCAAGTACTGCGCGGTGAAGGTCACGAAGGGCGGCAAGCTGGCGGACCTCGCGAGCTACGGCGGGGGCCAGTCGTTCGCGACCGTCCCCTGACGGCGGCCGCGGGGAGGCGAGCATGCCCGAGCCGGCGGCGCCCGACCGGTCGTCCTCCGTGTCGCTCGTCGCGATCACGAAGGACAACCTGCGCGAGTTCCTGCGCGTAAAGGTCGCGCCGGCGCAGGAGGGCTTCGTCGCCTCCAACGCCGTGTCCATCGCGCAGGCGCACTTCCACCCGGAGGCCTGGTTCCGCGGCATCGCGGCGGGAGGCGTTCCCGTGGGCTTCGCGATGCTCGAGGACTGGAGCCAATCGC
>CAWGOH010000009.1:0-71670 GCA_963824135.1 uncultured beta proteobacterium | reverse complement strand
GCAGTGGTCGTTGCGGGGGTTCACGGTGAGCGTGGGGTGGAGCTTCGGAATTTCCTTGCGTTCGGCCTTCGGAAGCTTCGCGTACGCGGCCACCGCCTTCGCGGTTTCGGGCGCGTACTCGAGGTGGCAGGCGTTGCAGCCACCGCCCTGCGATTCCTGGCCGATGGGGCCCCATTCCGGCTTGGCCTGGCCGAGGTGGCAGCCGACGCACAGCTCGCGAAGGTGGCTGTCGGCGACGCCGTGGCCCAGCCGGTTGGCGTGCGGGATCTTTCCGTCAGGCATCGCGGGTTCGCCAAGCGCCTCGCGATCGACGGCGATCACGCCCGCCATGGTCGTCATGATGGAGCGCTCCACGCGCGGCACGATCGAGTCGTGGCAACCGGCCTGGCCGCAGGTCTTCGAGGCATCGGCGAGGTTGCCGGGGATGAGCACCATGCCCGCGTGGGCTGTCGCCTTGTCGGTGGCGCGCTTCTCGCCCGCGTGGCAGGAGGCGCAGCCGATCGCCTTCGGGGCGTGGGCGCCCTCGAGGCCGGCGACGTCGCCATGGCAGGAAACGCAGCCCTCGGCGACGCCGAGCATCACGCCGACGCGACTCGTACCGAGCCCAAGGAGCAGGGCGCCGGCGACCACTGCCGCGACCACGAACGAGGAAGTTAGGACGGTCTTCGGGCGCACGGCTCCAGTTTACCGGGACGGAGCGTGAATCGCCCCGGTTCAGCAGACGCTCTTCGCTCTGCGCCTGTGTGCGCTGGCAGACCGACGGCACCCGCCGCCGCGCGATACCTTCCACCCATCGCATCGCAACTGCATGTCCGCAATCCGCGGGCTGCGCCCCGTGCCACACGCCGGGTGCGCCGCAAGCCAACGCAGGCTCACCGGGAGGATCCACCCCATGTCCAGCCACAATTGGTATCGAACGCTCGGCGCGCTCGGCGTAGCCGCCGTCGTCATCGCGGGCTGCGCGAGCGTTCCCAAGCCCACGGAGCAGATCGCCGTCTCGAATACCGCGATCACCAACGCCTCCCGCGCGGGCGGCGAGGAGTACGCGCCCGTCGAGATGAGGAACGCGAAGGACAAGATGGACCTCGCCAACAAGGCCATGGCCCGGGAGGACTACGACGATGCGCGCGTCCTCGCCGAGCAGGCCCAGGCGGATGCGAGGCTCGCCGAGAAGAAGGCGGAGTCGGCAAAGGCCCGGAAGGCCGTGGCCGTCCTGAACGACGACATTCGCGTGCTGCGCGAAGAGATCGACCGCAAGAACAAGTAGACGCGAATCGAGGAACCGACCATGAAGATCCCCCGCCTTTTCCCGCTCACGCTGATCGCCGCCGCCGTGCTGGCCGGCTGCAGTTCGCTGCCCGCCAACAACTCCATGCTGGAGGAGGCGCGCAGCGACTACCGCAGCGCGCAGTCCAGCCCGCAAGTCACCACGCTGGCCGCCGGCGAGCTCAGCCAGGCCGGCAACTCCCTGGACAAGGCCAACGCGGCCTGGGCCAAGGACGAAAGCAAGGGCCAGGTCGACCATCTGGCCTATGTCGCGAAGCAGCAGGTTGCCATCGCCCGTGAAACGGCCGATCAGCGCGCCGCGGAGCGAGCGGTGTCCAACGCCGCGGCGGAGCGCGATGCCGTCCGCCTCGAGGCGCGAACCCGCGAGGCGGAGGCCGCCCAGCGCAATGCGCGGTACGCGCAGCAGCAGTCCGAGGCGGCACAGCGCAGCGCCGAGCAGTCGCGGCGCGAATCGGAGGCTTCCCAGCGCAGCGCGCGCGCCTCCCAGCGCGACTCGGCGCAGTCCCGGCGCAGCGCCGAAGCGTCGCAGCGCGACTCGGAAGCGTCCCAGCGCAACGCCGAAGCCGCACAGCGGCAGGCCATGGAGGAAAGGCACGCGGCGAACGCCGCGACGCTGAACGCCGACGACGCCCGCCGGCAGGCCGAGGCCGCGCAAGGCCGCGCGACCCAGCTCGAAGCGCGACTTCGCGAAATGGAAGCGAAGCAGACCGAGCGCGGGATGGTCGTCACGCTCGGCGACGTGCTCTTCGACACGGACGAGGCGCAGCTCAAGTCGGGCGGCGTGCGCAACGTGCAGCGGCTGGCGGAGTTCTTCAAGGAATACCCGCAGCGCACCGTGATGATCGAGGGCTTCACCGACAGCACGGGAAGCGACGGCCACAACCAGCGGCTTTCCGAACGGCGCGCCGACTCGGTGCGCACCGCCCTGCTGGACATGGGCATGGGCGCGGATCGCATTTCCTCGCACGGGTACGGCAGGTCCTACCCGGTCGCCGGAAACGACACGGCGGCGGGAAGGCAGATGAACCGTCGCGTCGAGGTCGTCGTCTCCGACGACAACGGGAAGATCACTCCGCGCTGAACGATGCCGGCTGGCGGGATCGCGCAAGCGGCATTGCCCGCCCGCCGCGCATACCTGGAAGCAGAAGCCCCGCATTCGCGGGGCTTCTTCATTTCATGGGCGCCGCGAAGGGGCGCAGGCGGCGCGCGGCATCGTCATCGCCCCGTCCCGCGGTCGGCGCTGCGATAGGCGAGCGCCTCCGCCACGTCCCCTGCCCCCACTCCAGGCCGGCCCGCGAGGTCGGCGATCGTGCGCGCGACCTTGAGCACGCGATGGAACGAGCGCGCGGAGAGCGAAAGACGCGAGACGGCATCCCGCATGAGATTCCGGGCCGCCGCGTCGGGGGCGCACCAGCGCTCCACCTCCCCGCCGGAGAGGAGAGCATTGGCCCGGGACTGACGCTCGATCTGGCGAGCCCGCGCGGCCTCGACGCGCCGCCGCACCGATGACGAAGCCTCTCCGGCGGGCGCTTGCGTCAGGTCGATCTCGCGAAGCGCCGGCACCTCCACCTGGAGGTCGATGCGGTCGAGAAGCGGCCCCGAAATGCGGCTGCGATAGTTGGCGATCCTGTCCGGTGTGCAGGCGCACCGCGCCGAGAAATGACCGAGGTAACCGCAGGGGCAGGGAGGCGTTGCCTTTTTGCCATTCCTGCGGATCACGCTCAAGTGCCTGAAACGAAATGAATTTCGACTTTGCGCCGAGATCCCTCGGGGAGCACATTCGTAGGAGGCGGCTGGAGCTCGGGCTCACCCAGTGGCAGGCGGGAAAGTGCCTTATGGTCAGCGAATGGACTGTGGCGAATTGGGAAAAGGGCCTCACGAAACCCACCGCCCATGCTCAGAAAGCCGTGGCCGCCTTCCTGGGCTGTGACCCGGACACTTCGGCCACGTAGCGGCCCGAGCCCAAATGCACCCCCCTTTGCGGCCAGCCTGTCCGCCCTAATACCGGGCTCATTGGCTTCTTCCCGTGAGCCTCCTCACCCTACAGCGAGCGTCCGGGAAATCGGGGGAATTCCAGCCAGAGGAGTACGCGCGCAATCTTGGGAAATGAACGCCGAAAACTAGCGGTCAATGTGGTCCGAGAAATCGAAGCGCCTCATTTGAATCTACCGCTTGGTAGTGAATGGCCCAAAAATACCCAAGCAGGTCAGCCTCACCTTGCAAGCCACGTGACTGAGCGGTCTTACTGCGGCATAACAACGTCGCCGGCCGCGTTCTTTACGACTAACCCGCGCTCTGCGACGTCAAGCGTTCCGCCACTTAGCTTCTTCGCCAGATTCGGTGGAACAACGAAGGGAATGCCATCCAAAGTAACGACATATCTCCTCGGAAACTGACTACGTGGGTATATCGCTGGAACGAGATGCCTAGGCCGACTCAAGAAGTCGTCTGGAAGCTCAGCCTTGGCCATTTCCTTAATTCGCGACTCGTCGGCACCATCCACGATAGCCTTTCCCAATTCCGGGGATACCTTGACCTCCTCGCTCGCCTCAAGAAGATAAATAGCGGGATCCCGGACTCTCGTATTGCTCAATGCGGCTCGAATCAGGTGATCTGCAGCGGTAGTGATTGTGAACGAGAGCATGGGGATCTCACATGTCAAAAGACCAACTCGGCGGGCACGGATTGCCAGGCCAGAACCGAAGTCGAATGACATCGTAGAAGATCTTCGACCTCACCCAATCCTTAGGATTGGCTGGGCAGTTATCGGACGGGCCACAGTAGAAGAAGCACTGAACAGTGACCTCTTCAACAAACCAGTTCGGTTTCCTGACAAGCTCGAGATGATAGACATATGGGCAGTCACGCTGATTGCCACCAAGTCCAACACCAGGAGGCTTCCTGTTGTCTACAAGCAGGCCCTTTGGGTCAATCCATTTGACCGGGTTGCCTCCAACATACCCGTACGTATTGATACCGCCTCTCAGCCCAATCGGATCGCTCTGCACATATCGCCCAACGGCGGGATCGTAATCGCGCGCCATGTTGTAGTGCGTTCCGGTCTCGGCATCGAAGTATTGACCGGGGAACCGCAGGTTGAAGGCGAACACCCCCAGCCCGGACGGATCCTCCTGCGGCGCATTGCCACCGAAGGGATCCGTGTTGGGCCAGGCCCAGACTAGCGCATTGTCGTCCGGCCGGGTGATCGCCCGCGGTGTGCCCAGGTGGTCCGGGTGCACGTAGTAGAGCCCGCCGGAGGACGGCTGCCCGGCCGCCGGCACGAATCGCAAGGCGTCGGCGATCACGTAGCCCCCTTCGCTCGCCTCCAGCCGCACGCCCTGGCCCGGGGCGAAGGTCCAGGTGCCCAGGAGGTTCCAGGTGCCGCCATCGGCCTGCTGATTCTGCGTGACCACGCTCTCCCCGTCCTGGTGGAAGGCCACGTAGCGCGCGGCTGCGCTGCGGTTCGATAGCGCCGTCCAGCGCGCGTACACGTCGTAGCGGGCCGCGGCAGTGATGGCCGGGGTCCAGGTAGCGCTCTCCGCAGGGGCGCCCTCGGGCTCGAACTTCACGGCGTCGGCGATCACGTAGCCGTCGGCACGGTCGTCCAGGCTCACGGTATTCGGCCCGGCATCGAACGCGTAGGTCCCCAGGAGCTGCCAGGCGCCGCCGTTGGCCTGGTGGTTCACCGTGACCGGCACCGTGCCGGCGGGCGTGTGCACTCGGAAGACGGCATTGCTCGCCCGGTTGGGGTGGGCCGGCCAGCGGGCATAGAGGCGCCAGTTGCCGGCCGAGGGGAGCGTGGCCTGCCAGGTGGCCGTGCTGGGCGGCGCGCCCTCCGGCGCGATCATCACGGCGTCGGCGATGACGTAGCCGTTTGCCTGGTCCGTGAGCGTGATCGTGGTGCTTCCCGCGGCCAACGGGAAGGTGCCCAGGAGTTGCCAGGCGCCGCCGTTGGCCTGCTGATTCGCAGTCACCGCCTGGCTTCCCGAAGCCGTGGTGATCGTGTAGGTGGCGTTGGTGGCCCGGTTCGTTCCCGCCGTCCAGCGAGCGAAGACCTGGTAGCTCCCCGCCGTGACGACCGTCAGCGTCCAGGAAAAGGCGTTGGCCCCGGCTCCCGCGGCGTGCGTGGCGTAGTTGGACCCGAGATAGCCGGGAGCACCTGTGCTCACCGGCCATGTCCCCGACGCACTCGCGCCCGCGTCGGTGTTGTCCACCACCGCCGCCGAGGGCGCCGGCCCGTTCGCCTCGTGGGTGCGGTAGTTCGCGCCCAGATAACCCGGCACCGACGTGGAGGCGTTCCACGAGCCCGTCACCGAGAACCCTGCGTCGGCGTTATCCACGATGACGGCGCCGACCGCATCGGCGCCCGGGGCGTGGGTGAGGTAATTCGGTCCCAGGTGGCCCGTCACCGCCGTGGAAGGGGCCCAGGTTCCCGTAGTCGCGAAGCCGCTCGCGCCGTTGTCGATCGTCTGCTCGGGCGGGGCGGCAGACTGGGACTTCACCATGGCCACCGGCAGGTCCTCGAGCCAGATCGTCTCGGCCAGGAGCGAGCCGGCATCGTCGTACTCGCCGATCAGCCGCCCGGCCTCGTCATGGACGAAGCGCGTAGCGTTCGCGCCCGTGGCCTTGCGCACGCGCTGCCCCAGGGCATTGATGGCGAAGGTGGTGAGGGCCGCCCCCGCCTGCACCTGGGTCGGCCGGCCGCTTCCGCCGTACGTCCAGGTGGCGATGCCGTCGGAAGTCATGTTGCCAGCGGCATCGAAGGTGTAGGCCTTCACCTGGGCGCCGCCGAGCGACTGCAGGCGGTGGCTGCCGGGCGCGTAGGTGTAGCTCGTGCTCGCCGCCCCATTGGTGCTGCTCAAGCGGTTACCCACGCCGTCATAGCCGTAGCCCCAGCTGCTCGAGCCCGTGGCCGCCGAGGTCAGCCGGTCGAGGTCGTCGTAGCCGTAGGTCGCAGACAGCGCCGCGTTCGCGATGTCCTCGATCGACGTGATCCGGCTCGCCGCGTCCCAGGCGTAGGACTTCGCGATCGCGCTCGCGCCGCCCGCCAGGGGCAGGCCGGAGGCGATGCTCGTGGCGCGGAAGTCCGCGTCGAACTGGCGGACATGGAGGTTGGGCCCCAGCGGAGTGGAATTGCCCCAGCGCCAACCGCCATTGGGCCCGAAGGGCTCGTAAAACACCTGGTCGAGCACCGTGGCGCCGTTCACCGTCACCGACACCGGCCGGTTGTTGTCGTAGGCGTATTGCACGAGCTGGCCGCTCGGGGTGGTCAGCGAGGTTAGCTGCCCGGCGGCGTTGTAGCCGTAACTCACGGTCTGGGAGAGGGCTCCCACCGCCTGGGTCTTCGCCACGACGCGACCCTTGATGTCGTAGGACCAGGAGGTCGTGCCCGTCCTGTCCGAGACCGAGCACAACCGCCCGATTCCGTTCGCGCACCCGTCATAGGCATAGGTCACCGTTTCATCGGGGTAGGCGATCTGCGTGATGCGGCTCAAGGCATCGTAGGCGTAGTTCGCCGTGATCCCGCGGGCGTCGAGCCTGGACTTGAGGTTCGAGGCCGGGTCATACGCGAACCCCGTCACTCCGGTATCCGGGCTCGACTGCGCCAAGAGCTCGCCATGCCCGTTCATCGCGTACGAGGTGGACAAGCCCTTGGGGTCCGTCACCAGGGTGAGCTGGTCCCGGGCGTCGTAGCCGTACAGGGTGGGCGAGGCCGCGCCGTTGACGGGGTCGCGAGCCTCCGTCAGCCGATTCCGGGCATCGAAGAGCTGCGTGGAGGTGCGACCCAGCGGATCGAGCGTGGAGACCACGTTGCCGTTGGCGTCGTATCCGCTCGTCGTGACCTGCAAGGCCGGCTGGGTGCCGCCGATGTCCTGCGAAAGGCGGCTCAGGGCGTCGTAAACGCGCGAATGGGCCCGGACGAGCGTGTCGGCCGGGTCATAGGTTTCCTCGGCGATGCGGTTTCCGGCCGCATCGAGCGTGTACGCGATGCGGTTGCCCAGGCCGTCCTCGATCGACACCAGGCGGTGCGCGTCGTCGTAGCCGTAGGCCACGAAACTCCCATCGGGCATCGTCACCGTCTTGAGCTGGCCGGTGAAGTCGTACTCGTAGGAGGTGGTCTCGAAGCCCGTGGCTGCATTTCCGACCATGCGGCTCTTGAGCCAGCCCCGGGGCCAGTAGTCGAGGAGCGTCTCCAGGCCATTCGCATCGACCATGCGCCCGAGCCTGCCCGCGCCGTCGTAACTCGGGAACGCTGTGGCCTGCCCCAGCGCGTTGGAGATGGAGGCGAGGTCGCCGGCCCGGTAGTTCCCGCCCGGATCGTCCGCGGCGTAGTAGGCGTAGGTGGTCAGGTCCGCGACGTCGGTGCGCGGACCGTCGATGGTGAGCACCTGTCCGTTGGCGTTGTAGGAGTAGCTCCACGTCCGCGAAGCGCCATCGACGGTCGCGCCAAACCCGGCCGACCCGTCGGCATCAGTAGTTGCCTGGACCGTTCGAGAACAAAGGAGCGCCGTGCTCGCGCCAGCGACGGCACAGGAGACGCCCGACTCGCCGTGATATCCGAAGGTCGTGATTCTCAGGGGCTCCGCGATGCGCTTGGGAATGCGCCATTGCGGGTGCCATTCGGTCGAGAACTTTCGTGTGGAGGAGGTCGTCACCTGCGCGGCGCAGGTTCCTGTGCCGGAAAGACCCTCAACGCGGCTCGTCTCGAGGTTCCGCGAAAGGTCGTAGCCGAAACAGGTCAAGTTTCCGTTGAAGTCCTTGTCGCTCGCAAGATTGCCATTCGCGTCGAAAGCCCTCGTGTTCGTGACACTTGGGCCGCACCCGGGGCAGGGCTGGGTCGTGGTCGCACGCTTCGCAACGCCCAGGACCACGCTGTGTCCAGTCGTCCGGGTCGTGCCCAGCGGATCGACATAGCTGGAGACGCCGGAAGTCCCGTAGGTGAAGCTGTAACCGTCCGCGCCCGCGGCGTGCTCCGAGCGCGTAACTCGCCCGGAACTGTCGTACTGGTAGGTCGCGTACCGGGCCCCGTTCTCATCGGTAATCCCCGTGAGAGCAAAGGGCTGCGAGGTGCCGCCGTTGTGAACGGCCTCGTTGTAGTGGTACGTGCGGGTGCGGTCGTCCGGGTAGGTGACGGCGACGAGATTCCCCTTGGCAATGTCGAATTGGTAGAGGAAATTCGAACCAGTCGGGTCCGTCATGCGCACGAGATACCCGCTCGCGTTGTAGCCGAAGGACATCGACCGACCCTTGAAGTCGGTCACTCGGATCAAGATCCCTTCAGAGAGCGGAATGCTCGTTCCCTCGATCGTCGCGGTCGCCGCCGTCCCATCGCTGTAGGCGAATGTCGTCGTGCGGCCCATCGTGTCCACCGAGGAGAGAATTCGGCCCTCCGAGTCGTAGGTCTCAACCTCGTTGTTCCTCGTTGTGAGCGTCCAGCCGCCTGCCGTCTGCACGAGGACATCCGGCGTGTCCGCCTCCCCGACCCAGCCGCCGCTGCCATTCGCGACGAAGGTCCGCCTCACGCCATCTGGGCGTGTTGCATAGACTTCCGCAGGAATCAGCTTCTCGATCCGAAGTGCCCAGTTGTGCTGCCAGTTCGCACCGGCCGACGATGTCGCCCCTCGCGCACCGGAGTTGTAGTGCCGCACGAACTCGAGGCCACCGTCATAGGGCCTCGCGAAGTCCACTTCGCGCTGGTACTTGCCCCCGGTTCCCGTATTGACGGGGTTGCCGCAATTGACCTTGCAGTCCTTATCCTTCGGGTCCCCATTGTTCTTGGGCGGATCGGGCGTGCCGTCGTTGACGTGGTACCCGCAATGGACCGTCTGGTTGCCAAGGGGGCCAAGGTAGACCAGTCCAATGCCGGTGGTCTCGGAGGTTCCCTCCGCTCTCGCGGTGCAGGGTATTTGACTGCAGCTGCAGTTGCCGGACGTGAAGCCAAGACACGTGTACTGAGTCGAATGTGGCGAATTGATGACGCAGTCGCCCACGGAGACCGGAAGGCACTGTGGCGCGTTCTTGAAGACGTCATGGAGCCCGAGGTAGGCGGCGACACCCGGATCGCCGCTGCGGCCAATGCCGCTCTTCCATAACGGACATGTAATGGCGACAGGCTTCGCATGGGCGACGGTGGCGCAAAGCAAGGTCAAGGCAAGGCTTGCGCCGAACAGCCGGACGAGTGCTCTCATGGGTCTCCCAGATAGTCTTCGAAGCGGGCGTTATCGATGCGTCGATCAGGCCGTAACTTAAATTAGGCCCGCGAAAGATGTCAATTGTTCGTGCGGTGCCGCGACGGTCGTGGACGCAGAACTTGCCTGCAGCGATCGAGAAGCCATGTCGGCGCAGCTTCCAGTGGGCAGCGGGTGGTCGACGACCGCGTCGCTCAGGTGGATCCCGCCCCGAGGGCTTTGTGCGTCGGACGGAAATGGAGCGCTTCCGCGACGTGAGCGCACTTCAAATCGGGTGATTGCGCGAGGTCCGCCACTGACCGCGCGACCTTGAGCACGCGGTGATAGGCACGTCCGGAAAGCTCCAGTTGCGAAGCCGCCTCCAAGAGCAGCCGGCGCGCCGGCGTTTCCAGCTTCGCATGCCGCTCGATCTCGTGGCCGTCGAGCTGGGAATTCGGCTTGCCCTGGCGCTCCAGCTGGATGGCGCGAGTCCGCTCCACGCGGCCGCGAACTGCTCGTGACAATTCTCCTTGTGGAGCCCGATCGAGTTCCTCCCGGCTGAGCGCCGGCATCTCGACGTGCAGGTCGAGGCGATCCAGCAGCGCACCGGATATGCGGCCGTGGTAACGGAGTATCTGGTCCGGCGTGCAACGGCAATGCCCGCTTCGATGCCCCAGGAGGCCACACGGACAGGGATTCATTGCCGCCACGAGCTGGAAGCGCGCCGGGAAATCCGCCTGCTGCGCGGCGCGCGAGATCGTGATGCGCCCGCTTTCCAGGGGCTCGCGCAAAACCTCCAGCACTCGGCGGTCGAACTCCGGCAATTCATCGAGAAACAGGACGCCGTGGTGCGCGAGCGAAATCTCGCCCGGCCTCGGCGGCGAGCCGCCGCCTACCAGCGCCACTGCCGAGGCGGTGTGGTGCGGCGAGCGCCAGGGCCGCACGCCGAATCGCTCCGCCGAAAAGCCGCGCGTCGAAAGGCTTTGCAGCGCCGCGGACTCGAGCGCCTCCTCCTGCGACATCGGCGGCAGGATCCCGGGGAAGCGCTGCGCGAGCATCGTCTTGCCGGTGCCGGGCGGGCCGGTGAAGAGCAGCGAATGCCCGCCGGCCGCCGCGATCTCCAGCGCGCGCCGCGCCTGCGCCTGGCCCTTCACGTCCGCGAGATCCGGCCACTCGGCGCCATTTGCGCGCGCCACCCCTTCCACGCGCACGAGGCGCTCCCGTCCCGCGAGGTGCGCGCATACCTCGAGGAGCGACTTCGCCGGGTGCACGATCGCGCCCGGGACCAGCGCCGCTTCCCTTGCGGAGGCTTCCGGCAGCACGAAGGCGCGCCCGTCGCGATGCGCGGCCAGCGTCATGGCCAGCGCGCCGCGGATGGGACACAGCTCCCCGGAGAGGGCGAGCTCTCCCGCGAACTCCAGGCCCTCGAGCGGCCCCGCGGGCACCTGGCGCGTCGCGGCGAGGATGCCCAGCGCGATGGGCAGGTCGAAGCGGCCGCTTTCCTTGGGGAGGTCAGCGGGCGCGAGATTCACGATAACGCGGCTCTGCGGGAATTCGAAGCGCGCGGTGGCAAGCGCCGCGCGCACGCGGTCGCGCGCTTCCTTCACTTCGGTTTCCGGCAGCCCCACGACGTGGAAGCCGGGCAGCCCGCCGCCCACGTGGACTTCCACGCGAACCAGCGGCGAGTGCATTCCCGCGAGGCCGCGGGTGAGGACGACGGCGAGCGACAAGCGAACCCCCTGCCCGGAAGCGGGCGGTGTCGCCCGAAATCACTGCTTGTCTCGATTGAACGGCCGGCCGCGGCGTCCCGTTGACGGGCCTCAGGCAGAGTCCGCCTGGAGTGCCCGCAGGGCCGCCGCGGGTTCCCTCTCCACGATTCGCAGCAGTGCCTTCGCAGGCCCCGTCGGCTCGCGCCGTGCCTGCTCCCAGTTCTGCAGTGTTTTCACGCTCACATTGAGCAGCCGGGCAAATTGTGACTGCGACAACCCCGACCGCTCGCGCACGGCCAGGATCCGGGAGGGCGTGAGCTCATGCCTGCGCGCGGGCTTCTTCTCGCCGCGTGCGATGGCGCCCGCCTGCCGGATGCTCCGGGTCAGTTCCTCGAAGAGCTTCGGGTCCATCAGTCGAATTCCTGTCTCACTAGCGTGCGCAGCATCTTCAGTTGCTCCCCGCTCAGGTCGTCGCGCTCGTTCTTCGCATAAACGAGGAGCATGAAGATCCGCGATCAGGAGCCGCCGGTAGTCCTCATCGTCGACCAGTTCCCGGATCCGCCGCGTGAAGACGGGCGTCTCGAGGAACACGACGGACCGCATGCAAACTATACGCCAATGGCGGCTATCCGCCAATGGCGCACTCTCGTCGGAACGCGGTTGAGGACGACGGCGAGCGACAAGCGAACCCCCTGCCCGGAAGCGGGCGGGGGTCGCGCGCTTCCCTCTATTTGTTGGCAATGAGCCGCGCCTCGAGCGCGGCGACCTTCGCTTCCAGCTCCGCGACGCGGATCCGCGCCCGGGCGAGGACTTCCGACTGGACGTCGAATTCCTCCCGCGTGACCAGGTCGAGTTTCGCGAAGCCCGCGGCCAGTACGGCTTTCGCGTTCTTCTCGAAGTCACGGGCCGGGTTGGAGGCGGCGGCTTCGGCGAGGCGGGCGGCGATTTCGCCCAGCAGCTTTTCTCTCATTTCAATTCCCTGCGGAGGGACTCGGTTGACCGCCCGGCGCCGCGCACCACGCCGGTGCGTCATGGGCAAAGACGGTGCCAGGTTGGTGCAGCGCGCCAAAGCGGCTGTAACAAAACCTTCAAGAACAATGGGTTGAAGCGCAACTCGGGATGGCACGCTCCCTGCTAAAGACCACCCGATGCCTTTTCATTTCAACCCCACGAAGGATACCAACATGCGAAACGCCTCCAAAGCCATTCTTCTCGCCGGGATCACGAGCGCCGCGCTTGCCGCCTCGGTCGCCCACGCCCAGGCACCCGCCGCCGCGCCGGCCACGCCCGAGCACACGCTGACGGGCAACGTCGGCCTGTACAGCGAGTACCTCTTCCGGGGCATCGCGCAAACGGCCGGCAAGCCGGCGATCCAGGGCGGATTCGACTACGCCCACTCGAGCGGCTTCTACGCCGGCACCTGGGCGACCAACATCAGCTGGCTCGAGGACTTCGGGGCGTACACGCGCTCGAGCCTGGAATGGGACTTCTACGCCGGCTACAAGGCGGGCTTCGCCGAAGACTTCACCTACGACGTCGGCGTCCTCTACTACTACTACCCGGGCTCGGCCAATCCCGGCATCACCAAGGCCGACACCTTCGAGGGCTACGTCGGCCTCGGCTGGAAGTTCCTCAGCGCGAAGTTCAGCTACAACTTCAAGGACTACTTCGGCGCCAAGCCCACGGGCGAGGGCACGGACGGCACCTGGTACCTCGACCTCGGCGCCACCTACCCGATCGGCGACTCCGGCGCGAGCATCGTCGCGCACTACGGGATCCTGGACGTCAACAACGACGGCAGCGGCGCCGGCGAAGTCAGCTACGAAGACTGGAAGCTGGGCCTCGCCTACGTCATTCCCGACGGGATGCTGAAGGGCGCGGAAGTCGGCGCCTACTACTCCGGGAACAACGCCAAGGAAGGCTTCTACACCGACCTCACCGGCTACAACACGGCCAAGGACAGGGGCGTCATCTATCTCAAGAAGACGTTCTGACCGGCCGCGTCGCCGTTCGCGCGAACAAGCCATCAAGAGGACAACATGAAACTAGTCACCGCCATCATCAAGCCGTTCAAGCTCGACGAGGTCCGCGAGGCGCTCTCGGCGATCGGCGTCCAGGGCATCACGGTCACCGAGGTCAAGGGATTCGGGCGCCAGAAGGGCCACACGGAGCTTTACCGTGGCGCCGAGTACGTCGTCGACTTCCTGCCGAAGGTGAAGATCGAGGCCGCCATCAAGAGCGAGCTCCTCGACCAGGTCATCGAGGCGATCGAGAAGAGCGCCAACACCGGGAAGATCGGCGACGGGAAGATCTTCGTCTTCGAACTCGAGCAGGTCGTTCGCATCCGCACCGGCGAGACCGGCGCGGAAGCACTCTAGGACACAAGGGGAACCATCCATGAAACGCCTACTGAGTCTCATCGCGGTCACCGCGGCCCTCGCCTTCGGGGGGCTCGCGCACGCGCAGGAGAAGAAGGCCGACGCTCCGGCAGCCGCACCCGCCGCAGCCGCGGCTCCCGCCGACGCGAAGCCCGCCGACGCGAAGCCCGCGGATGCCGCCCCGGCGGCGCCCGCCGCACCCGCTGCCGCCGCTCCCGCGGCAGCGCCCGCCGCAGCCCCCGCGCCGACGCCCAACAAGGGCGACATCGCGTGGCTGCTCACGTCGACCGCGCTCGTGCTGCTGATGAGCGTGCCGGCGCTCGCGCTGTTCTACGGAGGCATGGTCCGCTCCAAGAACATGCTGTCGGTCCTGATGCAGGTGTTCGTCGTGTTCTCGCTGATCGTCGTGCTGTGGTGCGTCTACGGCTACTCGCTCGCGTTCACCGAGGGCAACGCCTACATCGGCGGCTTCGACCGGCTGTTCCTGAAGGGCACGTTCGACGCCGCCACCGGCACCTTCGCCATGGGCGCGACCTTCTCCAAGGCCACGCCGATCCCGGAGCTGCTCTTCGTCGCCTTCCAGGCCACCTTCGCCGGCATCACCTGCGCGCTGATCCTGGGCGCCTTCGCCGAGCGCGTGAAGTTCTCCGCGGTGCTGATCTTCATGGTGCTGTGGTTCACGTTCTCCTACGCGCCGATCGCGCACATGGTGTGGTTCTGGATGGGCCCGGACGCGTACACGGACGCCAAGCTCGTCGACGAGCTCACCTCCAAGGCCGGCCTCATCTGGAGCTGGGGCGCGCTCGACTTCGCGGGCGGCACGGTGGTGCACATCAACGCCGGCGTCGCGGGCCTGGTGGGCGCCTACCTCGTGGGCAAGCGCATCGGCTTCGGCAAGGAGAAGATGACGCCGCACAACCTGCCCATGACCATGATCGGCGCTTCGCTCCTGTGGTTCGGCTGGTTCGGCTTCAACGCCGGCAGCGCCCTCGAGGCGAACAGCTTCGCCGTCCTCGCGTTCATGAACACGTTCCTCGCGGCGGCGTGCGCGGTGCTCTCCTGGACCTTCTTCGAGTGGATGTTCAAGGGCAAGCCCTCGATGCTGGGCGCCGCTTCCGGCGCCGTGGCCGGCCTCGTGGCGATCACCCCGGCCGCCGGCAACGTCGGCATCCCGGGCGCCTTCGCCATCGGCCTCATCGCCGGCCCCGTGTGCCTGTGGGGCGTGTCGAGCCTGAAGAAGATGCTGAAGGCGGACGACTCGCTGGACGTCTTCGGCGTGCACGCCGTCGGCGGGATCCTGGGCGCGCTCCTCACGGGCGTCTTCAACTCGCCCGACCTCGGCGGCCCCGGCTACGTGGCCGACTGGGTCACGGCGGCGATGGTGAAGCCGGCGGACTACTCGATCGCCGCGCAGGTCCTGGTGCAGGCCAAGGCTGTCGGCCTCACGGTGGTCTGGACCGCGGTGGTCGCGTTCGTCTCCTTCAAGATCGCCGACCTGGTCGTCGGGCTGCGCGTGAAGGAAGAGGAAGAGCGCGAGGGCCTGGACATCTCGGCCCACGGCGAGACCGCCTACAACTGATCCAAGGGATCCCGGGGGCGGGCGGGTGGACCCGCCCCCGGCCTCACGCAGGCTCCACCAATCTCCGTTACGACGCCCTCCTTGTGTCGCATCGGAATCTCTCCCCAAGAGAGGCCATACTTGAACGGGCACGCGAGTGCCCGTTTTTTTTGGCCCCCTCTCGCGCGTGGTAGGATTTCGGCCCGATTCGCCCCCTTGAAATGCCCGCCGCCGTGACCCCTTCGAAACTGCGCATCGCCACCCGCGAAAGCAAGCTCGCGATGTGGCAGACCGAGCACGTGGCCGCGCGCCTCCTGGAGCGCCACCCGGGGCTCGCGATCGAGATCGTGGGCATGACCACCAAGGGCGACCGCATCCTCGACCGGCCCCTCGCGCAGGTGGGCGGCAAGGGCCTGTTCATCAAGGAGCTCGAGGTCGCGCTCGCCGACGACCTCGCCGACATCGCGGTGCACTCGATGAAGGACGTGCCCATGGAGCTCCCGGAGGGCTTCGCGATGCTGCCCTTCGGGCCGCGCGAGGACCCCCGCGACGCCTTCGTCTCGACCCGGTACACCACGCTCGCCTCCCTGCCCGAGGGCGCCGTCGTGGGCACCTCGAGCCTGCGGCGCGAATGCCAGCTGCGCCGCGCCTATCCCACGCTCGAGATCAAGCCCCTTCGCGGCAACGTGAACACGCGGCTCGCGAAGCTCGAGGCGGGCGACTACGACGCGATCATCCTGGCGGCGGCGGGACTCAGGCGCCTGGGCTTCGGCGACCTCATCCGCGAGAGCCTGCCCCTCGCGCTCGCGCTCCCGGCCATCGGCCAGGGCGTGCTGGCGATCGAGTTCATGGCCGCGCGCGCGGACCTCGCCGGAGCTCCTCGCGCCCTTCGTGGACCCGGCCGCCCTCGCGGCGGCCGAGGCCGAGCGCGCGCTGGGCCTCGTGGTCGAGGGCAGCTGCGAGGTGCCGCTGGGCGGGCACGCGACGGTCACGGGCACCGCCCTCGTCCTCGAGGGATTCCTGGGCCTGCCCGACGGCACGAAGCTCGTGCGCGAGCGCACCGAGGGCCCGGCCGCCGATGCCGCGAAGCTCGGCCGGGCGCTGGGAGAGCGCATCCTCGCCCAGGGCGGGCGCGAAGTCCTCACGCTGCTCGCCCGACTGCCGCAATGAGCGAAGCCGGCCCGCTCTCGGGCCTGGGGGTGGTGCTCACGCGCCCGCGGGCGCAGTGCGAGGCGATCGCCTCCGCCCTGGAGGCCCAGGGCGCCCGCATCCTCGTCTTTCCCGCGCTGGACATCGTCCCCGTCGAGCTATCGCCCGCGAGCCGCGAGGCCCTCGCGTCCCTTCCGGCCGCCTCGCTCGCCATCTTCGTGAGCGCCAACGCCGCCCAGCACGGTGTCGCCGCCGCGCAACGCGCCGGCCCCTGGCCCGCGTCGGCCGCCGTCGCCGGCGTGGGAGAGGCCACCGCCATCGCCCTGCGCGCCGCGGGCTTCGCGCGGGTGATCGCCCCCGCCGCCGGGTTCGACAGCGAGTCGCTCCTCGCCTGCCCGGAGCTGGGTGACGTGCGGGGCAAGCGCGTCCTCGTCTTCCGCGGGGTGGGCGGGCGCGAGCACCTGCGCCGGACGCTGGAGGGGCGGGGTGCCACGGTCGCCTACGTCGAGTGCTACCGCCGCGAGCGCCCGCCGACCGACCCCGCGCCCCTGCTCGCCGAGCTCGAACGCGGCCGGATCGACGCGGTCCATGCAATGAGCGCCGAAACAGTGGACAATTTCCTGGCGCTCGCGGGATCCGGTGCGTCGTGGTCGCGCGTGGCGCTGGTGGTGCCGCATCCGGCCATCGCGCGGCACGCGGCCTCGGCCTCGTTCGCCCGCGCGGTGGTTTCCGGTCACGGCATTCCCGGCCTCGTCGAGGCGCTCGTCAATTTGCGAAAGGCTCCATGAGTTCCCCGCTTCCCGAACCCAGCTCGCTTCCCGCGCCCCGGCCCGCCCGGCCCGCCGCCGGGGGCACGGACGTCGCGGCGCGCTGGGCCGCCGCGGCCGCCTTCGTCGCGGCGGCGGTGGCCATCGGGTTCGCCTGGAAGGCGCAGCAGGAGTTCTCCTCGCTGTCGCAGTCGGCCGGGGGCCGGCTCGCGGACCTGGGCGCCGAGCTCGCCCAGTCCAGGACGGGCCTCGCCCAGGCGCAGGCCGCCCTCAAGGACTCGCAGGCGCGCATCGCCGAGCTCGAGTCGCGCATGGTGGACGCGCAGGAGAACCGCGTGGCCGTCGAGGAGATGTACCGCGAGCTCTCCCGCAGCGCCGACGACCGCATGCTCGCCGAGGTCGAGCAGCTCCTCATCCTCGCGAGCCAGCAGCTGCAGCTCGCGGGCAACGTGAGGGGGGCCCTCATCGCGCTGCAGGCGGCCGACGGGCGCCTGGCGCGCGCCGACAAGATGCAGGTGGCCAACCTGCGCCGCGCGCTCACCGCCGACATGGACCGGCTCAAGGCCCTGCCCCTCGTGGACACGGTGGGCATCGCCGTGAAGCTCGACGCCCTCGTCGTGCAGGCCGACACGCTCCCGCTCATCGTGGCCGAGTCGCTGCCGCCCGCGCGCGGCGCCACCCGCGTCAAGCTCCCGGAGGAGAACGCCTACCTGCGCGTGGCGCGCGACGTCTGGGACGAGATGAAGGGCCTGGTGCGCATCCGCGAGATCGCCCCGGCCGAGGCCGTGCTCCTGTCGCCGCCGCAGACGTTCTTCCTGCGCGAGAACCTGAAGCTGCGCCTGCTCGCGGCGCGCGTGGCGCTCCTGGCGCGCGACGAGGCCTCCTTCCGCGACGACATCCGCGCCTCCCAGGCGTGGATCACGAAGTACTTCGACGCCAAGGCGAAGGTGAACGTGAACGCGCAGGCCACGCTCAGGCAACTGGCCGAGAGCCCCGTGTCGATCACCCCGCCCGACATCAACGCGAGCCTCGCCGCGGTGCGTTCCGCGCGCGCCGCGCGCGAGAAGCGGTAGGCCCGCCGTGCGCCTCGCGATCTGGAGCGTCATCCTCGCCGTCGTCGCCGTGGGCGTGGCCCTCCTCGCCCGCCAGTCGGACGGCTACGTGGTGATCGTCGCGGCCCCGTACCGCGTCGAGCTCTCGCTCAACCTCCTGGTGGTGCTGGTCCTCGCCGGCTACCTCGCCTTCCACCTGCTCGCGAGGCTCGTGGAGACTCTCGTGGCGATCCCCGCGCGCGTGCGCGCCTACCGCACCGAGCGCGCCCGCTCCCGCGCGCGCCACGCCCTGAACGACGCGCTGCTCGCCTTCTTCCAGGGCCGCTACGCGAGCGCCGAGAAGTCGGCGGCCGCGGCGATGGAGGGCGACGAGTCGAGGGCGGTGGCCGCGATCATCGCGGCCAGGAGCGCCCACGAGCTCGGTCGCTTCACCGAGCGCGAGGCCTTCCTCGACCAGGCCCGCGGCGCCGCGCCCGAGGTCGACCAGGCGCGCCTCACGACGCTCGCGGACCTGCTGCTCTCCCAGGGCCGGCACGAGGAGGCGCTCGCGGTCCTCAAGGACCTCTCCGGGCGCGACGCGCGCAACGTGCGGCTGCTGCGCATGCGCCACGCCGCCGAGACGGCGCTCAAGCGCTGGGACGACGTGCTCGCCACCACGGCCACCCTCGCCAAGCTGGGCGGGCTCTCGGAGACGGAGGCCTCGGCCTCGCGCCGCGCGGCCCACCTCGGGAACCTGAACCGCAAGGCCCAGGACGCCGCCGCGCTCGCGGCCTACTGGAAGCAGCTTCCCTCCGAGCTGCGCGTGGACGCGGCCATCGCCGCCACGGCGGCGCGCTACCACCTCGCCCTCGGCGGCACGGCCGAGGCCCAGGCGATCGTGGAGAGCGCGCTGGACGCCGGGTGGGACGCAGGTCTCGTGGCGCTCTACGCCGACTGCTCCGGCGCCTCGGCCATGCCGCTCATCGAGCGCGCGGAGAAGTGGCTGCGCGCGCACGCGCGCGACCCGGCGCTCCTGCTCGCGCTGGGCAAGCTCTGCATGCACCAGGCGCTGTGGGGCAAGGCGCAGAGCTACATCGAGGCGAGCCTCGCCCTCGAGCCCACGCACGAGGGCCACATGACCCTCGCCGCCCTGATGGAGAAGCTCGGCAAGCCGCAGGAAGCGGTGCGCCATTTCCGCCGCAGCGCCGAACTCGCGGGCTGATTCCGCGTCGAATCCGTGATCGCCCTTCCGAGGACCTGCACATGACCCGCGAATACTCCTCCCTGCCCCACCGGCCGCTGCCTTCCGGGGCGCAGGTCGCCACGCCCGTGCCGCCCGCGCGCCTCACGCTCGAGTCGCCGGCGCTCGAGGCCATGACGGACCTGCGCAAGGTCCCGGCGAGCGCGGTCTCCACCGACCGCACGATCGAGGACTGCAACGCGCTCATGAAGGCGCGCGCGATCCGCCTGCTCTTCGTCGAGGACGCGCAGCGCCGCGTGCTCGGCGTCATCACCGCCACCGACCTCCTGGGGGAGAAGCCGGTGCGCTTCATGCAGGAGCGCGCCCTTCGCCGCCACGAGATCCTCGCCTCGGACCTCATGACCCCGGCATCCGCCCTCGAGGCGCTCGACCTCCAGGCCGTCGCGAGCGCGCAGGTGGGCCACATCGTGGCCACGCTCAAGGCCGCCGGCCGCCAGCACACGTTCGTCACCGAGGAAGGCGGCAGGCGCATCTGCGGCCTGTTCTCCGCGACGCACATCGCCCGGCGCCTCGGCGTCGACGTGACCACGCACGAGGTCGCCACCAGCTTCGCCCAGATCGAGGCCGCCCTGGCGCGATGACCGGCGGCCACGCGCAGGCCGTTCGCGATTTCCGCTGGCAGGTTCCGGCGCGCTACAACATCGCGCAGTCGGCCTGCCGCCGCTGGGCCGGCGACCGCGCCCGCCTCGCGCTGTACTGGGAGGACGAGTCGGGCGCCACCGCCGCCTTCACCTACTGGGACCTGCAGCAGGCCGCCAACCGCCTGTCGAACGCGCTCTCGGCGCTGGGCGTCGCGCGCGGCGAGCGCGTCGCGATCCTCCTGCCCCAGCGCATGGAGACGGTGGTGGCCTACCTCGCGTGCTTCCAGATGGGCGCGATCGCGGTGCCGCTGTCGCACCTGTTCGGCCCCGACGCGCTCGAGTACCGGCTCGCCGACAGCGGCGCGAAGGTGGCGATCGCCGACCCGGACACGCTGCCCAACCTGTGGCCCCTGCGCGGGAGGCTCCCGGCGCTCGCGCACGTGATCGGCGTGGCGGGCGCGCGCGAATCGGGCGTGCACGCGTGGGAGGCGCTCCTCGCGAAGGCCTCGCGCCGCTTCGAGTGCGCCGACACCGGCCCTCGCGACCCGGCCGTCATCATCTACACGAGCGGCACCACGGGCCCGCCCAAGGGCGCGCTCATGCCGCACGCGGTCCTCCTGGGCAACCTCCCGGGCTTCGAGTGCTCGCACGACGGCTTCCCGAGGCAGGGAGACCTCTTCTGGTCGCCGGCGGACTGGGCCTGGACCGGCGGGCTCTGGGACGCGCTCATGCCCACGCTGCACCACGGGCAGGCCATCGTCGGCTACCGGGGCCGCTTCGACCCGGAGCGCGCCTTCCACCTGCTCGACAAGTACGCGGTGAGGAACGCCTTCCTCTTTCCCACGGCGCTCAAGATGATGCGGAAGGCCGTGGACCGGCCGCGCGCGCGCTTCGACCTGGACCTGCGCTCGCTGATGAGCGGCGGCGAGGCGCTGGGGCCGGCGCTGCTCGAGTGGTGCCGCGAGGAGCTGGGCGTCACGGTGAACGAGATCTTCGGGCAGACGGAGATCAACTACATCGTGGGCAACTCGCACGGCGTGTGGCCGGTGAAGCCCGGCTCCATGGGCAAGCCCTATCCGGGGCACCGCATCGCGGTCATCGACGACGAGGGCCGCGAGGTCCCGGCCGGCACCGTGGGCGACGTGTCCGTGCACCGCCTGGGCACCGACGGCACGCCCGACCCCGTGTTCTTCCTCGGGTACTGGGGCAACGACGAGGCGACCGCGAGGAAGTTCAGCGGCGACTGGTGCCGCACCGGCGACCAGGCCTACGCCGACGCCGACGGCTACCTCTGGTACCAGGGCCGCGACGACGACATGTTCAAGAGCGCCGGCTACCGCATCGGCCCGGCGGAGATCGAGAACTGCCTGGTGCGGCACGAGGCCGTGGCCAACGCCGCCGTGGTGCCCAGCCCCGACGAGACGCGCGGCGCGGTGGTGAAGGCGTTCATCCTGCTGGCCCCCGGCGTGGCGCCCTCGGCCGCGCTGGAGGAGTCGATCCGCGCGCACGTGAAGTCGCACCTCGCCGCCTGGCAGCAGCCGCGCCTGATCGAGTTCGTCGACTCCTTCCCCATGACCACCACGGGCAAGGTGCGGCGAAACGTCCTTCGCCGGCGCGAGGCGGAGCGGGTTACGGCTTCGGGGCGGGCGGCGCCGAGGTGAAGGCGTCGCAGTAGAACTCGTCCTCGGGCAGGCCGCGCTCTTCCACGAAGGTCTTCTTCGCGATGTCGGTCATCGCGGGCGCGCCGCAGGCGTAGACCTGGTAGCCGGCGAGGCTCGGGAAATCGTCGAGCACGGCCTGGTGGACGAAGCCGGTGCGGCCGGTCCAGTCGTCCTGCGGCCCCGCGTCCGACAGCACGGGAATGAAGGTGAAGTTGTCGTGCTCCTCCTGCCACTTCACCGCGAGCTCGGGCAGGTAGAGGTCGACGAGCGAGCGGGCGCCCCAGTACAGCACCATCTGCCGGTCGATGCCCTTGTGGAAGGCGTGCTCGATCACCGCCTTGATGGGCGCGAACCCCGTGCCGCCGGCCACGAGGATCATGGGCTTGTCGGAATCCTCGCGCAGGTAGAAGGAGCCCAGCGGCCCCTCGAAGCGCACGATGGCGCGCTCCTGCATCTCCTCGAAGACGTACTTCGAGAAGGCGCCGCCGGGCGTGCGCCGCACGTGCAGCTGCAGGTGCGTGTCGTCGTGCGGGGCGTTGGCCATCGAGTAGCTGCGGCGCACGCCGCCCTTCATCAGGATGTCGATGTACTGCCCGGCGAGGAACTGCAGGCGCTCGCTGGCCGGGAGCTTCAGGTAGAGGATCGCGACGTCCTCGGCGGGCTTCTCGATTTTCTCGACGCGGGCCGGAAGCGTGCGGATCGTGAGGTCCTTCAGCCCCGCGAGCTCGCGGATCTCCAGCACGACGTCGGACTGCGGCCGGGTGCAGCAGGTGAGCGCCTTGCCGGCGTCGATCTCGGCCTGCGTGATGGCGCGGTCCTGGTGCTCGCCGTAGGCAAGGGAGCCGCTCCTGAGCGTGCCCTTGCACGCGCCGCAGGCGCCGTTCCGGCAGCCGTAGGGCAGGCCCACCCCCTGGCGGATGGCCGCCTCGAGGATGGTCTCGCCGGAATTGACGGTGAAAGTGCGGCCGCTCGGCTCGAGGCGCACCTGGCGCTCGGCCGGGGCAGGGGACAGGGTCACGGGGTTCCTTCTGGACGGGCTGGCGGCGGCCGGCTCCGGGCCGCTGCCGAAATCAGGCCGGAATTCTACCCGAAGGGTCGAGGCCCTAGCGCTCGCGGTGGAACTGGCCGTCGATCACGTGGCCGGGGCCGCGGGCATGCGCATGGGCGTGCACGGGCTCGGGGACGCGGCGCGGAAGCAGGAGCAGGGTGAGCGCGATGAGGTCGGAAATGACGCCGGGGAAGATGAGGAACAGGCCCGCGAGCACGGTGCGGGCGCTGTCGACGAACGCCGCGATGGAGAACTGGCCGGCGGCGAGCGCCGCGCCGAGCCGCGCCACGAGGGCGAAGCGGGCCTCCTTGAGAAGCGCCACCCCCGCCATGGCCGCGAGCAGCACCCAGCCGAGCACCCACCAGCCGTGGGTCTCCGCCAGGCGCGCGAGGAGCAGGATTTCCATCACGGGGAAACCCAGTAAGATTGCGAGCAGCAGGAGCCTCATCCGATTCCACCTCGACTGTCCGGCGAAACGCGCCGGCCCAATCATTTTGGCCGTCATCGCCGTCCTGACAAACCTACCCGACTCCGAGTCGGCTTTCAATCTCGCGCGCATCCTCGTCGCGCGCCGGGTCGCCGCCTGCGTCAACGTCCTCGCCCCCGCCACGTCCTTCTACCGCTGGGAGGGCCGCGAGGAAAGCGCCACCGAGGTGCCGCTCGTCATCAAGACGACCGAGGAGCGCTACGCCGAGCTCGAAAGCATCGTACGCGAGTGCCATCCGTACGACTTGCCCGAAATCATCGCGCTCCCCGTGACGCGCGGCCTCGAGAACTATCTGGGGTGGGTGATGGACGAATGCAAGCCCGATCCCGATTCCCGCGCCGCCCCATGAGACCCCTCCTTGCGTTCCTCGCCGCCTGCGCGGCCGGCGCCGCCCTGGCCGCGCCGGCGCCGGCCGACGAGCCCCTCGACCCGGACAAGGCCTTCGTTCCCAGCGCGAGGCTGGTGGCGGGCGGCCCGGGCGCTTCTGCCGGCAGCGAGCGCCACGGCATCGACATCGAGTACCGGATCGAGCCCGGCTACTACCTCTACCGCAATCGCCTCAAGTTCGAGCTGCTCCCGGCCACCGTCCTCACCGGCGCCCCCGAGATGCCGCCGGGCATCGAAGTGGACGATCCGTTCCTCGGAAAATCGGCGATCTTCCGCGATCGTGTGCTGATCCACCTCCCATTTGCCGTGAGCGTCGCCAAGCCGGGAAAATACCGGGTCAAGATCACGGCCCAGGGCTGCGCCGAGGAGCGGATCTGCTATTCGCCCTTCCCGCAGGAGGTGGTCGTCAACATCCCTCCCGGCTACCGCGTGATGGACTTCCCGGCATCCCCGGCCCCGCCGCCGCCCCGCGGCCTGCCGCGATGAGGGGTTGGCTTCCCCTGGCGGGAATCGGCCTGCTGGCGGGGCTGGCCGGCGTCTCCCTGTGGCTCGCGGGCCGCCACGCCCAACCCCCGGCGATCGAGGCCGGGCCCATCGACGTTTCCCCCGCCGCCATCCACGCGGCGCAGTTCCGGGACGGCGAGGGCGCGCCCCGCAGCCTCGGGCAGTTCGCCGGCAAGGTCCTCGTGGTGAACTTCTGGGCCACCTGGTGCACGCCCTGCCGCGAGGAAATGCCCGGCTTCGTGAAGCTGCAGTCGCGCTGGCAGGGGCGGGGGGTCCAGTTCGTGGGCATCGCCCACGACGAGGCCGACAAGGTGGCCGCCTTCGCCCGCGAGCTGGGCGTCAACTATCCCCTCTGGCTGGGGGACGCCGGGGTGATGGACCTTTCCCGGCGCCTGGGAAACCGCCTGGGCGTGCTCCCGCACACCGTCCTCCTGGACGGCCAGGGCCGCGTCCTCGAGTCGAGGATCGGGGTGTTCGCCGAGCCCGTCCTCGAGTCGAGGCTGGCGGCCATCACGGGAAAGTGAGCCTTAAGTCGCCTATTTTCGCCTAACGTCGGCGAAAATAATGTCAAGAGCCTGTTACGGCGTCCAGGCGCCCGGTGTCCAAGCGCGAATCGTGCCTGCGTTTCCCGGCCCATCGAAGGCACAGGCGGCTACGGATTGCAACTTCGGCGAACGCTGGACATCTCGCAACTTCATCCGGCAGACTCCTCGGTCATGTCCGGAATCCTGGTTCTACACGGACCCAACCTCAACCTGCTGGGAACCCGCGAGCCCGAGATCTACGGCCGCGTGACCCTCGCCGACATCGACCGCAAGCTCGTCGAGCGCGGCCGGGCGGCGGGCGTGGTCGTCCGTACCTTCCAAAACAACGCCGAGGCCCCGCTCATCGAACGCATTCATGCGGCGAAAAGCGACGAAACGGCGTTCATCATCATCAATCCTGCGGCATTTACCCATACCAGCGTTGCCCTTCGCGATGCCCTCGCGGCCGTGGCCATCCCGTTCATCGAGGTCCACCTCTCGAACGTCCATGCCCGCGAGCCCTTCCGCAAGCACTCGTATTTCACCGACCTGGCGGTCGGCGTGATCTCGGGGCTCGGGGCGCAAGGTTACGAGCTGGCGCTGGAAGCCGCCCTGGTACGCCTGGCCCCCACGAAGGGCTAGGGCAACGCCCTGGAGAACACCGATGGACCTGAGGAAGCTCAAGAAGCTGATCGACCTGGTGCAGGAGTCCGGCATCGGGGAGCTCGAGATCACGGAAGGCGAGGAGCGGGTTCGCATCAGCCGCATGGGCGCCGGCGCCCCCGTGGTGATGGCGGCCCAGGCGCCCATGGCCATGGTCGCGGCCACCGGGCCCGCCTCCTCCGCGCCGGCCGCCCCGGAGGCGCCGCCGGCCCCCACCGGCCACACCCTCAAGTCGCCGATGGTCGGCACCTTCTACCGCTCGCCTTCGCCGGGCGCCCCCTCCTTCGTCGAGGTGGGCCAGGCCGTCACCAAGGGCCAGACCCTCTGCATCATCGAGGCGATGAAGCTCCTCAACGAGATCGAGAGCGACGCGGCGGGCACGGTCAAGGCCATCCTCGTGGAGAACGGCCAGCCGGTCGAGTACGGCCAGCCCCTGTTCGTCATCGAGTAGTGGCCGCCGCCTCGCCGAAAATGTTCGAGAAGATCCTCATCGCCAACCGCGGCGAGATCGCCCTTCGCATCCAGCGCGCCTGCCGCGAGATGGGCATCAAGACCGTGGCCATCCACTCCGAGGCGGACGCGGACGCGAAGTACGTGATGCTCGCCGACGAGTCGGTGTGCATCGGCCCGCCGCCCTCGCGCGACAGCTACCTGAACATCCCCGCCATCATCAGCGCGGCGGAGGTCACGGACGCGCAGGCGATCCACCCCGGCTACGGCTTCCTGTCCGAGAACGCCGACTTCGCCGAGCGCGTCGAGAACTCCGGCTTCGTCTTCATCGGCCCCACGGCCGCCTCCATCCGCACGATGGGCGACAAGGTGGCGGCCAAGGCGGCCATGAAGCGCGTGGGCATCCCCTGCGTGCCCGGATCCGAGGGTGCCCTGCCCGACGACCCGAAGGAGATCCGGCGCCTGGCCTCCCTCGTGGGCTACCCCGTCATCATCAAGGCCTCCGGCGGCGGCGGCGGGCGCGGCATGCGCGTGGTGCACACCGAGGCCGCGCTCGTGAACGCGGTGAACACCACCCGCACGGAGGCCCAGAACGCCTTCGGCAACCCCACCGTCTACCTCGAGAAGTTCCTCGAGAACCCGCGCCACATCGAGATCCAGGTGCTGGCCGACGAGCACCGCGGCGCCATCTACCTGGGCGAGCGCGACTGCTCCATGCAGCGGCGGCACCAGAAGATCATCGAGGAGGCGCCGGCGCCGGGCATCAAGCCGCGGCTCATCGAGAGGATCGGCGAGAGGTGCGCGGAGGCCTGCCGCAAGCTCGGCTACCGCGGCGCGGGCACCTTCGAGTTCCTGTACGAGGGCGACGAGTTCTACTTCATCGAGATGAACACGCGCGTGCAGGTCGAGCACCCGGTGACCGAGATGATCACGGGCATCGACATCGTGCAGGAGCAGATCCGGGTGGCCGCGGGGCTCAAGCTGCGCTACCGCCAGCGCGACATCGTGAAGCGCGGCCACGCGATCGAGTGCCGCATCAACGCCGAGAACCCCGTCACCTTCGTCCCCTCGCCGGGGCGCATCACGCAGTACCACACGCCCGGCGGGCCCGGCATCCGCTACGACTCGCACGCCTACAACAACTACTACGTGCCGCCGCACTACGACTCGCTCGTGGGCAAGCTCATCGCCCACGGCGACACGCGCGAGCAGGCGATCGCGCGCATGCGCATCGCCCTCTCCGAGATGGTGATCGAGGGGATACACACCAACATCCCCCTGCACCAGGAGCTCATGAACGACGCCGCCTTCGTCGCCGGCGGCATGAGCATCCATTACCTCGAGGAGAAGATGGCGGCGCTCAAGCAGATCCAGGCCGAAGGCTGAGGGGGCGAGGGCCGTGGCCTGGCGCCGCTTGAGCGTGGTGGTGCCCGGCGCCGGCGCGGCCGCCCTCGCCGAGGCGCTCGAGGCCGCGGGCGCTCTCTCCACCGAGCTTTCCGACGCCGACGCGGGCACCGCGGCCGAGAGCGCGCTCTTCGCCGAGCCGGGCGCGGACCCCGGGGTGTGGCCGCGCTGCCGGCTGGTGGCGCTCCTTCCGGCCGGGGCCGACGCGGGCGCCCTCCTCGGGAGCGCGCTCGCCGCGGCCGGCTGCGAGTGCCTGGAGCCCCCGGCGGACGACATCCTCGAGGACACCGACTGGGTGCGCGAGACGCAGCGCCAGTTCGAGCCCATCCGCGCCGGCGAGCGCCTGTGGATCGTGCCGACCTGGCACGAGGCGCCCGACCCGCTCGCGGTGAACCTCGTGCTCGACCCCGGCGCCGCCTTCGGCACCGGCAGCCACCCCACGACGCGGCTCGTCCTCGCCTGGCTCGAGCGCGAGATCCGCGGCGGGGAGGCCGTCCTCGACTACGGCTGCGGCTCGGGCATCCTCGCCATCGCCGCGATGAAGCTCGGCGCCGCGCGCGCGGTGGGCGTGGACATCGACCCGCTCGCGCTCGAGGCCGCTCGCTATAATGCCTCGGCCAATTCCGTCGCCCTCGACGTGCGCCCGGCCGATGCCGCGCTCGACATCCAGGCCGACCTCACCGTCGCCAACATCCTCGCCAATCCGCTGCGCATGCTGGCACCGCTCCTCGCCGCCCACACCCGCCCCGGCGGGCGCATCGCCCTCTCGGGAATCCTCGCCGCGCAATCGGACGAGGTGATGGCCGCCTACGCGCCGTACTTCGACATGGCCGCCTGCGGGACCGAGGGCGGCTGGGTCTGCCTCGCCGGCACGCGCCGGCCCGGCGCTTAAGCGATGCTCGTCACCACCTGCAAGCACTGCGCGGCCCGCTTCCGGGTCACGCCGGAGCAGCTCAACCTGCGCCAGGGCCAGGTGCGCTGCGGGCAGTGCCAGGAGGTCTTCAACGGCTTCGAGTCCCTCGAGCGCTTCCCCGGCGACGACACGGGCGCGCGCCTCCTCGCCGTTCGCGCCGCGAAGGCCCCGGCTCACGACATCCTCGAGGACCTCGGCAACTCGGACTTCGGCACGCGCCTGCGTCCCGGCGCCCCGGCGCCGGCAACGGGCCCCGCGAGCGAGCCGCCGCGGGCGCCGGAGCTCACCGACATCCCGTCCCTGCCGGAGGTTCCGGACCTGGTCGTCGAGGCCGGGGAGGCCAAGGCCGATTTCGAGACCGAGGCGCCGAGCCTGACCCTCGCGGACCTCCCGCTGGCCGCCGCGCCGCCGGGCCAGGCCCCGCCGCAGCCGGACCCGATGCTCGCCGTCGCCGCCCTGGAGCAATCGATCGCGGCCGCCGCGCCCGCGCGCCTGTCGCGCGCCTGGTCCTTCGGCGTGGCCCTCGCCGCGCTCATCCTCGCGCTGCAGCTCGCCTACGCCTGGCGCGCGAAGCTCGCGCAGCAGTACCCGGACCTGCGCCCGATCCTCGAGGCGGCGTGCGCCAAGGCCGGCTGCTCGGTGCCGTGGGTCAACGACGAGGCGGCGCTCAAGCTCGAGGACTCCGAGCTCCTCGAGGTTCCGGGCAAGCCCGGCCAGATCGCGCTGCAGGCGCGCATCCGCAACCTCTCGCCGGCCGCGCAGGAGTTCCCCCACCTCGAGCTCACGCTCACCGACGTCACGGGCCAGACGGCGGTGCGCCGCGTGCTGCGCCCGGCCGACTACCTCGGCCGCACGCTCTACCCCGGCGAGGTGATGGCCGGAGGGTCGGAGGTGCTCGTGAGCGTGCGCCTGGAGACCGCCCGCATCCGGCCCACGGGCTACGAGCTGCTGCTCTTCTACCCCTAGGCCGCGCGGTCGCGAAGGCTCGCCATCACCGCGTCGACGGCGCGGTCGACGAGCGGCGCGTCGTCCACGATGCGCGCCTCGCCCCGGCGCATCTGCTCGGCCAGGGCCTCGGGCGAGACCGAGATCGCGGCGCTCGCCGTCGAGTTGGTGAAGAGGTACACCCCCTTCGCCGGGCTGATCCAGGTAAGGCGCGCGCGAAGCGGCGCGGCGCCCTCGCGCCGGAACTCGACCCAGGTGTAGCGCTGCACGTGCGTCCAGATGCCGGTGCGCGTGAAGACGTTCCGCGCCGGCGCCGAGCCGCGCGGCGTGCGCAGGCGGATCTCCTCGACGTGGATGTCGCCCGCGGGCACCGTCTCCCGCTCGAGGGCGGGGCCCTGCGGATCGGACGCGGCTTCGCCGCGGGCGCGCAGCCTCTCGGGGAGCGCCGTGCCCTTGAGGCCGGCCTTCACCGCCTCCGCATGGCAGTCGACGAGGGCGCCGAGGAAGGCTTCGCGCATCGCCTCCTCCACGCCGGCCCGCTCGAGGCCGGCCAGCAGGCTCGCGACCAGGGCGGGGATGCCGGCCACGAGCCGGCGGCGGTCCTCCGCGCGCGCCTTGGGCTGCACGCTCCAGAGGAGCTCGTCCATCGTGCCGAGCGTCGCGCGCCAGGGAGCCGAGTCCTCGCCGTGCTCGAGATGGTCCTTGGCGAGCGAGCGCACCCACGGGTCCTCGAGCATCGCCCGGACGGCCTCGGGCACCCAGTCGCGGCCCTCTATGCGGCGGGCGACCTCGTCCTCGGCGAGGAGGCGCGCGATCTCGCGGCGCTCGCGCTCCTCGACCAGGCGCGAGGTGCGCGCGACGATCGCCTCCTCCGCCTCGTCCTGGCGCGCGAGGAAGGCTTCCATCTCGGTGGCGAGCTCGGCGAAGAGCCCGAGCTCGTCGTCGAACTCGGCCAGCACGCGGCCCACGACGTGGCCGAGCTTGGCGAGCGTGGCCTCGCCGCGGGCGCTCGTCTCGTCCAGGCCGATCGCCGCGCGCGCGAGGCGGTCGAGGAGCGAGCGCGCGGGATGCGAGCGCGAGGAGAAGAAGGCGCGGTCGAGCAGGGCCACCTTGAGGACGGGGATCTGCAGCCGCGCGAGCAGGGCCTTCACCGCGGGCGGGATCTGCCGGTCCTCGAAGACGAAGTCGAAGAGCATCGCCACGATGTCGATCGTCATCGCGTCCACGCCGGGCAGCGGCCCCGACTGCGACGCCGCCTTGAGGTCGCGGATCACGTTCGCGATCGCCTCGGCGGTCGCGGGCACGGGCGCGGCGGGACCGGGCTGCTGCAGGCCGGTGAGCGTGCGCACGAACCCGCGCGTGGCGGGGGCGAGCGCGGCGGTGGCGGCAGCACCGCCCGCGGGCGAGAGCGCGCCCAGCAGCTCGACGAGCGCGGCGTGGATGTCGGCGGCCGCGGGCACGGATCCCGCCGGGGCGGACGCGCGCGCGGGCGGCGAGGGGTTGCGCCGGAAGGTGGGCTTCACTTCCGGCAGCACCTGCCGCGCCACCAGGTGGGCGTTCAGGTCCTGGTAGAGGCGGCGGAGCTCGTCCGCGAGGGGAACCTCGAGGACGCGAAGCAGCGTGATGCGCGACTTCATGCCGCCCTCGATCGCCGCGGATGCGGCCTCGAGGGCGCCGCAGATCGCCACGGTGCCCGCGGGATTGTCCGGCTCGGCAAGCTCCGGGCGCGAAAGCAGGAAGCCCAGGCGGCGCGTGAGCGCGCCCAGCTCGCCCTCGCACGCGCTCGCGAGCCTCGCGGCCATCGCCTTCACCGCGAGCGAGTGCTCGAGCGCCTCGTCGTCGACGAGCTCCAGTGCATGCGGCTCGCCGGAGGGCGCCTGTGCCGCGGCCCCCGGCTTCACGCGCGCGTTCCACTGCGCGAGGAACTCGCGGCCGAAGGCCGCCTCGATGAGCGGCGCGCGCTCGCGCGCCTGCGCGCGCACCTCGAGGTACAGGGCCTGCGACCCGGAATCGCGCGCGCTTTCCGCCACGGCGAAGAGCTCCTCCTCGGCACGCACGAGGGCGGCGGCCAGCGCGCCGGCAAGGCGCGAGCGCGCGAGGTCGCGGCACTCGGCCTGGATGGCCGCGGATTCGTGCGGCGTGAGGCGCGCGCGGGCGCGCGCGTGCGCGTCGAGGGATACGACGTTGCCGTTCGGGAAGTTGCTTGCCATGGCGCCGCCTTTCGCGGGCCGACCCGGCGGGGGAAGGACGCATTTCCGGCAGTCCCGCTGTCGTGGGGCCGCCCGTGGGCGGGCCCGGTAGACCGGTGACTTTGCGTCCCCACCTTTCGATGGGTTTGCCCTGTCTGCAGAATGCGTGCGCCGGCTGGGTTCTCGACGGCCGCGGGATGATGCGCCCCGCTGCCGAACCTTGTCTTGGCAGCGCCATCGTGGACGCCGGCGCGCCCGGCGTCAATGCCGCCCATCGGGCGAAGCCGCCCGCGCGTCGACCGGGGGTAAGCGCTTCCTCGCCGGTATAATCGCCGCTCCTCCCGAAGGGCGTCCCCGGCATGTCGATCCTCGTCTGCGGCTCCATCGCGTACGACACCATCATGGTGTTCCGCGACCAGTTCAAGAACCACATCCTGCCCGACCAGATCCACATCCTGAACGTCGCGTTCCTGGTTCCCGACCTGCGCCGCGAGTACGGCGGCTGCGCGGGCAACATCGCCTACAGCCTGAAGCTCCTGGGCGAGGAGCCGCTCGTCATGGCCACCGTGGGCCACGACATCGAGCCCTACGAGCGGCGCATGGACCTGCTGGGGCTCTCGCGCGCCCACGTGCGCCGGCTCGACGACCAGTTCACCGCGCAGGCCTTCATCACCACCGACATCGACGACAACCAGATCACGGCGTTCCATCCGGGCGCGATGTCGAATTCGCACCTCAACCGGATCGCCGACGCGAGCGGGGTGCGCCTGGCCATCGTCTCCCCCGACGGGCGGCAGGGGATGCTGGAGCATTCCCGCGACCTCGCCCTCGCGAAGATCCCGTACGTGCTCGATCCCGGGCAGGGCCTGCCGATGTTCTCGGGCGAGGACGTGCTGGAGATGCTCTCCGGCGCGAGGTGCCTCACCGTGAACGACTACGAGGCGCGCATGGTCGAACAGAAGACGGGCAGGAGCCTCGCGGAACTCTCGACGCGCGTGGAGGCGGTGGTGGTGACCCGCGGCGCCGAGGGGGCCGATATCCACTTTTCCGGTCAACAGATCCACGTGCCGGCCGTTAAGCCCGATAGCCTCGTCGATCCGACGGGGTGCGGCGATGCGTTTCGCGCGGGCCTGCTCTACGGCATGGTCCGCGGCTGGGATTGGCGCCGGTCGGCCAGGCTGGCATCCTTGATGGGCTCGATCAAGATCGCCCACCGCGGGGGCCAGAACCACCGCGGCCACCCGCGAGGAAGTGGAAAAGCGCTTCCGGGAAGCCTTCGACGAAGGGCTTTAGGGCCGCCCGCCGCAAGGGCGGCCGCGTCACGACAAGGAGAGCGACGATGCAAGCACGGATGCCCGGAATCGTTATCGCGGCAGTGGCCCTTGCGGTCCTGGGAGGCTGCGCCTATCCCGGCTACGGCGGCGCGGATTACCGCGGCTACCAGACGGGCACGGAGCAATCGGTGCGCTTCGGCGTCGTGGAGTCGGTCCGCGTCATCCGCATCGACGCCCCGCAGACGGGCGTGGGCGCCACCTCCGGCGCCATCCTGGGCGGCATCGCGGGCAGCAACGTGGGCGGCGGGAGCGGCGCCGCCGCCGCCGCGGTGGCCGGCGCCCTCCTGGGCGGCATCATCGGCTCCCACATCGAGGCGGACGCGAACGCGGGCAACGGCATCGAGATCACGGTCCTGCTCGACGGCGGCCGCTACATCGCCGTGGTGCAGGCGCCGGACGAGGCGTTCCGCGTCGGCGACCGCGTGCGGGTCCTCTCCGGCCAGGGAATCACCCGCGTCGCGCACTGAGGCACCCGCGCGGCGTGGGAGAATGGGCCGCCCCGAACGGCCCTCCCGCGACCCGTGAGCAACACCCGAACCCCCAGGCTCATCCGCGCCATCCGCTGGACCCGGCTGCTGCTGCACCTGGCCTCGGCATTCGTCACCCTGCGCTTCGCCTGGCCGCGCGCCGACGCCGCGCGCCGCCACGAGATCGCGGTCGGCTGGGCGAGCGACCTGCTCTCCATCCTGGCGATCCGCGTCCGCTGCGAGGGCCGCCCGCCGCCGCACGGCCGCCACGGCGCCCTGATCGCCTCCAACCACGTGTCCTGGGCGGACATCTTCGCCATCGCCTCCGTGCGCCACACGCGCTTCATCGCCAAGAGCGAGATCCGCGACTGGCCGCTGGCGGGCTGGCTCGCGGAGAGGTCGGGGACGATCTTCATCCGCCGCGCGCGCCGGCACGACACCGCGCGCATCAACGCGCTGGTGCACGACGCGCTCGCCGAGGGCGACTGCGTCGGGCTCTTCCCGGAGGGCACCACGACCGAGGGCGACCGGCTCCTCAAGTTCCACAGCTCGCTCTTCGAGCCCGCCGTGGCCAACCGCGCGCGCGTCTACCCGGCCGCGGTGCGCTACGAGCATCCGGACGGCTCGCCGCTTCGCGCCGTGGCCTACGTGGGCGACCTGTCGTTCGCGCAGTCCCTGGGGCTCGTCATCCGCACGCGCGAGACGATCGTGCACGTGGCCTTCGCGCATCCCATCGAGACCGACGGCCTCACGCGGCAGCAGGTCGCCCTGGAGGCGCACCGGCGCGTGGCTAGTCTTCTCGGCCTGCCGACTCCGGGCACGGCGCCTGCCACAGGCGGCGATCGCCCAGCCGCACCGCGGTGAGGGTTCGCCCCCAGACGCATCCGCTGTCCAGCGCGAGGAGCTTCGGGGTGACCCTGAGCCCCATCGCGGACCAGTGGCCGCAGACGATGGTGTGGGTGGCGCTTTGGCGATCCGGCATCTCGAACCAGGGGATGCGGTGCGCGTGCCTCTCGCCGGGCTCGCCCTTGAACGCGAGGTCCATGGCGCCCTCGCGCGTGCACACCCGGAGCCGCGTCATGGCGTTCACGATGGCGCGCAGGCGGTCGTCGCCCTCGAGGCCGTCGTCCCAGCGTTCGGGCCGGTTGCCGTAGAGGTGCGTGAGGAAGCGCCGCCACCCCGTCCCCTGCAGCACCGCCTCGACCTCGCCGGCGAGCGCGCGGGCCTTCGGCACGGACCACTCCGGAACGAGGCCCGCGTGCACCAGGGCGTAGGCGCCCTCGACGTGCATGAGCGGCCGGCGGCGCAGCCAGTCGACGAGCTCGTCGCGATCGGGCGCGGCGAGCACGTCGCCGAGCGTGTCGCGCGGGCGCGCCTTCTCGATCCCCTCGGCCACGCACAGCAGGTGCAGGTCGTGGTTGCCCAGCACGGTGACCGCGGAGGTCCCCAGCGACTTCACGAAGCGCAGGCAGCCGAGCGAATCGGGGCCGCGGTTCACCATGTCGCCCACGAACCAGAGGCGGTCGCGCGCCGGGTCGAAGGCGAGCGCCTCGACGAGCCGCTCGAGGGGCGCGAGGCACCCCTGCAGGTCGCCGATCGCGTAAAGGGCCATGGGGTGTGGAAAAAAAGGGGACGGTTCGAAGGAACCGTCCCCTTTTTCAGGCGACGCCGGAGTGGCCGGCTACTTCGAGCCGGCGACGATGTAGTCGACGGCGGCCTTCACGTCGGCATCCGCGAGGGCCGCATTGCCGCCCTTGGGAGGCATCGCGCCCTTGCCCTTGAGCACGCTCGCGTAGAGCGCCTCGGTGCCCGTCTTGATGCGCGGCGCCCAGGCGGCCTTGTCGCCGAGCTTGGGCGCGTTGGCGGCGCCGGTGGCGTGGCAGGCCATGCAGGCCGTGTCGTAGGTCTTCTTGCCGTCGGGCTTGCCGCCGGCGGCCGGCGCGGCGGCGACGGTGGCCACCTTCGCGGCCCTGCGCCGCGGGCGCCACGGCCGCGGCGCCGTCGAGCTGGAGCTTGGCCACGGGGGCGATCCGCGCGGCGAGCGCCTCCGGCTTCATGGCGGGATCGTTCTCGAGCGAGCGCCCGCCCCACATGCCCACCGCGAGCTTCGCCAGCATGATGATGCCGATCACGAGCGCCACCGTGCCGATGCCTATCCAGGCGACGAGCGTACCGGGATGCGATTCCATTTCCTTTTCGACGGCGTCGGGTGTGTGTTCGAAAGTCATGTCTTCCTCGGGTTTTCGGGCGCCGCGATCGGCTCGGGCAGGGCGCGATTATAGCCCGCGATCCCCGCGGAAACCACGCCTCGCGTTGGACGGGGGGTACCGAAACCGTTTAGAATCCGACACCTACGCGCCCGTAGCTCAGCTGGATAGAGTACTGCCCTCCGAAGGCAGGGGTCGCACGTTCGAATCGTGTCGGGCGCGCCAAGCATTCTCCGGCCAGGCGGAACCAGTTTTTTCCGGTTCCGGGCCCTTCTCCCGTTGACCATCCGGCATACGGTGGCGACAATGCCCCCGAAAATGTCGGCCCGTGGCGACATCCCGGGAACCAATCGGAATCAACAGGGAGAGTAAAAATGAAAAAAGCCGTAATCGCGCTCGTCTTGTCCCTCTGGGCCAGCGTCGCGAGCGCCCAGAACGTCAGCACCGACTTCGACGCATTCGCGGGTGCAACGGCCGCGGAGGCCCTCGGCGTCCCGGGCGTCACCTTCTCCGCCGCGCCGGCAGGAGTCATGGACCGTTGGCGCTCGTCCGTCGGCTTCGCATTGATGTCGGGAAACGTGCTGTATCACGAATCCGGGGCCCAATGTCCTCACGGTGGATTTCGCTACCCCGCACAGCACGTACCGGTTCGACTTCGCGACACCTCGCGCCGCCGACCGTGCAGGTGACCGGCTTCCTGGGACGGCGCGCTCGGTGTTCACGCACACCTTTACCGGCTCCATCCCGCCGGGGGTCGCTCTCTCCGGAAGGCACGGCGGCCGGCGCCGGCATCGTCTTCGACCGCCTGGTGATCCAGACCGTCGGCGGCGCCGCAGATCTTGCGATCGACAACCTCGCGGCTGCGGGCCCACGCAGGTCCCGACCCTCTCGCAGTGGGGGCTCATCCTCCTGGCCGGGCTGATGGGCATCGGCGCGTATGCGACCATGAGGCGGCAGGGGTAGCCTCGGCGGCCTCTGCCGGAAATGAAAAAGCCAGCCCGCGGGCTGGCTTTTTTTCGCGCTCAGGCGGCCCGCGTTCCCGGCACCGACTTGAGCTTGGGGCGCACCTGCGACTGGAACTCCGGCACCCAGCGCTTCAGGTCGCGGCGCACCTCGACGTCCGCGGAGATGCGCTCCTGGGTGAGCCAGGCGACCAGCTCGTCCACCCACTCGCGCGGCTGCGCGTCCCGCGCCTTGGCCACGCGCAGCTTCGGGTGCGGCGTCGGGCGCGTGTGCTCGTCGTCGGCCAGGAGCTCCTCGAAGAGCTTCTCGCCCGGCCTCAGGCCCGTGTACACGATCTTGATCTCGTCCTCCGAGAGGTCCGACAGGCGGATCATGTCGCGCGCGAGGTCGACGATCTTCACCGGCTCGCCCATGTCCATCACGAAGATCTCGCCGCCCAGGCCCATGCAGCCGGCCTGCAGCACGAGCTGCGCCGCCTCGGGGATGGACATGAAGTAGCGCACCATCTCCGGGTGCGTCACCGTGACCGGGCCGCCCTTGTGGATCTGCTCCTCGAAGCGCGGGATGACGCTGCCGGCGCTGCCCAGCACGTTGCCGAAGCGCACCATCTCGAAACGCGTGTCGGTGCCGGCCTGCAGGGCCTGGCAGACCATCTCCGCGAGTCGCTTGGTGGCGCCCATCACGTTGGTGGGGTTCACCGCCTTGTCCGTGGAGACGAAGACGAACTTGCTCACGCCGTAGTCGATCGCGGCGCGGGCCACGATGTAGGTGCCGTAGACGTTGTTCTGGACGGCCTCCCAGGAGTTCAGCTCCTCCATCAGGGGCACGTGCTTGTAGGCCGCGGCGTGGAACACGATCGAGGGCGAGTACTGGTGCATCACCTGCGACACGCGCTTGGCGTTCTTCACGTCGCCGACCACGCTCGCCAGGGGCATCTCGGGATAGCCCTCGCGCAGCTCGTTGTCCACCTTGTACATCGCGTACTCGCTCTGCTCGAAGAGCACGAGCAGCGAAGGCTGGAAGTGGGCGATCTGCCGGCACAGCTCGGAGCCGATCGAGCCGCCGGCCCCCGTCACCAGGACCACCTTGCCCGTGAGCAGGTCGTGCAGGCCCGCGTCGTCGAGGGTCACGGGCACGCGCTTCATGAGGTCCTCGACCGCCACCTTGCGGATCTTGGGCGTGGCGAGCTTGCCGCCGGCCACGTTGTCGAGGGAGGGCACGGTGAGCACCGCGACGCGCGCGCGCTTGCAGATCTCCACCACGCGCCGGCGGATCTGGTACGGGACCGAGGGCATCGCGATGATGGCGTGGCGCACCTTGAGCCGGCCCGCGAGGCGCTGCAGGTCCTCGATCGCGCCCATGACGCGAACCCCGTGCAGCAGCCGGCCGCGCTTCTGCAGGTCGTCGTCGAGGAGGCCCACCACGCGCCACTCCTGGCTGCGCGAGAGCTCCTTCAGCAGGCCCACGGCCGCGTCCCCGGCCCCCAGGACGATGACGGGAGTCCCCTCGCCGCCGCGGCCGTAGAGGCTCCATTCCTTGAACGAGCGCACGGCCATGCGCGACCCGGACATGATCGACACGAGGATGAGCGGGTAGAGCGCGTACTCGCGGTAGGTGAGGACCTCGCCGAAGCCCGTGGCGTGCAGGACCAGGGCCACGGTCACCGTGCCCGCGAGCGCGGAAAACACGATGCGCTGGATGTCGGGAAGGCTCGTGTAGCGCCAGATGCCCTGGTAGACGCCGAAGAGGTAGCTCACGAGCCCCTGCAGCGGAATGGCCACGACGAGTGCCACGCTCACGTTTCCGGGCACGACGGGCGCCCCGTGCACGCGCAGGAGCGCGAAGGCGAAGGCCCAGCTGAGCGTGAGGGCCACCGCGTCGTGGGCAAGCGCGACGAGCGCCTGGGAATCCATCTGGAACGGTTTCATGGGGTCAGCTCGCGGAAACCTGTCGATGTCGAGACACGTGCGCGCAATTGTTGTTTTTTCTCACCGCAGCGATCCCGGCGGCCTGGAGCCGCTCCCCTCTTGCCCTCGGGGATGGCGCCGATCGATCCGGACGAGGAGCACGCCATAGGCGAGCGCCCAAGCGAAAATTATAGCCCCTTGCAGCCCCCCGGGCTTTCCCAGCGCGAAGAGGGCGCTCGCGGCGCAAAGCGCCATGAGGCCCCAGGACGCCAGCGCCAGGCGGCGGTGGGACCACCCCGAAAGCACGAGGCGCTGGTAGTAGTGCGAGCGGTGCGCCAGCAGGATCGGCTCGCGGCCCACGACCCTCCTCGCGAGCGTGACGGAGGCGTCGACCACGAAGGGCGAGAACACGAGCAGCGGAAACCACGCCGGCCAGAGCCCCTTCGCGGCGCCCAGCCAGCCCAGGGCCCCGGCGAGAAAGCCCAGGGGCACCGAGCCCGCGTCGCCCATGAAGACGCGGGCGGGCGGGAAGTTGAAGGCGAGGAAGCCCGCGGCCGCGGCCGCCGTCGCGAGGCAGGCGTTGCCGATCGCGCCGTCGCCGGCGCCGAACGCCGCCAGCCCCAGCGCGCCGAACCCGATCGTGGCCATGCCGCCCGCGAGGCCGTCGGCGCCGTCCATGAAGTTGTAGAGGTTCGCCATCCACGCGATCGCGAGGAAGGCGATGGCCGCGCCCGTCACGGTGCCGGCATCGGGCGCCGCCCCTTCCGGCCAGGCGACGGCCACGGCCATCGCCGAGGCCGCGAAATGGCATGGCAGGCGCACCGCGACCGGCAGCGGCCTCGCGTCGTCGACCAGCGAGACGAGGGCGAGGGCCGCCGCCGCGAGCGCGAGCAGCCGCACCTCCGGCGTGCCCAGGGCGAACGCCACGGGCAGCGCGCCGAGCATGAGGCCGATGCCGCCGATCCGCGGCGTCGCGATCTCGTGCAGCGACCGCTCGCCCGGCCTGTCCAGGACCTTCGCGGCAAGGGGGCTTCGGCGCAGCAGCGCGATCGCCGCGATCGCCACGGCCGCCGGAAGCGCGATCGCCAGGGGATTCATGGCCGGCTACCCCGCCAATGCGCGACGGTATCGACGAGCCCCTGGGCCAGGTCGAGGCGAGGCGCCCATCCCAGCTCGGACATGAGGCTCGAGGGATCCACCTCGAGGGAACGCGTGAGGCGAAGCGCGCGGCCGCGCATCCCGGCCGCGGCCGCGGCCAGCTCGAGCACGGCCGGCGGCACGGGGAAGAGCCGCGCGGGCCGGCCGAGGGCCGAGCGGATCGCCGTCACGAGCCCGGGCGTCGACACGCCCTGCGGGTGGGCGGCGATGTAGTCGCGGCCCGGCGCCTGCGGATGGGTCGCGGCCAGGAGCAGCGCCTCGACCAGGTCCGCGACGTGCACCAGGCTTCGCCGGTTGCGGATCGAGGCGAGGGGCAGCCACGCGCCGGAGTCGGCGAGGCGAAGGAGCGAGGCGAAGTTGCCGCCCACCCCGGGGCCGTAGACGAGCGGCATGCGCACCACCACCACGTGCAGGCCCGTGCGCGAGGAGATCTCGTCCAGCCGGTCCTCGGCGCGCCACTTCGACCGCGCGTAGTCGTCTTCCGGCGCGGGCGGGGAATCGGGGCGGAAGGGCGCCCCGCGCGTCTCCTCGCCGTGCACCTTCACCGTGCCCGCGAACACGAAGCGCGCGGCGCCGCCTTCGGCCGCCGCTTCCGCCAGCACGGCGGTCTTCTCCACGTTGTCGCGGTCGAAGTCCCCGGCCAGCGCGCGCGGGTCGTGGACCCTCGCGGCAAGGTGGATGACGGTGGTCCCCCGGAAGTCGATGCCGGCGATCGCCTCGCGCCAGCCCGGCCTGGCCAGGTGCAGGCGCACGGGATCGGGGAGGCGCTTCGCGAGCGCCGAGCCCACGAACCCGCCCGAACCGGTCAGGACGATTCGTTGGGGGGCGGCGATCGCGGGTTGCACGGGGCGGAAACGAAACGGGCATCCCGAAAGATGCCCGTTTCGAGGAGGCGGGCTGCCGCGATCAGCAGGCCGGGTCCGTCGCGGTGATGGTGATCGTGACGATGGTGCTTCCGTCCGTGACCGTCACCGTCCCGCTGGCCGGGTAGGGCGGGAGCGGTGTCGCCGGTGAGGCGCCGGATCATCAGCGTGTTGCCCGAGAGGCTCGCCGTGATGCGCGGGTGCTGCGACGTGGCCGTGAGGCCCGCCGGGCCGACGACCGTGACCGGGATCGCCGTGCCGCACGTGAGGCTGGCGATCGTCGTGGGCGCGGCCGCGAGGGCCGGCGGCGTGCCGCTGCCGGGAGCGCGGGTCACCGTGAGGGTGCCGATGGAGCCGCGGATGTCCGTGACGATCACCGTAGCGTCGGGCGGGCAGGGCGCGGAGGCGCGAGGCGCCGTCACCGTGAACCTGTCGCCGGACGAGGCCACCGTCGTGGGCGAGATCGCGAGGCCCGCCGGAGCGGTGACGGTGTAGGGCGGCGTGCCGCCGAACACGAAGACGTCCGCGGAGCCGACGGCCGCATTCCGTGGTGAGGCCGCCCGTGAACGTGACCTCGCTCGGCACGAGGGTGATCGCGTCGAACGCCGCCTGCTGCACGATGATGAAGGTCTGGGTGGTCGTGGCGCCCGTGGCGACGTCCGTGACCGTGTAGGTGGCGATCTGCGTCGGCGCGTTGTTGGTCACGCGCAGGCGGATGATGGCCTTGCCTTCGTGGTCGGTGCGCACGCGGATGGTGTCCACGAGCTGGGGCGTCGTGGCGGGATTCTCGTTCACCCACTGGAAGTCGCCGCGGACCTTGCGCAGCTCGAAGTCGCGGTCGCCGTAGAGCGTGCCGTTGGAGACCGGGATCAAATTCACGATCGAGTCGGTGCCCGAGCACGCTTGCGGCACGTCCGCGGCGGTGGGAGCGGCGCAGGTGTTCGAGTAGAAGGCGCCGTAGCCCGTGAAGAAGTTCTGCAGCACGAAGTAGGTGTTGGATGGTCGCCACGCCGTTGCTGTCGCGCACCTCGATGTTCACCGTCCGGCGCGGCACCTCGTCGGGGTCCAGGTCTGCGGGTCGATGACGCCGGGATTGCGCGCGACGATCGTGAAGCTGTTGCTGCTGGTCGTGAAGCCCACCTCGATGAGCGTGGGCTCGCTCGAGGTGACCAGGTACGGCGCGCGGCCGCCCACGATGTTGAACGTGGTGGGCACGCCGGCGTAGATCGAGCCGGCGCCGGGAAGGAGCTGGAGGTCGCCCACGGTGTTGGGCGAGCTGGTGGCACCACCGCCGCCGCAGGAGGCGAGGACAAGCGCCGCCGCCGCGATGAACGCGACGGACAGTTTCGATTGCAGGCGACGAAGCGGTTCAAAGTTCACGATTGATTCCCCTTTTCCGGGGCCCGCGACGAGAATTATCATAAAATCAGCGGGCTATGGCCGTTTATTAAAGCGCAACTTGCAGTTGCTTGCAAGCGGAGTTTTCCGGGGCCCCTCGGGGCGATCCGAAGCTCGTTCCCGGCGAGCCGGGATCTACCGCGGCAACGCGAGATTAGAGCGGCCCCGCAGTGCAGCGTGACCGGGATGAGCGCCGTCGACAGGCCGTCGCTAACCACGACCGAGGCGCAGGTTGGTGGGCGGCACCCCGGACGGGTTCAGGCGCCGGATGGTGACCGTACTGCCCGTGATGGTGGCGATGCACCGTACTCGTGTGGAGGTCGGCTGGAGGTAACGTGCCGAGCCCCCCGATGATGGTCACGAGTGCGCTGACGTCCGTCAGGTGCCGAGCGTGCAGGGTCAGCGAGCCGGGAGAGACGGTCGACGGTGCCGGGGCCGACGGTCCCCGGCTTGTTGGTGACCGTGACCGTGATCGTGCGGCCCGGTGGCGTCCGTCACCCCGACGGTAGCGTCTCGAAGCACGGGCAGACGGCCGGCGCCACGGTAGACGCGATGAACTTGCCGCCGCTCGCCGCCACCAGTCGTCGGGGTAACCGAGAACGGCCCGGCCTGGCGCCTGGACACGGTGTAGGGCGGCGTGCCGCCGAAGATGAAGACGTCCCGAGCTCGCGCCGCTGCGCGCATTCGTGGATCCGCGGCCCGGTGAAGGTGATCGATGCCGGGCAGCGTGAAGAAGGCTGGCGTCGTTGCCGTTGGACTGGGCGATCGCGAAGCTCGTCTCGCGGTAGGCGCCGGTCCCGAGGTCCGTCACCCGCAGGACCGCGGTCTGGTTGGGCGCCAGGGCGGTCACGCGCACGCTGCACGCGCGCCTTGCCCGTCTCGTCCGTCGCGGTGATGAGCGAGGTTGCCGACACCTCGGGCGAACGTGCCGGCGCGGCGACGTGATGAAGGCGAAGCTGCCCGCTGACGACCTCGAAGCGCACGCCGCGGGCCGCCAGGGGGATGCCGCCCTGCGAGAGCGTGACCGTCACCACGCGCATCGCCGCCGGAGCACAGCGGCGGGCGAGCAGGTCGCGTCCTGGGTGGAGCTGGGCGTGATCGTGATGTTGTTGTTGACCGTGCCCGGGCGCACCGTGACGGTCGCGGTGACGGGCGCCGCGGTGCCGGTATCGCGCAGCGTCAGCGTGACCTCGGTGTCCGCCGAGACGGGACTGGGCACGATCGTCACCGAGCGCCCCGTCACCCCCCCGATCACGGGCAGGATGGCCTGGTTGCTCGAGGCGATGATGTAGGCGCCGGTGCCGCCCGAGAAGACGAACGTGGTCGGCAACCCCGAGTACATGACGGCCGTTCCCGGCAGGATCGTGAGCGTGGGCGAATCCACGATGGGGGAGGGATTGGCCGACACCCCGCCGCCCCCGCAGGAGGCGAGCATGAGCGCGGCGGCGAACGCGGCGGCGGCCCGGGTGGCGATGGCGGTCAGGCGGGAGAAGGTCGATTTCACGGGTGGGCGGTCCTGGTCTGGGCGCGGCCCGGCTGAGGGGCTGGCGCGGTTTTCCCGCGATTCTACGCATGTAGCCCCGCCGTGGCTCGTGAAAGCAGGCCGCCGGGCGGGCCGAATTGTTGCGGCGCACTATGCGCGCCGCTATCATGGAGGGTCCCGCACGATTCGCCGCCCGGCGCCCCGGCCCCACGAGCCGGATACCCGCCCCAGTGCCCGGGCCACAAGCCCGCCCGGCCGCGATTGCCCGGGGCCATGAGCCGCCTGCGTCCGACCGTTACACCGCCCTCTTGCCCGAGGGAGCTTCGCTGAAAGGAACCCGCAATGGAGATCCCGGCTGGGCCGCCCCGCGCCCAAGGCCTCTATGACCCCCGCCACGAGCGCGACGCCTGCGGCGTGGGCTTCATCGCCCACATCAAGGGGAAGAAGTCCCACGACATCGTGTCGAACGGGCTCACCATCCTCAACAACCTCACCCACCGGGGGGCGACGGGTGCGGACCCGCTGCACGGCGACGGCGCCGGCATCCTGGTGCAGATTCCCGACGCCTTCTTCCGCGAGGAAATGTCCCGGCAGGGCGTGAAGCTCCCCAAGGCCGGCGCCTACGGCGTCGGCATGGTGTTCCTGCCGCAGAACCCGGCCGCCCGCTCCGCCTGCGTGCGCGAGATCGAGCGCGCCATCGCGAACGAGGGCCAGGTGCTCCTGGGCTGGCGCGACCTGCCCGTGGACCCCACCTCGCTCGGCCACACCGCCAAGAGCACGATGCCGGTGATCCGGCAGGTCTTCGTCGGCGCCGGCCGCGGCCAGCTCGACCGCGACGCCTTCGAGAGAAAGCTCTACATCATCCGCAAGGCCTCCGGCCACGCCATCCGCGCCCTGGGGCTCGCGAACGCCGGGCAGTTCTACGTGCCCTCGTTCTCGCACCGCACGATCGTCTACAAGGGGATGCTGCTCGCGCACCAGGTGGGCGAGTTCTTCACGGACCTGCGCGACAAGCGCTTCGTCTCGGCGCTCGCGCTCGCGCACCAGCGCTTCTCGACCAACACGTTCCCCACGTGGGACCTCGCGCACCCCTTCCGCTTCATCGCGCACAACGGCGAGATCAACACGCTGCAGGGCAACCTCAACTGGATCCGCTCGCGCCAGGCGACGATCCACTCCAAGCTCCTGGGCACCGACCTCGACAAGATCTGGCCCCTCATCTACGAAGGCCAGTCCGACTCCGCGTCCTTCGACAACGCCCTCGAGCTCCTGGTGATGGGCGGCTACCCGATCGCGCACGCGATGATGCTCATGATCCCCGAGGCCTGGGCCGGCAACCCCCTCATGGACGCCAAGCGCCGCGCCTTCTACGAGTACCACGCGGCCCTCATGGAGCCGTGGGACGGCCCGGCGGCCGTGGCGTTCACCGACGGCAAGTTCATCGGCGCCACGCTGGACCGGAACGGGCTGCGGCCCGCGCGCTACTTCATCACCGACGACGACCTCATCGTCATGTCCTCGGAGATGGGCGTGCTGGACATCCCGCAGGCGAAGATCGTGAAGAAGTGGCGCCTGCAGCCGGGCAAGATGCTGCTCGTCGACATCGAGCACGGCCACATCGTCTCCGACGAGGAGCTGAAGCGCGACCTCGCCGCCGAACGCCCCTACCAGGACTGGCTCGACCGCACCCAGATGCGCCTGGAGGACCTGCCCGCGCCCGGCAAGGTCGACACGCCGGACACCGACAAGCTCCTGGACCGGCAGCAGGCCTTCGGCTACACGCAGGAGGACCTCAAGATGCTCCTCACGCCCATGGCCGTCGCGGGCGAGGAGCCGGTGGGCTCCATGGGCGACGACACGCCCGTGGCGGTGCTCTCCAACCGCTCGAAGCCGCTGTACTCGTACTTCCGCCAGCTCTTCGCGCAGGTCACGAACCCGCCGATCGACCCCATCCGCGAGCAGCTCGTGATGTCGCTCGTGTCCTTCATCGGCCCGCGCCCGAACCTGCTCTCGCCGGACTCCACGGAGCCGGTGATGCGCCTGGAGGTCTCGCAGCCCATCCTCACCTTCGAGGACATGGAGAAGCTGCGCCGCGCCTCCGAGAGCACCGGCGGCCACTTCGTGAGCGAGATCCTGTCCATGTGCTATCCCGCCGAATGGGGCGTGGAGGGCATGGAGCCGGCGCTCGCGCGCCTGTGCGCGGACGCCGAGGACGCCGTGAGGAAGGGCGTCAACATCATCATCCTCACCGACCGCGACACCTCGGCCGCGCTGATCCCCATCCCGGCGCTCCTCGCCACGGCCGCCGTGCACCACCACCTGGTGCGCGCGGGCCTTCGCACGCGCTCGGGCCTGGTGGTCGAGACGGGCAGCGCGCGCGAGGTGCACCACTTCGCCTGCCTCGCCGGCTTCGGCGCCGAGGCGATCCACCCCAACCTCGCGTTCGCCACGCTCCTCGACATCAAGGACGGCCTTTCCCAGAAGGTCGACGACAAGGAGCTCGTCAAGCGCTACATCAAGGCGATCGGCAAGGGCCTGCTCAAGGTGATGTCCAAGATGGGCATCTCCACCTACCAGTCCTACTGCGGCGCCCAGATCTTCGAGGGCGTGGGCCTGAACACGAAGTTCGTGGACAAGTACTTCACCGGCACGCCCTCGGCCGTGGAAGGCATCGGCCTCGCGCAAGTGGCCGAGGAGGCCGTGCGCCTGCACAGCCAGGCCTACTCCGACGCGCCGCTCTACCGCGACCGCCTCGACCCGGGCGGCGACTACGCCTACCGCATCCGCGGCGAGGCGCACGTGTGGACGCCGGACACCATCGCCAAGCTCCAGCACGCGACGCGCTCCGGGAGCTACGCCACGTACAAGGAGTACGCGAAGCTCGTGAACGAGCAGGGCGAGCGCCTCATGACGCTGCGCGGGCTCTTCGAGATCAAGGGCGCGCCGACCCCGGTCCCCCTCGAGGAGGTCGAGCCGGCCAAGGAGATCGTCAAGCGCTTCGCCACGGGCGCCATGTCGCTCGGCTCCATCTCGCACGAGGCGCACTCCACGCTCGCCATCGCGATGAACCGCATCGGCGGCAAGTCCAACACCGGCGAGGGCGGCGAGGACCCGATCCGCTACGTGCCGCTCGCGAACGGCGACTCCATGCGCTCGGCCATCAAGCAGGTGGCCGCCGGGCGCTTCGGCGTCACCACCGAGTACCTCGTGAACGCCGACGACCTGCAGATCAAGATGGCGCAGGGGGCCAAGCCCGGCGAGGGCGGCCAGCTCCCGGGCCACAAGGTCTCGCGCTACATCGCGAAGGTGCGCCACACGGTGCCCGGCGTGGGCCTCATCTCGCCGCCGCCGCACCACGACATCTACTCGATCGAGGACCTCGCGCAGCTCATCCACGACCTGAAGAACGTGAACCCGAAGGCGCGCGTGTCGGTGAAGCTCGTCTCCGAGATCGGCGTGGGCACGGTGGCCGCGGGCGTGGCCAAGGCCAAGGCCGACCACGTGACCATCTCCGGCTTCGACGGCGGCACGGGCGCCTCTCCCCTGTCCTCGATCAAGCACGCCGGCAGCCCCTGGGAGATCGGCCTGGCGGAGACCCAGCAGACGCTGGTGCTCAACAAGCTGCGCTCGCGCATCTGCGTGCAGGCCGACGGCCAGATGAAGACGGGCCGCGACGTCGTGGTCGGCGCGCTGCTGGGCGCCGACGAGTTCGGCTTCGCCACCGCCCCGCTCGTGGTCGAGGGCTGCATCATGATGCGCAAGTGCCACCTGAACACCTGCCCGGTGGGCGTGGCCACGCAGGATCCGGAGCTCATCAAGAAGTTCAGCGGCAAGCCCGAGCACGTCATCAACTACTTCTTCTTCGTCGCCGAGGAAGTGCGCGAGTGGATGGCGAAGATGGGCTTCCGCAGGTTCGAGGACATGGTCGGGCGCGCGGACATGCTCGACGTGCGCCGCGGCATCGAGCACTGGAAGGCGAAGGGGCTCGACTTCTCGCGCCTGTTCTACCGCCCGCCGGTGGACGACTCGGTCGCCATCCACTGGACCGACAGGCAGGACCACGGCCTGGACAAGGCCCTGGACCACCAGCTGATCGAGAAGGTGCGCCCGGCGCTGGAGTCGAAGCGCCCGGTGCAGGTCGAGAGCGCCATCTTCAACCGCAACCGCACGGTGGGCGCGATGCTCTCGGGCGAGGTCGCGCGCCGCTACGGGCACGCCGGCCTTCCCGAGGACACCATCCACGTGAAGTTCAAGGGCACCGCCGGCCAGACCTTCGGCGGCTGGCTCGCGCACGGCATCACCTTCGAGCTCGAGGGCGACGGCAACGACTACGTCGGCAAGGGCCTGTGCGGCGGGCGCATCGTCGTCTACCCCTCGAAGGACTGCCCCATCGTCCCCGAGGAGAACATCATCGTCGGCAACACCGTGATGTACGGCGCCATCTCCGGGGAGGCGTACTTCCGCGGCGTGGCGGGCGAGCGCTTCGCGGTGCGCAACTCCGGCGCCACGGCCGTCGTGGAGGGCGTGGGCGACCACGGCTGCGAATACATGACCGGCGGCACGGTGGTGGTGCTCGGCAAGGCCGGGCGCAACTTCGCCGCGGGCATGTCGGGCGGCATCGCCTACGTGCTCGACGAGGAAGGCGATTTCTCGCAGCGCTGCAACCTCGCGATGGTGGAGCTCGAGCCGATCCCCGAGGAGGACCGCGTGGCCGCCGACGCCGGCGCCAACGTCGAGCTGGAGACGCACGGCAAGGTGGCCATCGACCACGTGGCCGGCGACGACGGCGCGACGATCAAGGCGCTCGTGCAAAGGCACCTGCTCTTCACCGGCAGCGAGCGCGCGCGCCGCATCCTCGAGAACTGGGCGACCTACCTGCCGCGCTTCGTGAAGGTGATGCCCATCGAGTACAAGCGGGCGCTCTCCGAGATGGCGCAGGAGCAGACGCGCCGGGGCGAAGCGGCGAAGGCGACGGAAGTGCGGGCGAACGACTAACCCTCACCCCGGCCCCTCTCCCAAGGGAGAGGGGGAGATAAATATGGGAAAGATCACGGGATTCATGGAAATCGCGCGCAAGGACCGGGGCTACGAGCCCGTCGCCGAGCGCATCAAGGTCTACCGGGAGTTCGTGCGCCCGCTCGGGGACGCCGAGATGGGCCAGCAGGGGGCGCGCTGCATGGACTGCGGCATTCCCTTCTGCCAGACCGGCTGCCCGGTCAACAACGTCATTCCGGACTGGAACGACCTCGTCTACCGGGGCCAGTGGCGCAGCGCGCTCGAGGTCCTGCACTCGACGAACAACTTCCCCGAGTTCACCGGCCGCGTGTGCCCGGCGCCCTGCGAGGCGGCGTGCACCCTCAACATCAACAGCGAGCCGGTCGCGATCAAGTCGATCGAGCAGGCCATCGTCGACAAGGGCTGGATCGAGGGCTGGATCCAGCCCGAGCCCGCGGCGCGCAAGACCGGGAAGATGGTCGCCGTGGTCGGCAGCGGCCCGGCGGGCCTCGCCTGCGCCCAGCAGCTCGCCCGCGCCGGCCACGCCGTGACGCTCTTCGAGAAGAGCGACCGGATCGGGGGCCTGCTTCGCTACGGCATCCCCGACTTCAAGATGGAGAAGCACCACATCGACCGGCGCATGGCGCAGATGCAGGCCGAGGGCGTGACCTTCCGCACCGGCGTCAACGTCGGCGTCACGGTCGCGGTCAAGCAGATCCTCGCCGACTTCGACGCCGTGGTGCTTTCCGGCGGCAGCGAGAAGCCGCGCGAGCTGCCGGTGCCCGGGCGCGAGCTCTCGGGCATCCACTTCGCCATGGAGTTCCTGCCGCAGCAGAACAAGGTGGTGGCCGGCGACAAGGTCGCGGGCCAGCTCCTCGCCAAGGGCAAGCACGTCGTGGTGATCGGCGGCGGCGACACCGGCAGCGACTGCATCGGCACCTCGATCCGCCAGGGCGCGAAGTCGGTGGTGAACTTCGAGCTCCTGCCCAAGCCGCCCGAGGTGGAGGACAAGCCCCTCACCTGGCCCTACTGGCCGCTCAAGTTGCGCACCTCCAGCTCGCACGACGAGGGCGCCCAGCGCGACTTCGCCGTGGCCACCAAGCGCTTCGAGGGCAAGGACGGCAAGGTCACGAGCCTGGTCGCCTGCCGCGTCGAGTGGGTGAAGGACGACAAGGGCGGCATGACCATGAAGGAGGTGCCGGACACCGAGTTCACGCTCCCGGCCGACCTCGTGCTCCTCGCCATGGGCTACGTGCACCCGGTGCACGAGGGCCTCGTCGCGGACCTGGGCGTCGAGAAGGACTCGCGCGGCAACGTGAAGGCGACGACCGAGGGCAAGGGCTGCTACGCGACCTCGGCGCCGAAGGTCTTCGCCGCCGGCGACATGCGCCGCGGCCAGTCGCTCGTGGTCTGGGCGATCCGCGAAGGGCGCCAGTGCGCCCGCGAGGTGGACGCGTTCCTCATGGGCGCGTCCGACCTGCCACGCTGAAGAGCCTCCTCGTCACCGCCGTGCTCGCCTACGCGGGCATGGCGGCCTTTCTCTGGCTCGCGCAGGACGGCATGATCTTCCTGCCGCGGCCGGCGCTGGGCCTCGCGGCCGCGCCTCACGGCTGGACCCTCGAGAAGGTCGCGCTCACGGCCGCCGACGGCACGCCCCTGGCCGGCGTCCTCGTCCTGCCCCCGGGCGATGCGGGCTCCCGGCGCCCGGCGGTCCTCTACTTCGGCGGCAATGCCGAGGAAGTGACGGCCTCCGCGCGCGACGTCGAGCGCCGCTACGGGCGCCGCGCGGTGCTCCTCGTGAACTACCGCGGCTACGGCGACAGCCGCGGCAAGCCGGGGGAAACAGCCCTGGTCGCCGACGCCATCGCCCTCCACGACTGGGCCGCGAGGCGCGCCGACCTCGATCCCGCGCGCTTCTGCGTCCACGGGCGAAGCCTCGGCAGCGGCGTTGCGGTGCAGCTCGCGGCCGCGCGGCCCCTGCGCTGCGTCGTCCTCACTTCGCCCTTCGAAAGCCTGGCCGCGGTGGGCCGCATCCACTACCCGTGGCTTCCGGTGGGACTGCTGCTGCGGCACCGCTTCGAGTCGGCGGCGCTCGCGGGCCGGATCGCCGCCCCGGCGCTCGTGGTCTACGGCGCCGAGGACACGATCATTCCCGCCGGGCAGTCCGAGCGCCTCGCGGAGGCCTGGGGCGGCCCGGTCGAGCGCCTGCGCATCGAGGGGCACGGCCACAACGACCTCGACTTCGACCCCCGCTACGCGGCCGCGATCGCCGCCTTCCTCGAGCGCCACCATTGACGGTTTCCGGATGGCGCCCGCGGCCGCCGTGAGAGAATCCCCACCCATGAAAAACGACAATTTCCTGCGCGCCCTGATGCGCCAGCCCACGGAGTACACGCCCATCTGGATCATGCGCCAGGCCGGGCGCTACCTCCCCGAGTACAACGCCACGCGCAAGAGGGCCGGCAGCTTCCTCAAGCTCGCGAAGTCGCCCGAGCTCGCCTGCGAGGTGACGCTGCAGCCCCTGGAGCGCTTCGCGCTCGACGCGGCCATCCTCTTCTCCGACATCCTCACCGTCCCGGACGCGATGGGGCTGGGCCTTTACTTCGCCGAGGGCGAGGGCCCGAAGTTCGAGCGCACCGTGCGCACCGAGGAGGACGTGAAGAAGCTCGGCACCGCGGACCTCGATTCGCTCCAGTACGTGTTCGACGCGGTGTCGCTCATCCGCAAGTCGCTGGACGGCAAGGTGCCGCTGATCGGCTTCTCCGGCAGCCCCTTCACGCTCGCCTGCTACATGGTGGAAGGCGGCGGCAGCGACGACTTCCGCCTCGTGAAGTCGATGCTCTACGCGCGGCCCGACCTGCTGCACCGCATCCTGGAACTCAACGCGCAGTCCGTCACCGCCTACCTCAACGCGCAGATCGCGGCGGGCGCGCAGGCCGTGATGATGTTCGACACCTGGGGCGGCGCGCTCTCCGACGCGGCCTACCGGGAGTTCTCGCTCGAGTACGCGGCGAAGGTGTTCGAGGGCGTGACGCGCACCTTCGATGGCCGCGTCGTCCCGCGCATCCTCTTCACCAAGGGCGGCGGGCTGTGGCTCGAGTCGATGGCGGAGGCGGGCGTGGACGCGCTGGGCCTGGACTGGACCATCGACATCGGCACCGCCCGGCACCGCGTGGGGGACCGGGTCGCCCTGCAGGGCAACATGGATCCGGCCGTGCTTTTCTCGTCCCCGGAAGCCATCGAGCACGAGGCGCGGCGCATCCTCGAGGACTTCGGACGGGGTCCCGGGCACGTCTTCAACCTCGGCCACGGCATTTCCCAGTTCACCTCCCCGGAGCACGTCCAGGCGCTCGTGGAGGCCGTCCACCGCCATTCGCTCGGGGCCTCCAAGGCCGGGCCCCTGTCAAGCGGAAAATTTTCCCGGAAGTGATTGCCTATTCACATATTGCGTGTTCCAGGCGCGCCGCCCTCCATTGCGCGAAGCAATGGCGGCGCTTTCAGAATAGCTCGTTAAATCAATGTGTTGCCGGACCATTCTCGCCGGCAAGGTGAAGAATGGCTCGCAAGTGCCCTCCTCGGCCTGCCTCCGGCCGCAATAGACTCACAGAGTTATCCACAGGGCTTTCCACCCCCTGAGCGGGGGGTCCGCCGCGCCATGAAGATCGCCCGCGTCGCCCTCGACGTCCCCCTCGACCAGGCCTTCGATTTCCTGGTGCCGGAGGGGCTGGACCCGGCGCGCGGAAGCCTCGTGGTGGTGCCCTTCGGGCGCTCGTCCAGGGTGGGCGTGGTGGTGGCGAGGCCGGGACGCACCGACGTTCCCGAAGGCCGGCTGCGCGAACTGGGCAAGGTGGTCGAGGACGTGGCGCCGCTCGCGGAGCGCGACTTCGAGCTCCTCGAGTTCTGCGCCGCGTACTACCTGCGCCCGCTGGGCGAGACCCTGCACGCGAGCCTGCCGCCGCGGCTTCGCCAGGCCCGGCGCCGCGTCATCAAGGCGCCGGAGGCGGCCGCGCCTGTCCGGGGTCCCTTCCCCTCGCCCGTCGAAGCCACGCCCGCGCAGGTCGAGGCTACCCGGCGCATCCAGGAGGGTTTCGGGCGCTTCCACCCGGTGCTCCTTTCCGGCATCACCGGGAGCGGCAAGACCGAGGTCTACCTGCGGCTCATCGCCGAAGCCCTGGCGCGCGGCCTGCAGGCGCTGTACCTCGTGCCGGAGATCGGCCTCACCCCGCAGCTGGAGGCGCGCGTGCGCGAGCGCTTCCCGGGCGTTGCCATCGCCGCCGCCCACAGCCACCTGGGCGAGGGCGAGCGCGCCGCGGCCTGGCTCGCGGCGCAATCGGGCCGCGCGAGGATCGTCATGGGGACGCGCCTGGCCGCCCTCTCGCCGATGCCGGACCTGGGGCTCGTCGTGGTCGACGAGGAGCACGACCCCTCCTACAAGCAGCACGAGGGGCTTCGCTACTCGGCGCGGGACGTGGCGGTGCGCCGCGCGCAGATGGCCGCGATCCCGGTGGTGCTGGGGTCGGCCACGCCGTCGCTCGAGTCGTGGGCCAACGCCAAGCAGGGGCGCTACGCGCTCGTGGAGCTGAAGGAGCGCGCGCTCGCCGCGGCGCGGCTGCCTTCGGTGCGCACGGTCGACACGCGCGCCGACAAGCCGCTGGACGGCGTCTCGGACGCGCTGCTGCGCGCGCTCAAGGCGAGGATCGCGCGCGGCGAGCAGAGCCTCGTCTTCCTCAACCGCCGCGGCTTCTCGCCGGTCCTCTTCTGCCGCTCGTGCGCCTGGCACTCGGCGTGCGGGCGCTGCAGCGCGAACCTCGTTCTGCACCTGAAGGCCGGGGAGCTTCGCTGCCACCATTGCGGGCACCGCGAGCGGGTGCCCGCGCGCTGCCCCGGATGCGGAAGCGCGGACCTCGCGCCCGTGGGACACGGGACGCAGCGGATCGAGGAGACGCTCGCGAACGCGCTCCCCGGCGCCCGCATCGCGCGCGTGGACCGCGACTCGACCGCGAGGAAGGGCGCGCTCGCCGACGTGCTCGGGCAGGTGCGCGACGAGAAGATCGACATCCTCGTGGGCACGCAGATGCTGGCCAAGGGCCACGACTACCCGCGGCTCACGCTCGTGGGGATCGTCGACAGCGACTGCGCCCTCTACAGCGTGGATTTCCGCGCCTCCGAGCGCCTGTTCGCGCTGCTCACCCAGGTCGCGGGCCGCGCGGGCCGCGCCGAGGAGGCCGGCGAAGTGCTGATCCAGACCGACTTCCCGACGCATCCGCTCTACGCCGCGGTGGCGGCGCACGACTACGCGGCGTTCGCCGACGCGGCGCTGGAGGAGCGCCGGCTCGCGCGCTTCCCGCCCTTCGCGCACATCGCGCTGCTGCGCGCGGAATCGAAGCACGCGGGCGAGGCCACCTCGTTCCTGCGCTCGGCGGCGCGGATCGCGCGCACGCTCGGCGACAAGGTGGAGGTCTTCGACCCCGTTCCCGCGCCGCTCGAGCGCAAGGCCGGCTTCGACCGCGCCCAGCTCCTGGTGCGCGCCTCCTCGCGCGCGGCGATGCAGCCGTTCCTTCGCCGCTGGCGCGCCGCGCTCCTGGAGAAGGAAGAGCGCCGCGTGCGCTGGTCCCTCGACGTCGATCCCCAGGAATCCTGAGTCGTAATCTGAACTGGTGTCAGATTACTTCGTCAGACATCTGAGAGGTGTCTGACACCGAAAAGTAACCTGACACCGACTCAGGATTCCCTGCGGGGGTACAGGAAGGAGGCGGGTTCGGTCACCATGCGACGCACGATGGCGCCGTAGACGCGGCGGCGGCGGATGCCTTCGACGTCGCGCGCCTGGATCGCCACGTTCAGGGCGAGGGCGAAGCTCACGCCGACGTTGAGGACGCCGATGAGGGCGATCCCCGCCACCGCCAGCCAGAAGGACGCGGTCGTCGCGATTCCCCACCCGAGCACCACGACCGCCGCCGCGAGCTGTCCCGACGACAGCGTCACGTGGCGCACCTCGATGGGAAGACCGTAGAAGGCGAAGAACACCGGCACGGACCCGAGCAGGAATCCGAGCGAGATGTTGGCGGTGAGGCCGGCGATCTCGCGGTCCAGGAACGCGGCCGCGCGCTGCATGGTCGAGGGCCCGAGGACGTAGGCGAGGCGGCGGTGCGCGGCGATGGCCGGCCCGAGCCGGCGGTAGTGGAACCAGTTGTCGACCCAGCCCGCGAGCACGCTGGAGAACCACAGCAGCACGCCCGTGAAGGCCGCGAAGAGCGCCGACGCCCCCAGGATCGACAGCGAATCCACCGTCTTGGCCGCCTTGTCCGCGTCGACCGGGATCTCGTGCGTGGCGAGGAGCGCCATCCCCAGCAGGTAGGCCACGGGGAAGACGACGAAGACGTTTCCGAAGATGCTCGCGGACTGCGAGCGCACGAGGTTCGCCACCTCGTCCACGAACGCCTCCATCTTCGCCTCGTCGTCGAGGCTCTTCATGCGCGCGGCGAGCGCGGGCGCCGTCATCGCGGGCTGCTTCGTGGCGACGGTGAGGCCGGCGAACTGGATGAACACGAAGCTGGCGGCGTAGTTGATCGACGCGAGCAGGCCGTCGAAGAAGGGCGGCCAGTGCAGCGACGTGAACGCGAACTTCACGTAGGTGGTGACCGCCAGCACCGCGCCGCCGCCGCTCGCGCGGGCCACCATGTCCCGGTATTCCGCCCGGTCCCGGGTGATGTAGTGCTCGCCGGTCTCGGCGCTTCGCTCCACCACCTTGCGCGCGGCCAGCTCGAAGTTCTGGCGCAGGAGCGCCAGCGCGCTGCGGTGGTCGTGGACGTCGCGGATGAGGCTCGCGATGAAGTGCGGCAGCACCTGGGGCAGGTGCTCGGGCGCGGCCAGGAGCTCCGTCAGCTCCCCGGCCCGCTGCAGCTGCGCGCGGATGCGTTCGAGCTGGTACACGACCGCGATGCTCACGCCCTGGACGTCGAGGTGCGCATAGGCCTGGTCCACCTCGCCGAGCGCGCGGCCGATGAGGGCGCGCAGGGCATCGGCCTTGTCCGTGCGCCCCGCGGCGTCACCCGTGCCGCAGGCCTCGACGAACTCGGCGGCCGCGACCGGCAGCGTCCACGCCGCGAGGACCTGCCCCTCGGTTTGCAGCATCCGCCGGCGCACCACGGAGGGCATCGTGGCGGCGCACACCTGGATCGCAAGGCTCGCGACGGCCCGCGCCGACGCCCTCGCGAGATCCTCGCGGAACGCGGCGGCGCCTTCGCCGTGGTCGAGGAGCGCGAGCACGCCGCGCCAGTTCTCCGCGCTCACCCCGGCCACCCGCTCGGCATCCTCCCGCTCCGGGAAAATCTGGACGAAGAGTCCCTCGAGGTCCGTCGGCGGCGGCTCCGGCAGGAACTTCGCCAGCAACCGGTTCGTGAATTCGCCGAGGAAACCCGACTCGCGCGGCATCCCGGTCTCGATGAGCAGGTCGAAGGCGTCGCGCCCGCCCAGGGCCGCGCGCAGGGTGTCCGCAAAGACGGCCCTCTTCTCCGGCTGGCGCTCGAGCACCGCGAGCAGGTGCCTGAGCCGAACGCCCTGCGGCGAGATCGTCCGGGCCTCGGCGTTGTCGCCCAGCCCCGCGCGCAGCCAGGCCGAGAGGTCCCTCAGCCAGGCGAGCCGCGCCTCGGGGGCGGCGTCGGGCCGGGCGTGCGCCAGGATCGAGTCGAGCCCCACGTGCGGGTCGGCGGACTCGCGCCAGCGCGAGATCCAGCGGGAAATCGGGAAGGCCACGGGGTGGAGGAGGGTCGGGGGCAGGGGGCGCCCGTATAATAGTGGGTTTTCGCGAACAGCCCCCTCCCGTGACCGCAGCCGATCCCAAAGCCCGCCTCGCCGAACTCGTCCGCGAGGCCGTCCGCAAGGCCTTCCCCGACGCGGATGAGGTCGCCGTCGACCTGGACCGCCCCAAGAACGCGGACCACGGCGATTTCGCGAGCAACGTGGCGCTTCAGCTCGCCAAGCGCGTGGGGCAGAAGCCGCGCGATGCCGCCCAGGCGATCGTGGCCGCGCTGGGCGGCGCCCCCGAGATCGCGAAGACCGAGATCGCCGGCCCGGGCTTCATCAATTTCACGCTCTCCAAGACTTCGCGCTTCGGCGTGGTGGACGCGATCCGCGCCGCCGGCAACGACTTCGGCCGCGGCCGCCCGGGCGAGGGCCGCACCATCATGGTGGAGTTCGTCTCGGCCAACCCCACCGGTCCGCTGCACGTCGGGCACGGCCGCCAGGCGGCGCTCGGTGACGCCATCTCCACGCTCCTCGAGTGGCAGGGCTGGAAGGTGCTGCGCGAGTTCTACTACAACGACGCCGGCAACCAGATCGCCAACCTCGCGCTCTCGGTCCAGTTCCGCATCCGCGAGGCGGCCGCCCTCGTGGCGAGCGCCGACATGCACGAGGACTGGTACCGCGGCGACTACATCCGCGACATCGCGCGCGATTACGTGGCGGAGTGCCCCGGGGACGCGAAGGGCGACGACCTCGAGGCCATCCGCCTCTTCGCGGTGGCGTACCTGCGCGGCGAGCAGGACGCGGACCTGCGCGCCTTCGGCGTGAAGTTCGACTCCTACTTCCTCGAAAGCTCCCTCTACACCGACGGCAAGGTCGACGAGACGGTGAGGATGCTGGTGGCCGGCGGCAGGACCTACGAGGCCGACGGGGCGCTGTGGCTGCGGACCACGGACTTCGGCGACGACAAGGACCGCGTGATGCGCAAGTCCGACGGCACCTACACGTACTTCGTGCCGGACGTGGCGTACCACCTCACGAAGTTCCGCAGGGGCTATTCCTCCGCCGTCAACGTGCAGGGCGCGGACCACCACTCGACCGTCACGCGCGTGCGCGCGGGCCTGCAGGCGCTCGCGGCCGGCATCCCCGAGGGCTACCCCGACTACGTGCTGCACCAGATGGTGACGGTGATGAAGGGCGGCGCGGAGGTGAAGATCTCCAAGCGCGCCGGCTCCTACGTGACGGTGCGCGACCTCGTGGAGGAGGCCGGGCGCGACGCCGTGCGCTGGTTCTTCATCATGCGCAAGGTCGACTCCCACCTCGTCTTCGACATCGACCTCGCCAAGAGCCAGAGCGACGAGAATCCCGTCTACTACGTGCAGTACGCGCACGCGCGGCTGTGCTCGGTGCTGCGCGAATGGGGCGGCGACGAGCGCTCGCTCGCGACCGCGGACCTCTCCCCGCTCGGCACGCCGCACGAGGTGGCGCTCGCCCAGGCGCTCGCGCAGTTCCCGGAGGTGATGGCGCGCGCCGCGCGCGAATTCTCGCCGCACCTCGTGAGCTTCTTCCTGCACGACGAATTGGCGGCCCGCCTGCATACCTACTACAATGCCGAGCGCTTCCTCGTCGAGGACGAGGCCCTGAAGCTCGCGCGCCTGGCCCTTGTCGCCGCCACGCGACAGGCTCTCGCCAACGGCCTTGCCGTGCTGGGCGTAGGCGCGCCGGAGAGGATGTAGATGGCCAAGGATTTCAAGAACAATCCGCCGCCGCGCGACAACGGCCGCACGGCGCATCCCCTCCTGCTCGGCATCATCATCGGCCTGCTCATGGGCATCGTCATCGCGCTCGCGGTGGCGCTGTGGCTGAACCGCCTGTCGAACCCGTTCGTGGACAAGGCGAAGCCCATCGAGCCGCTCGCGAAGATCGGGCCGACGCAGCCGCCCAAGCCCGACGAGAAGGGCGCGACGGAGAAGGCCGCCCCCGCCAAGCCCGGTGCCGAGAAGGCGGCCGCCGAAAAGCCCCGCACCGACCGGCCGCGCTTCGAGTTCTACACGATGCTCCCCGGCGAGAAGGAGGTCACGGACAAGGAGGCCAAGGCCGCGGCCGCCAAGCCCAGGGAGCCCGCCAAGGGCGGCCCCGGCTCCTCGCCCTCCCAGCCCAAGCCCCATTCGGGGGAGACCTACTGGCTGCAGGCCGGGGCCTTCGGGGAGGAAAAGGACGCCGAGAACCTCAAGGCCAAGATCGCCTTCACCGGCCTGGAGGCCAGCGTGAAGGCCGCCGAGGTTCCCGGCAAGGGCACCCTGTACCGCGTCCGCCTGGGCCCCTACCAGAGCCTCGAGGACGTGAACCGAATCAAGACCGCACTGTCCCAGAACGGGGTCGGCGCGACCATCATCCGCACCGACGAAGCCAAGAACCGCTGACGGAGCCCTTTGCCATGCTGCTGCGCCGAATCCTCACCCTCGCACTCGCCACCCTGGGCCTCGCGGCCGGGTCCGCCCACGCCCAGCTGCGCCTGGGTCAGGACTACACCGTCCTCAATCCCCCGCAGACCACCGAAGGCGGCGGCAAGATCGAGGTGATCGAGTTCTTTTCCTACGCCTGCGGCCACTGCTACAAGCTCGAGCCCTTCCTCGCGAGCTGGGCGAAGAAGCTGCCCGCGGACGTGACGTTCAAGCGCGTGCCGGGCGCCGGAAGCCAGGCGTGGGCGCAGCTGGCCCTCCTGTACTACTCGCTCGAGGCGATGGGCAAGCTCGATCCCGCTGCACGACAAGGCCTTCGACGGCGATCCACCAGCAGAAGGTGAACCTCACCAACCCGAAGGTGCGCGGGGAATGGATCGTGAAGCAGGGTCTCGACGCGGCCCAGTACTCCGGCGTCGAGAAGTCCTTCACCGTGCAGTCGAAGCTCTCGCGCGCGGTGCAGCTCCAGGGCGCCTACAAGGTCGACGGCGTGCCGATGGTCATCGTGAACGGCAAGTACGTCACCTCCACCGGGCACGCGGGCGGGCCGGAGAAGGTCGTCCCCGTCGTCGAGCAGCTCATCGCCATGGCCCGCAAGGACATGGGAACGAGCGCGGCCGCCGCGCCGGCGGCGACGCCGGCCTCCGCCAAGACCGCGCCGGTCAAGTAGCGGGCCTTTCGGGGACGTGTTCGCGAACACGTCCCCGGATTGACGCATGCGCGTCTTCCTCACGGGCGCGAGCAGCGGCATCGGGGAGGCGCTCGCGCGCCTCTACGCCGCGCGCGGCGCCAGGGTCGGCCTCGTCGCCCGGCGAGCCGATCTCCTCGAATCCCTGGCGCGGTCCCTCCCGGACGGCGCCGACACCTACGCCGCGGACGTGCGGGACCTCGGTGCCCTCAAGGCGGCGGCGGCCGACTTCATGGAAGGCCACGGCCCCCCCGACCTCGTGATCGCCAACGCGGGCGTCTCGCACGGCACGCTCACCGAGCACGCCGGCGACGTCGACGTCTTCCGGCAGATCCTCGAGGTGAACGTGACCGGCATGGTGAACACGTTCCACCCGTTCGTGGCTCCGATGCGCGCGGCCGGCCGCGGGACGCTGGCGGGCGTCGCGAGCGTCGCCGGCTACCGGGGGCTTCCGGGCGCGGGCGCCTACAGCGCCTCGAAGGCGGCGGCCATCAGGTACCTGGAAAGCCTGCGGGTGGAGATGCACGGCACGGGCGTGCGCGTGGCCACCGTCTGCCCCGGCTACATCGCCACGCCGATGACCGAGAAGAACCCGTACCCGATGCCCTTCATCCTCACGGCGGACGAGTTCGCGCGCCGGTTCGCCCGCGCCCTCGACGCGGGCAGGGACTACGCGGTGATCCCGTGGCAGATGGGCCTCGTCGCGAAGCTCCTCGCGGTGCTGCCCAACCCGATCTTCGACGCCGCCTTCGCCAGGGCCGGACGCAAGCCCCGCAAGTCCTGAAGAAAGGGGACGGTTCGAAGGAACCGTCCCCTTTTCCTAGAGCTGCGGCTCGGTCTCGCCCTGCGTCGGGCGCCAGACGAGGAGGCGCTTCTCGGCGAAGGACACGGCGAAGTCGAGCACGAGCGCGAAGATCGTGAGGACGAGGATCCCCGCGAACACCGTGTTGATGTCGAAGGAGCCCTCGGCCATGTGGATGAGGTAGCCCACGCCCTTGGCGCTGCCGAGGTACTCGCCGACCACCGCGCCGACGAAGGCCATCCCCACCGAGGTGTGCAGGCTCGAGAAGACCCACGAGGTGGCCGACGGCAGGTACACGTAGCGCAGGAGCTGCTTCCTCGTCGCGCCCAGCATCGTGGCGTTGCTGAGCACCACGGGGCTCACTTCCTTCACGCCCTGGTAGACGTTGAAGAACACGATGAAGAAGACGAGCGTCACGCCGAGGGCCACCTTGGACCAGATGCCCAGGCCGAACCACACCATGAAGATGGGCGCGAGCACCACGCGCGGCATCGCGTTCATGGCCTTGATGTAGGGGTCCAGCAGCGCCGAGGCGAAGGGCGTGAGGCCCAGCCACAGGCCGATCACGAGCCCCAGGACGGAGCCGATCACGAAGGCGAGCGCGGTCTCCTGGAGCGTGACCCACAGGTGCGGATAGATCTCGCCGCCGGCGAACCACTCGCCGATCACCTTGAAGATCTTCACCGGCTCGCCGAAGAAGAAGGCGGCGCGGTCGGGGTTGTCCCAGACGAAGGGCGGGATGAGGTCGGGGTTCGTGGCCACGTGCCAGAACGCGAAGATCGCGACGAGGAGTACGACCTGCCAGATCCAGAGCTTCTTTCTCATGCCCTCACCCCGACCCCTCTCCCAGGGGGAGCATCGCTGCGCTCATGATGTCGTCCTGTTGCGCGTCTGCGCGTAGCCCTTGAGCACCTCGGCCTTCATCGCGTGCCAGATCCTGTCGTGCAGCTCGATGAAGCGCGGCGTGAGGCGGATCTCCGAGACGTCGCGCGGGCGCGGCAGGTCGATCACGTACTCGCCGATCGGGCGCGTGGCGGGCCCGGCCGAGAGCACCACGACGCGGTCGGAGAGGCTGATGGCCTCCTCGAGGTCGTGGGTGATGAAGATGACGCTCTTGCGGTTGGCGCTCCAGAGCTCCAGCAGCTCGTTCTCCATGAGCTGGCGCGTCTGCACGTCCAGCGCCGAGAAGGGCTCGTCCATGAGCAGGATCTGCGGGTCGAGGATGAGCATCTGGGCGAGCGACACGCGCTTCCTCATGCCGCCGGAGAGCTGGTGCGGGTAGCGGTCGCCGAAGCCCGCGAGCCCCACGCGCTCGAGCCAGTCCTCGCCCTTCGCGCGGGCCATCCCGCGGCTCCTCCCCGCGGAACTGCAGTCCGGCGGTGACGTTGTCGAGCGCGCTTCGCCACGGCATCAGCGCTTCCGTCTGGAACATGTAGCCGGCGCGGCGGTTGATGCCCTGCAGGGGCTCGCCGTGGATCTTCACCGAGCCGGAGGAGGGCCTGAGGAGCCCGGCGGCCACGTTGAGGAGGGTCGACTTGCCGCAGCCCGTGGGCCCCACCACCGAGACGAACTCGCCGTCGGCGATGGCGAGGTCCACGTCCTTCACGGCCGTGTAGTGCCCGTCGCCGCTCCTGGCGGCGAAGGTGCACGTGACCTTCTCGAGCGAGACGCTTGCGGTCACTTGTACTTGGCCGCGGCCTTCCTGGCGAAGGTGTTGTCGAAGGTCTGCTCGAGCTTGATGGAGTCGCCCGCCTTGATCACCGAGGGCTCGAACTGCTTGAGCACCTTGTAGACGTTCTGCGCGGCCTTCATCGACATCTGCCCGTCCTCGGAGAAGCCGATCATGTTCTTGAGCAGGCCCTGCTTGTAGAGCGAGGGGCTGCCGGCCTTGTAGGCGTCTGGCATGAGGTCGACGATCTCCTGCGGCGTCGCCTTCGCGATCCAGCGGTTGGCGCGCACCATCGCGTTCACGACGGCCTGCACGGTATTCGGGTTCTTCTTGATGTACTCGTCGGTGATGTAGATCACGCTGGCGTGGTAGTCGCCGCCGTAGATCTCGTTCATGCCCTTCTCGGTGCGGCTGTCGGCGACCGCCGCGTACTTGCCGGTGGCCTCGAGCTGCGTGATGACGGGGTCGAGGTTGGAGATCGCGTCGATCTCGCCCTTTTCCATGGCCGCGAAGGCGCCCGAGCCCATGCCCACGCCGACGACGGCGATGTCGGTGGGCTTGAAGCCGCCCTTGGCGAGGATGTTGTTCACGAACATGTTGGTCGAGGAGCCCGGCGCGGAGACGCCGACCTTCAGCCCCTTGAGATCGGCCGGCCCCTTGTACTTCGCGGCCTTGTCCTTGGGCAGCAGCAGCACGATGGAGCTGTACTTGGCCTGCAGGACCACCGCCTTGATGGGCTGCTTCTTGGCGGCCATGTTGATGGTGTGCTCGTAGGCGCCGGAGACCATGTCCGCGGAGCCGCCCACGAGGGCCTGCAGCGCCTTGGCGCCGCCGGCGAAATCGGGGATCTCGACCTCCAGCCCCTCGTCCTTGAAGTAGCCCTTGCGCTCGGCCACCGACAGCGGCAGGTAGTAGAAGAGGTTCTTGCCGCCCACGGCGATGGTGATCTTCTTCTTCTCCGGCGCCTGCGCCCCGGCACCGAGCGCGACCAGCGTTCCCACGGCCAGGGCCGCGAGCATCTTCAGCATGCGATTCATCGTTCTTCTCCTCTCGTTGTTGTGGTGTCAGAATCGCCAGCCGGCCTTGGCCGACAGGGTGGTGTTGTCGCCGAGCTTCTCGGCCTCGAAGGCCAGGTTCACGATGGCGAGGTTCAGGTTGATGCCGCCGAAGACGCGGCTCTTGTTGAAGGACTCGTCGGACAGCCCGTCGATGCCGGGGTCGGTCATGATGCGCACCACGCCCACGCCCAGGTAGGGGGTGGCGATGGTGAGCTTCTTGGAGACCATCAGGTCGCCCGCGAAGGTGGTCACCTTGAGGCCCCCGATGTCGGAGCTCTGCGTGCCCGAGATGCGCAGCGCCACGGCCGGCGTGGCCACCCCGTCGGCGAGCATCGCCCAGCGCGCGTCCAGGCCGTACAAGGTGGCGTCCACCTCGGTGGCGCCGCCCACGAACGCGCCGATGTCGAAGCCCCACGGCAGGCCCTTGTAGACGTGCAGCTTGGGCACCACGATGTAGTCGGGCGCCGCATTGCCCGCCAGCCGGAACAGGTCGGAGTTCTGGATGTCCGTGGCGGAGACCTCGAGCCCCACGTCGAAGCCCAGCGCGCCGAGGGGCGTGGCGGGCGTGACGCCCTTGTACGAGAGCGCCGCGCCGAGATCCTCGGAGATCTTCCTGAACTGGTCCTGGGTGAGGGCGCCCAGCGACGGGAGATCGCCCGCGGACGCCGGAAAGGCGCAGGCGAGGATCGAAGCGGCAAGCAGTCGTCTCATCGGGATCAGCCCTTGATGGAGTCGGGAACGGGATGCAGGTCGAGGCTCCGGCCCGCCTTGGCCACCTGCCCCGGCGTGTCGTGCCCCACGATGGCGGGCACCTGGCGCGCGCAGGCGATGAGCCGCTCGAGGTCGACGCCGGTGACGTAGCCCATGTCCTGCAGCATGTTCACCATGTCCTCGGTGCAGATGTTGCCGGTGGCGCCCGGCGCGAAGGGGCAGCCGCCCAGCCCGGCGATGGAGCCGTCGAAGGAGCGCACGCCCGCCTCGATGCCCGCGAGCACGTTGGAGAGCCCCATGCCGCGCGTATTGTGGAAGTGCAGCGTGTAGAAGGTCTCGCCCCGCGCGGGGAAGCGCTCGAGCACGCGCGAGGTGAGCGCCTTCACCTGCCGCGGGTTCGCCATGCCGGTGGTGTCCGCGAGCGAGATCCCGTCCACGCCCGCGCGCACGAACGCCTCCACGAAGCGCAGCACCGCGTCCTCGCTCACGCGCCCCTCGAAGGGGCAGCCGAAAGTGGTGGAAAGGCTCATCGTGAGCTTCATGCCCGCTTCGTGGGCGACGCGCACCATCGTGGGGAGCTCGGCGAGCGACTGCTCGTGCGTGCGGTTGATGTTGGCGCGGTTGTGCGTCTCGGAGGCCGACATCACGCCGTTCACCTCGTCGGGCTTCCTCGCCGTGGCCGCCGCGTTCTGCACGCCGCGGACATTCGGCACGAGGGCGACGTACGCCACGCCCGGCACGCGCGCGATGCCCGCCAGGACCTCGTTCGCGTCCGCGAGCGCGGGCACGGCCTTGGGGCTCACGAAGGAGGTGACCTCGATCTTGGCGAGCCCCGTGCGCGAGAGCTGGTCGATGAGGGCGACCTTCGTCGCCGTGGGGACGAAGGCCTTCTCCATCTGGAAACCGTCTCGCACGGCGACGTCGTTGATGTAAAGGCGCATGGGGGGCTGCCTGCGGGAAAGGTGGATTTTACCCTGTGATTCGGCGAAGCTTCCGGCCATGAGCACACACGACAAGGACGAGGCCCTCGTCAGCGACATCCGGCTCCTGGGCCGGATCCTGGGCGACACGCTGCGCCTGCACGAGGGCGAGAAGACCTACGAGCTCATCGAGACCATCCGCAAGCTCGCGGTGGCCAGCCGGCGCCTGGAGGACGTTTCCTCCCGCCGCTCCCTGGCGCAGACGCTCGACGCCCTGGCGGACGACCAGGCCGTGGTGGTCGTGCGCGCCTTCAGCTACTTCTCGCTCCTCGCCAACATCGCCGAGGACCGCCACCACCTGCGCCGCAGCCGCGAGAACCGCCGCCACGGCTCGCGCCCGCTCGCCTCCACCCTGCGCGGCTTGTTCGCGGACGCCCTGGCGCGCGGCACGACCCGGGCCGATGGTCTGGCCACCCTCGCGAGGGTGCGCGTGACGCCGGTCCTCACCGCGCACCCGACGGAAGTGCAGCGAAAGAGCACCCTCGACATCCAGCTCGCCATCGCCGACTGGCTGGGCAGGCTCGACGACGCCGGGATCCTGGAGGAGGAGCGCGCCGCCGTCGAGGGCGAGTTGCGCCGCCTGGTGGCCACCCTCTGGCAGACGCGGATGCTGCGCGCGGTGAAGCTGGGGGTGAAGGACGAGATCGAGAACGCGCTCGCCTACTTCGACTACTCGTTCATCGACGCCGTGCCGCGCATCCACAACGAGATCGAGGATTCCGTGGCGGCGCTGCCGGGCGAGGCGCCCGCGGGAGCGCTGCCCACCGTGCTCGCGATCGGCAGCTGGGTGGGGGGCGACCGCGACGGCAATCCCTTCGTCACTGCCGAGATGCTCGAGTACGCCTTCCGGCGCCAGGCCGAGATGGCCTTCGACCACTACTTCGCCGAGGTGCACGCGCTGGGGGCGGAGCTGCCGATCTCGGGCCTGTGGGTGAAGCTCACGCCCGCCATGCAGGCGCTCGTGGAGGCCTCCGCGGACCGCTCGCCCTTCCGCCAGGACGAGCCCTACCGCCGGGCGCTCACGGGCGTTTTCGCGCGGCTCGCCGCGACCGCCACCGCCCTGGGCCTGAAGCGCGAGCACCGCCGGGCGGTTGGCGAGGGCGCGGCGTACCGGGACGCGGCGGCCTTCGCGGCCGACCTGGACGTGATCGACGCGAGCCTGCGCCAGGACCGCTCGGCGATGCTCGCCGACGGGCGGCTGCGCCGGCTGCGGCGCGCGGTGCGCACCTTCGGCTTCCACCTCGCCACCGTGGACCTGCGCCAGAACGCGGACGTGCACGAGCAGGTGATCGCGGAGCTGCTGCGGGAGGCGCGCGTGGCGGCCGACTACCTGGCGCAGGGCGAAGCTTCGCGGCAGGCGCTGCTGCTCGCGGAGCTCGCCACGCCCCGGCCCCTGCGCTCGCCCTTCGCCGCCTATTCGGATCTCGCGCGCGGCGAGCTCGCCATCGTCGAGCAGGCCGCCCGGGTGCATGCCTCGCTCGGGCCCGAGTCCATCCGCCAGTACGTGATCTCGAAGACGGAGAGCGTCTCCGACCTGCTGGAAGTCGCGGTGCTCCTCAAGGAGGCCGGGCTCGTGGTGCCGGGCGAGCGGCCGGCCTCGCGCCTGCAGGTCGTGCCGCTCTTCGAGACCATCGGCGACCTGCGGCGCGCTCCGGAGACGATGCGCGCGTGGTTCGCGCTCCCGCAAGCGCAGTCCATGGTCGCCTCGCTGGGCGGCGTCCAGGAGGTGATGCTGGGCTACTCCGACAGCAACAAGGACGGCGGCTACGTCACCTCCAACTGGGAGCTCTACAAGGCCGAGACGGAGCTGGTGGCGGCGTTCCGCGAGGCGGGCGTGCGCCTTCGCTTCTTCCACGGCCGGGGCGGCACGGTGGGGCGCGGCGGCGGGCCGTCGTACGACGCGATCCTCGCGCAGCCGCCGGGCAGCGTGCAGGGGGAGCTCAGGCTCACGGAACAGGGGGAGGTGATCGCGAGCAAGTACGCCAACCGCGACATCGGGCGGCGCAACCTCGAGGCGCTGGTGGCGGCCACGGTGCGCGCGACGCTGGACGAGTCCCCGCGCGAGGAGCACGCGGAATACCACGCGGCCATGGAGGAGATCTCCGCGGCCGCGATCGCCGCCTACCGGGGGCTCGTCTACGAGACGCCGGGGTTCGTGGAGTACTTCCGCGCCTCGACCCCGATCCGCGAGATCGCGGAGCTCAACATCGGCTCGCGGCCGGCCTCGCGCAAGCCCTCGCAGCGAATCGAGGACCTGCGCGCCATCCCGTGGGTGTTCTCCTGGGCGCAGTGCCGCGTGATGCTGCCGGGGTGGTACGGGCTGGGGAGCGCCGTGGAGGCCTTCCTCGCCAGGCGCGGCGACAAGGGCCAGGCGCTCCTCGCGGAAATGTGGCTCGAGTGGCCGTTCTTCCGCGCCATGCTCTCCAACCTCGAGATGCTGCTCGCGAAGGCCGACCTGTCCGTGGCCGCGCGCTACAAGGAGCTGGTCCCGGACGAGAAGCTCGCCGACGAGATCTTCGGGCGCATCCGGCGCGAGCTCGACCTCACGGTGAAGGCCTTCTTCACGATCACCACGAACGAGGGCTTCCTCGCCGGCAACCCCGCGCTCGCGCGCTCCATCCGCAACCGCTTCCCCTACCTGGATCCGCTCAACCACCTCCAGGTCGAGCTACTCAAGCGCTACCGCGCCGGCGATTCCGCGCAGAAGGTCCACCGCGGCATCCACCTCACCATCAACGGCCTGGCGGCGGGGCTGCGCAACTCGGGATAGATTGGTGTCAGGAGACGACGCCGGAGGCGCGCAGGGCGGCGATGCGCTCGGCGGACATGCCCACCGAGCGCAGGACCTCGTCGGTGTGCTCGCCGAGCCGCGGCCCGATCCAGCGCGTTCCGCCGGGTGTATCCGAGAGCTTCGGCACGATGCCGGGGAGCAGCAGTTCCTTGTCGCCCAGCTTGTGGCGCTCGATCATGCCGCGCGCCTGGTAGTGCAGGTCCGCGGCGATGTCGGCGATGGAGTAGATGCGCCCCGAGGGCACCTCGGCCTTCTCGAGGACCGCGAGGGCCTCGTCGAGAGTCACGGTGGCCGTCCACTCGCCGATCGCGCGATCGAGCTCCTCCGTGCGCTTCACCCGCCCGGCGTTGTCGGCGAGCGCGGGATCGCCGGCCAGGTCGGCGCGCCCGATCGCGTTCATCATCCGCTTGAAGATGGAGTCGGCGTTGGCCCCGATCACCACGTACTTGCCGTCGCCGCACTTGTAGGTGTTGGACGGCACGATGCCCGGCAGCGCCGATCCCGTGCGCTCGCGCACGTTCCCGCCCATGCCGTACTCCGGCAGCATCGATTCCATCATCGCGAACACGGCCTCGTAGAGCGCCACGTCCACGACCTGGCCCTTGCCCGAGGTGGCACGGTGGTGGATCGCCGAGAGCGCCCCGATCACGCCGAACATCGCCGCGAGCGAGTCGCCTATGGAGATGCCCACGCGCACCGGCGCGCGGTCCGGATAGCCCGTGATGTAGCGCATGCCGCCCATCGACTCGCCGATGGCGCCGAAGCCGGGGCGGTCCTTGTAGGGACCGGTCTGGCCGAAGCCCGAGAGGCGCACCATCACGAGCCCCGGGTTCGCTCTTGCGAGCGCGTCGTAGCCCAGGCCCCATTTCTCCATCGTGCCGGGGCGGAAGTTCTCCACCACGATGTCGGCCTTCGCGGCGAGGTCGCGCACGATCTGCTGCCCTTCCGGCGCCTTCAGGTTCACCGCCACCGACTTCTTGTTGCGCGCCTGCGCGTACCACCACAGGGAGTTGCCCTCGTGCAGCTGGCGCCACTTGCGCAGCGGATCGCCCTCGCCCGGCGTCTCGATCTTCACCACGTCCGCGCCGAACTCGGCGAGCAGGCGGGCGCAGTACGGGCCCGCGATGAGGGTGCCCATTTCAACTACACGCAGATTGGCGAGCGGTCCCGAGTTGTCGGTCGTTTCCATGATCGATTCCCCTCTCCCTTGGGAGAGGAGTCAGGGGTGAGGGTAAGCAAGGAGACATTCTCCCACACCCCCACGCCCCCAGCCCCTCTCCCAAGGGAGGGGGAACAGCGCATAAGTGTTTGATCCGCATCATGAAGGTCGCCGGTTTCGCTTGCGCCAGCGGGCCAGCGTCGTAGGATGGCAAATGACACGAAGGATCTGCATGCAAGATGCCGGCCCGCGACCTTGGGGGCTGCGGCATCAAGGAAGGTGGATCCCATGACATTGGCGCACCTGCTCTCCCGGTTCCGCGACGCGATGGCGGGTGAGCGCAAGCCCCCGCCGGAGCCCAAGCGGTCGCCGCAGGCGGCGCGTGCAGCCCAGCCGTCCACCTCGTGGCATACCGCGACGCACGCCGCACCCGAGGTGAGCGACGCCGCTCGCCGCCGGATCCGCGTTCGTTACCTCGCCGTGCGCTTTCCCGGCGCACCGCACACCGACGAGAGCCTGCTCGACAGCGCGAGCGTCATCAAGGCCGCGCGGCTCTACTTCGAGGACGGCGACATCGACCGCGCCTGCGAGCTCCTCGAGTTCGCCTGCGAGGCGGGCCGAACGGACGAGTCGCCCTGGCTCGCGCACCTGGAGATCCTCTTCCTCCAGCGCAAGGGGCACGAATTCGCGGAGCTCGCCCACCGCTTCCACCAGCACTTCCCGGCTTCCGGTCGCTGGCCCGAGATCCTGCGCCTGGGCCTGCGGCTCGCGCCGCAGAACCGGCTCTTCCACGGGGCGCACCCGCGCGAAGCGGACATCGACGAGCACTACGGCGCCTGGCCGCAGGTGCAGAACTGGATCCAGGCGCCCTTCGACCTCACCGGCGACGTCCTCGCCGCGGAATTCCACGCGCGGATGCGCGGCGGCGGCGACGCGGCCGCCCCCATCTCCGCGAAAGCGAGCAGAACATGACCGACAACAGACCCAGCACCTGGCCCGAGACGGACGCGACGCGGCCTGGCGGCCCGGCCCCGCGCGCGACCGATCCGGCCGTGCGCCGCGACTGGAACAAGGTGATCGCGTCGTTGCGAGAGCAGTCCGCCGTGGCGGACCCGTTCCTGTACTCGCGCGAGCTCCTGGAGCACTTGCATCGCTTCGAGGCGACGATCGCGCCGTCCAGTCGCGACATCCTCGGCAGCACGTTCCTGTGGACCGACGCCGAGCGCGGCTTCCTGCAGTGGGCCAAGGACGTGTTCTACGGCTTCGCGCGAAGCGCCGCCGGGGCGCTGCGCCGCGGGACGGCCCACGACCGCCTGCTCGACGAGGCCGGTGGCCAGCTCGCCGCCATCGCCCTCGCGGCCTTCGGGAACGCCATCAAGTGGTCGGAGATCTCGGGCACGGGCTACGACCCGACGTACCTCGTCGAGCTGCGGCGCGTCTACGAGCTCGTGGAGCGCTCGGGGATCGGCCAGCAGCGCTTCACGGTGCCGCGAGACGAGCACGGCGCCACCCCCACGCTCGACACGCTCTTCGTGCGCGCGATCATCCTCGACTCGGTCTGCAGGGGAAACCTCGAGCCGCGCCAGGTGGAGATCGTCGACAGCTGGCTCTGGGAGTGGTCCGGCGACTACACCTTCACCGACTCCAACCAGGGCGCGGCGCTATCGCTCGAGCCCGGGCACCAGAAGGGGCTGCGCGCCCAACAGGGCGAGGCCCTCGGGCGGCGCTACCTCGGAATCGAGCCCCTCGAGAGGCACATCAGGCTCGTCATGGACGCCTTCCGCCGCGGCGAGATCTACCCCGGCTACGGCTGCGTCACGCAGTTCCGCATCGAGGAGCACGTCGCGGCGCTCGACTTCATGCGGCGATTCCTCGACGCCGCCCGCTACCGGCGCTCTCGCAAGTCGCGCATCGACCGCGAGGAGAAGCTCGAGTCCTTCGTGGGGCTGGGCGAGATCCTGTCCAAGGCCTTCGCGCCGTTGTCGCACGCCCACGCGCGCATCGACCCGGCGCCCGCGCGGCACCCGGGGCAGCAGCTTCCGGGCATCGACTCGGTCTACGACATCGCGCGCCGCTACATGCGCGTGCTGGACGAAAGCGCCGACGGCATGGGCGTGGAGGTCGAGGACGACCCGATTCGGCCCGTGAGCGTGGGAACGGTCGTGACGCTGCACCACGCCGACGACAGGCCGCCCGTCCTGTGCGAGGTCATGCGCCGCTCGCTCATCCGGGGCGGCACCATGCGGCTGGGCCTCAGGATCCTGTCCCGCGATCCCAAGAAGGTTGAGCTGGCGCAGCCCGAGAACGGCGTGGCGGTGGAGGCCGTCTACCTGCCCAGCGAGGATGCATCCGGCCACATCGACGCGCTGCTCGTCGCCGAAAACGACTTCAAGCCGCGCGAGAACTTCGAGGTGCGATTCGACGACCGCACCTTCGTCATCCGCATGAACCGCGTGCGCTACCACGGGCGCGGCTGGCACCTCGCGGGGTTCGAGGTCAGCGAGGAACGGGTCGCCACGGCCTGACCCTCACCCCAGCCCTCTCCCTTGGGAGAGGGCTGGGGTGAGGGCCACTACCCCTCAGCAGCATCCACGCGATCGCGAGGTTCACCGCGTTCCACGCGAGGCCGTTCACGAACGCGGCCTGGTAGGAACCGGTGAGGTCGAAGACCTTGCCCGACATCCAGCCGCCCAGGGCCATCCCCAGCAGCGTGCACATGATCACGGCGCCCGTCCTCGCGCCGGCCTCCCTCGCCGGGAAGTGCTCGCGGACGATGATGGCGTAGGAGGGCACGATGCCGCCCTGGAAGAGCCCGAAGAGGGCGGAGATCGCGTAGAGCGGCACGAGCCCGTCGAAGGGCAGGAAGAGCAGGAGCGCGACCATCTGCAGGACCGAGCCCAGCAGGAGCGTGCGCAGCCCGCCGATGTGGTCGCAGACCCAGCCCGAGAGGAGCCGGCTCGCGATGCCGAAGCCGAGCATGATCGAGAGCATCTCCGCGCCGCGCGCCGCGCCGTAGCCCAGGTCGCTGCAGTAGGCGACGATGTGCACCTGCGGCATCGACATCGCCACGCAGCAGGCGGTGCCGGCAATCATGAGGAGCGCCATCGCGGCGCCAGGCGCGAGCCCGAAAGGCCTCGCGGTGTCGGACACGGTGTCAGACACCGTGGCTGACGCCGCGGCGTCGGGCGGGCGGCGATGCAGGAAGAGCGCCAGCATCGTCATGGACAGGCCGCAGAAGATCCCCATCCAGATGTAGCCCTGGCGCCATCCCACCGTGTCGACGAAGTGCTGCAGCACCGGCGGCCAGATGGCCCCGCCCAGGTAGTTGCCGCTCGCGCACACCGCCACCGCGATGCCGCGCCGCTTCACCCACCACAGCGAGGTGTCCGCGAGGAGCGGCGAGAAGGTGGCCGAGATGCCCAGGAGGCCCAGCACCACGCCGTGCAGCAGGTTGAAGACGTGGATGTCGGTCGCGAGCCCCGCGCCCACGTAGCCCAGGCCGATGCAGGCCGAGCCGACGAGGAGCGGGACCATGACCCCAAATCGATCGGCGAGCCGCCCCATGAGCACCCCGCCCACGCCCATCCCGATCATGAGAAGCGAGTAGGGGAGCGAAGCGTCCGCGCGCGTGATGCCGAACTCCGCCTGCACCGCCGGCAGCACCACGGGCACCACGTACATGGTGCTCGCGCCGATGGTCATCAGCGCGAGGGTGATGGCGAGGCGGAAGGCCGCGTAGCGGGAATCCGGCTGGGGACTCATTCGACG
>CAWGOH010000008.1:0-64649 GCA_963824135.1 uncultured beta proteobacterium | reverse complement strand
TTCGACGAGGAGCTTGTGGTGATCCTCCTCGAAATGGGCGAGGTTGCCGCAAAGCCCTGCCAGCACCTCCTCGCCGCGGTCGGCGAAGTGCTCCTGGAACCGGCGGTAGCATTTGGCAGCTTCCCGCTCGATGGCGAGCGCGTGGGCGTAGAATTCCTCGACGCTTCCGATGGGCTCGAGCATGGCGTGACACCTCCTCAGGTTCGAAGATGCGCCAAGGCAGCCGGTGCCGATTGACCTGAATCAACGGGCGTTGCCGCGCGAAGTGGAACGATTGTTAGCCTACGTCGGGGCAGGCCGGCGCGGCGGCGGGGATGTTTCTGGAGGCGACATGTTGCGCGAGACCCAGCCGACGATCCTGATCGTCGACGATTCGCCGGAGAACCTGGCCGTCCTCAACGGGCTGCTGCAGCCCGCGTACCGGGTCCTCGCGGCCACCTCCGGGGACCGGGCCCTGCGGGTGGCCGGGGGCACGCCGCGGCCGGACCTCATCCTGCTCGACGTCATGATGCCGGGGCTCGACGGCTACCAGGTCTTCGAGCGCCTGCGCGAAGCCGGGGAGACCCGCGACATCCCCGTGATCTTCATCACGGCCCTCGACGGCAGCGAGGCCGAGCTGCGCGGCCTGGAGCTGGGCGCGGTGGACTACATCACCAAGCCCATCGTGCCGGCCGTGGTCCTGGCGCGGGTCCAGACCCAGCTCGAGCTCAAGCGGGCGCGCGACTGGCTCAAGGACCAGAACGCGATTCTCGAGGCGGAGATCGCGCGGCGCATGGCCGAGAACGACCTCACGCAGCGCGTGAGCATCCGCGCGCTCGCGCACCTGGCGGAGACGCGCGACCCCGAGACCGGCAACCACATCCTGCGCACCCAGGCCTACGTGAACCGGCTGGCGCTCGCGCTGCGCGCGCACCCGCGCTTCTCGGCGCGCCTGGACGAGCGGTACATCGACCTGCTCACCCGCTCGGCGCCCCTGCACGACATCGGCAAGGTGGGCATCCCCGACCACATCCTCCTCAAGCCCGGCAAGCTCACGCCCGAGGAGTGGGAGGTCATGAAGACGCACGCGAAGATCGGCAGCGACGCGATCGAGCGCGCCGAGCAGGACATGCGAGATGCCGCTCGACTTCCTGTCGGCCGCCAAGGAGATCGCCCACTGGCACCACGAGAAGTGGGACGGCAGCGGCTATCCCGACGGCCTGGCGGGCGAGGCGATCCCGGTTTCCGCGCGCCTCATGGCGCTCGCCGACGTCTTCGACGCCCTGATCTCCGCGCGGGTCTACAAGCCGGCCTTTTCCTACGAGAAGGCCCGCGACATCATCGCGGAGGGACGCGCGCAGCATTTCGACCCGGCCGTCTGCGACGCCTTCCTCGACTCGTTCGCGGACTTCGTCGCCATCGCCGAGCGCTACCGCGAGCCGGCCTGACGCGGCCCCCGAGCGCCCGCCCATGCCATCGCCCGAAGTCCCCGGCCGCGAGGCGCCCCCGCAGGACGCGGGCGGCCGGGGCATGCACGCCGGCGTGGTCGGCGTGGTCCTCGCCTACGCCGCGGTCGCCGGGGCGTGGATCCTCCTGTCCGACCGCGCGGTGGAGGCCGTCTTCGGCAACCAGGCGGAGCACACGCTGGCCCAGACCCTGAAGGGGCTCGCCTTCGTGGGCGTCACCTCGCTCCTGCTCTACGCCCTGGTCCGGCGCCTCGTTTCGCGACTGGTCGCCGCCCTTCGCCTGGAGCGGGAAGCCCGCCGCCAGGCCGCGCGCGCGCAGGGCCTCCTGGATGCCATCGCCGAGGGCTCGACCGACGCGATCTTCGCCAAGGACGCCGACGGCCGTTACCTGCTCTTCAACGCCGCCGCCTGCCGCTTCACCGGAACCGGCGCCCGGGGAGGCGATCGGCAAGGACGACTCGGCGCTCTTCCCGCCCGGGCAGGCCGCGCTCGTCCGCGAGAACGACCGCCTGGTGCTGGACGAGCGGCCGCGTCACGACGTTCGAGGAGCCCCTCAGCACGGCCGCGGGCGCGGCGGTCTTCCTCGCCACCAAGGGGCCGCTGCGGGACGCGGCCGGGCGCATGCTCGGCGTGTTCGGCATCTCGCGCGACATCACGCCCCTCAAGCGGGCCGAGGTGCGGCTGCGCCGCGCCAACCGGGACCTGCGCATGCTGACCGAATGCAACCAGGTGCTGGCGCGCACCGCGAGCGAAGCCGACCTGCTGCGCGAGATCTGCAAGCGCATCGTCGAGTTCGGCGGCTACCGGATGGCCTGGGTGGGCTATGCGCAGGAGGACGAGGTCCGCACCGTCCGCCCCGTGGCGCAGGCCGGATTCGAGACCGGCTACCTCGACTCGGCCCGCATCTCCTGGGCCGACGACGAGCACGGGCGCGGGCCCACGGGAACGGCGATCCGGGAACGCCGCACGGTGATCGCGCGCAGCATCGCCGAGGATCCGCAACTCGCCCAGTGGCGCGCGGCGGCGCTCGAGCGCGGCTACATGGCATCCATCTCCCTCCCCTTGGTCGCGGAAGGCGGGCCCTGCCTGGGCGCACTCAGCCTCTACGCGCCGGACGAAGACGCCTTCGACGCGGAGGAGGTGCAGCTGCTCCAGGAACTGGCGGGCGACCTCGCCTTCGGCCTGCGCTCGCTGCGCGACCGCGACGCGCGGCGGCGGGCCGAGGGCCTCCTGGAAGCCATGAGCAGCATCGCCGACATAGGCGGGTGGGAAGTGGACGCCTGGACCAACCGCATCACCTGGTCGCGCGAGACCTACCGGATCTACGGCATCCCGCCCGACCGGTTCACGCACACGATGGATTCGTTCATGGAGCTGCTCCATCACGGCGACCGGCAGTCGGTGACGGAATGGATGCGCCGGTGCCGCGCCGGGGAGAAGGCCGGCGACCTGGAGTTCCGCGTGCTGCATCCCGGCGGCGACATGCGGACCATCAACGGCCGCGGCATCCTCGAACGCGACGCCGCGGGCAGCCCGGTGCGGATGGTGGGCACCGTGCAGGACATCACGGAGCGCAAGCGCGCCGAGCGGATGCTCGCCGTGCAGAAAGAGATTCTCGAAGGCGTGCTGGCGGGAAGGCCCCTGCCCCTTTCCCTGGGAGAGATCGCGACGGCGATCGAGGACATGGCGCCCGGCATGCTCGCCTCGGTCCTGCTCCTGGACGACGACGGCATCCACATGCGCCACGGGGCGGCGCCCGGCCTGCCCGAGGATTTCGTGAACGCGGTCGACGGCCAGGCGATCGGCGAGAAGGCCGGCTCCTGCGGAACGGCGGCATGGCGACGCGAAACCGTGATCGTCGAGGACATCGCCACCGACGAGCTGTGGGCCGGCTATCGCGACGTCGCGCTCGCCTGCGGCCTGCGCGCGAGCTGGTCGCAGCCCATCTTCGGGGCCGACGGCCGCGTGCTGGGCACGTTCGCCCTGTACTACCGCATGCCCGCCCGGCCGACGGACTACCACCGCCGCCTCATCGCCCTGGCCAGCCACCTCGCCGCCATCGCCATCACGCGCCACCGCGAGGAATCCGCCCTGCGCGAGAGCGAGGACCTCTACCGCTCGCTCTTCGACAACAGCAACGACGCCGTGCTGCTCACCTCGCCGGAGGGGCCCATACTCGCCGCCAATCCGGCGGCGCAGCGGATCTTCGGGCGGACGCAGGAGGAGCTGCGCGCCGTCGGAAGAAATGAACTGGCCGACGAGTCCGATCCGCGCCTCGCCGCGGCGCTGGCCGAGCGGAAACGCACGGGCCGCTTCAGCGGCGAGATGCGCATGCGCAGCAGGGACGGCACGACCTTCCCGCGCCGAGGTCTCGTCGGCCGTGTTCGCCGACAAGGACGGCCGGCCCCGGACCAGCATGATCATCCGCGACGTGACCGTGCAGCGCGCGGCGGAGGAGCAGTTGCGCAAGCTCTCCCTGGCGGTCGAGCAGAGCCCCGAGAGCATCGTCATCACCAACCTCGAAGGGCAGATCGAATACGTGAACGAGGCCTTCGTGCGCGTCACGGGCTACGACCGTGCCGAGGTGCTCGGGCAGAATCCGCGGATCCTGCAGTCGGGAAGGACGCCCCGGGAACTCCACCTGGCGATGTGGGAGGCCCTCACCCGGGGCGAGATCTGGCGCGGCGAGTTCCACAACAGGCGCAAGGACGGCACCCAGTACGTGGAGTTCGCGATCGTGACGCCCATCCACCAGCCCGACGGGCGCGTCACCCACTACCTGGCGGTGAAGGAGGACATCACCGAGAGGAAGCGCCTGGCGGAGGAGCTCGACCGCCACCGGCACCACCTGGAGGAGCTGGTGCGGCTGCGCACGGAGCAGCTGGCGCAGGCGCGCGAGAGGGCGGAGGCGGCCAACCGGGCCAAGAGCCTGTTCCTGGCGAACATGAGCCACGAGATCCGCACGCCCATGAACGCGATCGTGGGCCTGACGCACCTGATGAGGCGCTCGGGGGCGACCCCGGAGCAGGCGCTGCGCCTGGAGAAGATCGACGGGGCCAGCCGGCACCTGCTCACGATCATCAACGACATCCTGGACCTGTCCAAGATCGAGGCCGGCCGCATGCAGCTCGAGAGCGCCGACTTCCACCTCGCGGCGATCCTGGACAACGTGCGCTCGCTCGTGGCCGGCCAGGCCCAGGCCAAGGGGCTCGCGCTCACCGTCGACGCCGGCAGCGTGCCCACCTGGCTGCGCGGGGACTCCACGCGGCTTCGCCAGGCGCTGCTCAACTACGCCGCCAACGCCATCAAGTTCACCGAGCGCGGCTCGATCGCGCTGCGCGCGCAGCTGCTGGAGGACGACGGCGAGCGCCTGCTCGTGCGCTTCGAGGTCGCCGACACCGGCATCGGCATCGCCGCCGGGAAGGTCGCGGGCCTGTTCCAGGCCTTCGAGCAGGCCGACGCCTCCACCACGCGCCAGTACGGCGGCACGGGGCTGGGCCTGGCCATCACCCGCAAGCTGGCCGAGCTCATGGACGGCGAGGCCGGGGTGCAAAGCGAAGTGGGCAAGGGCAGCACCTTCTGGTTCACCGCCCGCCTGGCCCGCGGCCACGGCATCGAGCCCGCCGCGCCCACCGGCGGCGAGGGCGACACCGAGACGCGCCTGCGGCTTCGCCACGCCGGCGCCCGGGTGCTGCTCGCGGAGGACAACCCCATCAACCGCGAGGTGGCCCTGGAGCTGCTGCACGGGGTGGGCCTGGCGGTGGACACCGCCGAGGACGGCCGCCAGGCCGTCGCGATGGCCCGGGAGAGCGCCTACGACCTCATCCTCATGGACGTGCAGATGCCCGAGATGGACGGCCTGGCCGCCACGCGCGCCATCCGCGCCCTGCCCGGGCGCGAGCTCGTGCCGATCCTGGCCATGACCGCCAACGCCTTCGACGAGGACCGCCGCGCCTGCGAGGCCGCCGGCATGAACGACTTCGTCGCCAAGCCCGTCGATCCCCCCACCCTCTACGGCGCCCTCTCGCGTTGGCTCGCCATCGGCACCGCCCAGGGCCGCATCGCCCTCCAGGCGCCCCCCGCCACCGAAACCCCCGCCACCGACCCGGACGCGGCCATCCTCGTTGGGCCCGCACCCGACCCGGCCACCGCCGCGCGGCTCCTCGAGGAGCTCTCCGCCCTGCTCGAGCACTCGGACGCCGCCGCGCTCGCCTTCCTCGACCTGCACGGCGAGAGCCTCCGGCACACGCTCGGCGGGAAATTCGAGTCCGTGGCCCGCCTCGCCGGCCGCTTCGAGCTCGACGGGGCGCTCGAGGCACTCAAGAGCGCGCGCGAATGAGCAACGGCGGCAAGAGCCCGTTCCCGGCCCTCGCGCGCAGGCGCTGGACCATCCGCGCGCAGCTCGTCGCCCTCGTCCTGGCGGTGATGGTGCCCGCCGCCGGACTCGTCGCCTATGCCCTCGTCGCGGCCGCGAACGGGGCGCGGGAAGCGGCCTTCGCCCAGGTCCAGTACCTCGCCGCCGCCGCCGCGAGCAGCCTGGACTTCGTGATCCGCGACAACGCGACCCTCCTGGACCAGATGGCGCGCCGGCCGCGCGTGCGCGCGCTGGACCCCCGGAGCTGCGACCCCCTCCTCGAGAACCTCGTCGCCCTCAATCCCCACTACACCACGATCGGGCTTCGGGATCGCCAGGCGAACGCGCTCTGCTCGTCCCGCCCCGACCCCCTCGGCGCGCAGGCCGTCTCGACCTTTCCGTGGTTCCGGCGGGGGATCGCCACCACGAACCCGCTCGTGGGAGACGCTTTCCTGCATCCGAAGACCGGTCGCTGGGTGTCCGTCCTCACCCAGCCGCTGGCGGACGACGCCGGGGAGGTCGCGGGCCTCCTGGCGCTCTCGCTGGACCTGAAGTCGCTGCAGGATCGCCTGTTCGAAGCGCTCCCCGAGGGAACCCTCGTCGCGGTCCTCGACCGGCGCCGCGTCTACCTCATGCGCTCCATCGACCCCGACCGGTGGATCGGCAAGCCCCTGCCGGACGCGCAGGCCGCGCGCGTCGCCTCGCGTACGGCCGGCGAGAGCTTCGAGGCCACCGGCGTGGACGGCGTGGCGAGGATGTACGCGACGGCCGTCGTCCCGGGCGCCGGCTGGCATGTCTTCGCCGCGCTGCCGATCGACGTGGTCCTGGCGCCGCACCGGGAGCGCCTCGTTCGCAGCGCCGGCATCGGATTCGCGGCGATCCTCGTGGTGATCGCCCTGTCGTACGCGATCGGGGCGGCCATCGCCGGGCCCATCGCCGACCTGGCGCGCGCCGCCCAGGCCCTGCGCGGAGGGCAAGGCCTGCCTTCCGCGGCAGCCGAAGGCGCGGTGGAGGTGGAGACGGTCGCGGGCGAGCTCGCGTGGCTCGCGGGCGAGCGCGAGCAGCAGCGCGGCGAGCGCGCCGCCCTCGTGGCCCACTACGAGCGCCTCCTCAAGGCCACGCGCGACATCTACCTGCTCGTCGATCCCTCCGGCAGGATCGCCGACTTCAACGACGCGGCGCTCGAGGCCTACGGCTTCGAACCCGGGAAGCTGCGCGGGATGCCCCTCGTCGAGATCCGGCCGCCGGAAGCCCGCGCCTCCTACGACCAGGACTGGAGCGAGGCGCGCAAGATGGAGGGCGGCCTCTTCGAGACCGTCCACCAGCGCCACGACGGCTCGACGTTCCCGGTCGAGGTGAGCGCGACTTCCGTGGTCATCGACGGCGCCGCGTACTACCAGGCCTTCGTGCGCGACATCACCGCGCGCAAGGGAGCGGAAGACATGCTCCGCCGGCAGAATGCCGAGCTCGACCGCTTCAACCGCGCCGCCGTCGGCCGCGAGCTCGACGCGATCGAACTGAAGCAGCGCATCAACGCGCTCTCCCGGGAGCTGGGCCGCGAGCCGCCCTTCCCGCTCGCCTTCCTCGACGCCGGTGGCGAGACGCAGGGGCCGGGGCGGCCATGATCGACGCCGTCATCCCCGCGCTCGTCTTCAACGCGGTGCTGCTGCTCGCGGTGGCCCAGGTCTTCGACCTGATGTCGGAGCGCGTGCGCCTTCGCGCCTTCGCGACCCGCAAGTGGCTCGTCGGCGCGCTCCTGGGCGCCATCGGCGTGGGCGTGATGAGCGTGCCGCTGCCGCTTCTTCCCGGGGTCATCTTCGACGTGCGCTCCGTGCTGCTCGCCGTCTCCGGCCTCTTCTTCGGCCCGGTGCCCACCGTCATCGCCATGGCGATCACGGCCACCCATCGCCTGGCGGTCGGCGGCGCCGCTGCCTGGGCGGGCGTGGCCGTGATAGTCGCCTCGGGCGGAATCGGGCTCGCCTGGAGCAGGCTGCGCCGCCGCCCCCCGGGACGAGTTCGACTGGCGCGAGCTGTACGCGCTGGGCCTCGTGGTGCACGCCGTGATGCTGGCCCTGATGCTCACCCTGCCACGGCAGACCGCCCTGGAGGTGATCGGGAGAATCGGCGTTCCGGTCATGGTGATCCACCCGGCGCTCACGGTGATCCTGGGCCTGATGCTCGCCAACCGGATCCGGCGCGGGCGCACCTACCGCGACCTGCGCGCGAGCGAGGCCCGCTTCCGCGAGCTCTTCGACAAGGTGCCCGTGGCCCTGGCCGTGCTCGACCACGCCGGCCGCCTCGTCGACTACAACCCGCGCCTGACGGAGATGGTGGGCTACACGCGCGCCGACGTCTCGACGATCGACGCCTGGTGGGGGCTCGCCTTCCCGGACGCCGCCTACCGCGCCAGGGCCGTCGGAAACCTGGAGCGCGGCCGTCGCACGCGCCCACGCCGCCGGCGGCGAGATCGAGCCCGGCGAGTACCAGATGACCTGCAAGGACGGCACCGTGCGCGACGTGGTCGTGGCCGGCATCCTGCTGGACGATACGTTCATCGCGACCTTCGTGGACATGACGGAGCGCAATCGCGCGGAGGCGGCCCTGCGCGCGGCCCAGGCCGAGGCGATCGAGGAGCAGCGCCGCGGGCGGCTGGCGGCCCTGAACCTCATGGAGGAGGCCCTCGAGGCGAAGTCCCGCGCCGAAACCCTGCTCACCTCCCTGCAGGCCTCGCAGGCGACCCTGCGCGAGAGCGAGAGCCGCTACCGGGAGCTCTTCGAGAGCAACCCCAATTCCATGTGGGTCTACGACATCGGGACGCTCGCCTTCCTCGCCGTCAACGACGCCGCGGTGTCCCGCTACGGCTACTCGCGGCAGGAGTTCCTCGCGATGACCCTCCGGGACATCCGGCCGCCGGAGGACGTGCCGCAGCTGGAGTCCGCGATCCGGGACCGCCCCGCCGGCCTCGGCGCGGCCACGGTCTGGACGCACCGCCGCAAGGACGGCGCGACGATGCGGGTCGAGGTCACTTCGCACACGCTCGACTTCGACGGGCGCGCGGCGCGCCTGGTGCTCGCCCACGACGTCACCGAGCGCTTGCGGGCCGAGGAGGCGCTGAAGGAGAGCGAGGAGCGGCTTCGCCTCGCGCTCGAGGCGAGCGGGCAGGGCCTGTACGACCTCGACCTGCGGACCGGGGAAGCCAAGACGAGCCCCGAGTACGCCACGATGCTGGGCCACGACCCGGCGACCTTCCGCGAGTCCAACGCGGCCTGGATCGAGAGGCTGCATCCCGACGACAGGGACGCCACCGCGACGGCCTACCGCGAGTACGTCGCCGGCAGGCTCCCCGAATACCGCGTCGAGTTCCGCCAGCGCCTGAAAGGCGACGGCTGGAAGTGGATCCTCTCCCTGGGCCGCGTCGTCGAGCGCGCGGCCGACGGCACGCCGCTCAGGATGCTGGGCACCCATACCGACATCACCGAGCGCAAGCTCGCGGAAGAGGCGACTCGCCAAAGCGAGACGCGCTACCAGCTCGCCAACCGCGCCACCTTCAACGCCATCTGGGACTGGGACCTGCGCAGCGGCGACCTGTGGTGGAACGAGACCTTCTTCCACCTCTTCGGCTACCGTCCGGAGGATCTTCCTCCCGGCCACGGATCGTTGCTCGACCGGATCCACCCGTCCGATGCCGCGCGCATCCACGAGAGCATCCACGCCGCGATCGACACGGGGCAGGAGACGTGGAGCGACTACTACCGGTTCCGGCGGGGCGACGGCAGCTATGCCGACATCGAGGACCGCGGCTACATCAGCCGCGACCGCGGCGGGAATCCGGAGCGGATGATCGGCGCGATGCAGGACGTCACCGAAAGGAAGCGCGTGGCGGAGGAGCTCGACCGCCACCGGCACCACCTGGAGGAGCTGGTGCGGCTGCGCACGGAGCAGCTGGCGCAGGCGCGCGAGAGGGCGGAGGCGGCCAACCGGGCCAAGAGCCTGTTCCTGGCGAACATGAGCCACGAGATCCGCACGCCCATGAACGCGATCGTGGGCCTGACGCACCTGATGAGGCGCTCGGGGGCGACCCCGGAGCAGGCGCTGCGCCTGGAGAAGATCGACGGGGCCAGCCGGCACCTGCTCACGATCATCAACGACATCCTGGACCTGTCCAAGATCGAGGCCGGCCGCATGCAGCTCGAGAGCGCCGACTTCCACCTCGCGGCGATCCTGGACAACGTGCGCTCGCTCGTGGCCGGCCAGGCCCAGGCCAAGGGGCTCGCGCTCACCCTCGACGCCGGCAGCGTGCCCACCTGGCTGCGCGGGGACTCCACGCGGCTTCGCCAGGCGCTGCTCAACTACGCCGCCAACGCCATCAAGTTCACCGAGCGCGGCTCGATCGCGCTGCGCGCGCAGCTGCTGGAGGACGACGGCGAGCGCCTGCTCGTGCGCTTCGAGGTCGCCGACACCGGCATCGGCATCGCCGCCGGGAAGGTCGCGGGCCTGTTCCAGGCCTTCGAGCAGGCCGACGCCTCCACCACGCGCCAGTACGGCGGCACGGGGCTGGGCCTGGCCATCACCCGCAAGCTGGCCGAGCTCATGGACGGCGAGGCCGGGGTGCAAAGCGAAGCGGGCAAGGGCAGCACCTTCTGGTTCACCGCCCGCCTGGCCCGCGGCCACGGCATCGAGCCCGCCGCGCCCACCGGGGGCGAGGGCGACACCGAGACGCGCCTGCGGCTTCGCCACGCCGGCGCCCGGGTGCTGCTCGCGGAGGACAACCCCATCAACCGCGAGGTGGCCCTGGAGCTGCTGCACGGGGTGGGCCTGGCGGTGGACACCGCCGAGGACGGCCGCCAGGCCGTCGCGATGGCCCGGGAGAGCGCCTACGACCTCATCCTCATGGACGTGCAGATGCCCGAGATGGACGGCCTGGCCGCCACGCGCGCCATCCGCGCCCTGCCCGGGCGCGAGCTCGTGCCGATCCTGGCCATGACCGCCAACGCCTTCGACGAGGACCGCCGCGCCTGCGAGGCCGCCGGCATGAACGACTTCGTCGCCAAGCCCGTCGATCCCCCCACCCTCTACGGCGCCCTCTCGCGTTGGCTCGCCATCGGCGCCGCCCAGGGCCGCATCGCCCTCCAGGCGCCCCCCGCCACCGAAACCCCCGCCACCGACCCGGACGCGGCCATCCTCGCGCGGCTCTCCGGCCTGCCGGGCCTGGACCTCGCGCAGGGGCTCGCCGTCGTGCGCGGCAACGCCGGCAAGTACCTCTCGCTGCTGCACCGCGTCCTCGCCTCCCGCGCGACGGACGTCGCGCGCCTGCGCGAACACCTCGCCCGCGCCGACCACGAGGCCGCGCGCGCCATGGCCCACAACCTCAAGGGCGTGGCCGCGACCCTCGGCGCCACCGCGCTCTCCGCACATGCCGCGCGCCTGGAGTCGCTCATGAAGGCCCGGTCCGAAGGCACGGCCGCCCTCGACGAGATCGCCGCGGAGTTCGCCAAGCTGTCGGCGGCGGTGCCGCCGGCCCCCGCGCCCGCGCAACGCAGCGGCCCCGCTCCCGATCCGGCCACCGCCGCGCGGCTCCTGGAGGAGCTCTCCGCCCTGCTCGAGCACTCGGACGCCGCCGCGCTCGCCTTCCTGGACCAGCACGGCCAGGGCCTCCGGATGGCCCTGGGCGAGGAGCGCGTCGACACCCTCACCCGCCTCGCCAACCGCTTCGAGTTCGACGCGGCGCTGGCGCTGCTGCGCGCCTGAGAAGGGCCTCAGGCGCCCTTGCCGGGCGGCTTCGCGACGGCGTACCGGGAGACCAGCGCCATCGCCGATGGCGAGAGGTTGACGAACCGGCAGCCGGCCCGCACGGTGCGCCGGCCATCGGCGAGCCACGTCACCGCCGTATGGCGCACCTCCAGGTCCACCGTCGCCGGGTCGCCATGCTCTCCCTCGAGCCGGCATCCCGGAAGCACCATGCCGGGCTCGAGGGCGTCTCCGGCCGCGTCGATCGAGAGTCCGACCCCGCCCTGGCTGATGTCCGTGACGCTCGCCTCGAAGACGGGAACGGCGCCGGAATAGGCCACGCAGCGCAGCGCCGATCCGGCCACCGGGGCGCGCTCGAACATCCGCCGCCGGCCGATCGACACCGAGTGCGGAAAGCGCAGCCGGATCGCCTCCGCGCCCTCGTGCGTCACCGCTTCGGGCGAGTGCGCGGCGAAGACGATCCGCCATTCGCCCCACTCCACGAAGAACTCGACACCCGCCTGCGCGAGAAGGGCTTCGTCCGCGCCGCGGTCGCCGCTTCGCGCAACCACGAGGTATCGCCTCTGCGGATCGACGAAGCGCAGGGCGCCGCGAAAGCCCGCCACCGCGCCGCCACCGCCTGCCGAGAGGACTTCGCCCTGGTCGGCCAGCGCCTCGAGGACGGCGATCTCGGCCAGCGTCGGCAGCGAACCCGTCTGCTCCGGGACCGTTCGCTCAGTCATCGCCGGAGGCCAGTGCCGCGCCGACCGCCCTCGTGAGCTGCTGGGGCGTCGGGGGCTTGGCGAGGATCGCGGTGGCGCCCGCGGCGAGCAGGCGGGCATGCAGGGCGGGTTCGGTCGTGGCCGTGGCCACGATCACGGGGACGCGCGCCGCGCGCGCGATGCCGCGCAGGCGCCGCAGGAGATCGAAACCGTCCTGCTCCGGCATGAGCGCGTCGGTCACCACCAGGTCGGGGAGCACCCGGCTCGCCGAGGCGATCGCCTCCTCCACCGTCGGGACCAGCGTCACCACCGCGTCGAGGTAGGCCTCGATCATCGCGCCGATGAGCAGGCGCGAATCCGGATCGTCGTCGACGACGAGCACGCGGCGCTGCGACCGGCTGCGGACTTCGGTTCGGCTCTCGCGATGGAACATGGCGAATCTCCCTTGGAAACCATAGTCCACCCGGGCGCCGGATGCCACTGTTAAGATTTGTGTCTCGGCCGTCTCCCGCGGCGCGAGGCCCGCGCGGACGAGTGCCTGCCATGCCCACCAAGCCGAAGAAGTCGAGCCGGGCCAACCCTCTCGTCACGGATCTCGTGCCCGCGTTTCTCGCCCGCCGCCGGGAAGACGTGACCACCCTTCGCGCGGCGGTCTCCTCCGGGGATCTCGAACCGGCGCGGCTCATCGGGCATCGACTCGCCGGCTCGGCGTCGGGGTATGGCTTCCCGGAGATGGGCGAGCTGGGCCGCGACATGGAGTCGGCCGCCCTGCGCCACGATGCCCGGTCCGTCGAGAAGGACATCGATCGCCTCGAGGTCATGCTGGTCGGCCAGGCCCCCGCCCGCGCAGGACACCGCCGCCTGCGCGTGGCGATCCTGGAGGACGACCCGGACCAGCTCGCCCTCGAACGGCGCTGGCTCGAGGCGGCGGGCCACGCGTGCCACGGCTACCTGCGCTCCGCGGACCTCCTGAAGGCGGCGGGGCGGGAGTCCTTCGACGTGTTCGTGCTCGACTGGATGGTCCCGGACATTTCCGGCGAGGCGGTCCTGCAGTGGATCCGGCAAACGCTGCCGGACCGCGTTCCGGTGATGTTCGCCACGGCCCGCGACGAGGAATCGGAGATCGTCGAAGTGCTGGGACTGGGCGCCGACGACTACCTCGTGAAGCCCCTCAGGCACGCGGAATTCGTGGCCCGCGTCGAGGCTCTCGGCCGCCGCTTCGCCGCGGCGGCCGAATCGCGAAAGCTGAAGGTGGGGGTCTACGGCTTCGACTCCAGCACGCGCACGGCAACGCTGAAAGGCCGGCCGGTCGACCTGACGCCGCGCATGTACGAGATCGCGCGCGTCCTTTTCGAGAAGCGCGAGTCGCTCGTCTCGCGCGGCCACCTCTACGAGCAGGCCTGGGGCCGCACGATGGAAGGAGGCACCCGGACGGTGGACACGCACGTGAGCCGGGTGCGCCGCGCCCTGGAGCTCGACGGAAGCCACGGCTGGAAGCTTTCGTCCATCTACCAGCTCGGCTACCGCCTCGAGGCGGCGCACCGCTGAGCCCCGCCGGGCCCGCCCGGCGCGCGCGACACAATCTTTCACAGTCCGGGCGCCCGCGCGCCGGCACACTCGGGTCAAAACCAGAAGCGGGATCCCGGGAGGCGCACATGGAATTTGCCCCGAGGAATGACAGCAAGGCCATGCCCTCCCGCGTGCGGGACGCCTACCTGCGCGCGCACTTCCCGGACGTGATCCTCGACGCCGCGGATTTCCACGAGGCGGCCGCCGTCATCGACGCGGCCCGCCGCTGCCTCGGCGCCGGGCAGGCCGAGCGGGCGCTGCAACTGCTGGACGTGGCGACCGACGCGTACCCCGACGACGAATCGCTCTGGCTCGCGCAGCTGGAAGTCCTCTCCTTCGCGGGCGAGCGCGCCCGGTTCCTTGCCGTGGTCCGCGAATTCCTGGACACGCACCCGCAGCCCCCGCAATTCGGCGAGGCCGTGCATTTCTGGAGACGCCTGGACCACGCCTGAGGGGCGGCGGCGTGCCCGGGACCGGGGCGCCGCGCGACACAATCGTTGACAGTCCCGCCAGCGCGGCGCGCGTATTTTGGGTTCATGACCCTGTCCCCGGAATGCGAAGGCCCGACACCATGACTGCCCACGAACCACGCTGGAATGCCGCAGCGCTCGAACTCGTTCCCCTCGACGCGCCCCTGCCGGAAACCGGGTTGCGTACTGCACGGCCGTCCACCGCCGTGCCGGAGGGCGACCGCGTCCGCGAGGCCTACCTGCGGGCACGCTTTCCCGGAGTGGTTCGCGGCCTCGCGGACCTCGCCGACGCCGACCGCGTGATGGATGCGGCCCGCTGCTACGTCGAGGACGGGCGCTCCGACCGGGCGCGCGAACTCGTGCGCCTGGCGATCGGCGTCCACCCCGACGTGACCGCGTTCCGGCAATCGCCGTGGGAAGTGCCCGGCGACGCGGCCAGCCCGGCATCCTCCCCCGCCCGGCTCTACGCCGGGGAGATCCACCGCCACTTCACGTCGGCGGCGGGACGCGCGGACTTCCGGCACTGAACGGGCTGCGAGCCGAGCCCGGGCGACGAACAGGAGGGACGACGATGCTATCCACCACGACACGCGATCTCGCGACGGCCCGGAATGCGGGCGTCATGAGGTATCCGACCCACCTGCCCTCCACCTCCGCTTCCGGAGCGGCCATGACGGCCGCCCGCCGGCTCGCAACGGCCCACGGCAGGAGTTTCCGGAACGAACTGGACAACCTGCTCGATGCGCTCGGCCACGCCGACGCGCACGGCAGCCTGGACTCGTCGCTGCTCCTCGACGCCGAAGCGGCGGTGGGCGGGCATTTCGCGACGGAATCCTCGGCGGTGCTCGCGCACGAGATCGTGTGGGGCGACGAGGACCAGGCGTTCGCCGACTGGGCGATCCGGGCGCGCGAGCGCTGGGCGGAAGCCGCGATGGGATTCGCGAAGATCGAGCTCGCGGCCTTCGGCGCGGAAAACCCCGTGCTGACCCGGCTGCTGGCGAGCGCCATGGCGAGCCTGGGCGAGGCCCTCAAGTGGAGCGCCATCGCCGGCCGGGGCGCCCGCGACCTGCAGGCGCTGCACGAGGCCTACCGGATGGCGGAAGCGGCAGGCGTCGCGAGGGCGCCGGCGACCGTCACGGTCGACGGCCTGCCCTTCGAGGCGACGCCCGAGTCGCTCTACCTGCGAGCCCTCCTGTTCGAGGCCCTGTGCATCGGCCCCCTGTCGCGTCCCGAGATGGAGATCGCCGACGGCTGGCTCCTGCTGTGGTGCAGGGACTTCCGCGTCCTCGCCGAGCCGACCGCCGGGCATTGTCCCGTCGCCATCGGCATCCACGGCTCGGGAGGCCTCGAGCCGTGCGGCCGCTCGCCGGGCGCGGCCACGCGATACGTCGGCGGCCTCGAGGGGCTGCGCGGGCGCATCGACGGGATCCGGAGCGCCTTCCACGCGGGGCGCCTGGTTTCCGGGACGCGGTTCGCGGCCAGCCTTCCCGTCGAGCACCACGTCTCCGCGCTCGGCCGGCTCGAGGAGCTGCTCGCATTCTGGGCAAATCCCGCCGCCGCGCGCGAGAAGCGGGCGCGGGCCGCGGACGGGGCAGGCGTTCCGCTGCTCGTCGGGCTGGGCGAAATCCTGGCGCGCGGCTTCGGGCCGGCCGTCGACGATGCCACCGTTCCCGATCCGGGCACCCCGACGCAGCCGGACGCCCGGGGCAGCGCGCGTTCCGACCGCAGCGAGTCGTACGGCATGGTCATGGAGCCCCTCGGCAAGCGCTGCACCGTCATCGACCGGTCCGCGCGCGGGATGGGCATCTCGATCCCGCGAAACGGCGACGTCGACGTTTCGACGGGCGACCTGCTGGGCGTGCGCGAAGGCGATCGCATCCGCGTCGGCCGCGTCGTCCGCGTCTTCGCGGACCCGGCGACGAACCGCGTGCGCATCGGAATTCGGGCGCTGGCGGACGACCCGGCCCGCGTCGCGCTCTTCGCCGACACGCCGGGAATGTCCAGGGCGCTCGCGAAGGTCGACGCGCTGTTCGTGCCCGGGGGCGACCCGGGAGGGCAGCTCGACGCCCTGCTCGTCTCCCGCGCCACGTTCGAGGCGAGGGGATCCTTCGAGATGACCCTGGGCCCCTACACCTACACGATCCGCTTCAGCCGGGACCAGGTTTCGGGCCGCGGCTGGGTGGCGGCGCGCTTCGAGGTGCTGGACGCGCGCGAACGCTGAACCGCGCCCGCTCGTTGCCTGCTCCGGCGGGCCGCGGATCAGGCGCCGAAGGCGAGGAAGTGGGGATTGGCGAAGCCGGGCTTGCCGTACCGCAGTTCGCGGCCCTCGAGGTCGACCACCCGCCCGCCCGCCGCGCGCAGCACCCCGTGACCGGCGGCCGTGTCCCATTCCATCGTGCGTCCGAAGCGGGGATAGAGGTCCGCCTTCCCCTCGGCCACGAGACAGAACTTGAGCGAGGATCCCGCGCGCGCCGAAGCGGCCACCTTGCGGCCGGCCAGGTGGCGCGCCAGCGCCTCGGCGTCGCCGTGGGAACGGCTGGAGACGACGGTCATTCCCTCCCCGGGAATCGCACGCGCGCGGATCGGCCTGCTGCCGCTCGCGTCCTCGGCCTTCGCGCCGCCTCCTTCGAGGCCCGCATAGAGGCGCGCGAGCGCCGGGGCGTGCACCACGGCGAGGACCGGCAGGCCGTTCTCGACGAGAGCGATGTTGACGGTGAACTCGCCGTTGCGGCTGGCGAACTCCTTCGTCCCGTCGAGGGGATCGACAAGCCAGAATGCCTGCCCGACCGCGGGCGCCCGCCCGGCGGATGCCGCCTCCTCCGAGACCACGGGGATCGCGGGCGCGAGCGACGCCAGTCCCCGGAGGATCACCGCCTCCGCCATTTCGTCGGCCATCGTCACGGGGGACGCATCCGCCTTCTCGCGCACGGCGAAGTCCGTGGCGTAGACGCCCAGGATGGCCTCGCCCGCGGCCCGGGCAAGGGCGATCACCTCCTCGAGGAGCGCCGGATCCACCCGCCTACGCCTCCCGGCCGATCGCGGCGCGGGTGACGCCCCGGCGCTGCAGTTCCGCGACGATCCGCTCCGCGGCCTCCTCGGGCCCGCAAAGGGCTCCCGGGATCGTGATCTCCGCGGCCTCGGGGCGCTCGTACGGCGAGTCGATTCCGGTGAAGTTCGCGAGCTCGCCGCGACGAGCCTTCCGGTACAGCCCCTTCGCGTCGCGGGCCTCCGCCACTTCCAGCGGCGTGTCGATGAACACCTCGACGAACTCGCCCTCGGGCAGCAAGGCCCGCGCCATGCGGCGTTCGCTGCGGAAAGGCGAGATGAAGGCCGCCAGCACCACCAGGCCCGCGTCGGCCATCAGCGCGGCCACCTCGGCCACCCGCCGGATGTTCTCCACCCGGTCCTCGGCGGTGAAGCCCAGGTCCTTGTTGAGACCGTGCCTCACGTTGTCGCCGTCCAGCAGGTAGGTGTGCCGGCCGAGCGCGTGCAGCTTCTTCTCCACCAGGTTGGCGATGGTCGACTTGCCCGCGCCCGACAGGCCCGTGAACCACACCACGACCGGCCGCTGGCCCTTGAGCGAGGCGCGCGCGCGGCGGTCGATGTCGACCGATTGCCAATGGACGTTCTGCGAGCGCCTCAGGGCGAAGTGGAGCACGCCGGCGCCCACCGCCACGCGCGTGATCCCGTCGAGCAGGACGAAGCGGCCCCGTTCGCGGTTGACGGCGTGAGGCTCGAATGCGATCGGCTGGCCGAGCTCCAGCTCGCACACGCCGATCTCGTCCCGCTCGAGCCTGTTCGGCGGCCAGACGCTCCTGCGTGTCCACGTCGATCCGGTACTTGATGCGGCGCGACGGTGGCGGCGACGGTCCTGCCGCCGATCTCCAGCAGGTACTCGCGGCCGCGCAGCAGCGGCTCCCCGCCCATCCAGACGACGGTGGCCTCGAACTGGTCCGCGACGGTGACGGGATCGCCCGCGACCGGCACGGTGGCCGCCGGATCGTCGACGGGCGCCGAATCCAGGTGCCCCAGAAGCGTCGGTCCCTCGTACCACGGGGTATTGCCCTGCGGCGAGGCGACGTTGTCGCCGCGGGCGGAGCTGATCGGGACGCACGCGAAACGCGCGAGGCCGATCCGGGATGCGAAGGCACCGCAGTCCGTTTCGATCCGGCGGAAGGCGTCCTGCGCATAGCCCACCCGGTCCATCCGGTCGACCGCGAGCACGATGCGCGGGATGCGCAGCAGCGATGCCAGGTAGAGGTCCCGCCGCGCCCGCTCCCGCAATCCTTCGGGAGCTTCGATCACGACGATGGCGATGTCCGCCCTCCACGCCGCCGCCATGCCGCCGGCCCCGGGGTCGCGGCGATCGAAGTCCTCGACGACGAAATCGCGGCGCCCCGACTCGAGCAGGATCCGGCCGATGGAGGCCGACCCGCCCTCGCCCCCGACCGCGACGATGCGCGGTTCTACGGCTGCGCCTTCCGGGCGGGATCGGCCTTGGGTTCGAGGCGTCGGCGCCTCGCATCCTCGCCGGCCGATTTCAGGTACCGGTCCCGCTCCTGCAGGGTGACCTGTCCGTCCTTGTCGGCGTCCATCTGCTCGAAGCGCGCCTTGATCTGGCCGAAGCTCCCGTCCTGGGACTTCGCCAGCTCCGCCTTGGAAAGCCCGCCGCTGCGGTCCGTGTCCGCCTCGCGGAAGGACGCCTCCCACTTGTCGCGGATTCCCTGGGTATGGTCGCGGAATTCCTCGAAGGTGATCACGCCGTCGCGGTTCGCGTCGATCGCGTCGAACTGCCTGCTCAACACCCGGACGGGCGCGGGATCGATCCTGGCGACCTCGTCGCGCGAGAGCTTTCCGTTGCCGTCGTCGTCCCCGAGGCAGCGGATCGCCTTCCAGCCCTTTTCGGCCGGGGACGGCGAAACGGACTTCGGAGCGGGGGCGGTCTTGTCGGCCGCCACGGCGGCGAGGCCCGCGGCGACCAGGACGAGCAGGAGGAGCTTTCTCACGACAGGCCTTTCAGGAGGGTACGGCCATGCCGCCGCGGGCATCCGCCCGCGCGCGCTGCCGGTACAGGGAGGGATCGACCGCCCGGACCATCGCTTCCACGTCCAGGCGGCCGCCGAGGAACTCGCTGATCGCCGTCGCGGCGGCACGGGGATCGCGGACGACATCGCGGTGCTGGACGTACAGCGTCCAGGCATTGGGGTTGCGGGCCAGCCAGCGCTTGACGATCGTCAGCTGGCGGGAGAACGCGGCCCTGATCTGCTCGTCCGCGAACTTGCCGTCGGGCCGCTTCCTTCTTTCGAGCATCGTCTTCTGCGAGGCCAGGACCTCGTCGAGATCGCGCTCGATGAAGACGACGCGGACGGGCACCTCCCGGGGCATGTAGGGCAGCAGCTGGGCCACGATCTTGACGCCCATGTTCGTCGCCTCGCGGACCCAGTCCCGGTTCTTGCGCAGCTGGGTGGCCTTCTCGGTCTCGAAATAGCCCCTCGGATTGTCCTCGTCGGCCTCGCGCTTGCGGTCGGTGAAGATCCGCATTCCGCCCGCATCGAGCATCTGCATGAGCATCGAGGTCCCGGAGCGCGGCAGGCCCGCCACCACGGTGACGAAGTCGGCGGGCGCCCCGTCGTCCGGCAGGCGACTGATTCCGGCCGACCCTTCCGGCTCGGGCGCCTGCGCCCCGTCCGGCAACAGTCCCGGCTCGTCATGCTCGCCCGTGGGCGCCTCGGCGAACTCCGCCGCCATCGCCGCGAGCCCCGCTTCCTTGCCCCTGAGATTCATGCGGCGCAGCTCCGCCACGGCCTTGCGGTGCTTTCTCAAGGCGACGGGGTCCGGCTTCCAGAACCGGTAGAGCGACATCAGCATCCGGTGCGCCTCGATGAAATTCGGGTTGAGCTCGAGGGCGAGATTGAGCGAGCGCTCGGCCGCGTCGATGCGGCGGAGCCGGAACAGCGCGTTGCCGAGGACGAAGTGAGCCATCGGATAGTGGAACATGAGCCGCACCGTCTCCAGCGCCTGCGCCGCGGCCTCCTCGTAGCGGCGCTGGCGCAGGCTCGCGCGCGCCACCCCCAGGTGGGCGTGGAAATTCAGCGGGTCGATGGCGAGCGCCTTCCGGTACGACTCCTCGGCCTCCGGCGCCCTTCGCAGCTTGAGGTAGGCCTCGCCGACCTGGATGTGCAGGCCCGGGCGGTCGGGCTGGGCCTCGCCCGCCTTCGCCAGGTAGGCCAGCGCCTCCTCCGGATTGTCCTCGTCGAGAAGGACGCAGCTCATGAGGAAGTCGAGGTCGTAGGTGGTGGTGTTCCTCACGTAGCGCCAGCGATCGAGCTCCTCGCGCTCCTTCGGCGAGAGCAGCCGGTCCTCCTCCTCGCCCGTCGCGGCCTTCGGCGCGGGGCCGCCTTCCGCAACGGCTTTCTCCCGTCCCGACTTGCGCGCCGCGAGGCGCTCCTTGAGCGTCCCGCGAATCTCCGCCAGCTTCTCCTGCGCGCGCCGGGCCATGACCGAGCGCGACTGCCGCATCTTCTCGACCAGCAGGCGCAGGCCCGGCGTATCGCCGACGGCGCGCAGGCACAGGGCGAGCTGCGTGCCGAAGCGGATTTCCTCCGGGTAGGACTCGCCCAGTTCCGTGAGGATCGGGATCGCCTGGGGATGCAGGTCGGCGTCCATGTAAGAGCGCGCCAGGTTGTAGCGCATCTCCGCCACGCAGCGGGAGACCGCGTCGGCCTGGTCCTCGCCCTGGGCCTCGACATAGCCCAGCGCCACGAGCTGGTCGAGCGCCGCCTTGGCGGCGAGCGGGTCCTGCCGCAGGGTCACGGAGTGGCGCCCGTCGTCGCCGGAGATGGCGTCCCAGCTCGGAACGCGAGTCACCTCAGGCGGCGTCTCGAACGCCTGGAGAAGCGGCTTGCCGTCCATGTCCTCGCCTACCGGCAGCCCCAGCAGCGCGAGGATCGTCGGCGTGACGTCGAGCAGCGTCGCCCCGTGGATCAGCTCGTCCTTCCTGATGCCGGGACCGGCGATCACCAGCATGCCCAGGTCCCGGTGCTCCACCGCGGGGCCGGCCGGTTCCTTGGGAATCTGGCGCGGCCGCATGTGGTCGGGATGGAATCCGTGGTCCGAGCACATGATCACCGTCGTGTCCTCGTCCACGAGGCTGAGCTGCGCGCCCAGCATCATGTCGTGGAACCGGTAGCCGGCATTGACCACGCCCGAGTAGAGCTCGAAGTCGCGCTCGCCGATCCAGTCCTGGCGCGGCGGGTGATAGCGCATGAAGGCGTGGCAGAAGTGGTCGATGGCGTCGAAGTACACCGCGAAGAAGTCCCAGGGCTCGTTCTGCATGAGCCAGGTCGCCGCGTTGTTCATCGTGATGCACTCGGCCAGGATCTTCATCACCGAGGCCAGCCGGCGGTCCTTCCCCTGGTCGATCTCCAGCGCCCTGGGGACGAAGGGCAGCACCTCTTCCGGGACGAGCTCGTTCGGGTTGAAGCGCAGCTCCGCCAGGGCTTCCGACACGCGTTCCGGATGCACCGCTCCGGAAGGCAGCGGCCACGGCTGGTCCGGCGGGCCCACGGCATGGTGAAAGTGGTTCGAGACCATGGAGCCGTTGATGGCCTCGACCGGATGGCTGGGCCACCAGCCCACCACCCCGCTCCGGTATCCCGATTGGTTCAGGATGTTCCAGATGGCCTTGGTCGTGCGCGAGAGCTGGCTGACCGGCTGGACCGCCCCCCCGTCGGGAGTCGGCTCCGTGAAGCCGAGGATGCCGTGCTTGAACGGGCGCTTGCCCGTCGCGATGCTCGTCCAGAGCATGGGCGAGAGCACGGGATGCAAGGTCGCCAGGTTGCCCATGACGCCGCGCTCCACGAGGCGCGCGAGGTTGGGCATGTGCCCCTGCTCCATCAGGGGCGTCATGATCTTCCAGTCGGCGGCATCCCAGCCGATGAGAAGGACCTTGCGCTTCGGAGTGTCTGGGTTCATCGAAGGCCTCGAGGCGGAATCCGGGCACCGGAACGAAAATGCCCCAGGCGCGGGCCTGGGGCATTCGATCCGGCGGCCCCCTGGGGGTCAGTGCGCCGTGTTGACGGGCTTCAGACCTTCGCGGCGGCGGCGCAGGCCGCCCATCCCGAGGGCGCCGAGCGCCAGGGCCGTCAGTCCGTAGGCAACCGGCCCGATGGCGGGAACCGCGTTGGCGCCGCCCAAGGCGCCGAGAGCCGCATCGCAGGCCCTGGGCCCGCCGGACCCGATATCGCCCGCCAGGATCATCGTGTCGGCGACGGACTCGAAGGCGTATGCCACGGCCGTGATCTGGCTGGGGACCGAGGGGTCGGAACGCAGGCATACCCAGCCGTAGTGGGTGCCGGAGGCGTTGTCGAACCGGACCCCGACGAAGCCGAACTCCCCCACCCCGCCGGACCAGTTGTTGGCGCCGTTCCCGACACTGAACGCGATATCGTTCCCCGTGCCCATCACGCTCTGGGTCCAGGAAGTCGCGGGCCGGGCGGGCCCGATCGTCGCGCCGGCGGAGAGCTTCAGCAGGTCGTCGCTGCCGCCACCGATCATGGACGCGTTGACGTTGCCCGCGGCCATGCCGACGTTCCCTTGCGTGGAGTAGCCCCAGATGGCGAAATCGAAGACTCCGTTGCCGTCCACATCGAGCCGCCGCCCCATCATGTCCCCGCTGATCGAGGTGGTTCCGGCCCCGTTGAAGACCGTGACCGGAAGAGGCGACCCGCCGTTCACCACGACGGCCGCCTCGGCCTGGGACATCATGGCGAGCGCGGAGCTCGCGGCGGCGCCGAAGGCCACCGCGCCCCGGCCGGCGGCCGGCTTCGTGGTCTCCTTCAGGTGCCCGCTGGCGGCGAGGAGATAATCGTCGATCTGCGTGTCGAGTTTGCTGCCGTACTTGCTTGAGCTCATCTTGTAAACCCTCCCAGGCTCTCGTTGTTGCTTGCGACGGCTACGGCCCTCGCGGGGTCCCTAGGACCCTGTGCGCACTTCTTGCCGGGGGAGCTTAGGCCAACCCGGGGCCCGCACGCAAGCCCGGGCGGGGCGGGCTTCGCGCGTTCCCGGGGCGCGGGCCTACACGACCCGCAGTTGCAGGCTGCCGACCCCCTCCACGAACCCCTCCATCTCGTCGCCGCGCTTGACGGGGCCCACGCCCGAGGGCGTCCCGGTGAAGATGACGTCGCCGGGCTGGAGCTCGAAGTACCGGGACAGGATCGCGACCTGCTCGGCCGTCTTCCAGATCATCTGGTTGAGGTCGCCCTTCTGGCGGACCTCCCCGTTGACCTTGAGCCAGATGGCGCCGTGGTCCGGGTGGCCGATCTCGCTCGCCGGGACGATCTCGCTGCAGGGCGCGGAGTGCTCGAACGCCTTGCCGACCTCCCAGGGGCGGCCGAGCTTCTTCGCCTCGCCCTGCAGGTCGCGGCGGGTCATGTCCAGGCCCACGCCGTAGCCGAAGACGTGGCCGAGCGCGTCGGCGACGGCGATGTTCTTCCCGCCCTTCGAGAGCGCGGCGACCATCTCGATCTCGTGATGGACGTCGGAGGTCTCCGGGGGATAGGGAAAATCCCGGCCGCACAGGAGGTTGCCCGGGTTCTTCTGGAAGAAGAACGGCGGCTCCTTGCTGGGGTCGTGCCCCATTTCCACCGCGTGCGCCTCGTAGTTGCGGCCGATGCAGTAGATGCGGTTCACGGGGAGCCGCAACGCCGAGCCGCGCACCGGAAGGCTGGGCGCCTCGACGGGCTGGAAGACGAAACCGGCGCTGGAAGCGGTCACTTCTTCTTCATCCCGGCCACGATCTTGCCGTACACGCCCATTTCGCTGGAGATCAGCTTGCCGAACTCGGCGGGAGTCATCTTCGAGGGCTCCGCGCCGGCGGCCGAAAGGCGCTTGGCCACCGCCGGTTCCGCCAGGGCCTGGTCCAGCGCCGCGCTCAGGCGGGTCGATCACGCTGGCGGGGGTCCTGGCGGGCGCCGAAAGGCCCAGCCAGAGGGTCGCGCGATAGCCGGGGACGCCGGCATCCTGCATGGTCATCACGTCGGGCAGCTCGGGCGAGCGGACCGTGGAGCCGACCGCCAGGGCCTTGATGGTGCCCGCCTTGATCTGCGCGAGCACCGCCGGCATGGAGCCGAAGAGCACCTGCACCTCGTCGGTCATCACCGCCTTGGTCGAGTCGGCGTTGCTCTTGTACGGGACGTGCTCCATCTTCGTGCCCGTCGCGTCCAGGAACATGAGGCCCGCCAGGTGCGTGGTGGAGCCCTGTCCGGCGGAGCCGTAGTTGAGCTTGCCCGGGTTCTTCTTCGCGTAGTCGATCAGTTCCTTGACCGAATTCACGGCGAGCTTGGGGCTCACCACCAGGACGTACGGCGTCTCCGCGATCATGCCGACGGGCTCGAAGTCCTTGACCGGGTCGTACTTGACCGTCTCGACGGTGAGCGGGCCCACGACGTGGGTGCTCGTCGTCGCCATCGTGATCGTGTAGCCGTCGGGCGCCGCGTTGGCCGCCGCCTGCGTGCCGACCGTGCCGCCGGCGCCGCCCCGGTTCTCCACGATCACGGAAACGCCCAGGGACCTGGACATGGCTTCAGCGGCGATGCGGCCGACGATGTCGGTGGAGCCGCCGGCGCCGAAGGGGACGATCATGGTGATCGTCCTGTCCGGGTACTTCTGCGCGGAAACCGGCATGGCCGCCAGCATGGCTGCCGATGCGATCAAACCCACTGCGTGCCTGCACTTGGCGAGACTCATGGAGATCCTCCTGTAGTTGTAGTTATCGCGCCGATCGGCGCTTGTTGCCGCTGCTGCTTTGGATCAGGCCGCGCTCCCCCAGGGCTTGATCGCCGCCTTGAGCTGCTTGTACCCGTCGATGTAGCGCGGGCGCTTGGCGCCGTAGATGGAATCGAAGATCGCGAGCTGCGCGTCCAGCCAGGCGGCGAGCTTCGCGTTGCCCGGGGTTGGCCGCCTTGTACGCCTCGTTGATCAGCACGAAGTGGATGCGCGGGTCGTAGGGCTGCTTCTCGCCGCCCACGGTCTCGTCGCCGTCGAGGAGCCGGAGCAGCATCGCGTCGGCCGAGCCCAGGGTCTGCTCGTAGATCGGCTCGCCGTGGATGCGGTACATGACGCTGGTCATGTCCTTGCCGTTGGTCATGGTGAAGCCCATGTCCTTCCAGAGCTTCTTCATGTCGACCTTGGCGCCGACCCTGTCCAGCACGATCTGGCCCCAGTCCCGCAGCACGTCGGCCGCATCGGCCATGAGGTCGGTCAGGCGGTCGCCGTCCAGGTCCGTGGAATAGACGATGCACGGCCGCTGCCGGATCATGTCGTGCAGCATGATGCCGAAGTTGGTGTCCGAGATGTGCTCGTAGACCTCGCCGCCCCAGTTCTCCATGCCCGCCTTGAAGTCCTTGGGCAGCAGGGCGACGATGGCGTCGACGTTCTTGCGGTGCTCCTCGTAGGCGTCGACGGTGTAGCGGCGCTTCAGCTGGAATTTCGTGCCCTGGAGGAGCCACCGGAAGAGGCCGGCATTGACCGCGTCCTCCTTCGCCTGCGTCGGCTTCGTGGCGACGCGGCCGATGTGGCCCGGTCTCGTGCACCATCTGCAGGAAGAGCCGCGCCGCGTACGCCATGCGCACGCCGGGCGTGTTCATCTCGGAGTGGACGTTGCCGGTTTCCGGATCGACCCGGAACTTCCTGTTGTCCTGCGAATAGGGCAGGCCCGGCATGAAGCGCACGTTGGTGATGCCGCCGTAGGGCCGGACGTTGCAGTAGACGCCCGCGGCCGTGCGCAGCGGCGCGTTGGCGGACTTGCCGGCCACCACGACCTTCCTGCCGCCGTCGTTCACCATGAAGTCGCCGGCCGTGGACCACTTGAGCGCGGTGTAGTCGAGCTTGCCGAACCACTCCAGCGAGACGAGCTTCGTGTCGTGGCGGAACTGGGCCATCATCGGCACGCCGAGGAAGGGCAGGCCCAGCACGTCCAGGGCCATGAGGGTCCCGTTGAGCGCGAACATGTCGGTGAAGGCGTGGGCCACCGGCTTCACGCCGCCCGCGGCGTTGCCGCCCTCCCAGATGATGGCGTCGGGGTAGCCCGCGGGCCTCACGGCGGAGCGCTTGTAGATCGAGTCGAGCAGCTTGAACAGGTCGCCGCTTTGCTCTTCCTGGGCGATTTTCAGCAGGTCGATGGGGGTGGTCATGGGCGGGAGGCCTTCCTTCGGGAGGGACGTTCGGGGGGAGGGGCGATCGGGAGGGATGCGTTCGGAGAAGTCGCCGATTATCTCATTGCGGCTTCGCGAGGATCAACTTGCGAAGGCCCGGGCCGCCCGCCATTGGAAGAAGCCCGCGGCCAAGAAAAAGCCCGCTCGGAAAGCGGGCTTTCAGGGGAATTTGGTGGCCTGGGGCGGAATTGAACCACCGACACAAGGATTTTCAGTCCTCTGCTCTACCAACTGAGCTACCAGGCCGAGGGGTGACGCGGAAAGCTCGAAATTATAGCGTTTTCGCGTCCCCCTCGCCAGCCGCCTATTTGAACGTGTAGGCGACGCTGCCGTAGACGAACCGGGCCCGCGAGTCGTAGTAGGAGGGGTCGAAGCCCACCTGGAAGGAGTTGCCCTGGTTGGACTGGGGCGGGTCGGTGTCGAAGGCGTTCTTCACCCCGAGCGTGAGGGTGAGGTTGCGCCAGCCCTTGTAGGCCACCTGCGCGTCCCACAGGCTCATCGAGCTCACCCGGCGCAGGTTGTCCTCGCCGTCGGTCCCCGCGTCCACGTAGCTCGACTGGTAGAGGTTCCCCAGCGTGGCCGACCACGGGCCGTTCGCCCAGGTCACGGACGCGTAGTGCTTCCACCGGGGGATGATGCCGGTGATGACCGCGCCGTACTGGTTCGAGACGAAGCCGGAGTAGGTCCCGTCGGAGTTCTGGGCGTCGTAGCGGATGTAGTAGGTGCCCGCCAGGTCGAAGCGCAGGCTTCCCCACGAGGCCGCGCGCGCCACGTAGTGGAAGTCGAGGTCGATCCCCTCGATCTTCAGCGAACCCAGGTTGATGTAGGTCTGGTCGATGTCGATGATCCGGCCCGGCAGGCCGGGGAACGCGGGGTCCGGGGCGCCGCGCGTGACGAGGTGGCCGTACTGCGCCAGGTCGCCCAGGATCGTGGCGTAGGGGATCCCGTTGGTGATCGCGTCGTCCAGGCGCAGGTTGAAGTAGTCCACGCCCAGGGAAGCGCCCGCGAAGGGCTCGGTGACGAACCCCAGGCTCCACTGCTTGCTCTCCTCGGGCTTGAGCTGCGCGTTGCCGCCGAAGGTGACCGCGAACTGCGTTTCGCAGTCGAGCCCGGTGTCCTGGGTGACCGGGCAGCGGACCGGGTCCGATTGCCCCGTGGCCGTCACGCCGGAGATGTTGGGCGTGAAGAGCTGGTAGAGCGAAGGGGCGAGGAAGCCTTCCCCGTAGGAGGCGCGGAACAGCAGCCGCTTGTCCGGCTCCCAGCGGAAGCTCGCCTTCGGGTTGGTCGTGCGGCCGAAGTCGCTGTAATGGTCGCTGCGCAGCGCCAGCGTCGCCTCGAACCCCTTGGCGACCGGCACGACCATCTCGGCGAACACCGCGCGGATGTCGCGCGAGACGTGCACCGGCAGGATGTTGCCGCCGAACCCGGAGAGGTCGCCCGTGGCGAGCACGGGCTCGGGCACCTGGTCCAGGGACTCGCGCCTCGCCTCGACGCCGAAGGCCACCGCGAGGGCCCCGGCCGGGAGCTTCGCGATCTCCCCGGAGGCCAGGGCCTGCACGCCGCCGTTCTTCGAGGTCCCGTTGAAGGTGTCGCCCACGTAGTTCGTGGCCTGGAGCTGCGCGACGACCTCCGGCGTGTTGGGCGCGAAGAGGTTCACGGTGCCGCCGTTGAGCAGCGGGAGCAGCTGCGTGTAGAGCGGGAAGCCCCCGTTCAGGTGGTTCTTCGTCGTGCCCCGGCTGTAGAACGCGGCGGCATCCCAGTCGAAGCCCTTCCACGCCCCCTTGAGCCCGGCGACCACCTGCCCGTTCTCGTTCGTGTCGGTGGAGTCGCGAAGCCCGTTTTCCACCGCCCGGTAGCGCACGTTGAGCACCTGTCCCGCGACTCCCGCGGCCTGCGCGAGCGCCGTGGGGTAGAAGGGGCTCGACGGGCTCACGGTGACGGTCGCCGGGATGTCCCCGTTGGGGCCGTAGTTGAAGAGGTTCGAGATCGGCACCGACTGGATCACGTAGCGGTTCTCGTCGCGCGAGGCGAGCACCGTCGCGTACGCCTGGGTGTCGGCGTTCAGCTGGAAGCGCGCCGAGCCGAAGAAGTTCCACTTCTCGTTGTCGGGGACCATCTGCACGCCCTCGATCGCGGAAGGATCGTAGTAGCAGCCCTCGAGGTCGGCGAAGTAGGTCGTGGGCGCGCAGTTGTCCGGCGTACCGGGCACGCCGATGCCGCCCGTCGTGATCCGGCCCGGGAAGCTGTTGCTGGAGATCGCCACCAGCCCCAGCTCGGGCCGGTAGGAGGTGTTGGAGAAGTTGCGGTCGCGCTGGTCGAGGCTCTTCTGCTTGTCGTAGGAGAGCGAGAACACCACGTTGTGGCCGTCGCTCGAGAGGTCGCCGAAGCCGGCGGTGCCGCTCGCGCGCAGCTGCTCGCCGCCCCCGGCCCGCGTGGGGCTGCCGTACCAGGCCATCGCCTCCCCGCCGCGGTAGTCGGAGCGCATGATGAAGTTGATCACGCCGCCGATCGCGTCCGAGCCGTAGATGGCCGAGGCGCCGTCCTTGAGCACCTCGACCCGCTGGATGGCCGAGAAGGGAATGGCCGCGAGGTTCACCCCCTGCACGCCCTGCACCTCGCCCGCGAAGCCGTCGATGCGCTTGCCGTTCACGAGGACGAGCGTGCGCCCGCCGCCCAGGCCGCGCAGCGACGCCGTCTGCGCGGAGAAGGTGGCCGAGCCGATCACGTTCGCGAGCGAGACGTCGCCCAGGCTGTTGTTGGCGCTCACGAACTTGAGCAGCTCCATGGGCGTCGTGGCGCCGGAGCGCTCGATGTCGTCGCGGGTGATCACCGTCACCGGGAGCGAGCCTTCGCCCTCGATGCGCTTGATGTTGGAGCCGGTGACCTCGATCTTCTCGACCTTCTGCGCCGCGTCCTGCGCCACGGCCTGGCCGGCCGCGGCGACCGCGCACGCCACGCCCAGCGCACGCGCGACCGCCGCGGCGAGGGGCCTTCTTCCGTTCTTCATGTCTCGCTCCCCGTGGTTGGAACCGCTACCCACCGGGCGGACGCATCGCGGCCATTTATAGCGAACGCCGGCCGCGAACACAATCGCCTGCGGGCCCGCCGCGCGCATTTTTTTGTTGCGGCCTGTTCGCGCGGGACGCCCTGCCCCGGCGCCGGAACCGTTCGTCCCGGGAGCCTCAGGCCCGGCGACGTCGAGCAGGTAGCCGCGGCCGTGGATGCTGCGGATGCGCCGCGCGCACGGGTCGAGCCGCAGGAGCTTGCGGCGCAGGCGCGAGATGCAGGCGTCGACCGTCCGCTCGCGGATCGCGCACGGGGCGCCGCGGCCCATCGCCTCGCGAAGGCCGCCTCGCGGCTCACGATCGCGCCGGCCGCGCGCGCGAGGGCCACGCGCAGTCGAACTCGTGCGGCGTGAGCTCGACGCTGCGCTCGCCGCGGCGCACCGCCATCGCGGGCCGCGCCAGGACGAAGGCCCCCGCGCGGCACCTCGGAGCCCTCGTCCGCGCCGCCGCGCGCGCGCTCCGGCGCCCGCCGCAGAATCGCCTTCAGCTGCGCCCACAGCAGGCGCTCGGGTACGTCGCCCGGCAGGCAGGCGTCCGCTCCCAGCTCGAGGCACAGCGACCTGCTCGACCAGGTCGTCCGGTGGCGAGCGAGCACCACGACCGGGGCGCTGCCGCCGCCGGCGCGCAGCCGCCGGCAGAATTCCGGCGCCGCGAGGCCCGGCGCGTCCGCCTCGATCACGACGAGGCCCGGGCCGCGCTCCGGCGCGAGCGCGAGCGCCAGCGCCACCTCGCCCCGCCGCTCGCGGTCGACCCGCAGCGGGTGGCGCGACAGGTAATCGCCGATGCGGCGCGTGCGGCCCGCGTCGTCGCCCGACGAGCAGCACGCGCGGCGGCGGCTCCGCCCTCGGGCCGCAGGTGGGCCGGAATGTCCTGTGGATTCACGCCTTCGGCCTTTCGCGGGGTCGCCGGCGCCCGGGCCCGCCGATGCGTCTCGCCCGAATGGGTAACCAGGAAAAGAACACGGGGCCGGGTGCCGACGCGCGAATCCTCGCGCCCGCTGTCGGCCGCGCCGCGAAATTTGTGACGAGCCGTTCGCGATGCGGGAGCAGATCGCGCCGCGCGCGACGAACGCTGCGCGCGCCGCGCGCGCCGGCGCGACGCTTATGCGCGGAGCGGCATATACCACGCACATTCGTAACAACTCGCAACCCAGTGCGCCGCGCCTCGCCTAGCATGATCGCCGCATGGACGCTTACGCCCCTGCCATCGGAATCGTCGCAGGAGCGCCGCACCGGGAGCCCAGGAGAATGAAGCGACTGGCGTTGAAGGCGGGCTCCCGAACGGTGCTCGTGGAACTCTCGGCCATCGACTGGGTCGAGGCCGCCGGCAACTACCTCGTCTTCCACGTCGGCAAGGAGCGCTTCACGGTGCGCAACACCATGCGCGACATGGAGGCGCGGCTGGCCGCAGATGAACATCGTGCGCATCCACCGCTCGACCTTCGTGAACATCGAGCGCGTGAAGTCGATCGAGCCGATCCACGCGGGCGACCAGGCCATCACGCTGGACGACGGCGTGGAGCTGGTGCTCTCGCGCACCTACCGGGACCGCGTGTACGCGCTGCTGTTTCCGGACTGAAGCCGGCTAGAACCGGGCGAGGAAGAGGCCCGGCAGGACCGCGATCAGGATGGAGCCCGCCAGGCACAGCAGGCTCGCGCCCATGGCGATGCCGCGCGAGGGCGCGTGCCCGGAGGCGGCCGCCTGCGGGGTCATGAACATGTACTGGATCACGCGCAGGTAGAAGTAGATGCCGAGGTAGCTGCCCACCAGGCCCAGCACGGCGTAGGTCGTGTAGCCCGCCGCCATCACGTTCTTGAAGATGAGGAACTTGCCGATGAAGCCCGGGAACGGCGGGATGCCGGCGAGCGAGAGCATCGCCATGCCGATGAGCAGCGCCGCGAGCGGGTGCGTGTGGAACAGGCCCTTCAGGTTGTCGAGCTTGTCGCGCTCGGCGTCCACCGGGTGCGAAGGCAGCGCCGCGAAGGCGAGCAGGTTCATGACGCCGTAGGCCGCGAGGTAGAACATCACCGCCTGGAAGCGCCCCGGCCCGTCGCCCAGGAAGGCGAAGAAGAGGTAGCCCGCGTGCGCGATCGACGAGTAGGCGATCATGCGCCGCAGCCCCGCCTGGCGGATCGCCGCGAGGTTGCCCCACACGATCGAGGCGAGCGGCAGGATGGCGAGGAGCCCGGCGAGCGGCTCGGCCACGTGCGCCGTCCCGAAGACGCGCGCCGCGGCGATCAGCACGCCCACCTTCACCAGCACCGCCATGAAGGCCGTGGAGGGCACGCTGGCGGCCTCGTAGGCGTCCGGCGCCCAGCCGTGGAAAGGCACGATCGCGGCCTTCAGGAAGAACGCCGAGACGACCATCACGACGGCCGTGCCGGCCAGCAGGCGCGGCGAGCCCATGGCCAGCGCGAAGCTCTCGAGCGCGAGGGATCCGGTGGAGCCGTAGATGAGCGAGGCGCCCATGAGGAACGAGGCGCTCGCCGTGCCGGAGAGGACCAGGTACTTGAGGGCGGCCTCCGCGCTCTCGGGGCGGCGAAAGCCCAGGAGCACGAGCACGTAGACGGGGATCGACATGAGCTCGATGCCCAGGAAGAGCGTGAGGAAGCTCTCCGCCGAGGCGAGGAGGCAGATGCCGTAGAGCGAGGAGAGGATGAGCGGGTAGAACTCGCCCCTGCCGAAGTCGTCCTTCGAGAAAAGGAGCACCGGCACCGCCAGCGCGAGCACCAGCGCCTTGGCGAAGGAGGCCGGCGGCGTGAGGTCGAACTGGCCCGGGAACGGGGCGCCCACGTAGCCCGTGAATCCCAGCCAGGCCGCCGCTCCCGCGGCCGCGGCCACGAAGGCCACCGCGAGCGGCAGCGCGGCGTTGGGCTTGTCGGAGAAGATCTCGAGGACCAGCAGGCTCACGATGCCCGCGAGCAGCAGGTGCTCGGGGGCCATCGCGATGGAGCACGGCCGTGAAGTTCATTTCGCCGCCTCCACCGGGGGCGTCCCGGTCAGCTTCGTCGCCGCGGGGATGCGCGGCGAGGCGACCAGTTCCTGGTACTCGCGCGCGGCGAGCTCGGTGCGCTTCATGGCGGAGTCGGGGAAGAGCCCGAGCCAGAACACCGCCGCCACGAGGATCGCGAGGATGGACTTCTCCCGCAGGTCGAGGTCCGCCACGGGGGCGTGCGGCACGCGCTCGGCGCCGAAGAGGAAGCGCTGCGCGAACCACAGCATGTAGAGCGCGCCCAGCACCACGCCCGTGACCGCGAGGCCCGCCGCCCCCAGCGGGATCGTGACCGCCCCGGGCTTCCAGGCGGCGTTGAAGGCGCCCATGAGCACGAGGAACTCGCCGGTGAAGCCGCTGGTCGTGGGCAGGCCCACGGAGGCGAGCGTGAGGATGAGGAAGAAGACCGAGTACACCGGGCAGCACCTTGGCGAGGCCGCCGTAGGCCGCGAGCTCGCGGGTGTGGCAGCGCTCGTAGATCATCCCGACCATGAGGAAGAGCCCGGCGGCGACCAGGCCGTGGCTCACCATCTGCACGATGGCGCCCTGGATGCCCAGGAGGTCCAGGCTCACCAGGCCCAGCATCACGTAGCCCAGGTGGCTGATGGAGGAGTAGGCGATGATCTTCTTGATGTCCGTCTGCACGAGGGCGAGGCAGGCGCCGTAGACGATGGAGAGCACCGAGAGCCACGCGAGGAGCGGGGCCGCCATGCGCGTGGCGTCCGGGAAGAGCGGGAAGCCCAGCTTCATGAAGCCGTAGGTCCCCATCTTCAGGAGCACGCCGGCCAGGATCACGGAGCCCGCGGTGGGCGCCTCGACGTGGGCGTCGGGCAGCCAGGTGTGGAAGGGCACCATCGGCACCTTGATCGCGAAGGAGAGCGCGAAGGCCGCGAGCAGCCACTGCTGGGTCTCGAGCGGCAGCCTCGCCTTGTAGAGGTCCGCGAAGGCGAAGGAGTTCGACGCCCGTGGTGCTCCAGAGCGACCACACGAGGTAGATCACCGCGGCGAGCATGAGGATGCTGCCGAAGGCCGTGTAGAGGAAGAACTTGATCGTCGCGTAGATGCGCCGCTCGCCGCCCCAGATGCCGATGATGAGGAACATCGGGATCAGCATCGCCTCCCAGAAGAGGTAGAACAGGAACAGGTCCTGCGCGACGAAGGTCCCCAGCATCGCGAACTGGATGAGGAAGACCATCGCGTAGAAGAGCTTCACCTCCTTGGTGATCGCGCTGAAGGCGCCGGCCGTGACCAGCGGGCCCAGGAAGGTCGTGAGGACCACCAGCAGGATGTTGTAGCCGTCCAGCCCGATGATGTAGTTCACGCCCCAGGCCGGGATCCACGGCACGCGCGTCGCGGCCTGCAGCCCCGGCACCGCCGGGTCGAAGTTCGCGTACAGGACGAGCGAGAGGAGGAACTGCACGACCATCACGGCGAGCGTGAGGGCGCGCACCGCGCCGCCGCGTCCCGCGGGAAGGGCCGCGATGGCGAGCATGCCCGCCAGCGGCAGGTACAGGACCAGCGAGAGGATCGTGCCGTCAGCCATTGCGCCACATCCAGACGAGGCTCGCCACCATGCCGGCGAGCACCATGAAGGCGTACTTGTGGAGGCTGCCGGTCTGCACCCGCGACAGGCGCCCGGCGGCGCGCTGCGCCAGCGCGGCGAGCCCGTTCAGGGTGCCGTCGACGAGGAGCCGGTCGCCGACCTTGAGGAAGACCGCGTCCGAGATCCACAGGAGCGGCCGGTTGATGGCCCGGTCGTAGAACTCGTCGACGTAGTACTTGTTGTTGAGGACGCGGTACAGGCCCGCGAAGGACGCCTTGATCCGGGCCGCGGGCAGGGCCTCGCCCCCGAAGAAGAACGCCGCGCCCGCCAGGCCCGCCAGGGCGATCGCGATCGAGCCCCCGACGACGAAGTAGTGGAAGGCGTCCATGCCGGGCTTCACGCCGGGCAGGGCCAGCATCGGCTCCAGGAAGTGCGGGATCGACAGGAACCCGCCCACCGCCGACAGGAGCGCGAGCACCACGAGGACGCCCGTCATCGAGGGCGGCGACTCGTGGATGTGGTGCTCCACGTCCTTGAGCATGCGCGGCTTGCCGAAGAACGTGAGCCACAGCAGGCGGAACATGTAGAACGCGGTGAGCAGCGCCGTGGAGGCCATCACCGCGAGGAGCAGCCAGGAGCCGCCGCGATCGCTCGCGAGCGCGTACCAGAGGATCTCGTCCTTCGAGAAGAACCCGGCAAGGGGCGGGATGCCGGCGATGGCGGCGGTGGCGAGCGCGAAGGTGAAGAAGGTGATGGGGATCTTCTTCGCGAGGCCCGCCCATCTTCTTGATGTCCTGCTCGCCCGACATGGCGTGGATCACGCTGCCGGCGCCCAGGAAGAGGCAGGCCTTGAAGAACGCGTGGGTGTAGACGTGGAACACCGCCACGCCGTAGGCGCCCACGCCCAGGGCCACGAACATGAACCCGAGCTGCGAGACGGTCGAGTACGCGAGCACCTTCTTGATGTCGTCCTGGGCCAGCGCGATGGTGGCGGCCATGAGGGCGGTGAGCGCGCCCACCGCGGTGATGACCGTCGAGGCCTCGGGCGCGTTCAGGTAGATGCCCGACATGCGGGCCACCAGGTACACGCCCGCCGTCACCATCGTGGCCGCGTGGATGAGCGCGGAGACGGGCGTCGGGCCCGCCATGGCGTCCGGCAGCCACACGTAGAGCGGGATCTGCGCCGACTTGCCGGTGGCGCCGATGAACAGGAGGAGGCCCACCAGGCTCGCCGAGACCGCCGGGACCGCGCCGCCCGTGAACGCCTGGTTGATGTGCGGCATGTCGAGGGTGCCGACCGCCGAGTAGATCACGAACATGCCCAGGAGGAACCCGGCGTCGCCGATCCGGTTCACGATGAAGGCCTTCTTGCCGGCGGCGGCCTTCTCCATGTCGCCGAACCAGAAGCCGATGAGCAGGTAGGAAGCCAGGCCCACGCCCTCCCAGCCCACGAAGAGCACGAGCAGCGACTTGCCCAGCACCAGCAGCAGCATGAAGAAGAGGAAGAGGTTCAGGTACGCGAAGTAGCGCGCGTAGCTCTTGTCCTCGTGCATGTAGCCGGTGGAGTAGACGTGGATCAGCGTGCCCACGCCGGTCACGATGAGCGCCATCACCGCCGTCAGGCGGTCGAACCAGAAGGCGACCTCGAAGCTGTCCTGCCCCACCATCGTCCAGACGTAGGCGGTCTCGGCGATCGGCGCCCAGCCGCCGCCCTGCAGGTCCAGGAAGCACTTGATGGTCACCGCGAAGGCGATGGCCGGCATCCCGCAGCCCACCGCCGTCACGAAGCCCTTGCCCAGGCGGTTTCCCAGGAGGCCGTTCAGCACGAACCCCAGGAGGGGCAGGAGGACGATGAGGGTGAGCAGTCCCATGGCGCGCTAGCCCTTGAGGTCCGAGTAGGACTCGATGTCCAGCGTGCGCTTGCGGCGCACCAGGAGCAGCACGACCGGGATGGCGATCGCGATCTCCGCGGCCGCCACGACGAAGATCAGGAACACGAGCACGGCGCCGACGGCCGAGCCCAGGGTGTGCGCGAAGGTGGCGAGGCTCAGGTTCACGCCGTTGAGCATCAGCTCCATGCACATGAGCATCACCAGCACGTTGCGCCGGATGATGACGCCCGTGAGCCCCAGCGCGAAGAGCGAGGCCGCCAGGACCTGGAGCATCTGGACCTTATCCATGGTCGTGCCTTTGGTTTTCCTTGATGACGGCCAGCGCCGCGACCACCGCCGCGAGCAGCAGCACCGAGGTGAGCTCGAAGTGCAGCCAGTACTCGGACAGGAAGGCCTGCGAGAAGCGGATGATGTCGAAGGGCTCGCCGGCGGCGCCGCGCGGCGGCGGCCGGCAGGTCGCTCCAGTACCCCACGGCGAGCGCCTCGGCCAGCAGCGACAGGCCGATGATGCCGGGCCACAGGAGCTTCGAGAACTTCTCGCCGCCGGATTCGTCGCGCGGGTCGAGCAGCATGATGGCGTAGACCATGAACACCATCACCGCGCCCACGTAGATGAGCACCTGGAAGGCGGCGATGAAGTGCAGGCCCAGCAGGCCGTACACCCCGCCCAGGAACACCATGCAGGACACCAGGGCGATGGCCACCCGCATCGGCTGCCTGAGGACCAGCATGGCCGCCGCGCTCGCGAACGCGCACCCGGCGAACGCCCACAGGAGCAGCGTGTCGAGTTGGGCCAGGAATTCGTTCATCCGCGTTCTCCGCCCGCCGCGCGCGGCGGGGCCGGGGGATAGGGCTTGGCGACGTCGGACTGCGGCTGCCACTCGAGGAGCTCTTCCTTGCCCAGCCACATGGTCCAGCGGTCGCCGGTGGGGAGGTTCGGGCACTTCCTTCGCCATGCGGATCGCGTCCTCGGGGCAGGCCTCCACGCACAGGCCGCAGAAGACGCAGCGCGAATAGTCGATCTCGAAGCGCACCGGGTACTTCGGGTGCGCGCTGTCGGCGGGGTCGAAGCCCGCCTCGATCTCGATCACCTTGGCCGGGCACACCGTGGCGCACATGTTGCAGGCGACGCACTGCGGCGAGCCGTCGGCCCGGCGCGTGAGCACGTGCTTGCCGCGGTTGGCGGGGGCGTAGTCCCAGCGCGTCTCCTCGGGGTAGTAGGTGGTGAGCGCGCCCTTGCGGCCGGTGACCCACTTGAACATGTTGCGCAGGAACACGCCGCCCGTGATCGCGAGGCCGCGCAGGATCTCGGGCAGGTACGCCTTCTCCCACAGGCCCATCACGGGCTCGTTCCAGTACTGCTTGCGGACGTGGGGCTTCCTGCTCATGCGCGCACCGCCCAGACGACCACCGCGGTCACGACGAGGTTCGCGAGCGCGAGCGGGAACATGAACTTCCAGGCGAACAGGAGCACCTGGTCGTAGCGGAAGCGCGGCAGGGTCCAGCGGATGAGGATCTGGAAGCTGCACACGAGGAAGACCTTGAGGAGGAACACGCCCAGCTGCGTGACGACGACCGCCGCGTGCGGCATCGCGACGGCCGCGCCGCCGGGGAAGGCGAACCCCGCGTCCGTCATGTACGGCAGGTTGTAGCCGCCCAGGAACAGGGTCGTGAAGAGCGCCCCGATGATCGCGATCTCGATGAACTCCGCGAACATGAACAGGCCCATCTTCATCGCGCTGTACTCGGTGAAGTAGCCCGCGATGAGCTCGCTCTCGGCCTCCGGCAGGTCGAAGGGGATGCGCTTGTTCTCGGCGATCGCGGCGGCCAGGAAGAGCGTCGCGGCGAAGGGCTGGTAGACGATGCCCCAGGCCGGCACGAACCCCAGCACGGTCCCGGACTGGTGGCGCACGATCGCGTCCAGGTCCACCGTCCCGTAGATGAGGATGAGCCCGAGCGTCGTGAGGCCCAGCACCAGCTCGTAGGAGATCATCTGCGAGCCCGCGCGCAGCGCCCCCAGGAGCGAGAACTTGTTGGACGAGGACCAGCCGGCCAGCATCGCGCCGATGATCGGCAGGCCGCTGAAGGCGAAGATGATGAGCAGGCCCGCGTCCAGCTTCGCGATCTGCATGTAGTAGGTCTTGTCGCCGAAGAAGGCGGCGAGCGGCTCCCAGAGCCGCGCCGGGGTGAGCGCGCCGCCGAACGGGATCACGGCGAAGACGAGCAGCACCGGCGTGAACACGACCCACGGCGCCACCGCGTACGCGTACCAGTCGTAGGTGCGCGGCTTGAAGTCCTCCTTGAGGAGCATCTTCAGGCCGTCGGCCATGCCGTGGAAGAGCCCCCACCACACGAGCTTCACGTTGGTGAAGGGGATGCGGATGTACGCCCGGTTGGCCCCGATCCGGTCGCTCATCACCGCGGCCTGCTTGCGCTCCACCCAGGTGAGGATCGTGCCGAACCCCATCAGGACGCTGATCGCGTAGCCGATGAAGACGAGCGAGATGACGAGGTCCGCGATCATTCGCCGCCTCCGTCCTTCGCCGCGAGGGCCGCGAAGAGCTCCTGCGCGTGCGCCACGCGCGCGGACTTCGCGAAGCACTTCGAGAAGGCGCCCGTGACGCCCGCGAAGTTGGTGTAGTGGCCGTCCCGCTCCGTCTGGATGCTGGTCGGGATGAAGACGTCGGCGTGCCCGTTCTCCGGCTGCAGCCAGGCGTTGAGGTACACGATCTTCGCCGCCGGGGGGATGAGGCCGAAATCGAGGCCCTCGCCCCAGACGAGGACCAGGTCCGCGTCCTTCGGGATGGCCGGGGGACGATCGCCGAACAGGGCGACGGCGCCCGCGGTGTTGGGGTTCTTGTCGGCGCGGATGAGCAGCGAATCCTCGACGACCTCGCCGGGCTCGGGCTGGTGGTCGGCCTTCACGAAGGCATCGAACCTCGTGCCGAAGGCCGCCTTGAAGGCCGCGAGCTCCTCGTTGGATCCCCAGCTCGAGACGACCGCGACCGGGCGCCGGGCGCCGGCGACGAGGCTGCGCGCCTGCGCGATGGCGGCGGCGAGATCGGCGGGCTTGCCCTTGAGCATCGCCCCCTCGGCGCGCGCGCGGCCGAGCAGTTGCGGCAGGTCGCGCCCCTTGTTGCAGATCCACGGGCCGTTGACGGCCGGGTTCTCGAGCGGGGTCACGCGGTCGATGGACGCGTTGGCCGCCTGCATGCCGGGGGCGCGCAGGCGCCACTCGTCCTTGCGGTGCCAGAGGTTCACCGTGCAGCCGCGGGCGCAGCCCGGGCACACCGAGGCCGTGGGCTTCAGGTACCAGACGCGCGCCTTGTGCAGGAAGGAGCGCGACAGGAGCGCCCCGACCGGGCAGATGTCGATCACGTTGTCGGAGTACGCATCGAGGGCGAAGCTGCCGTCCTCGGCGGCGCGCACCAGCGAGTGGTCGGCGCGGTTCTGCATGCCCAGCCCGTTCGACTTCGAGACCTCGCGCGTGAAGCGCACGCAGCGCGTGCACTGGATGCAGCGCTCGTTGTCGAGGACGATGCGCTCGGAGAGGTCGTAGTGCTTGGTGGCGTGCGCCTTGGCGTCGATGGAGACCGAGCGCTCGCCGTTGTACTCGTAGTGGTAGTCCTGCAGCGTGCACTCGCCCGCCTTGTCGCAGATGCCGCAGTCGACCGGGTGGTTGAGCGTGATGAACTGCATCGTGGCCTTGCGGCGCGCGCGCACCTTCTCGGAGTTGGTGAAGACCACCATCCCCTCGGTGACCGGCATGTTGCAGGCGATCTCCACCCACTCGCCGCCCTTGTCCTCGACGCCCACGACGCAGATGCGGCAGTTGCCCGGCACCGAGAGCTTCGGGTGCCAGCAGAAGTAGGGGATGAAGATCCCCGCCGCCGTCGCCGCCTCCATGACGGTCTGGCCGGCGGCGGCCTCGATCTCGCGCCCGTCGATGGTCAGGCGAGGCATTCGAGCCTCCCGTCCCACTTCGAGCGCTTCTGGGTGATGAAGTGCTCGAACTCGTCGCGGTACTTGTTGAGGATGCCCACGGTCGCGTAGCCGGCCGCGTCTCCCATGCCGCAGATCGTCGTGCCGTCGTTGGCCTCCGAGATGGCGTACAGGCGCGCGATGTCCTCGGGCACCCCCTTGCCCTCCACGATGCGGTCGATGATGCGGTGCATCCAGCCCATGCCCTCGCGGCACGGCGTGCACTGGCCGCAGGACTCGTGGTGGTAGAAGCGCAGCAGCACCTGCAGGAAGCGGACCATGCACGTGCCCTCGGCGATCGCGATCATGCCGCCGGAGCCGAGCCCGGAGCCGGCCGGGTTCACGGACTCGTGGCTGAGGCGTGAGCGGCTCGATCTCGGCGCGCGTGAGCACCTTGGTGGAGATGCCGCCGGGAACCACGCACTTGAGCTTCGCCCCGTGCAGCATCCCGCCGCAGTCCTCGTCGAGGAACTTCGCCCAGGGGTAGCCGTACTCGACCTCGTAGACGCCGGGCCGGGCGATGTGGCCGGAGATGGAGATGAGCTGCGTGCCGGGGCTCTTGGCCGTGCCGACCTTGCGGAACTCCTCGGCGCCCATGCGGATGATGCCGGTGATGTTGGCGAGCGACTCGACGTTGTTGATGACCGTGGGCTTCTGGAAGAGGCCCCGCACCGTGAGCCGCGGCGGGCGGTTCCTCGGGTAGGGCTTCCGGCCCTCGATCGAGGTGATGAGCCCGGAGGCCTCGCCGCAGACGTACGAGCCGGCGCCGCGGTAGACCACGATGTCCAGCGCGAAGTCGCTGCCGGGGACCGGCTTGCCCAGGAGCCCCGCGGCGTAGGCCTCGTCGATGGCGCCCTGGATGCGGCGGTAGGGCAGGTCGAACTCGCCCCGGATGTACACGAAGGCGTGGCGCACGCCGAGCGCCCAGGAGGTGATCAGCATCGACTCGACGAGCAGGTGCGGCGCGTGCTCGAGGATCCAGCGGTCCTTGAACGTGCCCGGCTCGCCCTCGTCGGCGTTGGCGCACAGGTAGTGGATCTCGCCGGGGATGGGCTTCATCACGCCCCACTTGCGGCCCACCGGGAAGGCGGCGCCGCCGTGGCCCAGCAGGCCCGAGGCCGTCACTTCCTTCGTGACGTCGGCCGGGGCCATCGCGAGCGCCTTCTCGAGCGTCTGGTAGCCGCCGCGGGCCCGGTACGCCTCGAGCGTGTGCGAGGTGGGCGTCACCTCGAAATCCATGATGAGCTGGCGGCCGGGCATTATTTCAACCCCTCGATCAGCCGGTCGAGCTTCTCGGCGCTCATGTTCTCGTGGTACGCCTCGTTCACCATCACCACGGGCGCGGTGCCGCAGGAGCCCAGGCACTCGACCTCGGTGACGGTGAAGCGCCCGTCGGCCGTGGTCCCGCCGGGCTTCACGCCGAGCTTCGCGCACAGGTGGGCGATGACGCCTTCGGAGCCGCGCATCGAGCAGGCGATGTTGCGGCACGCCTGCAGGTGGTACTTCCCGACGGGCTTCCTGCGCAGCATCGTGTAGTAGGAGAGGACCTCCTCCACCTGGATGCGCGGCACGCCGAGGTACTCGACGAGGCCCTTGATGTCCTCCTCCGCCACGAAGCCGCGGTCCTCCTGGATGCGGCGCAGGCACGGCAGCACGAGCGAGGACTCGAAGCCGGCCGGGTAGCGCTCCTTCATCTTCTCGAACTCGGGGATGAGGTGCCTCACCGGTCGCACTCCCCGCCGATCATGTTGATCGAGCCGAAGGTGGGCACGAGGTCCGCGAGCTGGTAGCCCTCGAGCATCTTGTGCGCGCCGCCCATGTGCACGAAGCTCGGCGCGCGGCAGTGCACCTTGTACGGCGTGCCCTCGCCGGTGGAGACGATGTAGAAGCCCAGCTCGCCGTTGGCCCCCTCGTGCGCCGCGTAGATCTCGCCGGCGGGGACCCGCGGGCCCTCCATCACCAGCTTGAAGTGGTTGATGAGCGACTCGATCTCGCCGTACACCAGGGGCTTCTCGGGGAAGGTGCAGCGGCGGTCGTCCACGTTGATCGGGCCGGGCTCGAGCATCTCCACGCACTGGCGGATCATGTGCACCGACTCGTCGATCTCGCGCATGCGCACGTAGTAGCGGTCGTAGTTGTCGCCCTTGATGCCGACGGGGACCTCGAAGTCGAGCTCGGGGTAGGCGAGGTAGGGCGTGTCCTTGCGCAGGTCCATGGCGAGCCCGGTGGAGCGCAGCATCGGCCCGGTGTAGCCGTAGGAGAGGGCGTCGGCCTGCGAGAGGACGCCCACGTCGCGCATGCGGTCGATGAAGATGCGGTTCCTGTCCACGAGCCCGTGCACGCGCCCCACGAAGTCGTCGCTCTGGACGAGGATCTCCTCCAGGCGCGCGAGCCAGCCCGGGGGCAGGTCGTGCGCGAGGCCCCCGATGCGCCCGTACGAGTGCGTGACCCGGGCCCCGGTGAGCGCCGCGATGTGCTCGTACATGTAGTCGCGGATCATCACCAGGTAGAGGAAGGCGGTCATCGCCCCCAGCTCCATGAGGGTCGCCGCGATGCAGGTGATGTGGTCGCACAGGCGCGAGTACTCCGACAGGAGCGTGCGCAGGACCACGGCCCGGCGGGTGATCTCCACGCCCATCAGCCGCTCGACGGCGTCGCAGTAGGCGAAGTCGTTGATGAGCGGCGAGCAGTAGTTCAGCCGGTCCATGTACGGGATGCAGTTGTGCCAGGTGTGCGCCTCGCACTCCTTCTCGAAGCCGCGGTGCAGGTACCCGCAGTGCACGTCCGCGCGGATGACGCGCTCGCCGGAGAGCTCGGCGAAGATCTGGATGGTGCCGTGGGTGGCCGGGTGCGACGGGCCGATCGACACCACGACCGTGTCGTCGCGCTCGCCGGGGGCGAAGGCGGAGCGCACGGGATTGGCGATGCGGGGGTTGGCTGCCATGGCCTTCGCTAGCGCTCCCCCCAGCCTTCGCGATAGGGCACGAGCGGCTGCTCGCGCTCCTTCGGGTAGTCCTTGCGCAGCGGGTGCCCGACGAAGCCCTCGTAGAGCAGGATCGGGCGCAGGTCGGCGTTGCCCTCGAAGGCGATGCCGTACATGTCGTGGCACTCGCGCTCCATGAACGCGGCCGAGCCGTAGAGCGCGGTGAGGGAGGGCACGACGGGGTCCGCCTCCGCGACGCCCGCCTTCAGGCGCACGCGCACCTTGCCGGCGCTCGAGTAGAGGTGCCATACCACGTCGAAGCGCGGGTCGCGGCCCGGCCAGTCGACGGCCGTCACGTCGAGGAAGACGTCGAAGCCGAGCTCGTCCCGCAGGGCGCGCGCGGCCGCGAGGACCGCCCCGGGCGCGAGGTTCACGACCAGGATGCCGTGCGATACCGCGATCTCCCCCTCCCTTTCGGTCAGGCGGTTCGCGATCCGGTCGAAAACCTCGGCGCCCATGTCTTTCAGAAGTCCTTCGTGACGATCATGTGCTTCTCGCGCGCGATCTTGTCCTGCAGCTGCATGATCCCGTCGATCACGGTCTCGGGGCGCGGCGGGCACCCGGGAATGTAGACGTCGACGGGGATGACGCGGTCGATGCCCGGCAGCGCCGCGTAGTTCTGGTAGAAGCCGCCGCTGGTGGCGCACACGCCGAAGGCCATCACCCACTTCGGCTCGCACATCTGCTCGTACACCTTGAGCAGGATCGGGGCCTGCTTGTGGGTGACCGTGCCCACGACCATGAGCAGGTCCGACTGCCGCGGCGAGAAGCGCGGCAGGGCCGCCCCGAACCGGTCCGTGTCGTAGGGCGTCGAGCTCACCGCCATGAACTCCATGGCGCAGCAGGCGGTGACGAACGGGTAGGGGAAGATCGAGAACTTGCGCGCCCAGCCGACGAGCTCGTCCTTGCGGGTCGAGATGTACTCGAACGCCGCGCTCCTGCCCGGGGCGCCGGCCGGCTCGATGGGAATGATCCGCTTGCCTTCGCTCATTCGCGGACGGCCTCCAGCAGGCGCGCCTTGTAGACGTACAGGAGGATGAGGACCAGCAGGGCCACGAAGAGCCCGAGCGTGAACAGCATGAAGCCGGTCAGGGGCTTGGCTCCCAGCGCCCAGATGAAGAGGAAGACGGTCTCGAGGTCGAACAGGATGAAGATGATGGCGACCGCGTAGTACTTGATCGGCACCGCCTTGACGTTGTGGGTGTCGACCGGCGTGGCGCCGCACTCGAAGGGCTCGAGCTTCGTCTCGGTGTCCTTCGGCTTCGGGCCGAGGACCTTGTTGAGCAATAGCATCAGGGCCACGACGCCGAGGATCGCGGCCATGTACAGGAGGAAGACTACATAGGGGTTCATCGTCTGGTATGGCGGCGGGACCTGCGGCCGCGTTCCTGCACCGGCAGATTAGCCTTTGGGCCAACGATCCGTTTGACGCACGTCAAGCCGGACCGGGTGCCGCGAAAGCGCCTTTCGCGGGCAACAGGCAAAATGCGGGCCATGGATCCACGACGACTCGCCGCCATCGCGGGGGCACTGGCGGTGTGCGTTGCGGGTGGCGCGCTCTGCGCCTGGCTGAAGACGCCCCTGCCGTGGATGATCGGGCCGCTCGCCGGGATGGCGCTCTTCCAGTTCGGCGGCGCGAGCCTGGTGGCGCCCCCGGGCGGGCGCCAGTTCGGCCAGATGACCATCGGCATCGCGATCGGCCTGTACTTCACGCCCACGGTCGCGAGCGAGGTGCTGGCGAACGCGCCCGCGCTCTTCGCGGCCGCGATCGGCGTGCTCCTCATCGGCATCGTGTCGAGCCTCGTGCTCGAGCGCGCGGCCGGCACGGACCATGCCACGGCCTTCTTCTCCACGGCCATCGGCGGCGCGCAGGAGATGGTGGTGCTCGCCGACCGCCACGCGGCCCTCGCCGACCGCGTGGCGCTCGCGCACTCGCTGCGCCTGCTCGTCGTCGTGACGAGCGTGCCCATCGCCATCACGCTCCTGGGCCAGACGGGCACCGACGACTACATCCCGGTCGCCGTGCCGTTCGACCCGGCGGGGCTCGCGCTCCTGGCCGTCCTCGCGCTCGCGGCCGCCTTCGCCTGGCAGCGGACCCGGCTCCCCAACCCGTTCATGATGGGCCCGCTCGCCCTGGCGATCGCGCTCACCGTGGCCGGGCTGGAGTTCTCCTCCATCCCCTCGTGGCTCACCAACGCCGCCCAGCTCCTGCTCGGCTGCAGCCTCGGCGAGCGCTTCCAGCGCAGCTTCCTGCGCGAGGCGCCCCGCTTCGTGGCCGCCGTCCTCGCCTCCGTCGCGCTCATGCTGGTGCTTTGCGCCGCCCTCGCCCTGGCGATCTCCTGGTCGATGGGCGTGCTGCCGGCCACCATCCTCCTCGCCTGCGCACCCGGCGGCATCGCCGAGATGGCCATCACGGCGAAGGTGCTGCGCGTGGGCGTCGCCTTCGTCACCGCCGCCCACGTCATCCGCTTCGCCATCGTCATGCTGTTCACCGAGCCCGTCTACCTCTACCTTGCGCGCCGCCGCGGCGCGCTATGATCGCAGCGATGGAGACCGCGCCATGACCGCCCGCCGCAAGAAGCCCGAGGAGCTGCGCAGCCACCGCTGGTACGGGGCGAAGGACCTGCGCTCGTTCGGGCACCGCTCGCGCACCGCGCAGATGGGCTTCCACCGCACGGACTACGCGGGCAAGCCGGTCATCGCCGTCATCAACACGTGGAGCGACATCAACCCCTGCCACACGCACTTCCGCCAGCGCGCGGAGGAGGTGAAGCGCGGCATCTGGCAGGCGGGCGGCTTCCCGGTGGAGATGCCGGCGATGAGCCTGTCGGAGCCGTTCCAGAAGCCCACCACGATGCTCTACCGCAACCTCCTCGCCCTGGAGACGGAGGAGCTGCTGCGCTCCTATCCCGCGGACGGCTGCGTGCTCATGGGCGGCTGCGACAAGACGACGCCGGCCCTCGTCATGGGCGCGCTCGCGATGAACCTGCCCTCGATCTTCGTGCCGGCCGGGCCCATGCTCCGCGGCGACTTCCGCGGCCAGTACCTGGGCAGCGGCAGCGACTCGTGGAAGTACTGGGCGGAGCTTCGCGCCGGCAACATCACCGAGGAGGACTGGAAGGGCGTCGAGGACGGCATCGCGCGCTCGCCCGGGCACTGCATGACGATGGGCACGGCCTCCACCATGACGAGCGCGGCCGAGGCGATGGGGCTCACGCTGCCGGGCGCGGCCTCCATCCCGGCGCCCGACTCGCGCCACGCGCAGATGGCCACCCTCTCGGGCAAGCGCATCGTGGACATGGTCTGGGAGGACCTGAAGATCCGCGACGTCGTGGACGCGCGCGCGATCGACAACGCCGTCACCGCGGCGCTCGCCCTCGGGGGATCGACCAACGCGATCGTGCACCTCATCGCCATCGCCCGCCGCGCCGGCGTGGCGCTGGACCTCGCGCGCTTCGATTCCCTCGCGAGGCGCACTCCCGTGCTCGCGAACATCCGCCCCGCGGGCAAGTTCCTGATGGAGGACTTCTTCTACGCCGGGGGGCTGCGCGGGCTCCTCGCCCGGCTGGAGGACCTCCTCGACGGCTCGGCGCCCACGGTGAACGGCCGCACGCTGGGCGAGAACCTGGCCGGGGCGCAGGTGTGGAACGACGACGTGATCCGCCCGCGCGAGCGGCCCCTCGTCGCCGGCGACGGCCTCGCGGTGCTCACCGGCAACCTCGCGCCGCGCGGCGCCGTGATCAAGCCGCCGGCGATGGAGGCGCGCCTGCACAAGCACACGGGCCCGGCCGTCGTGTTCTCGAGCTACGACGACATGGCCGCGCGCATCGACGACCCGGACCTGCCGGTGACGGCCGACTCGGTCATCGTGCTGCAGGGCGCCGGCCCGCAGGGCGCGCCCGGCATGCCCGAGTGGGGGCAGCTCCCGATCCCGAAGAAGCTCCTCAAGGAAGGCGTGCGCGACATGGTGCGCATCTCGGACGCGCGCATGAGCGGCACGAGCTACGGCGCGTGCGTGCTGCACGTGGCCCCGGAGTCGCACGTGGGCGGCCCGCTCGCCCTCGTGCGCGACGGCGACCGCATCTCGCTCGACGTCGCCGGGCGGCGCCTCGAGCTCCTCGTCGACGAGGCCGAGCTCGCGCGCAGGCAGGCCGCCTGGACGCCGCCGCCGCCGCGCTTCTCCCGCGGCTTCGGCGCCATCTACCAGGCCCACGTCACGCAGGCCGACCTGGGCTGCGATTTCGACTTCCTCGAGGCCGGCGCCGCGACGGCCGACCCCGAGATCCACTGAAGGGCAGGAAATGAAGCGCAACTGGATCGGCGGCAACTGGGTCGAGGGCGATCGCCCCTCGCCGAACATCAACCCCTCGGACACGACCGACGTCGTCGGCGATTACGCGCAGGCGGGCGAGGCGCACGCGCGCGATGCGGTCGCCGCCGCGCGCGAAGCCTTCCCGAAGTGGGCCGCGGCCACGCCCCAGGCGCGCGCCGACGCCCTCGACTTCATCGGCTCCGAGATCCTCGCCCGCAAGGCCGAGCTGGGCGACCTGCTGGCGCGCGAAGAGGGCAAGACCCTGCCCGAGGCCGTCGGGGAGGTCGCGCGCGCCGGGCAGATCTTCAAGTTCTTCGCCGGCGAGGCGCTTCGCGTTCCCGGCGAGCGCCTGGCCTCCGTGCGCCCCGGGCTCGACGTGGAGGTGACGCGCGAGCCCCTCGGCGTCGTCGCGGCGATCACGCCGTGGAACTTCCCGATCGCCATCCCGGCGTGGAAGGTCGCGCCGGCGCTCGCCTACGGCAATTGCGTGGTCTTCAAGCCCGCGGACCTGGTGCCGGGCTGCGCCTGGGCGCTCGCCGAGATCGCGAGCCGCAGCCCGCTGCCGCCGGGAGTCTTCAACCTCGTGATGGGCCGCGGCTCGGTCGTGGGGCAGGTCTTCCTCGACGACGCGCGCGTGGACGCCATCACCTTCACCGGCTCCGTGCAGACGGGCCGGCGCGTGGCCCAGGCCGCCGTCGGGCGAATGGCGAAGTTCCAGCTCGAGATGGGCGGCAAGAACCCCCTCGTGGTGGCCGACGACGCCGACCTCGCCGTGGCCGTGGAATGCGCGGTGCAGGGCGCCTTCTACTCCACGGGGCAGCGCTGCACCGCCTCGTCGCGGCTCGTCGTCACCGCCGGCATCCACGACCGGTTCGTCGCGGCCCTCGTCGAGCGCACGCGCTCGCTGGCCGTGGGCGACGCCCGCGCGGCGGGAACCCAGATCGGCCCGGTCGTCGACCAGTCGCAGCTGGAGCAGGACCTGCGCTACCTCGAGATCGCGCGCCAGGAAGGCGCGCGGGTCGGCTGCGGCGGCGAGGTGCTCGGGCGCGGCAAGCCCGGCTTCTACCTCTCCCCCGCCGTCCTCCTGGACGCCAGCAACGCGATGCGCTCCAGCCGCGAGGAGATCTTCGGCCCGGTGGCGAGCGTGATCCGCGTGAAGGACTACGACGAGGCGCTCGCGGTGGCGAACGACACCGAGTTCGGCCTGTCCGCGGGGATCTGCACCACCTCGCTCAAGCTCGCGACGCACTTCAAGCGCAGCGCCCAGGCCGGCATGGTCATGGTCAACGCGCCCACCGCGGGCGTCGACTACCATGTTCCCTTCGGCGGCCGGAAGGGCTCGAGCTACGGCCCGCGCGAGCAGGGCCGCTACGCCGCCGAGTTCCACACGGTCGTGAAGACCGCCTACACCGCCGCCTGACCGGAGCCACGCTTGAAGCCGACCGTCCTGCAACTGGGCCCCCTCCTGCCGCTCGTGGAGCAGGGCCTCGCTTCCACCTACAACCACCTGCAGCTGGCGAAGGCGCCGGACCCCGCGGCCTTCCTCGCCGCGAACGCCGCCTCGATCGACGCCCTCGTCTCCACGAGCAGGAGCGGCGTGAACGCCGCGCTCCTGGACGCGCTGCCGAAGGTGAAGCTCGTCGCGCACTTCGGCGTGGGCTACGACAACGTGGACGCCGAGCACGCCCGCCGCAAGGGCGTCGTGGTCACCAACACCCCGGACGTCCTCACCGACTGCGTCGCCGACCTGGCGATCGCGCTGCTCATCGACGTGGCGCGCGGGGTCACGGCGGGCGACCGTTACGTGCGCGCCGGGCGCTGGCTCAAGGGGCCCATGCCGCTCGCCACCAAGGTGAGCGGCAAGAGCCTCGGGATCGTGGGCCTGGGCCGCATCGGCCGGGCCATCGCCGCCCGCGCCGAGGGCTTCGACATGGAGATCCGCTACCACAACCGGCGGCAGAGCCCGGACGCCCCGTATCCCTACGAACGTTCGCTGGCCGACCTTGCCCGCTGGTGCGACTTCCTCGTGGTCGCCACCTCCGGCGGCGAGTCCACGCGCGGGCTCGTGTCGGCCTCCGTCATCGAGGCGCTCGGGCCGGAGGGCTTCCTCGTGAACATCGCCCGCGGCTCCGTGGTCGACGAGCCCGCGATCGTGGCCGCGCTGCGTGGAAAGGCGCATCGCCGGGGCCGCCCTCGACGTCTTCGCCGACGAGCCGCGCGTGCCCGAGGCGCTCCTCGCGCTCGACAACGTCGTCCTCACCCCGCACATCGCCAGCGCCACCACCGACACGCGGGCCGCCATGGGGCAGCTCGTGCTGGACAACCTCGCCCGCTTCTTCGAGACCGGGCAGGCGATCACGCCCGTCTGACCGCAGCACCACAAACCGCCACCACAACAACGAGGAGTCCCTCCATGCGTCTCATCCGCCGATTCGCCGCTTTCGCCGGTGCCGCCGCGCTCGCCTTCGCCGGCGCCGCCTTCGCCCAGGCCTGGCCCGCCAAGTCGATCAAGATCATCGTGCCCTACCCGCCGGGCGGCACCTCCGACATCCTGGCGCGCTCGCTGGGGCCGAAGATCACGGAGGCGCTGGGCCAGACCGTCATCGTCGAGAACAAGCCCGGCGCCACCGGCAACATCGGCGCCGACTTCGTGGCCAAGAGCCCGGCCGACGGCTACACGCTCCTGCTGGGCGACATCGGCTCGCTCGCCATCGCCCCGAGCGTGTTCCCGACGCTGCCCTTCGACCCGGTGAAGGACTTCGCGCCCGTGCTCATGGTGGCCTACTCGCCGCACATCCTCGCCGCGCACCCGTCGGTCGCCGCGAAGGACGCGAAGGAGCTGGTCGCGCTCGCCAAGGCGAAGCCCAACTCCCTCAACTTCGCCATCTCGGGCATCGGCGGCGCCAACCACCTGGCCGGCATCGAGTTCGCGATGCGCTCCGGGATCCAGTGGACCTACATCCCCTACAAGGGCGGCTCGCAGGCCATCGCCGACGTGATGGGCGGCCAGGCGCAGGTGCTCTTCAACGGCATGCTCGCCACCTACCCCGCGGTGAAGGACGGCAAGCTCAAGGCGCTCGCGATCTCCAGCGCGAAGCGCTTCGCGGCGGCGCCCGACATCCCGACCGTGGCCGAGTCGGCGGGGCTCCCGGGCTTCGAGACGGGCTCCTTCCAGGGCATCGTGGCGCCCGCCGGCACGCCGGCCGACGTCGTCGCCAAGCTGCACGCCACGATCACGAAGATCCTCGCCACGCCCGAGATGAAGGACCGCCTCGACAAGGCCGGCGCCGAGGTGCGCCCGGGCTCGCCCGCGGATTTCGGCGAGTTCATCAAGAGCGAGAAGGCGCGCTGGGCGAAGGTGGTGAAGGATTCCGGCGCCAAGTTCGACTGATATCCACCGGCCCTTTCCTCGACTACGGAGACACGCCATGAACGCCCCCTACCGGTCGCCGCCCAACGCCTTCCGCGCCGGCCTCCTCGCCCACAAGCCGCCTCATCGGCTGCTGGTGCTCGCTCGCCAACCCCTCCACGGCGGAAGTGCTGGGGCTGGCGGGATTCGACTGGCTTCTCGTCGACGGCGAGCACGCGCCCAACGACGTCACGACGCTCGTGCCGCAGCTCATGGCGTTGAAGGACAGCGTGTCGGCGCCCGTCGTGCGCCCGCCGTGGAACGAGCCCGTGATCATCAAGCGCCTGCTCGACGCGGGGTTCCACAACTTCCTGATGCCGTTCGTGGAGTCGGCCGACCAGGCGCGCGCCGCCGTGGCCGCGACGCGCTATCCGCCGCGCGGCATCCGCGGCGTCTCCGTCTCGCAGCGCAGCAACCGCTTCGGCACCGTCCCCGACTACCTCAAGATCATCGACGACAACATCGCGGTGATGGTGCAGATCGAGAGCCGGCCCGGGCTGGAGGCGGTCGACGCGATCACGGCGGTGGACGGCGTCGACGGGATCTTCGTGGGGCCGCAGGACCTCGCCGCGGCGCTGGGGCACCTGGGCAACCCCGCGCACCCGGACGTGCAGGCGGCCATCAAGCACATCATCGAGCGCGCCGTGGCCGGCGGGAAGTCCGCGGGCACGCTGGCGCCCGTCGAGGCCGACGCGCGCCGCTACATGGAATGGGGCGCCACGTTCGTGGCGGTCGGCAGCGACCTCGGCCTCTTCCGGTCGGCGACGCAGGCCCTGCGCGACAAGTTCAAATGAAAACGGGGACGGTTCGAAGGAACCGGCCCCTTTTTCAGGCCGCTTCTCCGGCGGCGTGGCCGGAGGCCCAGGCCCACTGGAAGTTGAAGCCGCCGAGGTGGCCGGTGACGTCGACCACTTCGCCGATGAAGTAGAGGCCCGGAACCGCGGCCGCTTCCATCGTCTTCGACGACAGGCCGAGCGTGTCCACGCCCCCCAGCGTCACTTCCGCCTTGTTGTAGCCGAGCGTGCCCGAGGGATGCACGGGCCAGTCCGCGAGCCCGATCGCGGCATCCCGCAGGGCCTTGTCGGAGAGCTCCGCCACGGGCTTCTCGAGGCCGTGCGCCTGGCACCACGCCTGCGCGAAGCGCTTCGGCAGGCGTCTCGGCGAGCAGCGTGGCGAGGAGCGCCTTCGCGCGCCGGCGCTCCGCGATCCACGCCTGCGCGTCGACGCCCGGCAGCAGGTTCACCCGGATCGGGTCGGAGGCGGGCCCGTCCTGCCAGTAGGAGGAGGCCTGCAGGATCGCCGGGCCCGAGAGCCCGCGGTGCGTGAAGAGCAGGCTCTCGCGGAAGCGCGCGCCGCGGCACGAGACCTCCGCCTCCAGGGAAACCCCGGAGAGATCGCCGTAGCGCGCGAGCGCCTGCGGATCGAGGCTGAGCGGCACGAGCGCGGGCCTCGGGGGCACGACCGCGAGCCCGAACTGCTCCGCCAGGCGGTAGCCGAAGGGCGTCGCGCCGATCTTGGGCACCGTGAGGCCGCCCGTCGCCACGACGAGCGATGCGCAGGTGACGGGGCCGGCCGCGGTGTCGACGCGAAAGCCCGCCTCCTCGCGCGCCACCGCCCGCACCTCGCAGGGCATGCGCCACTCGACGCCGCCGGCGTCGCACTCGGCCTTGAGCATCGCGATGACCTGCGTGGCGGAATCGTCGCAGAAGAGCTGGCCCAGCGTCTTCTCGTGGTACGCGATGCGGTGCCTGCTCGACGAGCGCGATGAAGTGCCTCGGCGTGTAGCGCGCCAGGGCCGAGCGGCAGAAGTGCGGGTTCCTCGAGAGGTAGTTGGCGGGCGAGGCGTGCAGGTTGGTGAAGTTGCAGCGCCCGCCGCCGGAGATGCGGATCTTCTCGCCGAGCTTCGGGTAGTGGTCGACGAGGAGGACGCGCCGCCCGCGCTGCCCCGCCGTCGCCGCGCACATCATCCCGGCCGCGCCCGCGCCGATCACGATGACGTCGTAGTGCGGCTGCGATTGCCGGGCCATGGCGCGAAGTGTAGCAAGCGCCCTTGAGCGGCGACCCCGGGCCGGCCTATCCTGACGGCAGTCCCCATCGAACCGAAGGCCACGACATGAACGAGCATTCCGCAGCCGCCGCCCGGCGGCGCGGGCGACGAGGCGGTCCCCGAAGTCGAGCTCGCCGACGAGGACATCCTCGACGCGATGCGGCACATCCCGGGCTACCTCGACATCACGCCCGGCGACTTCCGCGAGATCTACCACCTCGCGCACCACCACGCCATCGACCGCCTCCTCGGCGGGCTGCGCGCCGAAAGCCTCATGCGCCCCGTCGCCGCGCCGCTCGCGACCGGAACGATGCTCGACGAGGCCGCGCGCGCGATCGTGGCGAGCGGCTTCAAGGGCGCTGCCGGTGGTCGACGGCGACGGGCGCGTGGTCGGCATGCTGACGGAGACGGACTTCCTCCGCCGGCTCCAGGCGGGCACCTTCCTGGAGCTGCTCCTGCGGATGGTCGAGAACTCCTGCGAGGTGAGCCACCGCTGCCACGAGACGCCCGTCCACGAGGCGATGACCGCGCCGGCCGTCACCGTGCGCCCGGAGGCGGGCTTCCGCGAGACGATGGCGGCCTTCCGCGGGCATCCCGGCCGCAGCATGCCGGTGGCCGACGCCGCAGGGACGCCTGCGCGGGCTGCTCCTGCGCAAGGACTTCCTCGAGGCCCTGGACCGGGAGGCGCACCGGTGAGCCTTCCCGAGTACTTCCGCAAGATGGGCGGGACGACGCGGGGCAGCCCGCCGCGCGTGAGCAACGCCGAGATCGCGTGGTCGTGGGTCGGCGCCTTCCTCGGCATCGCCGCGGCGGGGCTCGCGAGCCAGGCGATCTTCGCGGGAACGGACCTCACGCTCATGGTCGGCTCGCTGGGCGCCTCCGCCGTGCTGCTCTTCGGCGCGCCGCGCAGCCCCCTCGCGCAGCCGCGCAACCTCGTCGGGGGCCACGTCCTGTCGGCCTCATCGGCGTGGCCTGCTGGAAGCTCCTGCACCCCTACCCGTGGCTCGCCGGCGCGCTCGCCGTCGCGACCGCCATCGCGGTGATGCACGCCACGCGCACGCTGCACCCGCCCGGGGGCGCCACGGCGCTCATCGCGGTGATCGGCTCGCCGCGAGGTGCACGAGCTGGGCTTCCTCTTCGTGCTCGTGCCCTGCACGCTGGGGCCCCTGGTGCTCCTGGCGGTGGCGCTCGCGGTGAACAACATCCCGGCTTCCCGCCGCTATCCCGAGGTCTGGTTCTGACCGGGGCCGTTGCCCCTTCCGGCATCCGGCGCATCCGTGAAAAGGGCGCCCGAAGGCGCCCTGGACGCAGGTCGGACCCGCGACCCAATCAGGGCGCGGGCGGCGGGCAGGCGCCTTCCGTGTCGCCGTGCCCCTGGTGCGCGAACCACGCGCTCGCGCCGACGCTGATCGTCTTCGCCTTGCCCGCGTTGCCCGGCGGGATGTGGCATATCGTGATCTTCGCGGTGCCGCCCGCGGGAGCCGTCGTCCGTGGCGGGATTCTGCAGCTTGATCTCGTAGGCCAGGACGTCGGTGCTGCCCACGACCGTGGTCCCCTTCACGTGGACCTGCCTGCCGACCGTGACGTCCGCGACGGTCTTGCGCGTGATGCCCTCGCGGATGGCCGTCACGCCCGGGCGCGCCACCACTTCGCGGCCGGCGATGACGAAGCGGCTGTCGGCCGCCGGCATCGAGGACGACGACGTTCTGCACCGGTCCCTCGAGCTCGACCCCGGCGTTGCCGATGCCGCGGCGGTCCTCGTCGACGAGGACGACCTCGCCGCCGTCGAGCTGGACGGTGATGGTGATCTGCTGGTTCGCCGCCACCTCCCGGAAGGTCGAGCGTCCCGACCGGGGCGCCCGCCTGGGTGAAGACGAGCGTGAAGCTGCCTTCGGGCAGGCCGCGCAGCGTGAACGTGCCATCCGCGCCGACCGTGGCCTTGATGGCCGGATCGGACTGGACGTGGACGTCGATCGGGTCACCGGCCGCGAGCGCGACGATTCCGGTCGTCCGCCTTCGCGGCGGTCTGCGTCCGCCATCTTGCCGATGACGATGGCCGATTTCGTCGTGGCGGTGGTTCCGCCGCCGCCGCCGCCGCCGCAACCGTTGAGGACGAGGGCCGCGCAAATGGCGGCGATGAACGCGATCGCCGACTGGAATGATTTCAATCTCATCGTGATGTCTCCTGGTTTTTCCGTGGCACTGCTCAGGGGATTCGAGCATCGGCACGGTTACGCCTGCAACAGATTTCCGACCGGCGGCAGAAAGTCGCCGAACGGAGACGGCGGCTTTGTGAACCGCATCACAATTCCTCGCGCCTTTCGCGGCGCCCCGGCGATTTCCGTCCCTGCCCGCCAAAGCGAAAGGCCCGCCGAAGCGGGCCTTTCGCGGGAACGATGCGCGCTCCGGCCTACATCTTCTCGGCCTCGTGGCAGGTGCCGCAGGCGTTCGTGTACGGGATCGGCATGGCATTGCCCGGATCGACGCCCTTCACGCCCTTGTTGGTGATGCGCGGCACGTCGAAGAGGTGCGAGGTGATGTCGTTCATCCAGTACTTCTTGCCGCCCTTGCCCTCGATGCCCTCGCCCAGGCCCGCGCCCGTCTGCATGGTCTTGGTCATGTGGCAGTCGACGCAGGCGATCTTGCGCGTGTGCGGCTCGCCCACCGTCTTCGCGGTGTGCTCCTTCATGTCCACCTTGTGGCAGGTCGCGCACAGCGAGTTCTTGCCGTCGCGCGCCTCGGCCAGGAGCTGGAACTTGATGCCGGCCTTGCCGTGCGGGTCGTGGCAGTCGGCGCAGTTGAGGATCTGGTTCTCGTTGATGTAGTGCTTCGAGCGGACCAGGTCCGTGGCCTGCTGGTGGTGCGCCTTGGAGTGCACGCCGTCGGGCCAGAAGTCGCCCTGCGCCGCGTCCTCGCGGGTGGTGTGGTTCACCAGGTACTCGTTGCGGCTGATGCCGGGGGTGAGCATGCGGCCGTCCTTGTTGATCGGCTGGTCGTTCTTCTGCGTGCCCTGCGGGCGGCTGTGGCACTGGTTGCAGATGACCATCGAGCGCTCGGAGGCGAGCTTGCCCGGGTTCACGATCATCGACGCCTTGCGCGCCCGCGGGCGCCTTGGCGTGCTCGGAGCCGGGGCCGTGGCAGGATCTCGCAGCCGATGTTCAGCTCGTTGGGCACGCCGTCGCCGTCGATGTCCATCTCGCCGTTCGGGTCGTTGGCCGCGCCGGCGACGAAGTTGCCCTCCACCGTCGGGGTGAGCGTGTAGCCGGTGTAGTGGCAGGACGCGCACTGGATCTCGAAGGACTTGCCCTTGGGCGGGTCCTTGAGCTTGCCCTTGGCCTCGTCGAACAGCCAGTCGCCGTGGTAGTCGCGCCAGGGCTTGCGGGTGCGGTTGGCCCAGGCGTCCTTGCCTTCGGTGTTGTACTGCAGGAAGGGATAGGTCTCGTTGCCGACGCGGATCAGGTAGCGCTGCTTGTACACCGGGCCGCCGTACGTCTTCTCGACCGGGTAGATGCGCGCCTTGTCGGCGGGGTCGCGGGCGTTCTCGGTCTTCAGCTTGAGCGAGCCGTCCTTGTCCGTGTAGAAGGTCGCCGTGAAGCTGACCGTCTTCATGTCGGCGGGCGCCTTCTCGGAAACCAGGTACTTGTCGAAGCCGCGGCCCTTGTCGTAGCCGTGGAAGTACATCTTGGTGCCCGCCTGCAGCTTCTTCAGCCCGTCGTTCATGGCCGGGAAGCGCGACATGTCCTGCAGGCCGCTGGGCTTGCCCACCACCATGATGCCCTGCTTGTGCGCCGTCTTCTTGAAGCCCGCGTAGTCGTCGTGGCACTTCATGCACTTCGAGCTGCCCACGAAGGTCGCGTTGGCGGGGGTCTTCCCGGACACCTGGATCGCGAGCGGCTTCGCCGCGAGCTCGGCCGTGGTCATCGACTTGTTGGTGAGCGTGCCGCCGGGCAGGTGCCGGTCGTCGTCCGGCACGACGTACACGAAGTACTTGCCGGGCGCCGCATTGGCGATGCTGAACGCGCCGCTGCCGTCCGTGACGGCCTGCGTGTACTTGTCGCCGTGGGCCGCGATGCTGTCGTCCATCGGCTCGTCGTCGTCCACGTTGCGGCGGATGTTGAACGAGGGCGCCTTCTTCAGCTTCGCCACGTCGGCCGCGGGCACGAGGAACACCGTCGCCCCGGAAACCGCCCGCTTGCCGCCGTCCGTCACCGTCCCGCCGATCGCCTGCGCCAGCGCGCCGAGCGGCGCGAAAGCGAGGACGGCGGCCGCGGCCATTCCCGACCACCTGAAACCCGAATGCGTACTCATTGCCCGTCTCCCTTTGTCTTCGTGATCTTCCGGTCCCGCATCCCGCCACCCTGCAACCCGCTCGACAGCTCTTCCTCGAACAGCTCCCTGAACAGCTCCCAGACCCTTCCCTTGGCCGCTCGCAGCGCCTTCCTTCCCGCCGCGGTGGCCACGTAGGTGCGCCGGCTGCGCTTGCCGTCCTTCTCGACCGCCGACTTCAGGTACCCGCCCTTCTCCAGCCCGTGCAGGATCGGGTACATCGTGCCCGGGCTCAGCCGGTAGCCGTGGTGCGCGAGCTCGTCCATGATCCCCTGCCCGAAGATCGGCTCATGGGCAGGCGTGGTGCAGCACGTGCAGCCGGATCAGCCCGCCGTAGATCTCCCGTTCGCCGACCATCGGAGTTTCGTTATCGATTTTCGATAATTTCGTCCCGCACTCTATTACGCCGGCGGGGGGGTATGCAATGCGAGGGGGCTGACGCAGATCAAACGGGCGCGATTCCGGGCATCGGCAACCGTGGGGCTGCCGTCCGGGATTATCATTCGGGTTGGCGCATCGTCCCGAGCGCGCTCCCGCACCGACATTCCCGCCCCCCATGGTCACCCGGCTCTTCTCCCGCACTCCCCTTCACGAGCATGCCGACGCCGCCCAGCGCATCCTGGGCGTGGCGCAGCTCGCCCCCGACGCGGCCGAGCTGGCAGCCCTCGTCGCCGGCGACCCGGAAGCGGAAGTCCGGGCCGCCGCGGCCGCCCGCTGCTCGCGATCTCGCGGCGCTTGCCGCCGCCTGGGACAGCGAGGCGGACGCCTCCGTGCGCGAGGCGCTCGCCTCCGCCCTGGGCGCGGCGCTCTCCGAGACGCACGACGCGGCGGCGGCCCGCGCCTTCCTCGAGTCGGCCGGCTGCACGGACGCGATCCGGGCCGAGGTCGCCCGGCACGCGAAGGACGCCGAACGGCGCCTCGCCGCCATCGCGGGCATCCGCGACGAGCCCCTCCTCGTCGCGCTCGCGCTGTCGGGCGGGCATGCCGAGACGCGCCTCGCGGCGGCCGAGTGCGTGCACACGCCCGAGGGCCTCGCCTCGCTCGCCGAGGCGGCCAAGAACAAGGACCGCGGGGTCGCGCGCCTCGCGAAGCAGCGCCTGGAAGCCATGAAGGACCGCGAGGGCCAGGCGAACGAGGCCGACGCGATCCTCGCCCAGCTCGAGGCGCTCGCCGGCACGCCCGGCCCCATCCTCACGGCCGTGGTGGACCTGAACCGCCGCTGGCAGGCGCTCGACATGCGCGCCGATCCCGCCCGCCTCGAGCGCTGCGACGCCGCGCGCCGCGCGCTGCAGGCGCGATTCGACCGCGAGCAGGCCGACCAGGCCGCCCGCGCCCGGTTCGAGCGCCGCGTCGCCGAATGGGTCGCTGCCCTCGCCACGCCGGACGGCCCGGAGGCGCTCGAAGGGCTGCGCGCGCAGCTCGCCGCGCTGAAGGAAGAGGCGCGCGCGCTCGGCGACGACGCCGTGTCCGGCCGCCTCGAGCAGGCGCGGCGCGCGCATCGACGCCTGGGCGCTGGAGCTGCAGGCGCTCGCCGGCGCCGAGGCGCTCGTGGTCGAAGCCGAGCGCCTGGCCGCCGACACCTCGGTGGACAACGCCCAGCTTCCGGAGCGCTGGCAGGCGCTCGACCGCGGCATCCGCACGCCCGCGCTCTCGCGCCGCTTCGAGTCCGCGCTCATGGTGATCGAGCAGCGCCGGCTCGCGCAGGCCCAGGCCGCGCGCGAGGAGGCCGGCGCCGCGCAGGACCGCATGCACGCGCTCCTCCTCGCCGCCGAGCAGGCGCTCGCCGCGGGCCACCTGCACGACGCGCGCGCCGCCGTGAACGAGATGAAGGCGCTGAAGACCGGGGCCGGCGCCCTGCCGAAGCCGACGCAGAGCCGCATGGGCCGCGTGGGCCAGCAGCTGGGCGAGCTGGAGCGCTGGGAGTCCTTCGGCCAGAACACCGCGCGCACGCAGCTGTGCGAGAGGGCCGAGGCGCTCGCCACGCAGGGCCTCGACGCCGCCCGCACGGCGGCCGAGGTGAAGAAGCTGCGCGAGGAGTGGAAGGCGCTCGACGCGCAGCATGCCGGCGTGCCTCGCGCCCTGTGGGAGCGCTTCGACGGCGCCTGCGAGAAGGCCTACGCGCCGGCCGCGCAGCATTTCAAGGAGCTGGCCGCGCAAAGGAAGCTCGCGCGCAAGCAGCGCGACGAGTTCATCGCCACCGCCGCCGCGCACCTCCCCACCCTGCTCACCGAGACGCCGGACCTGCGCGCCGTCGAGAAATGGCTGCGCGAGACCGACCGCGCCTGGCGCGAAGGCGGCCTGGGCAGCGTCGATCCGGCGTCCTGGAAGAAGCTCGACGCGCGCCTCAAGGAGGCGCTCGCGCCCGCCCGCGCGCTGCTGGGCGCCGCGCGCGACGAGGCGAAGTCCGGGCGCCAGGCCCTGATCGCCGAAGTCGAGGCGCTCCTGCCCCGCGCCCTCGAGCGCGAGTCGCCCGCGCTGGTGAAGGCGGTGCAGGCGCGCTGGCAGGAACACTCGAAGGCGCACCCGCTCACCCAGCGCGACGAGCGCGGCCTGTGGGAGCGCTTCCGCGCGGCCTGCGACGCGGTGTTCGCGGCGCGGCACGAAAAGCACAAGGAAGTCGTCGGCCGCAAGGAAGACGGGCGCCGCTCCCTCGAGGAGGTGTGCGCGCAGCTCGAGGGCCTCGCCCGCGCGACCGACAAGGAAGAGAAGGAAGTCCGCACCGCCTTTCGCGAGCTGCAGGACCGGTGGCGCGCGCTCACGCGCAGCCCCGACCCGCTGCTGCGCCCCCTCGAGGGCCGCTTCCGCAGCGCGGTGAAGAGCGTCGAGGGCGCCCTGTCGACGCGCGCGCGTTCGCGCGAGGCGGCCGTGTGGAAGACCCTCGCCGAGAAGGAAGTCCTGTGCGAGGCGCTCGAGTCGGCCCTCGTCGCCGGCGCGGATTCCGAGTCCCCCGAGGCGTGGCAGGAGCGCTGGGGCGCGCTGCCGGAGCTGCCTTCGGCCTGGGAGAAGAAGATGCTCGCGCGGCGCGACGCGGCGCTCGCGGCCCTGGCCGATCCCGCCGCCGCGGGCAGCCACCGGCAGAGAATCGAAGGCAGCGCGCAGGCGCGGCGCGAGGCGCTCCTCGAGCTCGAGATGGCGTTCGGCCTCGAGAGCCCCGCCGACCTGCAGCCGCAGCGGCTCGCGCTGCAGGTGAAGATGCTCAAGGAGCGCTTCGGCGGCGGCGCGGCGGCGCTGTCGGCCAGCGACCGGCTCCTGGGTTGGTGCGCGCAGCCGGGCGTGATCGACGGGCGCGACGGCGAGCGCCGCGACCGCCTCTTCGCCGCGATGGGCCAGCCCCGCTAGAGGCCCATGCTGGAGCTGCCGAACCCCTTCGCCAACGAAGGCGGCGTGATCCGCCTGCTGGAGCCGCCCGGCGGCGACACCGAGGCGCTCGTCGACAGCGTCCTCGCCAAGCGCTACGGCAAGCCCTTCGTGATCGAGGACGACGGCGCGCGCTGCCTCTACTTCACGCGCGACTTCATCCAGAGCGAGATGCGGCTCGCCGACCCGTACGAGCTCGCGTTCGCCTACACGCGCAAGATGATGGGGTTCCTGCTCTTCCTCCCGGAGCCGCGCTCGATCCTCATGCTGGGCCTGGGCGGGGGCTCGCTCGCCCGGTACTGCCACCGCCACCTGCCGGGGGCGCGCCTCACCGTGGTGGAGATCGACCCGGACGTGATCGCCTTCCGCGAGCAGTTCCTGCTGCCCGCGGACAGCGAGCGCTTCCGCGTCGTGCGCGGCGACGCGGCCGATTTCGTCGCGCGGTGCGAAAGCCGCCCGGAGGTCGTGGTGGTCGACGCCTTCGACCGCGACGGCGTGGCGCCGACGCTGTGCACGCGCGAGTTCTACCAGGACTTGCGCGCGCTCCTGCCGAAGAAGGGCCTGGTGGTCGCGAACCTCGTGGGCCCCAAGGCCGAGCGCATCGCCCACCTGGAGATGCTGCGCACCGTGTTCGACGGCAACGTGATCCTGCTGCCCATCGCCGACGACGGGAACTACGTGGCCTTCGCCTTCCGCGACCCGGCCTTCGAGCCGCGCTGGCGCTGGATGGAGGGCGAGGCGAGCGCGATGCGCGCCCGCTTCGGCCTCGACTTCCCGAGGCTCGCGCAGCGGCTCGAGCGCAGCCGCAAGCTGGGATTCCTGAGGCGCGAGATGCACGCGCCGGAGGTCCGCACCCGGCGCCTCTAGCCCTTGTCGGGGTCGGCGGAGGTCACGAGCTCGCGCTCGTCGAGCTCCTCCTCGATGAGCCGCGCCGTCTCGTCGTTGATTTCGTCGGCCTTGAGGAGCTCGTCCAGGCGCGCCCGCTCCGCCGCGATCCCGTCGAGCCGCAGCTGGCGGGCGGCGCCGATGCGCTCGGCGCGCCGGGCGGCGAGCTCGGGCGGGCTCTCGCGCAGGTCCACCTTGCCCTGGTAGCGCGCGAGCAGCGCGCGCGCGAACGCCCGGTCCTCCTCCTGGTCGAGCCTTTCGAGGGCGGGCTGCACCACGGAGATGGCCGCTCTCGCGAGCTCCACGCGCGCGTGCGCCTCCTCGATGGGCCCTTGCGGGTCGTCCTTGGCGTGCAGGCGCGGGATGATCCACGGCAGCGTGAGGCCGTTGAGCCCCAGCGTGAGGATGATGGTGGCCGCCGCGAGGAACACGACGAGGTCGCGCTCGGGGAAGGGATCGCCCGCCTGCGTGAGGAGCGGGATCGAGAGCACGGTGGCGAGCGTGATCGAGCCGCGCACCGCCGCCCAGCCCACGAGGAACATGCGCCGCGAGTCCGGCCCCTCGCTGCCGCCCGCCCATCCCCAGCCGAAGTGGAAGCGCGCGTAGCCCGACCCCCACACCCAGGCGAGCCGGATGGCCATGAGCGCCGCCCACAGGGCGATGGCCCACATCGCCAGGTGCAGCGCGTCGTGGCCCGCCACGCCGGCGATCATCTGCCGCAGCTGCAGCCCGAGCAGCACGAACACGAGGCCGTTGAAGAACCAGGCGATCATGCGCCACACCTCGCGCGCGTGGCGCCGGCTTTCCACCGAGAGGCCCTTCACCTCCTGGCCTCCCGCCCACAGGCCCGAGGCGACCACGGCGAGGATGCCGGAGACGTGGAACGCCTCCGCCACCAGGTACGCCGAGTAGGGCACGAGCACCGTGAGCAGCGTCTGCACGACCGGGTCGTCCTTCCTCAGCCGGATGAGCCGCTCGCGGAACTTGCGCCCGAGCCATTCGATCACGATGCCGACCATCAGGCCGCCGCCCGACAGGATGACGAACTGGCCGGTGACCTCGTTCATCGAGACGTTGTTCGCCGCCACCGCGGCCGCCACCGCGAGCTTGAAGGCCACGAGGCCGGTGGCGTCGTTGAGCAGGCTCTCGGCGTTCACGATGTGCGCCACGCGCGCCGGCAGGGGCATGGTCGCGGTCGTCGCGGCCGTCGCCACGGCGTCGGTCGGCGAGACGATGGCGCCCAGGGTGAACGCCACCGCGAGGGGAATGCTCGGGATGAGCCAGTGGATGAAGTAGCCCACCGCGACCACCGTGAGCACCACGAGGCCGAGCGCCATGAGAAGCACCGGCTTCAGCACGTGCAGCAGGTCGCGCCGGGGCAGCACGCGCGCGTCGGCGAAGAGCAGCGGGGGGATGAAGAGCAGCAGGAACACCTCGGGATCGACCTTCACCGCCTGCAGCCCGGGCAGGAACGAGGCCGCGGCCCCCACCACCACGAGGAAGATCGGCAGGGGCATCCGGGACCAGGGCGCGAGGACGCCCCCGACGGCGGTCAGGACGATGGCGGGGGCGAGGTCGACGACTTGCATGGCGCGGGGGGACTTCGGGGAGAGGACCACATCATCGCGCATCCCGGTCCGCCCCCTCTTGCGGCGGCGCAAAGGCGCGAATCGGAGGGTCAGTGCGGCCGCGGGCCCCGTTCGGCTAGCATTTCGCCTTTGCGCAAGCCGGCCCGTCGCCGGACGGAGACTTTCACATGGCAATTTCCACGCGTTGGCCGGGCCGGGCGGCCCGGGCCGCCCTCGCCTCGGCGCTGGCGATCCTCGCCGGGACGGCGCCGGCCCTCGCCTACGACGCCGAGGCCTGGCGCACCGACTTCGTGCAACTCCGGAAGGAGCTCGCGGCCGCCTACGCCAACCTCGACTGGGCCGTCGAGGCGCGCCGCATGGACCTGCCGGCGCTCTCGGCGAGAGCCGAGGCGCAGCTCGCCAAGGCCGCGAGCGACGACGAGGCGCGCCGGATCTTCGAGCGCTTCCTCGCGGAGTTCGGCGACGGGCACGTGCGCCTCGACTGGCCGCAGCCGCCCGAGCCGCCCGCCTCGCCGCCTGCGTCCGCCGCGCCGACGGCTGCGCCCGCCAGGTCCTGCGCCGACCTCGGCTACCGTCCCTGGCGCGACAAGGGCATGGACTTCGGCGCCGCCGGGAACTACGAGCCCCTCCCGGGCGAGGCCTCCGCGTCGTTCCCGGCGGGGATTCTCACCACGCCGAACGGCGCGCAGCTCGGCATCCTGCGCATCCCGCTCTTCATGGACTCGGCCTACCCGGAAATCTGCGAGAGGCTGCATTCGCCCGCCGCCTGCGACGGCGACTGCGAGCGGCGGCTGGGCAGCGAGGTGGAGCGGCGCATGTCGCGCACGCTCGCCACGCAGCTCGCGGCGCTCGCCGGGCGGCGCGTCGACGCGATCGTGATCGACATCACGGGCAATGGAGGGGGCAGCGACTGGGCGGAGGCCGCCGCGCGAATCGTCACGGCGCCGGGCGTGGCCGCCCCGCGGATGTCCTTCATCCGCCATCCCCACTGGGTCCGCGAGCTGGGACTGCGCCTGCGCGACGTGGAGGCGGACCTCGCGCGCGGCGGCCTGTCCGAGGAACTGCGCGCGAGCCTCACCGCGGCCAGGGCGACCCTCGCGGAGGCCAAGCGCATCGCGGCGGAGCCCTGCGACCGCGCGGCGGTGTGGAGCGGCGCGAAGGCCTGCCCCCTCGTCGGGCCGCCGATGCTGCGCTCGACGGGGGCGCTCGAAGAGCCGCCGCGCGCGAGCCTCGAGGGACTGCAATCGGACCACGCCCTCTACATGCTCTCGCGATACGAGTTCACCGAGGGCGTGTATCGCGGCCCGCTCGCCGTCCTCGTGAACGGCGGGACGGCCTCGGCCGCCGAGCTCTTCGCGGCCACGCTGCAGGACAACCGCCGCGCCACGATCATCGGGACGCCGACCCACGGGTCGGGATGCGGCTACACGAGCGGGGGGATGGCGATCCGGCTGGCCCGCTCCGGCGCCCGGCTCAAGCTTCCCGATTGCGTGCGCTACCGCGCCGACGGGACGAACGAGGTCGAAGGCGTCGAGCCCGACGTCCTCGTGCCCTGGCGCGGCGGGCTCTCGCCCCACCAGCGCAGCCTGCGCGCGGTGCGCACGCTGTGGAACTGGGCGGACGGGAAGCCAAAATGAAAAGGCCCGCCGAGGCGGGCCTTTCCGTGATGCTGCACCCTCACCCCCGGCCCCTCTCCCAAGGGAGAGGGGAGGGAGAGGAAATTACATGTCCATGCCGTCCATGCCACCCATGCCGCCCATGCCGCCGCC
>CAWGOH010000007.1:0-28502 GCA_963824135.1 uncultured beta proteobacterium | reverse complement strand
CGGCGCGTGGAGTGACTTGAGCATGTGGGGGATGTCCTTGGATTTCGTCGAGGCGGGCCGCGATGGGCACTACGCAAGCAAGAGGCGTACTCGGAATGGTACCGGCCGTTTGAGCTCATATACTCATGGGAGTATAATAGCCGGCTCGCGACCCATCCGGAGTCACCATGTCGTTCCGCACCGCCCTGCTGGGCCTCGCGCTCGCCGCGACCGCCGCCAGCGCCTCCATCCCCGAACCCGACGTCGTGAGCCTCGACGAGGCCCGCGCCCGCTTCGAGGCCGGCGAGGTCATCCTCATCGACATCCGCGAGCCGCGCGAGCACGCCAATGGCGTCGCGGCCGGCGCGCGCCTGCTGCCCATGAGCCAGCTGGGCCAGCGCGTCGCGGAGATCCCGACGGACGCGGGCAAGCCGGTGTTCCTCATCTGCAACTCGCAGAACCGCTCCCCGGTCGTGCTGCGCGCGCTTCGCAACAGCGGCGGCTACGGCCACGTGCGCTACGTGCACGGCGGGATGAGCGAATGGGCCCGGCGCGGCTGGCCCATGGTGAAGCCGGGCGACGGATCCGTGCCCCTGGCGGCCCGGTAGGCCGTACGCCCTCGCCTCGGCGAGGCACGGATGCGTCGTATCATCGCGCCCATGCGCCGAAAATCCGCCGGCTTCACCTGGATCGAGCTGCTCTTCGTGCTCGCCGTGTTCGCCATCCTGATGGCGATGGCGATCCCGGGCCTGCGCGACGTCGCCGCCAAGTCGCAGGTGAAGGAAGGCCTCGTGCTCGCCGACCTCGCCAAGCGCGGCGTGCAGGCGGCGTGGACCGCCAAGGGAGAGATGCCCGCGGACAACGCGGCCGCCGGCATCCCGCCGCGCGACAAGATCGTCGGCAACCTCATCAAGGACGTGAACGTCGCCGGCGGGGCGATCACCCTCACCTACGGGAACAACGTCTCGCAAGGTGCTGGACGGCAAGCGCGCTGACGCTGCGGCCCGCGGTGGTGGCCGACCAGCCCATGGTGCCGATCGCGTGGATCTGCCACAGGCTCCCGGTTCCCAAGGGCATGGAGGTCCAGGGGAAGGACGAGACGGATATCCCGCCCAACTTCCTGCCGCTGGAGTGCCGGGGGCCGGCGGAAAAGTAGGAATGCGGCAGGCGGGATGGCCCGCGGCGCGCCTACTTGTAGAACGCCTCGACCTTGCCCTTGAGCTTGATGAGCAGCGGATTGCCCTTGCGATCCACCGTCTTGCCGGCCGGCACCTTGACCCAGCCTTCGCTGACGCAGTACTCCTCGACGTCCCTGCGTTCGTTGCCGTTCAGCCGGATGCCGATGTCGTGCTCGAGCACGGCGGCCACGTAGTGCGGGCTGCGCGGATCCACGGACAGGTGGTCGGGAAGGGGCGGGCGTTCGGGGGTGGTGTTCATGGCGTGCGTCGGGTTACCGGAGACGGTGAATCTACCTGATAGTCGTCAGAAGGGCGCGTCGCACCGCCAGACGAGGGGCCGGCCGTCGGCCGGGTGGGCCAGCGCGAGGGACTGCGCGTGCAGCAGGAGTCGCGGCGCCGCGCCGGCCGATCGGCCCGGGTGCGTAGAGCGCGTCGCCCACGATCGGGATGGCCGATGGCCGCGAGGTGCACGCGCAACTGGTGCGAGCGGCCGGTGACGGGCTGCAGCTCGAGCCGCGTGCCGCCCTCCCGCGCGCGCAGGGCTTCGCGCGCGATCCGCCAGCGCGTGAGGCTGGGCCGGCCGCTCGCCGCATCGACCTTCTGCCGCGGCCGCGCGGGCCAGTCGGCAGCCAGGGGAAGCTCGATCGTCGCCCAGCCCTCGCCGTCCGTGTTCGCGGGCTCCGGCTTCCCGGCGACGATCGCGACATAGCGCTTGTCGACCGCGCGCGCGGCGAAGGCGATCGACAGGATCCGCTGCGCCCGCTCGCCGCGGGCAAAGACCATCAGGCCGGAAGTGGCCATGTCCAGGCGGTGGACCACCAGGGCGTCGGGCCAGGCCTGCCGCAGCCGCGCGTGCAGGCAGTCCTCGCCGGCGGGCCCGCGACCGGCCACCGACAGCATCCCGGCGGGCTTGTCGACCACCAGCAGCCAGTCGTCGGCGTGCAGGACCGGCGGCAGCATTCGCCGCGGACCGCTTGCCCCGCGCCCGGGCACGGTCGCGGCGCGCTTGCCGCGGTTGATCCTCCAGGTGGCTCGACGCAGACTCTCTCCACCGATTTGCAGGCCGCAGCCCCGCACGCTCCTGATCTTGCCAGCCGCTCCTGGAGCCCCCGGCCCGACATCGCCCGCTCGCGAGCGTGTAGCTCGCCGACGCTCAAGGTGGAGTCATCCGTGCGGGCCCGGCTGCTCGAACCGGGGCTCGAGCGGAGAGCCGTCGTCGTCGAAGAAGCAGCCAGTACCCGTCCTTCACGTCGACCGCCTTGCAATGCGCCCGGGCCTCGGCGTGGGACGCGAGGGCGATCATGCCCCGTCGTCCGTGTCCAGCGCGAACATCATGTGGGCCCTGGCGACATCCCTGAGCGGCCGCTCATTCACCGACGATCTCTCCCGAGGGGGATTGACGAAGTCTCCGGTCACCGGGACGAATGCCCGCAGGCCGCCGTCATCGATGGACGCCACGACCGGATGGCTCCGTCCGGCGCGTCGTCCCAGAGCACCTGGACTTCCACCTGCCACGAGCGCTCGCTGTCGCGCGCGATTTCGTCGTAGGTGACCGAGTCGACGCGCGCGGCCAGCTCCCGGTAGGGCACCGCGCGCAGCTTCGCCAGCCATTCGTCGAGCACTTTTCGGGCTGCCACGGTGTCCATTCGATTGCCTTCCTGAAGACCGGCCCGGAGCCGCTCGCGACCTTGCGTTCGCGGGAGCGCGGCGCCCGGTGCTACCCGCAGGCCCCCACCCACCCGCAGGCGCTGCAGAAGTCGCAGCCGTCCTTGCGGATGACGGTCATGTTGCCGCACTCGGTGCACTTGGTGCCCTTCATGAGCGCGGGCTCGTCGCCCCGGCGCGGCGTCTCGAGGATGCCCATCTCCTGCTTCGGGTAGCCGTTCTCGTCCAGCACGCCCAGCATCGAGTAGCGGTGGATCACGAGGCGCGCGAGGTAGGCCACCGTCGAGGACCAGTTCTGCTGCCGGCGCTGCCCGGGCACGAAGGCCATGAAGTCGCCCAGCGGCTCGGAGTAGTCGAGCAGCTTGCGCAGCTTCATCCCGATCCACGCCGGGTCCATCACGCGCATGTCGAGCGACAGGAGCTTGGCGAGGCCGTCGAGCGCGCGCGGGTAGTGCCCCGAGAGCCACAGCGAGTAGGGGCGCGTGCCGCCGTCGGGCATGTGCATTTCCTTCAGGCCCATCACGAACTCCTCGCCCGAGGCGGGGTTGGCGATGTCCACCGTCCAGGCGAGCGTGCCGTCGGTGCCGGTGCGCGGCTCCTCGAGGCTGAACAGCGCGTCCAGCAGCGGGGAGGCGCCCGCGTCGTCGAAGGCCTTGAGCTGCTCGCAGCGCCAGCGCACGACCTGGCCGAGGGCCGACACCATGCTCGGCACGCGGCGCTTCTCGCCGTGCGGCGGCATGCGCATGTCGAAGCCGTCGTCGCCCACGGTGAGGGCGAGGGCGTCGAGCTTCATCTTGAGCCAGGCGCGGTCGTTGGCGCGCATGTCCATGGAGAGGGTCTTCGCCACGGCGCCCAGGCCGCGCGGCTGCTCGGCGCCGTTCACCCAGACCTCGAACGGGAAGGCCTGGCGCGTCTCGCTTTCCACGTGGCCGATGAAGAGCGCGAACTTGCCCACGGGCGAGTCGATCATGTACGTCCACGCGGGGTTGCCCTCGGGCAGCTCCGGGCGGCCGGGCCAGCGCAGGCTCGCGAGCACGGGCTCGGGCAGCGTCTTGATCGACAGGCGCCGGTTCATCGTGTCCATCGGCGGCTCGGCGGGCGCGGCCTGCGCCGGCTTCGCGGGCTCCGTGGAGAGCACGGAACCGAGCACGCTGTTGGGGCGGTAGGTGGCCAGGCCCTTCAGGCCCGACTTCCACGCCGAGAGGTAGAGCCCCTCGAACTCCGAGTACGGGTAGTCCTCGGGCACGTTCACCGTCTTGGAGATGCTCGTGTCGATGAAGGGGGCCACCGCGGCCACCATGGCCTTGTGCGCCTCCGCGGAGATCTCCAGCGCGGTCACGAACCAGTCGGGCAGCTTCGCGTCCTCGCCGTTCATGAACTTGAACAGGCGGTAGGCGTGGTCCTCGACGCGGAACTCCTTGTGCGTGCCGTCGGGCATGCGCTTCTTGCGCGTGTACGTCCAGGAGAACGGCGGCTCGATGCCGTTGGAGGCGTTGTCGGCGAAGGCGAGCGAGATCGTGCCCGTGGGCGCGATGGAAAGCAGGTGCGAGTTGCGGATGCCGTGCTTGCGGATCTTGTCCTTGATCTCCTGCGGCAGGCGCGAGGCGAAGTTGCCGCCGGAGAGGTAGAGGTCCGCGTTGAAGAGCGGGAAGGCGCCGCGCTCGCGCGCGAGCTCCACGCTGGCCTCGTACGCGCGGTCGCGCATGTACTCGCTGATCTTCGCGCCCATCGTGCGCGCCTCGTCCGTGTCGTAGGCGAGCCGCAGCATGAGCAGCGCGTCGCCCAGCCCGGTGAAGCCCAGGCCGACGCGGCGCTTGTTGGCGGCTTCCTTCTTCTGCTGCGGCGAGCGGCCACGGCGTCACGTCGAGCACGTTGTCCAGCATGCGCACGGAGGCGTCGATCACCTTGCCGAAGCCCTCGAAGTCGAAGGCGCAGTCGTCCTCGAACGGGTTCTTCACGAAGCGCGCGACGTCGATGGAGCCCAGGCAGCAGCAGCCGTAGGCCGGCAAGCGGCTGCTCGGCGCACGGGTTCGTGGCCTCGATCGCCTCGCAGTAATAGAGGTTGTTGTCGCGGTTGATGCGGTCCAGGAAGAGGATGCCGGGCTCGGCGTGGTCGTACGTCGAGCGCATGACCTGGTCCCACAGGTCCTGCGCGCGCACCTTGCGGTAGACCCACAGGCCGTCGCCGCGCTGGTAGCCGCCGCCTTCCTTCACTTCCTGCGAGGGCTCGGCGCGGTGCACGAGCTCGACTTCGCCGTTCGCCTCCACGGCCTTCATGAACGCGTCGGTGACGCCCACGGAGACGTTGAAGTTGGTGAGGTCGCCCTGGTCCTTGGCGTGGATGAAGCGCTCGATGTCCGGGTGGTCGCAGCGCAGCACGCCCATCTGCGCGCCGCGGCGCGCTCCCGCGGACTCGACCGTCTCGCACGACTGGTCGAAGACGCGCATGTAGGAGACGGGGCCGCTCGCGCGCGAGTTCGTGCCCTTGACCCACGCGCCCTCGGGGCGGATGGAGGAGAAGTCGTAGCCCACGCCGCCGCCGCGGCGCATCGTCTCGGCCGCTTCCGCGAGCGCGGTGTAGATGCCGGGCCGGCCGTCGACGATCTCGGTGATGGAGTCGCCCACGGGCTGCACGAAGCAATTGATGAGGGTGGCGGTGAGGCTCGTGCCGGCGGCCGAGTTGATGCGGCCCGCGGGGATGAAGCCGTTCTCCTGCGCCTCGAGGAACTTCGCCTCCCAGAAGGCGCGGCGGTCCTCGTTCTCGTTGCCGGCCAGGGCCTTGGCCACCCGGGCCCGCACTTCCCGGATCGATCTTTCCCCGTCCTTGGCGTACTTCTCGATGAGGACTTCGCTGCTGATTTCCTGGGCGGGCAGCCGGGAAATGTCGGCTGCGGAACGGCGGGACTTGGCCACGCTCATGAGGTAGACCCCCTCTACTTCGTTATAAAGTGAACTCGCCTGCTTCTTGGGCTGGCAGAGCGCTGATTGTCCCCGCGGCCCCCCGGAAACGCTTGCTCCAGATCAAGGGGTGCCGTCATCCTTGGACCCCCACATTTTGTGGTTTACCGGGGATTTCTGTCCAGATATTTCAATCTATAGTGGGTAGGATTCCGGCGCAGTTCTTGCGTTCCATAGGCTTGGAGAGGCGATGGCGACCGAAGTTGCGACATTGGCGGGCGGGTGCTTCTGGTGCCTGGAGGCGGTCTTCGACCAGTTTCAGGGAGTCGAAAGCGTGGAATCGGGCTACATGGGCGGCGATTCCCCCAATCCCAGTTATGAAGACATCTGCACCGGGGACACCGGCCACGCCGAGGTCGTGCGCGTCACCTTCGACCCGGCCGTGGTGGGGTTCCGCGACCTGCTGGCGGTCTTCTTCACCATCCACGACCCCACGACGCCCAACCGGCAGGGCAACGACGTGGGCACCCAGTACCGCTCGGCCATCTTCTTCCACTCGCCGGAACAGGAGCGGGCCGCGCGCGAGGTCATCGCGAGCCTCGCGGCCGAGAAGCTCTGGGCCAACCCGATCGTGACCGAGGTCGTGCCGGCCTCGACCTTCTGGCAGGCGGAGGACTACCACCAGGAGTACTTCGCGCGCGTGGGCTCGCAGAACCCCTACTGCTCCTTCGTGGTGGAGCCCAAGGTGGCCAAGTTCCGCAAGCACTTCATCGACCGGCTGAAGAAAGTGACAGGGGACGCTACCCTTCACCGAAGGCAAAGGGTAGCGTCCCCGCGACGGTAGAATCGCGGTTCCATGCGGTTCTTCCGGCTCCTTCGCATCGTCTCCACGATCGGTCGCCATGGGCTCGACGAGTTCCTCGTCGGGCGCGGGCTGGGCATCGTGCGCCTGGCGTTCCGCGTGGCCTTCTTCTGGGCCGACCGCTCGGGCCCCAGGGGCGTGCGGCTGCGCCTCGCCCTCGAGGAGCTGGGCCCCATCTTCGTGAAGTTCGGGCAGCTGCTCTCGATCCGCCCGGACCTCATCCCCACCGACATCACCGACGAGCTCTCGAAGCTGCAGGACAGCGTGCCGCCCTTCCCCGCGGAGCAGGTCGTCGAGACGCTGGACCGCGCCTACGGCAAGCCCTACGCGGAAGTCTTCCGCAACTTCGACCTGACGCCGGTGGCGAGCGCCTCGGTGGCGCAGGTGCACTTCGCGGAGCTGCCGGACGGGCGCGAGGTGGCGGTGAAGATCCTGCGCCCGCACATCGCGGAGACGATCGACAACGACACCGGGATCCTCTACGTGGTCGCCGGGCTCATCGAGCGCATGCACCCGCTCTCCGACCTGCTGCGCGCGCGCGAGGTCGTGCGGGAGTTCGACAAGATCATCCACGACGAGCTGGACCTGCTGCGCGAGGCCTCCAGCATGAGCACCGTCCGCCGCAACTTCGCGGGCAGCAAGATCCTCTACGTGCCCGACGTGTACTTCGACTGGTGCACGAAGGAGGTCATGGTGATGGAGCGCATCGACGCCATCCCCGTGAACGACATCGAGCAGATCCGCGCGCACGGCATCGACACCGCCACGCTCGGCAGGAACGGCGTCGAGATCTTCTTCACGCAGGTCTTCCGCGACGGCTTCTTCCACGCCGACATGCACCCGGGGAACATCTTCGTCGCGCGCGACGGGCGCTACTGCGGCATCGACTACGGGATCATGGGGTCGCTGCCGGAGGTGGACAAGAACTGCCTCGCGCTGATCTTCATCGCCTTCTTCAAGCGCGACTACAAGGCGGTGGCGCTGGCGCACATCGACGCGGGGTGGGTGCCGGCGGACACGGGCCTGGAGGAGTTCGAGGGCGCGATCCGCTCCGTGTGCGAGCCCATCTTCGACAAGCCGCTCAAGGACATCTACTTCGGCAAGCTCCTGCTGCGGCTCTTCGAGGTCGGCAGGCGCTTCCGCATGGACATCCAGCCGCAGCTGGTCCTGCTGCAGAAGACGCTCCTGCAGGTGGAGGGCCTGGGCCGCCACCTCGACCCGGAGCTCGACCTGCGCACCTCCGCCCAGCCCATCCTCGAGCGCTGGATGCGCGAGAACTACGGGCCGCGCGGGCTGTGGAAGCAGATCCGGAGCGAGGCGCCGATGTGGGCGAAGTCGCTGCCGCAGATCCCGCGCCTGGTGCACAAGGTGCTCGCCGACGACGCGCCGGGGCGCATCGAGCGGGCGCTCGGCAAGCTCGAGGCCGCGCAGCGGCGGCAGACCAACATCCTCCTGGCCATCGCCCTCATCCTCGCCTTCATGGTCCTCGGCCTCCTCCTGCGATAAGGCGCATACCTAATCAGATTACTTTCGGTGCGAAGTTGCCGATTCCCGCCGGGAAAGTAATCTGATTAGGTATCGCCTTAGCGCAGGAGGACTTCGAGGATCCTGCGCTTGGCGGCGCAGCGCGGCTCTTCCCAGCAGGTGCGGTAGGTCATCGCGACCTTGCCGTCCTTGCGGATCGTGATCTCCCACGGGCGCTTCATGAGCACGGTGTGCACGTAGCTCACGAAGGATTCCGCGAAGTCGTCGCCGGGGCTGGTGGCGGCGTAGAGCGTCGGGAAGTTGGTCTTCCGCAAGGCGCCGTAGGCGGGCGCCATGTCGGCCGCGTCCAGCTTCGCTCCCAGGTAATAGACGACCGAGCGGCGCGCGGGGAAGTCCGCGTCGAACTTCGAGGCGTAGCGGCTCTCCTTCCGGTCGACCGTCCACGAAAGCTCGAAGAACGGGAACCGCGCCGTCGCGGGCACCTCCCCCGGCGGCATGTCCCAGCGCGGATGCACGTCGCGGTTGATGGAGAGCACGTGCCCGAGCTCGTGCAGCAGGATGTAGCGGATGGCGCCGCGGCGATCGTCCCTCGCCGCGTCCTCGATCCTCGCCTCGAGCTTCCACGCCTTCGCGGGCTTGAACGGGGTGTTCTCCTTCCAGGTCGCCCAGGCGTTCGCGGTGAATTTCCCGAGCACGGCGGCGTCCAGCACGATGAATCCGCCCGCGGGCTTGCCCGAGGCGTCGGAGTACATGTCGGTGTACCCCGTGCCGCCGAGGTCGTCCACGAACCAGACGCCGGCGAAGGTCGCGTCGAAGGCCCGGCGCACGGCGGGCGGCAGGTCGGCGATCGCGCCCCGCACGTCGGCCAGGAAATCGGCGGACAGCGGCTCGCGCGCGGCTTCTCCGGAAAGCCGTTGGCGGCGTTGTCGAGGTGCAGGAACTCCACCAGCTCGGGTGGCGCGGGGCCGAGGCGCTCCGCGACGGGGCGCGAGAGGGAGGGCTTCCAGAACGCCGCGCTGCGCGCCGGATGCGCCCGCATGGCCTTGATGAAGCAGGGCTTGTCGCTCCGCCTTGCAGGGCAGCTCCATGGCCGCCTGCGCGCCCGCCGCGACGGCGAGCGCCACGACTGCCGCCCCGAAGACCGGAATGTGCATTTTCATCCCCTCCCGTGCCTTCGATTCTCGGGGATTTCCAGCCGCCAGTGCTGAATTTTCCGCGTTGCGCCCGTCCCGGCGCGGGCGCAGACTCGCCGGCTTCACGGTCATCCAACTGGGGGGAAACGATGAAATCCGTGCTTCCGCAATTGCTCGGCCGCCTGGCGCTCGCCGCCGCGGCGTTCGCATCCACCACCGCCTCCGCGGTCTACGTCTTCAACACCGTCAACTATCCCGGCTCGGTCATGACCGACGTGCGCGGGCTCAACGGCACCGGCCGCATCGTGGGCTACGCGAGCGTCGACGGCGTCAACAACTTCAGCTTCTCCTATGCCGGCGGCACCTTCTCGCTGCTGCCCCCGGCCCCGGTGACCTCGATCGCGCACGGCATCAACGACGCGGGCACCATCATCGGCTCCACGTTCGAGGACCCCGCGCCCACGCGCGGCTTCATCCTCTCGGGCGGCGCCTACACGTACTTCATGCGCCCGGGCTGGGCGCATTCCCACGGCCGCGCCATCAGCGCCTCCGGGCTCGTCACCGGCTACTCGGAGGATGCGGCCGGCACCGCCTTCTCCGGCTTCATCTACAACCCGGTCACGGGCGCCTTCACCGACATTTCCATTCCCGGATCCGGCCTCACGATCGCGCAGGGCATCAACAACGCCGGGCAGGTGGTGGGCAGCGCGATCCTGGCGGACGGCGCGCACGCTTTCCTGCGCCAGAACGACGGCACGATCGTGCTCTTTCGCATCGGCGGCAACCCCACGCGCGCCCGCGGCATCTCGGACACGGGCCTCATGACCGGCTTCGTGAGCATCGGCGCCGTGACGAGCGGCTTCGTCGGCGACTCGCTCGGCTACCAGCTCCTCGACGTGCCGGGCTCCACCTTCACGGTCGGCGAGGCGATCAACAACGCGGGCCAGGTGAGCGGCCTCTATTACGACGCCGGCGGCGCCACGCGCGGCTTCATCGCCACGCCGGTCTCGATGCCCACGGGCACGACCTCGGGCGGCGCGTACGTGTTCTCCGTGGACGTGGTGCCCAACGTGCCGATCTTCATCGACCCGGTGGTGGCCGTGGGCTACGACTACAGGATCGGCAAGAAGAACCCGCGCATCGCCACGGTGCGCCTGCCCATCGGCATCGGCGACAGCTGGTACAAGGTGAGGGTGAAGGGGCGCAGGTTCCTCCTCGCCGGCGGCGAGCTGCTCGACTTCCGCGTGAACGGCTTCCCGCGGGGCGTGGACAAGTTCCGCGTCGACTGCATCGAGGTGGACGCGCTGCTGGACCCGGCCAACCCGCAGGCCTTCCCCACGGAGCTCACCTTCATGGCGGCCGGCCGCTTCACCGGCACGCAGAAGCCCATCACGCGCGATTCCGAGCGCGGCGACAGCCGCCGCTGCCTGGCGTCCCGCGACGACGACGACGACGAGGACGAGGGCGACTGACCCGCCCCGGAATCAGCGGGCGTCGAAGTCGAGCAGGACGGGCTGGTGGTCGGAGACGGTCGTGTCCCCGTCCACGCGGATGTCGCGCACGCGCGCGAGGATGTCCTCGCTCACGAAGACGAAGTCGCAGCAGTAGGGCTCCTTCGCGTAGCGGTGGTCGTGCACGCAGAAGGTGGGCTCGTGCGGCTTGCTTCCGTGCACGCGCGCCCAGGCGTCGCGGTACGCGGGCCCTGCGCTCGCGAGCGGCTTCGAGATCTCGTCGTAGGCGGGGTTCTCGGGCGGGAAGTTGAAGTCCGCGGTGAGGATGGCCGAGGGCGTCTGCGCCGTGAGGTCGAAGGGGCCGTCTTCCGCCGTGGGAAAGCCGGGCCGCGCCGCGCGCCCGCAGGCCTCGTCGTGCAGCTCGCGTAGCTTCAGCGCCTGCGCCGTGCGCTGCACGGGCGAGTAGTACTCCAGGTGCGTGGTCGTCATGCGCACCGGGCCCATCGGGAACTTGAGCGTCGCCTCGATGGCCACGCGCGGCATCGACTCCTTGCCCGGGTCGGCGGGCCACGGCAGCGCGTGGCGGCGCACGCTCACCACCGGCAGGCGCGTGAGGATCATGTTGCCGAAGCGCCGGCGGCGCCCGCCGGGCCCCTCGAGGTCCACGCCGTAGCCGGGGATCGCGGTGTAGCCGGGCAGCAGTGCCGCGAGCTGCGCGAACTGGTCGGCGTCGTCGTTGCCCGCGAGGCCGGGGAAGTTGTCCGCGATCTCCTGCACGTTCAGCACGTCGAAGTCGGCCATCGAGCGCGCGTGCGCGACGATGCGCGCGAGGTCGACGCGGCCGTCGATCCCGCGGCCCCACTGCAGGTTCCAGGTGATGAGCTTCATGCGCACATTATCGCCCGACTCGCATCACCCTCACCCCAGCCCTCTCCCAAGGGAGAGGGAGCCCAATTTGTCCCTCTCCCATGGGAGAGGGCCGCCAGTTCTCCCCTCTCCCTTGGGAGAGGGGCCGGGGGTGAGGGTGACGGGTCATTCCTCACAAGCGCCCTTACTGCGGTGCAGCATCCTTTTTGCTAGACTCGCCCGCATTCCGAACCGCCGCTTCAAGCGCCCCATGTCCACCCTCGTCTTCTTCACGATCGCCTACCTCGTCGTCACGATCGCCATCGGCCTGTACGCCGCCAAGTTCGTCTCGAACTCCAAGGACTACCTGGTGGCCGGCCGGGGCCTTCCTCTCTATATGAACGTCGCGACCGTGTTCGCCACCTGGTTCGGGGCGGAGACCGTGCTGTCGGTGTCGGCCACGTTCGTGAAGGACGGCCTGGGGGGCATCCCGGCCGACCCGTTCGGGGCGAGCTTCTGCCTCGTCTTCGTGGCGCTCTTCTTCGCCCGCGCCTTCTACCGCATGGACCTCCTCACCATCGGCGACTTCTACAAGAAGCGCTACGGCAAGGGGGTGGAGGTGCTCACCAGCCTCGCGGTGACGATCTCCTACCTGGGCTGGACCTCGGCGCAGCTCACCGCCCTGGGCATCGTCTTCAACTCCCTCTCCCAGGGCGCCATCTCGCTCGACCAGGGCATCCTCATCGGCGCGGTGATCGTCCTCATCTATACGACCTTCGGCGGCATGTGGTCGGTGGCGCTCACGGACCTCTTCCAGTCCGTGGTGATCGTCGCTGGGCCTCCTTTACGTGGCCTACCTGGTCTCGGGGATGGCGGGCGGCGTGGGCAAGGTGGTGTCCCACGCCTCCGAGGCCGGCAAGTTCCAGTTCTGGCCGACCGGGGGCAGCAAGGAGTGGTGGGCGTTCGCGGGCGCGTGGATCACGATGGCCATCGGCTCGATCCCGCAGCAGGACGTCTTCCAGCGCGTGACCAGCGCCAAGAACGAGAACACGGCCGTGAAGGGCTCGCTCCTGGGCGCGCTCGCCTACTTCTGCTTCGCCTTCGTGCCGATCTTCCTCGCCTACGGCGCGCTCATGATCGACCCGAAGATGGTCGAGCCCCTGATCCAGTCCGAGGGCCGCGAGGTGCAGCTCATCCTGCCCAACCTCGTCCTCAACCACATGCCGATGTTCGCGCAGGTGATGTTCTTCGGGGCGCTGCTCTCGGCGATCCTGTCCACCGCCTCCGGGGCGCTCCTCGCGCCGACGGCCCTCTTCACCGAGAACGTGGTGAAGCCCCTCTTCGGCAGCATGAGCGACAAGCGCTTCCTCGTCCTGCTGCGCACGGTGCTCGTCTTCTTCACCGCCGGCGTCCTCGTCTTCGCGCTCAACAACACCAGCACCATGTACGAGATGGTGCAGAACGCCTACAAGGTGACGCTGGTCGGGGCCTTCGTGCCCCTGGTGTGCGGGATCTACTGGCACCGCGCCTCCACGCAGGGGGCGCTCGTCTCGGCGCTGGTGGGCCTCGCGACGTGGGGGATCTGCGAGAAGTTCTTCGCGGAGGCCGACATCCCGCCGCAGCTCGTCGGCCTGGCCGCTTCCGCCATCGGCATGATCGCCGGCTCCCTCGCCCCGCAGCTCGTGAAGGACGCGCGGCACGGCACCCACGCCGGGGCCTGACCGCCCTGGCGGGGCTACGCGTCCGCGACCTCGCCGTGCCGCGTTTCGACCATGACGCCGATCTTCTTGAGAAAGGGCGTCGGCAGCTCGCCGCCCGCGCAGACCAGCACCATCGCGTTGGCGATGCGGATCTCGCGGTCCTTGAGCGCGAGGACCACCGCCTTCGGCTCGATCTTCGACACGGTCGATTCGAGGAGGACCCGCAGCCTTCCCCCGGCCGCCGCTTCCTCGAGCCGCCGGCGGTTCGCGGGCTTCACGCGGCCGAAGGCCTCGCCGCGATAGGAAAGGACGACGTCGGTTCCCGGCTCCTCCGATAGCGCGAGCGCCGCCTCGAGGGCCGAGTCGCCGCCGCCCACGACGAGGACGGGCATTCCGCGATACTGCGCCGGGTCGAGCAGGCGGTAGACCACCTTCTCCGCTTCCTCGCCGGGGACGCCGAGCTTTCGGGGCGTGCCCCGCCGCCCGAGGGCGAGGAGGACGCTGCGGGCGCGGTACTCGCCTCGCGAGGTCCGCACCACGAATCCGCCGTCGCCGTCCGGCGCGAGCTCCTCCATGCGTTCGCCGAACCGGATCTTGAGGCCCACCCGCTTCACCACGCCGCTCCAGAAGGTGAGCAGGTCCTCCTTGGAGATCTCGTTCATGTGGACCTTGCCCACGATGGGGAGCTTCACCGGGGCGGTCATGGCGACCTTCCTGCGCGGGAAGTGCAGGATCGAGCCGCCGAGGTCCGTCTCCTGCTCGAGCGTCACGTAGGCGAGCTTCGCCTCGTGGGCGGTGAGCGAGGCCGCGAGGCCCGCCGGTCCCGCGCCCACGACGACGACGTCGAGCGCGCGCCTTGCCGCGGGCGCGCTTCGCGATCGACTCCATCGCCTGCCGTCCCTGCTCGGCGGACTTGCGGATGAGCCCCATGCCGCCCAGCTCGCCGGCGATGAAGATTCCCGCGACGTTGGTCTCGAAGGTGGGCTTCACGAGCGGGATGTCCACGCCGCGCCGCTCGGTGCCGAACACGAGCGTGATCGCCTGCACCGGGCAGGCGGCGGCGCAGGCGCCGTGGCCGATGCACGCGGAGGGGTTCGCGAGCACCGCCCTCCCGTCGACGAAGCCGATCGCGCCTTCTCGGGGCACGCCACCGCGCACGCTCCCGAGCCGCAGCACTTCACCGGGTCCACCACGGGATGCAGGGAGGGAGGCTCCGTGAGGCCGGCCTCGCGCGCCTCGCGAATGACGCTCGCGGTCTCGCGCTCGCGAACGCGGCGCGAATGCACGTGCCAAAGCGTGACCAGGAGCAGTGGCACTGCGTAGACGGAGTAGGCGGTGACGTCTGCGAGCGACATTTTCAGCGCGGCGGGTGACGCCGGAAAGCGACAGGAAAAAATGAGCGTGACGCCGCGAAGCGACAAAACGAAAATTGTTCTTGCGGCAGGAAATTCTCCGCGGCGATACTCACGACCCGTCCGATTATTGGGGCATTCGCACGCCGCCGCAACCTCGATGCGTTTCGTTTCGCACGCCGTCATTCTCTCCGCGGTCCTCGCGCTTTGCGCGGCGGCATGGGGCGTCACGATGCTCCGCCCCTACACGCCCGGCTCCGATCTCGGCTACTACATGGGGCTCGCGGGAGGGCTGATGATGCTGGCGCTCCTCACCTACCCGCTGCGCAAGCGCGCGCGCGTCCTGCAGCGCGTGGGAACGATGAAGCCGTGGTTCCAGGCGCACATGGTGCTCGGAGTCCTCGGGCCGGTGCTCGTGCTCTTCCACACGACGTTCACCGTGTCCTCGGTGAACGCGCTCGTCGCCCTCGCCTGCATGGTGGTCGTCTCCTCGAGCGGCTTCATCGGCCGGTACGCCTATCGCCGGATCCACCACGGCCTCTACGGCCGGAAGGCGACCGTGCAGGAATTCGAGGAGCACATGCGCAACTCCGAGCGCGGGCTCGCGGCGCTGGTGCGCGCGATTCCGCGCGCGGAAGACGCGCTCGCGCGGCACAGGGAGGTCGCCTCGTCGGGCGAGGGCGGCCTCGCGGGGCGGTCCTGGCGCTTCCTCACCCTGGGGATCGCGCGCCCGCCGCGTCGCGTGCTCGCTCGACCGCGAGATCGCGGACCTCGTCCGCGGCAAGGGCGCCGAGAAGGGGTGGGACGCGGCGACCCAGGCAAGGCGCATCCGGCGCGGCGGCGCGCTGGTGCGCTCGTACCTTCGCGCGGTGAACTCCGCCGCCCAGTTCGGCGCCTTCGAGCGGATCTTCTCGCTCTGGCACGTCGTGCACATGCCGCTCGTCTACCTTCTCGTCCTGAGCGCCGCCTACCACGTGCTCGCGGTGCACATGTACTGATGGGCGCGTCGACGGCGCTCGCCCGGGCCCGGCGCGCCCTCGCCGCGGCCATGATCGCCGCGGCGAGCCTGGCCCACGGGCAGGTGTTCGAGTCGGTCGTCATGCCCGGCAAGGTGATCGAGGGGCACGCGAAGCTCGAGATGCAGTGCGAAAGCTGCCACAAGCGCTTCGAGAAGTCGGCGCAGTCGCGCCTGTGCCAGGACTGCCACAAGGACGTGGCCACGGACGTGGGCTCGAAGCGCGGCTATCACGGCCGCGCGCCGGAGGCGCAAGGCAAGGAATGCCGGGCCTGCCACACGGAGCACAAGGGGCGGGAGGCGAAGATCGCGCCCTTCGAGCAGGCGAAGTTCGACCACGGCCGGACCGACTTCCCGCTCCACGGCGCGCATGGCGGAGCCGGAGTCGAGTGCAAGAGCTGCCACGAGGCGGGCAAGCGCTGGCGCGAAGCGCCGGGCGCCTGCGTCGAATGTCACCGCAAGGACGACACGCACAAGGGGCAGCTCGGTTCCGGCTGCGCCGATTGCCACTCCGAACGCACGTGGAAGGAGCCCCGCTTCGACCACGGCAAGACGCGGTTCCCCCTCGTGGGCAAGCACACGGGCGCCAAGTGCACGGCCTGCCACGAGAAGGCCTACAAGGAAGCGCCTCGCGACTGCCTTTCCTGCCACCGGAAGAACGACGCGCACAAGGGCCGCTACGGGCCCCGGTGCGAGACCTGCCACGACGAGAGGAGCTGGGAGAGCCATTTCGCGCACGACGCGAAGACCCGCTTCGCCCTCGGGGGAAAGCACCGGACGGCGAAGTGCGACTCGTGCCACAAGGGCACGCTCTACAAGGAGCAACTGCCCCTGACGTGCGTCGGCTGCCACCGGAAGGACGACGCGCACAAGGGCAGCCAGGGCGACGCCTGCGAGAAGTGCCACGGCGACCGCAGCTGGAAGACCTCGAGCTTCGATCACGACCGGGAAACGAAATTCGCCCTGCGCGGCAAGCACCGCCCCGCGAAATGCGACAGCTGCCACAAGGCCGGGCCGAAGGAGAAGCTCGCGACCACCTGCGTCTCCTGCCATCGCAAGGACGACGCCCACAAGTCCACGATGGGCGCGAAGTGCGAGACGTGCCACGGCGAGCGGGACTGGAAGGAAGCGAGGTTCGACCACGACCGCGACACCCGCTACGCGTTGAAGGGCAAGCACCGTGGCGCGAAGTGCGACGCCTGCCACCAGCAGGATGCGTACGTGAAACCGGCGCCATCGGAATGCGTCTCCTGCCACCGCAAGGACGACGCGCACAAGGGGCAGCAGGGGGAGCGCTGCGCCGAGTGCCACAGCGAGAGGGACTGGAAGGGCGCGCCGTTCGACCACTCGCGCTCGCGCTTCCCGCTGCTCGGCGCCCACATCAAGGCCGGATGCGCGAGCTGCCACCGTTCCGCGCTCTTCAAGGACGCGCCCCGCGAGTGCGCCGGATGCCACGAGAAGGACGACGTGCACAAGGCGGCGCTGGGCCCGAAGTGCGAGGGCTGCCACAACGCGCGCTCGTGGAAGAGCTGGGACTTCGACCACGCGAAGCGCACGAAGTATCCGCTGCAAGGAGCGCACCGCCGCGCGAAATGCGCGGCATGCCACTCGAAGCCGGCCACGGAAAAGGTCGCGGCGCCGACCGCGTGCTACTCGTGCCATCGCGGCGACGACAGGCACGAGGGCGCGTTCGGCGCGCAGTGCGAGCGCTGCCACGGAAGCGACGACTGGCGCGACATCCGCGCGAAAGTCAGTCGTGTCGCCGACGCCCGACACATGCGCGATGAGTCTATGAATCGCTGCTGCGTTCGGTTATCTTCCGTGCCGGATTAGTTTTCAAAGTTGTTCGGGCGCATCGAAAAACAGAAGAAGCCCGCGATGTCACTGCGCACCCGGCCGGTTTCCTGCCGGAAAACCTTTCACGACCGGGCAACCGGGAGGTGCGCAATGAAGTCGATCGGAATTCCGATCCATTCCGTCTTGTGGCGAGTTGCGGCGGCGATCGCCGCCGCATGGCTCGCTCTTGCCGCGGCGGCGCAACCGGCGCCCAAGGGCTTCGACCACATCACCACGGGATTCCCGCTCCTCGGCGCGCACCAGCAGGTGCGCTGCGAGAGCTGCCACGTGCAGGGACTCTTCCGCGGAACGCCGCGCGATTGCGCCTCCTGCCATTCGCCCGGAAGCCGCTTCGCGCAGACCGCGAAGCCTCCGGAGCACGTCGCGACCCAGGCGCCCTGCGGCTTGTGCCACCGGCCGTCGGCCTGGACGCCGGCGACGTTCACGCACGCGGGCGTCGCGCCCGGAAGCTGCGCGAGCTGCCACGACGGCGCGAAGGCGGCGGGCAAGCCCGCGAACCACGTGGTCACCACGGCCTCGTGCGACGGCTGTCACCGCACGGCCGCCTGGAAGCCGGCGACGTTCGATCACCGCACCGTGAGTCCGGGCACCTGCGCGAATTGCCACAACGGGTCGACCGCCACCGGAAAGACCGCGGCCCACGTGCCGACCACGCAGGCCTGCGACGCGTGCCACCGCACGACCGCCTGGAAGCCCGCGACCTTCACCCACGCGGGTGTCACGCCTGGCTCGTGCGCCACCTGCCACAACGGCTCGACGGCCACCGGCAAGAACGCGGCCCACGTGCCGACCACGCAGGCGTGCGACGCGTGCCACCGCACGACCGCCTGGAAGCCGGCGACCTTCACCCACGCGGGTGTCACGCCCGGCTCGTGCGCGACCTGCCACAACGGCTCGACGGCCACCGGGAAGAACGCGACCCACGTGCCGACCACGCAGGCGTGCGACGCGTGCCACCGCACGACCGCCTGGAAGCCCGCGACCTTCACCCACGCGGGCGTCACGCCCGGCTCGCTGCGCCACCTGCCACAACGGCTCGACGGCCACCGGCAAGAACGCGACCCACGTGCCGACCACGCAGGCGTGCGATGCGTGCCACCGCACGACCGCCTGGAAGCCCGCGACCTTCAGCCACGCGGGCGTCACGCCCGGCTCGCTGCGCCACCTGCCACAACGGCTCGACGGCCACCGGCAAGAACGCGACCCACGTGCCGACCACGCAGGCGTGCGACGCGTGCCACCGCACGACCGCCTGGAAGCCCGCGACCTTCAGCCACACGGGCGTCACGCCGGGAATCTGCGCCACCTGCCACAACGGCTCGACGGCCACCGGCAAGAACGCGACCCACGTGCCGACCACGCAGGCGTGCGACGCGTGCCACCGCACGACCGCCTGGAAGCCCGCGACCTTCAGCCACACGGGCGTCACGCCGGGATCCTGCGCCACCTGCCACAACGGCTCGACCGCCACCGGCAAGAACGCGACCCACGTGCCGACCACGCAGGCGTGCGACGCGTGCCACCGCACGACCGCCTGGAAGCCGGCGACCTTCAGCCACACCGGCGTCACGCCCGGCTCGCTGCGCCACCTGCCACAACGGCTCGACCGCCACCGGCAAGAACGCGACCCACGTGCCGACCACGCAGGCGTGCGACACGTGCCACCGCACGACCGCCTGGAAGCCCGCGACCTTCAGCCACACGGGCGTCACGCCGGGAAGCTGCGCGACCTGCCACAACGGCTCCACGGCATCGGGCAAGCCTGCCGCGCACCTGCCCACGACCCAGGCGTGCGACGTCTGCCACCGCACGACCGCCTGGAGGCCCGCGACCTTCAGCCACACGAGCGTGGTTCCGGGCTCCTGCGGGACCTGCCACAACGGCTCCAGCGCCACGGGCAAGCCGGCCGCCCACATTCCGACGGCTCTCGCGTGCGACAGCTGCCACAAGACGACCGCGTGGAAGCCGGCGACCTTCAGCCATACGGGCGTGGTGCCGGGAACCTGCGCCACCTGCCACAACGGCAGCACCGCGACGGGCAAGCCCGCCTCGCACTTCGTGACCACGCGAACGTGCGACGCGTGCCACAGCACCTCGAGATGGATTCCGGCGACCACCTACACGCACCTTTCGCCGAACTACAAGCAGCACGGTGGGGGCGTGACGTGCCGGGACTGCCACACGAACAACGCCGAGCAGATCGCCTGGCCCTATCCCGCCTACAAGCCCGACTGCGCGGGCTGCCACGCGAACAGGTTCAAGCCCGACCCGCACACCAAGGTGGCCTCGCCCAAGATCCTCTACACGGTGTCCGAGCTGAAGAATTGCGCGGGCTCCTGCCACGTCTACACCAACGCGACGCTCACCACGATCAGCAAGCCGCGCTCGAACGAGCACCGGCCGACGGGAGATTTCTAGATGCAATCGCAAGAGACTCCGGAAGCCTCCCGCCACCGCGCCGCGCAGCCGCGATTCCTCGCCTTCCTCGGCGCGCTCGCCGCGGCGGCGTTGCTGCTCGCATCCGGGCCGGCGAGGGCGCAGCTCATCGACTCGATCGAGGTGAGCCCCAAGGGGCGGGAAGCGCAGATCGCGATCCGGTTCGGGACCACGGTGCAGTACCTGCGCCATGCGCCGCCGGGCAAGGGCAGGCTCCTCGTCGTGGAGTTCCGCGTGACGGGCCCGCTCGACTCCGAGATCGGCGGGCGGCTCGTGTCGGAGACGCGCGTCTCTCCCAGGACGGACCTCGTGCCCGCGTTCGTGATCGACTACGTTCCCGCGCGAAACGCGCTGACCGTGGAGTTCAAGCGCGAAGTCCAGTGGCGCGTGAGCGGGTCGGGCGACGGGCGTTCGATCTCCATCTTCGTGCCGTTGCCGCCGGACAAGATCGGGAAGGCGCCGCCGCCGGTGAAGCCCCCTGCCGCGGCGCCCGCGCCGGCGCTGCCCCCATGCCGCGTTGCCGACGCCCTCGCCGGAGGTGGATGCGAAAGGCGCGGAAAGCGTCGCCCGGGCGAAGGCGGCCCTCGAGGCGAACCGGCCCGGCGAGGCCATCGAGATCCTGAACCAGGCGCTGAACCTGCCGCCGGGCGGCTTTTCGCGCGAGGCGCAGGAGCTCATCGGCCTCGCGCGGGAGAGGAACGGCGAGCCGGAGAAGGCGCGCGCGGAATACGAGCTGTACCTGAAGCTCTACACCGACGCCGAGGGGGTGGCGCGCGTGAAGGGGCGGCTCGCGGCGCTCGGGAAGGCGCCGCCGCCCGGCGCGGTGGCGGCGGCAAAGGAAGTCCGGCCGGTGAAGTCGGTCTACGGCAGCCTGTCCACGACCTATTACCGGGGCGCCACCAAGTACGACGCCACGCTGCTTCCCCCGCAGCCGGGCCTGCAGCCGGACCAGGTGAGCCTGACCGCGACGGACCAGTCGTCGTTCGTGACCAACATCGACCTGACGGGCCGCTACCAGGCGGGTCCCTGGGACAACCGGATCGTCCTGCGCGACACGTGGACGGCGTCGCTGCTCTCGGGCGACCGCAGCGAGAACCGGCTCGCCGCGGCCTACTACGAGATGAACCAGAAGGAGCGCGACTGGACGCTGCGCGCGGGACGGCAGTCGCCGCAGGGCGGCGGGCGTGCTCGGCCGGTTCGACGGGGCCTGGGCGCGGGTCGGGATCCGCCCCGGCGTCCGGATGAACGTGGTGGGCGGGCAGACGGTCGAGTACTACGCGGCCCCCCGCCGCAACCTCTTCGGCGCGAGCCTGGACCTGGCTCCCTGGAACGGCGCCCTCTCCTCGAGCCTCTATGCGATCGAGCAGCGCGTCGACGGCGTGGTGGATCGCCAGGCGGTCGGCACGGAGATCCGCTACTTCGACGCGCAGCGCAACGCCTTCCTCCTCTTCGACTACGACACGAAGTTCAAGGAAGTGAACATCGCGATGCTGCAGGCCAACTGGATCCTCGCGTCCGGGACGAACCTCGCCTTCCTCTACGACCGCCGCCGCACGCCGCCGCTGCAGGTCTCGAACGTGTCGTCGGCCTATTCCGGCGCCTCCCTCGGCGACCTCCTGTCCCAGGGATTCACCTACGAGGAGCTTCTCGACCAGTCGAAGAGGATCACGCCGGTCGCGGACCTGGTTTCCCTGGGGCTCACGCACCCCGTCTCCGACCGGTGGCAAGTGGGCGCGGACGTGAAGCTCTCGAAGGTCGGCGCCACGGAGGCGGTGGGGCAGCTGGGCGCCTCGCCGGACAACGGCAACCTGTGGGTCTACACGGTGCAGGGCATCGGCTCGGGCGTTTTCGCGGTCGGGGATGTCTTCGTCGCGAGCGCCTCGGTCAACCGCAGCAAGCTTTTCGACGGCAGCAACCTGTCCCTGTCCTATGTCCGGGTCTGGGATCGCTGGCGGCTGGAGGGGAACCTCAAGTATTACGACCAGGACGACGCGAACGGCATCCACCTGCGGCGCTGGACCCCCAGCGCCAAGGCCGCCTACCGGCTGGGCGAGTCCATCACCTTCGAGGGGGAGGCCGGCGCCGAGCTCACCCAGTCCAGCGGGCCCGCCAGCACGGAGGACACCCGGCGGCACTTCCTCAATGTCGGCTTCCGCTGGGACTTCTACTGACCGGCCGGGCCCGCATACCCCCCCTCCGGAAGCGTTTCGCCCCCGCTTTTCCGCATTTCGTCGCTTTCCGCTTCTGGCTCCCCTTGCGCCTCCTTAATCTGGCGCCAAGTCGAACGCACCCGCCGGGTGCCGAGCCGTGAAAGAAGGAGAGGGACCATGAGCAAACTCGAGAAGCTGGACCTGATGGGCGTCGCCTCGCTGGCCGCCGTGACCGCCGCGCTGCTGGTGGCCTGGATGGTGACCACGCACAACGCCGCCAGCCAGGTTCGCCCGGTCGCCCAGGCCCCGGCCGTCACCTTCACCAACGACGGCAGCATGAAGCTCACGGTGACCGCGAGCGACGCAGCGCCCGCACCAGTACACCGCGACCGCCCGTTCCACGTCCGCCAGCGGCACGGCCGGCCCGGCGCTGGAAGTCGCGCTCCCGCACGCCCTGCGCCCCTGAGCCAGCCATGAGCTCCATCGACCAGGTCATTCCGCCACGGGTGTTCCGGCTGTCGACCGCGATCACCGGCGTGATTGCAGGTTGGTTTGCGCTCACCTTTTTCGTCACCGTCGGTGGAGTCCTCATCGGCGCCTGACCCGATTCCCCTGTAGGAACCATCCCCACCCGGCTCCGGCCGGGTTTTTTTTGGGACGGGGACCGGGTCCGGGAACCGTCCCTTTTTGTCGGGCGCGGGCGCGCCCGGATACCCCGGCGGCGCGTTTCGTCGCAGGCGGGTGGATGGCGGCGGGGGCGGCTGCGTAACCTTCGAGAACAAAGAGAAACGCCATGAAACGACCGACCCGCCCCCTGCCCGTGACCTGGACCGTGCGCCTGCGCGAAACGAGGATTCCGCGCCCGTCGCCGGCCCGGCCGGACATGCCGCCCGCCGCCGCCCGCCCCGGGCATCGCCGCCCGCTGGAAGCCGCGCGACCGGGTCAGCGCGGCCGGCAACTGATACCCTTTCCGGCCACGCCACCCCCCGCCCGACTGCCGTGATCGACGCCACGCGCACTCTTCGAGGGACTCACGCTCAAGCGGGTGCTGCTGGTCACCATCCTGTGCGTATGGGCGGCGGGGGCCATCGTCTGGTTCTTCGCCAACACCTACCTCGACCTGCTGGTGAGCGCGCTGTGCGTGGGCTACACCAGCATGGTGCTGTTCACCGTCGCCGACGAACGTGCGCCGGCCACCGCCTGCCGCAGTGGGTGATCCAGGTCGCGGCCATCATCGTGGGCTCGTTCCTCGGGCACGATGCTCGCCGGGATCGTGAAGGGCCGCGACGCTCGCGACGATGTTCACGCGAGCGCTACTACGGCGTGCTCATCACCATGGGGCTGGGCATCGGCTTCGGCTGCATGGCGCTGTGGGTCTACATCTTCCGCGAGCGCGAGTCGCGCCACGCCGCGGAGCTCGCCCGGGCCCAGGCCGAGCGCGGCGCAGCTCGAGAAGAACGTGCTCGCAGGCCCAGCTCGCCCTCATGCAGGCGCAGGTCGAGCCGCACTTCCTCTTCAACACGCTCGCCAACGTCCAGCACCTGGTGGAGACGGACCCGGCCTCGGCCTCGCGCATGCTCGAGAGCCTCATCCAGTACCTGCGCGCGGCGCTTCCGCGCATGCGCGAGGACGCCACCACCGTCGGGCCGCGAGGCGGACATGGCCAAGGCCTTCCTCGACATCCACCGCATGCGCATGGGCTCGCGCCTGGACTACGTCCTCGAGGTTCCCGAGAACCTGCGCTGCCGGCCCTTCCCGCCGATGATGCTCATCTCGCTCGTGGAGAACGCCATCAAGCACGGCGTCGATCCCTGCTGCGAGGCGGGCACGATCACGATCCGCGCCTCGGAGGAGGGCGGGAAGCTGCGCTTCTCGGTGGCGGACACGGGCGAGGGCATCTCGCCGCGCAAGGGCACGGGCGTGGGCCTCGACCAACATCCGCGAGCGCCTGAAGGCGCTGCACGGCACGGGCGCGCGCCTCGTCCTCGAGGAGAACGTGCCGCGCGGGGTGGTCGCCACCATCGAGGTCGACGCGGGCCTGCCGGGGGAGGCGCCATGCCGGTTGCCGCGCCGGCCAAGGCCGCGGCATGATCCGCGCATGTCCAGTTCCCACGCTGCCCGGCGCGCCCGTCACCGCCGTCATCGCCGACGACGAGCCGCTCCTTCGGGCGCAGCTCAAGGCGAGGCTCGGCGAAGCTCTGGCCGGAGCTCGCCATCGTCCACGAGATGGAGAACGGCCGCGACGTCGACCAGGTGCTCGCCGCGCACGCGCCCGCGCCTCTTCTTCCTCGACATCCACATGCCCGGCGTGAACGGCCTGGAGGCGGCGCGGGCCATCGGCAAGCGCGCGCACGTGGTCTTCGTCACCGCCTTCGACCAGTACGCGGTGGAGGCCTTCGAGCAGGGCGCCATCGACTACGTGCTCAAGCCCTTCAACGAGGAGCGCCTCGCGACCACGGTGGAGCGCCTGAAGGAGCGGCTGGCCGGGGCCGCGCCGCCGCGCCATGGAGGACCTCGTCGAGCGCCTCGCCGGGCGCCTCGCCCCGCGCCCGGCGGAGCACCTCAAGTGGATCAAGGCGAGCGTGGGGCAGAGCGTGCGCCTCATCCCGGTGGAGGAGGTGCTCTTCTTCCAGTCCGACGAGAAGTACACCCGGGTGGTCACCGGCGACGCCGAGGCGCTCATCCGCAAGCCCATCAAGGAGCTGCTGGACGAGCTCGACCCCGACAAGTTCTGGCAGGTGCACCGGGCCACCATCGTGAACGTGGACGCCATCGCCTCCGTCCGCCGCGGCCTCAAGGACCAGGCCGAGATCGCCCTCAAGGGCCACCGCGAGACGCTCATCGTCTCGCGCAACTTCACCCACCTTTTCAAGCAGATGTAAGCGGAGGTGTCACGCTTTCGGCTCACGTCAGGTCGCCGCAAAGTGACCTGACACCATCCAGTTCGCCCGCCCGGGCTGCATTTCGCCCCCTGTTTCCTGCATTCCGGCGCTAAGGCGTCGCCCCGGCCCCCCCGGCCCCCTAATCTGGCTCCATCGAGGCCCCATGCCGGGGCCGACCGGATACCTTGGGAGGCTGGACCATGACCTACATCTTCTTCGGCGTGCTGATGCTCTCCGTGGCCATCGCCGCCGTCTCGATGCTCGAGGACTACTGACCTGCGCGGTGCTTCCGGGTATCTTCCCGGGGCGCCGCAGCCACTCCCATGAAGCCGCTCTCCGAACTCATCCATCGCACGCCCTGGTGGGGCCTCATCCTCGGGGGCTTCGCCATCCTCGTGTCGCTGGCGATCTTCGTCACGCCCTTCCACCTCATCCAGTACGGCAAGGACGGCGCCACGCCCGAGGAGAACCGGGCGATCAAGCGCGAGATCGACAACACCTTCGCCGAAGGCGCGCTGGACGTGGCGAGGAGCGCGATCGTCACCATGCGCAGCGCCACCAAGGACGAGGCGCGCCGCGAGGAGCTCGACCGCGCCCTCGAGGAGCTCGACAACGCGCGCGAGCGAGCTGCGCGACGCCGGCCGCGAGGCGCTCGCCGCCAAGCGCGAGGCAGCGGACGCCGCCCGCGAGGCCGCGCAAGGAGCGGTCTCCGCCATCGAGGAGGCGCGCCGCAGCGCCGAGCAGGCGCTCAAGGACGCCGGCCTCGAGGACGGCAAGGTGAAGCGGGCGCTCGACCAGTCCCTCAAGGCGGCGCGCCAGGCCGAGGAAGAGGCGAAGAAGGCGGCCGACAAGGGCGGCAAGCCGGCCGAGGAACGCAAGCGCATCGTGATCGGCCTGGGCGGCGACAAGGACAAGCCGCTCCTCGACATCGACGTCTCCAAGTCCGGCACGGGCGAGAAGGCCCGGGTGCAGATCAACCCGCCCGGGAACGGCAAGGGCATCACCATCGACGTCGACGACACGGCCAAGGGCCGGCGGCATCCCGCCCGTGCCCCCCGTGCCGCCCGTCCCGGGCGTCGAGCCGCCCGTGCCGCCCCCGGGAGCGTCCATCACGGTCACGGACCTGCCGCCGGAAGTGCGCGAGCAGATCCGCCGCAACGTGAGCGGCGACCTGAAGAAGATCGGCCTCGGCGCGGCGCTCGTCGCTCCTCTTCATCCCGCTCTTCATCCTCGCGGTCATCGCCAAGTTCTTCATCGACCGCTCGCGCGCCGCGCAGCGCATGGCCGACCTGAAGCGCAAGGAGGCCGAGTACCACCGCATGAGCCAGCAGGTGACGGAGGCCAAGCTGCAGGCCCTGCAGGCGCAGGTGGAGCCGCACTTCCTCTACAACACGCTCGCGAGCGTGCAGGCGCTCACCGAGGTGGACCCGGCGCGGGCCCACGCGATGACGGGCCACCTCATCCAGTACCTGCGCAACGCGCTGCCGAAGATGCGCGAGTCGATCTCCACCGTGGGCCAGGAGGTCGAGCTGGTGCGCGCCTACCTCAACATCCTGCAGATGCGCATGGGCAAGCGCCTCACCTTCGACATCGCGGTGCCGGAGAGCCTGCTCGCCACGCCCTTCCCGCCGCTGATGCTGCCCTCGCTCGTCGAGAACGCCATCAAGCACGGCCTGGAGCCGCAGCGCGAGGGCGGCAGCGTGATCATCACCGCGCAGGCGCAGGACGGGAAGCTGCGGCTCGTCGTCTCCGACACCGGCCGCGGCTTCGGCGACACGGTGGGCGCGGGCGTGGGCCTGGAGAACATCCGCGAGCGCCTGGCGCGCGCTCTACGGCGACGGGGCGAAGCTCACGCTCGAGTCGAACTCGCCCACGCGGCGTCATCGCGACCATCGAGGTGCCGATGGAACGGGCTGCGGGCCCAGGCCGCGCAGGCCGCGGCGGGGGCGGCGCCCGCGATGCCGGAGCAACCCAGGACGCGCACGGAGAAGGTCCTCTCCGCGGTGGGCACGGCCGAGCGCACCTGGCGCAAGACGCTCTCCTTCGCCTTCGTCTCGATGGTCGTGGTGGCGGCCGTCCTCGCGGGCCTCGCCGTCTTCGGCGTGTCATGACGGGCGTGGTGCCGGTGCAGGTCGGCTCCGAGTCGCTCACCGGGCCCGGCGGCGCGCTGCTCGGCGCGGCCGGCATCGCCATCGCCTTCGTGGCGGTGGTGCTCGTGCTCGGCCATCGTGGCCGCGATCATCTACGGGCTGGGCTGGCTCTTCCTGGGGCTCGCGATCTTCATCCCGGTCGATGGTCGTGATCGCCGTCTCGCCGGCGCTGGCGCCCGTGATCCTGCTGATCCTCGCCATCTGGTGGATCTTCCGCAAGAAGCCGGAGAAGGCGCCGGCCGCGCGCGTGGAGCCGGCGATGCAGACCCCGCCGCCGCCCGCCCCGCCGACCCGCCGCCGATACCCGGGACGACCGCCGGCCGGTTAGAATCGCGGCATGGCGAACCCCACCGCGATCCTTGCCGAAGACGAGCCGATCCTGCGCGCCCAGCTCGAGGCCAAGCTCAAGAAGCTCTGGCCCGAGCTGGAGATCATCGCCTCCGTGGAGGACGGCGCCGCGGCGCTCGAGGCGCTCGAGGACCGCGCGCCCGACTTCATGTTCCTCGACATCCAGATGCCGGAGATGACGGGCGTGGAGGTGGCGCGCCACGTGGGCAACCGCGCGCACGTGGTGTTCGTGACCGCCTACGACCAGTACGCCATCCAGGCCTTCGAGACGGGCGCGGTGGACTACATCCTCAAGCCCTACACCGACGAGCGGCTCGCGGTCACGCGTCGGAGCGGCTGAAGGCGAAGCTCGCGAGCCCGCCGCCGGACCTGCAACGTCGATCGTCTCGCAGCTCGCGACGCAGCTTCGCGGCGGCGCGGCGAAGGAGAAGCTGCAGTGGATCAAGGCGACCTTCGGGCAGAACCTGCGCCTCATCCCCGTGGCCGACGTGCTCTTCTTCCAGTCCGACGAGAAGTACACGCGCGTGGTGACGGCCGAGGCCGAGGCGCTCATCAAGACGCCCATCCGCGAGCTCCTCGACGGCCTCGACCCCGAGGTCTTCTGGCAGATCCACCGCTCGACCCTCGTCAACGTGAACGCCATCGCGGGCGTCACGCGCGACTTCCGCGGCCAGGCGCACGTGAAGATCAAGGGCAAGGACGAGATCGCTCACCGTCTCGCGCATCTACTCCCACCTCTTCAAGCAGATGTAGCGCGGTGTCAGGTTACTTTTCGGTGTCTGACACCGAAAAGTAACCTGACACCGCTTCGGGGCCGGGGGACGACGGCTCGTCCGCGCCAGGGAGGCGGTTCGTCGCCCCGGGGACCGGCCGGCCCGGGATCGGCTAACCTTCGCGCCATGGGAATCATCTCCTTCCTGACATCCTGCGAGCGGCGCGCCGACGCCTGGGCGGCCAAGCGCCTTTCGGCGGACGAGTTCCGCGAGGCGAGCGAGCTGGACCGGTACCTCAAGGCCAACTTCTGGCCCTTCAGCGTGGGCTACGTCGCCTCCACCCTGGTGCTCGGGGCCCTGCTCATCGGCGTGAAGCCCTCGATGAGCTTCTCGGAGGCCCTG
>CAWGOH010000006.1:0-13592 GCA_963824135.1 uncultured beta proteobacterium | reverse complement strand
CGGGCGCGCCCGGATACCCCGGCGCGTGTTTCGTCGCAGGTGGGTGGATGGCGGCGGGGGCGGCTGCGTAACCTTCGAGAACAAAGAGAAACGCCATGAAACGACCGACCCGCCCCCTGCCCATGACCTGGACCGTGCGCTTGCGCGAAACGAGGATCCCGCGCACGTCGCCGTCCCGGCCGGACGTGCCGCCCGCCGCCGCCCGCCCCGGGATCGCCGCCCGCTGGAAGCCGCGCGACCGGGTCAGCGCGGCCGGCAGCTGATACCCTTTCCGGCCACGCCACCCCCCGCCCGACTGCCGTGATCGACGCCACGCGACTCTTCGAGGGACTCACGCTCAAGCGGGTGCTCCTGGTCACCATCCTGTGCGTATGGGCGACGGGCGCCATCGTCTGGTTCTTCGTCAACACCTACCTCGACCTGCTGGTGAGCGCGCTGTGCGTGGGCTACACCAGCATGGTGCTGTTCACCGTCGCCGGGAACGTCCGCGGCCACCGCATGCCGCAGTGGGCGATCCAGGTCGGGGCCATCATCGTCGGCTCGGTCCTCGGGACGATGCTCGCCGGGATCGTGAAGGGCCGGCCGCTCGCGACCATGTTCACGGAGCGCTACTACGGCGTGCTCATCACCATGGGACTGGGCATCGGCTTCGGGTGCATGGCGCTGTGGCGTCTACAACCTCCGCGAACGCGAGTCCCGCCACGCCGCGGACCTGGCCCGGGCGCAGGCCGAGCGGGCGCAGCTCGAAAAGAACGTCCTGCAGGCGCGCACTCGCCCTCATGCAGGCGCAGGTCGAGCCGCACTTCCTCTTCAATACGCTCGCCAACGTCCAGCACCTGGTGGAGACGGACCCGGCCTCCGCGTCGCGCATGCTCGAGAGCCTCATCCAGTACCTGCGGGCGGCGCTCCCGCGCATGCGCGAGGACGCCACGACCGTGGGCCGCGAGGCGGACATGGCCAAGGCCTTCCTCGACATCCACCGCATGCGCATGGGCTCGCGCCTGGACTACGTCCTCGAGGTTCCCGAGAACCTGCGCTGCCGGGCCTTCCCGCCGATGATGCTCATCTCGCTGGTGGAGAACGCCATCAAGCACGGCGTCGATCCCTGCTGCGAGGCGGGCACGGTCACGATCCGCGCCTCGGAGGAGGGCGGGAAGCTGCGCTTCTCCGTGGCGGACACGGGCGAGGGCATCTCGCCGCGCAAGGGCACCGGCGTGGGCCTGACCAACATCCGCGAGCGCCTGAAGGCGCTCCACGGCACGGGCGCGCGCCTCGTCATCGAGGAGAACGCGCCGCGCGGGGTCGTCGCCACCATCGAGGTCGACACGGGCCTGCCGGGGGAGGCGACCGTGCCAGTTGCCCAGCCTGCCAAGGCCGCTGCATGATCCGCGCATGTCCAGTTCCCACGCTGCCCCGGCCGGGCGGGTCCCAGTCACCGCGGTCATAGCCGACGACGAGCCGCTCCTTCGGGCGCAGCTCAAGGCGAGGCTCGGCAAGCTCTGGCCGGAGCTCGCCATCGTCCACGAGATGGCGGACGGCCGCGACGTCGACCAGGTGCTCGCCGCGCACGCCCCGCGCCTCTTCTTCCTCGACATCCACATGCCCGGCGTGAACGGCCTGGAGGCGGCACGGGCCATCGGCAAGCGCGCGCACGTGGTCTTCGTCACCGCCTTCGACCAGTACGCGGTGGAGGCCTTCGAGCAGGGGGCCATCGACTACGTGCTCAAGCCCTTCAACGAGGAACGCCTCGCGGCCACGGTGGAGCGCCTGCAGGAAAGGCTGGCCGGGGCCGCGCCGCCGCCCATGGAGGAGCTCCTCGAGCGCCTGGCCGGGCGCCTCTCCCCGCGCCCGGCGGAGCACCTCAAGTGGATCAAGGCGAGCCTGGGGCAGAGCGTTCGCCTCATCCCGGTGGAGGAGGTGCTCTTCTTCCAGTCCGACGAGAAGTACACCCGGGTGGTCACCGGCGACGCCGAGGCCCTCATCCGCAAGCCCATCAAGGAGCTGCTGGACGAGCTCGACCCCGACAAGTTCTGGCAGGTGCACCGGGCCACGATCGTGAACGTGGAGGCCATCGCCGCCGTCCGCCGCGGCCTCAAGGACCAGGCCGAGATCGCCCTCAAGGGCCGCCGCGAGGTCCTCATCGTCTCCCGCAACTTCACCCACCTTTTCAAGCAGATGTAATGCAGATTACTTTTCCGTGAGCTCAGATTACCGGAAAAGTAATCTGATTCAATCCAGTTCGCCCGCCCGGGCTGCATTTCACCCCCTGTTTCCTGCATTCCGGCGCTAAGGCGTCGCCCCGGCCCCCCCGGCCCCCTAATCTGGCTCCATCGAGGCCCCATGCCGGGGCCGACCGGATACCTTGGGAGGCTGGACCATGACCTACATCTTCTTCGGCGTGCTGATGCTCTCCGTGGCCATCGCCGCCGTCTCGATGCTCGAGGACTACTGACCTGAGCGGTGCTTCCGGGTATCTTCCCGGGGCGCCGCAGCCACTCCCATGAAGCCGCTCTCCGAATTCATCCATCGCACGCCCTGGTGGGGCCTCATCCTCGGGGGCTTCGTCATCCTCGTGTCGCTGGCGATCCTCGTCACGCCCTTCCACCTCATCCAGTACGGCAAGGTCGGCGCCACGCCCGAGGAGAACCGGGCGATCAAGCGCGAGATCGACAACACCTTCGCCGAAGGCGCGCTGGACGTGGCGAGGAGCGCGATCATCACCATGCGCAGCGCCACGAAGGACGAGGCGCGCCGCGAGGAGTTCGACCGCGCCATCGAGGAGCTCGACAACGCGAGGAGCGAGCTGCGCGACGCCGGCCGCGAGGCGCTCGCCGCCAAGCGCGAGGCAGCGGACGCCGCCCGCGACGCCGCGCAAGGAGCGGTCTCCGCCATCGAGGAAGCGCGCCGCAGCGCCGAGCAGGCGCTCAAGGACGCCGGCCTCGAGGACGGCAAGGTGAAGCGGGCGCTCGACCAGTCCCTCAAGGCGGCGCGCCAGGCCGAGGAAGAGGCGAAGAAGGCGGCCGACAAGGGCGCCAAGCCCGGCGAGGACCGCAAGCGCATCGTGATCGGCCTGGGCGTCGACAAGTCCAGGCCGCTCCTCGACATCGACGTCTCCAAGTCCGGCGCGGGCGAGAAGGCCCGGGTGCAGATCAACCCGCCCGGGAACGGCAAGGGCATCACCATCGACGTCGACGACACGGGCAAGGGCACGAGCGGCATCCCGCCCGTGCCCCCCGTGCCTCCCGTCCCGGGCGTCGAGCCGCCCGTGCCGCCCCCGGGAGCGTCCATCACGGTCACGGACCTGCCGCCGGAAGTGCGCGAGCAGATCCGCCGCAACGTGAGCGGCGACCTGAAGAAGATGGGCCTGGGCGCGGCGCTCGTCGTCCTCTTCATCCCGCTCTTCGTCCTCGCGGTCATCGCCAAGTTCTTCATCGACCGCTCGCGCGCGGCGCAGCGCATGGCCGACCTGAAGCGCAAGGAGGCCGAGTACCACCGCATGAGCCAGCAGGTGACGGAAGCCAAGCTCATGGCCCTGCAGGCGCAGGTGGAGCCGCACTTCCTCTACAACACGCTCGCGAGCGTGCAGGCCCTCACGGAGGTGGACCCCACCCGGGCCCACGCGATGACGGGCCACCTCATCCAGTACCTGCGCAACGCGCTGCCCGAAGATGCGCGAGTCGATCTCCACCGTGGGGCAGGAGGTCGAGCTGGTGCGCGCCTACCTCAACATCCTGCAGATGCGCATGGGCAAGCGCCTCACGTTCGACATCGCGGTGCCGGAGAGCCTGCTCGCCACGCCCTTCCCGCCGCTCATGCTGCCCTCGCTCGTCGAGAACGCCATCAAGCACGGGCTGGAGCCGCAGCGCGAGGGCGGCAGCGTGATGATCACCGCGCAGGCGCAGGACGGGAAGCTGCGCCTCGTCGTCTCCGACACCGGGCGCGGCTTCGGCGACACGGTGGGCGCGGGCGTGGGGCTGGAGAACATCCGCGAGCGCCTGGCCGCGCTCTACGGGGCGGGAGCGAAGCTCACGCTCGAATCGAACTCGCCCACGGGCGTCATCGCCACCATCGAGGCGCCGATGGAAGGGCTGCGGGCCCAGGCCGCGCAGGCCGCGGCGGGGGCGGCGCCCGCGATGCCGGAGCAACCCAGGACGCGCACGGAGAAGGTCCTTTCCGCGGTGGGCACCGCCGAGCGCACCTGGAGGAAGACCCTCTCGTTCGCCTTCGTCTCGCTGGTCGTGGTGGTGGCCGTCCTCGCGGGCCTCGCCGTCTTCGCGGTCATGACGGGCGTCATGCCGGTGCAGGTGGGCTCCGAGACGCTCACCGGGCCCGGCGGCGCCCTGCTCGGCGCGGCCGGCATCGCCATCGCCTTCGCGGCGGTGGTGCTGGTGCTCGGCATCGTGGCCGCGATCATCTACGGGCTGGGCTGGCTCTTCCTGGGCCTCGCGATCTTCATCCCGGTGATGTTCCTCATCGCCGCCTCGCCCGCGCTGGCGCCGGTGATCCTGCTGATCCTCGCCATCTGGTGGATCTTCCGCAAGAAGCCGGAGAAGGCCCCGGCCGCGCGCGTGGAACCGGCGATGCAGACTCGCCGCGGCCGCCACCCGCCGTCGCCCCCGCGCCCCCGGTCCCGCCCCGCCGCCGCCCATCCCCAGGGACGACCCGCCGGCCGGTTAGAATCGCGGCATGGCGAACCCCACCGCGATCCTTGCCGAAGACGAGCCCATCCTCCGCGAGCAGCTCGAGGCGAAGCTCAGGAAGATCTGGCCGGAGCTCGAGATCATCGCCTCGGTGGAGGACGGCGCCGCGGCGCTCGAGGCCCTCGAGGACCGCGCGCCCGACTTCATGTTCCTCGACATCCAGATGCCCGAGATGACGGGCGTCGAGGTGGCGCGCCACGTCGGCAACCGCGCGCACGTGGTGTTCGTGACCGCCTACGACCAGTACGCCATCCAGGCCTTCGAGACGGGCGCGGTCGACTACCTCCTCAAGCCCTACACGGACGAGCGGCTCACGGTGTGCGTCGAGCGGCTCAAGCAGAAGCTCGCGAGCCCGCCGCCGGACCTGCAGTCGATCGTCTCGCAGCTCGCGACGCAATTGCGCGGCGGCGCGGCGAAGGAGAAGCTGCAGTGGATCAAGGCGAGCTTCGGGCAGAACCTGCGCCTCATCCCGGTGGCCGACGTGCTCTTCTTCCAGTCCGACGAGAAGTACACGCGCGTGGTCACGGCCGAGGCCGAGGCGCTCATCAAGACCCCCATCCGCGAGCTCCTGGACGGCCTCGACCCCGACGTCTTCTGGCAGATCCACCGCTCCACCCTCGTCAACGTGAACGCCATCGCGGGGATCACCCGGGACTTCCGCGGCCAGGCGCACGTGAAGATCAAGGGCAAGGACGAGGTCCTCACCGTCTCCCGCATCTACTCCCACCTCTTCAAGCAGATGTAGCGCGGTGTCAGGTTACTTTTCGGTGTCTGACACCGAAAAGTAACCTGACACCGCTTCGGGGCCGGGCGGACGACGGCTCGTCCGCGCCGGGAGGCGGTTCGTCGCCCCGGGGACCGGCCGGCCCGGGATGGGCTACCCTTCGCGCCATGGGAATCATCTCGTTCCTGACATCCTGCGAGCGGCGTGCGGACGCCTGGGCGGCCAAGCGCCTTTCGGCGGACGAGTTCCGCGAAGCGAGCGAGCTGGACCGGTACATCAAGTCCAACTTCTGGCCCCTGAGCGTGGGCTACGTCGCCTCCACCCTCGTCCTCGGGGCCCTGCTCCTGGGCGTGAAGCCCTCCGCGAGCTTCTCGGAGGCCCTGGTCCTCGCCAACATCCTGCTCGCCTCGCTGGGCGTGGCGCTCACGGGCGTCTGGTTCGGCTACCGGCGCCACCAGGGCAAGCCCCTGTGGCGGACGGCGCTCGCGATCACGGCCCTGGCGGCGGCGGGCGCGGTGTGCGGCGCGCTGGTGGCGAAGCTCGCCTCGGGGAAGGCCGTCCTGGGCATCGGACCCCGAGGAGGCGGTGCGGATGGTCTCGATCGGCATCCTGGCCGGGCTCATCGTCGCCGCCTTCATCGTCGGCGCGACCTGGATCCGCACCCGGGAGGCGAGGGCGCGCGAGGCCACGCTTCAAGGCCGAGGCCGAGCGCGAGCGCTTCGCCAAGCGCACCGCGGAGGCCGAGCTCAAGCTCCTGCAGGCCCAGGTCGAGCCGCACTTCCTCTTCAACACGCTCGCCAACCTGCGCTACCTCGTGCAGAGCGGGTCGAAGGACGCGCTGCCGATGCTGGACCACCTCATCGACTACCTGCGCACGGCGCTGCCGGAGATGCGCGCCGACAGCTCGACGCTCGCCCGCGAGGCCGCCCTCGCGCGCGCCTACCTGGAGATCATCCGCATCCGCATGGGCGGCGAGCTCGAGTTCCGCATCGACGTGCCCGCGGAGCTCGAGGAGCACGCCGCTGCCGGCCCTCATGGTGATGAGCCTCGTGGAGAACGCGGTGAAGCACGGCATCGCGCCCATCGGCCGCGGGCGCATCGACGTGCGCATCTCGCGCGCCGCGGGCCGCCTGCGCGTGGAAGTCGAGGACGACGGCCGCGGCGTGGCGAAGGAGCCCGGCAACGGCGTGGGCCTCGCCAACATCCGCGAGCGCCTGGCCGTGCTCTTCGGCGACGCGGCGACGCTCGAGCTGCGAGCCGAGCGCCCGGGCGGCGCGCTCGCCACGCTCGAAGTGCCGTCGGAGGCCGCGTGAGCGACGACCGCTGACGGCGGTCATCGCCGACGACGAGCCGCTCCTTCGCGCCCAGCTCTCGCGAAGCGCTCGCGGCCGCCTGGCCCGCGCTCGAGATCGTCGCCGAGGCCGCCAACGGCGCCGAGGCCGTCCACGCCGTGCGCGAGCACCGCCCCGCGGTCGTCTTCCTCGACATCGAGATGCCGGTGATGAACGGCCTGGAGGCCGCGCGCCTCGTGGGGAGCGAAGCGCACGTGGTCTTCGTCACCGCCTACGACCGCTACGCCGTGGAGGCCTTCGAGCGCGGCGCCATCGACTACGTGCTGAAGCCCGCCGCGGCCAGCCGCCTGGTGGAGACGGTGAAGCGCGTCCAGTCGCGCCTCGCCGCCCCCGCGCCGGCGCATGGACGCGCTGGTGGCGGAGCTCGCGCGGCGCATGCCCTCCACCGCGCCCGCAGAAGCTGAAGCTCCTGCAGGCCGCGATGGGCAGCACCGTGCGCCTGATCGACGTGGACGACGTCCTCTACTTCCAGTCCGACACGAAGTACACGAAGGTGGTCACGCGCGAGGGCGAGTCGCTGGTGAAGAAGACGCTCAAGGAGCTCCTCGCCGAGCTCGACCCGAGCGCTTCTGGCAGGTGCACCGCGGCACCGTCGTGAACGTGCGGCGAGGTCGCCGCCGTCACCACCGACGAGCTGGGGCACCGCCACATCCAGCTCAAGGGGCACCCCGACCGGCTGGAGGTGAGCCGGTCCTTCGCGCACCTGTTCCGCGGGGCCTGAGCGGCCCGCCGGCGGAGTTCGCCCCCGCTGCCGCGTCAACGGGATGTCGCAAGCATATGTTAGGGTTACCGTCCGCTGCGAAGAGCGTTTGCGCTGGCCGCAACCGTCAGCCGCAAGGATGTCCCGCCATCGCCAAAGGAAGAACATGAGCCGAACCATTCGCCGGGCGCTGCTCGCTGCCGCCCTTCTCTCGACGACCCTCGGGTTCGTCGCCCATGCCCAGTGGTGGAACAAGGAGGAGCAGCGCATGCAGCAACGCATGCAGCGACACTTGCCCGGGTCGGCGCCGGCGCCGGCACCGACGCCTGGCGAAGTCGTGTACTCGTTCAGGACGTTCTACCAGGCGCGGAATGGCCGTGACCACGGCCGTCTTCAACGAGGAGTTCGACACGCCGGATCGCATGCACGACGAATTCCTCCAGTCGGGCCAGCGCAGCACCCACGGCCTCTTCATGGTGGAGGCGATCCAGTAGCGGATGGGACGATCAGTTCGACACGCCGGATCCCACCGACATCATGCGCTACGGTCGACAGGTGGAGCCAAGCGCGAAGCCCGATTCGCGGCTGCGCAAGCTCGTCGAGGCGATCCGCTGGCAGCGCCAGGCGTGGGTGGCGCGGGGCGGCGCCTACGCCTCGTCGGTGCCGGGCGAGGGCATGAGTGCTCTTCCGCGAGCGGCTCGCCCTCGCCACGAAGGCCCTCGCGGCCGCCGAGCCGGCGGGCAAGGAATCTCCCCTCTGGTACTGGGTCGCGCTCATCGTGGCGGGCAGCAGCGGCCAGCCGGCCGCGCAGTTCGACGGGCTCTTCGAGGAGGCGGTGGGGCGCTTCCCCCACTACCACACGCTGTACTACACGCGCATGAACTACCTCCTGCCGCAGTGGGGCGGGAATTTCGACGCGGTGGACGAGTTCGTCGCGAAATCGGTGGAGCGCACCCGGTCGGTGGACGGCGAGGCCTTCTACGCCTGGCTCTACGTGGACGTGGCGCGCAAGTTCGACGGCGACATCTTCACCGGCACGCGGGCCACGTGGCCGAGGATGAAGAAGGGTTTCGAGGACATGGTCGCGCGTTACCCCGACAACTGGAACAAGAGCCTCTTCGCGACCTTCGCCTGCCGCGCGCGCGACAAGGAGACCACGGCGAGGCTTCTCACGGAGCTGGGGGCGCAGGCGCAGCTCGGGCAGGCTTCTCCCGGGTACACGACCGACCCCTGCCGCCGGTTCGCCTTTACGCCGGCTTAGGCGTGGCGTTCGCGAAGGCGAACTACAATGGCGGGGATTCCAACGAACGACTCCGCCCGATGATCTACGAACTCGCCGACCGCAAGCCCGTCCTCGAAGGCGACAACTTCGTCGCCCCCAACGCCGCCGTCATCGGCTCGGTGCTGATGAAGAAGGGCGCCAACGTCTGGTGGGGCTGCACCCTGCGCGGCGACAACGACCTCATCACGCTCGGCGAGAACGTGAACGTCCAGGACGGCTCGGTGATCCACACCGACCTGGGGCATTCCCGTCACGCTGGAGAAGAACGTGAGCGTGGGCCACATGGTGATGCTGCACGGCTGCACGATCGGGGAGAACTCCCTCATCGGCATCGGCGCCATCATCCTGAACCGCGCCGTCATCGGGAAGAACTGCCTCATCGGCGCCGGCGCCCTGGTGCCCGAGGGCAAGCACATCCCCGACGGCTCGCTGGTGCTGGGCATGCCGGGCAAGGTCGTGCGCCACCTGACGCCCGAGGACATCGCCAACAACACCTGGATCGCGGAGCACTACGTCGAGCGCTCCGCGGCCTACCGCAAGGGGCTCAAGCCTGTCGGCTAGCGCCGCCCGCCATCGCGGGGCGCTCGCGGTCTGGGCGCTGCTCGTCGCCTACGCGAGCCTGTATCCCTTCTGGCCTGTTCGCATGCCGGCGCCGGACGCGCTCGCCGTCTTCCTGCGGCCCAAGGTGCTGCTGGAATTCGACGTGGCGATGAACGCGCTGGCCTACATGCCGCTGGGCGCGATCGCGTGCCTCATCCTCCGGGGGTCGAACGAGCCGTGGCTCGCGAGGGTGAAGGCCGTGGCGGCCTGCGCGGCGTTCAGCCTGGCGATGGAGGCGCTGCAGCTCTTCGTGACCCACCGCGTCGCCACGATCTACGACGTCCTCGCGAACACCGCGGGCGCGCTCGCCGGCACGCTCGTCTTCGCCGAGCCCCTGCACGCGCTCGTCACGCACCCGCTGGCGAAGGTGCGCGAGCGCCTCGTGACCGCCGGCGGCTGGGGCGACGCGGGGCTCGTGCTGGTGGTCCTGTGGCTCCTCGCGCAGCTCAACCCGGCGCTGCCCTTCTTCGAGGCGGGCAACATCGGCGGCGAGGGCGACCCGGGCCCGGGCGAGTTCCTCGTCACCGCCGCCTCCGTCGCCCTCTCGGTGGCGGGGTTCGGCTTCTTCGTGTCGGTCGTCCTCAAGGGGCCCGGGGGGGCGCTTCGCTGGACGCTGCTCCTGCTCACGGTGGCGCTGTGGTGCAAGTTCGCGATGGCCTCGGTGATGCTCAAGCCCCACCTCTCCGCGGGCTGGGTCACCGAGGGCCGGGTCGTCGGCCTCGCGGTGGGGCTCCTCGCCTTCGCGCCCCTGCGAGGCTGGCAGCGCGCGGGGCGGATCTACCTCGCCATCGTGCTCACCCTCGCCGGCGCGCTCTTCGCCAAGATCTTCGGCGCCTACAGCGAGCTGGCGGACTTCCTGCGCCTGTTCAGCTGGCCCCACGGCCAGCTCGCCACCTTCGCCACGCTCACGCGCTGGATCCACGAGGCCTGGCCGGCGCTGGCCCTCGCGTGGCTCATCGCGCTCTTCGTCTGGCGGCGCGACGAGCCGATACAATGACGGCATCCCGACGACGAAGCCCCCGATGAGCCACTACAAGCACCACGTCTTCTTCTGCCAGAACCAGCGCGAGGCGCCCGAGGCCTGCTGCGCCAACCACGGCTCGGCCGCGATGCGCGACTACTGCAAGGGCCGCGTGAAGTCGCTGGGCCTCGCCGGCCCCGGCAAGGTGCGCGTGAACCAGGCCGGGTGCCTGGACCGCTGCGAGGAGGGCCCGGTGCTCGTGGTCTATCCCGAGGCCGTCTGGTACACCTACGTGGACAAGGCGGACATCGACGAGATCATCGACGAGCACCTCGTGAACGGCCGCGTCGTCGAGAGGCTGAAGATTTGACCGCGGGCGAGACGCACCGCGCCACCATCGAGGGCGCCGCGGGCGTCATCGAGATCGCCTACTCGATTCCCGCGCACCCGGTGGCCGTGGCGGTGGTCGCGCACCCGCACCCGCTCTTCGGCGGCACGATGGACAACAAGGTGGTGACCACGGTGGCGCAGGCGTTCGCGCGACGCCGGCGCGGCCACCTTCCGCTTCAACTTCCGCGGCGTGGGCGAGAGCGAAGGCAGGCACGACGAGGGTCGCGGCGAGACCGACGACCTGCTGGAAGTGGCGGCGCACGCGGCGCGGGCGGTGGGGGAGCTGCCCCTGTGGCTCGCGGGCTTCTCCTTCGGCGGCGGCGTGGCCGCTTCGCGCGAGCGGCCGCGCGGAATTCGAGCGCCTGGTGCTGGTGGCGCCCGCCTTCCGGCGCATCACCGGCCACGGCCTGGGCGAGCCGCCGGACCCGAACGATCCCTCGTTCGGAGAGCCGGGGCGCCACACGCGCGGCCAACACGATCATCGTCCACGGCGACAAGGACGAGACCGTGATCCTCGCCGATTCCCTCGCCTGGGGCGCGGTTCGCGACGTGCCGGTGCTGGTGGTGCCGGGCGCGGACCACTTCTTCCACCGCAAGCTGCACGTGATCCGCGACGTCGTCGGGCGCCTCGTGCGTCCCGGCGCCTAGGGGCCATCCCCATGGACGGCGTCCTCGAGGCGAAGGGCGTCCGCAAGTCCTACGAGGGCCGCGAGGTGGTCGCGGGCATCGACCTCGCGCTCGCGAAGGGCGAGTGCTACGGGCTCCTGGGCCCCAACGGCGCCGGCAAGACCACGACGCTTCGCATGCTGCTCGGGCTCACGGCGCCGGACGCCGGCACCATCACGCTGCTGGGCCACCCGGTGCCGCAGGCCGCGCGCGAGGGGCGCATCCGCGTGGGCGTGGTGCCGCAGATGGACAACCTCGATCCCGACTTCACGGTGAGCGAGAACCTGCTCGTCTACGGCCGCTACTTCGGCATCCCGGAGAAGGAAGTCGCGCGCGCGACTGCCGCGCCTGCTGGAGTTCGCGGCGCTGGAGACCCGCGGCGGACAGCCGCATCCAGGCGCTCTCGGGCGGCATGAAGCGAAGGCTGGTGCTGGCGCGGGCGCTCGTGAACGACCCGGACCTCATCTTCCTGGACGAGCCCACCACGGGCCTCGACCCGCAGGCGCGCCACCTCATGTGGGAGCGGCTGCGCCTGCTGCTGCGGCAGGGGAAGACCATCCTCCTCACCACGCACTTCATGGACGAGGCCGAGCGCCTGTGCGACCGCCTGGCCATCATCGACCACGGGCGCATGCTCGCCGAGGGCACGCCGCACGCGCTCATCGCCGAGCACATCGAGCCGGAGGTGGTGGAGGTCTACGGCGAGGGCGTGGAGGAATGGTACGGCGCGCAGGCGAAGACGCTCGCCGTCCGCGCCGAGCTGCACGGGGAGACGGCCTTCTGCTACCTGAAGGACGCGGCGCCGGTCGTCGCGAACCTGAAGGACCACCCCTCGCTGCGCTTCCTGCACCGGCGCGCGAACCTCGAGGACCTCTTCCTCAAGCTCACCGGCCGGGAGATGCGCGAATGAGCGTCGTCCGGGCACTCGTCGCGGGGCGCTGGGTCGCGGTCTGGCGCCGCAACTACCTCGTGTGGCGAAAGCTCGCGGCGGTCGAGCATCGCGGGCAACATCATCGACCCGCTCTTCTACCTCGCTGGGCTTCGGCCTGGGCTTCGCGACGATGATCCCGGAGGTGGAGGGCGTGAAGTACATCGCCTTCCTGGCCGGCGGCACCATCTGCTACACGACGATGCTGGCGGCCTCGTTCGAGGCGCTCTACTCGGGCTTCGCGCGCATGCACGTGCAGCGCACCTGGGAGGGCATCATGAACGCGCCCGTCTGCCTGGAGGACGTGGTGCTCGCCGAGTGGATCTGGGCCGCCTCGAAGAGCCTGCTCTCGGGGACCGCGATCCTGCTGGTGGCGATCGCGCTGGGCCTGTCGCAGTCGTGGACGATGGTGTTCATCGTGCCGCTCGCGTTCCTCATCGGCCTCTCCTTCGCCGGCATGGGCCTCGTGATGACGGCGTTCGCGAAGAGCTACGACTTCTTCACCTACTGGTTCACGCTGGTGCTCACGCCGCAGATGCTGCTGTGCGGCGTCTTCTTCCCGATCTCGGGGCTGCCGGGGTGGGTGCAGGCCATCGCCTCGTCGCTGCCGCTCACGCACGCCATCGCGATCGGGCGGCCGCTCTTCCTGGGCCAGTGGCCCGACTCGGCCCTGCTGCACGCGGGGGTGCTCGCGGCCTACGGCTTCGGCGGCTTCGCGATCGCCCTCACGCTCTTCCGCCGCCGCCTCCTCGCCTGAGCAACGGTGTCAGGTTACTTTGCGGGTTGCCTCGGCCGAGGCAACCCGCAAGTAACCTGACACCGTTGCTCAGGCGCGGGCGGCCTTGCGGGCGGGCGGGGAGACGAAGAGGACCTTGCCCAGCGCCTTGCGGTTCTTCACCACGTCCTCGAGGGTGTAGCGGCGCAGGGCGGCGTAGAAGGCGTCGACGGCCTCCGACAGCGCGAACTTGAGCTTGCAGTCGGCGGTGATGGCGCAGCAGTTGGTGTCCTGCTCGAAGCACTCGGCGGGGACGTCGCCGCCTTCGGTGAGCTTCACCACGTCGCCCACGTTGATCGCGGTCGGAACCTTGGCGAGCCTCAGTCCGCCCCCGCGCCCGCGCAGGTTCTCGAGGTAGCCCTCCTTGCCCAGGAAATGCACCACTTTGGTGAGGTGGTGCTCGGAAATGTCGTAGGCCGAGGCGATTTCGGCGATCGTGGCCCGGCCTTCGGGGTGCGCCGCCACGTACATCAGGACGCGCAGGCTGTAGTCGGTGAAGGTCGTGAGGCGCATG
>CAWGOH010000005.1:0-17101 GCA_963824135.1 uncultured beta proteobacterium | reverse complement strand
GCTTACCTCCCGGAATCCGCTCCTGGGGTATGTAAGCGTGCGCTCACACCACCCACACCCCCGGGGTGCCCCTACGGGGTTATTGCCCCCGGTGGCCGGTCACGGGCTAGATGGATGGCGGCCCCGACTCGCGCCCGGCGGCCGACCCCCGACCCCATCCCGAAAGCCCGCCATGAAGAAGACCGCCCTCGCCGCCGCCCTCCTCGCCACCCTGCCCGCGTTCGCCGACGACCTCCTGCCCGAAGCCCGGAAGGTGGCGGGCATGGTCCCCCCGAAGCTCCTGGCCGTGCTCACGGTCGAGATGGACAAGGGGGGCCCGGAAGGCGCCATCGGCGTCTGCCGCGAAAAGGCGCCCGAGATGGCCAAGGCGGCCTCGCAGCAGACCGGGTGGGCCATCCGCCGCGTGAGCCTCAACAACCGCAACCCCAAGGCCGTGCCGGACGCCTGGGAGCGCTCCGCGCTCGAGGATTTCGACCGCCGCGCGGCGGCCGGCGAATCCCCCGCCACGCTCGAGAAGGGCGAACTGGTGACGGAGGAAGGGAAGAAGTCCTACCGCTACATGAAGGCCCTGCCCACCGTCGAGCTGTGCACCAACTGCCACGGCGCGCAGGACAAGCTCTCGCCGGCCGTGAAGGAGAAGCTGGCGGCCCTCTATCCGCAGGACAAGGCCGTGGGCTACACCGCGGGGCAGATCCGCGGCGCGATCACGATCAGGAAGCCCCTCTAGAGTCAGTCGACCCGGGTCTCGGCGAGGCCCGAGCCCGAGCGCGCCAGCTGGATGTGGCCCTCGGCGAGGGCGAGCAGGCTCTGGGCCGAGGCGGGGAGGCTCCCGCCGTAGGTGGCCACGGCGATGGCGATGTCCTGCTTGCGCACGCGCTGCGCGGCCCCCAGCGCCTGGTGCAGGCGTTCCACCACGAGCAACGGCTCGGGCGGCTTGCACTCGATGAGCAGGACGGCGAACCGCCTGGGGCCCAGCCGCGAGACGCTGTCGCCCTCGCGTATCTGGCCGTGGACGGTGCGCACGACGGCCGGAAGGAACGCGGCGCCCTCGCCGCGGATTTCCGCCAGCTCGAACACCAGGAGGGCGAGGGGCCGGCGGTAACGCCGCGAGCGGCGCACCTCCGCGTCCAGCGTCCGGTCGAACTCGCGGCGCGACAGGGCGCCCGTGTCGGCGTCCACGCGCGCCAGGGCCCGCACCCCCTCCACGAAGCCGCGGTGGCGCGCCACCAGGTGCCCCACGAAGAGGTAGAGCGCGAAGGTGGAGAGCACGTCCCACGCCACCGGACCCAGGGGCGCGCCAAGCCCGCGCGAGGCGATGGCCACGAAGGCCCACGAGGCGCCCGCCGCCAGCGCGATGGCGAAGCCGGCTTTCGGCCCCAGGATCCAGGCCGCCAGCGCCACCGGCACCACGTAGAAAAGGTGCAGGGACACCTCGCGGCCCGCCACGAAGTCGAGGACCAGGATCGCCGGCACCAGCGCGAGGAGGATGAAAAGGCCGGAGCGCTCGCCGATGGACCACGGGGAATCGAGGCGAAGGTCGTGGTCGGCGGTCGTGAGGGACATGGGAGGCGCAGTAACGGCTACTGCGCCTATCGTGTCACGCCCGCCCCCGCGGGGAATTGCCGGGCGTCAAGTCACGAGACGGTGGCTGCGGCCGAACTGGTAGACCACGCGCCGCGAGGCGCCGGGGCGGGTGGGCGCCGAAAGGTGCGGGCACGGCGGGTTGCGGTAGCCGCCGCGCTCGAGCGTCGTGTCGTCGGCCACTTCCGCCCAGACGCCGCCGCGCACCGGCCGGAAGAGCCACTGCACGTAACCGGTGCGCCCGGCCGTGTCGATGAGCTCCTCGCCGTCGGGCACCTCGGCCACGACGGGCGCCTGCCCCTCGAGGGCGATCGGCAGGTTGCCGAAGGCGCCCATGCACTCGAGCGATTCCTGGGCATCCGAGCCCGGCCGGATGAAGGGCGGGGCTTCGCGGCGCGCGAGGTCCCACGAACCCAGCTCCCAGGCCACGTCGAGGACGGCGAGCTCGAGCTCGTCGAAGCGGTCCCAGCGCTCGTTCACCTGCAGCGCGGAGCTGGGCACGGGCTGGTAGGCCACGACGTTCGCGTCCGTCACGTCCGCGAGCCTCGTCTCGACGAAGCCGTGCCAGTGCAGCGTGAGGACGATGGGCGTGTTGGCGTAGGGCACCGCCGCCACGCTCACGCCCACGAGGGGCAGGCGGTTGGCGATGAGCTGCGTCTCGATGGTGTCGAGCAGTTGCATGGTCCGGTTCCTCCTGGTGGTTCGAAAGAATTGGCCTGCGAAGTCCGATCGCCCCAAGGCGAAGCAAATAACGTGCTCCCGGCATTCATCGCACGATTTTTTCGCGCCGTGTTGCTAGCACTCGCGCCCGACGGATGCCAGCGCCGGCCGGGTGGCGGGGCGAAGGCGATATAAAATGGCACCAGAACGGGGCGGAGAGCCGAACGCGATGCCACTGCTGGGACCGAAGGAAAAGAGCGAGCTCGAGACGATGATCTACGACCGGCTGGTCGCGCACTGGAACGCGCACGGCTCGAACGGCCTGCTCGCGCCCGGCACCTCGATCCTGCTGGACGCGAGCGGCCCGTCCATCGTGGCCTCCCCGCCCGAGGGCGCGCTGGCCGTCGTGGAAATCCGCACGCTTTTCACGGCCCTGTGCCACCTCTCCGCCGACGGCCCCGGCTCGATGCCTCGCGACAGCCTCGACTCGCTCGCCACCGAGGCCACGAGCTCCCTCGCCGCGCAAGTGAACCGCCTCGCGCGGGACTGACGCCCGATGTCCAACCGCGACATCGTCCAGCGCAGCCTTGCCGCGGTGTGGCATCCGTGCACCCAGATGAAGCAGCACGAGCGCTTCCCGCTCGTTCCGGTGGCGCGCGCGAGCGGGGTGTGGCTCGAGGACTTCGAGGGCCGGCGCTTCGTCGACGGGGTGAGCTCCTGGTGGGTGAACCTCCTGGGCCATGCGCACCCGGAGATCACCGCCGCGATCGCCGACCAGGCGGGCAAGCTCGAGCACGCCATGCTCGCCGGCTTCACGCACGAGCCGGTGGTGGAGCTCTCCGAGCGCCTCGCGAAGCTCGCGCCCGGCCGGATGGGCCACGCGTTCTACGCTTCCGACGGGGCCTCGGCCACGGAGATCGCGCTCAAGATGGCCTTTCACTACTGGGCCAACCGCGGCCGGCCGCAGAAGAGGAAGTTCGTGTACCTCGAGGGCGGCTACCACGGCGAGACCGCGGGGGCGCTCTCCGTGACCGACGTGGCGCTCTTCCGCGAAGCCTACGGGCCGCTCCTGCACCGCAACCTCGTCACCCCCTTCCCGGCGCTGCACGCCGGAAGCAAGGAATTCCAGTGCGAGAACTGCGCCATCGAGGCCGCCGGCGCGCTCGCGAAGCTCCTCGAGGACGAGTCGGACACGGTCGCGGCGCTGATCCTGGAGCCGCTGGTGCAGGGCGCGGGCGGCATGCGCATGTACCACCCGCTCTATCTCAAGCGCGCCCGCGAGATCTGCGAGCGCTTCGACGTGCTGCTCATCGCCGACGAGATCATGACCGGCTTCGGGCGCACGGGGACGATGTTCGCTTGCGAGCAGGCAGGCATCGCGCCCGATTTCCTGTGCCTGTCGAAGGGGATCACGGGCGGCTACCTGCCGCTGTCCTGCGTGCTCACGACCGACGAGGTGTACGGGGCGTTCTACGACGACGACGTGGCGCGCGGCTTCCTGCACTCGCACTCCTACACGGGCAACCCGATCGCCTGCCGCGCCGCCTGCACGGTGCTCGACATCCTGGAGCGCGAGGGCGTGCTCGAGGCGAACCGCGCCAAGGCGCTGCGCTTCGACGGGGTGGCCGCGGCGCTCGCCCGGCACCCGGCGGTGCGCGACTGGCGGCGCCTGGGCATGATCTGGGCCTTCGAGGTCGCCACGGAAGAGGCGCAATTCGCGCCACGCGCCTTCGAGATCGCGATGCGCCACGGCGCGCTCCTTCGCCCCATCGGCAACACCGTGTACTTCATGCCGCCCTACGCGATCGACGACGAATCCTTCGCGATCCTCGTGCGCGCGGCGAGCGCCATCGCGGACGAGCTGGGCAAGCCGGCATGAGGAAGCTCCTCGCCGCGCTCGCCCTCGCCCCCGCGCTCGCCCTGGCGCAGCTCCCGGGGCCGGTGCGCGACGCGCTCGCGCGCGCCGGGGTGCCGGAATCGGCCGTGGGCGCCGTGGTGGAGCCCGCGGGCGGCGGCCCGCGCCTCGCCTCGCTCAACGCGGACCGCCCGCTCAATCCCGCCTCGGCCATCAAGCTGGTGACGACCTACGCGGCCCTCGACCTCCTGGGCCCGGCCTACGCCTTCAAGACCGACGTGCTGGTCGCGGGCGAACTGTCCGGCGGCGTCCTCGCGGGCGACCTCGTCCTCAAGGGCGGCGGCGACCCCAAGCTCACCTACGAGCGCCTCTGGCAGCTCCTGCGCCAGCTGCGCGCGCGCGGCCTGCGCGAGATCCGCGGCGACGTGATCCTCGAGCGCTCGTTCTTCGCCCCCGTCCCGCACGACCCCTCGAAGTTCGACGGCGAGGTCCGGCGCGCCTACAACGTCGGCCCCGACGCGCTGCTCCTCAACTTCAAGGCCGTCGACTTCCGCTTCGTGCCCGACGGCACCGGCGTGCGCGTGGTGGGCGAGCCGGACTTTCCCAACGTGCAGGTCGCGAGCCGCGTGAAGGCGGTGGCCGGGCCGTGCAACAACTGGAGGAAGGGCCTCAAGTACGACATCGAGGAGAACGGGCTCCTCGCCACCGTGCTCTTCACGGGCACCTACCCCGCCGAATGCGGCGAGAAGGCCTGGCCGCTCGCCCTCTTCGACCCCGACCGCTACGCCGAGGCGGCCTTCCGCTGGCTCTGGAGCGAGGCCGGCGGGCGCCTCGTCGGCAAGGTGCGCGCCGGCACGACGCCCGCGGGCGCCGTGCTCTTCCACCGCTTCGAGTCGGAGCCGCTCGCGGCCCTCGTGCGCGACATCAACAAGTTCTCCAACAACGTGATGGCGCGCCAGCTCTTCCTCACCCTGTCGGCCGAGAAGTCGGGCGCGCCGGGCGAAGCCGCCGCCAGCGAGCGCCTCGTTCGCGAGTGGCTCTCGGCCAAGGGCATCGCCGCGCCGGGCCTCGTGCTCGAGAACGGCTCGGGGCTCTCGCGCGCCGAGCGCATCACCGCGGGCACCCTCGCCGCGGTCCTGCGCGCGGCATGGTCGGGCCCCGTGATGCCCGAGCTCATCTCCTCCCTCTCCCTCTTCGCCGTCGACGGCACCTTCAAGTCGAAGAACGGCGCCTTCGCGGGCCAGGCGCACCTCAAGGGCGGCACGCTCACCGGCGTGCAGGCCGTCGCCGGCTACGTCCTCGATTCGCGAGGCGAGCGGCGCGTCGTCGTGATGCTCGTCAACCACGACAACGCCAACCGCGCGCAGCCGGCGCTCGACGCGCTCGTCGAGTGGACGTGGAGAGCGGGGAAGTAGGCTGCCAGCGCGGGGCCGGTCGAGGCACCGCAGGCGCTGGTCGAATGTCGATCGAATTCCGGGGCAGGCAAGCGTGACCGTCGGATGGGTGCCCGGAAATTCGAAGGCCGCCAAACACGTCGTCCTTCGAATTTCCACCCATCTAATGGCGACGGCGCTGCGCTTTGTCGCCCGCGACGGTCGCCTGCCACGGAATTCGATCGACCATTCGACCAGCGCCTGCGCCGGCACTCCGTGGACACAGCGCCGAAGATGCGACACGCCGGACCGCCATTCGACGCCGCCTCGCGAGGGTCCGCCGCCGAATGCGCCACGCTGCGAACGCGGATGGGCGGGGCTGGCGATGACGGTTGCGATTCCGTAGCGCGCGACCGTCAAGGTTGACGAAGCGCAGCGCCGTCAACATTGGATGGGTAAAAAGTCGAGGTCCGACGTGTTTGGCGGACCTCGACTTTTTGGGCACCCATCCGGACGGTCACGCTTGCGCGCTCCGGAATCGCAACCGTCATCGCCAGCCCCGCCCAACCCCCTCCTTCGCCGCGAACTCCGAGGAAACGCCGGACCTACGCTTGAAGCCCGGAAATGGCGTCCGCGAATCGCCGCAGCGTGGGCGAAAGGACGCCGGGAGCGATGCGCACGTCGAGGAGGTGGAAGCGGCCCGGGTTGGCGACGGCGGTGTCGAGCGCCTGGGCGAGCTCGGCGCGCGTGCGCACGAGGTGGCCCGCGCCGCCCAGCGCATCGGCCACGCGCGCGAGGTTCCAGGTGCCCAGGGCGTTGTAGGCGGCGCCGGGGCGGAAGGCCGAGAGCATGCCCCAGCCGCCGTTGTTCATCACGATCACGATGGGGTCCCACTTGTGGCGCGCGCAGTGGCCGAGCTCGAGCCCCGTCATCTGGAAGGCGCCGTCGCCCACCAGCACGAGGGGCCGCCGGCCGCTCGCGGCCTGCACGCCCAGGCCCGCCGGCACGCCGAAGCCCATGGTGGCGTAGTAGCCCGGCGCCACGTGGTCCGTCTGCACGAAGTCCATGGCGGTGAAGAGGCAGTCGCCGACGTCGGTGGCGACCGGCATGCGCCCGTGCGCGTCCATGAGGTCGTTCACCGCGCGCGCGATGTCGAGGGGCTCCACGGCGGATGCGTCGCGGGACAGGCCGCGCGGCGCCTCGACGGGGGCCACGGCCTGCGCCGAGGCGAGCGGCGTGGCGCGCTCGAGCAGCGCCTCGACGAGCGCGGCGAGCGGGATGTCCGGGTAGGTGTGGAAGCCGAGCGTCACGCGGCCGTCGAGCGCCTGGATGGCGCGGCGCAGGTCCACGCGCCGGGCGGAGACCCCGAAGTTGGTGTCGGAGAGGATCACGCCCAGCATCAGCAGCGCGTCGGAATCCTCCACCAGCGCGGAGACCTCCGGGGTGCCGGCGAGCCCGAGGTAGGTGCCCACGAGCGGCGCGTCGGCGTTCTCCAGCAGGCCCCGGCCCATGAGCGTGGTGACGACCGGGATGCGAAGGCGGCGGGCGAGAGAAGCCACCTGCTCCTCCAGGCCGAAGCGGCGCACCTCGACGTCCACCAGGAGCACGGGCGAGCTCGCGGCCGCGAGCCGCGCGAGGATCTCGCCGGCGCACGCCGCGAGCGCCTCGCGGTCCACGGGCGGCGGCGTCGCGGCCCACACCGGCGCGCAGGGCGCGTCCACCGTGTCGCGCGGCAACTCGAGGTAGACGGGCCGGGAGTAGCGCTTCGCGCTCGAGAGCACGCGCGCGATGCGCTCGCCGGCGGTCGCGGGGTCGTCGAGACGGGCCTGGTCGCAGGTCACCTGGCCGAACATCTCGTACTGCGACTCCAGCGTCTTCGCCTGGTGGTGCAGCAGCAGGCCCGAGCCGCGCTCGCCCGCCCCGGGCGCGCCGGAGACGACGACCAGGGGCGACTTCTCCGCGTAGGCCGAGGCTACGGCGTTCACGACGTTGAAGGCGCCGGCGCCGTAGGTGACGGCCACCACCGAGGGCGCGCAGCGCATGCGCGCGGCCGCGTCGGCCGCGAATCCCGCCGAGGGCTCGTGCGAGAGCGTGTAGAGGGGCAGCCGCCCGCTCGCCTCGAGCGCGTCGAAGAAGGGCAGCGCGAAATCGCCGGGGATGCCGAAGACTTCCCGCGCGCCCGCCTCGGCAAGGGCGTCGATGAGCGCCGTGGCGACGGTGTTCTTCACGCCGGCCCGCGCCCGCGCCTCAGCGATCCCCCGGGGCGGCGGCGCGCAGCACGCGCTTCAGGATCCCCCGGGTGCGCGGGATGTCGATCGTGTCGAGCGTGTTCTTCACCAGGAGCGCGATCTCCGTGTCGCCCTCGACGACGAGGCGGCGGTTGAAGAAGAGCGTGTCCGGGTCGGCCTCGCGCGCGACGAGCCCGGCGTAGTCCCAGGCCACGGCGCGGAAGCGAAGCAACGGCTCGGCCGCCTGCGCCACCGGCACGAAGCGCCGCCCGCGGACGCGGAACAGGATCTCCACGCCGGCGTCCTCCACGACGATCGCGAAGGTGTGGCCCTCCAGGCGCTCGAGGACGTCGTCCGGGAACTTGCGCCTGAGCGTGAGGTTCAGCGCCGTGGCGAACGCGATCGAGGCCGGCAGCCGCGGCAGGCGCCGGCCCACGGCGCGGACGGGGGCCGGAAGGCGGCGGGCGGCATTGGCGGCGGCGTTCATGGGCGGCTCTCCTATCCGGGGAGGCGCTCGCGAACGCGCTCCCACTCCGAAATGATGCCCGGCTTTCCGTGCCAGTAGCCGTCGCACGCGGCCGCGGGCATCAGCGGGGCCAGGCGCGTGGCGGCCTCGCGCGGGGCGAGGGAGCCGTCGGCCGCCTCGCGGAAGACGGCCACCACCTCGCCCATCCTCGTCGATTGCGGCGAGAGGCGCAGCATCCCCACGCCCGCGGCGCGGGCGGAATCGATCTCGGGCGCCAGGCTCTGCACGCTGGCCGACTGCGTCTGCACGCCGTTCAGCACGAGGAAGTGCTGGCCTTCCTGCGTGTCGAGCGCGAGCCCGTCGGGGTGATCGATGCAGCGGAACTCGCAGTGGTCCTTGGTGAGGTTGTTGTAGCGCGCGGTGAAGCAGCGGGCCGAGACCGCGAGCGGAAGGCGCCCGTAGGCGAAGACCTCCGTCTCGATCCCGGCGGGACCCTCGGCCACCACGGCGGCGATTCCCTCGCGCGAGAGCTCCACGGGCGCCACCCAGCGCGTCGCGCCCAGGTCCGCGAGGAGCGAGAGCGTCGCGGCGTTGTAGACGTTGAGGAAGGGGCCGGCGACGAAGGGCGCCTTGCCGGCCAGGGCGCGCACGGCGGCCATGTCGTTGGCTTCCACGCGGAAGACCCCCTGGCCCGCGACCGAGTGCATCGTGCGCAGGTCGGCGTCGCTCTCGATCAGCTCGAAGGTGGAGAGCACCACCTCCTTGCCGGCGGCCGCGAGCGTCTCGCCGATGGCGACCCAGTCGGCGAGCTTCAGCTCGCGCCGGCGCGAGCACACGGTCTCGCCGAGGTACACGGTGTCCACGGGCCAGGCGGCGGCTTCCCGGTAGAACGCGAGGACGGCCTCGCGCGGCCAGTAGTAGAGGAGAGGTCCGAGGGAGAGCTTCATGGTCGCCGCCTTCATTTCCAGGGCCGGTGGTAGGCGCCCAGCGTGCACTGGTGGCCCTCGGAGATCGCGGCGAGCGCATCCTGCCACGCGGGCTTCACGCGGAAGCGCTCGCGGTCGCGGGCGCAGGCGTCCAGGGCCTCGCGCCAGACGCGCGTCACCGTCTCCACGTACACGGGGCTTCGCTGCCGCCCCTCGATCTTGATCGCGGCCACCCCCATCGCCGCAGGCGCGGCAGCAGCTCGAGCGTGTTGAGGCTCGTGGGCTCCTCGAACGGGTAGTAGGTGTCGCCGTTCACCACGAAGCGGCCGCGGCACAGGGTGGGATAGCCCGGGTGGTCCTCGGGCCCGAAGCGGTCGATGAGCACGCCGCCCAGGCGCGACTCGAGCGCGCCGGGCTGCTGCACCCAGCGCACGCTCTTGGCCGGCGAGCAGCCGCCGTGCGTGTTGGGCGACTCGCCGGTGGCGTAGGAGGAGAGCGCGCAGCGCCCCTCGACCATGATCGACAGGCTGCCGAAGCCGAAGACCTCGATCTCCACGGGCGTGCGCCCGATCACCTTCTCGGCCTGCTCCACCGAGAGCACGCGCGGCAGCACCGCGCGCCGGATGCCGAAGCGCTCGTGGTAGAAGTTGATGGCCTCGTGGCTCGTGGCCGAGCCCTGCACCGACAGGTGCAGGCGAAGCTGCGGATGCGTCTTCGCGGCGTAGGCGAGCAGGCCCGCGTCGGCCACGATGATCGCGTCCACCCCGAGCCCCGCGGCGCGGTTCACCGCCGCCTGCCACTTGCGCCAGCTCTCCGGGCTGCGGATAGGTGTTGAGGGCCACCAGGACCTTCACGCCCTTGCGGTGCGCGTAGTCGATGCCCTCGCGCAGGCTGCGGTCGTCGAAGTTGAGGCCGGCGAAGTTGCGCGCGTTCGTCTCGTCCTTGAAGCCGAGGTAGACGTCGTCGGCGCCGTTGTCCACGGCGGCCTTGAGCGCCGGGGGCGTGCCGGCGGGGCAGACGAGCTTCATCGGCCGTGCCGCCGCCTGGGGAAGGGCAACCGCGTTCATGGCAGGTGTTCCGGGGGGCGGGAGGGAAACCCGTGAGGCTAGCCCGCCCCCACCCGATTTCCTTGTTGCAGATCAGGAAAAGCGAAGAAAGCCGCGCGCGGCTCAGCCGCGATCGGCCTCGCGCTGGGCCATCCGCAGGGCGCGCCGCAGGATGCGCCGCGTGCGATGGACGTCGATGCCCTCGAGCGCGTCGTGCACCTCGCCCGCGATCTCCGGGTCGCCCACGACCACGAGGTCGTGCAGGAAGCGGCCGTCGTCGGGCTCGTCCTCGGGCGCGGCGAGCGTGGCGAAGTCCGAGGCGTTCACGCGAAAGCGCAGCGCCGCTTCGCCGGCCGCGGGCACGGGCACGAACCGCCGTCCGGAGTAGCGGAATGCCATGACCAGGTCCGCGTCGCGCACCTCGATGGCAAAGGGCCGGTCGCCCAGGTGCTCGAACACGCGCACCGGCAGGCGCCGCCTCACCATCAGGTTGAGGACCGCCGCCACGACGGCCGACGAGGGCACGCGGGGCAGTTTCCTCACGAGAGTGCGGATCGGCCGCGGCAGAACCGCTCGCCGCCTCACGCCCGCCAGCGGCATGATGGGTCCGTTCATTGAAACTACAGGCTAGGCCGGGGCTGGAAAAATGTGTTGAGGCAGATCAGCCGCGCGCGCTTCGGGTCTTCCACCGTCTCGCGCTCGAGAAAATGGCCACGCTCGCCACCGCCGCCGCCGTCGCGAGCGAAAAGGCCGCCACCGTGCCCAGCGGAATGACGGCGAGGCTCACCGTGAAGAAGAAGGCGATGAAGCCGGTGAGGCCGGTGATGAAGCCGCGCTGCAGCCGCGCGAGCGCGTCCGGCCCGTAGAGGGCCAGCGTGAAGGGCGGCATGATCGAGCCGGTGATCGGCATCGAGAGGAGGATCCCGCTCAGCGTGGGCCCGAGCGCGCTGGCGCCGAAGAGGATCGCGGCGGCGAGCCCCAGGGCCGCGGCGAGGCGCAGCCACAGCTCCGCGGGCGGGATGGCCGGCAGCGTCGTGGCGCTCTTCGGGTGCGGAAGGAAGCGGGCCATCGCCACGAGGCCCGAAGCGGCGATCGCGAGCGCCCACACCGGGGTGAGGGGCAGCACGCCCACGCCGGCCGAGACCGCGGCGAACGCGGCCCATCCGGCGAAGAGCCCGGCGATCGCGCCCACGGCGCGGCCCGTGACGGAGAACGCGAGCATGTGCGCGGCCTGCCCGGCCACCGCCGCCATCGTCACCAGCGCCGAGCGCGCCGCGAACTCCGGGCCGTGGTCGAGCGCGAGGTAGAGCGTGATCGGCCCGCCGATCATCGGGAAGCCGCCCAGGTACCCGGAGACCGCGTGGCCCCAGCGCCGCGCCGCGAGGCTCGCGAGCCAGACGGCGAAGGGAACGAGCGCGAGCTTGAGGAAGAGGAGCGCGGTCAGGGTCGGTTGCCGCCGGCCACCATGCGGTACTCGTACAGGCGGCACTCGATGGCGCCGTTGTAGAGCACGGTGCGCTTCGTGGCGGAGAGTCGGATGAGCTTGGGCAGGTCCGGGTCGCCGGAGAAGATGTAGGCGGTCCAGCCGGCGAACTTCTGCTTGAGGAGGTGGCCCAGCTCCGGGTAGAACTTCGCGAGGTCCTCCTTCTCGCCCAGGCGCACGCCGTAGGGCGGGTTGGTGACCAGGAAGCCCGCCGGCGCCGGCGCGGAGAGCTCCAGCGTGTTCGCCTGCTTGAGCGTGACCGCTTCCTCGAGGCCCATGTCGCGCAGGTTGGCGCGCGCGCCGTCGACCGTCCGCCCGTAGAGGTCCGAGCCGTAGATCGGCCTGGGCGCCACGGGCTGCGCGCGCTCCTGGCTCGCCGCCTTCACCTTCTCCCAGGCGGCCGCGTCGAAGCGCGTGAGGCGCTCGAAGCCGAAGGGCCGGCCGCGGCCGGGCGCGAGGCCCAGGGCCATCTCGGCCGCCTCGATGAGGATCGTGCCCGCGCCGCACATGGGGTCGAGGAGCGGCTGCCCGGGCGTCCATCCGGAAAGCCTGAGGAGCCCCGCGGCCAGGTTCTTCTTGAGGGGCGCCTCGCCCGTCTTGTCGCGCCGGCCGCGCTTGAAGAGCGGCTCGCCGCTGGTGTCGAGGTAGAGCGTGCACCACTTGGCGTCGAGGAAGACGTGCACGCGCACGTCCGGCTCGCGCGGGGAGACGTCCGGGCGCCGCCCGAGCGCCTCGCGGAAGGCGTCCGCGACCGCGTCCTTCACCTTGAGCGTGATGAAGTCGAGGCTCTTCACGGGCGCCTTCACCGCGTTGGTGTCGACCTTGAAGGTGCGGTCCACGCCGAAGTGGGCGTGCCAGGGCATGCGCTTGGCGCCCTCGTAGATGTCGTTCTCGTTGCGGTAGTCGAACTTGGCCATGCGGACCAGGATGCGCGTGGCGAGCCGCGATTCCAGGTTGACCGCGTAGGCGAGCTCGAAGGGGCCCTCGAAATCCACGCCCGCGTCGCCGGCCTTGACGTCGGTGGCGCCCAGCGCGGCGAGCTCCTCGGCGAGGGCTGCCGCGAGACCGCGCGGGCAGGTCGCGAAGAACTGCACCGCCGAGGGGTCCTTGCGGGCGATTTCGACGGTGGGGGCGGGGGAGGCCTTGCGGCGGGTCAGCGTGGCCATGGGGAGGCGGTGTCGGACACCGTAGAATGGAGGGCTTGCGGGGAGGAACTTCCCTCCCGGACGCGGCTCTATGCGTTGGTTCCCCGAGATTCTACCGTGATGTCCCGACTCCTCCCGGCACTCGCCCTCCTCCTCGCCCTGGCCCCGGCCGCCCAGGCCGCGCCCGTGCGCACCGAGCGCGTCGAGGCCGAGCTCGTCGCCGAAAGCGTCGCCGCCCTGCCGGGCAAGCCCGCCACCGTGGGCCTGCGCCTGAAGATGGACGAGCACTGGCACACCTACTGGAGGAACCCGGGCGACTCGGGCCTGCCCACGAAGATCCGCTGGACGCTGCCCGAGGGCTGGAAGGCCGGGCCCATCCAGTGGCCCTACCCGGAGGGGCAGCGCGTGGGCCCCCTCATGAACTACGGCTACTCGGACGAGGTGCTGCTCCTCGTCGAGCTCACCCCGCCCCTGGACGCGAAGCCCGGCCCCGTGGCGATCAAGGCCGACGCCGACTGGCTCGTCTGCAAGGAGATCTGCATCCCCGAGAAGGCCACGCTCGAGATGCCCTTCGCGGTGGCCGCGGGCGATGCGCCGGCCGCCTCCGGCAACGCCTCGCTCTTCACCAAGGCGCGCACGCGGCTTCCCGTCGCCGTCACCGGCTGGACGGCCGAATCCCTCATCGCGGGGAACAAGCTCACCCTGCGCGTCCTGCCGCCCGCGGGCGGCGTGGCGCCGTCCAAGGTCGCGTTCTTCCCCTTCCGCGAGAACTTCGTGGACCATCCCGCGCCGCAGGTCCTCGCGCGCGACGGCAACGGCTTCCGCCTGGAGGTGAAGCTCGCCGAGCCCGTTCCCGCCGGCGTGAAGGAGGCCGCGGGCCTCCTCGTGGCCGAGAGCGCCTGGCCCGGGCACGCCGGCCGCAAGGCCGTGGAGCTCGCCATGCCCGTCGTCGCCGCGCTTCCGGCGGTGGCCGAGCCCGTCGGGGCGCCCGCGGGCGAAGCGGGCGGCAGCCTCGCCCTCGCGCTCGTCTTCGCGCTCGCGGGCGGGCTCCTCCTCAACCTCATGCCGTGCGTGTTCCCGGTGCTGGGCATCAAGGTGATGGGGTTCGTGCGCCACGCGCATGGCGATGCGCGCGCGCTGTGGATGCAGGGCGTCGTGTTCTCCCTGGGCGTCCTCGTCTCCTTCCTCACCCTGGCGGGGCTCCTCCTCGCGCTTCGCGCCGGCGGCGCCGAGCTCGGCTGGGGATTCCAGCTGCAGTCGCCCGCGTTCGTCACGCTGCTCGCCGCGCTCTTCTTCCTGATGGCGCTCAACCTCTTCGGCGTCTTCGAGTGGGGCGGCTTCGCGCAGTCGATGACCTCGAACGTCTCGGCGCAGGGCCGCTACGCCGACGCCTTCCTCGCGGGCGTGCTGGCCACGGTGGTCGCCACGCCCTGCACGGCGCCGTTCATGGGCGCGGCGGTGGGCTTCACGCTCGCGCAGCCCGCGGCCGTTTCCCTCGCCGTGTTCGCGATGCTGGGCGCGGGGATGGCGCTCCCGGTGCTCGCCCTCTCGTTCTTCCCGAAGGCGCTCAAGCGCCTGCCGAAGCCCGGCCCCTGGATGGAGACCTTCAAGCAGGTGATGGCCTTCCCGCTCTTCGCCACCGTGATCTGGCTCGCCTGGGTGCTGGGCGCGCAGGCCGGCAACGACGCGGTGGTGGCCCTGCTCGGCGGGCTCCTGGTCCTCGGGATCGGCGCGTGGATCTACGGGCGCTGGGCGCATTCCGAGGGCTTCGCGCGCTTCGTCTTCGCGGCGCTCTTCGCGGCCGCGGGCCTGTGGCTTGCGTGGCCCGGTGCCGTCGCGGCCCCCGGCAGCGCAGGCGCCGCTTCCGCCGCGAAGCCCGGCGAGATCGCCTGGCAGCCGTGGTCGCCGGAGAGGCTCGCGGAGCTTCGCGCCGCCGGCACGCCGGTGTTCGTCGACTTCACCGCCGCCTGGTGCGTCACCTGCCAGGTGAACAAGCGCGTGGCGCTCAACCGCGAGGAAGTCGTGAAGGCGCTGGCCGATCGCGGCGTCGTGGCGCTCAAGGCCGACTGGACCAACCACGATCCGCGCATCACCGCGGCGCTCGCCGAGCTGGGCCGCAACGCGCTTCCCGTCTACGCCCTCTACGCGCCCGGGCAGGCGCAGCCGAAGCTGCTGCCCGAGGTGCTCACCGCGTCCCTCGTCGTCGACGAGATCTCGAAGCTGCCTGCAGCCAAGCAGGCGGCCGTCGCCAACTCCAACCCACGCTGATCCAGGAGACCCCCATGAAGAGAGCCTCCCTACCCTCACCCCCAACCCCTCTCCCAAGGGAGAGGGGAGCGCGCTAGCCGAGCCGTCGTGCCCATCGCGACCACGGTGGCCCTGCTGTTCGCCGGCAGCGCCCTCGCCGCCGCCGTCGTGGGCCAGCCCGCGCCCGCCTTCACCGCCACCGACCTGGCCGGCAAGCCCGTGAGCCTCGCGGACTTCAAGGGCAAGACCGTCGTCCTCGAGTGGCACAACTTCGGCTGCCCCTTCGTGCAGAAGCACTACAAGAGCGGCAACATGCAGGCCCTGCAGAAGAAGTACGGCGCCGACGTGGTCTGGCTCACGGTGAACTCGACCAACTCCGGGCACCAGGACTACCAGTCGCCCGCGCAGCTCACCAAGGCGCTGGCGGATGCGGGCGCGGCCCCCACGCGTTTCGTCATGGACGAGCCGGGCAAGGTGGGCCTCGCCTACGGCGCCAAGGTGACGCCGCACATGTACGTCATCGACCCCAGCGGCAAGGTGGCCTACAACGGCGCCATCGACGACAAGCGCTCCGCCAACCTCGAGGACGTGAAGACCGCGAAGAACTTCGTGGCCGTCGCGCTCGACGAGATGAAGGCCGGCAAGCCCGTCTCCAACGCCTCCAACTCGCCCTACGGCTGCACCATCAAGTACCGCTGACCGTACCTGGTTCGCGAACCCGGTTCATGAACCGGGTACATGAACCGGGTTCACCAGGAAGAAAGGCCCGCCGCGCGCGGGCCTTTGCATTTGCGGGCCCGGAAGGACGAGAGGTGCAACCGGTGTAAGCTGGATGTAGCATGCGGGTTAATCCGGTGGATCGAATCCACGCCCGCAGTGCCTCCGACGACAGCGACCACCCTCCTCCATGCGCCTCACGACCTTCACCGACTACAGCCTGCGCGTCCTCATGTACGTGGCCGCGCACCCCGAAGGCCGGGCCACGATCGCCGAAATCGCCTCGGCCTACGACATTTCCGAGCACCACCTCACCAAAGTGGTGCATTTCCTGGGCAAGGAGGGCTACCTCGAGAACCTGCGCGGGCGCGGGGGCGGCCTGCGGCTCGCCAAGGTGCCGACCGCGATCAACGTGGGCGACGTGGTGAAGCTCACCGAGGGCGGCGACGTCCCCGCCGAGTGCTTCGAGCAGGACACCAACTGCTGCGCCATCACCGCCGACTGCAAGCTCAAGTTCGCGCTGTCGGAGGCCGTCGACGCCTTCTACGCCGCCCTGCGCCGCTACACCCTCGAGGACGTGGTGAAGAACCGCAAGGCGCTGGGCAAGGTCCTCTTCGTCTCCCCGCCCGCCCGCAAGGCCGCCCGCGCCTGAGCAACGGTGTCAGGTTACTTTGCGGTTGCCTCGGCCGAGGCAACCCGCAAAGTAACCTGCACCGTTGCTCAGGCGAGGAGGCGGCGGCGGAAGAGCGTGAGGGCGATCGCGAAGCCGCCGAAGCCGTAGGCCGCGAGCACCCCCGCGTGCAGCAGGGCCGAGTCGGGCCACTGGCCCAGGAAGAGCGGCCGCCCGATCGCGATGGCGTGCGTGAGCGGCAGCGACGAGGCGATGGCCTGCACCCACCCCGGCAGCCCCGAGATCGGGAAGAAGACCCCGCACAGCAGCATCTGCGGCGTGAGCACCAGCGTGAACCAGTAGGTGAAGAAGTCGTAGCTCTTCGCGAACGCCGTCATCACGAGGCCCATGCCGGCGAAGGCGAGGCCGATGAGGAACGCGAGCGGCACGATGAACGCCATCGTCCACGACTGCGACAGGCCCAGCGCGATCGCCACCAGCAGGATCGCGGTCCCCGAGAGCAGGCTCTTCGAGGCGGCCCAGATCCACTCGGCGAGCACCACGTCCTCCAGGGAGACCGGCGCGTTCATGATGCCCTCCCAGGTGCGCTGCACGTGCATGCGCGCGAAGCCCGAGTAGAGCGCCTCGAACGAGGCCGCCAGCATCGTCGTGTAGCAGATGGTGCCGCCGGCCAGGAAGGCGATGTACTTCACGCCCTCCACCTCCGGGATCATCGTCGCGAAGCCCAGGCCGAAGCCCAGCAG
>CAWGOH010000004.1:0-223447 GCA_963824135.1 uncultured beta proteobacterium | reverse complement strand
TCTTCTCGACCGGGGAGGAAGCCTGCGTGAAACCAAGGTGCGCGTAGAAGGCAACCGCATTGGGACTTGAGTTGACCGTGATTTGTTTCGGACCCGTCTTCTCAAGAATGTGGCGCAGCGCCTCGTTCCACAGAGAGCGACCCAGGCCATTCCCCTGGTGTGCTTGAGTCACGAACAGATGAAACAGATGACTCAGATCCCGGACAGCGACGAATCCCGCGACGCTTCCATCCACATCCGCGACAATGTACTTGTAACGCTCGGATGCAATGTAGCCGCGAATTGCCTGTTCCGAGACAGACTCGAAGAACTGCTCGGCTCCGCGGCCTTCTCGATCGACGGTCAGCAGTGCTTGAAACGACGCGATTAGCGCCGCCAACTGCGGGGCGTCGTTTATAACCGCGGGCCGGAGCTTCATGACGCCTAACGACCTAGTTGAGCGGCCGGCCACAATGACCTTGCCGCGGACAGACGCGGCCCACACTGGCCCTTGGACCGCTCGAACGCGTTGTTAGAGATCACTTCGTGCACTTGCATTCCTTGACGATTCTCTCAAGTTCCGCGATGTAGTTCTGTACGGCGCGTCGCTGTATGGGTTGATACCGCTCGGCAAAATATGCGCTGACAATCGGCAAAGCTTTCTTGGTAGCCGCGACATCTTTTTGTCCGAGTGGCGATTTGTAGTAGGTGAGAAGCTGATCGAGTTCCGAGTCCGAAAAGACCGGTGCATATGACTTTGCGAACTGCTCAACAACGTCATCTGCTGTAAACGGGGACTCAATTTCGGCGATGAACTTGTCAGCCGCTCCTTTGAATCGCTTCTGAAACTCTTGTGGTGGGTCAAGTCGCTTCAAAATCGAGCCGAGCATTTGGCTTGCCTGTTCTCGACCTTGTTCCTTCCCAGATGCAAGTTGTTCTTCCAGTATTTCCAGAAGTCCCTGGGCTTGAAGTAGGTCTCGCACCTTTGCGCTTCTATCGGCAGCCGCGCACACAGACGCCATCATTAGCAGGACGAGGACGTATACAAATCGCACGGCGTTCCTTTCGTGATCTCTAACGACCTAGTTGAGCGGCCGCACACGGACCGCCTTGCCGCGCGAGACGCGGCCCACGATGTTTCACGGACCGCTCGAACGTGTTGTTAGACAGCATTCTTATCCCCACGCATCGGCTGCAACTCTCTAAGGTGCTCATCAACCCAACGGTCAGCAGGAAAGAACAGTACAGCGGCCATTAGCATCGCTACGGCCCACATCACTCCATCGAAATATGCCTCGATTGGATCCTTAGACCATTCAGGAGGCACGAAGTAGACGTACAAGATGGCCCCAAGCAAGACCCCAACAATGGGCAGAAGCGTCACTGCTGGAACATATAGTGCCCAGTACACGATGCCGGAGCCTAGCGTCGATCTGCGGCCGCATTGGGGACAAATATGCTTGCCAAATGGGGCACTCCAGTAGCGCCGCCAAGTTAGGGGGAAGACGTGGGCGCAATAGGGACAGTTCATCGGAGCGTCGAATGCTGTCTAACGACCTAGTTGAGCGGCCGGGCACGACCGCCTTGCCGCGGCCAGACGCGGCCCACGTTGCCCCACGGACCGCTCGAACGCGTTGTTAGACCTCACCATGTTCTCTCCTCGACAAACCGTGGAAGAACGCCCCTGCAGATAACACCGCGAAGCTGGCGCAACCTAGTTCGACTGATAGTGGGCGAACGATAAGAGCTGCGAGGAATAGGACGGCCCCGACACCCAGGGCCCAATTTCGCCACTGGCGATCCCGCTCGCGCTTCGCCCGGCTCTGTTCAATGCGCTCCACAGGCGTCATTTCGGTGAGGTCTAACGACCTAGTTGAGCGGCCGGGCACGATGCCCATGCCGCGGCCAGACGCGGCCCACACTGGCCCACGGACCGCTCGAACGCGTTGTTAGGCATCTCTTTGCTTTCCACCGACGTACTTCTTGTGGTGTTTGATGTAGTCGTCCAGATTCTCATCAAGCATCTTGCGAAATTCCTCGGTGAAGTATTCGAGCGCCTCCTGCTTTGTGGCTCGTAGCCCGGCAGCATCGGCCGCCTGAGATGCGACGATGAACGCATTGAACCGAGATGCGGCATACAACAAGGAGGCGCTGACCTTTCCTGCGCCGATGTCATTGCATTGTTCGTTGGCCAGGTGAATGTGCGCATCGGCTCGATTCCAGAAACCAGTGTCGACTTTGCGTTTACTTGGCACGGCGTCTCCTGGAGATGCCTAACGACCTAGTTGAGCGGCCGGCCACGATGCCCCGGCCGCGGACAGACGCGGCCCACGCCGTTTCCCGGTCCGTTCCAACGCGTTGTTAGACTGCATGCCTATTTCGTTCCCCGCTTGATCTGCCAAAGCACCCACGGCAGCCGAATGATGGCCCACACGAGAAGGAACGGCGCGGTCAACACAACGAGAAGCAAACCGAGCGCGGTCTTGGCTGGCGTGACGGCTGGCTGGCCCGCTATCGAGGGAGGGTCGGCCAGCGGCTCTCCTTCGCAGTACACGGCAGCGCCCAACGTCTTGGCGAGATGCTTCAGGAAGTCCAACCCCTCCCCTGTCGCCATGTTGGGGGCGTCGGTCCAAATCTCGTCAGGCGTGACGTTGAATGTGATGCTTGCACTCGTACCCGGCGAGGTCCAATTCAACCGATCGCCGGCGAACGAGAGCCCCTGCTGTGAACTGGCCACGCGCTTGAGCTCCGCTGCCTCAAAAGGCGCTCCTGGTCGACGAATTTCGATGACGACGCTCATGCGGTCTAACGACCTAGTTGAGCGGCCGGCCACGATGACCGTGCCGCGGCCAGACGCGGCCCACGCTGCACCACGGACCGCTCGAACGCGTTGTTAGGCATCTGCTGCCTCCAAGTACGCACGATTCATTGTCGACCGCTCGCACGCCGCCCAAATACGGCGCTACCCAGTGCCACCGCAAGCCCAACTGGAACCGAGAACACGGCGGCAACGTATAGCGTGTACCAAGTTCCAATGCTGTCAAAGACGTTAGCGTTCTCAAAGTGCCGGACAACGAAGAACATCGGCACCATGGAAATTGCCCAGCCCAACATGAACGCCCCCGCGACCCGTTTCGCCATTGCGTCCTCAGATGCCTAACGACCCAGTTGAGCGGCCGGCCACGATGACCGTGCCGCGGGCAGACGCGGCCCACGATACCTCACGGTCCGTTCCAACGCGTTGTTAGCTTGCAAGCGTACTCACTTTCGGCCAAATAACTTGCCCAGAAGGCCACTGCGCTTCGATTCGGCGGCCGCGTCGCCTCTCGAGCGTGGTTCTGCGGCTGCGGTCTCCGAGGGCGTGGGCAACAGAAACCGCACTTTACTCGGCTCAACTTCCGCCTGAATCTTCCCGATTCCCTTTTCTTCGAACTGCCACTGGCACCGCCCCGTCGTCCGCAGTTCTTCGCGCGCAAATGCGCCGAGCCGCTTGACAACCCCCGATTCGAATTCAGGTGCACTCACAGTCGACGCAAAGAGCGTCCGGATCTGACCACTCACCATTAGCTGGGTTGGCTCGCCAGCCTCCACCCTCACCTCGGTGGCTTTGACCCGAACTGCCGATGCCAAAACCTTCGAGATGTCCATTTGCAGCCTAACGACCTAGTTGAGCGGCCGGGCACGATGACCGTGCCGCGGCCAGACGCGGCCAACCCTGCCACACGGACCGCTCGAACGCGTTGTTAGACAGCTTCATTGATCATTGCGAGCGCAATATCGACGTCCGTTCCAATAAGGGCACGACGCGACTTGCGGTACTTCGTTCCAATTCCAACAATCGGAAATGACCGCGTTTCGACCGTTGGCTGTTCGTCCAGCAGCATGAAGATTGGTGACCCGCTCATTCCTTGAGGCTTCGGAAACGTACGCTGACGACCCATCGAGTCAACTCCGTCTCGGAGATCCATAGAAAGTACAACGTGGGTAATCGGGTCTGCGCCTAGTGCCGCGTATTCATTGTCCGGTAGTGAACGGTTGCGGAAGGCGTACGCGGTAGACGATACCTGCTTAGATTTGCGATTGACCTTACTGCGTGTCGCCGGAAACCCGATTATTGAATAGACCTTCCCTGCCCTGGGCACCAGGCCGGGCCGGAGATAGGACACGTCCAATGCAAGCTTATTTACCTCTGGATAGGGAGGCACGCTTTTGGTCAGCTTGAGGACGCCAACATCGACAGGATCGCGCTCTCTGTCGCCACTCCACTTGCTCAACCTAACCACGCCAGAGAGATTGGCAATCTCGTTTGGCTTGACGTAGTAGTACAGGGATGCCCCTTGCTCAAGAACGTGGGCCGCGGATACCAGGAAGGTCACTGAACCTGCTCGGACAAAGAAGCCGCTGCCTACCTGCGACGGGTGCTCACCAACATTGGAGAAAAGGGGCACAACACACTGTGACAGGATATCGGTCGCCTCATCCATGAGTTGGACCAAGCGATCGTCCTTCGCTTCGATGTTCGCGGCCGTGTTCAAGAAGCTGTCTAACGACCTAGTTGAGCGGCCGCACACCGACCGCTGTGCCGCGCGAGACGCGGCCCACACTGGTCCACGGACCGCTCGAACGCGTTGTTATACGGCATTGATTTCGCGCGCGAGATCAAACAACAAATCAAATACTTTGTCTTGTGAGTCGCCATTGCACTGAACCGTCCGAATACTTCTCCAGTTCGGCGGCGCGCCAGAATTCACAAACTCCGATTCGGACACTGAGAGCGTTGCGCACTTTCCGTCCCAGATAATCTGCCGCCTTTTGTAATGGGTGCCGATAACCACTTCCCAGCTGCCAAATGCCAGTTGATCATATGTGTGCCGGTAGATAGCAAGGTAGTTACCAGCCAAGCTCTCGGCGAGCCACTCCATAAGGCCAAGGTGAAGAATCGTTGTGTCGGCGTCCGTGTTCATGCCGTATAACGACCTAGTTGAGCGGCCGACCACAGACCGCGTTGCCGCGCGAGACGCGGCCCACGACATTTCGCGGCCCGCTCGAACGCGTTGTTAGACGTCAACACGCAACTCTGACGCTTTGACCGTAATGCAGCAAGAAGTTGGCATGTTCCGTCCCGCCCTCCCTCTTCGCGATGCCTTCTAGAGAATTCGAAGATAACGATACTCGCGCTCTCTCGGGATGCATCCAATTCCAAAGAACGGAAAAGCCAAAGCTGTGGTCCTCGGGAATGGTCGTTGCAGAAACGTCGCCCTCGGGGCCTTGTACATGAAAGGAGAAGCGGTCGCGTACTTTGGGTTGACGTGAAAGATCAAGGAAGACCTTTTCAAGCGGCTGCCACGGACCCATCGGTTCCAGTTCGTCCGGAAAAAGCTCTTCGATCGTCTTACCTGGGTGAGAAGTTTCCACGGATTCCAGGAGCGCCACTTCGACTTCGTCTCCAGGCGCGATCTCACGTTCGTCAACCCAGATGAGGTGTATTCCTTCACCTTCACCGTAGAGTCCTCCCGATACGTCTATGGACGCAAATTCAGGCCCGACTAGGTCGCCGTGAACCCGAACGCTCAATACGTTCGAGCCCTCCGTTGAAATCGCCGCCAAGCGCGCACCGTTCAATGTCACCGCGAGCCCCGGCATTTGTTGACGTCTAACGACCTAGTTGAGCGGCCGCACTCGGACCGCTTTGCCGCGCGAGACGCGGCCCACGCTGACCCACGGACCGCTCGAACGCGTTGTTAGATCGCATCGCGTCGTGCTCCCCGTCTCCGAAGGGTAACTGCTGCATAGACCACAGCCGCCACCAATAGCGCAGGGAAGACCAACACATCGAATACAAGGCGCGGCCTGTCCCAAAGCCATAATCCTCGCGAAGCCGCTCGATCACCGAGCGCTAGAAGTGGGCCGAACCATGTAGGAAGCCAGAAGTAGATATTAAAGATCACTATATATGCGATGGCAGCTAGTAAGTTCAATACTCGCCACCTCCAGCTGTCGCGAAGCATCGCTACGGCGGCTGCAATTCCCAGACTGATGCACAGGACATGGAGTACCCACGAGAGCCACAAGCCGTTTGCTAGCTCCGTCACTGCAGCTGCGCTGGGTTTTGTCGACAGGTGTTGAGCGATTTCCTCCGCAACGTCCGTGGGCACGTACCAGAAGTGGGACATCTGAAGCGCCCATGAGGCGAGAAGCGCACATGCGATCCACTTCTGCGTATTCATGCGATCTAACGACCTAGTTGAGCGGCCGCACTTCGACCGCCTTGCCGCGCGAGACGCGGCCCACGTTGGCCCACGGTCCGCTCGAACGCGTTGTTAGACGTCATTTCTCTAGTCGCGGCAGGAAAAGGTGGGCTTTGTTCGACTCGATTTGCGCCTCGATCTTGCCGATGCCCTTTTCTTCGAACTGCCATTCGCAGCGGCCGCCCGCGCTGAGTTCCTGACGCCGGAACGCGTCAAGCCTCCCCAGAATCAATGTCTCATAGTCGGCCATCTTCAACGTGGGGCCGAAAACCCTGCGAACGCCAGTTGGCGTAACCAAAACAATCGGCTCGCCCACCTCGAGCTTCAGTTCTGTCGCCTTTGCCTGAATCGCGAAAGCGAGCATCTCGGCGAGATTCATGTGGCGGGCCTTGGCAAAGTTGACCACGAGAAGCCCCACCACCCCGACGACGACGATCAAACCGACGATCGTGCTGGCATCCACAGTGCCTTCTCCGTATGACGTCTAACGACCTAGTTGAGCGGCCGGCCCCGGTACATCAAGGGCCAACCAGCCGCGAGAGTGGCGACAGGTTACGAGCTGCCCCACGGACCGCTCGAACGCGTTGTTAGCAGTCAGATTGCGGTTGGTTCTCAAAGTACTCCTCCGCCACATAGAGACGTCCAGTGGGATCCTTCGCAACGAGCATGTAGTAGTTCTTGTCCGTATAGCACTTGAGTACCGAGTAACGGTCTGCGGTGACCCGGACTCTGTCGCCCTCGGCTTCCGCGCGAATATTGGTAAAGCGCGACAAATCGCCCTTCGCCTTGGCCAGGGGCATGGAGCTCACGAGCAGAGAGCGCCATTGCGCCCCAGCGATCTCAATGACTCGGTCCATGCCGCCTGGGTATCTCCGAAGGGCTTTGACTTTGCTCGCATCGGTGTAGAGATCCGCTACCGCGGGGTCGAAGGCGTCATTGAGCTGCATGTAACCGTCAAAGAACTTCCGGCCTTCGGCGGGAGTTGTCGCTGCCTGGCTGCAAGTTGCGATGACGGTAAGCATGACTGCAGCGACTGTTCGAATTACCACGGTATCTCCTATCTGACTGCTAACGATCGAGTTGAGCGGCCGGCCACGATGCCGATTCCGCGCCGCCGCGCACGCAATCTATTGCGCGGACGGCGCGGCCCCACTGCATCACGGTCCGCTCCAATGATTTGTTAGGCATCATGTTTCTTCGACTGATACCAGCCGTATTGCACTGTCGAATGTGCCGGGAACGTAGGCACAAACGCAATCAGAGAACTCGTCCATCAGCGCGTCTCCGGTCGGATCGCAGTCAATCTCGGCAGATAAGACGAGGCGAGTGCCATCCCAGGTGCATGAGACGTTTTGCCACCAGGTGCGATGCTTCGCGAATTCTTCGGTGATGTCGGCTGCAGCTTCGACGCCCGATTCCCTGGGACGCCGACGCATGCCACCACGAGCTTGTACATGATGCCTAACGACCTAGTTGAGCGGCCGCACACGACCGCCGTGCCGCGGCGAGACGCGGCCCACACTTGTTCACGGCCCGCTCGAACGCGGTGTTAGGCAGCATGTTCCAGCTTCTTCGACATGAAAACACTCCGATACGCCTTGCCTTGACCCTGCGAGGAGCCAACGTGCTCATAGCCGCGACGCTGATAGAGCGCAACCAAGTCTTGGGCCGGTTCCGCCGTGTCCAACGCAAGCTCCGAATATCCACTAGCACGCGCCCATGACTCGGCGTGCTCCAGGAGACGGGATCCCACGCCCTTCCGTTGATGTGATGGGAGTACCCCCAGTTGATGAGCGCTCGCGACGTGGCGTTGCGAAAAGTATGGACACTCGGGATCATCGGCAGGACCCTCGACGACAATTGTTCCGATGATCTCTCCATCGGTCACGGCGACAAAACAGACGCCGGCATTCACCCGCTCTCTCGTGATTTCGACAGATTGATCCACTGCTGTGTAATTCAGCCCCATCTCGGCAAGCCCCGCGTATGCAGCGTGAAGCAGACGCGTCAGTTCCTCTAGCGAGTCCGTTGGTGAAAGCGTTCGAATGTCCACGCTGCTCACATGCTGCCTAACGATCTAGTTGAGCGGCCGGGCACGACGGCATTGCCGCGGCCAGGCGCGGCCCACGATGACCCACGGACCGCTCGAACGCGTTGTTAGATCGCAATTGATCATTCATCGAAGTCCTCGACAAGTGTCCTTGCTGAATCTGCCACGGCGTGTCCAGATTTCGAGAAAGCGTAGAGCAGGCTAACAAACCCCGGCACGACGAGCGACCCCGAGAGCCATTTCGCCGGAGCATCGAAGAACCACAATGAAGCGATGCCGATCCCAAGCAGCGAGACTCCGATGGCTGCAAAGTAGAGCCTCCCAAACGCAACACCGCGGCTCGTAGACTCGGTGACGTTTCCCATTGCGATCTAACGACCGAGTTGAGCGGCAGGCCACGGCCGCCATTGCGCGCCGCCGAGCACGCAATTCATTGCGCGGAAGGCGTGCCCACGATGAATCACGGTCCGCTCCAACGTGTTGTTAGGCGTCATTGTGCGTGGTTGTCAGCCGCATGGGAATGAACACTACTCCGTGCTTCTCGACTGGGGAGGAAGCCTGCGTGAAACCAAGGTGCGCGTAGAAGGCAACCGCATTGGGACTTGAGTTGACCGTGATTTGTTTCGGACCCGTCTTCTCAAGAATGTGGCGCAGCGCCTCGTTCCACAGAGAGCGACCCAGGCCATTCCCCTGGTGTGCTTGAGTCACGAACAGATGAAACAGATGACTCAGATCCCCGGACAGCGACGAATCCCGCGACGCTTCCATCCACATCCGCGACAATGTACTTGTAACGCTCGGATGCAATGTAGCCGCGAATTGCCTGTTCCGAGACAGACTCGAAGAACTGCTCGGCTCCGCGGCCTTCTCGATCGACGGTCAGCAGTGCTTGAAACGACGCGATTAGCGCCGCCAACTGCGGGGCGTCGTTTATAACCGCGGGCCGGAGCTTCATGACGCCTAACGATCTAGTTGAGCGGCCGGCCACGATGCCTCGGCCGCGGACAGACGCGGCCCACGATGGACCACGGCCCGCTCGAACGCGTTGTTAGAGATCACCTTGCTACCCCATTGGTGCGTGATGGGCCGAGTATGTCTTGATTGCCGGTGCATCCCCGAAACGACGCTGATACAACTTTACGGCTCTGAGGCGCTTTCGTCTGTAGAGAGCGCGCGCGGGACCGACTGCCAAGAACTCCTCGGTGCTGAGCTTTCGAATGGCTATGATGAGAAATACCCTGGAGAAGCTCGGCCAACTGCTGACCTTGAAATAATTGCGCGGCTGCTTCACAGGCGGACGCTTCTTCGGGTGCTTGAGATGATGGAAACGGCTGCGCCACGTCACTTGGTGATCTCTAACGACCTAGTTGAGCGGCCGGCCACGATGACCGTGCCGCGGCCAGACGCGGCCCACGATGGCCCACGGTCCGCTCGAACGCGTTGTTAGACGTCACTTGATCCATTGCATCCACGCTGCACAAAGCCACACGAATATTGCGCCATTTACCAAAAGTGCCAATGCTCCGACGGCCTTCATCGTTGGTGCGTCGCGACTGACAACTACGTAGACGAACCCAAAGAGCGCGCCGACCATTGCCCCGACGATGCCGCCCAAGTAGACAATTTCGGCGCCGCTTGTCGCCACGCCGAATAGCAACACCGCAGCTAGTACTACCGAGGTGATGAGAAATCCGCTGGCGACGGGCGATTTACTTGCGGTGTCCACTTGAGGGAGTGAGGTCTAACGACCTAGTTGAGCGGCCGCACACGGACCGCATTGCCGCGCGAGACGCGGCCCACGATGACCCACGGCCCGCTCGAACGCGTTGTTAGGCGTCCGTTGCCTAGAGGTCTTCGGACCGGAGTCCGGTGTGCTTGGCGACACGGGCGAGCATCTTGGGACCAATTTCTTCTCCGTCATGAAATGCGAAGACGAAATCAGGCCAACCTTCGCGACTAAGCGTGCGGTGTGACCCGGACTGCCTTTTGACCTGCCACCCGATGTCGAGCAACGCCGCAAACAGGCGGCGGGCTTTCGTCGAGGGCCACTGGCTCACGCAGCGGCAACGTTGAACGAAATGGAGTGGGGGCGGCTCTCGCCGTGCTCAAGACGATCGGCAAGAACGCGCAATGCCAGAACTTCAGCCTTGGACATGGCCTCGTCGGCAGTCGATCCATAGGCAAGAACGCCGGGCAATTGCGGAACCTCAGCAAGCCAACGGCCGTCTTCCTCGCGTTCGCACTCAAGCTCGAACTTCATAGCGGGTGCTCCTATGGAACGAGTGGTCATTTTACGCCGACGCCTCCGGGACGCCTAACGACCTAGTTGAGCGGCCGGCCACGATGACCGCATGCCGCGGCCAGACGCGGCCCACGATGGCCCACGGACCGCTCGAACGCGTTGTTAGACAGCATCATGTCTCGCGCATGGACATGCATGACGTAGCGGCCCTATTTGCGAGCCAGCTGCATTGTGCCGATCGAAGCGCTTGCTGCGCATGCGCTTGTCCATGATAGTGCGAATCAAACGTCCACGAGCATGCAGATGCGCGGGTAACTCTGCACGGCCCGCTCTACGTCTAGCGATTCCGAGATAGGCCGCCTAGCTCCAGAGCCGGTCGGCACTGCTCATAGACCAGCCCACGCCCTCAAGAGCGGCAGTACCGTCACGGGAAGCCGCCATGAGTTCAGGTCAAACGCTCGAGCGCCTTCCTTTGACGTCTGCATCAACGATAACCACTTCTGGCGGGGATGACGCCAGGAAGCGGAGCTTTCAGAATGCCGATCGTTCACCGACCTCCATCTCGAGGCGGTTACGCCTTTCCGAGCCAGTCGCTCAAGGTTCGCGTCGCGGCCCACGGTTTGCTGTCTAACGACCTAGTTGAGCGGCCGGCCACGATGGCCGTGCCGCGCGACAGACGCGGCCCACGATGGCCCACGGCCCGCTCGAACGCGTTGTTAGGCAGCGCGCTGCACCTCACACGACTACCTCGCCGGCTCGGTAGCGCCTTGCTCACATGCCAATTGTAGGCGCCTCTCGGCTCTGGAAGTAGTCGGGTCACCTTCGATGAGTCGTCATTGCGCCGCCCTTGTGATGCGACGTCGAGTACCCGCAGGTCTCCAATGAATGGCCACCTGCTCATTGCGAGTCCGCCACCGAGGACGATCTCGTCGCAGTGTGGTCGCAGATTCGATGTGACATGGATGACTCCGTTCATGACGAACCTGGCCATGGCGGGTGGTCATTCGAAAATGGCAACAAAGCGATCATCGCTCCATCTTGGATGCTCTAACTAATATTGGGGCGACAGGTGTTCGGGGAGATAGCGCCCGATAATCCGCCGCCGCTGATTGATAACGCATCCATTCTGTCTATCGGAAGCCAACCGGTCAACGGCAAGTCCCTGATCGGCGTTCGGAAAGTCATCGACCTGTCCGATAACGCCGATGACAAACACCGCAGCCCCACCGGATTATTCGTCAGCCCCCGCCCGCCGCGCCTCCTCGACCAGCTAAGGCGGGAGATTCGGGCCCGCCACTACAGCCGCCGCACGGAGGAGACTTACGTGCACTGGGTCGTGCGCTACGTCCGCTTTCACGGCCGGCGCCACCCACGGGAGCTGGGCGCGGAGCACGTCACCGCCTTCCTTTCCTCCCTCGCCAACGACCGGCAAGGTCGCCGCCTCCACGCAGAACCAGGCGCTGGCGGCGCTGCTCTTCCTCTACAAGGCGGTGCTGGCGATCGAGCTGCCGTGGATCGAGCGAGATCGTTCGCGCCCGCCGGCCGCGGCGCCTGCCGGTCGTGCTCACGCGCGGCGGAGGTCCACGCGCTCCTCGACGGCCTGGAGGGCACGCACGCCCTCATGGCGAGGCTCATGTACGGCACCGGCATGCGGCTCATGGAGTGCCTTCGCCTGCGCGTGAAGGACGTCGATCTCGCGCGCCGCGAGCTCATCGTGCGCCAGGGCAAGGGCGCGAAGGACCGCATGACGATGTTCCCGTCCTCGCTGGTGGAGGAGATGACGGCGCACCTCGATCGCGTTCGCGCGATCCACGCGCGCGGACCGCGCGGCGGGCGTTCCGGGCGTGGAGCTGCCGGATGCCCTGTCGCGCAAGAAGCCCGGCGGCGGGCACCGAGTGGGGCTGGCAGTGGGTCTTCCCGCAGGATCGCCTGTCGGTCGATCCGCGCACGGGCATCCGCCGCCGCCATCACGCCTTCGACCAGACCTTCCAGCGCGCGCATCAAGCGGGCGGCGGCCAAGGCGCGGATCGCGAAGCCCGTGTCCTCGCACACGCTTCGCCACAGCTTCGCCACGCACCTCATGGAGGCGGGCTACGACATCCGCACGGTGCAGGAGCTGCTGGGCCACAAGGACGTGAGCACCACGATGATCTACACGCACGTCCTCAACCGGGGTGGCCGCGGGCGTGGTGAGCCCGCTGGACCGCTGAGGCATCCGCCATGCCACCAAAAGTGCGAGAATTGATCGCGTAGCAGCTTCCTCGACGGCAGGCGATCGGAGTCGACCGGAAGATGAAGGCACAAGCGCTCAGCGTACGCGATCGAAGATCGTCGCGTGGTCCGAGGAGGACCAGTGCTACGTGGGCACTTCCCCGGGCCTGATCCTCGGGCGGCGTTCACGGCCCGGATCGAACGAGCCGTGTTCGACGAGCTCTGCCGGGTCGTCGACGAGGCGATCGCCATCTTCCGCGAGGATGGAAAGGCGCTTCCGCCGCCGACCGCCGGCCGATCCTTGCCCGTCGCATCCAGGACGTCGCCTGATTCACGCTCCGGAATCTGGCTGCTCCCTAGACGACCGCAGCCGACGGCCGGCCCCGTCCGGTCGTAGGTGAGAATCCTCCCTCCCGCCCCCGGCGGCCACCCGCCCCCGAACTGGATTCGCCGCTCCACCCGCGTGTAGCCCTGCTCCTGCATGCGCGCGCTGAAGCGCCCGCAGTGCCCGCGTCCCGCGTCGGTCATCACGAACTGCGCCGTGGGTTTGGCGTGCCGCGCGAGGAATTCCGCCAGCAGCCGCGGGTGCTCGTATTCGTAGAGCACGTCGGCGCCGATCAGGAGGTCGAAGCGGCCGATGCCCGGGTCGGGCCCGCCCCACGACGCCTGGCAGAAGGGGATCGGCGGAAGGCGGTTGAGGTCCGTGTTGTGGCGCAAGAACGCCCCCGCAAGCGGGTGGTGGTCGCTGGCGGTGATGTCGGCGCCGCGGCGCCGAAGCACCAGGCTCGCCAGGCCCAGCCCGCAGCCCACCTCCAGGATCCTGCGTCCCTCGATGGGGATCTCGCACATCGCCTCCGCGAGCGCCACGCCCGCGGGCCACAGCACGCCGAAGAGCGGCCACGAGGCGGCGGTCACGCCGGCGCGCTCCGCCTCTCCGTCAGGGTCCGAGTACTGTTGCCGGTCCGATAGGGCACGCACCTGGTAGTCGAACTTCCCGATGTGGTGCGTGTTCGTCTCGACCTTGTAACCTGGCAAGCGGCTTCTCGATGGTTGCGGTATCCAGGCCCGTGCGAAGCGGCCCGTACCGCATGTTACGCGGGTTCGCGGAATGCGCCGGTCAGGGCTGCGCGAAGGCCGCGCCGATCCGCCGCGCCGCCGCCGCGCCCCAGGCCTCGTACACGGCCGGCCCGGGGTGGAAGCCGTCCGCCGCCATGTGCGCCTCGTCCAGCTCGCCTTCGAACTTCAGGTACTCCGCGCCATGGCCGTCGGGTAACGCGCGCGCGAGCGCACGGTCCAGCTCGCGCGCGCGCGCCCCCAGGTACCAGCGAAGCGGCTGCGGCAGGGCCGGGAAGCGGTCCATCGGCGGCAGGCCGGAGGCGAGGATGAGCCGCGCGCCGAACTTCTCGCGCAGCAGCTCGTGAAGTCGGCACTGCAGCTCGAGGAACTTCGCCACGCCCACGTTCCCCGTCACGTCGTTCACGCCCAGCGATGTGACCACCGCATCGACGGGGAAGGCGTCGATGCGTTCCAGGTGACGGAGGGTGGATGCTGTCGAGGCGCCCGTGCGCGCGACGAGCCGGAACTCCACGCGGAAGCGCCCGCCCAGGCCCGCCACGATGCGGCCCGTGAGGGCTTCGTCCTGGGAGCTCGCGCCGACGCCCGCGCCCGCGGAATCGCCCACGACCAGGAGCCGCAGCACCGGCCCCTCGCCCGCCGCGCCTTCGCGAGGCCCCGCGGGCTCCGGCAGCACCGGCGTCTCCCGCCGCACGCGCTTGCCCTGGACGAGGAGCAGCGGGCCCAGCGCCCACTTGGCGAGCGCGAGCTTCATCCCTACCGGATCTCGGCGATGAGCCGCTCGATGAGCCGCGCGCTCTGCTCCACGTAGCTGCCCGAGAAGAGGTTGGCGTGGTTGAGCACGTGGTAGAGGTTGTAGAAGTCGCGGCGCACGGGGTAGCCCTCGTCCAGCGGCCAGGCGGCGCGGTAGGCGGAGTAGAAGTCCTTGGGAAAGCCGCCGAAGAGCTCGGTCATCGCGAGGTCGGCCTCGCGGTCGCCGCAGTACACGGCCGGATCGAAGACCACGGGCGTGCCGTCGGCGAGGGCCGAGGCGTTGCCGCCCCACAGGTCTCCGTGCAGGAGCGAGGCCACCGGCTTGTGCGTGCGGAAGAACGCCTCGGCGTCCGTGAGCAGGCGCTCGCCGCGGTCGATCATCTTCGAGGGGTAGCGGTTCTTCATCGCCATGCGCAGCTGCGCGTGGATGCGCTTGTCGCCCCAGAAGGCGAGCCAGTCCTCGCTCCAGCCGTTCTCCTGCGGCGAGGCGCCGATGAAGTTGTCCTTCTCCCACCCGAACTTCGCCTGCGGCAGGCGGTGCTGGGCGGCGAGCGCCGCGCCCAGCGTCGCGCCGGATGCGGCGGAGAGCCCCACGAGCTCCAGCCATTCCAGGAGCAGCCATCCCATCTCGCCGTCGTCGCCCTGCGCGAGGACGGCCGGGACGCGCACCGCGCCGGCGGCGCGGATCGCCGCGAGCCCCTCGGCCTCCGCGGCGAGCATCGGCACGCGCTCGATGGGCGCGAGCTTCGCGAAGTGCTTCGTCTTGCCCGAGGCGTCCTCGCCCTCCAGGCGCAGCGCCGTGTGGATGCAGCCGCCGGAGACGGGCTGCGTCGCGGTGAGCGACCAGTCCGCCCGCGTCGCGTCCATCACCGCGCGCTCGAGCGCCTCCCGGATCTCGGGCGTCGCGTGCATCAGGCGGCGGCCCGCCAGCGCGCGAAGGCCACGTCGAGGTCGGCCATGAGGTCCGCCGGATCCTCCAGGCCGATGTGCAGGCGGATGAGCGGGCCGCCGTCCCAGGGCCGCACTTGCCGGCCGTGGCGCAGGTTCGCGGGGACGATGAGGCTCTCGAAGCCGCCCCAGCTGTAGCCGATGCCGAAATGCTCGCGGTGGTCCATGAGCGCGGCCACCTGCTCGCGCGTGCACGGTTGCAGCTCGACGCCGAAGAGGCCGCAGGCGCCCTTGAAGTCGCGCTTCCAGAGCGCGTGCCCCGGATCGCTCTCGAGGGCCGGGTGCAGCACGCGCTTCACCTCGGGGCGCTTCTGCAGCCACTTCGCGATCTCGAGGGCCGCGGCGCCCTGCCTCTCCAGCCGGATGGCGAGCGTGCGCATGCCGCGCACCATGAGGTAGATGTCGTCCGGGCTCGTGGTCTGGCCCAGGTCGCGCGAGGTGGCGTGCAGCAAGGGCCAGGCGCGCTCGTTGGCCACCACCGCGCCCAGGATCACGTCGGAGTGCCCGCCCAGGTACTTGGTGGCCGGCTGCACGACGAGGTCCACGCCGTAGTCCATCACCGGGTAGTAGAGGCCCGTGCCCCACGCGTTGTCGGCGATCACGAAGGCGCCCTTCGCGTGCGCCGCGCGGCAGATGGCCGGCACGTCCTGGATCTCGAAGGTGAGCGAGCCCGGGCTCTCCACGTACACGACCGTGGTGTTGGGCTTCATGAGGGCCGACACTTCGTCGCCGGAGGCGAGCGGGTCGTAGTAGGAGGTCTCGACGCCGAACTTCGCGAGCGTGTGGTCGCAGAAGTGCCGCGACGGCCCGTAGACGGAATCGACCATGAGCACGTGGTCGCCGGCCTTCACGACCGCCATGATCGCCACCGCCACCGCCGCGAGCCCCGAGGGCACGGTCACCGCGCGGTGGCCGCCCTCCAGGTCGCACACCAGCTCCTCGAAGGCGTTTCGCTGCGGCATGTTCACGATGCCGTAGGTGGCGATCCTCTCGCCCGCGTCGAAGAGCTTCTGCGTCTCGGCGAGGCTCTCGAGCGAATCGAAGAGGACGGTGGAGGCGCGGCCGACGGGGAGGTTCACCGTGCCCGGGGTGTGCGCGGCCTTGCGTCCCCCGTGGATGAGCTTCGTGGCCTTCTTCATGCGTCGGCGCCCTCGCGTTCCATCTCGCGGCGGATCTTCACCGCCTCCGCGGTCTCGTCGATGGCCACGTCGCTCCACGCCACGGGCCTGTCCCGCCGCCACGTCCTTCACCAGCTTCACCTTGTGCGCGAGGCCGATGGGAAGCCCGCCGGCCTTGAGCGAGTCGGAGGCGGGCATGAGCTTGCCGTACACGGTGTAGCCGCCTTCGCCATCGAGCATCTCGCCGGCCTTGAGGTCGCGCTTGGCGGTGGCCACGCAGTCGCCGCGGAACCCGGTCGCGGCCCCGGTGGCTTCCTTGCGCAGGGCCACGCTCGCCACGCTGATGCCCAGCTCCAGCCCGATGAGGTGGCTGGGCTTGTACATCGAGGCGTACTCGCCCGAGGGGTCGGTGACGATGCCGTATTCCTGGAAGCAGCGGCGCACGTACTCGTGCCCGGCGGCGAAGGTCACGTACACGCCCCAGCGCAGGTCGCGGAACACGGGCCGGCCGTCGCGCTCGATGCTGGAGATCACCTCCACCTGGCCGCGATGGACGCAGGTGGCCGCCGTCGGCCTTCGGGCGCAGCACGCGCGCCAGGTCGTCCACGCCGCACGGGGGGAACTCGAGCCCGCCGGGCGCGGCGCGAAGCCCGGTGGCGTTGGCCACCGCCGCCATCTCGATGGCGCTCTTGGTGCCGTCGAGGAAGGAATTGAACATCTGCGCGTTGAAGTCGCCCTTGGCCACGGTCTCGGGCGAGAAACCGTAGTGCCCCCACACCGTCTCGGGCGTCGAGGCGTGGTAGGCCGGCAGGTACTTGGTGCCCTTGCCGGCGGCGATCACCTCGAACCCCGCGGCCCTCGCCCAGTCCACCTGCTCGCAGATGAGCGCGGGCTGGTCCCCGTAGGCGAGCGAATAGACGATGCCCGCCTGCCGCGCCAGGCGCGCGAGGATGGGGCCGGCGAGCGCGTCCGCCTCCACGTTCACCATCACGATGTGCTTGCCGGCCGCGCAGCACGCGAGCACGTGCCGGATGCCGGCCGCGGGGCTCCCGGTCGCGTCGATCACCACTTCCGTGGCGGGATGCGCGATGGCCGCGGCCGCGTCGTCGGTGAGGAAGGTGGTGCGGTCCTTCGCCGCCGCCTCCAGCGAGGCGGCCCCCAGCATCGCCTCGTTCCAGCCCGTGCGCAGGAGCGAGGCCCGGGCGCGCGCGGGGGCGAGGTCGGCCACGGCGAGCAGGTGGATGCCCGGGGTGCGCCTGGCCTGGGAAAGGTACATGGAGCCGAACTTGCCGGCGCCGACGAGGACGACGCGGACGGGACGCGAGGCGGCCTCGCGCTCTTGCAGGAGTCGATGGAGGTTCATGGCAGGTCGTCGGGGAGGGGGTATGCGGCGTTACAGGTGAAACGGCGGGCGATGCGGACTAATCCGTAGCAGTTTACCGCCCCCCCTTGGGACAATGCAGCCGTCGCCGTAAACTCGCCGGAAAAGCAGAAACAACAACGAATGACCTCCCCCTCCACCCGCGGTCCCGACGCGCTCGAAACCCTGCTGGCCGAACTGCGGCCCGGGCTCGACCTGCTCGAGCTCCCGGCCTGCGTCATCGACCAGGAGCTGCGCTACCGGTACGCCAACGAGGAGTACGCCGAATATTTCGGGAAGGTCCCCGGGGAGATGGTCGGGCGCACCCTCTCGCAGATCTTCGCCGACCTCCCGGACGACGACCGCCGCAAGTCTCTCGCCCGGGCCCTGGGCGGCGAGTCGGTCATCTTCGACCGCATGACCCGCAACGGCCCGAACCAGGGCCGCTGGGTGCGGGCGCACTACACGCCCGTGCGGGGCAAGCGGGAGGTGCTCGGCGCCGCCGTCTTCCTGATGCCCATCCAGCACCTCAAGGACGCCGAGGCCGCCACGGCCGCCCGCGAGCGCCAGCTGAGCCTCATCACCAACACGATCGGCTTCCCCGTCACCTATTTCGACTGCGACGGGGTCATCCGCTTCGCCAACGCCCACAGCGCGGCCTGGGCGGGGCTCACGCCGGAGGAGATGATCGGCCGGCCCTACCAGGAGCTCGCGCCTGCCGAGGTGGTCGCGCACAGCCTGCCGCTGCTCAGGCGCGCGTGGGCGGGCGAGGCGCTCACCTACGAGCGCGCCGCCCTCTGGCCGGGCCGCGAGACCCGCCGCGTGCGCGGCTACATGATCCCGGACAAGGACGAGTCCGGCACCGTGCGCGGGGCGCTGGTGGTCCTCATGGACATCGAGGAGGACTACCGCCTCCAGGAGTCGCTCCTCGCCAAGACGCGGGAGATGCAGCTCGTCATGGACAACGTCGGCGTCCCGATGGCGTACATCGACGCCGACCGGCGCTTCCGCTTCGCCAATGCCCCCGGCCCCGACTGGCCGCAGGAGATCAACACGCGAGAACGTCGTGGGCAAGCACGATCGACGAGGTCTACCCCGGCCGCGGTCCTGGAGCGGGTCGAGCCGCTGGTGCGAGCGCGCGCTATCCGGCGAGAAGGTGGTCTACGAGCGCCTGGGGATGAACGGCCGCGGCGAGCAGCGATGGGTGCGCGTGACTCTGATGCCCGACGTCGTCGCGGGGAAGGTGCACGGCATCTTCTCCGTGATGATCGACATCGACGACGACAAGCGCCTGCGCGAGGCCCTGGAGAAGCAGGAGCGCCAGCTGCGCTTCTACGCCGAGAACATCCCCGAGGCCATCGCGTTCGTGGGGCCGGACTTCCGCTACGAGTTCGCGAACAAGACCTTCGAGAAGCATCCGCGGGGCGCCGGCCGACGAGCATCGTCGGGCGCACCGTCCCGGAGGTGCTGGGCGAGGAGGCCGCGGCGCAGTTCTTCGACCCCCTTCGTCGAGCGCCTCATGCGCGGCGAGACGTGCACCTACGAGCGCCTCGCCGGCCCGCCCGAGGGCGAAAGGCGCTGGTACCAGGTGCGCCTGGAGCCGCACATGGACGAGGGCGGGCAGTTCGCCGGCTACTACATCGTCGGCACCGACATCCACGAGGTGAAGCTGGCCCAGGAGCGCCTGGCGGACCAGGAGGCGAAGCTGCGCCTGTTCACCGACAACGTCCCGGTGTCCATCGCCTACCTGGACACGGATCGGCGCTACGTGTTCGTGAACCGCACCTTCGCGGAGGTGCGCGGCAAGACGCGCGAGGAGATCGTCGGCCGCACCGCCGCCGAGGTCCTCGGGCAGAAGGCCGCCGACGAGCTGGCCCCGATGGTGCGGCGCGTGATGGCCGGGGAGACCGCGACCTACGAGCGCGAGATGGTCCTGCCCTCGGGCGAGCGGCGCTGGATCCTGGGCCGCGCGGTGCCCGACACGGGGCCGGACGGCAAGGTGCGCGGCATGTACGTGGTGGGCCACGACGTGCAGGAGCTCAAGAGCGCCCAGGAGCAGCTTCGCGCCCGGGAGGAGGAGCTTCGCTTCTTCGCCGAGAACATCCCCGAGGCCATCGTCTACATCGACCTCGAGCGCGGCTGCACCTTCGTGAACAACCTCTTCCTCGCCACGCGCGGCTTCACGCGCGAGTTCCTGCTGGGCAAGTTCCCGAAGGACGTCTACGGCCCCGAGGAGCTCGCGCTCCTGCAGCCGGGCTTCGACCGCGTCCTCGCCGGCGAGGAGGTGCTCTACGAGCGCGAGGTCCGCCACGCGTCCTCGGGCGAGAAGCGCTGGGTCCGCGTGCGTCTCACCCCGCGCAAGGACGCCTCGGGCCGCGTCCTGGGCTTCTACGTCGTCTCGACGGACATCCACGACCTCATGGCGGTGCGCGCTTCGCTCGTGGACAAGGAGCGTGAGCTGCGCCAGGTGATCGACTCGATCCCGACGCCCATGGCGTACGTCGACGTGAAGCAGCGCTACCGCTACGTGAACGACGCCCTCCTCGCCTACGTGGGCCTGCCCAACGAGCGGGTGATCGGCCACACGGTGCTGGAGGTGCTCGGTCCCGAGCGCCACCAGCGCCTGGAACCCGTCCTGCGCCGGGTGTTCGAGGGCGAGACCGTGAGCCAGGAGCGCGTCATCGACTTCGCCGACGGGCGCTCGCGCTGGATGAACATCCGCTACACGCCGCGCAGGGACGCCGCGGGCAAGGTGATCGGCTACTACGCCACCACGAGCGACATCCACGAGCAGAAGGCGGTGGAGGAGGAGCTGCGCCGCGCGCACTCCATCCTCTCGGCGCACGTCGAGGGCACGCCGCTCGCCGTGATCGAGTTCGACCCGGCGCTCAAGGTCGTGCGCTGGTCCGGCAACGCCACCTCCTTCTTCGGCTGGAGCCCGGACGAGGCCCTGGGCCGCTCGCTCTGGGACTGGCGCCTGATCTTCGAGGAGGACGTCGGAGCGGTCCACGCGATGTTCAAGGGCCTGATCGCCGGCCCCGAGTCGCAGGCCACGCACCTGAACCGCAACTACCGCAAGGACGGCTCCGTCATCTGGGTCGAGTGGCACAACTCCGCCCTGCGCGACGAGGCCGGCAACCTCGTGTCGATCCTGTCGCTCGCGCAGGACGTCTCCTCCCGCATCCAGGCCGAGGAGCGGCTGCAGTACATGGCCACCCACGACGGCCTCACGGGGCTGCCGAACCGGCTCGTCCTGGGCGACCGCCTCTCGGGAGCGCTCGCGCGCGCGCAGCGCTCCGGGCACGGCATGGCGGTGCTCTTCCTGGACCTCGACCACTTCAAGGACGTGAACGACACGCTGGGCCACAAGGTGGGCGACGAGCTGCTGCGCAGCCTCTCGCGGCGCATTCGCGGCACGCTGCGCCAGTCGGACCTGCTGGTGCGCATCTCGGGCGACGAGTTCGTCGTCGTGCTGGAGGACCTCGAGAGCGAGGGCGGCCCCGACCGCGTGGCCCAGAAGATCCTGGACGAGGTCCTGCGCCCCTTCCCCATCGAGGGCCACGAGGTGCAGGTGAGCGCGAGCCTGGGCTTCGCCGTCTACCCCGAGGACGGCTCCGAACCCGAGACGCTGCTCAAGAACGCCGACGCGGCGATGTACCACGCGAAGGAGCTGGGCCGGAACAGCTACCGCGCGTTCTCGCGCTCCCTCGCGCAGCGCCGCGACCAGCGCCTGGGGCTGGAGGCGGCGCTGCGCCGCGCCATCCGCCAGGGCGAGTTCGAGCTGTACTACCAGCCCATCCTCGACGTGGTCACGGGCCACGTGGGGCACGCGGAGGCGCTGCTGCGCTGGAACGACCCGGGCCGCGGCGTGGTGCTGCCGCCGACCTTCATCCCGGTGGCGGAGGAAGCCGGGCTCATGCGCGACCTCGGGCACTGGGTCTTCGGGGTCGCGGCGCGCCAGGCCACCGCCTGGAACGCCGAGGGCACCCGGCCGATCGCCATCAGCGTGAACCTCTCGGCGAGCCAGCTTCGCGATTCCACGATCGTCTCCGAGCTCGAGGACGTCCTCGCCACGGCGGGCTGCGCGCCCAGCTGGCTCACGCTGGAGATCACCGAGACCAGCATGGTGAAGGACGTCGAGGGCGTGAGCCTCACCCTGAGGAAGCTCCGGCGAATGGGGTTCCGCATCGCCATCGACGATTTCGGCACGGGCTTCTCGAGCCTGTCGCACCTGCGCCACCTGCCGGTGGACACGCTCAAGATCGACAAGTCCTTCGTGGCCGACATCAACGGCGGCGACCGGCGCGCGGCGGAGAGCGGAGGCGCGGCCATCGTGGCCGCCGTGACCGGGCTCGCGCGCGGCCTGGGCCTGGAAGTGGTGGCCGAAGGCGTGGAGCGCCCCGCGCAGCTCGAGTTCCTGCGCGCGCAGGGCTGCTCGTCCTACCAGGGCTACCTCGCCTGCCCGCCGCTTCCGGTCGCGGAGTTCGAGCGCTGGCTCGCGAAGCAGGATGCGCCGGGGAAGCCTCCCGCGAAGAAGGCGCCCGCGAAGAAGCAACCGGCGAAGAAGCCGGCCGCGAAGAAGCCCGGCGCTACCAGGAAATAGACACGCGCGCCCCGCCCAGGGGCGAGGCGCCGATGCTGGCGCCGCCGCCGTGCCACTCGGCGACGCTCTTCACGATGGCGAGCCCCAGGCCCACGCCGCCGGTCTCGCGCTCGCGCCCGGGCTCGGCGCGGATGAAGGGCTCGAACAGGCGCTCGCGGTCCTCGGGCGCGATGCCCGGGCCGTCGTCGTCCACGTGCACCACCGTGCGCCCGCCGGCCCGCACCACCGTGAGGGCCACGTGCGCGCTCGCGTGCCGCACGGCGTTCCTCAGCACGTTCGCGAGGGCCCGCGCGAGGAACTTGCCGTCGCAGGTGAGGGTCTCGGGGAGCTCGGCCGGCGCCTCGATGTCGATCCGGCGCCCGGTCGCGCGCATCTCGTCCTTCGCGCGCCGGATCACGTCGTCCACCAGCACCCGCGCGGGGACCTCCTTCGGCGCGTAGGGCGGCGCCTGGCGCAGCTTCGACGAGCAGCAGCAGCTCGTTCACCAGCTCCTCGAGGTCGGCGACGTCGCGGCCCATCGCCTCGAAGCGCGCCTCGCGCTCGGCCGCGTCGCCCGACTCGCGGGCGAGCTCGAGGTCGAACTTGAGCTGCGCGAGCGGCGTGCGCAGCTCGTGGGCCACGCCCTGCTCCAGGTCGCGGTGCGACTCCAGCAGCCGCTCGACGCGCCCGGTCATCGCGTTGAAGGCGCCCGCGATCGGCTCGACCAGGGAGGACCTTGCCCACCGTCGCCCGCGCGCCCAGGTCGCCGTCGCCCACGCGCTGGGCCGCGGCGGTGAGGCTCTCGAGGTCGCGGTACAGGGGCTTCACCCAGCGCAGCAGGATGAGCGCGAGGCCGAGGGTCACCAGCGCCACGATGATCGTGTAGTAGAGCGCGAGGTACTCGTAGAGCCCGACCCACTCGATGCGCAGCACCTCGCCGCCGCCCGGCAGCTTCCTCAGGTACACCTGCCCGCCGCCGGGCCGGTCGCGGAAGGCGATCCCGCCCGCCGCCAGGCGCTCCTTCTCCGAGGGCGACATGAACCAGTCGTCGGCCGCCTGCGCCATCGGCAGGATGCGGTGCTCGATGCGGAACGTCGTCTCGATCTCCTTCAGGCGCCCCTGCCAGTCCGGCACCTCCTTCGCGCCGATGATCCTCTCCGCGCGGTCGAACGCCGGCCCCGCCCTCGTCCTCTGCGTCTCCGCGTGCACTCTGCGCCATCACCTGGTCCGTGAGGTACATGAACCCCACGAACGCCGCCGTCGCCGGCAGCATGAGGAAGAGGTAGAGGCGAAGGAAGAGTCGAAGCATGTCCGCAGCAGGTCAGGTGCCGGACACCGATCGACGATGCCGCAGCAAGCGTCGGAATGCTGCGACGCCGCAGGAGCGCGAGTGCGTGCGGGTGTTTTTTTTCCTTTTCGGCCGACTCACGGTGATCCGCAGAGCCACCGCCCTCGCCTATGTCGATCCGTCCCCGAAGTCATCCCCGATCGCAAGTTCACTCGGCCGAAAAGGAAAAACAAACACCCCACGCACCCGCTCCGTCTCGCAGCCCCCCTCACGCATCGCCGGCAAACAGGTACCCGCGCAAGCGCACCGTCTTGATCATGGCTTCGGCCCCTCCCGCCTCGTGCAGCTTCCGCCGCAGCCGGCAGATGCGCGCGTCGATGGAGCGGTCGAGGCCGTCGTAGTCGATGCCGCGCACCACGCGCAGGATCTCGTCGCGGGTGACGACGGAGCCCTGCCGCGAGGCGAGCAGCCACAGGATGTCGAAGTCACCGGTGGTGAGCTCGAGCGTCCTGCCCGCGATGGCCGCGCTGCGCTTCCCGGCGTCGATCTCCAGGCGCCCCGCGGCGAGCCTCGCCTCCTTCGGCGCGCCCTGCGCGGGCCGGGCGCGGCGCAGGATGGCCTCGATCCTCGCCAGCAGCACGCGCGGCTCCACGGGCTTCACCACGTAGTCGTCGGCGCCCATCTCCAGGCCCAGCACCTGGTCGATGTCCTCGCCCTTGGCGGTGAGGATGAGGACCGGCGTGCGGTCCGTGCGGCGCAGCTCGCGGCAGATGGCGAGGCCGTCCTTGCCCGGGAGCATGAGGTCCAGGATCACCAGGTCGGGGCGCAGGCGCTCGATGCGGGCGGCGACGGCGAGCCCGTTGCCCTCCACGTGCACGTCCACCTGGTGCTTCTGCAGGTAGTCGCGGATGGAGGCCGCCAGGCGCGCGTTGTCCTCGACGAGCAGCACCTTGGGGCGAAGGCCCGCGGCGGGGGCAGGCTGGGCGGAGCGTGCTTCCATGGCGGCGAGCATGGCGGTCCCGGGACGATGGCGGGAAGGATACTCTAGCCGCGACCACTCCTCCCCCGCGTGACGCTTTGTTCGCGGTGTCAGACACGGTGTCTGACACCGCGTCCCGCGGATGCCTCCCCGAGCCGTTAAGGGAGCGTTAAGGATGGCCGGGCACGATGCGGGCATTGCCAACGACCGAAAGGGATGCCCGTGAGACCCACCCTCCTGATTGCAGGCGCCTGCCTCGCGGCCGCCGCCGCCGCCCCGGCCGCTGCCGGCACCCCGGAGCAGCTCCGCGACGCCTACGGCCTCGAAGCCAGGGCCGAGGACCCCGCCTTCGCCGGGTTCTCCGCGGAACGCGGCTCGCGCTTCTTCGCCGCCCGCCACGGCCGCGAGTGGAGCTGCGCGTCCTGCCACACCGACAACCCGGCCGGCCCGGGCAAGCACGCCGTCACGGGCAAGGCGATCGCGCCCCTCGCGCCCACGGCCGGCAGCGAGCGCTTCGCAAGCGCCCCGAAGGCCGAGAAGTGGTTCAAGCGCAACTGCAACGACGTCCTGGGGCGCGCCTGCTCCGCCCGGGAAAAGGGCGACGTCCTCGCCTGGCTCATCACCCTTCGCTGAGGAAGAAACCCATGCAAACCCTTCGCAACGCCCTTCGACTCGCCGGCCTGTACGTGATCGCCGCCGCGAGCGCCTCCCACGCCCTCACCTCCCATGCCGGTACGCATGCGTACGGCGTCGACCATCCCGCCTATCGCCAGGAGTGCGGCTCGTGCCATGTGCCCTACCCGCCCGCACTGCTCGACGCCGCCTCCTGGCGCGCCGTGATGGGCGGCCTGGACAAGCACTTCGGCTCCGACGCGAGCATCGAGCCGGCCGCGCGCGCCGACATTCTCGGCTTCCTGGAAAGGAACGCCGGGCGCCGCGAGAGCAGCGCCGGCGGCAGGCCCCTGCTCCGGATCTCGGAGACGCCCTGGTTCCTGAAGGAGCACCGCAAGGAAGTGCCGGCCGAGGTCCTGCGCCGGCCCGAGGTGAAGTCCTTCGCCAACTGCGGCGCCTGCCACTCGGGCGCGGACAAGGGGGACTATTCCGAACGCGGCATCCGCATCCCGGGCGGAGAGGGCGCGATGAGCTCCGTCCTGCATTCCCCCGCGGCCGAGCCCGCCGCGGCCGCCACCGTGAAGGTCTGGGACATCCTCGTCCGCCTCTTCCATTGGTCGTTTGCCGCCTGCTTCGCCGGCGCGTGGCTCACCGCCGAGAGCGAGCGCTGGCGCGACGTGCACGTGGCGCTCGGCTACACGATGCTGGGCCTGGTCGCGTTCCGCCTGCTGTGGGGCTTCGTGGGCCCGCGGCACGCCCGCTTCTCGAGCTTCGTGCGCGGGCCCGCCGCCATCGCGAGCTACCTGCGCTCGCTGCTCACCTCCCACCCGGAGCACCACCTGGGCCACAACCCGGCCGGCGCCGTCGCGATCGTCCTGCTCCTTGGCCTCGCCCTGCTGGCCGGGGCCTCGGGCTGGGCCGTCTACAACGACCTGGGCGGCGAGTGGCTCGAGGAGTCGCACGAGTTCCTCGCCGGCGCGATGCTCGCCGTCGTGGGCGTGCACCTGGCCGGCGTGGCGGTGGCGAGCTGGCTGCATCGCGAGAATCTCGCCGCCTCGATGCTGACCGGGCGCAAGAACGACCCGCGCGGCCGGCCGTAGACTCTCCCGGATCGAGGGAGGGGATGCGGTGAGGATTCTCGTGGTCGAGGACGACGCCCTGCTGGGCGACGCGATCCAGGCGGGCCTGCGCCAGCAGGGCTTCGTCGCGGACTGGGTTCGCGACGGCGTCGCGGCCGACCTCGCGCTCGAGTCCGGCGCCCACGACGCCGCGGTCCTGGACATCGGGCTGCCTCGCCGCTCGGGGCTCGAGGTCCTGGCGCGGCTGCGCGGGCGAAAGAGCGCGGTGCCGGTGCTCATCCTCACCGCTCGCGACACGGTGGAGGACCGCATCGCCGGCCTCGACGCGGGGGCCGACGACTACCTGGTGAAGCCCTTCGACATGGGCGAGCTCGCCGCGCGCCTTCGCGCCCTCACCCGGCGCGCGGGCGGCAGCACGGCCGCGACGCTCGTGGTGGGCGCGCTCTCCCTGGACCCCGCCTCGCGCGACGTCACCTGGCGCGGCGAGCCGCGGCCGCTCTCGCGCAAGGAGTTCGCGCTGCTGCACGCCTTCATGCTCGGCGCCGGAAGGGTGCTCACCCGCGCCGAGCTCGAGGACCGGCTCTACGGCTGGGGCGAGGAGATCGAGTCGAACGCCCTCGAGGTGCACCTTCACCACCTGCGCAGGAAACTCCACCCCGGCATCGTGCAGACGATCCGCGGCGTGGGCTACCTGATGCCGAAGGACCTCGCGTGATGGCCCTCCGGGGAAGCGTCCGCGCCAGGCTCATCGCGATCCTCCTCGCGGGCCTTGCCCTCGTGTGGATCGCGGTGGCGGTGGCGACCGCGATCGAGGCCGACCACGAGGTGGGAGAGGTCTTCGACGCCCACCTCGCGCAGAACGCCTCCCTGCTCGCGATGCGCGTGGGCGAGGAGGTGGACGAGATCGACACGGAACACGCTCCCGCCTTGCACAAGTACGCGAAGCCGCTTTCCTTCCAGGTCTGGAAGCGCGGCCGCAAGCTGCTGCTGCATTCCGCCGACGCGCCCGACACGCCCTTCTCGGCGCAGGACCGGGGCTTTTCCACCGTGACCGCCGACGGGCGCGAATGGCGCGTGTTCAGCCTGTGGGACGCGAAGGGCGAGTACCTCGTGCAGGTGCGCGACGCCGTGCGCGAGCGCCGCCACCTGATCGTGGACATCGTCAAGGGACTCGCGAAGCCCGTGGCCGTCGCGTTGCCGCTCCTCGCCCTGTTCGTGTGGTTCGCGGTGGGCCGCGCGTTCCGGCCGCTCGCGCGCGTGAGCGACGAGATCTCGCGCCGCGACCCGGGCTACCTCGCGCCCCTGGAGGGCGACGTGCCCTCGGAGGTCGCGCCGCTCGTGGCCCGCCTCAACGCGCTCCTGGCGCGCGTGCAGGCCTCCCTCGACGGCGAGCGGCGCTTCACGAGCGACGCCGCCCACGAGCTCAGGACGCCGCTGGCCGCGCTTCGCGCCCAGCTCCAGGTGGCGCAGGGAGCGACCGGCCCGGCCGAGCGCGAGCACGCCCTGGACAGGGCGCTGGCGGCGGGCGACCGCGCGACCCGCGTGGTCGAGCAGCTGCTCACCCTCGCGCGCCTGGAGCACAACGCGTGGCGCGAGGTCGCCCGGCCCTTCGACCTGCGCCGCGTCGCCTCCGAGGCCATCGCCGAGCGCGCCGAGCGGGCCGGGGCCGCCCGGGTCGAGCTCGCGCTCGAGGCGGACACCGCCGTCGTCGCGATCGGGCACGCGGGGCTCGCGTCCATCGCCCTGGGCAACCTCCTCGACAACGCCATCCGCCACTCGCCGCCGGACGCGACGGTGAGCGTGGCGCTTTCGCGCGAGGCCGGCCTCTTCGCCGCTCGCGTCCGCGACCAGGGCCCGGGCATCCCGCCCGCCCGTCGCGCCGAGGCCCTCGGCCGCTTCACGCGGCTCGACGACGAGGCGCGGGAAGGAAGCGGCCTGGGGCTGTCGATCGTGGCGCGCATCGCGGAGCTGCACGGCGCGCCCCTTTCGCTGGGCGAGGGTCCCGGCGGCCTCGGCCTCGAGGCGACCCTGCGCTTCCCCGCCGCCTGAACGGTGTCTGACACCGCGAGGGTGTGAGAAAATGGCGGCCCGCCGCGCACCGCCCGCCCGAATCGCCCCTCCCCGATGACGATCGCCCACGAAGTCGCCCGCCGCCGCACCTTCGCGATCATCTCGCACCCCGACGCCGGCAAGACCACGCTCACCGAGAAGCTCCTGCTCTTCGCGGGCGCCATCCAGATCGCCGGCAGCGTGAAGGCCCGCAAGGCCTCGCGCCACGCCACCAGCGACTGGATGGAGATCGAGAAGCAGCGCGGCATCTCGGTGGCGAGCTCGGTCATGCAGATCGAGTACCGCGACTGCGTGGTGAACCTGCTCGACACCCCGGGCCACCAGGACTTCTCGGAGGACACCTACCGCGTGCTCACCGCGGTGGACGCCGCGCTCATGGTGATCGACGCCGCCAACGGCGTGGAGGCGCAGACGCTGCGCCTGCTGCAGGTGTGCCGCGCGCGCAACACCCCCATCCTCACCTTCATCAACAAGATGGACCGCGAGGTGCGCGACCCCCTCGATCTCGTCGACGAGATCGAGCGCACGCTGGGCATGGCGGCCGTCCCCTTCACCTGGCCCGTGGGCATGGGCAAGAGCTTCCACGGCGTCTACGACCTGCGCAACAGCCGCATGCGCGTCTTCCGCCCCGGCGCGGACCGCCTGGCCCACGAGAGCGACGAGATGGTGGCCGACATCGCCGACCCGGCCATCGCGGAGCGCTTCGGCGCGGAGCTCGTCCAGGCGCGGAACGAGATCGAGCTCGTGCAGGGCGCGTCCCCCGAGTTCGACCACGCGGCCTTCCTCGCCGGCAGGCAGACGCCGGTCTTCTTCGGCTCGGCCATCAACAACTTCGGCGTGCACGAGATCCTCGACGCGCTGGCCGATCTTGCCCCGCCGCCGGGCCCGCGCGCGGCCATCCAGCGCGTGGTGCTGCCGTCCGAGGGGAAGTTCAGCGGCGTCGTGTTCAAGATCCAGGCCAACATGGACCCCGCCCACCGCGACCGCATCGCCTTCGTGCGCGTGTGCTCCGGGCAGTTCGAGCGCGGCATGCGCCTCACGGTGGTCCGCAACGACAAGGTCATCCGCCCCGGCAGCGTCGTCTCGTTCCTGTCGCAGCGGCGCGAGCTCCTCGAGTTCGCCTTTCCGGGCGACATCATCGGCATCCCCAACCACGGCACGCTGCAGCTCGGGGACACGCTCACCGAGGGCGAGAGCCTGCAGTTCACGGGCCTGCCCTTCTTCGCCCCCGAGATCTTCCAGCAGGTGGAGATCGCCGACCCGATGCGAGCGAAGCAGCTCAAGCTCGGGCTCGCGCAACTGGGCGAGGAAGGCGCGATCCAGGTGTTCCGCCCGCACCACGGCGGCTCGCTCCTCCTGGGCGCCGTCGGGCAGCTCCAGTTCGAGGTCGTGGCGCACCGCCTGCAGCACGAGTACGGCGTGCCCGCGCGCATGGCGCCCTCGAAGTTCCACCTCGCGCGCTGGGTGACCTGCGACGACCCGAAGGAGCTCGCGCGCTTCATCGAGGCCAACGGCCACCGCGTCGCCTACGACGCCGTGGACGCGCCCACCTTCCTCGCCACGGCCAACGCCGAGCTCACGGTCACCCAGGAGCTCTGGCCCAAGGTCCGCTTCCACGCCCTGCGCGAGCACGCGGGGCTCGTCTTCCAGCAGCGCCTGATCGAGGGGTTTCCTGCCATGCCAGGTGCAACGCGGACTTGCCCGCTTCCCACGCCCAGGCATCCGAGCTCCCGCGGCGGTCGACCACGACCCGGTCGCGGCCCGAGGCCTTGGCGGCGTAGAGCGCCGCGTCCAGGCGTCCGAACCACTCCAGGGCGGATTCCTCGCCATCGTGCTCCGCCACGCCTGCGCTCACCGTCACCCGCCCGCGCCTGGAAAGTCGTGCCCCGCCACGGCTTCGCGCAGGTTCGCGGCGATCCGCTCCGCGCCGCGGTAGCCGGCGGCGGACGCCAGCACCGCGAACTCCTCGCCGCCCCACCGGAACAGCATGTCGGAAGCGCGGATGCGCGCCCCCATCACGCGCACGAGGTCCCGGAGCACCGCATCGCCCGTGGCGTGGCCGAAGGTGTCGTTGATGCGCTTGAAGTGGTCGATGTCGAGGAGCACCAGGGACACCGGATGGCGCCCCGCCCGGCTCCTCACGAGCTCCGCGTCGATCGTGCGGTCGAAATGCGCATTGCCCTTTGGGGCAATATCAGCGCCCGCTAATTGACTTCCCACAAGGCAGGGGTATGCGCCGCCCGGAAAATCGGGACGGTCACCCTCGGGAGGTCCTCCATGAAGCAGATCGTCATCCTCGGCGCCGGCACCGGCGGCGCCCTCATCGCCAACATGCTCAGCCACAAGCTGAACCTGAAGGAGTGGGTGATCACGATCGTCGACCGCTCCGACAGCCACGTCTACCAGCCCGGGCTCCTCTTCCTGCCCTTCGGGCTCTACGGGCACGACGACCACCGGGACCTGGTGAAGCCCATCGGCGACCCGCTGCCGAGGAACGTGAACTTCCTCGCCGCCGACATCCTGCGCATCGACCCGGAGAAGAAGACGGTCGAGACCAGCATCACCACGCTGCGCTACGACTTCCTCATCGGCGCGATGGGCTGCCGCGTGGCGCCCGAGGAGGTGGAGGGCCTCGCCGAGCCCATGGGCAAGGACGGGGTGCACACCTTCTACACGCTGGAAGGCGCGGTCGCGATGCGCGCCGCCCTCGAGCGCATGACCTCCGGGCGCCTGGTGATCGACGTGTGCGACATGCCGATCAAGTGCCCGGTGGCGCCCATCGAGTTCGCCTTCCTCGCCGACTACTACTTCACCCAGAAGGGCGTGCGCGACGCGATCGACATCACGCTGGTCACGCCCTACTCGGGCGCCTTCACCAAGCCCAACGCCAACCGCGTGCTCACCGCGATGGCCCAGGAGAAGGGCGTGAACGTGGTCGCCGACTTCGCCGCCGAATCCGTGGACGCCGCGGCGAAGACCCTGCGGAGCTTCGACGGCCGCACGCTCGAGTACGACCTGCTGTGCGCCATCCCCCCCAACGTGGGCCCGCAGGTGATCGACGATTCCGAGCTGGGCGACGGCACCGGCTACGCGCTCACCGACCCGCGGACGCTCAAGAGCAGGAAGGCGGACTTCATCTACTTCCTGGGCGACAACACCAACGTGTCGACCTCCAAGGCCGGGTCCGTGGCCCACTTCGAGGCCGAGACGATCGTCGAGAACCTGCTGCGCGAGATGGAGGGCAAGCCCCCCATGCCCACCTTCGACGGGCACGCCAACTGCTTCATCGAGACGGGCTACCACAAGGCGATGCTGCTCGACTTCAACTACGACATCGAGCCGCTCGAGGGATCGTTCCCGATGGCGCACGTGGGGCCGTTCTCGCTGCTCAAGGAAAGCTACATGAACCACGTGGGCAAGCTCGCCTTCCAGTGGGTGTACTGGAACCTGCTGCTCAAGGGCAGGCTCCCCAACGTGCCGCTGCTGCCCTCGCACATGAACTTCGTGGGCAAGGACCTCGAGACCACGCCGCACGCGCGCCACGCCCGCGAGATGAAGGTGCGCGACGTGATGACGAAGGAGGTCGTGACCGTCCACTCGGGAAGCGCCCTCACCGCGGCGGCCACCCTCATGGTGCAGAAGAAGGTGAGCGGCGTCCCGGTGCTGAACGTGAACGACAAGCTGATCGGGGTGCTCACCGAGGCCGATTTCCTCTCCGCCATGAACCTCGAGCAGAGCGCCGTCACCGACACGCTGGAGACGGTGGTGAGGAAGCGCCGCGCGAGGAAGGGCATGGGCACGATCGTCGACGACATCATGACGAAGCCGGCCATCACCATCCGCGAGGAGGAGTCGCTGCGCACGGCGGTGACGCTCATGGACACCAACCGCATCAAGCGGCTCATCGTCACCGACGACGACAGCAGGGTGCGCGGGGTCGTCTCCCGGCACGACCTGATCCGGCTCTACGCGATGAAGTAGCCCGCGGGGCCTACGCGAGCATCACGAGGGCGACGGCGAGAAGGGCCGCGACCATCGCGCCGAAGCCCGTGACGCAGCGCATCCCCAGGGAGCGCCCTCCGACCACGAAGACGATCGTCGCCTTCACCACGGCGTTGGAGCACAGCGCCACGACGATCGCCATCACCGCCCCGGCGGCCGTCACGCGCCCGTCGCCGAAGAGGCGGAAGGACGAGAGCGAGATCGCGTCCACGTCGGTGAGGCCGGAGACGAGGGCCACCGCGTAGACGCCCGCGACGCCCGCCAGGTCGTTGAGCCAGGCGGCCGCGACGAGCACCACGGCGTAGGCCACGCCGAATCCGAGCGCCACCGGCAGGTCCGTCGGGTTGGTGAGCTCGGGGTTCTCCATGGCCTGGCCCTCCTTGTGCTTGCGCCAGGTCATCCACGCGACGGGCAGCGTCGCCGCGAGCCCGGCGAGCATCACCGGGACCATGGTGGGCAGGATGGAGGGCATCACCGCGACCGCGAGCACCGACAGGCGCAGCAGCACGACCAGGTTCGCGAGCAGGATGACGGTGGCGGCCGTGCCCTCGAGCTCGGGCTTGCCGCGCGCCCCGCGCGAGTAGACGAGGGTGGTCGCCGTGCTGGAGACGAGCCCGCCCAGCGCCCCCAGGAGCAGCACCGGCCCCTTGCCGCCCAGCAGCCGCCACGCGACGTAGCCCGCGAGGCTCACCGCCGAGATGAGCACCACCATCAGCCAGAGGTCGTACGGGTTGAGCGCGCCGTAGGGGCCGAAGCCCTTGTTGGGCACCACCGGCAGGATCACGAGCGAGAGCACCGCGAACTGCAGCAGGCTCTCCATGTCGGTGGCGTTGAGCCTCACCGAGAAGCCCTCGAGCTGCGTCTTGTAGTGCAGGAGCGCCGCCACGACGATCGCCACGGCGATCACGATGCCGGAATAGCCGTGCCAGACCGCCGCGCCCAGGCAGAAGGTGAGCGCGGCCGCCATCACCGTGGTGGTGCCCTGGTCGGGCGTCGAGGTGGGAGCGGCCATGTAGGCGGCCAGCACGCCGCCGGTGCTCACGACGAGGCCCGCGACCAGCAGCCACGGCGAGCCGGTCTTCTCGCCCAGCAGCGCGCACACGGTGCCCAGGATCGAGATGAGGGCGAAGGTGCGCACCCCCGCCTTGGCCTCGCGATGGCGCTCGCGCTCGAGCCCGATCAGCAGGCCGACGGCGAGGCTCGTGAGGAAGGAAAGCGAAATCGTGTAGTGGTCAGGCATGCCCGGTGGCCCCTGGGGCCATTCTGATACCCCCCCGGGGGCCCCGCTTGACTGCGGTCAACGCCCCTGCGAGGGGCAGACCCAGCGCTTGAGCCAGCCCCGGACCCGCTCGCGGGCGTGCCGGGCGGCGATTTTCTCCTCGGGCGTGGCGTCGGCGCGGAAGTCGAACGCCCGCCGGGCCAAGGGGTAGGTCTGCAGCTCCGCCGGCACCCCGCGCTCGTAAAGGGCGTAGAAGGCGCGGCCGATGTTGATGCGGCGCAGCTCGAAATCCTGGTCGCCGACGAGGAAGAGCGTGGGCGCCGTGATCCTCAGCACCTCGGGCGCCACCGAGAAGAGCTGGTCCGGCTCGCCGGCGTTGGGATCCTGCATGTGGCCCGCGTAGGCGGCGATGGCGGCGACGTCCTTCGGGCGCTTCGCGGCCAGGCGGATGGCGTAGTAGCCCCCGCGCGAGTAGCCGACGATGCCGGCCGGGCCCTTGCACGCCTCGGGGCGCGCCAGCAGGAGATCCAGCGCAGCCTCGACGTCGGCCTCCGTGCCCGGATCGTGCGGCTTGGGCCAGCGCTCGAGGAAGCGCCCGCTCTGCCAGTCGGGGGCCACCACGAGGAAGCCCTGCCCCGCGAGCTCGCGGATGTGGGCGCGGTCCGGGTCCTCGAAGCCGCGGCGCGCGTGCACGTAGAGGACGGGCGGGAACGGGCCCTTGCCGGCGGGGATGGCGATCTCGACGGGCACATCCACCGTGCCCGCCTTCACGCTCGCGCGCTCGACGCGAACGTCCGCGGCGGCCGCGTTCACCGCGATGCAAAGGACCAGCGCGAGGCCGCGCCACGCCCGTTTCATCTTCACGTCCCGTTACATGAAAAGACGCCCGCCCCGTGCGGGGCGGGCGTCTGCCGAAACCGCTCGGTTACGACTGCCGCCTGCGCCGGATCGAGACGATCGCGCCCAGGGCCAGCAGCGTGGACAGGAGGATCACGCCCCATTCGGAAAGCGTCGGGATGGGGGAGATGCCCGCCAGGATGTTGCCCGGACCGTTGATCGTGACCGTGAACGCCCCGGAGTCCTGGGCGAAAGAGTCGTCGAACACCACCACGAAGTAGTCCGTGCCGACGTTCAGGTTGAAGACGATCTGCTTCGGCGCCGCGTTGTCGGCCTGGACGCAGGTCGGGAAGGCGGCTGCGGGGTTGAACGAACCTTCGAAGAGATAGAAGCTCGGAGTCCCCGCCGGAAACGTCAGGTCCATCGTGTAGGCGCCGGCCTCCGTCACGTGGATGGGGAAGCGGCGATAGGTGACGGGAGTGGCGCCTTGGCCCGTGCACAGGGGCGGGGCGATGAACACGACAGGCATCGTCGGCGAAGGCGGCTGCAGGTCGCCGCTGAACGTGAGAGTGCCGGCCAGTACCGAGCCCGACATCAGGCCGACTGTCGCGAACAGGATGCAGCGTAAGGCTTTGCGAGCGTAGAGCGTGAACATGTCTTTGTATCCCCCCTTGTGAACTCGAAGTCCTGCCCGCCTCCCGGGCCTCCTGACTTTCGCTAATGCGGGAGTGCGGCCCCAATGACGCTCGCTGCACTCTAGCAGATGGGGCGGCGCGGGGCCATACGGGGCCAAGGGCAAACAAAAAGGCCAGCCCCGGAGGGCTGGCCTTTCTTTCGACTTTGGTGGAGAGGAAGGGGATCGAACCCTCGACCTCCGCATTGCGAACGCGGCGCTCTCCCAGCTGAGCTACCCCCCCACGCGAAGCCCGAAATTATACACGGCCGGCCAACGCTCCGCGACCCTGCCGCCCCCCGGGCCCCGGGATTGACTGGGGTCAACCGCCCGCCGGGCCGGAATCGGAGAATGAGGCTTCAAGGATGCTTGGCAAGACAGCAATGGCCCTGCGCCTGCCCATTCGCGCACAACTCCTCCTCCTGGGACTCGCGGTCGGCCTTCCGGCCGCGAGCCTCTTCGCCTGGCACGCCTACGAGAAGTCGGCGGGGGCGAAGGAATCGGCCTACGCGCGCGTCACCGTCCTGGCCGCGCATACCGCCACCCAGCTCGACAATTTCCTGGCCGACCAGGAGGCGCTGCTCGGCCGCGTGGCCGAACGGCCCCTCATCCGGGCACTCGACCGCAAGCGGTGCGATCCGGTCATCGCCGAGTTCGCCGCGGCTGCACCCGGAGTTCATCTCGATGGGCGTGCGCGACAGCGCCGGCGCGGCTGGTCTGCACCTCCAACCCGAAGTCCCGTCCCGGATCCGAGCAACCCGGGCAGGTGCGCTGGTTCGATGACGGCCTGCGCGACGCCCGGGCTGTCGGCGGGCGATGCGCTCGCCCGTCGCCGGCGGGGCGCTGGATCTCCGTCCTCACCTTCCCGGTTCGCCGCGAGGACGGCCGAGGTGGCGGGCCTCCTCGGCCTTCCGGTGGACCTCCTGACCTTCCAGGAGCGGTTCTTCCGCGCCGCTGCCCGACGGCGCCGACGGTCATCGTGGTCGATCGCAGCCGCCACGTCCTGATGCGCTCGGCACGACCCGGCGACGTGGATCGGCAAGCCCCTGCCCGCGGAATTCTCGGAGGCCACGCGCGCGCCCGCGCGCGGCGTGGTCGACGCGACGGGACTCGACGGCAGTCTCGCGCCTGTACGCGGTCGCCACCGTCTCCCGCTCGGGGTGGCAGGTGATGGTCGGCCTGCCGGAGAAGAGGTGCTGGCCCCCTACCGGGCCGAGCGCGACGAGGCTCGTGGGCACTCGGGCGCGGCGATGCTCGCCGCGGTGCTCGCGCTGGCCTGGTGGGCGGGCACGGTGATCGCGAGGCCCATCGCCGCCCTGGGGCGCACCGCCGCGCGCGTGGCCGCCGGCGAGACGGGCGCCCGCGCCGCGCTCGCCGGCCCGGCGGAGCTCGAGGAGGTCGCGCGGCAGTTCAACCGCATGCTCGACGTCCGCCGCGAGCTCGACGAGGAGCGCGCCGCGCTCGTGGGCCACTTCGGCCAGCTCGCGCAGCGGGCTCGCGAGATCATCCTGCTCACCGACCCCGAGGGCCGCATCGTGGAGGCCAACGACGCCGCCGCGGCCGCCTACGGCTGGAGCGCCGGTGAGCTTCGCGGCATGGCCGTGCGCGAGCTGAGGCCCGAGGCCGCGAGAGCGGACTTCGAGCAGCGCTGGAGCGAGTCGGCGCGCCCGGAAGGCGTGCTTTTCGAGACCGTGCACCGGCGCCGGGACGGGACCACGTTCCCCGTGGAGGTCAGCACCAACGCCATCGAGATCGACGGCCGCGCCTGGCGCCAGAGCTTCATCCGCGACATCTCGGAGCGGCACGAGGCGCAGCGGCAGCTTCGCCGCCTGACGGTCGCCTACGCGACCCTCAGCGAGACCAACCAGTCCATCGTGCGCGCGGACGACGAGGCCACGCTGCTGCTGCGCGTGTGCCGGATCGCGGTGGAGTTCGGCGGCTACCTGGGCGCGTGGATCGGACTCGTCGACGCGCGCACGGGCGAGCTGCGGCCCGTGGCGAGCCACGGCCCCATCGGCGAGTACGTGCGGCGCCTTCACCTGAGCACCGACCCGGCGCGGCCGGAAGGCCAGGGGCCGGCGGCGCTCGCCATGCGCTCGGGACTGCCGCGCTACTGCGACGACTTCCTCTGCGATCCCGCCACGGCGCCCTGGCAGGAGATGGCGCGCGAGTTCGGCATCCGCGCGCACGCCGTCCTTCCCCTTCGGCGCGGCGGCGAGGTGACGGGCGTGCTCACCCTGTGCGCCGCCGAGCCCGGCGCCTTCGACGCGCAGACGCGCTCGCTGCTGGAGGAGATGGCGACCGACGTCTCCTTCGCGCTCGACAACTTCGACCGCAAGGCGGCCCTGGCGGAATGGACCGAGCGCTACGAGGCCACGGTCCGGGCGAGCGGCCAGATCCTCCTGGACCGGGACCTCGTCACCGGGGGCATGAAGATCGCCGGCGACGTGCGGCGCATCCTCGGCTACGGCGAGGACGAGCTCGCGGGCGGGCTCGCGCGCTGGGCCGCCATCATCCTGCCCGCGGACCAGGCGCTCTTTTCGAGCGAGATGGAGCGCGTGGCGCGCGAAGGGCAGCCCTTCCACCTGCAGTACCGCGTCCTGCGCAAGGACGAGACGGTCCTCGTCGTCCAGGACGACGGCTACTTCGTGCGCGACGGCGAGGGCCGCCCGGTGCGCATGGTGGGGTTCGTCGCCGACATCACGGAGAGGAGGCTCGCCGAGGACCGCATCCGCAGCCAGCTCGACGAGCTGCGGCGCTGGCACTCGGCGATGCTGGGGCGGGAGGTCCGCGTCCTGCAGCTCAAGCGCGAGGTGAACGAGGCGCTGGCCGAGGCGGGCAAGCCCGCCCGCTACGCGAGCCCGCAGGGCGAGCGCGCGGAGAGCATCCATGCCTGACACCGTCCTCCTCGCGCTCTCCCACAACGTGGCGGTCCTCATCGCGCTGGGGCTCGCGTTCCACGCGCTGCCCGACGACTGGCTCCTGCGCAGGACCACCGCGCGGCAGGCGGCCCTGGGCCTGCTCGCCGGCACCATGGGCATCGTGCTCATGCTCGCGCCGTGGCGCTACGTTCCCGGCATCTTCTTCGACGCGCGCTCGGTGCTGCTGGCCGTGACGGGTCTCTACTTCGGCCCGCTCGCCGCGGCGATCGCGGTGCTCGCCACCGCCGCGCTCCGGCTCTGGCAGGGCGGGCCGGCGGCGTTCACCGGCGTGGCGGTGATCGTGGTCTCCGCCCTCGCCGGGGTCCTCTGGCGGCGCCTGCGCCGCCGCGAACCCGAGACGCTTTCCCCGCTCGAGCTCTGGGCGTTCGGCCTCGCCGTCCACGCCGCGATGATCCTCATCCTGCTCACGCTGCCCGGGGGCCGGGGTCCCGCGGTCATCGCGGAAGTCGCCGTCGCCGTGATGGGGGTCTTTCCGCTGGCGACCGCGCTCCTCGCCCTCCTGCTGGGGGCCTGGGTGAAGCGGGCGCGAACGGCGCAGGCCCTGCGGCTGAGCGAGGAGCGGCTGCGCCTGGCGCTCTCCTCCTCGCTCCAGGGGTCGTTCGACATCGACCTGCGCACGGGCGCGGCCGTCGTGAGCGAGGAATACGCCCGCATGCTGGGCTACGACCCCGCCACCTTCCGCGATTCCCACCAGCAATGGATCGAGCGCATGCACCCCGAGGACCGCGACGGCGCTCTCGCGATCTTCGCGGACTACATGGCGGGGAGGCTCCCCGAGTACCGGGGCGAATTCCGCCTGCGGACCCGGACCGGGGAGTGGAACTGGATCCTGTCGGTGGGCCGCATCGTGGCGCGCGACGCCGAGGGGCGCCCCCTGCGCGTGACCGGCACGCACACCGACATCACGGCGCGCCGCGAAGCCGAGGAGCGCCTGCGCGAGGCGCAGGCCGAGGCGTCGCGCCTGCTCGAGAGCTCGGATGCCTCGCGCCTCGCCCTGCTGAGCGTGGTGGAGGACCTGCGCACCGCCGAGGACCGGCTGGGCAGGAGCGAATCGTTCTATCGCGGCCTCTTCGAGAACATGCACGAGGGCTTCGCCTTCTGCCGGATGCTGCGCGAGGAGGGACGTCCGGCGGACTTCACCTACCTGCGGGTCAACGAGGCCTTCGAGCGCATGCTGGGCCTCGTGGGCGCCGAGGGCCGGCGCGCGGGCGAGGCCATCCTCGACCTTCGCGACGCCAACCCGGCGCTCCTCGCGGCGTGCGAGCGCGTGGTGGACACGGGGGTGCCCGAAACGCTCGAGGCGCACGTCGGGCGCCTGGACCGCTGGTTCCTCGTCTCGATCTACCGGCCCGAGCGCGAGCACTTCGTGGCCGCCTTCGTGGACATCACCGAGAGGAAGCGCGCCGAGCTGGAGGTGAACCGCCAGCTCGCCGAGCTGCGGCGCTGGTACGAGGCGACGCTCGACCGCGAGGACCGCCTGCTCAGCCTCAAGGCCGAGGTGAACGAGCTTCGGCGTCGCCTGGGCGAGCCGCCGCGTTACGCGAGCGCGGCGCAGGCCGGAGACGCTCGAGAAGGTCGCATGAGCGGCCGTCCCGCCATTCCCCCGGCCATGCACCGCGTCCCCGTCGGCGCGGCGCAGGAGACGCTCGCCGCCGTCGAGGCGACGCGCCAGCGCTACATCGCCGCCATCGACTCGACCCTCGACGGCTATGCCGCCGTGGGGCACACGGGCGCCTTCCTCGAGGTGAACGACGCCATGTGCTCGCTCACCGGCTACGGCCGCGACGAGCTCCTGGGCCTCGACGCTCGCCGACGTGCAGGCGGGGATGAGCCCGGATTCCTTCGCGAGCTGCTTCGCCAGCGTCACCAGCGACGGGCGCGCGCGCTTCGAGTGCCTGTGGAAGCGCAAGGACGGCGCGCCGATCGACGTGGAGGTGGTGGCCACCTCGTACCGTCGCGACGGCGTCGAGATGTTCGTGTTCGTGCACGACATCACGGCGAGGAAGCGCACCGAGGCGGAGCTGCGCCGCCACGTGCAGGAGGCCGAGCGGGCGCGCGGGGCGCTGCTGAGCGTCCTCGAGGACCAGCGCGAGGCGCAGGACCGCCTGCGCGAAAGCGAGGAGCGCTTCCGCGGGATGCTCGAGCAGAACATCGCCGCCATCTTCATGGTGGAGGACGGCAGGCTCACCTTCGCCAACCGCCGCGCCGGCGAGATCCTGGGCCGCGCGACCGGGGAGCTGATGGGGCACGGGATGCTCGACCTGGTGGTTCCGGAAGACCGCGCCAAGATCGAGGGCGCCTTCGGCCGCCTGCTCTCGGGCCGGCAGAAGGCCATCGAGGAGACCTTCGGCGCGCTGAAGGGAGGACGGCACCGTGGCGGACATCGGCGCGCACGCGGTCGTCGCCACGCTGCGCGGCAAGCGCGCCGTGCTGGGCATCGCGCAGGACATCGGCGAGCGCCGCCGGGCGCAGGAGGAGATCGACCGCTACATCGCCCGCCTGGAGCGCACCGTCCTGGGCACCCTCGAGGCGGTCTCGCTGATGGTGGAGCTTCGCGACCCCTACACCTCGGGCCACGAGAAGCGCGTGGGCGACCTGGCCGCCGCCATCGGCCTGGAGATGGGGCTCGGCGAGGACGTGGTGAAGGGGCTTCGCCTCACCGGCTACGTGCACGACATCGGCAAGATCAGCGCGCCGGCGGAGATCCTCTCCAAGCCCGGCACCCTCACGCGCATGGAGCTCGAGCTCATCAAGGGCCACGCCCAGAGCGGCTACGACGTGCTCAAGCGCGTGGACTTCCCGTGGCCCGTGGCCGAGGTGATCCTGCAGCACCACGAGCGTATGGACGGCAGCGGCTACCCGCGGGGGCTTCGCGGCGAGGCGATCCTGCTGGAGGCGCGGATCATCTCGGTGGCCGACGTGGTCGAGGCGATGGCGAACCACCGCCCCTACCGCGCCGGCCTGGGACTCGAGGCGGCGCTCGCGGAGATCTCCTCCGGGAGCGGCCGCCTGTACGACCCGCGGGTGTGCGCCGCCTGCCTGGCCCTGTTCCGCGATCGCGGCTTCGAGCTCACCGCCTAGAGCGCCACCTGCACCTTGAGCCAGACGGTGCGGCCGGGCTCGTTCACGCGCGTGGTCTGGAGGTAGCCGGGCACCATCGCGCCCGAGCGGCTCAGGTGCTCCGCGTAGGTGCGGTCGAAGACGTTGTCCACCCCGCCCGTGAGCGTCACCGCCTTCGAGAAGCGCCAGCCCGCGTTCACCGAGAAGATGGCGAAGCCGGCCGTCGGGCCGATGTCCTGGCCGGCGATGTTGCCCTTGCCGGGATCGACGCGGTCCTGGCGCGCCACGGCGCGAAGGAGCGCGCCGAGCGACCATTCCGGGCCCTCGCGGGCGACCGAGAACCGCGCCTCGAGGGGCGGCTGCTGCGCGAGCGGCGTGCCGTCGGTGTCGTTGTCCCCGCGCACCCAGGCGAGGGTGGCGTCGGCCTTCCAGAGGGGCGCGAACGCGTAGCCCAGGCCGGCCTCGAGCCCGCGCGTCTTCGCGTCCACGTTCCTCGCGACGATCGCCGTGCGCATGGGGTTCGTGCGCGCCACGCCCGACTGGATGAGGATGTAGTCGTCCACGCGGCCGGCGAAGGCGGCCACGGAGGCGTTCCAGTCCTCTGCCTTGTGCAGGAGCCCCACGTCGAGCTGCGTGGTGCGCTCGGGCCGCGTGCCGAAGGCGCTCACCGATTGCTCGCCCTCGCGGTCGGAGAAGAGCTCCCAGTAGTCGGGGAAGCGCTCGACGCTCCCCAGGCCCGCGTACAGCGTCGTCGCCTTGCCGGCAATATCGCGCTCGAGGCGGGCGAACCCGCTCGCGAGCGTCTCGCGGCGCTCCTCGCCCGCGGTGGGATTGGGCACCATGACCGCCATCGCACCCTTGCCCAGGCCCAGCATGTTGCGCTGGTCCCGCGCCTGCCAGCGGTCGATGCGCAGCCCCGAGACGATCCGCAGCGTCCCGGGGTGCTCGTGGGTCCACTCGCCGAACACGCCGCCCTGGTCGAACTCGGCGTCGCCCGCGCGCGGCTTCGACTCGTAGGGCATCGAGAGCTGGTTCGTGGTGGAGCGGACCGTGTGGTCGTTCGCCTGCCAGTCGACGCCCAGCCGCAGCCGGTCGTTCTCGCGCGGCGCCAGCGTGACGAGCGCCCGCGCGCCCTTCGTGTCGCGGTCGGGGTTGCTCACGGAGGGGCCGGGCATCATCGCCGTCGGCGTGAAGGCTCGCAGCGTGTAGTTGTCCATCACGTGGTCCACGTAGTTGCGGAACGCCTGGGCCTCGAACGACTCGACCAGGGGCGAGAGGGCCTCCTTCCGGAAGCGCACTCCCGCGTTCGAGCGCTTGAACATCACCCCGTCCATGGCGCGGTCGGCGTAGGCGGCCTCGCCGTCGCTCTTCGCCCCGGTGAGCTCCACGCGCGTGCGCTCGTCCGGCGTCCAGGCGAGCGCGGCGTTGGCGCTCCAGCGCGTGTAGCGCGAGTGCACGCGCTCGCCGCTTCCGTCGGCGTAGTCGTCCGAGTGCGAGCGGGTGGCGGCCGCGCGCCCCTGGACGAGAGGCGATCCGCCGCGCGCGTCGAGGACCTCGTCGTGGCGGCCGAACGACCCCGCGAGGAGGCTCGCGTACAGGCCCGCTCCCGGCTCGGCGTAGCGCACGGGCAGGCGCTCGAAGAGCACCACGCCCGCGGAGTTGCCGGCGCCGTGCAGCACGCTCTGCGGCCCCTTGAGCACCGTGATGCGGTCGAAGGCCTCGGGATAGACGTAGGCGGTGGGCGGGTCCATCCGGCCGCCGCATCCGCCCAGGATGTGCTCGCCGTCCATCAGGATGCCCAGGCGCGAGCCGGCCATGCCGCGCAGCACCGGGTCGCCGTCGGTGCCGCCCTTCCTGATCACGGAGAAGCCCGGAATGGTCTTGAGGTAGTCGGCGCCGTCGTGGGCGGGCAGCGGCTGGCGCGGCTTGCGCGGGTCGGTCACGACCTGGAGCGGGGAATCGTCGCGCTCGGCGGTGACGACGACGGGCTCGAGCGGCGCCACCTGGGCGCGCGCGGCGGGAACGACGAGGGCGAGGCCGCCCAGCAGCGCGGCGATGGGCTTTCGTTGAAACGCAAACATGGGTACTCCTCCTGGCGAACGGGATGCGCGGCGCGAAAAGGCCGCATCGGCCCGGGCGAGCCCGGGCGCGGGAACCGTGGGTGCGTCAGGAGGCGCGCGGAGGCGCGCGGGGCTGCGCCGCGGCCCAGGCGAAGAGCGGGCGCGGCGCGAGGAGGAAGAGGACGGGAACGGGGTCGGAAGCGAAGACGGCCGCGGCGACGGACGCCGGGGCGGGAGGCGGCGCCGCGTCCGGCGCGTGCGGCGCGCAGTACGGGCAATGGTCGGCCTGGTGGGACTTGGGCGCCACCGGGACGCCGTCGGCATCCGTGGGCACCGGCACGAGCCTCGCGCCATCGGCCGTGCAGACGGCCGTCCAGCGCACATGCTGGTCGTTCGCCGCGGCGAGCGCGTGGGTGAGCGTGGGCGCGAGCGCGGCCAGCAGCATCGCGAAAAGCGCGAGGCCGGCGGCGAGGCGGCGGGAAGCGGGGGAGAAACCCATGACGGCCAATCGTAACGGTCGCCGGAAAAGCAGAAAAGGGCGATTTCGCCCTTTTCTGAACTGGTTCAACTTTCCGGGGGTCCGCGCACCTGCTGGTGCGCGGATCCGCGGAATCCTTCCTGATCCCCTACTTCTTGGCGGGGGCGGCGGGAGCCGGCTTGGCCGCGGGCTTCTGCACGCTGATCGCGATGGCCTCGACGTAGACGGCATCGACGAAATCGCCGACCTTGAAGCCCTTGAGGTTGTCGGGGTTCTTCGCCTTGAGCTCGACGGTGTGCTCGACGCCCGTCAGGGTGACGATGTTCGTCTTGGTGTCGATGGCATCGATCTTCGCGGTGACGTTGATCTGGCGGGCGACGACGACGCCGGGCTTCTGTCCGGGAGCGGCAGCCTTGCCGCCCTCGACGATCGTGCGCGAGACCGCGGTCTTCGTGGACTTCTTGAGGTCGATGGCGAGCGCCTGGACGTACTCGACCACGAGCTCGTCGCCCTTCTTGACCTGGGCGAGGTTCTTCACCTCGGGGCCGGCGACGAAGGTGATCTTGTCGCCCTTCGGGCCCTTGAGCGTCACTTCGCGGGTCTTCTGGTCGATGGCCTCGACCGTGGCGGTGATCTTGGCGGTTTCGCCGATCGCGGCGACTTCGGGGGCCTTGGCGGCGGAGGCCTTCGCGGCCGGGGCGGGGGCCGGCGCGGGCGCCTTCTTGTCCTGCGCGATGGCGGAGGTGGCAAGGAGCGCGGCGGCGAGGAGAGCAAGCTTTTTCATGATAGTTCCTGACAGAGTAGTTGGGGGGCATTACGGGGCAGGCATTCTACCTGCCCGCGCCCATCCGGTCTTGATAAGGATCAGCTTCCGTCGGTCTGCACGCCCCGGATGCTGAGCGCCTGCGAGGTGTAGGTCGTGTCCAGGAGCTTGGCGGCCTGGAAGACGGCCCGGATGGTGGGCACCGGGATCCCGGTGAGATCGCCCAGCTCCACGACCGAGCCCACGAGCGCGTCGATCTCGATGGGGCGGCCGGCCTCCACGTCCTGCAGCATCGACGTCTTGTGCTTGCCCACCTTGCGGGCGCCCTCGATGCGCTTGTCCAGCGGCACGCGGAAGGTGATGCCCAGGTGCTCGGCGACCGCCTGCGCCTCGCGCATCATCTGCGCGGCGAGCTCCTTGCCGTACGGGTCCTCGCAGATGTCCTGCAAGGTGGCGTGCGTGAGCGCGGAGATCGGGTTGAAGGTGAGGTTGCCCCAGAGCTTGAGCCACATCTCGGCGCGCACGTTGTCGAGGAGCGGGCACTTGAGCCCGGCCTTCACGAACGCCTCCGCGATCCTCGTGGCGCGCTCGGAGGGCTTGCCGTCCAGCTCCCCGATCGGGAAGCGGTCGCCCTCGATGTGCACCACCTTGCCGGGGGACACGAGCTCGGTCGCGGGGTAGACCACGCAGCCGACGATGCGCTCCTTCGGGATGGCCTTCATCACGACGCCGTCCGGGTCCACCGTCTGCACGTGGCGCCCGGCGAGCTCCCCGCCGTGGTCGTGGAAGTACCAGAAGGGGATCCCGTTCTGCATCGGGATCACCACCGTGTCCTCGTGGTACAGCGGCGCGAGCTTGCCCGCCACCGCGCCCACCTGGTGCGCCTTGAGCGCGAGGATGACGACGTCGAAGGTCCCCGCCTTCCGCGTAGTCGTCCGTGGCCTTGACGGTGGTCGCGACCTCCTCGCGGCCGTCGCGGTAGAAGATTTCCATCCCCTTCGCGTTGATGGCCTCGAGGTTCTTGCCGCGGGCGATGTAGGTGACGTCCTCTCCGGCGAGGGCGAGCTTGGCGCCCACGAACCCCCCGATGGCGCCGGCGCCAACGATGCAGAAACGCATTATTCCCCCAATGAACGGGCCGCCACCCCTGCCGCTGGGCGGGGAATGGGGCCGGAATCCGAGATGTGTGCCATGGGCGTCGGGCGGTTTAGCTGCCGCCGGTGTCGCTTCCCGCGAGGGTTGGGGCGGGGCCGGGGGGCGGGGCGGGTAGCCCGGAGCCTCGGCAGGACTTCAAACGCTAGGTATCGAAGTTATGGTGCGGCGCACAAACTGTCAAGCGCGGGTATCAACGCTTGTGTGTGCGCCTCGCGCTCGCTTCGCGCTCGCCGGGCGCGCCGGCAAGCGAGCGCCGCAGCCGCGGCGCCATCCAGTCCACCAGCGAGCGGACGTTCGACGAGAGCAGCCTCGAACCGGGATAGATCAGGTTGACCGGCGACGGCGGCGGCTCGAACGACTCGAGCACGCGTGCGAGCGCGCCCTCGGCGAGCGCGGCGTTCACCTGGTAGCAGAGGAACTGCCCCAGGCCCAGCCCGTCCCGGCAGGCCTGGAGCGCCACGTCGATCTGGTTCGACGAGAACGCGGGCGCGACCGTGGCCCGAAGCGGACGGCCTTCCGCCCGGAAGGACCATTCGTGCCCGGGCGAGAGTCCCGTGAACCCGACGCAGCGGTGCGCCGCCAGGTCGCCGGGCTCCGCGGGGGCGCCGTGGCGCTCGAGGTAGGCCGGGCTCGCGCAGACGACGCGGCGAGTCTCGCCCACGGGCACCGCGACCAGCGAGGAATCGGGCAGCGCGCCGATGCGCACCCCGAGATCGATGCCTTCCTCGATCAGGTCCACCGGTCGATCGAGCAGCACCAGTTCGACGCTCGACCGCCGGATGGCGGACGACGAAGGCGCTGACCGCGGGCGCCACGTGCAGCCTGCCGAACAGCACCGAGGCGGTGACGCGCAGGCGGCCCTTCGGCTGGGTGCGCCTGCGCCGAAAGCGCCGCCTCCGCCTCGTCCACGTCCGCGAGCACGCGCTTGGCGCGTTCGTAGTACTCGCGCCCTTCGTCCGTGAGCGCCAGGCGCCGCGTGGTCCGGTTGAGAAGCCGGACGTCCGAGCGACTGCTCGAGCGACGCGAGCCCGCGGACGACGGAAGGCAGCGAGACCCGCATCGACTCGGCGGCGGCCGTGAGGCTTCCGCCCTCCACGATCCGCACGAAGGTCTGCATGGCCCGGAGCTTGTCCATGGCGGCAAATTACTACGTTTATCGCAACAATATAAGAATTTTTACGGCATTTATCTCGATTATGGCAGCAGTCAAGATGCGTTCCGTCGAACACGACGCCCTCGCCATCAACCCGAATCGAAAGGAACCGCCATGTCCCGCATCCAGATCGTCGACCCCAAGACCGCCCCCGCCCCCGCCAGGAACCTCCTCGAGGCCGTCCAGGCGCAGCTCGGCGTCACCCCCAATTTCATCCGCGTGCTCGCGAACTCGCCCAAGGCGCTCGAGGGCTTCCTCGGGCTCTACGGCGCGGCCTCCGGCTTCGCCCTCGACAAGGCCACGCAGGAGCGCATCGCGCTCGCCGTGGCCGAGGGCAACGCCTGCCAGTACTGCGTTTCCGCGCACACGGCCATCGGCCGCCACGCCGGCCTCACGAACGACGAGATGGCGCTCAACCGCCGCGGCGGCTCCGGGCAGGCACGCGCCGCCGCCGTCGTGGCCTTCGCGAAGGCACTGAACGACAACCGCGGCGAGGTCACGACCGCGGAGTTCGAAGCCGCCCGCGCGGCCGGCCTCACCGACGGCGAGCTCGTCGAGGTCATCGCCGTGGTCGCGCTCAACGTGTTCACCAACATCCTGGGCAAGGCCACGCGCGTGGAGATCGACTTCCCGAAGGTCGAGCTCCTGCGGCTCGCCGGTGAAGGCCGCGGCCTGACGGAGACGGCCATGCCCAGCGCATTCGGCCGCATCGCCTTCACGCCCGGCGTCCGCGCATTCCAGGCCCGGCAGGGCGTGCGGCAGCGTGACGCCCGCCCCGACGACGCAATCGACGAGCGCGGCGCCGCGCCTCACGGACGTCGAGGCCGCCTTCGTCGGCGCGCGCGACGGCTTCTACCAGGCCACGGTCGGCGAGAACGGCTGGCCCTACGTGCAGTTCCGCGGCGGCCCGCCGGGCTTCCTGCGCGTCCTCGACGCGCGCACGATCGCCTACGCCGACTTCCGCGGGAACATGCAGTACATCAGCGCGGGAAATCTCTCCGCGGACGGGCGCGTGTCGCTCATCCTCATGGACTACGCCAACCGGCGAAGGCTGAAGCTCCTCGGGCGGGCCCGGCTCGTCGACGCCGGGGACGATCCCGCCCTCGTCGCGCGCCTCGAGGATCCCGGCTACCGCGCCCGCATCGAGCGCGCCGTGGTGATCTCGGTGGAGGCCTTCGACTGGAATTGCCCGCAGCACATCACGCCGCGGTTCACCGAGGCCGAGTTCGCGGCGCGCTGGGAATCCGGTCAGGACCTGCGGTAGGCCCAGCCCATGATCGCGCCACCGGCCAGGATCATCGGCAGCGACAGCCACTGCCCCATGGACAGGCCCATGGCGCAGCAGGCCCAGGAAGTCGTCGGGCTGGCGGCCGAACTCCGCGAGGAAGCGGAAGACCCCGTACCCGAGGAGGAAGGCGCCCGAGACGGCCCCCGCCGGGCGCGGCTTCGAGGAGAACCACCACAGGATCGCGAAGAGCGCGAGGCCCTCGAGGGCGAACTGGTAGAGCTGCGAGGGGTGGCGCGCGAGCGGCACGCGGTCCACCTGCGGGAACCACATGCCCCACGGCACGTCGGTGGCCCGGCCGGGCAGCTCGCCGTTGATGAAGTTGCCCAGCCGCCCGGCGGCGAGGCCCAGCGGCACCAGCGGGCGCGACGAAGTCCATCGTGGTGATCCAGCGCAGCTTGCGCCGCGCGCAGAAGATCCCGATCGCGACGAGCACGCCGAGGAAGCCGCCGTGGAAGCTCATGCCGCCGGCCCAGATCTGCAGGATCTCCAGCGGGTGCGACGAGGTAGTACTCGGGCTTGTAGAAGAGCACGTAGCCCAGCCGCCCGCCCGAGGATCACGCCCAGCACCCCGTAGAGCAGCATGTCGTCCACGCCCTCCTGCGGTGACGCCGTTGCCGAGGCCCTTGCGCGCGCGGTACTTGCCCAGCATCACGAACGCGACGAAGGCGATCGACGTACATGAGGCCGTACCAGCGCACGGCGACGGGGCCGAGGCTGAAGAGGACGGGATCGAACTGCGGGTGGGTGAGCACGGGCGTAGAATGGCGAGCGTTGCGACAGGGCGTTGCGACGGCAAGCCTTGTCCGCCCAACGCCCACCGTGTCCACGCACTGGAATTCTACATGACCGACAAGTACCGCTCCACCACGATCACCGAGGGCGACTCGCGCTCGCCCAACCGCTCGATGCTGCGCGCCATCGGCTACCAGGACGAGGACTTCAAGAAGCCCTTCATCGGCCTCGCCAACGGCCACTCGACGCTCAACCCCTGCAACGCGGGCCTCCAGCCGCTCGCCGACGCCGCCGACGCGGCCGCTGCGCGCCGCGGGCGGCATGCCGCAGATGTTCGGCACCATCACCGTCACCGACGGCATCTCGATGGGCACCGAGGGCATGAAGTACTCGCTCGTCTCGCGCGAGGTGATCGCCGACTCCATCGAGACCGCGGTGCAGAGCCAGTTCATGGACGGCGTGCTCGCCATCGGCGGCTGCGACAAGAACATGCCGGGCGCGATGATCGGCATCTGCCGCATGAACATCCCGGCCATCTTCGTCTACGGCGGCACCATCAAGCCCGGCCACCACAAGGGCCAGGACCTGCAGATCGTCTCCGTCTTCGAGGCCGTGGGCTCGCTCAACGCCGGCAAGATGAGCCGCGAGGACTTCGAGTGCATCGAGCGCTGCGCGCTTCCCGGCACCGGCGCCTGCGGCGGCATGTACACCGCCAACACCATGAGCTCGGCCTTCGAGGCGCTGGGCATGTCGCTGCCGTACTCCTCGACCATGGCCGCCGAGGACGCCGAGAAGGTCGCGAGCGCCGAGGAAAGCGCGCGCGTGCTGGTCGAGGCCGTGAAGAAGGGCCTCAAGGCCCGCGACATCGTGACCCGCAAGTCGATCGAGAACGCGATCGTCGGTCATCATGGCCGTGGGCGGCTCGACCAACGCGGTGCTGCACTTCCTCGCCATCGCGCACGCGGCGGACGTCGAGTGGACCATCGACGACTTCGAGCGCGTGCGCCGCAAGGTCCCGGTGCTGTGCGACCTGAAGCCCTGCGGCCGCTACGTCGCCACCGACCTCCACAGGGCCGGCGGCGTGCCGCAGGTGATGAAGATGCTGCTCGACGCACGGGCTGCTCGCACGGCGACTGCATGACCATCACCGGCAAGACCATCGCCGAGATGCTGAAGGACGTCCCCGACGAGCCGCGCAAGGACCAGGACGTGATCCGCCCCTGGTCGAACCCGATGTACGCGCAGGGCCACCTCGCGATCCTGAAGGGCAACCTCGCGCCCGAAGGCTGCGTGGCCAAGATCACGGGCCTCAAGAACCCCGTCATCACCGGCCCCGCGCGCGTGTTCGACTCCGAGCCCGACCTCATGGACGCGATCCTGGCCGACCGCATCAAGGCGGGCGACGTGCGTCGTGATCCGCTACGAGGGCCCGAAGGGCGGCCCCGGCATGCGCGAGATGCTCGCGCCCACCGCCGCGCTCATCGGCAAGGGCCTGGGCGAATCCGTGGGCCTCATCACCGACGGGCGCTTCTCCGGCGGCACCTGGGGCATGGTGGTCGGCCACGTGGCGCCGGAAGCCTTCGAGGGCGGCACGATCGCGCTCGTGAAGGAGGGCGACTCGATCACCATCGACGCGCACAAGCTCCTCATCCAGCTGAACGTGCCGGAGGCGGAGATCGCGAAGCGCCGCGCGGCGTGGAAGCAGCCGGCGCCGCGCTACACGCGCGGGGTGCTCGCGAAGTACGCGAAGCTGGTGGGCACGGCCTCCAAGGGCGCGGTGACGGACTAGTGCCGCGCATGGCCGAGGAACGAGCCGGCGCGGGGGGCGGGCCGGAGGCGATCGTGTTCACCGTCCGCTACTCGAAGGACCACTGCCTCGCCGCCGCCTGGCGCTACTGGCAGCGCCGGCTGGGCTACCGCTACGCGCTGGAGCTCGCGATCGGCACGGGGCTCCTCGTGCTCGCCACGCAGGGGCCCTACCGGTGGATCGAGATCGCGCTGATGATCGCGGTGGGCGTCTTCGCCCTCGTCGGCGCGGCCTACTTCTTCATCCACTGGCTGCGCGCCCGGCAGGGCCTCGCCGCGCTCAACCCGCCCGTGAGCACCTGGACCCTCACCGAGGAGTTCATCGGCCAGAGAAGCAGCCTCGGCGAGAGCGCCCTCGCCTGGCCGGGCCTGCTCGGGGTGTGGCGCTTTCCCGACCTGTGGATCCTCGTCTGGGGCAAGGACGTCTACAGCACGATCCCCGCCGCGCAGCTCCCGCGCGAGGCGCGCGCGATGATCGAGCGCCGCGCGAGGGAAACCGGCGCCGTCGTGAAGTAGGCGCCGCCCGCGCGCCTACTCGAAGCGGTTGGCCAGCTCGCCGATCCCCTCGATCGAGACCGCCACGTCGCTGCCGGGCTTCATCGAGCCCACGCCCACCGAGGTGCCGCAGCAGATCACGTCGCCCGCCTCGAAGGTGAGGTCCTGCGAGATGAGCGAGACCAGCTTCGCGGGCGGGAAGAACATGTCGGAAGCGGGGTAGTTCTGCCGCTCCTGGCCGTTCAGCACGGTGCGGATCACGAGGGTCGCCGGGTCGAGCCCGGTGGCGATCACCGGCCCGAAGACGCCGAAGGTGTCGTAGCTCTTCGAGCGCGACCACTGGTCGAAGCTGGAGTCCTTCTTGAGGATCTCCACGGCCGTCACGTCGTTGATGCAGGTGTAGCCGAAGATGTGCGCGGGGGCCTCGGCCTCCGACACGCGCGAGGCGCGCTTGCCGATCACGATGCCCAGCTCGCCCTCGAAGATCACCTTCCCGGGGTTCGAGGCCGGCACGCGGATGGGCTGCCCGCCGGGGTGGAACGAGCTGTTCGCCTTGAGGAACCACAGCGGCTCCGGCGGCGTCGCCTGCCCCAGCTTCTCGGCCAGCGCCCGGTAGTTGTTCCACAGCGCGACCATCTTCGTGGGCACGCACGGCGTGAGCAGCTTCACCGCAGCCGCGCGCCACGGTGCGACCCGTGTCCTTCGCCCCGGCAAACATGTCGCCCTCGTGCACGCGAATGGTCTCGCCCTCCAGCGTGCCGAACTGCGCCCGCCCCTCCTGCTCGAATCGATCCAGCGTGTCATTCTTCGTTCTCCAGTGTTGTTCTCTTCAACGTCACCAATCAGCCTGATCGGCGTTCATCGGCTGGTCATCGGCGTTCATCGGCGTTCCCCGCCTTACCCGGCCGCAGGCCCCGCAAGCGCCTGCTCCAGCAGCCGCCGGCCCTCCGGGCTCACGATCGCCACGATGGTATCGCCCGCCGCGATTTTCGTCTCCGGCGGCGGGTTGAAGTTCCACCGCGACTGCGCGTCGCGGATCGCGACCAGCAGCCACTCCTGGCGCCGTCCCAGCGCCTCCACGGTGGTGGCGCCCGAGGCGCGCGGCACCACGACCTCCTCGACGCGGATGTTCTCCTCCGTGTGCAGCATCATGTCCATCACGTGCACGGCGTTGGGCCGCAGCATGGCCGAGGCGATGCGCATGCCGCCGGTGAAGTCCGGCGAGACGATCTCGTCGGCCCCCGCGCGCCGCGTCTTGTCGACGTTCCTGCGGTCGTGCACGCGGGCCACGACGCGGACGGCCGGGTTGAGCTGCTTGGCCGAGAGGCTCACGACGAGGTTCCTCGAGTCGTCGGCGGTCACGGCGAAGACGCCCGCGGCGTTCGCGACCCCGGCGCGCGCGAGGACGTCGTCGTCGGCCGCGTCCCCCTGCAGCTGCAGCCTGTGGCCCGTGCGCTCCTCGTGCGCGGCGAGCGTATCGGCGTTCGTGTCGATCACGACGAACTCGCGCCGGGTCTTCAGGAGCTCGTCGGCCACGTAGCCGCCGACGCGGCCGATGCCGCAGACGATGTAGTGCCCCGTGAGGGCGGAGAGGGTGTGCTCCATGCGTCGCCTCCGGTAGGCCTGGTTGAGGTTGGTTTCGAGGATGAAGGCGGTGAAGGTGGAGAAGAGGTACCAGGTGCCCGCGATGCCGAAGAAGGCCACGCTCATCGTGAAGAGCCGCCCCCCGGTCCCGCGCGCCTCCTCGACGACCTCGGCGAAGCCGAGCGTGGTGACCACGTTGAACGTCATGTAGAGCGCGTCCATGGTCGGCGCCCGCCAGCCCGAGATCAGCGAGGTAGCCCAGCGTGCCCGAGCGACGTGCACGACGACGAGGAAGACGAACCCGCCCACGAACTTGGGGTAGTAGGGGCTCTCGCGGAAGATCTGGAAGATCGTGAACAAGGGCGCACTCCGGCAGGCTCCATTAACGCGCCGGCCCGCCGGGCCGGTCATGACGGGGATCAAATAGAATCGGCCCATGCCCCACGACGTCTCCCTCATCACCACGATCGCCGCCGGCCTGGGCCTCGCCATGGTCCTGGGCGTCGCGGCCTCGCGCGCGAAGATCCCGCCCATCGTGGGCTACCTCGTGGCCGGCATCCTCGTCGGGCCCCACACGCCGGGGTTCGTGGCGGACATGGCGCTCGCGAGCCAGCTCGCGGAGATCGGCGTGATGCTGCTCATGTTCGGCGTGGGGCTGCACCTGTCGATGGGGGACCTGCTGTCGGTGCGGCGCATCGCGGTTCCCGGGGCCATCGTGCAGATCGCGGCGGCCACCCTGCTGGGCGCGATGGTGGCCACCCTCTGGGGCTGGACCCCCGGCGAATCCCTCGTCTTCGGGCTGTGCCTGTCGTGCGCGAGCACCGTGGTGCTGCTGCGGGCGCTCGAGGACCGCGGCGTCCTCGAGACGGTGAACGGGCGCATCGCCGTGGGCTGGCTCGTGGTGGAGGACCTCGCCATGGTCCTCGTCCTCGTCGTGCTGCCCGCCGTCGCCGGGCTCCTGGGCGGCAAGCCCGTCGCGGGCGACGCCGCGGAGGCGGGCCTCCTGGCCACGCTGGGCATCACGCTCGCCAAGGTCGCCGCCTTCGTCGCCCTGATGCTGGTGGTGGGCCGGCGCGTCTTCCCGCGCCTGCTGTGGCTGGTGGCGAAGACGGGCTCGCGCGAGCTCTTCACGCTGTGCGTCGTCGCCACCGCCCTGGGCGTGGCCTACGGGTCGGCGAAGCTCTTCGACGTGTCCTTCGCGCTGGGCGCCTTCTTCGCCGGGATGATGATGCGCGAGTCGGAGTTCAGCCACCGCGCGGCCGACGAGTCGCTGCCGCTTCGCGAGGCGTTCTCGGTGCTCTTCTTCGTCTCCGTGGGCATGCTCTTCGACCCGCAGGTGCTGCTGGAGCAGCCCGTGAAGCTCCTCGCGGTGGTCGCGATCATCATGGTGGGGAAGACCCTCGCCGCCATCGCGCTGGTGCTCGTCTTCCGCTACCCGCTCAACACGGCGCTCACCGTGGGCGCGAGCCTCGCGCAGATCGGCGAGTTCTCCTTCATCCTCGCGAGCCTGGGCGCGAGCGCTGGGGCTCCTGCCTCCGGAGGGGCACACGCTCATCCTCGCGGGCTCGCTCATCTCGATCGCGCTGAACTCCGCGATGTTCGCCCTCGTGGAGCCGGCGCGCGGCTGGATCCGCGAGCGCTCGAGCTTCGCCCGCCAGCTGGAAGAGCGCGACGACCCGCTGGCGCAGCTCCCGATGTCGGTGCCCCAGTCGCAGCTCACCGGCCAGGTGGTGCTGGTGGGCTACGGGCGCGTGGGCAGGCGCATCGCCGAGGCCATGCGCGAGAAGGGCGTGGACTTCGTCGTCGCCGAGCAGAACCGCGAGAAGGTCGAGCGGATGCGCGAGAAGGGCATCCACGCCGTCTGCGGCGACGCGGCCGAGCCCGCCACGCTCATCCAGGCGCACGTCGCGCGCGCGGGCGCTGCTCGTCATCGCCACGCCCGACGCCTTCGACGTGCGCAAGGTCGTGGAGACCGCGCGCACCCTCAACCCGCCCATCGAGGTGATCGTGCGCACCCACGGCGAGGACGAGGCGCGGATGCTGCGCCGCGAGGGCGCTGGGCACCGTCTTCATGGGCGAGGACGAGCTGGCGAAGGGCATGGCCCGCCACCTGCTCGGGCGCATGGGCAAGGGCCCCGCGGGAGGACCGTGAGCGCGATGACCCCGCGAGCCCTAGTCGCCGTGACCGGCGACGATCTTCTCGATCCGCTCCAGCACCGGGGCGGTCAGCTTCGGCACCACCTCGACCGCCTTCAGGTTCTCGCGCACCTGCTCCACGCGCGAGGCGCCGGTGATGACGGTCGACACGTGCGGGTTCTTCGCGCACCAGGCGATGGCGAGCTGGGCGAGCGTGCAGCCGAGCTCCTTCGCCACGAACTCGAGCTCTCCCACCGCGGCGTTCTTCCTCGCGTCCGTGAGATCCGGCGACGAGGAACTGCATGCGCGGGATGGCGCCGCGGCTGTCCTTGGGCACGCCGTGGCGGTACTTGCCGGTGAGCAGGCCCGAGGCGAGCGGGCTCCAGGTGCTGAGCCCCAGCCCGATGTCGTGGAAGAGGTGGCGGTACTCCGCCTCCACGCGCTTCCTGTGGAAGAGGTTGTACTCGGGCTGCTCGACGACGGGCTTGGCGAGGTGGTGGCGCTCGGCGATCTGCCAGGCGGCCATGATCTCGGAGGCGCTCCACTCGGAGGTGCCCCAGTAGAGGGCCTTGCCCTGCCGGATCATGTCGTGCATCGCCCACACCGTCTCCTCGATGGGCGTCTCGGGGTCGGGGCGGTGGCAGTAGACCAGGTCCACGAAGTCGAGCTGCAGGCGCTTGAGCGACCCGTCGATGCCCTGCATGAGGTACTTGCGGTTGAGCGTGTTCCTCGAGTTGGGCCCGTCGGTGATTCCCCAGTAGAACTTCGTGGACACGACGTACTTCAGGCGCGGCCAGGCGAGCTTCTTGAGCACCTCGCCCATGATGCGTTTCGCTCTCGCCGGCGGCGTAGATCTCGGCGTTGTCGAAGAAGTTGACGCCCAGGTCCCACGCCGCGGCCATGCAGTCGCAGGCCGCCTTCGTGTCGAGCTGGTTGCCGTAGGTCACCCAGGAGCCGAAGGAGAGCTCGCTCACCTTGAGGCCCGCGCGGCCGAGTCGCTTGTAGTTCATGGTCGGATTGGAGGTTGCGCAGTCAAAGAGGCATTATCCCGCATTCCCGCCGCCGCCCCGGAGATCGCCATGCGCCGACTGCTCGCCGCCGCCCTCCTCTGCCTCGCGCTTCCCGCCGCCGCCCAGTACCCCTCGCCCGGGGCGGGCGCGCCCGAGGCCGCCGCGAAGCCGCCCGCGCCGCCCGCGCGCATCGCCGACGTCGCCTGGCTCCAGGGCTACTGGGTGGGCGAGGGCCTGGGCGGCACGGTCGAGGACGTGTGGCTGCCCCCGAAGGCGGGCGTGCTGCTCGGCGCCTTCCGGCTCGTGAAGGAAGGCGGCAAGCCGGGCTTCTACGAGCTCTTCGCCATCGAGGAAGTGGACGACACCCTGCAGTTCGTCGTGAAGCACTTCAACCCCGACTGGGTGGGCTGGGAGGAGAAGGACAAGGCGCTGCGCATCCGGCTCTCGCGCATCGCGCCCGGGGAGTTCGCGTTCGGGCGCATCGTCTTCCAGCGCGCGGGGCCCGGACGGCCTCGTGGTGAAGCTCGGCATCCGCGAGAAGGGCGGCGAGATCCGCCACGAGACCCTCACCTACCGTCGCAAGCCCTTGTAGCGCCCGCGGCGGCGCCCGGCGACATTAGAATGCGCTGATGGAACACGCCGGCCGCAACGTCTTCCTCCTCGCCTGCTGCCAGGCGCTGCTCTTCACCAACAACGTCACGCTCATCAGCCTGAACGGGCTGGCGGGGTTCGCGCTCGCCGACAACAAGGCGCTCGCCACGCTGCCGGTCACCGGCTACGTCGTGGGCGCGGCCCTGTCCACCTTTCCCGCCTCGCTCTGGATGAAGCGCGTGGGGCGGCGAAACGGCTTCCTCACCGGCACGCTCTTCGGCCTGGCGGGCGGCGCCATCACGACGCTGGCGATCTGGCAGTCGAGCTTCTGGACGCTCGTCCTGGGCACGCTCGTGCTCGGGACCTACAACGCCTTCGGCCAGTACTACCGCTTCGCGGCCGCGGACGCCTCCCCGCTCTCCTGGAAGGCGAGGGCCATCTCCCTCGTGATGGCGGGCGGCCTCGTGGGCGGGATCATCGGCCCGGAGATGAGCAAGGTCACCCGCGACCTGGTGCAGCCCACCTTCCTCGCCTCCTACGCCTCGCTCATGGGCTTCTGCCTCGTCACCATGGCGATCCTCGCCGGGCTTCGCATCCCCGACCCGAAGGGCGAGGAGGTGCACGGCGCGACCCGGCCCCTCAGGGAGATCATGGCCCAGCCGGTCTTCGTGGTCGCCGTCGTCGTGGGGGCCCTCGGCTACGGCGTGATGAACCTGCTCATGACCTCGACGCCCCTCGCGATGGGCTTCTGCGGGCACCCGTACGCGGCCGCCGCGAGCGTCATCTCCGCGCACGTGATCGCGATGTTCGGGCCGTCGTTCTTCACCGGGATCGCTCATCCACCGCTTCGGCGTGCTCAACGTGATGATGGCGGGCGTCGCCGCGATGTTCGCCTGCGTGGCCATCGCCCTCTCGGGACAGCTCGTCGTCCACTTCTGGTGGTCGCTCGTGCTGCTGGGCGTGGGCTGGAACTTCATGTACGTGGGCGGCACCACGCTCCTCACCGAGGCCTACCGCCCGGCGGAGAAGGCGAAGACGCAGGGAGCCAACGAGATCCTCGTCTTCTGCACCACGGCCACCTCGTCCTTCACCTCCGGCGTGCTGGTGAACGCGTCGGGCTGGAACACCCTCAACTACGTGGCGCTGCCCTTCCTCGCGATCGCGGGGTCGGCGGCGCTCTGGCTGGCGCTCAAGCGCCGCGCGGCGGCCGCGGCCGCCTGACCCGAAAGGAAGATCGATGAGCGACGACCATGTCTTCGAAGCGACCGTGAAGTGGCCCGCGGACCCCGCGCAGAAGCTGCCGCCCGACCCCGCCTTCTCGCAGGAACGCGGTCCTGGGGAGCCCCGGCCACGCGGACGTTCCCGGCTCCTCGCCCACCGTCTTCGGCGGCGACGCCTCGCGCTACAACCCCGAGGAGCTGGTGGCCGTCGCCCTCGCGCACTGCCACATGCTCACCTACCTCGCGCTCGCGGCGAAGAAGCGGGTCGCGGTGCTGGCCTACGAGGACCGCGCGAGCGTCGTCCTGGGGAAGGACCCCGCGCTCGGCAAGATGAAGATCCTCTCGGGCCAGCTGCGCCCGAAGGTCACCGTGGCGAAGGGAACGAACCTGGACGATGCGCGCGCCATGCACGCCAAGGCGCACGAGCACTGCTTCGTGGCGAACTCGGTGAACTTCCCCGTGGAGAACGAGCCGGAGATCGTCGAGGCCGGCTAGCCCCGGCGTCAGGCACGGTGCCTGACACCGCCGATTGGATGTCCGAAAACGGCGAGCGGGAATCCGCGGGCGGCGGATAATGCCGCCATGTTCCTCGATCCCGACCAGTGCTACCGGGCCCTTCGCACCCACGACGCGCGCTTCGACGGGCGCTTCTTCGTGGGCGTGGGCTCGACGGGCATCTACTGCCGGCCCGTGTGCACGGCGAAGACGCCGCTTGCGCGCAACTGCTCGTTCTTCCCGAGCGCGGCGGCCGCCGAGGCGCGCGGGCTTCCGCCCCTGCCTGCGCTGCCGGCCCGAGCTCGCGCCCGGCTACGCCACGGTCGACGCGAACCGCCGCCTCGCGCAGGCCGCCGCGGGGCTCATCGAGGACGGGCGCCTGGAGGACGCGAGCCTCGCGGAGCTCGCCGCGCACGCTGGGCGTCACCGACCGGCACCTGCGCCGCGTCTTCCAGCAGGAGTTCGGCGTCTCGCCCGTGGAGTACGCGCAGACGCAGCGCCTGCTGCTGGCCAAGCGGCTCCTCACCGACACGGCGATGCCGGTCCTCGAGGTGGCGATGGCGAGCGGCTTCGCGAGCCTGCGCCGCTTCAACGACCTCTTCCGCACGCGCTACCGCATGTCGCCCGGACAGCTTCGCAAGGCGGCGCCCGCGAACCGGCCCCCGGACCGGCTTTCCTTCGACCTCGCCTTCCGCCCGCCCTACGACTGGCCGGCGATGCTCGCCTTCCTCGGCCGCCGCGCCGATCGCCGGTGTCGAGGCCGTCGACGGCCGCCGCTACCGGCGCAGCGTGCGCCTCGAGCGCGCGGGACAAGGGCGCACTCGGGCTGGATCGAGATCGCGCCCTCGACGCGCAAGTCCGCCCTGCGCGTCGACGGCGAGCGCCTCGCTCGCCGGCGCCGTGCCGGTGCTGCTCGCGCGCGTGAAGTCGCTTCCTCGACCTCGCCTGCCGGCCCGACGAGATCGCCGCCGCGCTGGGCCCGCTCGCCGCGGCGCATCCGGGCCTGCGCCTGCCCGGCGCCATCGACGGCTTCGAGATCGCGGTGCGCGCGATCCTCGGCCAGCAGGTCACCGTCGCCGCCGCGACGACGATCGCCGGGCGCTTCGCGAAGGCCTTCGGCGAGCCGATCGACACGCCGCACGAAGGCGTCGAGCGCCTCTTCCCGCCGCGCCTCGCGGATCGCCGGCGCTCGGCGCCGTCCGACATCGCCGCCCTGGGCGTGATCTCCGCGCGCGCCAAGGCGATCGTCGCGCTCGCGCGCGCGCATCGAGGCCGGGACGCTGCGCCTGGAGCCCTCGGCGCCGGTCGAGGCCACGCTCGCCGCGCTCGAGAGCCTGCCCGGCATCGGCCCGTGGACCGCGCACTACATCGCCATGCGCGCGCTCGCGTGGCCCGACGCCTTCCCGCACCCCGACGTCGCGGTGCTCAAGGCGATGCGCGAGACGAAGGCCGGGCGCGCGCTCGCAGCGTGCCGAGGCCTGGCGGCCCTGGCGCGCCTACGCCGTGCTGCACCTCTGGAAATCGCTGGAACAGGTCTCGCGAAAGGAGCCCGATGATCCGCCTTGCCCGCATCGCTTCCCCGCTCGGCCCCATGCTCGCGCTCGCCGAGGGCGCGGCGCTCGTCGGCCTCGACTTCACCGACGCGAAGTACGCGCCCCGGATCGATCCCGCCTGGATCGAGGACCCCGCGTGGCAGCCCCTTCGCGACTGCGCCGCGCAGGTCGCCGAGTACTTCGCGGGCGAGAGGGGCCGCTTCGACCTGCCCATCGCGCCACGCGGCACCGCCGTTCCAGCAGCGCGTGTGGCGGGAGATCGCGAAGGTGCCCTACGGGTCCACGATCGCCTATTCCGAGCTCGCGAGGCGAGCGGGCGCTCCCGGCTCGGCCCGCGCCGCGGGCGCCGCCACGGGACGCAACCCCCTCGCGCTCGTCGTGCCGTGCCACCGCATCGTGGCCGCGGACGGCGCGCTCACCGGATACGCCGGGGGCCTCGCCCGCAAGGCGCGCCTGCTGGAGCTCGAGGGCGCTGCGGTGGAGGCGGCCGCTTGAGGTCCGCGGATCTCGGCCGGCTGCTCCTGCTCGCCGCGATCTGGGGCGCGTCCTACCTCTTCATGCGCATCGCCGTTCCGCACGTCGGCGCCGAGTGGATGGTCGAAGGGCGCACGCTGGCCGGTGGCCTGGTGATGGCCGCGTACCTCGCCGCCACGCGCACCTCGCCCGCGCTCGCCAGGCATTGGCGTGACTACCTCGTGCTGGGCGCGGTCGCGGTGGCGCTCCCCTTCTGGCTCATCGCCACGGCGGTGAAGACCATCGACGCCTCGACGGCCGCGATCCTCAACGCGACCTCGCCGATCTTCTCGGCCATCGTCGCCGCGATCTGGATCCGCGAGCGCCTCACCGTGGAGAAGGTCGCCGGCATCGCGCTCTCGATGGCGGGGATCGCGGTCCTCGTCGGGCTGGACGCCCAGGCCCATGACGGGCGCCGAGCTCCTCGCCTGCTCGCTCTCGCTCGCCGCCTGCGCTTGCTACGGCTTCTCGAGCGTGTACACGAAGGTGCGCCTGAAGGACGCGCCGCCCGCCGCGCTCTCGACGGCGAGCTGCCTCGTCGGGGCGGCGGTGATGGCGCCCTTCACGCCGTGGGCCGGCCCCGCCGCGCCGGTGCCGGCCTCCGCCTGGGCCGCGATCCTGGTGCTGGGCATCGTGTGCACGGGCTTCGCGTTCATCCTCTACTACCGCCTCATCGCCGACCTGGGGCCCGTGCGCGCGACCACCGTGACGCTCCTCATTCCCGTCTTCGGAATCCTCTGGGGCGTCCTCTTCCTCGGCGAGCCCCTCACTCCCGGCCGCATCGCCGGCGCTGCGATCGTTCTTCTTGGCTGTGCGCTGGCGCTCGGTTTGCTGCGCATTCCTTTCCGCCGTTCGGCGGGGTAAGGCGGTTAACGCCGATGAACGCCGATAACTGCACGCCGATTGCCGCCGATGAATCGGAGATGGTCGAATGCGCGTCGTGCCGTTCGACTGAGGTCGATGCCGCATCGACGTCGATGATCCATCTCAGAGTTATCGGCGGCAATCGGCGTGCAGTTATCGGCGTTCATCGGCGTTACGCCCGCATGCTTGCATGCCGCGTTCATCGCGTTCCCAGCCTTACCGCATGCGCTAGCATGCCCGCATGCCAAACAGACTCGCGCAGGAAACCAGCCCCTACCTCCAGCAGCACGCCGGGAACCCCGTCGACTGGTATCCCTGGGGTGAAGAGGCCCTGAAGGTCGCAAGGGAATCGGGCAAGCCCATCCTGCTCTCGGTGGGCTACTCCGCCTGCCACTGGTGCCACGTGATGGCGCACGAGTCCTTCGAGGACCCGGAGGTGGCGAAGGTGATGAACGAGCTCTTCGTGAACGTGAAGGTCGATCGCGAGGAGCGCCCCGACATCGACCAGGTCTACCAGGCCGCCCAGCAGATGCTCACGCAGCGCCCCGGCGGCTGGCCCCTCACGATGTTCCTCGGCCCCGACCAGGTGCCCTTCTTCGGCGGGACATACTTCCCGAAGCAGGAGCGCTACGGCCTGCCGGGGTTCGTGGACCTCATGCAGCGCGTGCGCGCCTACTACGACGGCAAGCGCGGCGACATCGAGGCGCAGAACGGCGAGCTCGTGGCCGCCCTTTCGCGCCTGCACGCCGCGCGCCGGCGCCCACCCGTCCGACTTCTCCGACGAACCGCTGCGGGAGGCGATCGCCTTCCACGAAAGCGCGTTCGACCGCGCCCGCGGCGGCTTCGGGCGCGCGCCCAAGTTCCCGCACCCCGACACGATCGAGGCGTGCCTGCGCCACTACGCGAGGACCGGCGACGCGCCCGCCCTCGGGATGGCGACGGCCACGCTCGCGGCGATGGCCCGGGGCGGCATCTTCGACCAGCTGGGCGGCGGCTTCGCGCGCTACAGCACGGACGACGAGTGGGCCATCCCGCACTTCGAGAAGATGCTCTACGACAACGGCCAGCTCATCCGCCTCTACGCGGACGCCTGGGCGATCACCCGGGAGCCGCTCTTCGCGCGCACGGTCGAGGAGACCGCCGCCTGGGCGATGCGCGAGATGCAGTCGCCCGAGGGGGGCTACTACTCGTCGCTCGACGCCGATTCCGAGGGCGAGGAGGGCAAGTACTACGTCTGGACGCGCGAGGAGGTGCACGCGGCCCTCTCTCCTGAAGAGAAGGCCGTGCTGATTCCGCACTATGGGTTCGACCGCGGGCCCAACTTCGAGGGCCACGCCTGGAACCCGGTCGTCGCCACGCCGCTTGGCGACATCGCCGCCTCGCTGGGCATCGCGGAGGCCGACGCCGCCGCGCGCCTCGCCACGGCGCGGGCGAAGCTCCTGGCGGCACGCGAGCGGCGCGTGCGCCCCGGCCGCGACGACAAGATCCTCACCTCCTGGAACGCGCTCATGATCGGCGGCATGGCCCACGCCGCCCGGGTCTTCGGCCGCGGCGACTGGCTCGCCTCCGCCCGGCGCGCCCTCGACTTCATCCGCTCGACGATGTGGAAGGACGACCGGCTCCTCGCCACCCACAAGGACGGCAGGACGCACCTCAACGCCTACCTCGACGACTACGCGTTCCTCCTCGCGGCGCTCCTCGAGGTGCTGCAGGCGGATTTCCGCGCCGGGGACCTCGCCTGGGCCGAGGCCCTGGGAGACGCCCTCCTCGAGTCGTTCGGCGACGAGGCGGGCGGCGGCTTCTTCTTCACCTCCCACGACCACGAGCGCCTGATCCAGCGGCCCAAGCCCGGGCACGACAACGCCACCCCGTCGGGGAACGGCGTGGCGGCCTGGGCGCTGGGCCGGCTCTCGTACCTTTCCGGCGAGTCGCGCTTCCAGGCCGCTGCCGAAGGCACCCTGGCCCTCTTCTGGCCGGCCATCGAGCGAAGCCCGGCGGGATTCGGCAGCCTCCTCGCGGCGCTGGAAGAGACGCTCCGGCCGCCGACCACCGTCATCGTGAACGGGCCGGAGGCCGCCTTCGGCCCCTGGCGCGAGGCCCTGCGCGGCGACTATCTGCCCGACGCCGTCGTCCTGTTCGTGGGCGCCGCCGGGGCGTCGCTGCCGCCCCCCCTGGCCAAGCCCGCCGGCCCGGCGGTCAACGCCTGGGTATGCCAGGGCGTTACATGCTTGTCCCCTATCACCCAAATGGGGCAATTGCGTGAAACGCTGAAAGCCCCGAAACTTACGGGTTCCGCGCCTACCCCAACCGTTTCGCCCTAGGAGAATCTGTAAATGAAGAAGTCCGGTCTCATCATCGCCGCCCTCGGCCTCGCCTTCACGGCCGCCCCCGCCATGGCCAGCCTGGAGCTCGCGACCAAGTCCGCCTGCACCGCCTGCCACGCCGTCGACAAGAAGCTGGTCGGCCCCTCCTACAAGGACGTCGCCGCCAAGTACAAGGGCAACGCCAAGGCCGAAGCCATGCTCGATCGAGAAGGTCAAGAAGGGCGGCGTGGGCACCTGGGGCCAGGTTCCGATGCCCCCGAACGCCAACGTCAAGGACGCCGACGTGCAGACGCTGGTCAAGTGGGTCCTGTCCACCAAGTAACAATGTAAGCGCCCGCTTACAACGAAAAGCCGGCCTCGCGCCGGCTTTTCCGTTTGCTTCGGTCCTATAATTCCGCCCTTCAACCGCTTCCGGCCCCCCTCCCCCAATTCCACCAGGAGATACCTCCATGAACCATCCCACCAAGCTCGCCCTGGCCGTCGCCCTCGCGCTGGGCGTCGCGGCCTGCGGCAAGGAAGAGCCGAAACCCGCCCCGAAGGCCGAGGCGCCGGCCGGCATCACCGTCACCATCGCCCACGCCGGCCCGCTGACCGGCTCCATCGCCCACCTGGGCAAGGACGACGAGAACGGCGTCGCGCTCGCGATCCAGCACGCCAACGGCAAGAAGCTCGTCATCGACGGCAAGCCCGTCACCTTCAAGATGGTGAGCGAGGACGACCAGGCCGACCCGAAGACGGGCACCACGGTCGCGCAGAAGCTCGTGGACGCCAAGGTCGCCGCCGTCGTCGGCCACCTGAACTCCGGCGTCACCATCCCCGCCTCCGAGATCTACAACAAGGCCGGCATCCCCGTGATCTCCGGCTCGGCCACCAACCCGACGCTCACCGAGCGCGGCCTGAAGAGCGTCTTCCGCACGGTCGGCCGCGACGACCAGCAGGGCCCGGCCATCGCCGCCTACATCGCCGGCGAGCTCAAGGGCAAGAAGGTCGCCATCATCGACGACAAGACCGCCTACGGCGAAGGCCTCGCCAACGAGGTGGAGAAGGCGCTCAAGGGCGCCAAGGTCTCCATCGTGGGCCGCGAGCGCACGACCGACAAGGAAACGGACTTCAAGGCGATCCTCACCAAGATCAAGGCGAAGAACCCGGACGTCGTCTTCCACGGCGGCATGGACGCCACCGGCGGCCCGATGCTCAAGCAGGCCCGCGAGCTCGGGATCAAGGCCGTGTTCGCCTTCGGCGACGGCGCGTGCACGGACGAGATGTCCAAGCTCGCCGGCGCGGCCTCCGAGGGGATGGCCTGCTCGCAGGCGGGGCTGCCGGCCGTGGCCTCGAGCAAGGACTTCCAGGACGCCTTCAAGGCCAAGTTCGGCGAGATCAAGCAGTACGCGCCCTACTTCTACGACGGCGCGATGGCCATCGTCGAGGCCATGAAGAAGGCCAACTCGGTCGACCCGGCCAAGTTCACGCCGGAAGTGTTCAACGTGTCCTTCCAGGGCGCGACGGGCAAGGTCGAGTTCGACGCCAAGGGCGACCGCAAGGACGCCGAGATGACCATCTTCCGCATGGGCAAGGACGGCAAGATCGCCCCGGTGGCCATCGTGAAGGGCGGCGTCTCCACGCCGTTCGCCGCGCCCGCCGCCGCCGCGCCCGCGCCGGCCGCAGGCGCCCCCGCCATGCCGCCGGCCGCCCCCACCGCGGCCCCCGCGACGGGCGCGAAGGAAGAGGCCAAGAAGGAAGAAGGCAAGAAGAAGAAGGGCGGCTGCTGAGCGCCGTTCCCGCGGGCTCTTCCCGCGATTGCGCCAGGGAAACGGGGCGGCCACGGCCGCCCCGTTTGCTTTGGGCCGACATGCGTAAAATCCCCCCTGGACATCGTGGAGCGTCGACCTGGATACCTTCCTCCAGCAGGTGGTGAACGGCCTCACGCTCGGCAGCGTGTACGCCGTCGTGGCGCTGGGCTACACGATGGTCTACGGCATCGTGCAGCTCATCAACTTCGCCCACGGCGAGGTGGTGATGATCGGCTGCATGGTCGCCTTCTCGGTGATCGTGGCGCTCGCCCCCTCGGGGCTGCCCCCGTTCGTGATCGTGGGCGCCGGCATCGCGGCGGCGGTGCCCGCGTGCATGGCGGTGGGCTACGCGGTCGAGCGCGTCGCCTACCGGCCGCTTCGCAACGCGCCGCGCCTCGCCCCGCTCATCACCGCGATCGGCGTGTCGATCGTGCTGCAGCACCTGGCGCTGCTCGTGTGGAGCCGCAACATCATCGCCTTCCCCCAGATCATCGACCTGAAGCTCTACCACCTGGGCAGCTCCGAGACGAGCGCGGCGATCTCCAACATCCAGATCGCCATCATCGGCACCTCCGTCGCGATGATGGCGGGGCTGCTGTTCCTCGTCTACCGCACGAAGCTGGGCATCGCGATGCGCGCCACCTCCCAGAACCCGCAGGTGGCCGGGCTCATGGGCATCGACGTGAACCGCGTCATCTCCGCCACGTTCGTGATCGGCGCGGGGCTGGGCGCCGTGGCCGGCGCGATGGTCGGCACCTACTACGGCATCGCGCACTACCAGATGGGGTTCCTCCTGGGCCTCAAGGCCTTCAGCGCCGCGGTCCTGGGCGGCATCGGCAACCTCGCCGGCGCCGTGCTCGGCGGCATCCTCATGGGGCTCATCGAGGCGCTGGGGGCGGGATACGTGGGCGACTTCACGAACGTGTGCCTTCTCGACCGGTTCCTGCCCGGCTTCTCCGAGGTGTGCGAGGCGAGCCCGGAGTCGAGCCTCTTCGGCAGCAACTACAAGGACGTGTACGCGTTCATCGTCCTCATCCTCGTGCTCGTCTTCCGGCCCTCGGGGCTGCTGGGCGAGCGTGTCGGCGATCGGGCGTAGACATGCGTTATCGAGTTATCCAACCGAAAGGCTTTGGAAACGCCGATGAACGCCGATGTCACGCCGATGAACGCCGAGAAGGACAGGGAAAGGCTGGACACGATTTCCCGGAAGGTGATCGGAGCGGCGCAGAGGGTAAGCCTCGAACTCGGAGTCGGCTTCCTGGAGAAGGTCTACGAGAATTCGCTTGTCCTCGAGCTCGAGAAGGCGGGCCTGGAGGTCGAGCAACAGAAGCCCGTGCACGTCCATTACGCGGGGCGGGTCGTCGGCGACTACATTCCGGACATCCTCGTCGAGCACGAGATGGTGGTCGAGATAAAGGCCATTCCGGCCATCGAGCCCAATCATCGCCAACAATGCATCAACTACCTGCGAGCCACCGGCCTTCGGATCTGCCTCCTGGTCAACTTCGGCCGCCCCCGGCTGGAAGTGAGGCGCTTCGTCTGGAGATTCTGAGTATCGGCGTTCATCGGCGTGACATCGGCGTTCATCGGCGTTTCCAAAGATTTTCGTAACCATGCCCACGCTGTCCGACATTCGCGACGACCCCCGCCTCAAATGGGCGGGCCTCGCCCTCATCGCGATCGCCCTAATCGCGCTGCCGTTCGTGCTGGCGATGGCGGGCACGGCGTGGGTGCGGATCACGAACCTCGCGATCCTCTTCGTGCTGCTCTCCCTGGGCCTCAACATCGTGGTGGGCTTCGCGGGACTGCTGGACCTGGGCTACATCGCCTTCTACGCCGTGGGCGCGTACGTCTACGCGCTCCTCGCCTCGCCGCACTTCGGGCTGCACCTGCCGTGGTGGGCGATCCTGCCCATCGGCGCGGCGGTCGCGTGCCTCTTCGGCGTGCTGCTGGGCACCCCCACCCTGAAGCTGCGCGGCGACTACCTCGCCATCGTGACGCTGGGCTTCGGCGAGATCATCCGCATCTTCCTGAACAACCTCTCCGAGCCCTTCAACCTCACCAACGGCCCGAAGGGGATCGCGACGATCGATCCCATCCGCTTCCTCGGGCTCGACTTCTCCTCGGCCACGCGCATCGGCGAGTTCGCGCTCTCGGGCACCATCAAGTACTACTACTTCCTGCTCGCCGTCCTCGTCGTCGTGATCGTGGTGAACCTGCGCCTGCAGGATTCGCGCATCGGCCGCGCCTGGGAGGCCATCCGCGAGGACGAGATGGCCGCGCGCTCCATGGGCATCAACACCACGCGCATGAAGCTCCTCGCCTTCGCGATGGGCGCCTCCTTCGGCGGCATCGCCGGCGGCATGTTCTCGGCCATCCAGGGCTTCATCAGCCCCGAGAGCTTCGTCCTCAACGAGAGCGTGATGGTGCTCGCCATGGTGGTGCTGGGCGGGATGGGCAACATCTGGGGCGTCGTCCTCGGGGCGGTGCTGCTCTCGTTCGTGCCGGAGATCCTGCGCTACACCGTGGAGCCCGTGCAGCGCATGCTCTTCGGCCGCTCGCTCATCGACCCGGAGGTGATCCGCATGCTGCTCTTCGGGCTGGCGATGGTGGTGATGATGCTCTTCCGCCCCGCGGGGATCCTGCCCTCGGCGGTGAGGAAGCGCGAGCTCTCGGCGGGAAGGGGCGGCGATGGCGACGACGCCTGAGGCGCCGGGGCGCGTGCCGCTCCTGGAGATCGAGAGCGTCACCAAGCGCTTCGGGGGGCTCACGGCGCTCGCGGAAGTGAGCTTCTCCATCGCCAGGGGCGAGATCTACGGGCTCATCGGCCCCAACGGCGCCGGCAAGACCACCCTCTTCAACGTGCTCACCGGCCTCTACCGGCACGACGAGGGCCGGTTCGCGTTCGAGGGCCGCCCGCTCGTGGACGCGACTCCCGACCGCATCGCGGCGCTCGGCATCGCGCGCACCTTCCAGAACATCCGCCTCTTCGCGAACCTCTCGGCGCTGGAGAACGTGATGATCGGGCGCCACGTGCGCACGAAGGCCGGCGTGGCGGGCGCCATCTTCCGCGACCGCGGCACGCGCGCCGAGGAGGCGGCGATCGCCCGGCGCGCCCGCGAGCTGCTCGCCTACGTGGGCATCGGCGCGCGCGGCAACGAGCTCGCGCGCCACCTGGCCTACGGCGACCAGCGCCGCCTGGAGATCGCCCGCGCGCTCGCGACGGACCCGCGCCTCCTGGCCCTCGACGAGCCGGCCGCGGGCATGAACGCCACGGAGAAGCAGGACCTTCGCAAGCTCCTCGAGTCCATCCGCGCCGACGGCGTGACGATCCTCCTCATCGAGCACGACATGCGCCTGGTGATGGGCCTTTGCGACCGCGTGCTGGTGCTCGACTACGGCCGGCGCATCGCGGAGGGCCTTCCCGCGGACGTGCGCCGCGACCCGAAGGTGATCGAGGCCTACCTGGGCGCGCAGCATCATGACGCTGCCGCTGTCGAGTGACGCGAGCGCAAATCTTTGATGCCGAGTGATGCGAGCGAAAATCTTTGGAAACGCCGATGAACGCCGATGTCACGCCGATGAACGCCGATAATTCGGAATCGGGATGGAATCGCGGCGCGGATTCGGGCGATGACGCACCGTCCGGCACGCTTGCACCCTTTCCCGAACTATCGGCGTTCATCGGCGTGATATCGGCGTTCATCGGCGTTCCAAAGACTTTGGCATCCGCGAGCCACAGATGCCACTGCTAGCCCTGGAGAAGGTCGAGGTCCATTACGGCGGCATCCGCGCCGTGAAGGGCATCGACCTCGTGGTCGAGGAGGGCGAGCTCGTGTGCCTCATCGGCGCCAACGGCGCGGGCAAGACGACGACGCTGCGCGCCATCACGGGCCTTGCCCACGCGGGAGGCCGGATCGCCTACGCCGGCGAGGAGATCGCGGGCAGGAAGCCGCACGAGATCGCGAGGAAAGGCATCGCCCTCGTGCCCGAAGGCCGCGGCGTCTTCCCGCAGCTCACCATCGAGGAGAACCTCGCGATGGGCGCCTACACGCGAAACGACGATGCCGGCATCGCCGCCGACGTCGAGCGCGTCTTCGCGCACTTTCCGCGCCTCAAGGAGCGCCGCAGGCAGACGGCCGGCACGATGTCGGGCGGCGAGCAGCAGATGCTCGCCATCGGCCGCGCCCTCATGAGCCGGCCGCGACTGCTGCTGCTCGACGAGCCGAGCATGGGGCTCGCGCCGATCATGGTGGAGCGCATCTTCGAGGTCATCCGCCAGATCGCGGCCGAGGGCGTGACCATGCTCCTGGTCGAGCAGAACGCGAGGCTCGCCCTGGAGGCGAGCCGGCGCGCCTACGTCCTGGAAAGCGGCCTGGTGACGATCTCGGGCGCGGCCGCCGACCTGCTGGGCAACCCCCAGGTGCGACAGGCCTACCTCGGGGAATGAGGCGCGCCGGGGGCGCTTTTGCAGCTACACTTGTAACGGCCGCGTGACGCGCCAAATGGATTCGCGTTCGCGCACCGGAGAGAATAAGAGAGGAAGGCGCCGCCATGAGCGGCTCTTCCGCCCCACGCAATAAGATCTGGCCAACCCATGACCCAACCCCGCGCCGTCCGCGGCGCGCTCCTCGGTCTCCTCGCGATCGTGCTGCTCGGCACGCTCGCCTTCCTCTTTTCGCGCACCGAGGCGATCGACTTCAAGCGCGACGCGGAGACGCTCTCGCTGCTGCGCGAGCTGAAGGACCTCGACGCGCGCTGGGACGCCGACGCCTCCCGCTATTCCGTCGCCCTCACCCCCGGCCCCGCCCTCCCGGACCGCGGCCCCATGCTCGCCCGCATCCTGCGCGAGCTCGAGCGCGCCTCCGGCCGGCCGGAGGTCGAGTCCGCCCTGCCGGCCATCAAGGAAGGCATGGCGGGGAAGTCGGCCGCGTGGGAGTCGCTCAGGAAGCGGCACGCGAAGTCGCTCGAGACGCTGGCCGCGGCCCAGTCGGCTTCCGCGGCGCTCGCGAGCGAAGCCAACTTCATGCGGCTGAGCGATCCGCGGCGCGCCGACCGCCATGCCGCCCTCTCCGCGGAGGCGCAGACGCTCTTCCACGCCCTGCGCGCCACGGACGCGCTCGACGGAGCGCTTCGCGCGCGGCTCGCCTCGCTCGGGGAGGCGGCGCGCGAGGCCTCGCCTTCGCTTGCCGAGCAGGGCGCCCGCACGCAAGGCGCGCTGCAGGCCTTCGCCGACGCCCGCGCCGCCGAGCGCGACGAGGCCCAGAAGTTCGCCTTCCTCACCGTGGGCGGGCGCATCGACCAGCTGACGCAGACGATCTCGCGCTCCGTGCAGTCCTCCCTCGAGGACAAGGAACGCTGGCGCGTCTACCTGTTCTTCTACGCGGCCGCGCTCCTCATCGGCGTGGGCTGGCTCGCCGCCCGCGTCGTCGCCGCCCAGGCGGCGCTGCGCGAGGCGAACGAGAGCCTGGAGAAGCGCGTGGTCGAGCGCACCCGCGAGCTGTCCGAGGCGCTCAAGAGGCTCAAGGAGTCCGAGGCGCAGCTCGTGCAGAGCGAGAAGATGTCCTCGCTGGGCCAGATGGTGGCGGGGGTCGCGCACGAGATCAACACGCCGCTCGCCTACGTGAAGAACAGCGTGGCGACCGTCCGCGACCGCCTGCCCGAGCTCAAGGATTCCGTGGCGCAGTCGGAGCGCCTCCTCGCCCTGCTGCAGTCCCCCTCTCCGGACCAGGCCGACCTCCAGAACGCCTTCGCCGCGGTGAACGCGCGGCTCGCGCAGCTTCGCGAGCACCAGGTGCTGGGCGACCTCGACTCGCTCACGAAGGACGGCCTGCACGGCATCGAGCAGATCGGCGAGCTGGTGGTGAACCTCAAGAACTTCTCGCGCCTGGACCGCAGCAAGGTCGCGAGCTTCAACGTGAACGAGGGCGTCATCGCCACCCTGATCATCGCCAAGCCCCAGCTTCGCAACGTGGCCGTCGAGAAGCGCTTCGGCGAGATCCCCTCGATCACCTGCTCGCCCTCGCAGGTGAACCAGGTGCTGCTCAACCTCGTCACCAACGCCGTGCAGGCGCTCGACAAGCCCCAGAAGGCGATCGTCGTCACCACCCGCCGCGAAGGCGACGCCGCCATCGCGATCGAGGTCGCGGACAACGGCAAGGGGATCGCGCCCGAGGCCCTGCCCAAGATCTTCGACCCCTTCTTCACCACCAAGGAGATCGGCAAGGGCACCGGACTGGGCCTTTCCATCGCCTACAAGATCGTCTCCGAGCACGGCGGGAGGATCGACGTGAAGTCGCAGGTGGGCAAGGGCACGGTGTTCACGGTCGTCCTGCCCATCAAGCCGCCGGCCGAGCTGGCCGCCGGGGGGGCCTGAGGCGATGCAGATCCCGGAGCAGATCGGCAAGTACGTCGTGCAGGGGATCCTCGGCAAGGGGGCCACGGGGCTCGTCTTCCGCGGCTTCGACCCGGGCATCAAGCGGCCGGTGGCGCTCAAGGTCATCACCAAGAGCCTGCTCGACCCGGCCGACCTCGAGTACGTGATCAGCCGCTTCCGCCACGAGGCCGAGGCGGTGGGGCGCCTCACCCACCCGCGAATCGCCGCGATCTACGACTTCATCGAGACCGAGGACCTCGCCTGCATCGTGATGGAGCTGGTGAACGGCAAGAGCCTCGCGCACCACCTGAAGGAGGTCACCCAGTACGGCTTCAAGGACACCTGGGAGATCATCCGCCAGGTGCTCGACGGCCTGGGCTACTCCCACGGCCAGGGCGTGATCCACCGCGACCTGAAGCCGGGCAACATCCTCATCAACGACGACGGGCGCATCAAGATCACCGACTACGGCGTGGCGCGCATCGACACCTCCACGCTCACGGTGATGGGCGACATCGTGGGAACGCCGCACTACATGGCGCCGGAGCAGTTCGGCGGCCAGGAGGCGACGCCGCGCACCGACCTCTACCAGGTGGGCGTGATCCTCTACGAGCTGCTCACCGGCACGCGGCCCTTCACCGGCAACAACGTGGAGATCCTGCGCCGCGTGATCAACGAGCGCCCGGCAAACCCCTCGACGCACAATCCGAAGGTGACCTGGCAGCTCGACTGGGTGGTGCAGAAGGCGCTCGCGAAGGACCCGAGCGACCGCTTCGGCGCCGCGCGCGAGTTCGCCGACGCGCTCAAGGCCGCGCTCGAGGAGAGCATGGGCGGCCCGCTGGCCGCCGCCGCCGCCGCGATCGCCCCGGCGTCGCTGCCGGTCGGCGCCGCGAGCCTCATGGACAAGGCGCGCCTCATCGCCGGCGCCAAGGACGCGGGCGTCATGGGCATGGAGGGCGCCGACGCGGCCCCGCCGACGGCCACCTTCGCGGCCGGGGGCGACACGAAGAAGGCGCGCGTGCTCTTCGTGGACGACGAGGAGCGCATCCTCAACGCCCTGCGCACGCTCTTCCGCAGCCAGTACCACGTCTTCACCGCCGAGAACGGCGCGCTCGCGATCGAGTTCGTGAAGCGCTTCGGCATCCACGTGGTGGTGAGCGACCAGCGCATGCCCAACATGACGGGCGTGGAGCTGCTGCGGCAGGTGAAGGACCTCTCGCCCAACTCCGTGCGCATGCTCCTCACGGGCTACTCGGACCTCGCCGCCATCGTGGGCTCGATCAACGAGGGCGAGGTGTTCCGCTTCGTGAAGAAGCCCTGGGACAACTCCGAGATGCAGAAGACCATCGCCGACGCGGTGGCCATCGCGATGGAGCTCGCGGCCGCGCCGCCGGCGCCCGTCGAGCCCCTGCGCAAGCTCGACGCCTCGATCCTGGTGATCGACACCTCGGACGCCCTGGCCGAGGGCCTGAAGTCGGTGATGGGCGGCGTGGCACCCATCCGCCTCGTGTCCACGCCGGTGGACGCGGTGAAGGCGCTGGAGGCCGAGGAGGTCGCGGTCATCGTGGCGGACCTCTCCGCGGGGCAGGACGGCCTCATCACGCTCTTCAAGATCCTGAAGGCCGAGCATCCCGAGATCCTCTCGATCCTCGTCACCGAGGCCTCCGACTCGGAGCTCGTGATCGAGCTCATCAACCAGGCGCAGATCTTCCGCTTCCTCAACAAGCCCATCCAGGTGCGCCAGCTTCGCCACCACGTCGACTCGGCGCTCGCCAAGTACCGCGCGTTCAAGCAGCGGCCCGACCTGGTGCGCGGCCAGAAGCCCGTGGAGAGCGTGCAGGCCAAGACCTCGTTGTGGGGCGCCCGGCTCTTCGAGCGCATCCGCTCGCTGCCGGAACGGCTTTTCGCGCGCACATGACCACGCTCGGCCGGGCCGATCTCGCGGACCTGAAGCGCGCGAAGGCGCTGCTCGAGAACCCCGGACTCGCCTCCAAGCTCTCCTCGCTGCTGGGCTCGCCGGTGGAAAAGGGCATGAAGATGCTCCCGGCCTCGTGGCAGAAGGGCGTGCACAAGGCGACCGAGACCGCGCTCATGAAGGCGCTCGACGTCGCGGTGAACTCCCTGGGCGAGCGCCCGCGGTCCGCCTCGCAGGACCGGTTCCACAGGATGGCGGCCGCGGCGTCCGGGGCGGCCGGCGGCGCCTTCGGCCTGGCGGCCCTGAGCTGGGAGCTGCCGCTGTCCACCACGCTGATGCTGCGCTCGATCGCCGACATCGCCGCGAGCGAGGGCGAGAACCCGCGCCACATCGACACCAAGCTCGCCTGCCTCACCGTGTTCGCGCTGGGCTCGACGAAGGACAGGCGCGACAACGCCGCGGAATCGGGCTACTTCGCCGCGCGCGCCGCGCTCGCCTCGGCGGTGACGGAGGCCTCGGCGCACCTGGCGAGGAAGGGGCTCGCGAAGTCGGGCTCCCCCGCCCTGGTGAGGCTGGTGGCCGCGATCGGCGCGCGCTTCGGGATCGTCGTGTCGGAGAAGGCCGCCGTCCAGGCCATCCCGATCATCGGCGCGGCCGGGGGCGCGGTGGTGAACACCGTCTTCATCGGGCACTACCAGGACATGGCGCGCGGGCATTTCATCGTCCGGCGCCTGGAGAAGATCCACGGCGCCGATCCGGTGCGCGCCGCCTACGCGAAGCTCTAGCCATGGCCGCCTACGTCATCGCCGAAGTCGAGGTCACCGACCCCGCCGGCTACAAGCCCTACACCGAGCTCGTGCCCTCCACCATCGCCCTCTACGGGGGTCGTTTCCTCGTGCGCGGCGGAACGGCGGAGGTCCTCGAGGGAGACTGGCCGCCGCTGCGGCGCGTGATCATCGAGTTCCCGTCGATGGAGGCCGCGCGCGCGTGGTGGGATTCGCCCGAGTACGCGAAGCCGAAGTCCATGCGCCGCGCCGCGAGCCGGGGCCGGCTCGTCCTCCTCGAAGGCTTCGACGGCTGACCCAAAAGGAAGAGGGGCGAAGAAGCGAAGAAGTAATCAGATTAGATTTCGTAATCTGATTGCCTCTTCGCTTCTTCGCCCCTCTGGGTGTCAGACACCGGGTGGTGTCCGACACCGCGGCGGTCAGCGTCCCGAGCGGAACGAGCGGCCGGAGGAGTTGCCGCGCGACTTGCCGGGCGGGCGGCGCGCCGGCGGGCCCGAGGGCCGGGAGAAGGCGCGAACCTTCGGCTCGAGGCCCTCGATCACCGCGACGGGGATCGCCTGGGACGTGAACCGCTCGATGGTCTTCACCTGCGCGTGCTCGCGGGCGTTCACGAGGCTGATCGCGATGCCGTTGCGCCCCGCGCGGCCGGTGCGGCCGATGCGGTGCACGTAGTCCTCGGCCTGGCGCGGCAGGTCGTAGTTGATGACGTGCGAGATGCCCTGCACGTCGAGGCCGCGGGCGGCGACGTCGGTGGCCACCAGCACGCGAACCCGGCCGCGGTGCATCGCCTGGATGGTGCGGGTGCGCGCGCCCTGGTTCATATCGCCGTGCAGCGCGGCCACCGCGAACCCCTTGGACTGCAGGTCCAGCGCCACTTCGTCGGCGCTTCTCTTGGTCGCCGTGAACACGATGGCCTGGTTCATGTCGGTCTCGCGAAGCACGTGGTCGAGCAGGCGGTTCTTGTGGCCCAGGTCGTCGGCGTAGTGCATGCGCTGCGAGATGTTCTCGTGCTTCGCGCGCTGGGCGTCGATCTCGATGCGGGCGGGGTTGCGCAGGAGCGCTCCGGCCAGGCGCGCGATGTTGCCGTCCAGCGTGGCCGAGAAGAGCAGCGTCTGGCGCGCGGAGGGCATGCGCGCGACGATGGCCTCGAGGTCGTCCTTGAAGCCCATGTCGAGCATGCGGTCGGCCTCGTCGAGCACCAGCAGCTGCAGGCGCGCGAGGTCGATGCGGCCCGACTGCATCTGGTCGAGGAGCCGGCCGGGGGTGGCCACGAGGATGTCCACGCCAGCCTGGAGGAGCCTGTTCTGCGCCGGGTAGGGCATGCCGCCCACGATGGAGACGGTCTTCACGCGCCCCATGTTGCGGCCGTAGGTCTCGGCGGCCTTGGTGACCTGCATCGAGAGCTCGCGCGTGGGCACGAGGACCAGCACGCGCGGGCCACGGCCGTGGACGGGGTGCGCCTCGGTCAGGAGCTGCAGCGCCGGCAGCATGAAGGCGGCGGTCTTGCCGCTGCCCGTCTGCGACGAGACCATGAGGTCGCGCCCTTCGAGGGCCTCGGGAATGACGCGCTCCTGCACGGCGGTCGGGGAGGTGTAGCCTGCGGCCGCGACGGCCTGGCAGATCGGGGCGCTGAGGCCCAGGGTATCGAAATTCATGTTCGGTATTTTCCCGCGCGGCCATTCCGGTGGCGGCGCTCGTACGGCGATTGCGAAAGAAGACACGCCGCCCGTCGTCGGAAACGGGACAGTCGCAACGCCGGAAGGGAAAGGGGCGCGCGAAAACGGCAGGCCAATACACCGGCACCAACCGATTTCCGCAATCCTTGGGAGTTAACCGTGGGGAAGTGCTGAGGGAAGAGAAGAAATCTCTTCCGGGGAGGTCAGGGACGATGAACGAATGCGGTGCAGGGAACTGCTTTGCTGCATCGCACAACCGGCACTATACGCGAAGAGGCCCTGATTACCAAGGACTTTCTTGGCGCCACCCGGCGATCGCCCGCAGCCCGTCAAGGGCTCCAGCAGCGCAGCCCGGGCGCGAGCGCGTCCCCGCCCTTGACCGCCTTCGCCTCGCCGCGACGGCCGGCGCGGCACATCGTGTACGCGAGGAGCGGGCCGATATCGCCTCGCCCGAGCGCGGCCGCCTCGACGAAGTGCTCCGTCGCCCCGGCGTAGTCGCGCTCCACGAGGGAACGCACGCCCAGGGCATAGGCGTAGTCCGGGCGATGGCCTCCCGTCGCCAGGCGGTGGCTCACGATTTCCTGCTCCCGGGCATCGCTGCCAAGCAACCACAGGGCCGGGATGCGCAGGTCGGACTTGCGCAGGATCGCGTCCACGCTCACCAGGTTGCGGTTGGGATCGGACGTGATCCCGCCATTGAGCATGGGCTGGATCGGGAAGAAGGGCAGGCTCGCGGGGATGAACGCGGCGGGCCAGTGCGCGGCCACCCAGGGCGACTCCTCGAAGCGCCGGCGCGCGCCATCGGGCTCGAGCATGGCCGCGTAATCCTGCGTCGTCCATCCGAACGTCCGCGCGGGCGCGATGCGCTTGGGGTAGTCGTCGGTCAACGCCGGCGTCCCGGCGTACCAGCGGCTCAGTTGCCCGGCGTCCGCAAGGAAAGTGGCCCCGAGCTGGGGCGCGGACTCGAGTCCGCTTCCGAACAGGCGCGGCGCAGCCGCACGATCGCGCCACAATCGCGAGAAATGCTCCGTGCCCGGGCGATGCCTGAAATCGCGCCCGCCCATCAGGATCCAGTCGTACTTCCCGCCGGCCCAGAGCGTGCAATCGGGAAACGCCTCGCAGAAGGAGCGGGTCACGGCCCGCGCCCCCGACGGCTCGAATTGCGGGACGGGCAGCCAGTAGGTCGCGAGCCCGCCGGGAGCGAGCCGCTCGGCCACGGCCATGAAGTACTCCCGGGTATAGAGATTGACCACCCCGGCGATGTGGGGCGGCGGGGGTTCGGCGGTGATGATGTCGAAGGATCCACGGTGGGTGCGCAGGTACTGGCGCCCATCGCCGACGATGAGCCGCACGCGCGGATCCTGGAGCGGGTCGTCCGCGCCGTGGATGACCGGGCTCGCGCCGAGGATCTCCGGCGAGAGGTCCACCACGGTGAGCTCGCGCAATTGCGGATCGCTCAGCAGCGCCTGCGCGGTGCTGCCCGCCCCGTAGCTGATGAGGAGCGCGCGCCGGGGATCGGGATGCAGGGCGGACGGCAGCCACGCGAACATCTGCATGTAGCGGATCGCATACCGGTCGATCGCCGTCATGGAATAGCTGTCCGTCAGCAGCCGCCACGTCGAGGCGTCGCCGAAGCGATCGCGCCTGAGCAGCTGCAAGGTCGTCGTCGGGCCTTGCGTGACCTGCACGACCTTCGCGTCGTCCCTCAGCACATAGGGGAGCGCCGCCGCCCCGAGGTGCGCGTCCAGGCGCCCGAATGGGAACAGGAACAAGCCCGCCGCCACCGCGGCGAGCGGCAACGCCATCCTCGCCGGCCTTGCCACCAGGACCGCCACCAGGGCGTAACCCGCGGCGAGCACGAACAGGCTCCATTCCATGCCCAGGCGCGGGAGCAGAACCAGCCCCGCCAGCGCCGCCCCCAGCGCGGCGCCAAGCGTGTTCGCCGTCGTCAGGATGCCGATCGCGGGCTGCGGGTTTCTCGAGTCGGCGCGCAGCCGGGCGCCCAGCAGGGTGAACAGCGAGCCGGAAAGAACCGAGGTGGGCAGCATCAGCTGGATCGCGAACGGGATCAGGTCGGGCTTGCCCGACCCGAGGGTCCGTCCGGCGAGCAGGTAGCCGACGACGACCGCGATGCTGCTGCCGACCGCCACCCAGGCGAGCCCCAGCCGCGACAGCCGCGGAGCCAGTGCGCCGCCGATCGCGATCCCGAGCAGGACCACGGTCAGCATGAGCGCGAAGTTCAGGTCGCTGCCCGGCGCGTACAGGATCAGCAGCCGGAACCAGATGACCTCGAGAGCCAGGGCGATGCCGCCCGCGGCCGCGGCGGCGAACAGCAGGCGCATGGGATACGCGTGGGCCTCGGGCGACGGGGCCGCCGGCGAGACGGTGACCGCCGGCCGCCACAGGGCGAGCGCGGCCGCCACGCCGTTGAGGCAGGCCGCCGCCAGCGCCGTGCCGCGCAGGCCGAGCGCGCCGATCAGGTAGTACTCGGCCACCAGCGGCGCCAGGCAGGCGCCGAAGGTATTCGCCGCATACAGCGCGCCGAGCGCGCGCGTGGTCTCCCGGTGCGCGAGTATTCGCACGCCCAGCGCCAGCGTGATTCCCATCGCGACCGTCGGCAGGAGCATGGCCGCGAGCGCGAGCGCCAGGCGCACGGCCGCCGTCGCGGTGGGGCGATCGGCGAGCGGCGCGAGCCAATGTCCCACGATCGGCTCCATTGCCGGCAGGCCCCAGATCAGCAGGCCCCCCGTGATCGCCACCGTGGCCTCGGCGAGCGCGAAGGCGCGCGCGGGGTTGCGGATGCGCTGCGCCCAGCGCGCGGCCAGGAGGCCGCCGATCGCCATGCCGAGCATGAACGCGGTGAGCACGAGCGCTCCCGTCCAGACGGTGTTTCCCAGCACACGGCCGAGCGCACGGAACCAGAGCACCTGGAAGAACAGCGCCGCCATGCCCGAGGCGAAGAACGCGAGGGACAACCTGAACGACTCGCGAAGAGGCGGCCCCGTCACGAATCGACGCTCAGTCCCAGTCCCGGGGGACGAGGAAGTCGGTGTAGAGCCTCGCCTCGGGCGTGCCCGGCGCGGGCTTCCAGTCGTAGCGCCACTTGACCACCGGCGGCAGCGACATGAGGATCGATTCCGTCCTGCCGCCCGATTGCAGGCCGAAGTGCGTGCCGCGGTCCCACACGAGGTTGAACTCGACGTAGCGGCCGCGGCGATAGGCCTGGAAGTCGCGTTCGCGCTCGCCGTAGGGCAGGTCGCGGCGCCTCTCGACGATGGGCACGTAGGCGGGCAGGAACGCCTCTCCCACCGCGCGCTGGATGGCGAAGCTCTTCTCGAACCCCGGCTCGCTCAGGTCGTCGAAGAAGGTGCCGCCGATGCCGCGCGGCTCCTGGCGGTGCTTGTTGTAGAAGTACTCGTCGCACCACTTCTTGAAGCGCGGGTGGAGCAGCGGGTCGATTGCGTCGAGCGCCTCGCGGTTGACGCGGTGGAAGTGGGCGCAGTCCTCCTCGAAGCCGTAGTAGGGCGTGAGGTCCATGCCGCCGCCGAACCACCACACGGCCTTCGCGGGATCGCCGTCGGGGCTCTTCGCCGCGAAGAAGCGCACGTTCATGTGCACCGTGGGCACGTAGGGGTTCCTCGGGTGGAACACGAGCGAGACGCCCATCGCCTCCCAGGGGCGGCCCGCGATCTCGGGGCGGTGCGCGGAGGCCGACGGGGGGAGCTTCGCGCCCGTCACGTGCGAGAAGCCCACGCCGCCGCGCTCCAGGAGGTTGCCCTCCTCCACCAGGCGCGAGACGCCGCCGCCGCCCTCGGGCCGGCGCCACTCGTCGCGCAGGAAGGGCTTGCCGTCGAGCCCGGCGAACCTGTCGACGATGCGGTCCTGCAGGCCCGTGAGGTAGGTCTTTACGGCTTCGATGTCCATGGTCGGCGAGTTTACCCTCACCCCCGACCCCTCTCCCAAGGGAGAGGGGAGCCACACACCCTCACCCCCCTCCTGGAAGGTCACCCGAAGCAGGATAGAATCCGCTTCGCATCAACGACACGAACGAAGCCGTGGCCCTCGGGCGACGGCGATACCATCCGCTTCGGAGCTGCCACGAAGGCACTCATGACGGGGGAGGATCGATGCATCGCGTGTTCGCCGTCGTCGCCTGCGCAGCCGCCTTCCACCTCCATGCCCAGCCGGTCGAGCCGCCGCGCCCGAAGGTAGGGCTCGTGCTTTCGGGAGGCGGCGCCCGCGGCCTGGCCCACATCGGCGTGCTCAAGGCGCTGCGCGAGCAGCGCGTGCCGGTGGACTTCATCGTCGCCACCAGCATGGGCTCGATCGTGGGCGGCGCCTACGCGGCAGGACAGACGCCGGCGCAGATGGAAGCGCTGGTCCGCAACGCCGACTGGGCGCAGATCTTCTCCGACCGGCCGCCGCGCGAGGACCTGTCGTTCCGGCGCAAGGAAGACGACCTGCGCTTCATCGGCAAGACCGAGCTGGGCCTGAAGAAGGACGGCGTCGTCTTGCCCCGCGGGGCCCTCGGATCCCAGAACCTCGAGGAGTTCCTGCGCGGCATCTCGCCCCACGCCAACGAGGCGGCGACCCTGAACGACCTGCCCATTCTCTTTCGCGCGGTGGCCACGGACCTGGAGACCGGAAAGCAGGTGGTCCTCGCCGAGGTGCCGCTCTCGGTCGCGATGCGCGCCTCGATGTCGATCCCGGGCGCGTTTGCGCCCACGCAGGTCGACGGACGCCTCCTGGGCGACGGCGGCCTGGTGCGCAACCTCCCCGTCGAGGTGGCGCGTGAGATGGGCGCCGACATCATCATCGCGGTGAACGTCGGCACGCCGCTCTTGCCGCGCGACTCCCTCGCCTCGGCGCTCGGCGTCGCGCAGCAGATGATCAACATCCTCACCGAGCAGAACGTCGAGATCTCGCTCGCGAAGTTGAAGCCCACCGACATCCTCATCTCGCCCGACCTCGCGAACGTGAGCTTCATCGACTTCCAGCGCGGCGAGGAGCTGATCGCCATCGGCGAGCGCGCCGGGCGCGCCGCGGCCGCGCGCCTCGCGGGGCTCGCGATGCCCGAGGCGCAGTACGCCGCGTGGGACGCGCAGCGCATGCGCTTCGCCGCCGTGCCCGAGCTGCCCGTCGCGCAGGTACGCGTCGTGGGCGCCGTGCGCACCAACCCCGAGGCGCTCAAGCGCGAGGTCGCCGGCCGCCTGGGCGTCGAGCCGGGCAGCCGCCCCACCGAGGAGCAGCTCGTGAAGGCCGCGCGCGTGCTGCACGGCTCGGGCGAGTTCGAGCGCGTGGACGTGCGCACCGTGCTCGAGGACGGGCGCCGCACGGTCGTGATCGACGTGAACGAGAAGCCGTGGGGACCCGACTACCTGCGCATCGGCGCTCGCGCGGTTTCGGACTTCGACACCCAGGGCGTCTTCTCCCTCACCCTGCAGCACACCCGCACCTGGGTGAATTCGTGGGGCGCGGAATGGCGCAACGAGCTCGAGCTGGGCGACGTGCGCCGCCTCCTCACCTCCTTCTACCAGCCCCTGGGTCCGGGCAGCCCCTGGTTCGTCGAAGGCTCGCTGCAGGCGGTGAAGAGCGACGTCGACATCTACGAGGGCATGCGCCGCACCGACCGCGCGACGCGCGAGGTCATCGGCTCGTACGCGCTCGCCGGCCGCCGCCTCGGCGGCGCGGGCGTGCTGAGGTTCGGCGTCGGGCGCGAGCACTACAAGACCACGCCGACCATCAGCAGCCGCGCCGAAGAAAGCACGAGCGACAGCGCGACGGTCCTGCGCGTGGGCACCCTCTTCGACACGCTCGACAACGCCGACTTTCCGCGCCGCGGCTACGCGTTCGCCGCCGACGCCTTCCATTACAGCTCAAGGGGCCCCGGCGACCCTCTCCCAAGGGAGAGGGGAGCAAAGTCTCCCTTCTCCCTTGCGGAGAAGGGTGGGGGATGAGGGTCACTTCCGGTGGATGGCGCGATGCCCGATGTCGCGGCGATACTGCGCGCCCTCGAAGCGGATGCCCGCCGCGACCTCGTAGGCCCGCTCGGCGGCGAGCTTCACGTTCTCGCCGAGGGCCGTGACGCACAGCACGCGCCCGCCGGCGGTGACGACCTTGCCGTCCTCCTGCGCCGTGCCGGCGTGGAACACGTGGCAATCGTCCATGCCCTTGGGAAGGCCCGTGATCTCGTCGCCCTTGCGCGGCGCGTCGGGGTAGCCGGCGGCGGCGAGCACCACGCCCAGCGCGGCGTGGCGGTCCCACTCCACCTCGGCGCGGTCCAGCGTGCCGTCCACCGCGTGCTCCAGGAGGTCGAGGAAGTCGCTCTTGAGCCGCATCATGATGGGCTGCGTCTCCGGGTCCCCCATGCGGCAGTTGAACTCCACCACGCGCGGGGCGCCCTGGCCGTCGATCATGAGGCCGGCGTAGAGGAAGCCGGTGTAGGGCATGCCTTCCTTCTCCATGCCCTTGAGCGTGGGCAGGATGACCTCGCGCATGGCGCGCGCGTGCACCTCGGGGGTCACGACCGGCGCCGGGGAGTAGGCGCCCATCCCGCCGGTATTGGGGCCGCGGTCGCCGTCGAAGATCCTCTTGTGGTCCTGGGTGGAGGCGAAGGCGAGCGCGTTCCTGCCGTCGGCCATCACGATGAAGCTCGCCTCCTCGCCCGCCATGAATTCCTCGATCACGACGCGGTGGCCGGCCTCGCCCATGCCGCCGCCCTCGAGCATCATGTCGATGGCCGCGTGCGCCTCGTCCGCCGTCGTCGCCACCACCACGCCCTTGCCGGCCGCGAGGCCGTCGGCCTTGATGACGATGGGCGCGCCTTTCTCGTTCACGTGCGCGTGCGCGGCGGCCGCGTCGCTGAAGGTGGCGTAGTGCGCCGTGGGAATGCCGTGCCGGGCCATGAAGCGCTTGGCGAAGTCCTTCGAGCTCTCGAGCTGCGCCGCCGCCCTGGTGGGCCCGAAGATGGCGAGGCCCTCGGCCCGGAAGAGGTCCACGATGCCCGCGGCGAGCGGCGCCTCGGGACCGACGACCGTGAGCCCGACGCCCTGGACCTTCGCGAGCTTCACCAGGTCGGCGACCGCCGTGGCGTCCACGTTCTCGAGCCCCTCCTCGCGCGCGGTGCCGGCGTTGCCGGGCGCCACCAGCACCTTCGAGACGCGGGGAGAGCGCGCGAGCTTCCACGCGAGCGCGTGCTCGCGGCCGCCGGAGCCGATGACGAGGATCTTCACGGCCGCGGCCTCAGTGCCGGAAATGCCGCATGCCGGTGAAGACCATGGCGATGCCGTGCCCGTCGGCGGCGGCGATCACCTCCTCGTCGCGCACGCTGCCGCCGGGCTGGATCACCGCCCGCGCTCCGGCCTTCGCGACCACGTCCAGCCCGTCGCGGAAGGGGAAGAAGGCGTCCGAGGCGGCCACGGACCCGGCGAGCGACAGCCCGTTGTTCTTCGCCTTGATCGAGGCGATGCGCGTGGAGTCCACGCGGCTCATCTGCCCGGCGCCCACGCCGAGCGTCATGCCGCCGCCGCAGAACACGATGGCGTTGGACTTCACGAACTTCGCCACGCGGAAGGCGAAGACGAGGTCGTTCATCTCGGCCTGCGTGGGCTTTCGCTTCGTGACGAAGCGAAGCTCCGAGACGTCGAAGGCGTCCGGGGTCTGCACGAGGAGCCCGCCGCCCACGCGCTTCATGTCGAGGTGGTTCAGCTCCTTGGCCGTCTCGATCGCCAGCAGGCGCACGTTCTGCTTGGCCGAGAACACCTTCCTCGCCGCCGCGTCGTACGACGGGGCGATGACCACCTCGACGAACTGCTTCGACACGGCCTCGGCCGTGGGCCCGTCCACCGGCTCGTTGAAGGCGATGATGCCCCCGAACGCGGAGGTGGGATCGGTGAGGAACGCGCGCCGGTAGGCCTCCAGGGGCGACTGCGCGATGGCCACGCCGCAGGGGTTCGCGTGCTTGACGATCACGCAGGCCGGCACGTCGAAGGTGCGGCAGCATTCCCACGCGGCGTCGGCGTCGGCGATGTTGTTGTAGCTGAGCTCCTTGCCCTGGAGCTGGCGGAAGCTCGCGAGCGTGCCGCGCGCCGGGTCGGACTCGACGTAGAAGGCGGCCGACTGGTGCGGGTTCTCGCCGTAGCGCAGCCGCTGGGCGATGCGGAAGGAGAGGTTCAGCCGGTCCGGGAACTCGCGCGCGGCGCCCTTCTCGTCGCGGGCCGTGAGCCAGGAGGAGATCATGCCGTCGTACTCGGCCGTGTGGCTGAAGGCCTTGGCGGCGAGCGCGTAGCGGTCGGCGAAGCCGAGCTTGCCGCCGCCCGCGGCGAGCTTCTTCGCGAGCGCGGGATAGTCGGCCGGGTCGGTGACGATGGCGACGAACGCGTGGTTCTTGGCCGCGGCGCGCACCATGGTGGGGCCGCCGATGTCGATGTTCTCGATGGCGTCGTCCATGCCGCAGCCGGGCTTCGCCACGGTCTGCGCGAACGGGTAGAGGTTCACCACCACCAGGTCGATGGGCGGGATGCCGTGCTGCTTCATGGCCGCCACGTGCTCGGGCAGGTCGCGGCGGGCGAGGATGCCGCCGTGCACCTTCGGGTGCAGCGTCTTCACGCGCCCGTCCATCATCTCGGGGAAGCCCGTGTAGTCGCCCACCTCGATCACGGGAAGCCCGGCCGAGGCGAGGAGCTTCGCGGTGCCCCCGGTGGACAGGAGCTCGACGCCTTGGGAGGAGAGCGACTTCGCGAAGTCGACGACGCCTGCCTTGTCGGAGACGCTGATGAGCGCCCGCTGGATCTTGATCTGGTCGTGTTGCATGGCTCGTCCCTGGGTGCGCCGCGAGGACGACCTGCTCAGTCGAGGCCGTGTTCCTGCAGCTTCTTGCGCAGCGTGTTGCGGTTGATCCCGAGCAGCTCCGCGGCGCGGGTCTGGTTGCCCTGGGCGTGGTACATGACCACCTCGAGAAGCGGCTTCTCGACGCAGTTCACGACCATGTTGTAGATGCCCGAGGGCTTCTCGCCGTCGAGGTCCTTGAAGTACTGCTTCATCATCTTGCGAACGGTCGACGACAGCTCGTTCTCGCGTTCGGCGGCTTCCGCCCTGGCGGCGGCGCGTGCTTGGGTTCTAGGCTGCAAGGGCCACCTCATCGATGTATTCGAGGCGCTCGGATCGCTCGGCGAGGCCGTCGAAAAACAGGCCCACGGCGGCGACTTGTTCTTGTGCGGAAGGAAGCTGGTTCATGCGGGCGCGGAAGAGCGCCGAGTTCTTCAGACCCTTGGTGTACCAGGCGATGTGCTTGCGCGCCATGCGCGCGCCGCGCTCGGCGCCGTAGAACCCGTAGAGGTCGTCGAGGTGGCCGAGGAGGACCTCGCGGATCTCGGCCACCTCCGGGGGGGCGAGCTTCTCGCCCGTCCTCAGGAAGTGCTCGATCTCGCGGAAGATCCACGGGCGGCCCTGGGCGGCGCGGCCGATCATCACGGCGTCGGCGCCCGTGTACTCGAGCACGTGCCTGGCCTTCTCCGGCGAGTCGATGTCGCCGTTGGCCATCACGGGGATCGCGACCGCGGCCTTCACGGCCCGGATCGTGTCGTACTCCGCGTCGCCCGTGTACATGCAGGCGCGCGTGCGCCCGTGCAGCGCGATGGCGGCGATGCCGGACTCCTCGGCGATGCGCGCGATCGCGAGGGCGTTGCGGTTCTCCTTGCTCCAGCCGGTGCGGAACTTGAGGGTGACGGGAACGTCCACCGCGCCCACCACGGCCGCGACGATGCGCGCCACGAGGGGCTCGTCCTTGAGGAGCGCCGAGCCCGCGGCCACGTTGCAGATCTTCTTGGCCGGGCAGCCCATGTTGATGTCGATGATCTGGGCGCCCTTGTCCACGTTGTATTTCGCGGCCTCGGCCATCATCGCCGGGTCGGAGCCCGCGATCTGGATGACCTTGGGCTCGACCTCGCCCTCGTGGTTGCCCCGGCGGATCGTCTTCTCCGAACCCCAGAGGAGGGAATTGGACGCCACCATCTCGGAGACGGCCATGCCCGCGCCCATCCGCTTGCACAGCTGGCGGAAAGGGCGGTCCGTCACGCCCGCCATGGGCGCGACGACCAGGTTGTTCCTGAGGGAGACGTTTCCGATCTTCACGGCGTTTGTAGTGGTCTGGGAGCCGCGGAAAAGGCGCCCATTTTATACGCAGTCCCGACCCCGACCAACTGTTATCGGAATCGTGCGTTGCCTTTCGGCGACAAATCCTGCGTGAAGTCAAGCGACCGCGATTTGCCGGTGAAACTCAAGAAGCATGCCAACGCGCGGCGCTACCCCTGGGCCGTCCCCGGCGGGCCGAAGCCGCCGCCGCCGGGAGTCTCGATCACGAACACGTCGCCCGCGCCCACCTCGGTCTCGTCCGCGAAGCCCAGCTCGGTGCGCGAGCCGTCGGCGCGCTCGACCCAGTTGCGGCCCAGCTCGCCCGGCAGGCCGCCCGCCATGCCGTAGGGAGGCACGCGCCGGTGCCCGGCGAGGATGGCGGCGGTCATGGGCTCCAGGAAGCGGATGCGCCGCGTGGCGCCGTTGCCGCCGTTCCACTGCCCGCGCCCGCCGCTGCCCGCGCGGATCGCGTGAGCATCCACTCTCACGGGATAGCGCCACTCGAGGACTTCCGGGTCCGTGAGGCGCGAGTTGGTCATGTGCGCCTGCACCGTGTCGGTGCCGGGGAAGCCCGGCCCCGCGCCCGTGCCGCCGGAGATCGTCTCGTAGTACTGGTACTTCGCGTTGCCGAAGGTGAAGTTGTTCATGGTGCCGTAGGAGGCGGCCATGACGCCGAGCGCGCCGTAGAGGGCGTCGGTGATGCACTGCGAGGTCTCGACGTTCCCGGCCACCGTCGCCGCGGGCGGGCGCGGGTTGAGCATGGAGCCCTCGGGGATGCGCACCTCCAGGGGCTTCAGGCACCCGGCGTTCAGCGGGATGTCGTCGTCCACCAGCGTGCGGAAGACGTAGAGCACCGCGGCGTAGACCACGGCCGAGGGGGCGTTGAAGTTGCTCTCGAGCTGCGGGCTCGTGCCCGCGAAGTCGATCACGGCGCTGCGGCGGTCCGCGCCGATCTCGACCTTCACGCGGATCACGGCGCCGTTGTCCATCTCGTAGGCGAACTCGCCGTTCTTCAGGACCCCGATCACCCGCCGCACGCATTCCTCGGCGTTGTCCTGCACGTGCTTCATGTACGCCTTCACGACCTCGAGGCCGAAGTGGGCCACCATGCGCCGCAGCTCCTGCACGCCCTTCTCGTTGGCGGCGACCTGCGCGCGCAGGTCCGCGATGTTCTGGTCGGGGTTGCGGGCGGGGTAGCGGGCCGCGCCCAGCAGGCGCCGCATCTCGGCCTCGAGCATGCGCCCGTCCTCGACCAGCTTCACGTTGTCCAGGAGCACGCCCTCCTCCTCCACGTTCCTCGAGAAGGGGGGCATGGAGCCCGGGGTGATGCCGCCGATGTCGGCGTGGTGGCCGCGGGAGCCGACGTAGAAGAGACTGGGATGACCCTCGCCACCGACCCTCTCCCAAGCGCGAGGAGATCCCCTCTCCCTTGGGAGAGGGCGAGTGAGTCATCCGCGAACACCGGCGTGATCACCGTCACGTCCGGCAGGTGCGTGCCGCCGTTGTACGGGTCGTTGAGCACGTAGACGTCGCCGGGCTTCATCCTCCCGGCGTTCTTCGCGATGACCGTCTTGATCGACTCGCCCATGGAGCCCAGGTGCACCGGCATGTGGGGGGCGTTGGCGATGAGGTTGCCCTCGGCGTCGAAGAGCGCGCAGGAGAAGTCCAGCCGCTCCTTGATGTTCACCGAGTAGGCCGTCTGCGCGAGCCTCACGCCCATCTGCTCGGCGATCGACATGAAGAGGTTGTTGAACACCTCCAGCATCACCGGGTCGGCGTGGGTGCCCGCGGCGTAGCGCACGGTGCGCGCGACGACGCGCCGCAGCACCAGGTGGTCCATCGCCGTCACCTCCGCCTCCCAGCCCGGCTCCACGACGGTGGTGGCGTTCTGCTCCGCGATGACGGCCGGCCCCGCCAGGCGCTGGCCGGGGACGAGCTCGTCGCGAAGGTAGACGGGCGTGCGGTGGCGCTCCCCGCCCGTCGTCACGGTCTCGTAGCTCGGCGGGACTCGCCGGTGCGCGGCCCGCCTTCGAGGCGGCCTCGCGCTCCTCGGGGGCGTCCGACCGGCCCACGGCCTCCACCGAGACGGCCTCGGCGACGAGGGCGCGGTCCGGCATGAGGAAGCTGAAGCGCGCGCGGTAGAGGCGCTCGAACTCCGCGCGCATCGCGTCCGCGATCCCCCAGGGGCACGGCGAGCGAGGTGTCGGTGCCCTCGTACTTGAGGTGCACGCGCTTTTCCACGCGCTCGAGCGCGCTGCCCTGCTCCTCGAGTTCGCGCGCGCACTGCACGCCCAGCCGCGCGGTCTTCTCCTCGAGCTCGGGCTGCGCCTGCTCGAGGCGGCGCTCCACCGCCTCCTCGCGCAGCGTCCGCACCTGCGCGAGCCCCATGCCGTAGGCCGAGAGCACGCCCGCGAGCGGGTGGATGTAGACCTGCTTCATGCCCAGCTCGTCGGCCACGAGGCAGGCGTGCTGGCCCCCGGCGCCGCCGAAGCACTGCAGCGTGTACTCCGTCACGTCGTGGCCGCGCTGCACGCTGATGAACTTGATGGCGTTGGCCATGTTCGCCACGGCGATCCTCAGGAACCCCTCCGCCACCTGCTCCGGCGTCTGGAGCTTGCCGGTGACCTTCGCGATCTCGGCGGCGAGCAGCTCGAACTTCCCGCGCACCACGCCGGCGTCGAGCGCCTCGTCGCCCCGCGGCCCGAACAGCTTCGGGAAGTGGGCGGGCTGGATCTTGCCCAGCATCACGTTGCAGTCGGTCACGGCGAGCGGGCCGCCGCGCCGGTAGCAGGCGGGACCGGGGTTCGCGCCCGCCGAATCGGGCCCCACGCGCAGGCGCTGCCCGTCGAAGTGCAGGATCGACCCGCCGCCCGCGGCGATGGTGTGGATCGACATCATGGGCGCGCGCATGCGCACCCCCGCCACGAGCGTGTCGAACTCGCGCTCGAGCTCCCCGGCGTAGTGCGACACGTCGGTGGACGTGCCGCCCATGTCGAAGCCGATCACCTTGTGGAAGCCGGCGCCCTCCGCCGTCTTCACCATGCCCACGATGCCGCCGGCGGGCCCGGAGAGGATCGAGTCCTTGCCCTGGAAGCGGTGCGCGTCGGTGAGCCCGCCGGAGGACTGCATGAACATGAGACGAGACTCTCCCCTCTCCCTTGGGAGAGGGGTCGGGGGTGAGGGTCAACTCGCCGGCCACCTGGTCCACGTACCGTCGGAGGATCGGCGAGAGGTACGCGTCCACGACCGTCGTGTCGCCGCGCGAGACGACCTTCATGAGCGGGCTCACGGCGTGGGAGGCGGAGACCTGCGTGAACCCGGCCTCGCGCGCGAGCTCGGCCACCCGGGCCTCGTGCGCCGGATAGCGGTAGCCGTGCAGGAAGACGATGGCGATCGAGCGGTAGCCCTCGGCGAAGGCCTGCGCCAGGTCGCGGCGCGCCTGCGCCTCGTCGAGGGGGGCCACGACCTCCCCGTGCGCGCCCACGCGCTCGCCCACCTCCACCACCTTGCGGTAGAGGAGCTCGGGCAGGCGGATGTGGCGGTCGAAGATGCGCGGGCGGTTCTGGTACGCGATGCGCAGCTGGTCGCGGAAGCCGCGCGTGACGAAGAGGACGGTGGGCTCGCCCTTCCTCTCGAGGAGGGCGTTGGTGGCCACGGTCGTCCCCATCTTCACCGCCTCGATGCGCTCGACGGGGATCGCCTCGCCCGGCGCGACCTCCAGGAAATGCCGGATCGCCGCGATGGCCGCGTCCGGGTAGCGCTCCGGGTTCTCCGACAGGAGCTTGTGCGTGGCGATCGTGCCGTCGGGACGGCGGGCGACCACGTCCGTGAACGTGCCGCCGCGGTCGATCCAGAACTGCCAGCGGCCGGGGGTGTTCGTGCTCATGGGAGGGGGGTCCTCGGGAGGCGCCAATGTCGCCTCCCGGTACGCCGGTGTCAATCGGATTGACAACGGGCTGCCCCGCTCGCTACCGTGATCGGGCTTCGACCCCCCATCCGGAGAATCCCAATGCGACCCATCCACGCCCTGTCGGGCGCCCTGGCGCTGGCCGTTTCGCTCGGCGCCGCCGCCCAGACCAAGTGGGACATGCCCACGCCTTACGCCGCCACCAACTTCCACACCGAGAACGTCGTGCAGTTCGCGGCCGACGTGGACAAGGCCACCGGCGGCAAGCTCAAGATCACGGTGCACCCCGCCGCATCCCTGTTCAAGGCGCCGGAGATCAAGCGCGCCGTGCAGGGCGGGCAGGCGCAGATCGGCGAGATCCTGATCTCCGGCTACTCGAACGAGGACCCGATCTTCGGGCTGGACTCCGTGCCGTTCCTGGCCACCAGCTACGCCGAGTCCGCCAAGCTCTGGAAGGTCTCGAGGAAGGCGACCGAGGAGCGCTTCGCGAAGCAGGGCATGATGGTCCTCTACGCCGTGCCGTGGCCGCCGCAGGGCATCTACTCGACGAAGCCGCTCAACTCCGTCGCCGACATGAAGGGCCTGAAGCTGCGCGCCTACAACCCCATGATCTCGCGCATCGCCGAGCTGGCCGGTGCGCAGCCCGTCACCATCCAGGCCGCCGAGCTCGCGCAGGCCATGGCGACCGGCGCCGTCAACGCCAACATCACCTCCGGCGCCACGGGCTACGACACGAAGGCCTGGGAAGTGGTGAAGAACTACTACGACACGCAGGCGTGGCTCCCGAAGAACATCGTCTTCGTCAACAAGAAGGCCTTCGACGCCCTCGACAAGGCGTCGCAGGCCGCGCTGCTCAAGGCCGCCGCCGACGCCGAGACGCGCGGCTGGAAGACCTCCGAGGAGAAGACCGCCTGGTACCTGGGCGAGCTCAAGAAGAACGGCATGAACGTGGCGGCCGCCCTCCGCCCAGCTGAAGGCCGACTTCCAGAAGATCGGCGCCAGCGATCACCGAGGAGTGGCTGAAGACCGCCGGCGCCGGACGGCAAGGCGATCGTCGACGCGTTCAAGAAGTGATGCTACCCTCACCCCAGCCCTCTCCCAAGGGAGAGGGAGCACTCCCCTCTCCCTTGGGAGAGGGGCGGGGGTGAGGGTGCGCAAGTCGCTCGACCTGCTGTACGACGCCGCGGCCTGGGCCGCGGCGTTTTTCATGGTGGGCGTGCTCGTGATGGTGCTCGCGAGCGTGCTCGGGCGCATGTTCGGCTTCAACCTGCGCGGCTCCGACGCCTACGCGGGCTACTCGATGGCGGCGGCGGCGTTCCTCGCCCTCGCCCACACCCTCAAGCGCGGCGAGCACATCCGCGTGAGCCTGTTCCTGGAGCGCTTCGGGCCGCGCGTGTCGCGCGCGCTCGAGCTCTGGTCGCACGCCGCGGGCACGTTCTTCTGCGCGGTCCTCGCGGTGTATTGCGTGCGCCTGGTCTGGCAGTCCCACACCTTCAACGACGTCTCCCAGGGCAACGACGCGACGCCCCTGTGGATCCCGCAGATCGCGATGGCCGCGGGCGCCATCGTCCTGTTCGTGGCCATGGCCGACGACTTCGTGCTGCACCTGCGCCGCCGCCATCCGCACGCCCTGAAGAAGGCGGAGACCGAAATGAAGCACATGGAGTAGCGCGGTGGACATCCTCATCACCGCCGTCCTCATCGCCTTCCTCTTCGCGCTCCTGGCGAGCGGGCTCTGGATCGGGCTCGCCCTGCTGGGCGTCGCGTGGATCGGCATGGAGCTCTTCACGAGCCGCCCCGTGGGCGACGCCATGGCCGTCACGATCTGGGGCTCGAGCTCGTCGTGGACCCTCACCGCGCTGCCGCTCTTCCTGTGGATGGGCGAGATCCTCTTCCGCACGCGCCTGTCGGAGGACATGTTCAAGGGCCTCGCCCCCTGGCTGCAGCGCATTCCCGGCCGGCTGCTGCACACCAACATCATCGGCTGCACGATCTTCGCGGCCGTGTCGGGCTCGAGCGCGGCCACCTGCGCCACCATCGGCAAGATGACGCTGCCGGAGCTCGGGCGCCGCGGCTACCCCGAGGACATGACGATCGGCACGCTCGCGGGCGCGGGCACGCTGGGCCTGCTCATCCCGCCCTCGATCATCATGATCGTCTACGGGGTCACGGCGGAGGTGTCGATCACCAAGCTCTTCATCGCGGGCGTGCTGCCGGGGCTGCTCCTCGCGGGCCTCTTCATGGGCTACACCGTGGCCTGGTCGCTCGCGAACCCCGGGCGCATCCCGCCGCCGGACGCGCCGATGTCGTTCGCGCAGAAGGTCTCGACCTCGCGCCACCTCATCGGGCCGGTCGCGCTCATCGCGCTCGTGCTGGGCTCGATCTACGTGGGCATCGCCACCGCCACCGAGGCGGCGGCGCTCGGCGTGGTGGGCTCCCTCCTCCTGTCCTGGGTGCAGGGATCGATGAGCCGCAAGGTGTTCGCCGAGAGCCTCATGGGCGCCACGCGCCTTTACTGCATGATCGCCCTCATCCTCGCGGGGGCGTCCTTCCTCACGCTCTCCATGGGCTACATCGGGTTGCCGCGCCACCTCGCGGAGTTCATCACGGGGCTGGGGCTCACGCCCTTCTGGCTGCTCTTCGCGCTCATGGTCTTCTTCATCGTCCTGGGCTGCTTCCTGGACGGCATCTCCATGGTGGTGCTCACCATGGGCGTGATCCTGCCCACCATCCAGAAGGCCGGCATCGACCTCATCTGGTTCGGCATCTTCATCGTGATCGTGGTCGAGATGGCGCAGATCACCCCGCCCGTGGGCTTCAACCTCTTCGTGCTGCAGGGCATGACGAAGAAGCAGATCCCGTGGATCGCCCGGGTCACGATGCCGCTCTTCTTCCTGATGGTGGTGGCGCTGGGCGCTCCTCTACTTCTTCCCCGGCATCGTCACCTGGCTTCCGGCGCGGATGTAGCGCCGCGCGCTACGGCCAGGCCCACGGCCGGGCCTTCCGGTCGCCGCCTCGAACGCCTCGATCTCGCCGCGCCGCCTGAGCGTGAGCGCGACGTCGTCCAGCCCCTCGAGCATCATCTCGCGCTCGCGCTCGCCCACGGCGAAGGCATGCGCCGTGCCGTCCGGCTCGGTGACGAGGCAGGCCTCGAGATCGACCGCGAGGACCAGGTCGCCCGCTTCCGCGCGGGCCGCGAGGCCGGACACGACCGCCCCGGGCAGCTCGACGGGAAGCACGCCGTTCCTCAGGCAATTGGCCCGGAAGATCGCGCCGAACGAAGGGGCGATCACCGCCCGGATGCCGAACTGGCGGATCGCCCACACGGCCATCTCGCGCGAGGAGCCGCAGCCGAAGTTCTCGCCGGCCACGAGGATCGTCGCGCGCCGGAAGGGCTCGCGGTTCAGGACGAAGTCCGGGTTCTCGCGCCGCTCCGGCCCGAGGTAGCGCCACGGCGCGAAGAGCTTCTCGCCGTAGCCCTCCCGCCCCGGCGAGGTGATCTCGCGCGAGGGGACGATGAGGTCGGTGTCGATGTTGGGGCGCAGGAGCGGCGCCGCGATGCCCTCGACGCGAACGAGCTTCTCCATGGCCGTCAGTTCCCCGCCACGGCGCGCGGATCGGCGATGCATCCGGCGACGGCCGAAGCCGCCACCGTGGCCGGGCTCGCCAGGTGCGAGCGCACGCCGGGCCCCTGCCGGCCCTCGAAGTTGCGGTTGGTGCTGGTGATCACGCGCCGCGCCGCGCCGAAGGAATCGATGCCCGCGAAGAAGCACAGCGAGCAGCCGCTCTCCCTCCACTCGAAGCCGGCCTCGCGGAAGACGCGGTCGAGCCCCTCGGCCTCGGCCTCGCGCTTCACGGTCGAGGAGCCCGGCACCACGATCGCCTTCACGCCGGGCGCCACCTTGCGCCCCCTCAGGACACCCGCGGCCTCGCGCAGGTCCGGCAGCCGGCTGTTGGTGCACGAGCCGATGAAGGCCGCCTCGATCGGCGTGCCGGCGATCGTGTCGCCGGGGCGAAGCAGCATGTACTCGAGCGCGCGCTCCAGCGCGGCCCGCGCGCCGCCGGCGGAGCGCGACGGGTCGGGCACCCGGCCGTCGATGGCGATCGCGTGCTCCGGGCTCGTGCCCCAGGTCACCTGCGGCGCGAGGGCCGACACGTCCATCTCGAGGCGGGCGTCCCACGAGGCGTCGCCGTCGGAGACGAGGCCGCGCCAGTGCGCCGCCGCGCGCTCCAGGAGCTCGCCCCTGGGCGCGAGCGGCCTCCCCGCGACCCAGGCGATGGTCGCGTCGTCCGGCGCCACGAGGCCGGTCCACGCGCCGAACTCCACCGCCATGTTGCACAGCGTGAGGCGCCCCTCGACCGCCAGCGCGCGCACCGCCTCGCCCGCGAATTCGATGGCGTGGCCCTCGCCCCCGGCGGCGCCGAAGCGCCCGATGAGCGCGAGCGCCATGTCCTTCGCGCTGGCGCCGGCCGGAAGCCGCCCGCGCAGCTCCACGCGCATGGCCTTCGGCCGGCGGCGCACGAGCGTCTGCGTGGCCACCGCGTGCTCGCCCTCCGTGGAGCCGATCCCCCACGCGAGCGCCCCGATCCCGCCGACGGTGCCCGTGTGGCTGTCGGGGCAGACGATCGTGAAGCCCGGCAGCGCGATGCCCTGCTCGGGGGAGACCACGTGGACGATGCCCTGGCGCGGATCGTCGAGGTCCACGAGGCGGATGCCGGCGGCCTTCGTGCGCTCGCGAAAGCCCGCCACGAAGGCGTTGGCGCCGGGCCCGCGCGAGCGCTCGAGCCGGCCGGGAAGCGTCTCCACCGCGTGGTCCATGATCCCGAGGACGAGCCCGGGATGGGCGGGACCGCGGCCCGCCTGCGCCAGGCCTTCGAGGAGCGCCGGCCCCGTGCGCTCGTGCAGGAAGATGCGGTCGAGGTGCAGCAGCGACTGGCCGCCGCCCAGCTCGGCGACGACGTGCTCGTCCCAGATCTTCGCGATGACGGTGCGTGGCGCGGCGTTTGACATCAGAATGGCGGCCTCGGGCTCGTTCCCATTGTCCCATGTGCCTCATCGCGATCGCCTGGCAGGCCCATCCGGAGCATCCGCTCGTCGTCGCGGCCAACCGCGACGAGTGGCGCGACCGTCCCGCGGTGCCGGCGCGCTGGTGGGACGACCACCCGCGGCTCCTGGCCGGCCGCGACCTGCAGGCGGGCGGCACCTGGATGGGCGTCACGCGCGGGCGCCGCTTCGCCGCCGTGACCAACTTCCGCGACCCCTCGGACCGGCGCTCCACCGCCCTCTCGCGCGGGTCGCTGGTGGCGGAATTCCTCCTGGGCACCGGGACGCCGGAAGCGTACCTGCGCGAGCTCGCGGGCCGCGCGGCGAAGTACAACGGCTTCAACCTCCTCGTCTCCGACGGCGCCTCGCTCCTTTACTTCGGCAGCCGCGAGGGCGAGGTCCGGGAAGTCGAGCCCGGCGTGCATGCCCTGTCGAACCACCTCCTCGACGAGCCGTGGCCCAAGGTCCGGCGCGCCCGCGCGGCGCTCGCCGCCGCGCTCGCGAGCGGCGACGAGCCCCTCTTCGCGATGCTCTCGGACGCGGCCCCCGGCCCGGACGACCAGCTTCCCGACACCGGCGTGGGCCTGGAACGCGAGCGCTTGCTCTCGCCCATCCTCATCACCGGCCCCGACTACGGCACGCGCGCTTCCACCGTGCTGCGCGCCGGCCGGGGGAGCGCCCGGTTCGAGGAGCGCACGCGGGATGCCACCGGTGCCGTGACGAACACGGCCGCCTTCGACTTCCCCTTCGCCGGCTGAGCCTGCGCGCGCGATTGCCGCGCCGCAGCAAGGTTGACCTTCGTCAAAGGTGTAAACCCTATGCCTGTTAGGGTTTTCGGAGTATCCATCCGCCCGCCCTCGACAGGGAAAACACCATGAAAACCAGCACGTTGAAACTCGCCCACGCGTTCGTCGCCGCCCTCGCGACCGCCGCCCTCGGCTTCGGCACGGCGCAGGCCGCCGATGCCCCGGCCAAGGCCGCCGCGCCGGCCAAGACCGCCGCCGCTCCCGCGAAGCCCGCCGCGCAAGGCAAGGTGCCCCCGGGCAACAAGGAGTGCATCGAGTGCCACGAGGAGCTCAAGGAGTTCCACGACCCCGGCAAGCACAAGACCGTGGCCTGCACCGAGTGCCACCCGAACACCGCCGAGCACCTGAAGAAGAAGAGCGTGCGCCCGGTCACCATCACCGACCCGGCCAAGTGCGGCTCGTGCCACAAGAACCAGTTCGAGACGATGTACAAGATGAACTTCGCGAAGACGGCGAGGAACGAGAAGAGCCAGCTCACCGGCGTCTCGCCCAACCCGGCGTGGGAAAAGCTGATGGGCCCGCACGGCTTCACGAAGGAGCACAACATGCCGCGCTCGCACGCCTTCGCGCTCTACGACCAGCTGGTGGTCGACCGCGCCTTCGGCGGCCGCTTCGAGAACAAGTACGGCTGGGGCGACCTCGCCCGCGCCGGCGGCAACTTCAACATCTGGGACGTCCTGGTCGACAAGTACCCCGGCGAGCCGCACAAGGCCTTCCGCCCGGGCACCGCCGCCGCCGCGAACCCGGTGTGCATGTCCTGCAAGACCGCCGACCACATCCTGGACTGGGCCTACCTCGGCGACCCGGACCCGAAGGCGAAGTGGAGCCGCATGTCCAAGGTGAACGAGTTCGTGAAGGACACGCGCCACTCGCTCAACTGCATCTTCTGCCACGACCCGCACGGCGCGCAGCCGCGCGTCATCCGCGACGGCCTCATCCAGGCCCTCACGCGCAAGGAAGCCGACACGCTCTGGCACAAGGACCCGAAGGGCGCCAAGATCGCCGTGAAGGAGCTCGGCCAGCGCGGCTTCACCCGCAAGATCGCCATCCTCGACAAGTACGACACCAAGCTGCAGTGCGGCCAGTGCCACGTCGAGTACAACTGCAACCCGGGCACGGACCCCACCACCGGCCAGCCGGTCACGATGGCCGACCAGCGCACCAACCACTTCCCGCTCAAGAACGTGAACGACCTGGCGCAGCACTACCGCGACCTCAAGTTCCGCGACTTCAAGCACGCCATCACCGGCGCGATGCTGTGGAAGGCGCAGCACCCGGACGTCGAGGTGTACTACGGCTCGATGCACGACCGCGAAGGCGCGCAGTGCCACACCTGCCACATGCCCAAGGAGAAGGACGCGAAGACGGGCAAGACCTTCACCTCGCACTGGCAGACGAGCCCGAAGGAGTACGTGCAGGAAGCGTGCCTGGGCTGCCACAAGACCTGGAACAAGCAGCAGGCGGTCTACACGGTCGACTCGCTCAAGAACCGCTACATGGGCAAGCTCCGGAAGGCCGAGTACTGGCTCACCCGCATGATCGACAAGTTCGAGGAGGCGAAGGGCGCGGGCGTGGACGAGGCGACCCTCAACGTCGTGCGCGAGAAGCACTATGAAGCGCACGTGCACTGGGAGTTCTGGACGGCCTCGAACGGCTCCTACTTCCACAACCCGAAGCTCGCGGACGACTCGATCAACAAGGGCATGGTGATCTCGCAGGAGGCCATCAAGATCCTCGAGGACGCCACCGCGAAGAAGCGCACCGTCGCCGCCGCCCCCGCTCCGGCACCGGCCCCCGCGCCGGCCGCGCCGAAGTAGCGAGTCGGCTCCCGGATGCTCGGCTTCTGGATCGTCGCCGGGGGAATGACGGCCGCCGCCGTGGCCTTCGTGGCCGCGCGGCTCGTCTTCCCCCGCCGGGAGCCGGTCCATGCGAGCCGCGGGAGGCGAACCTCGCCGCCCTGCGCGCATCCTGGGCCGAGCTGGAGCGCGACTGCGCCACCGGCGTCCTTCCGGCCGCCGAGCGCGACAGCGCCCGCGCGGAGCTCGCGCGCCGCGCCGAGGTGGAGCTCGACGAAGCCCCCCGCGTGGCCACGATGCGGCCGGCGTGGCCCGCGGCCCTCGCGGCCGCCGTCCTCATCCCGCTCGCGGCGCTCGTCGTCTATCCGCAGGATCGGCAGCCCGGGCGCCATCGAAAGCGCCGGCGCCTTCGCAAGCCTCGAGGGGCCGCTCACCGCGGAGCGCCTGCCGGCCTTCCGCAACCAGCTCGCCAGGCACGTCGCCGACAACCCCGCCGACGGCAGGGCCTGGGCGCTGCTCGCCCGCATCGACCTCTCGCTGGAGCACTACGGCGATGCCGCCATCGCGTTCGAGCGCGCCCTGCGCGCCTCGCCCAAGGTGGCGGGCGACGCGGAGGTCTGGGTGGACTACGCGGAAGCCGTGGGGATGGCCGAGGGGCGCACGCTCCGCGGCCGGCCGGAGGCCCTCATCGCGAAGGCGCTGGCGCTGGACCCCTCGAACCCGCGCGCGCTCGAGATGGCCGGAAGCCTCGCCATGGAGCAGGGCGACCCGGCGCAGGCCGCGCGCCACTGGCAGCTCGCCCTCGACCGGCTCGATCCGGCCGACCCGCGCCGGGCCGACCTCGCCCGCGCCGTCGCGCGCGTGGGAAGCCTCGCCGGCACCGGGGGCATGACGAAGCGCTGATCCCGGTGCAGAATGCGTCTAGTTGACCCGCCCGGGGAGAGGCGCATGAACGACAAGACCGTCAAGGACGCCTTCATGGAAGTCGTCGTGAACCAGCTCGAGACGGGAGACCCGCCCGAGACCAAGACCACGCTCGATCGCCTGATGGCCGATGGCAACACGCGCGGCGAGGCGATGCAGCTCATCGCGGCCGTGGCGCGCAACGAGATGCAGGCGATGATGGCCGCGGGGCGCTCCTTCGACAACGTGCGCTACGCGCAGCTGCTGGCGAAGCTTCCCAAGCTCGACTGACCGGGGGCTCTCGGGGCTCAGCCCCGCTCCGGCGGCCTGCGCAGGATCACGATGCGCTCCTTCTCGACCGAGACGTAGCCGCCCCGCACCAGGTCCTTGAAGATGCGGCTCACCATCTCGCGCGAGCAGCCCACGCGGCTCGCGATCTCCGCCTGCGTCATGCGCTCGGCCACCACCTGCCGCCCGCCTTCCTCGCGCGCCGACTCCATGAGCAGGCGCGACACGCGCCCGTAGGCGTCCAGGAGCGCCAATCCGCTGACGTTGTGCGTGAGCTCCCGGATGCGGTGCAGGAGCTTCGCGATGAAGTGGAAGGCGAAGTCCGGGTTCTCGGCGAGGAACGCGCGGAACCGTTCGGCCGGCACGACCAGGAGCTTCGCGGGCTCCAGCGTGACGACCGAGGCCGAGCGCGGCCCCTCGTCCATGGCCACCTCGCCGAAGTACTCGCCGGGCCCCATGTCGGAGAGGATCGCCTCGCGGCCGTTCTCGTCGCTCACGTAGGCACGGCAGCGGCCCTCGAGGATCACGTAGAGCGCGTCGGACCGGTCGCCTTCGGAGACGATCACCGTCCGCGCGGGGTAGCTGCGCGGGGTCGCCGAGCGCGAGATCTCCGCGAGCTCGGCCTCGCCAAGAACCTCCGGGTCGCGGTCCTCGCCCACGGCGGGTCGCGCTAGACCATCGGCCCCACGTCCACCACGTGGCCCACCTTCACGACGAGGGGCCACAGGTGCTTGTGGGTGAAGAGCCCGCCCACCTCGACGCCGCCCGCCTTTTCCATCACGTGGATGACGGCGGAGTACGGGTAGTAGTGGGTCACGCCGTCCTTGGCGCCCACGGCGCCGAAGTAGGTGTCGGCCACCACCGTCAGCAGGGCCTCGTCGATGTGGTAGGCCGTGTGGTGGTTGAGCCCGATTCTTCTGGTTCAGGTAGCGGTCGAAAAGCGGCTTCATTTCCCCCCCTTGGCCCGGGCGACCTCGTCGGCGAGCTCCTTGCCGCTCTTGTAGTGTGGCACACGCATCACGAGCCGTTTCGAGCGCTGCCAGAACGCGTTCGAGCCGTCGACCTCCTCCTTCCAGTACTTCTCGGCGAGCGCCAGGTTCGCCTTCGGGTCGAGCAGGAACGCGTCCCGCGACCCCGCGCCGCCGAAGATGTAGAGCTTGCCGTCGATGATGCGCCAGGTGTCCGCGTCGCCGCCCCACGGGATGCCGTAGACGATGCCGTTGGCGCAGTAGCCGCCGAACTGCGGGACGTACTTCACGGGCGAGGCGTCGAAGAGCTTCTTGTGCTCCGCGCTCGCGAACCGGAAGGTGACGCCCTTGTGGACGCTCTTGTGGGCGGGGCTCCCCATCTGGTGGCGGCCGTCGGTGAAGTAGCTCACGACGTCGTGGCCGAAGAGGATGAGGTGCTTGTCGTCGCCGTCGGCGACGGCGTTCACGGGGCTCAGGCCCTGGCCGGGGCTCTGCGTGACCATGGGGGCGCAGCCGGCGAGGAGGATCGCGGCGGCGGCAAGGGCGGGGGCGAGCAGGCGTTTCATGGGTTTCCTTTCAGGTTTCGTCGTCTTCGTCGGTTCCGGCCGCCGCCCGCGCCAGGCGGTCGCGGACGGCCTCCCACGCGCTGTCGGCGGGTGGAGCTTCGACAACGATGAGGTCGGCGCCGTTCGCATCGAGCGCGCGCAGGTTCGCATAGAGATCGTGGCCGTAGCGCGGGCGCGTCCCCGGGGCGCGGCCACGGCCGAAGGCGGCCTGCGGCGCCGGGCCGCGGCCGAGGGCGAGGAGCGCCACGCGCTTGCCCTCGGCGGCGGCGGCGCGCACCCGCGCCTCGACCTCGCCCGCCTCGACGAGGACGAGCGGCGTGCGCGGCGCGTAGTGCGCGGCGAGCGTGCCCGAGGCGCGCGGGAGCCTCGGCGTCGCGCGTCGCGCGGCGCGGTGCCCAGGACGCCGGCGATCTGCTCGCGCGTGACGGCGCCCGGGCGCAGCAGCACGGGCGCCCCGCGCGAGAGGTCCACGATGGTCGATTCCAGCCCCACCTCGCACGCCCCGCCGTCGAGCACGAGGAGATCCGGGCCGAACTCGTCGCGCACGTGCTGCGCCGTCGTCGGGCTCACGTGGCCGAACTTGTTGGCCGATGGCGCCGCCACGGCGCCGCTGCCGACCTTCGCGAACTCGCGCAGCAGCGCCTGCGCCACGGGGTGCGAGGGGCAGCGAAGGCCCACCGTGTCCTGGCCGCCGGTGACGATCGCGGGCACGCGCGGCGACTTCTTCAGGATCATCGTGAGGGGGCCGGGCCAGAAGGCGGCCGCGAGGCGTGCGGGCGGCCTCGGGAATGTCGACGGCCCAGTCATCGAGCCGCGCCTCCGGGGCGAGGTGGACGATGAGCGGATGGTCGGCGCGGGCGCCCCTTGAGCGCGAAGATCTTCGCGACCGCCCGCGGATTGGCGGCATCGGCCCCGAGGCCGTAGACCGTCTCCGTGGGAAGGGCGACGAGCTCTCCCGCGGCAAGGCGGGCGAGCGCCGCGCGCAGCTGCGCGCTCAATGCGCCTTCTCCCAGTTCTCGCCCACGCCCGCCTCGACCACGAGCGGCACGGAGAGCGTCGCCACGCCCGTCATGAGCTTCTCGACCTGCGGCTTCACGCGGGAGAGCTCCGCCTCCGGGACCTCCAGCACGAGCTCGTCGTGCACCTGCATGACGAGCTTGGTGGCGAGCCGCTCGGCCTCGAGCCAGCCCTGCACCGCCAGCATGGCGAGCTTGATGAGGTCCGCGGCCGTGCCCTGCATGGGCGCGTTGATGGCCTGGCGCTCGGCGCCCTGCCGCCGCGCCTGGTTGGCCGAGCCGATGTCCGGCAGCCACAGCCGCCGCCCGAACACGGTCTCCACGTAGCCGCGCTCGCGGGCCTCGCCGCGCGTGCGCTCCATGTACGCGGCGACGCCGGGATAGCGCTGGAAGTACCGGTCCATGTAGCTCTGCCGCGGCGGCGCGCTCGATGCCGAGGTTGCCCGCGAGCCCGAAGGCGCTCATCCCGTAGATGAGGCCGAAGTTGATCACCTTGGCGTAGCGGCGCTGCTCGCTCGAGACTTCTCCCGGCGCCACGCCGAAGACCTCGGCGGCGGTGTGGCGGTGGATGTCCTCGCCGGCGGCGAAGGCCTCGACGAGGCCGCGGTCGCCCGAGAGGTGCGCCATGATGCGCAGCTCGATCTGCGAGTAGTCCGCCGAGACGATCTTCGAGCCCGGCGGCGCGATGAAGGCCTCGCGGATCCGCCGGCCCTCGGCCGTGCGCACCGGGATGTTCTGCAGGTTGGGGTCGGTGGAGGAAAGGCGCCCCGTCACCGCGACCGCCTGCGCGTAGTTGGTGTGCACGCGGCCGGTGCGCGGGTTCACCATGCGCGGCAGCTTGTCGGTGTAGGTGCTCTTGAGCTTGGAAAGCGCGCGGTGCTCGAGGAGCGCCTTGGGCAGCGGGTGGTCGAGGGCCAGCTTCTCCAGCACCTCCTCGTCCGTCGAGGGCGCGCCCGAGGGCGTCTTCTTCACCGGCGGGAGCTTCAGCTGCCCGAAGAGGATCTCGCCCAGCTGCTTGGGGCTCGCGAGGTTGAACGGCTGTCCCGCCAGCTCGTGCGCCCGCTTCTCGAGCTCGAGCATCTTGATGCCCAGCTCGCCGCCCTGCGTGGCGAGCAGCGCCGAATCGATGAGCACGCCGTTGCGCTCCATCGCGAGGAGCACGCCCGAGACGGGCACCTCGATGTCGGCGTAGATGTGGCGCAGCTTCGCGTCCTGCTCGATGCGCGGCCAGAGCGCCCCGTGCAGCTGGAAGGTGACGTCGGCGTCCTCGGCCGAGTACTCGGTGGCGCGCTCGACGCCCACCTGGTCGAAGCAGATGCTCGAGGCGCCCTTGCCCGCCACCTCCTCGTAGAGGATGGTCTTCGCGCCCAGGTGGCGCATCGCGAGCGAGTCCATGTCGTGGCGCTGGTGGCTCTCCAGCACGTAGGAGGCGAGCAGCGTGTCGTGCACGACGCCGCGCACGTCGACGCCGTGGTTGGCGAGCACGTGGCGGTCGTACTTGGCGTTCTGGCCCACCTTGCGGCGCTCCGCCGACTCGAACCAGGGCCTGAGCCGCTCGAGCACCGCCTCGCGCCCGAGCTGGTCCGGCGCGCCCGGGTAGACGTGGGCGAGCGGGATGTAGCAGGCCTCGCCCGGCCTCCACGCAGAACGACAGGCCCACGACCTGCGCGGCCATCGGGTCGAGGCTCGTGGTCTCGGTGTCGAAGCAGGTGAGCGGCGCCGCCTCGATCTTCGCGATCCAGCGCTCGAGGGAAGCTTCGTCGAGGATGGATTCGTACTTGCGGGTGGCGACGAAGATGGCACCCTCACCCCGGCCCTCTCCCAAGGGAGAGGGAGAAACGCGACCCTCACCCCCAGCCCCTCTCCCAAGGGAGAGGGGAGCAGAGTCTCCCTTCTCCCTTGGGAGAAGGGCCGGGGATGAGGGTGCGCCTTCCACCACCCTCCCCCTTCAGCAGCGCCTCCCGCATCCCGCGGAACCCGAAACGCTCGTAGAGCGCGGCGAGCTTCTCCTTGTCCGGCTCGCCCTGCACCAGCGTCTCGATCTCGAAGGGGAGCGCCACGTCCGTCTTCACCGTGACGAGCCGGCGGCCCGTGGGGAGCCAGTCGAGGGCCTTCCTCAGGTTCTCGCCCACCACGCCCTTCACCTCGTCCGCGTGCGCCATCACGCCCTCGAGCGAGCCGTATTCCTGGATGAGCTTCGCGGCGGTCTTCGGGCCCACCTTGTCCACGCCCGGCACGTTGTCCACCGCGTCGCCCATGAGCGCCAGGTAGTCGATGATGCGCTCCGGCGGCACGCCGAACTTGGCCTCCACGCCCTTGGGGTCGAGGACCTCGTTCGACATCGTGTTCATCCACGTGATGCGCCCGCTCACCAGCTGCGTGAGGTCCTTGTCGCCGGTGGAGATGAGCGTGTCCCAGCCGTGCACGCTCTCCGCGTGCCGCGCGAGCGTGCCGATCACGTCGTCGGCCTCGACGCCCTCGACGACGACGAGCGGCCAGCCGAGCGCCCGGATCGTCTCGAAGAGGGGCTCGACCTGGGCGGCGAGGTCCTCGGGCATCGCCTGGCGGGTGGCCTTGTACTCCGGGTAGATGTCGTCGCGGAAGGTCCTGCCCTTGGGGTCGAAGACCGCGGCGATATAATCCGAGGGGTAGTCCTGCTTGAGCTTGCGGAGCATGTTGACCACGCCGAAGATGGCGTTGGTCGGCTCCCCCGCGGGGCTCCTCAGCTCGCGGATCGCGTGGAAAGCGCGAAACAGGTAGCTGGAGGCGTCGACGAGCAGCAGGCGCTTCTTCGTATCGTTCATGTCACCGCCCAGGGGACGCCGTGAATAGCAAGATTCCGAAACCGACAGATCCGCAGGTGACGCACGGCGTGCAGTCCTCGGCGCGCGAAGCGTGGCGGATGTTCGAAATTATCGCAGAGTTCGTCACCGCCACCGAGCGGCTGCGCGCGATCCAGCCCGCCGTCACGATCTTCGGCAGTGCGCGCGTGATGCCCGGCGCGCCCGCCTACCTGCTCGCCGAGGACATCGCGAGGCGGCTCTCCGACGCCGGCTTCGCGGTCATCTCCGGCGGCGGCCCCGGCATCATGGAGGCGGCCAACAAGGGCGCCTTCGCGGGCGCGAGCCCCAGCGTGGGCCTGAACATCCAGCTCCCGCACGAGCAGCACGCCAACCCCTACCAGGACATCTCGCACACCTTCCAGCACTTCTTCGCGCGCAAGGTGATGTTCACGAAGCTCTCCTCGGCCTTCGTGATGCTGCCCGGCGGCTTCGGCACGCTCGACGAGCTCTTCGAGGCCCTCACGCTCGTGCAGACGGGCAAGATCCGGCGGGTGCCGCTCGTCCTCGTGGGGTCGGACTTCTGGGGCGGCATGCGGGACTGGATCCGCGACCGCCTCGCGGTCGACGGCATGGTGAGCCCCGAGGACGTGGACCTCCTGCAGGTGATCGACGATCCGCAGGCGGTGGTGGACGCGATCTTCGACCATTACCACACGCGCGGCTTCGAGCCCTCGCCGGCCGAGCGCGAGGCCGAGTTCGCGCTCTGAGTGCTAAACTTGAACCCGGTAATGCCACCCGCCATGCGCCTTCTCCTCGCCACCTTCGTCCTCGTCTTCGCCGCCGGCGCGCTTCGCGCAGTCGGCCCCGCGGCCGCGCCCGCCCGGCACCGTGCCCCTCGAGGAGCCGCCCCCGCCGCCGGCCGTGGTCGAGAGCGATCCCGCGCTCGAGCCGCAGGTCACGATCCGCAAGGACGGCGAGAACACGGTGTCCGAGTACCGCATCAAGGGCAGGCTCTACATGATGAAGGTCACGCCCGCCCACGGGAGGCCCTACGTGCTCGTCGACCACAAGGGCGACGGCCAGTTCGCGCGCCAGGACAACCTGGATTCCGGCCTGCGCGTTCCCCAGTGGGTGCTCCTCGAGTTCTAGGTTCCCGCAACGGCACTCCACGAATGTCCGTCTTCACGCCAGTCTCCCGCGACGAGGCGCGCGCCCTGCTCGCGCGCTACACGCTCGGCGAGCTCGAGTCCCTGGAAGGCATCGCCCAGGGCATCGAGAACACCAACTTCTTCCTCGACACCACCACGGGGCACTACGTCCTCACGCTCTTCGAGAAGATCCCGCCCGAGGACCTGCCCTTCTACGTGGGCCTCATGCACCACCTCGCCGAGCACGAGATCCGCTGCCCGGCGCCGATGGCCCTGCAGGACGGCAGCTTCCTCACCGAGGTCTGCGGCAAGCCCGCCGTGATCGTGACGCGGCTTCCGGGCGTGCCGCACATGGCGCCCACGCCCGGGCAGTGCCGCAAGGTCGGGCGCATCCTCGCCGACATCCACGAGGCCGGGCTCGAGTACGACGCGGGGCTCGCCAACTGGCGCGGCCAGGCCTGGCGGGAGGGCTTCGCCCAGCGCGTGCGGCCGAAGATCGGGGCCGACGAGGCCGAGCTCATCGAGAGCGAGAACCGCTACCAGGCCCTGCACGACGACACCGTGCTGCCCCGGGGCGTGATCCACGGCGACCTCTTCCGCGACAACGTGCTGTGGGACGAGGAGGGCGAGGGCGGCGTGATCGACTTCTACTTCGCCTGCGACGACGCGCTCCTCTACGACGTGGCGATCGCCGTGAACGACTGGTGCACCGACGCCCACGCGTCCCTCGACCCGGAGCGCACCGGCGCGCTGCTCGCGGGCTACGACGCCCACCGCCCCCTCACGGACCTCGAGCGCGAGATGTGGCCCGTGATGCTGCGGCGCGCGGCGCTGCGCACCTGGCTCGGCCGCCTGGAGTACAACCACTTCCCGAAGGCCTCCGAGATGACCATCCCGAAGGACCACGCGTTCTCGCGCCGCCTCCTGGAGAACCACATCGTCCACGCGCGCGCGCTGGAAGCGGCCGGGGACTGATGGCGGGCGCCGCCGTGGATTCCACCCTCCGCGCGCGCGACGTGCGCTCCTCCCGCGGGCCGGCCTGGCTCGCCGGGGGCTGGGGACACTTCCGCCGCGCGCCCATGGTCTGGATGGGGCTTTCGGCCGGGTGGATGCTCATCACGCTCGCGCTGGTGCTCGTGCCGGTGGTCGGCGGCGTGGCCGCCAACCTCCTGCAGCCCGTCTTCTTCGCGAGCTTCGCCATCGCCGCGCGCAAGCAGCTCGCGGGGGAGGCGCCGGAGATGGGAGACCTCTTCCTGGGCTTCAAGCGGCCGCTGCGCCCGCTCGTGAACCTGGGCGCGATCCTGCTCGTGGCCGAGATCGGGATCTTCTTCCTCATGTCGCTGCTGGGCCTGCCCGGCGTGGGCGATTCCGACGAGGTCGTCACGGTCACGGACTACGTGCGGGCGCTCGAGGGCAAGGAGTGGATCCTCGTCGTGGGCCTCGCGCTCACCGCGCTGGTGAAGGGCGCGCTGTGGTTCGCGCCGGCCCTCCTCGCCTTCCACGAGCTCTCGACCGCCCACGCCATCCGCTGGAGCCTCTTCGCGGCCCTGTCCAACGTGGGCGCGATGCTCGCCTACGGCATCGCCCTCACCGTCGTGTTCGTGGCCGGGGCCCTGCCCTGGGGGCTGGGGCTCCTCCTGGTGATCCCCATGATGGTGGCGAGCACCTACACGGGCTACGCCGACGTGTTCGAGGACCCCGCGCCGCCTTGAGCCCCGCTAGGGCTTGTCGATGATCGGCACGTCGTCGATCGGCGGCCCGACCTTCAGGTAGAGCGAGTACTTCTTCTGGTCCGCCGGCGGCGCGGGGAACTGAAGGAAGCTACGCCGGCGTGAGCTTGGCGTACTGGAGGGCCAGCCACTTGGTGCCCTCCGTGCGGAAACGCACCTGGATCCGGGCGTCGAGCCCGCGGCCCTCGAAGTTGATGACCACGCCCTCGCCGAACTTCGCGTGCCGCACGTTGGCACCGATGGCGAAGGGGTGCTCGTCGGGACGCGCGGTCTCGAAGCTCGCCCGCGGCGCGGTGGCGAACTGGTTGGCGTCGGCCCTGGGCGCCCTGCCGCCGCCGGAGGACCACGCCTCGCCGCGGCCCCCGCCGCCGCCCCAGGCCGGCTTGTCCCAGGCGGGCTTCTGCGGGGATGCCCACGCCTGCTTCTCGGGCAGCACGATCCACTTGCACAGCTCCGGCGGGATCTCCTCGACGAAGCGCGAGACGATCCCGTAGCGCGGCTGGCCGTGCAGCATGCGGCTGCCGGCGTAGGAGAGGTACAGGCGCTTCCTCGCCCGCGTGATGGCCACGTACATGAGGCGGCGCTCCTCCTCGATGCCGCCGTCCTCGTTCAGGCTGTTGTCGTGGGGGAAAAGGCCCTCCTCGAGCCCGCCCAGGAACACGGCGTCGAACTCCAGGCCCTTGGACGAGTGCACCGTCATCAGCTGCAGCGCGTCCTGGCCCGCGGTCGCCTCGTGCTCGCCCGCCTCCAGGCTCGCGTGCGACAGGAACGCCGCGAGCACCTGCTGCTGGTGCGTTCCGGGCACGGGCGCCACGTCCTCCTGCGCTTCGCCCGCGGGCTCCACCCCGGTCTCGAACTCCTCGTTGAAGAGCGTCGCGGCGTTCACCAGCTCGTTCAGGTTCTCGACCCGGTCCTGCCCGTCGCGCTCGGCGGCGTAGTGGTCCTTGAGGCCGGAAGCGGAGAGCGTCTCGTCGATGAGCTCGTGCAGCGTGAGCGTCTCCGACCCCGCGCGCAGCCGCTCCACGATCGCGAGGAAGGCCGCGATCGCCGCCCCGCCGCGGCCCGGGACCGCCCCCGCCTTGGCCGCGCGCGAGAGGCTGCCGAGCCCGGCGGCGGCGGCCTCCTGGAGCTGCTCCACCGTGCGCGCGCCGATGCCGCGCGGCGGGAAGTTCACCACGCGCGAGAACGCCGTGTCGTCGTCCGCGTTGGCCGCGAGGCGCAGGTAGGCGAGCGCGTGCTTGACCTCCTGGCGCTCGAAGAAGCGCAGGCCGCCGTAGACCTTGTAGGCGATGCCGGCGCGGAAGAGCGAGTGCTCCAGGATCCGCGACTGGGCGTTGGACCGGTAGAGCAGCGCCATGTGGGCGAGCGCGGTGCCCTCGCGGTGCAGCTGCTTCACCTCGTCCACGACGAAGCGCGCCTCCTCCTCGTCCGTGGCGGCGGCGAAGATGCGAAGCGGCTCGCCCTTGCCCTCCGCCGTCCACAGGTTCTTGCCCAGGCGCGCCTTGTTCTGCGCGATGACCGCGTTGGCGGCGTCCAGGATCGAGCCTTGCGAGCGGTAGTTCTGCTCCAGCTTCACGACGTCGCGCACGCCGAAGTCGCGCAGGAACTCGTTCATGTTGCCGACGTCGGCGCCGCGGAACCGGTATATCGACTGATCGTCGTCTCCCACCGCGAAGACGCAGCCGTTCGACCCCGCCAGCATGCGGATCCACTTGTACTGCAGCTTGTTGGTGTCCTGGAACTCGTCGACCAGGATGTAGCGGAAGCGCCCCTGGTAGTGGGTCAGCAGGTCCAGGTTGCGCGAGAGCAGCTCGAAGGTGCGCAGCAGCAGCTCCGCGAAGTCGACCACGCCCTCGCGGTTGCACTGCGCGTCGTAGTCGGCGAAGAAGGCGACCATGCGGCGCGTGAAGTCGTCGCCCGCCTCCACGGCGTTGGCGCGCAGCCCCGCCTCCTTGCAGTTGTTGATGAAGGACTGCAGCTGCCGCGGGGCGAACTTCTCCTCGTCCAGGCCCTGCGCCTTCGCCAGGCGCTTGACCATGCGAGAGCTGGTCGCCGGAATCGAGGATCTGGAAGAGCTGCGGCAGGCCCGCCTCGCGGTGGTGCGTGCGCAGCAGGCGGTTGCACAGGCCGTGGAAGGTGCCCACCCACATGCCGCGCGTGTTGATGGGCAGCATCGCGGACAGCCGCGTGAGCATCTCGCGCGCCGCCTTGTTCGTGAAGGTGACCGCGAGCACCCCGGCCGGGCTCACGGCGCCGGTCTGGATGAGGTGGGCGATGCGCGTGGTGAGCACGCGCGTCTTGCCGCTGCCGGCCCCGGCGAGGATGAGGGCGGATTCGCGCGGAAGGGTGACGGCCCGGAGTTGCTCGGGATTGAGACCGGAGAGGAGATCGGGCATGCGGCTGGGAGGGAAAGCGAGCGGGAATTATAACCCCGCCCGCCGTCCCTGCCCGGCGCTCAGCGCCGCCTCGCGATGGCCATGCCCGCCGCGGCAAGGAGCATCGCGAGAAGGATCACGCCCCATTGCGACAGTGTCGGGATGGGCGCCACCACCGCAGCCGCCTGCGCCGTGAGCACGACGTCGTTGCCCGTTCCACCGACATACGAAATGACCAGGGTGACGCCGTTGAGGGTGACCGTCGCGCCCTCGGCCAGTCCCGCGAACGTGCCGATGACGGCGTCGGCGCCGTCGTTGGCGATGATGGTGAAGACGTTGCCCGCGACCGGCACGTAGGCCCCGGCAAGGGTGAGCGTGCCGCCGGCGATCGTGACCGTGCCGGTCACGTTCGTCTGGTCGTACTGCGTTCCGACCGTGGTCCCTTCGATCTCCACGAGGAACGCGCCGGCGAGGTTCAGGTCGCCGGTGTTCGTGAGGCCCGGGCTGAGGCCCGGGGCGAGCGTGCCGCCGGCGTTGATGGCGACGGCGCCGGTGATCGTCCCGGTGCCGCCGAGGGTCGCGCCCGCGTTCACGGCGACCGGTCCCGGGATCGTGCCGTTCACGAAGAGCGTGCCGCCGTTCACCGTCGTGCCGCCCGCGAACGTGCTCGTGCCGGAGAGCGAGAGGATTCCGGCCCCGGTCTTGGTGATGCCCGGACGCGCCGCCGATGGCGCCGGAGAGCGTGAGCGCCGAGGCGTTGTTCACCGCGAGCGCCGCCGACGAGCGTGAGCGGGTTGGCGAGGCTGTGCGTGGCACCCGAGGCGTTGAGCTGCGGCGCGGCGCCGGCGAAGGTGATCGCCTGCCCGGTCATGGCGTAGGCCGTCGTGCCCGTGATGTCCATGCGATTCACGGTCCACGGCGCGTCCACCGCCGGGGCGAAGCGCGCCGACGCCGTCGGGAACGTGACGACCGTCGCGTTGCCGCTCGCGGGCGAAGCGCCGCCGACCCAGTTGGCGCCCGTGCCCCAGTTGTCGTTGGCGCCGGCGCCGTTCCACGTGGTCGAGGTCGGCGCGAGGGCCGTGAGCGTGATGTCGTTGCCGGTGCCGCCGACGTACGAGATCTGCAGCGTGGCGCCGTTGAAGACGATCGTGGCGCCCTCCGGCAATCCGGCGAAAGTGCCGGTGACGGCGTCGGCGCCGTCGTTGGCGACGATCACGAAGGTGTTGCCGGAGAATGGCGCGTAGGCGCCGGCGAGGGTGAGCGTGCCGCCGGCGATCGTCACGGTGCCGGTCACGTTCGTCTGGTCGTACTGCGTGCCGACCGTCGTCCCCTCGATCTCCACGAGCAATGACGCCGGCCGAGGTTGAGGTCCCCGCGTGTTGATGATGCCGGGGCTCAGGCCCGGGGCGAGCGTGCCGCCGGCGTCGATCGTGACGGGGCCCGCTGATCGTGCCCGTGCCGCCGAGCGTCGCGCCGGCGTTCACGATGAAGGTGCCGGGAATCGATCCCGTGACGAGGAGGGAGCCCCCGAGGACCGACTTCGTCCCGCCGTTGGTGCTGGTGCCCGAGAGCGTGAGCGTGCCCGCGCCGACCTTCTCGAAGGGCCCGGAGCCGCCCAGGGTGCCGGAGAACGTCGTCGACGTGTTGTCGCCGCCCACCGTGACCGGAACGCCCCCGCGTTGCTGTTGAGCGTCCCGGCTCCCGCGAGCGAGCCCACCGTCGAGCCGTTTGCCTGCACCGTGGCGCCCGCCGCGATCGTGAGCGGGGCGTTGTTGAAGATCCGCGCGACGAGGGCGCCCGCGTTCACCGTCGTCGCGCCCTGGTGGGTCAGGTCGGGGCCGAGCGCGATAAGGCCCCCGCCGCCCACGGTGAGGGAACCGGTCCCGCTGGTCCCGGCATTCATGGTGACGCCCAAGGGCGAGTCGAACTCGAGGGCCGCGTTGACGATGAAGGCCGACGGCGAGACCGCTGACCGGCCCCGTCACGCCGTCGCCGATGCGAAGCGTGCCGCCATCCACCGTCACCGTGCCGCCAAGCGAAAAGGCGCCGGTCAGGGTCTGGGTGCCCGCCCCGACCTTCTCGAAGGGCCCGGAGCCGCCCAGGGTGCCGGAGAACGTCGTCGACGTGTTGTCGCCGCCCACCCTGACCGGAACGCCCCCCGCGTTGCTGTTGAGCGTCCCGGCACCCGCGAGCGAGCCCGACCGTCGAGTCGTTTGCCTGCACCGTGGCGCCCGCCGCGATCGTGAGCGGGGCGTTGTTGAAGATCCGTGCCGACGAGGGCGCCCGCGTTCACCGTCGTCGCGCCCTGGTGGGTCAGGTCGGGGCCGAGCGCGAGAAGGCCCCCGCCGCCCACGGTGAGGGAACCGGTCCCGCTGGTCCCGGCGTTCATGGTGACGCCCAGAGGGCGAGTCGAACTCGAGGGCCGCGTTGACGATGAAGGCCGACGGCGAGACCGTTCACGGCCCCGTCACGCCGTCGCCGATGCGAAGCGTGCCGCCATTCACCGTCACCGTGCCGCCAAGCGAAAAGGCGCCGGTCAGGGTCTGGGTGCCTGCCCCGACCTTCTCGAAGGGCCCGGAGCCGCCCAGGGTGCCGGAGAACGTCGTCGACGTGTTGTCGCCGCCCACCGCTGACCGGAACGCCCCCCGCGTTGCTGTTGAGCGTCCCGGCACCCGCGAGCGAGCCCACCGTCGAGCCGTTTGCCTGCACCGTGGCGCCCGCCGCGATCGTGAGCGGGGCGTTGTTGAAGATCCGCGCGACGAGCGACGCCCGCGTTCACCGTCGTCGCGCCCTGGTGGGTCAGGTCGGGGCCGAGCGCGATAAGGCCGCCGCCGCCCACGGTGAGGGAACCGGTCCCGCTGGTCCCGGCGTTCATGGTGACGCCCAAGGGCGAGTCGAACTCGAGGGCCGCGTTGACGATGAAGGCCGACGGCGAGACCGTAACACGGCCCCGTCACGCCGTCGCCGATGCGAAGCGTGCCGGCGCTCACCGTGACCGTTCCCGTGTTGTCCAGGACCCCCGTCACCGTGAGCCGTCCCGCCCCGGTCTTCGTCAGGGACCCCGGTCCGGTGAAGCCGCCGGTCGACAACAGGTCGGAGGCATTGTTGACGGTGGCGTTCGCCCCGAGGGCGAGCGTCAAGGCCAGCGTGTGCGTGGCGCCCGTGGCGAAGATGAGCGGGCCCGCGCCGTTCAGCGTCACCGCTCCCGAGAGCGAATAGGGCGTGCCCCCCACGAAATCGATGCGCCCGGCCGTGAAGGGAATGTCGATGGCGGGCGTGAACGAGAGCGCGGTGTTGTCGTACACGAGCCAGGCTGTCGGCCCGGAGACAGGCGCGGCCGGAGACCAGTTCGCCACCGTGCTGAGATTGTCGTCGGTGCCGCCGATCCAGATCGACTGCGCCGCCGCCGGCACGGACGCGGTGGAGGCCAGCGCGAAGGCGGCGGCGGACGATCCAGGCCCGGCGGTGCCCGTGACAGGTGAGCTGGTTCATTGGATTCGCGGTCCCGTGTCGAGGGTGATCATCGACGCTAACGGATTCTGGCAGCAGATCACGCCACGCGGGAGGCGGAGCGCAGAAAAACTGGGGCGCCCGAAGGCGCCCCCAAGTGTTACGCCCCACTACAAGGGATGACCGCGCCGGGCGCGGCATCCCGCTGTCGTGACCCCGGACGCGGCGCACAAGTTCCCGCCCGCGATAGCCCACGGCAAATCAAGGGCTTGGGGGACCCCGCTGCTATAATTTGCGCATCGCACAACGCACCGTCCCATCGAGAGTCGCAATGGATCCCCAATACCAGCCGAAGAGCCTCGAGCCCGCGGTCCAGAAGGAGTGGGCCGACACGAAGGCCTTCGTCGCGCCCGACGCCTCCGCGAAGCCCAAGTACTACAACGTGGGCATGCTCCCCTACCCCTCGGGGAAGCTGCACATGGGGCACGTGCGCAACTACTCGATCAACGACGCGCTCGCCCACTTCCTGCGCATGAAGGGCTTCAACGTCCTGCAGCCCATGGGCTGGGACGCCTTCGGCCTGCCCGCCGAGAACGCCGCGATGGCGAACGGCGTGCCGCCGGCGAAGTGGACCTGGGAAAACATCGCCTACATGAAGAAGCAGCTCCAGTCGCTGGGCTTCGCCATCGACTGGACGCGGGAAGTCGCCACCTGCTCGCCCGACTACTACCGCTGGAACCAGTGGCTCTTCCTGCGCATGCGCGAGAAGGGCATCGCCTACCGCAAGACCGGGACGGTGAACTGGGACCCGGTGGACCAGACGGTGCTCGCCAACGAGCAGGTGATCGACGGCAAGGGCTGGCGCACCGGCGCCACGGTGGAGAAGCGCGAGATCCCCATGTGGTACCTGCGCATCTCGCAGTACGCCGACGAGCTCGTGGACGCCCTCGACGGCCTGGGCTGGCCCGAGCAGGTGAAGCAGATGCAGCGCAACTGGATCGGCCGCTCCTACGGCGTCGAGTTCACGCTGCCCTACGCGGAGGAGACCGCGCGCCGGATGAACGACGGCAGGAAGGGGCTCAAGGTCTACACGACCCGCGCCGACACCATCATGGGCATCACCTTCGCGGCCGTCGCCGCGGAGCACCCGCTGGCCGCCGAGGCGGCGAAGGGCAACCCGCCGCTCGCCGCCTTCATCGAGGAGTGCAAGAAGGGCGGCGTGATGGAGGCCGACCTCGCGACGATGGAGAAGAAGGGGATGCCCACGGGGCTCTTCGTGCTGCACCCCTTCACGAAGGACAAGGTCGAGGTCTGGGTCGGCAACTACGTGCTCATGGGCTACGGCGAGGGCGCGGTGATGGCCGTGCCCGGCCACGACGAGCGCGACTTCGCCTTCGCGAAGAAGTACGGCCTCGCCATCACGCAGGTCATCGACGTGGAAGGCCGGCCCTACTCCACCGACGCGTGGCAGGAGTGGTACGAGGCGCCCGGCGCGTGCGTGCACTCCGGCAAGTACGACGGCCTCGCGCAGCAGGCGGCCATCGACGCGGTGGCCGCGGACCTGGGCGCGCTGGGCCTGGGCGAAAAGCGCAAGCAGTTCCGCCTGCGCGACTGGGGCATCTCGCGCCAGCGCTACTGGGGCACGCCGATCCCGATGGTCCTGTGCCCGAAGTGCGGCGACGTTCCCGTGCCCGACGACCAGCTCCCGGTCGTGCTGCCCGAGGACCTGGTGCCCGACGGCTCCGGCAGCCCGCTGGCGAAATCGCCCGCGTTCTACCAGTGCAAGTGCCCGTCCTGCGGCGCCGACGCGCGGCGCGAGACGGACACGATGGACACCTTCGTCGATTCGTCGTGGTACTTCTTCCGCTACACCTGCCCCGGCGCGAAGGCCATGGTCGACGGCCGCGCCGACTACTGGATGCCGATGGACCAGTACATCGGCGGCATCGAGCACGCGATCCTGCACCTGCTCTACGCGCGCTTCTGGACCAAGGTGATGCGCGACATGGGCCTGGTGAAGGTGGACGAGCCGTTCCGGAACCTGCTCACCCAGGGCATGGTGCTCAACCACATCTTCAGCCGGCGCACCGACAAGGGCGGCATCGCCTACTACGCGCCCGACGAGGTCGAGGTGAAGGCGGACGCCGAGGGGAAGGTCTCCACCGTGACGCTCAGGTCCGACGGGCAGCCCGTGGACTACGGCGGCATCGGCACGATGTCCAAGTCCAAGCGCAACGGCGTCGATCCCCAGGACCTCATCGACCGCTACGGCGCGGACACGGCGCGCCTGTACGTGATGTTCGCGAGCCCGCCCACGGACACCATCCTCTGGTCGGACTCCTCCGTCGAGGGCTCCTTCCGCTTCCTCAAGCGCCTGTGGAAGCTCGTGCACGACCACCTGGCCGCGGGCGGGCCGGTCGCCGGCCGCGCGGCGCGGCGAGCTGCCGAAGGAGCTGAAGGACCTGCGCTTCAAGCTGCACAGGACCATCGACAAGGTGGGCGACGACTACGGCCGGCGCCTGCAGTTCAACACCGCGATCGCCGCGGTGATGGAGCTCCTCAACGCGCTCACGGACGTGAAGGACGCGTCGACGGCCGCGCGCGCGGTGGCGCAGGAAGTCCTCGAAGGCGCCGTGCTGCTCCTCGCGCCCGTCGTGCCGCACGTCACGACGGCCCTGTGGGCGCAGCTGCGGCCCGGCACGCGCCTCATCGACCAGCCCTGGCCCGGGGTCGACAAGTCCGCCCTCGTGCAGGACACGGTGGAGCTCGTCCTGCAGGTGAACGGCAAGCTGCGCGGCCACCTCGCCGTGCCGGCGGCGGCCTCGAAGGAGGAGATCGAGCGCATGGCCCTCGCGAGCGAGGGCGCGGTGAAGTTCATGGAAGGCCGGCCCGCGAAGAAGGTCGTCGTGGTGCCGGGCCGCCTGGTGAACATCGTTGCGTAGATGAGCCCTCATCCCCGGCCCTTCTCCCAAGGGAGAGGGGCGAATTTCTCCCCTCTCCCTTGGGAGAGGGGTCGGGGGTGAGGGTAGCGATCGCCGCCGCCCTCCTCGCTCTGTCCGCCTGCGGCTTCCAGCTGCGCGGCGCGGGGCCGATGGACCTCAAGTCGCTGCTCGTCTCGAGCGACGTGACCTCGCCGGTGGCGGTCGAGGTGCGCCGCCAGCTGTCCGGGACCGACACGAAGGTGGCGGCGAACGCCCGGGAGGCCGAGGCGCAGCTGCGCATCCTCGCCGAGAGCACCGACAAGACGATCCAGTCGCTCACCGGCGCGGGCCGCGTGTTCGACTATCGCCTCCTGCTCAAGGTGCGCTACCAGGTGACGGACGCGGCGGGAAAGGCCCTCGTGGAGCCGGCCGACATGGAGCTCTGGCGCATCATCTCCTACTCGGAGTCGGCGCCGCTCGCCAAGGAGCTCGAGGAGCAGCTCCTCTTCGCGGAGATGCGAACCGAGGCCGCCACCCGCATCCTGCGCCGCATCGCCGTCGTCCGCGGCAACGTCCCCGCGCCATGAAGATCGCCACGCGCCAGCTCGCCCAGCACCTGAAGAAGGGGCTCGCGCCGCTTTACGCCGTGCACGGCGCCGAGACCCTGCTCGCGCTGGAGGCGGGCGACGCCATCCGCGCCGCCGCGCGCAAGTCGGGCTGCACCGAGCGCGAGGTCTTCAGCGCCGAGCCCGGCGCCGACTGGGGGAAGCTCGGCGCCTCGGCGGCGAACCTCTCCCTCTTCTCCACGCGAAGGCTCCTCGAGATCCGCATCCCCTCGGGAAAGCCCGGCGCCGAGGGCGGCAAGGCGCTGGAGGCGCTCTGCGCGCGCCTGCCCGAGGACACCGTCGTGCTCGTGATGCTGCCCGAGCTCGAGTGGCAGGGCCTCAAGACGGCCTGGTTCGCGGCCCTGGAGGACGCGGGGACGGTCGTCGAGGCGAAGTCGATCTCGCGCGAGGAGCTGCCGCAGTGGCTCGCCGAGCGCCTTTCCGCGCAGCAGCAGCGCGCCTCGATCGAGACCCTGGAGTGGATGGCCGACCGGGTGGAGGGCAACCTCCTGGCGGCCAAGCAGGAGGTCGAGAAGCTCGCGCTCCTGCTGCCCGCGGGGGAGATCACGCTCGACTCGATCCGCGAGGCGGTGACCGACGTCTCGCGCTTCGAGCGCGACGCGCTCCTGGAGGCGATCCACGATGCCGAGCCCGGGCGCATCGCGCGCGCCGTCGATTCCCTCGAGGCCGAGGGCGAGCCGCTGCCCCTCCTCCTGTGGGCGCTCACCGAGGAGCTTCGCCTCATGATGCAGCTCACCGCGGGCGAGCGCCCCCGGCGCTTCCTCGACCCCGACCGGACGCAGCGCATCCAGCGCACGGCGCGCAAGCACGACGCCGCCTCCTTCGACCGCCAACTCTTGCGGGCACACCGGATTGACCGCATGATCAAAGGCGTCGAGACGGGCGATGCGTGGGAGGAAATCCTCGAGATGAGCCTCGCGCTCGCCGGCCGGCCGGCCCTGCGTCCCGCCGCCTGAGCCCGCCCCCAGGCACAAGACCCATGAACGACCTGAACTCCGACAACGACGCCGCCTCCCTCATCGAGGGGCTGGGCCGGGCCGCCCGCGAGGCGAGCCGGGAGATCGCGCGCGCCGGCACCGCCGCCAAGAACCGGGCGCTCGAGGTCGCGGCCGAGGCCCTCGTCGACCGCGAGAAGACGATCCTCGCCGCCAACGCCAAGGACGTGAAGGCGGCGCGGGCCGAGGGCGCCGACGACGCCTTCATCGACCGCCTCAAGCTCACCGCCAAGGCGGTCGAGGAGATGGCCGAGGGGCTGCGCCAGGTCGCGCGGCTTCCCGACCCCGTGGGCGAGATCACGGACCTGCGCTACCGGCCCTCCGGCATCCAGGTGGGGCGCATGCGCGTGCCGCTGGGCGTGGTGGGCATCATCTACGAGTCGCGCCCCGACGTGACGGCCGACGCGGGGGCGCTGTGCCTCAAGAGCGGCAACGCGGCGATCCTTCGCGGCGGCAGCGAATCGCTGCATTCCAACCAGGCCATCGCCGCCTGCCTGCACCTGGGGCTCAAGGCCGCGGGGCTTCCGGAGGCGGCCGTCCAGCTCGTGGGCACGACCGACCGCGCCGCCGTGGGCGAGCTCATCGCCGCCGAGAAGTACGTGGACGTGATCGTCCCGCGCGGGGGCAAGAGCCTCGTCGAGCGCATCTCGAAGGAGGCGCGGGTTCCCGTCATCAAGCACCTGGACGGCGTCTGCCACGTCTACGTCGACGAGGGCGCGGACCCGGCCATGGCGCTCGCCATCGTGGAGAACGCGAAGACCCAGCGCTACGGCACCTGCAACACGATGGAGACGCTGCTCGTGGCGAAGGCGGCCGCCGCCGCGGTGCTGCCGGCGATCGGCGCGATGTTCGCCGCCAAGGGCGTCGAGATGCGCGCCTGCCCCGAGTCGAAGGCGATCCTCGCGGCCGCGGGCGTGAAGGGCGTGAAGGACGCGGCCGAGGACGACTGGTACGCCGAGTACCTCGCGCCCATCGTGGCCATCGCGACCGTGCCCGGGCTCGACGAGGCCATCGCGCACATCGGGAAGTTCGGCTCGCAGCACACCGACGCCATCGTCACCGGGGACTGGGGCCGCGCCCAGCGCTTCCTGCGCGAGGTGGACTCCGCCTCCGTCATGGTGAACGCCTCGACCCGCTTCGCCGACGGCTTCGAGTACGGCCTGGGCGCGGAGATCGGCATCTCCACCAACAAGCTGCACGCGCGCGGCCCCGTCGGCCTCGAGGGGCTCACCTCGCAGAAATGGATCGTGCTCGGCGACGGGCACGTGAGAAGCTGACCCTTTGGCCTCCCCCATCGGCCTTTTCGGAGGAACCTTCGACCCGGTCCACTTCGGCCACCTGCGGCTCGCCGCCGAGATGCGCGAGGCCTTCCGGCTCGAGCGCGTCGTGTTCCTCCCCGCGGGCCACCCGTGGCAGCGAAGCCGCGACACCTACGCCGGGGGCGCCGAGCGGGTGCGCATGCTCGAGCTCGCCATCGCGGGCGAGCCCGCCTTCGGCGTCGACGACCGCGAGGTCCGCCGCGCCGGGCCCAGCTACACGGCGGACACCCTCGCCGAGTACCGCGAGGAATGCGGCCCCGACCTGCCCCTCGTCTTCCTGTGCGGCACCGACGCCTTCGCCCGCGTGGAGACCTGGCACCGGTGGGAGTCGCTCTTCGAGCTCGCGCACTTCGCGGTGGCGGTGCGCGCCGACGACCCCGAATGGCTCTCGAAGGGGCCCGGCGCGATCCCCAAGGCCCTCTGGCCGCGCGTCACGATGAGCCTGAAGGACATCCTGCGCTCGCCGGCCGGGCGGATCATGACCTTCGCGATGACCCCGATCGCGATCTCGTCGACCTCGATCCGCGCCCTGATGCAGGCCTCCTCCTCCATCCGCTACCTCACACCCGACCCCGTGGTCGACTTCATCCACCAGCAGCAGCTCTACGGAACATCCGCGTGACCAAACAGCTCACCACCCTCGCCAAGAAGAAACTCGTCGTCGCCGCCCTGGAGGACATCAAGGCCCGCGACATCCTCGCCATCGACGTGAGGAAGATCACCTCCATGTTCGACTGGATCGTCGTGGCGAGCGCCGACTCCGCCCGCCAGACCAAGGCCCTCGCGCGCCACGTGCGCGACAAGCTCAAGGAGGCCGGCTGCGCGATCATCGGCACCGAGGGCGAGGAGGGCGCCGAGTGGGTGCTCGTCGACTCCGGCGACATCGTGGCCCACGTCATGCAGCCCGCCGTGAGGAGCTACTACAACCTCGAGGAGCTGTGGGGCGAGGGCAAGTTCGACCGGCCCGCCAATCCCACCTCGCCCGGGGGCGGGCGCCTGGCCCACGCCTCCGAGGAGGAGGAGCCGTCCCTTCCCCACGGCATTCCCAAGCCCCGAACCCGGTCCGCGCCGGGCTCGCGCAAGCCCCGGTCGGCGGGCGCCGCTCCCCGGACCCGCAAGACCGCCAAGACTGCCAAGACCGCCAAGACCGCCGCGGGCACCGCCAAGCCCAAGCCGCGGCGCCGCAAGCCTGCCGCCTGAATGCGCTTCACGATCGTCTCCGTGGGCCACAAGATGCCGGCCTGGATCCAGTCCGGCTTCCGCGAGTACGCGAAGCGCCTGCCGCCCGAGATCAAGGTCGAGCTCCTGGAGTTGAAGCCCGAGGACAGGACTTCCGGGAAGACGCCCGAGAAGGCGAGGTCGCTCGAGGGCGAGCGGATCCTCGCGGCCATCCCCGCGGGGGCCACGGTCTACGCCCTCGACGAGAAGGGCCGCCCCGTCACCACGCAGGGGCTGTCGGTGATGCTCGCCGGCTGGATGCGCGACGGCACCCATCCCGCCTTCGTGATCGGCGGCGCCGACGGGCTGTCGGACGAGGTGAGGACCCGCGCGGACAAGCTCGTCTCGCTCTCGGCCCTCACCCTTCCCCACGGGCTCGTCCGGGTGGTCCTCGCCGAGCAGCTCTACCGCGCCTCGTCCATCCTCGCCAACCACCCGTACCATCGCGAATAGCCCCATGAACGTCATCTACCTCGCCTCCCGCAGCCCGCGCCGCCGCGAGCTCCTCGCCCAGATCGGCGTGCGGTTCGAGATGCTGCTCTTCCGCGAGGGGCCGCGGCAGGACGCCGAGACCCTCGAGGACGCCTTCCCCGGCGAGCACGCCGACGACTACGTCCGCCGCGTGGCCCGGTTGAAGGCCGAGGCGGCCTGGCAGCGCGTGGTGATGCGGAAGGGCCTGCGGCGCATGCCGGTGCTGGCGGCCGACACCACCGTGGCCCTCGCCAACGAGATGCTCGCCAAGCCCGCCGACGCCGCCGACGCCGCGCGCATGATCCGGCTGCTGGCCGGCACGCGCCACCGCGTCCTCACCGCCGTGGCCATCGCCTTCGAGGGACGGCTGGAGATGCGCACGAGCGAGTCGCACGTCACTCTCTGCCCGCTGGACGACGCCCGCGTGGAGGCCTACGTCGCCTCCGGCGAGCCCTTCGACAAGGCGGGCGGCTACGGCATCCAGGGGCGCGCCGGGGCCTTCGTGAGCCGGGTCGAGGGGAGCTATTCGGGGGTCGTGGGCCTGCCGCTGTTCGAGACGGCCGAACTGCTGCGAGAATTCGGCGTATCCGTTCCTTGAGACGAGAATCTTTGGAACGCCGATGAACGCCGATGTCACGCCGATGAACGCCGATGAGTACGGACATGAATGCAACTCGATGCACGGCGGGCGACAGAATCCGTGAACGGCCGCTTCACGATCCTGCACCATGCCTGGTCTTCATCGGCGTTCATCGGCGTGACATCGGCGTTCATCGGCGTTCCCCGCCTTACCCCACCCGCGAAGCCAAAAATTGAACGAGCAGATCCTCATCAACGTCACCCCGCAGGAAACGCGGGTCGCCGTCACCGAGCAGGGCGCGGTGCAGGAGCTGCACATCGAGCGCGACTCGCAGCGCGGCATCGTGGGCAACATCTACCTCGGACGCGTCTGCCGCGTGCTCCCCGGCATGCAGTCGGCCTTCGTCGAGATCGGCCTCGCCCGCGCCGCCTTCCTGCACGTGGCGGACATCTGGATGGCCCGCAACGGCGACGGCCTGGTGAAGCCCATCGAGAAGATCCTCTCGGAGGGCCAGACGCTCCTCGTGCAGGTGGTGAAGGATCCCATCGGGTCCAAGGGCGCGCGCCTTTCCACGCAGGTCTCCATCGCCGGGCGGCTCCTCGTCTACCTGCCGCAGGACCCCCACATCGGCATCTCGCAGCGCATCGAGGACGTGGTCGAGCGCGAGAACCTGCGCGAGAAGGTCCACGCCCTCATCCCGCAGGGCGAGTCCGGGGGCTTCATCGTGCGCACCGTGGCCGAGACCGCGACCGAGGGGGAGCTCAAGGCCGACGTCGACTACCTCGTCACCCTGTGGAAGCAGATCCAGGAGGCCGCCTCGACCGCCGCGCCCCAGGCGCTGCTCTACCAGGACCTCGCCCTCGCCACGCGCGTGCTGCGCGACCTCGTGACCGACACGACCGAGCGCGTGATCGTCGACTCGCGCGAGACCTTCCACCGCCTCAAGGAATTCGCCGAGAAGTACACGAGGAAGGCCGTGCCCATCCTCGAGCACTACTCCGGGGAGCGCCCGCTCTTCGACCTGTTCGCGGTCGAGGAGGAGATCGAGAAGGCCCTCGCCCGGCGCGTGGACCTGAAGAGCGGCGGCTACCTCATCATCGACCAGACCGAGGCCCTCACCACGGTGGACGTGAACACCGGCGGCTTCGTCTCCGGCCGCTCCTTCGACGACACCATCTTCAAGACCAACCTGGAGGCCGCGGGATCGATCGCGCGGCAACTGCGCCTGAGGAACCTGGGCGGGATCATCATCGTCGACTTCATCGACATGGACACGCAGGAGCACCGGGACGCCGTGCTCGCGGAGTTCCGCAAGGCCCTCTCCCGCGACCGCACGCGCGTCACCGTGAACGGCTTCTCGCAGCTGGGGCTGGTGGAGATGACGCGCAAGAGGACCCGCGAGTCGCTCGCGCACGTGCTCTGCCAGCCGTGCCCGGTCTGCGTGGGGCGCGGGGAGCTCAAGACGCCGCAGACGATCTGCTACGAGATCCTGCGCGAGATCCTGCGCACGGAGCGCCAGTTCGGCGCCAAGGAATACCGCATCCTCGCCTCGCAGATGGTGATCGACATGTTCCTGGACGAGGAGTCCACGGCCCTCACGATGCTCGGCGACTTCATCGCCAAGCCCATCTCGATGCAGGTGGAGACGGCCTACACCCAGGAGCAGTACGACGTGATCCTGGTCTGAAGGCTCAGGGCTTCGGGGCGGTGCCCTGCAGGATGCGCCGGGCCTCCTGCAGCTTCTCGATGGACTCCTCGAGCTTCTGCGTGGTGCCGGGATCGAGCTTCTGCGTGGTGCTCGGATCGAGCTTCTGCGTGGTGCCGGGGTCGAGCTTCTGGGTCGTGCCCGGATCGAGCTTCTGCGTGCCGGATCGAGCTTCTGGGTCGTGCCCGGATCGAGCCTCTGCGTCGTGCCGAAGTCCAGCCTCTGCGTGCTGCCCGCGTCGAGCTTCTGCGTCCGGTCGGCGCCCGGCGGCTGCCCGCCCGTGGCCTTCTTCGAGCCGTCCGGATTGTAGAGCCGCGGGTCGAAGGCCGGCAGGCGCTGCGTCTTCTCGCCCTCGGTCCCGCGCTCGTTGATCGTGGCCTCGCCCCCGTGCCGGGAGAGCGCCGAAAGCATGTCGTCGGAGATCATGGGCGCCGCGGCGGGCCTGGGCGGCGCCGCGGGCCTGGGCGCCGCCGCGGGCTTGGGCGCCTCCTCCTTCACGTGCGCCACCTCCCGGAAGACCTCCTGCGCCCGCGCGGCCCGGCGCGTGATCGTGAGCGGGGCCTCGAAGACGGAGAGCTTGGTGGTCTCCATCAGCTCCGGCGGCATCATCGGCGCGGTCTTCTCCGCGGTGCCCGCGGCCGGCGCCGGGGCGGGCGCGGCCTCGGAGCGCGAGACGCGCTGCAGCAGCCCCTCGATCATCTCCCGCTGCTTCTGCAGGCCCTCGGCCACGGCCTTCAGCTCGGCGAGCTGCTCGTTGATGCCCGTGGACTTCTCGTTGATCTTGGAAAGGTTGTCCAGGCGCGACTGCAGCTGCTGCTTGTGGTCCTTCATCTGCGTTTCCAGCGGCAGCGTGACCGACTGCACCCAGCGCTCGCCCTGCGAGCGGGCGTCGTTGAACAGGCTCCTCGCCTGCGCGATGAGCGAGGCGTGGAACTTCTTCACGAAGAAGCTCTTGTAGTTGGCGACGTTGATGGGGTCGCGGCTGAACTCGTCGGTCTCGGCGACGAGGAGCTTCAGCTTCGTGGCGTGGAGCTCGAGGTCGAGGGACGGAAGCGTCATCTTCTGGAAGCCGAACTTCTCGACGAACGTGTTGTACACGCCCTGCATGAGCTTCTTGATGTCCTCGCTCGCCGCGTACACGCGCTCGAAGTCGGCGCTCATGAGCCGGGAGAGCTCGCGCATGGCGCGCTGCAGGCCCACGGTGGTCCACGAGTCCTCCATGGACTGGGCGCTCTGGGCGAGCATCTGGTCGAGCTTGGCCGGATTGAGCATGTCCATCAGCGCCGAGCGCTTGGCCGAGAAGTTCGAGTGGTTCACCTTGTACTCGGCGAGGGCGGAGTTGTAGGCGCTCTTCTCGGAGGTGATCTTCTGCCACAGCCTGGTGACGACCTCGCGGCTCTTGCCCACCAGGCCCTGCATCTCGGCGATCGAGGCCTGGTTGGCCTGCTGCCTGTTCGCGATCGAGGCGCGCGAGGAGACCATCATCGCGCCGATCTCGTTCATCACCGCCTTGCACAGGATCTGCCGGCGCATCGGCACGACCTTCTGGGCGAGGTAGGTCTCCAGGGCCTCGATGCCGCTCTTCCTCACCAGGCCCGCGTCCTCGCGGATCTTGCCCAGCAGCGCCTTCTGCGCCGAGAGCGGGAAGATGCACGAGGCGTCCAGCGAGAGCGCCTTGGAGGTGGTCTCCACCATGCGCTGGACGGCGCGGTCGATCTCGAGCGGGGTCTTCAGCTCGTCCCACATGAGGTCGATCTTGTTGAGCACCGCGATCTTCTGCGGCAGGCCCGGCTTCACGTAGCGGTCCCAGATCTCCAGGTCGCTCTTCGTGACCCCGGTGTCGATGGACAGCAGGAAGAGGATCGCGTGCGCGCTGGGCAGGGTCGAGACGGTGAGCTCCGGCTCCATCCCCAGGGCGTTCAGGCCCGGCGTGTCGAGGATCGACAGGCCGTTGGAAAGGAGCGGGTGCGGGTAGTTGATCATGGCGTAGCGCCACGCCGGCACCTCGACGAGCTCCTCCTCGCCGGGGAGCTCGCCGTTCTCGTTCACCATGGGCGCGAGGCCGAGCATGCGGGCCTCCAGCGCGTAGACCTTCTTGGTGTCGGCGAGCGCGGCCAGCGTCTTCTTCATCTCCGTGGCCGAACCCGTGTTCAGGCGGATCTTGCTCCACTCGACGGGGTTGTTCTTCAGCTGCGAGATGGACTCGTCGCGGTAGCGCGTCTCGACCGACAGGAGCTTCAGGTAGGGCTCCTCGCTCGGGTCGTGGAAGATCTCCGTCGGGCACATCGTGGTGCGGCCCACGTCGGAGGGCAGGAGCCGCTCCTTGAAGCTGGAGAAGAAGAGCGCGTTGATGAGCTCGGACTTGCCGCGCGAGAACTCCGCGAGGAAGGCGAGCATCAGGCGGCCCTTGTTCAGGTTCTCCAGCAGGTCGTAGAAGCGGATGGACTGCTGGACGTCGAGCTGGCCGTTGGACTCGAGCCAGTCGTGGTACGCCGTCACCGAGCGCGTGAGGTCCTCGCGCCAGCGGTTGTAGCGGGCGATCTCTCCTTCGAAGCGGGCGTCGATGGGGGAGGCGGGGCTCACGGGGCTCTCTCGGGGAAAACAGTCTACCCGAGACCCCGCGGTGTCGAACACAGCAAAAAAAATGGCCGGACACGAGGTCCGGCCATCCGAGGGAGGAAGCTTTCTGGCCCGGGAGACCTGGCCGCGGGGTGCCCCCGCCGGCCGGTGCCTGCGGCGCGCTCAGGCGGCGCGGCGGAAATCCGGGTCGTTGGCGGGCGCTTCGGCGCGCTCGGGAGCCGAGGCGGCGGGAACCGCGTTGGCGGCCCGGCGGACGGCCTCGAAGGGCCTGGCGCTCGGCAGGAGCAGGGTGCCGCGCTCGCCGCCGAAGGCGAGGAGCAGGTTCAGGACGGCCAGCGTGACGACGGGGGCGGCGACGGCGAACAGTTGCGCGTAGTTTTCGATGAAGAGGTTCATTTTGGTCTCCGGGTTCGTGTTGGTTTTGGGTTCGTTTCCGGCCCCCGCTTCCGGGGGCCCCGCGGGTTTCGTCCCGCGATGGATCGCAATCTAGGGATCTCGCCCCACCCCGGCCAGCGCCATGCGACGAACTGGCGAAATCCGGGGACGAAGCGCTTTCGGGCCGGGGATTCCGGGGCCTTCAGCCCCCGGCGGGGCGGTTGCCGATGACCACTTCGGCGAGCGTCCGGCCCTGGCGGTCCACCAGCCGGACCCGTTCGATCCGCCGGCCCGCCAGCCAGGCCGCGGCGGCGAGCAGCCCGAGCAGGGGCAGGCAGACCGCGAGCAGGGTAATCATGAAAGGTGACAGGTCCATGTCGGTCCCGCTCCGGGCTCAGGCGGCGAGGCGCTCGTCGGCGTCGTTGGCGGCGGCGGCCGGATGCGCCTTCAGGGGGTGGGCGGCCAGCCAGAGGGTGGCGGCTTCCTCGGGGCTCGCGCGGCGGGCCGGCCAGCGGGGGGCGCCAGGGTGCTTTCCGCCCATTTCGAGGACCAGGAAGACCGGCAGGACGATGGCGTAGAAGGCGACGGCGGCGGCGATGAGTTCCATGGCGGTTCCTCTTCTTCCCTTGCAGCCCCCCGGCAGGCCCCTGCCGGTCTCGGGCGGCGCGATGTTTCGTTTCGCGTTGGTGCCCAGACTACGCAGGCGCCGCCCGGGATTCGCCGGACAAATGCGGGCCGTTACGGATGAAATATCGGGCGCGGAAGTGTCGGAATTCCCACACTTCCGGGCCGGGGCGGGGCCGGGCTAGAGGAGGAAGCGGCCGATCATGCGCATCGCCTCGCCTTCGAGCCAGGCCACGGGCAGCATGAGCACCAGCTGGCAGGCGATGAGGACCAGCACCGGCGTGATGTCCACGCCGCCGATGGGGGGAACCGCCCTCTGGAAGGGCTTGAGGAAGGGGCGCGTGAGGGCCTCGAAGAACGGCGCGACGGGATGGTAGGGGTTCACCCAGGAAAGCAGGGCCTGGAGGAGAACGGCGCCCATGATGATGTAGACCGTGAGCCGGACGAGCTTCACCACGGCGAGGAACAGGAGCACCGACAGGGCCGCGCCGTTCACGATCTCCACCCCCTGCAGCAGGGACAGGATCGCGAGCAGGACCACCTCCGCGATCCACGCCACGGCCAGGGAGGCGATGTCGAGCTTGAAGAACCCGGGCAGGAGCCGGCGCATCGGCTTCACGGCGAAGTCGGTGAGCGCCATGGTGAACTGCGCGAGCGGGTTGCGCGCCGGCGCGCGCAGCGCCTGCATCCAGAAGCGCACCAGCGCCGTCAGGATGAAGATGTCGAACACCGTCTCGATGACGAAAGCGATGGCGTGGTTCAGCATTCCCGCTCAGTCCTTTCCGAACTGCTCGCCCAGCTCGCGCGAGCGCTCGCGCGCGGCCTTGACCGCCTCGACGAAGCGCGCCTTGAGCGCCGCGCCCTCCATCTCGGCGAGCGCCCGCTCGGTGGTGCCGCCCCTGGAGGTGACCTGCGCGCGCAGCACCGCCGGGTCCTCCCCGCGCTCGCGGGCGAGCCTGGCGGCGCCGGCGAAGGTGCCCACCGCGAGCGCGCGGGCCGCCTCCGGGGCGAGCCCCATCTCGACGCCGGCCCGCTCCAGGGCCTCGATGAAGTAGAAGACGTAGGCCGGGCCGCTGCCGGAGACGGCCGTCACCGCGTCCAGGTCCTCCTCGCGCGGCAGCCACACCGTCTCGCCCACCGCGCCCAGGAGCTCGTCGGCGCGGGCCCGGCCCCCGGCATCCACGGCCGGCGGGGCGTAGAGCCCGGTCATGCCGGCGTGCACCAGGGCGGGGGTGTTCGGCATGGCGCGCACGATCGCGGCATGCCCGCCCAGCCAGCGCGAGAGGTCCGCGATGCGGATGCCCGCCGCGATGGTGACCACGAGGGTGGAGGGCGGCAGGGGCACGAGCGCGGCCACGGCCTGCCGCATCTGCTGCGGCTTCACCGCGAGCAGCAGGGCGTCGGCCGGCGGCAGGCCGGGGCCGGCGGCCTCCCGCACCGCCACGCCGAAGCGCGCGGCGAGCGCCTCGCGGGCGAGGGCGCCGGGCTCGATCACCGTGATGTCGGCCGCGGGGAAGCCCCGGGCCACGAGGCCGCCGACGATGGCCGCCCCCATGTTGCCGCCGCCCAGGAAGGTGACCTTCATGCCGTTTGGCTCCACGCATGCGCCTCGCGCGCCCCGAAGATGGCCGTGCCGACGCGCAGCATCGTGGCGCCCTCGGCGAGCGCCGCGCGCCAGTCCTGGCTCATGCCCATGGAGAGCGTGTCGCCCGGGATGCCGGCGGCGCGGATGGCCTCGAGCTCCCGGCGCAGCACGGAGAACTCGGCCCGGGCCTTCGCCTCGTCGCCGGAGGGGCTCGCCATGCCCATGAGCCCGCGGAAGCGCAGCCCCGGCAGGGTGGCCACCAGGCGGGCGAGCGCGAGCGCCTCGCCGGGCTTCACGCCGGACTTGGTCGCCTCCTCGCTGATGTTCACCTCGACGCAGACGTTGAGCGGGCGCCGCCCGGCCGGGCGGTGGCGCGACAGGAGCTCGGCGATGCGCGCCCGGTCCACCGCGTGCACCCAGTCGAAGCGCTCGGCCACGTCCCGCGCCTTGTTTCCCTGCAGCGTGCCGATGAAGTGCCAGGTGGCCGGCAGGTCCGCCAGGGCCGCGATCTTGGCCACCGCTTCCTGCACGTAGTTCTCCCCGAAATCGCGCTGCCCGGCCGCGAAAGCCTCGCGCACCATCTCCGGCGGATGCGTCTTGGAAACGGCCACGAGGACGACCTCGCGGCTATCCCCTTGTAACGCCTCGGAAATGCGCCTTCTGACTTGTTGCAGGTTTTCCGCGATTGGAGACATAATCGGCTCGGTTCAAAGGCGCATTTTACTCTGGCTGATCGCCGGTCCTTCCCCGCGCCACATCCTTCCACAGCCACGAGAACGAAGATGGATATCGCCGAACTCCTCGCATTCTCCGTGAAGAACAAGGCCTCGGACCTGCATCTGTCCGCGGGACTGCCGCCGATGATCCGCGTGCACGGCGACGTGCGCCGCATCAACGTGCCGGCCCTGGAGCACAAGGACGTGCACGGGATGGTCTACGACATCATGAACGACTCCCAGCGCAAGGTGTACGAGGAAACGCTGGAGGTCGACTTCTCGTTCGAGATCCCGAACCTCGCCCGCTTCCGGGTGAACGCGTTCAACCAGAACCGCGGCGCGGGCGCCGTGTTCCGGACGATTCCCTCCAAGGTGCTCACCCTCGAGGACCTGCACGCGCCCAAGATCTTCGCCGAGATCGCGAAGTACCCGCGCGGGCTCGTGCTCGTGACCGGCCCCACGGGCTCGGGCAAGTCCACCACGCTCGCGGCGATGGTGAACGACGTGAACGAGAACGAGTACGGCCACATCCTCACGGTGGAGGACCCGATCGAGTTCGTGCACGAGGCGAAGAAGTGCCTCATCAACCAGCGCGAGGTGGGCCCCCACACGCTCTCGTTCTCGAACGCGCTCCGGAGCGCCCTTCGCGAGGACCCGGACATCATCCTGGTGGGCGAGATGCGCGACCTGGAGACCATCCGGCTCGCGATGACCGCGGCCGAGACGGGCCACCTGGTGTTCGGCACGCTGCACACGTCCTCCGCCGCGAAGACCGTGGACCGCATCATCGACGTGTTCCCGGCGGCCGAGAAGGAGATGATCCGCGCGATGCTCTCCGAGTCGCTGCGCGCGGTGATCTCGCAGACGCTGTGCAAGACGAAGGACGGCGCGGGCCGCGTCGCGGCGCACGAGATCATGATCGGCACCCCGGCCATCCGCAACCTCATCCGCGAGGCGAAGGTCGCGCAGATGTACTCTTCCATCCAGACGGGCCAGGCCCTGGGCATGCAGACGCTGGACCAGAACCTGCAGGACCTCGTGAAGCGCAGCCTCATCTCGATCCCCGAGGCGCGCGCGAAGGCCGCCAACAAGGACGCATTCATCGGCGGCTGAAGAAGCCGGGAGGCACTACATGGAACGCGAACAGTCACTCAAGTTCATGCACGACCTGCTGCGCGCCCTGGTGGCGCGCAAGGGCTCGGACCTCTTCATCACCGCGGGCTTCCCGCCGGCGATGAAGGTCGACGGCAAGGTGATGCCGGTGTCGCAGCAGAGCCTCACGCCGATCCACACGCAGGAGCTCGCCCGCTCGATCATGACCGACAAGCAGGCGGCGGAGTTCGAGGCGACGAGCGAGTGCAACTTCGCCATCTCGCCCTCGGGCATCGGCCGCTTCCGCGTGAACGCCTTCGTCCAGCAGGGGCGCGTGGGCCTGGTGCTGCGCACCATCACCACGACCATCCCGAAGTTCGACGAGCTCGGGCTCCCGGCGGTGCTCAAGGACGTCGCGATGACCAAGCGCGGCCTCGTGATCTTCGTGGGCGGCACGGGCTCCGGGAAGTCGACCTCGCTCGCCGCGATGATCGGGCACCGCAACGAGAACAGCTACGGGCACATCATCACCATCGAGGACCCGGTCGAGTACGTCCACGAGCACAGGAACTGCATCATCACGCAGCGCGAGGTGGGCGTCGACACCGACAACTGGTTCAACGCGCTCAAGAACACGCTGCGCCAGGCCCCCGACGTGATCCTCATCGGCGAGATCCGCGAGCGCGAGACCATGGAGTACGGCATCGCCTTCGCCGAGACGGGCCACCTGGCCATGTCGACGCTGCACGCGAACTCCACCAACCAGGCCCTCGACCGCATCATCAACTTCTTCCCCGAGGAGCGCCGCGCCCAGCTGCTGATGGACCTGTCGCTGAACCTGAAGGCCATCATCTCGCAGCGCCTCATCCCGAAGAAGGGCACCAAGGGGCGCGTGGCCGCCATCGAGATCATGCTCAACTCGCCCCTCATGTCGGACCTCATCTTCAAGGGCGAGGTGCACGAGATGAAGGAGCTCATGAGCCGCTCGCGCGAGCTGGGCATGCAGACCTTCGACCAGGCGCTCTTCGACCTCTTCGAGCAGGACCTCATCAGCTACGAGGACGCGCTGCGCAACGCCGACTCCGTGAACGACCTGCGCCTGAAGATCAAGCTCGAGAGCAAGAACGCCAAGAACCGCGACCTCGGCAGCGGGCTCGACCACCTCGAGATCGTCAAGTAGCCCCTCACTCCCCGGAGCTTCTCTCCCCTCTCCCTTGGGAGAGGGGTCGGGGGTGAGGGTAGCCGAAGGCCTTCAGGCCGCCTTGTCCGCCTCCTCGTCGTTGGCCGGCGCCTCGCACGCGGCGCCGCTCGCAGCCGGCGTCTCGTCGGTCACGGCCGGCGCGGCCGCCTCGGCAGCTTCCCACGCGTGGAGACGGTCCTGTCGTCGTCGGGCAGCATGAGCGTGCCGCGCTCCCCGCCGATCCACAGGAACGCGTTCAGTCCGGCGATGGCGAGGACGGGAACGGCGACTGCGACGAGAAGGGCGTATTCGTTGAGGGTGTTCATCCGGGCCTCCTGGGCATCGATTCGTGGGGTGGCTTGCTGGAGTCCAGACTACGCAGGGGCGGGGGCCGGGTCGGCGGAGGATTGCGCGGCCGCTGCGCTGCGGATCGGACAGCCGGCCCGTGAAGGATTCACGCTTCCATGGCGCAGTTCGAGCCCAGCAGCCGCTTCATCCGGCAAAGGACCTCGATCGCGATCGGGTCGGGCGTGAGGCCCGGGCGGGGGATGCCGAAGTAGGCGCCCTGCACGAGGTCGGCGCCCGCCTCGACGGCGCGCATCGCCGCGGACGCGTCCTCGATGCCGCTCACCGCCACTTCCGAGCCCGCCTCGTGCAGGAGCCTCGCGAGCGAGGGCAGGATGCGGCGCGCCTCCTCGCGGCCGGCGACCGCTTCCAGGGCCGGGCGGCTGATCTTCACCAGGTCGGGCAGGATCCTCGCCAGGCGGTCGATGTTGGAGCGCGCGACGCCGAATCCGTCGATCGCCACCCGCACGCCGATGGCCCGGCACGCGGCCACGACGTGGGCGAGCAGGTCCTCGTCGGCGGCTTCGCCCCCGAGGATCTCGATGCAGACCCGGCGAGGGCGCCAGGCCGTGCGCCGCGATGTCCTCGCGCAGCTCCGCGGCCGCATCCGCGGCGAGCGCCGCCGGGTGCACGTTCAGGTGCAGGCACCCGCGGCCTTCGTCCAGGCTCGCGAATCGTGCAAGGTGGGCGCGGCGCCAGTTCCGGTCGATGCGGGCGATGTCGCCCTCGGCGCGCGCGGCGAGGAACGGCGCCGGGCCGATCGCCTCGCCCATCGCGCCCACCGGGCGGGCGAGCGCCTCGAATCCGGCGAGCGCCGCGGCGTGGACCGAGTACAGCGGCTGGAAGCTCGTGCCGGCCAGCCACGCCGGAGGCAGCCCCGCCATCCCGGGCGCGCCGCCCGGCGTGCCCGACGCAACCGCCATCGCCGCTCTCCGCTTTCCGGGCCGGGACGAATGTCCGGGCCTGGAACCATTCTGGCGAGGGCCGGCTACCCCGGGATTACATCCGCCGCCGGGCAGGGCTACATCGGTAAGGCCGCCTCAGGAGGCGCCGAAGGAGTTGCGCAGGGCCTCCCCGACCTCCTGCATCCGGTAGGGCTTGCGCAGGATGCGGTTCACCCCGGCCGCGTGCGCCCGCGTCTCGAAGCCCGCGCCGCCGAAGCCGGTGGCGATGACGATGGGGATGGCGGGCCGCACCTTGCGCAGCTCCACGGCGAGCTGGGTGCCCGCGCAGGCCCGGCATGACCTCGTCGCTGATCACCGCCTCGAAGCGCGAGGGATCGGCGCGGAAGGCCTCCAGCGCGGCGCGGCTGTCCGTGTAGCCGGCGGGCTCGTAGCCCAGGGTGGCGAGCATCTCCTCGAGGGCCGCGAGCACCTCCGGCTCGTCGTCCACGATGAGCACCACCTGGCCCTGGCCGCCGACGGGGGCGTCGCTGCTTCGGCGCCGCCGCGCCGGCGCCCTCCAGGCGCGGGAGCCAGACCGTGAAGGTCGTGCCCTTGCCCACCTCGCTCACCACGTCGATGGCCCCGCCGTGCTCCTTGACGATCGAGTGCACGAGCGCGAGCCCCAGCCCGGTGCCGCGCCCCGCCCGCTTGGTGGTGAAGAAGGGCTCGAAGATGCGGTCGATGACCGTCGGGCCGGATGCCCTCGCCGGTGTCCCTCACCTCGAGGACGGCCCATTCGCCGGCGGGCACCTCCGACAGGCGCGTGTGGACCGGGTCGGCCAGGGTGCGCCGCGCCAGGCCGATCTCGAGCACCCCGCCCTCCGGCATCGCGTGCAGCGCGTTGGAGGCGAGGTTCATGACGAGCTGGTGCAGGCGCGTGGGGTCGCCCGACACCACCAGCTCCTCGGGCTGCACCGCGAGGCGCACCTCGATGCCCGCCGACGACGAGCCGCGCAGCAGCTCGCAGGCCTCCGTCACCACCGAGCCCAGGATCACCGGCTCCCGGGTGCTGCTGTCGGCCCGGCTGTAGGCGAGGATCTGCGACACGAGCGCCTTGCCGCGCTCGCCCGCGCCCACGATCGTGTCCACGTAGCGCTTGAGCTGCGGGTCGGACTCCACCTTGGCCTGCGCGAGCTCGCCGTAGCCCAGGATCGCGCCCAGGATGTTGTTGAAGTCGTGGGCGATGCCGCCCGCCAGGCGCCCCACCGCCTCCATCTTCTCCGCCTGCCGCAGCTGCGCGGCGAGCGCCTGGCGCTCGGCCTCGGCGCGGATGCGCTCGCTCACGTCGCTCACGAAGCCGATGATCAGCCGCCGCCCCGCCTTGCGGCGCGTGGGGTCCTCGATGGCGTAGCCGTTCACCCCGACCGTGATCCACTCGTCCTCGCCGCGGCGCATGCGGTGCTCCACCGCGATGTGCGCGACCTCGCCGGAGAGCAGCCGGTCGCGCACGGTGCGAAGCCGCGCGCGGTCGTCGGGATGGACCCGCTCGGCCCACTGCCTGCACGTGCGAGAGCTCGTCCGCCGAGGCGCCCAGGACCGAGCGCGTGTCGCCGTCCCAGAGGATGCTCCCGGTGGCCGGGTCCAGCTCGTAGAGGAGGTTGCCGCTCGCCCGGATGGCCGCCTCGTAGCGGCGCCGCCAGGCCTCCGTCGCCTGCGCGGCCGTCTCGCGCTCGGCGAGCAGCGCCGCGGCGAAGAGCGCGGTCACGACGGTGGCCGCGACGTAGCCCTGCAGCTGCAGGAGCGACACCAGGTCGGAGGCGCCGCGCACCGCGAACGGGCCCAGGCCGTGGGCCGTGTGCCAGTAGGCGATGAGCACGAAGAGGAAGATCGCGAGCGTGGCCGCGCGCAGCCCGAAGCGCAGCGCCGCCCAGATGAGGAAGGGCGAGCACAGGTAGGCGAGCGGCGCGACGAACCCGGTCGCGTCCGGAGGCGAGCGGAAGACGAGGTGCGTGGCGGCCACCAGCCCCGCGAAGAGCACGGCCACCTCGGCCGCCTGGGAGCGCGCCGACTCCGCCGCCGCCTCGTCCGCGCCCCCCCGTCCCCAGGCGAGCACGAGCGGCGCGACGACGACCATGTTCAGGAAGTCGGAGACGAAGACCGCCGTCCACTGCGGGCGGAACTCGGCGCCGAAGCGCCACCAGTTGATGCCCGCGTCCGCGAGGGACACCACCGCCGCGAGGGGGACGAGGTTCACGAGGAACCCCGTGAGGCCCGCGATCGTGCCGATCTGCACCCGGCCGCCCGCCAGGCGCGGGAGCACCGCGGCCATGACCACCGGCTCGAGCGCGTTCACCAGCGCGGAGGCGGCGGCGACCTCCGGGCTCATCCTCGCCTGCAGGCCCACGACCAGCGAGGCGAGGAAGGAAAGGCCCGCGAACGGCACCCAGAGCGAGCGGCCGAAGACGAGCATGGCGCCCAGCGCCAGGCCGTCGGCCGGCCAGATGAAGGTCGCGGAGCCCGCCTGGAACGGGAGCGCCATGGCGAAGACCGCCAGCGCGTAGTAGGCGACGGCGAAGCCCGCCAGGAGCGCGGCCGCCCGCCCGAAGGAGGCTGGCCGCGGCTCCTCGCCCGGCAGCCAGTCGGTGTTGGTATTCACGTCGTTCAGGTCCCGTGTGGGCGATTCTACGGGCTCCGGCGTAAAATGGCCCCGTTCCGACTCGCGCCGCGCCCAAATGACCCAGGAAGCCCACATCCTCGTCGTCGACGACGACCCCGCCATCCGGGAGCTGGTGCGCGACTACCTCGTCGAGCACGATCTCAAGGTATCCACGGCCGACTGCGGCGCGCAGATGGACAAGGTGCTGGGCGCCGAGGTCGTGGACCTCGTCATCCTGGACCTGAAGCTCCCGGACGAGGACGGCCTCGCCATCGCCCGGCGCCTGCGCGAGAAGCTCGACATCCCGATCATCATCCTCACCGGCCGCAAGGAGGAGGTGGACCGCGTGATGGGCCTGGAGCTGGGCGCCGACGACTACGTCACCAAGCCCTTCAGCCAGCGCGAGCTGCTCGCGCGCATCAAGGCGGTGCTGCGCCGCACGGAGGTCAAGCGCGCCGCGCGCCGCGTCGAGACCGCCCGCGCCTACCGCTTCGCCGGCTGGGAGCTCAACACGGGCCTGAGGCGCCTGAAGTCGCCCGACGGCCGCGGGGTGGAGCTCACCAACAGCGAGTACGCCCTGCTGGTCGCCTTCCTGCGCGCGCCGCAGAAGGTGCTCTCGCGCGACCAGCTCCTCGAGTCGAGCCGCCTGCACGACGACATCTACGACCGCTCGATCGACGTGCAGATCCTGCGCCTGCGGCGCAAGATCGAGGAAAAGGCCAACGAGCCCAAGCTCATCCGCACCGAGCGCGGCGCCGGCTACTTCCTGGACGCATCCGTGGAGACCGTGTGAGCGCCCGGCCGACACGCCGATAACGGTCGCGATGGGCCATCTGCCGGACCTCCTCGCGATCGACGCCGCAATGGTGGTCGTCGCCGCGTGGTTCGCCATCGGCCTCGCGGGCCTGGCCGCGCTGCACAACTTCTCGCTCGTCGCCCGGGTCTTCTTCCCCCTGTCGGCCGCGCTGAGCCTCGCCCTCGCCGGGATCGCGCTCTCCGCGCTGCCGGACTCGCCGCAGACCGCGATCCTCGCCATCGGGCTGCCGGACCTGCCGTTCCACCTGCGCCTGGACGCGCTGTCGGCGTTCTTCCTGGTCCTCCTGGGCCTCGCGAGCGCCGGCATTTCCGTGTTCGCGGGCGGCTACTTCCGCCGCGGCGAGGGCACGCCCCCGGGGCTGCTGTGCCTGCACTACCACCTCTTCCTCGTCGGCATGGCGATGGTGATGCTGGCCGACGACGCCTACGCCTTCATGGTCACCTGGGAGGTGATGGCGCTCGCCTCGTTCTTCCTGGTGACCACGAACCACCGCATCGCGGAGATCCGCCGCGCCGGCTTCCTCTACCTGCTGGTCGCCCACGTGGGCGCCATCGCGATCCTGCTGTGCTTCGGCGTGCTGCAGGCCAACACCGGCGACTACACCTTCGCCAACATGCGGGCGCAATCGCTCTCGCCCTTCTGGGCCTCGTGCGGGTTCCTGCTGGCGCTCTTCGGGTTCGGCGCCAAGGCGGGCATCCTGCCCCTGCACGTGTGGCTGCCGGAGGCGCACCCGGCCGCGCCCTCGCCGGTGTCGGCGCTCATGAGCGGCGTGATGCTCAAGACCGCGATCTACGGGATGATCCGCGTCAACTTCGACCTGCTGGGCTCGCCCCTGTGGTGGTGGGGCGTCGTGGCGCTGGTGGTGGGGCTCGCGACCGCCCTCTTCGGCGTCGTCTTCGCCGCGGCGCAGGTGGACATGAAGCGGCTGCTCGCCTATTCCTCCATCGAGAACATCGGCCTCATCGTGGTCGGGCTGGGCCTCGCGATGGTGTTCGCCGCGTACAAGATGAACTCGCTCGCGGCCCTGGCGCTGGTCGCCTCGCTCTACCACTGCCTCAACCACGCCCTCTTCAAGAGCCTGCTCTTCCTGGGCACCGGCTCGGTGCTGCACGCCACCCAGGAAAGGAACCTCGGCAAGCTCGGCGGCCTCATGCGCTACATGCCCTGGGTCGCCTGGACGATGCTGGTGGCCGTGATCGCCAGCGCGGGACTGCCCCCCTCCAACGGCTTCGTCTCCGAGTGGCTGCTGCTGCAGGGGTTCCTCTTCACCGGCGGCCTGCCCAACCCGTACCTGCGCATGCTGGTGCCCATCTTCGCCGCGGGCGTCGTCCTCGTGGCGGCGCTGGCCGGCTACGTGATGGTGAAGTTCTTCGGCGTGATCTTCCTGGGCCGCCCGCGCGAGGAGAAGCTCGCGCAGGCCCACGACGCCGGGGGCCTCGAGCGCCTGGGCCTCATGTGGCTCACGGCCGGCTGCGTGCTGCTGGGGCTCTTCCCGGTGGCGGTGATCGAGGTGATCGACCCCGTCACCTACGCGCTCCTGGGCCGCGGCCTCGCGCAGAGCGGCCGCGCGGGCGACTGGCTGATCCTGGCGCCCGTCTCGGCCGAGCGCGCCTCCTACAGCCCCATCCTCTTCCTGCTGGTCACGGCGGCGATCGTCGTGCTCGCCATCGTGCTGGTGCGCCGCTTCTACCACGGGCGCGTGCGCCGGGCCGCGCCCTGGGACTGCGGCCACCCGATGCAGACGGCGCGCATGCAGGACACGGCCGAGGGCTTCGGCCAGCCCATCCGGCAGATCTTCGAGCCGTTCTACCGGATGCACCGCGAGCTGCCCTCGCCGTTCGACACCGCGCCGCGCTACAAGGTGACGGTCGAGGACCCCCTGTGGGGCTGGGTGTACCTGCGCATCGCCGCGGCGACCGAGACCGTCTCGCGCTGGGTGGGGCTGCTGCAGCGCGGCCGCATCTCGATCTACCTGCTCTACAGCTTCCTCACGCTCGTGACCCTGCTCCTGCTCACCCAGGCATGAACCTCGAAGGCCTCCTCGCCCAGTTCCTCGCCATGGCCGTGGCCCTCGCCGGGGCGCCGCTCGTCATGGGCTGGGTGAACCAGTGCCGGGCGTGGCTGCAGAACCGCAGCGCGCCGCCGCTCCTCATGCCCTTCCGGACGCTGCACAAGCTGTTCTGGAAGGAGTCCGTGATCGCGCACGACGCCTCGCCGATCTTCCGCATCGCGCCCTACATCGTGTTCGGCTGCATGCTGCTCGCCAGCCTCATCATCCCGACGCTGTCGACCAACCTGCCGATGGCCTCGGCCGCCGACGCCATCGCCCTGGTGGGCCTGTTCGGCCTGGCCCGGCTCTTCATCTCGCTCGCGGCCATGGACATCGGCACCTCCTTCGGCACGATGGGCGCCCGCCGCGAGATGCTGGTGGGCTTCCTCGCCGAGCCGGCCCTGCTGATGGTGCTCTTCACCGCCTCGCTCATCTCCAGCTCCACCTCGCTCGCGACCACGGTCTCGACGCTCGCGCACCGGGAGTTCACGATCCTGCCCAGCCTCGCCTTCGCCGGCATCGCCTTCACGATGGTCTCGCTCGCGGAGAACGCGCGCGTGCCGGTGGACAACCCGGCGACGCACCTGGAGCTCACGATGATCCACGAGGCGCTGATCCTGGAGTACTCCGGGCGCCACCTCGCGCTCATCGAGTGGGCCGCCTCCCTCAAGCTCTTCGCCTATTCCTGCGCCGGGCTCGCCATCTTCTTCCCCTGGGGCATCGCCGAGGCGAACGACCACATGGCGCTCCTGTGGGCGCTTCCGGCCCTCGCGGTGAAGCTCGCCATCGGGGGCTTCCTGCTGGCGCTGATCGAGACGGTCCTCGCCAAGATGCGCATCTTCCGCGTGCCCGAGTTCCTCGCCACCGCGTTCCTGCTCGGGGTGCTCGCCATCCTCGTGCACCTGCTGCTGGGGGCCTAGAGCGCATGTCGCCCCTCACCGGCCAGGTCATCAACCTCTTCGCCTCGGTGCTGCTGCTCATCGCCTTCGCGATGCTGGCGCAGCGGCGCATCGTCACGCTCATCAACCTCTTCGCGATCCAGGGGCTCGCCCTGGTCGGCTCCACCCTCACCGTCGCCTGGGCCACGGGGCAGCACCACCTCTACTGGTCGGCGGGCATCACCTTCGCGCTGAAGGTCGTGGTGCTGCCGTACATCCTGCACCGCCTCATCCGGCGCCTGAACGTGAAGTGGGACATCGAGACCCTGATCAACATCCCGACGATGATGCTGGTGGGGATCGTCCTGGTGGTCTTCGCCTTCAACCTGGCGCTGCCCATCTCGCAGTTCTCGCAGTCGATCGCGCGCGGCACGCTGGGCATCGCCCTCGCCTGCGTGCTCATGTCCTTCCTCATGATGATCACGCGCTCGAAGGCCGTGCCGCAGGTGATCGGGTTCCTGGCGATGGAGAACGGCCTCTTCTTCGCCGCCACCAGCGCCACCTACGGCATGCCCATGGTGGTCGAGCTGGGCATCGCCCTCGACGTGCTGGTGGGCATGGTCATCCTGGGCGTGTTCATGTTCCAGATCCGCGAGCAGTTCGACTCGCTCGACATCCACCACCTCGAGAAGCTGAAGGAAGACTAGTGGAAGCCTTCTTCGTCCTTCTCGCGATTCCCCTCCTGGGCGGGCCCTTCCTGTGGTTCCTGGGCGACCGCGAGTCGGCGCCCGAGGTGAACTCGACCTTCAGCTTCGCGACGTTCGCGGCCTCCGCCTGGCTCACGGCCGTGGTGGTCTCCGGGCGGGCCCATCACCGCGTGGGACGAGCAGTTCTTCGTGGACGCGCTCAACGTCTTCCTCGTGACCCTCACCGCCTTCGTCGGCTTCACCACCTCGCTCTTCTCGCGGCCCTACATGCGGATCGAGCGCGAGAAGGGGAAGATGACCGGGCCGCGGCTGCGCCTGTACCACAGCATGTACCAGGCGTTCATGTTCACGATGCTCCTCGCCCTCACCACCAACAACATGGGGATCCTGTGGGTGGCGATGGAGGCGGCGACGCTCGCCACGGTGCTGCTCGTGTCCGTCTACCGCACGGCGGCCTCCCTCGAGGCGGCCTGGAAGTACTTCATCCTGTGCGGCGTGGGCATCGCGCAGGCGCTCTTCGGCACGATCCTCCTGTACTTCGCGGCCGAGCGCGTCCTGGGCGCCGAGGGCAACGCGCTCCTGTGGACGCACCTGAACCTGGTGAAGGCGGACCTGGAGCCCGCCATCATGTCGCTCGCCTTCGTGTTCCTGCTGGTGGGCTACGGCACCAAGATCGGCCTGGTGCCGCTGCACAACTGGCTCCCGGACGCCCACGCCGAGGGCCCCACGCCCATCTCGGCGGTGCTCTCGGGGCTGCTCCTGAACGTGGCGCTCTATTCCGTGATCCGCTGCAAGGTGCTCGCCGACGGCGCCCTGGAGTCGCGCTTCGCGGGAAACATGATGATGGGCTTCGGGCTCGTCTCGGTGGTGGTGGCCGCGTTCTTCCTCTCGCGCCAGCGCGACGTGAAGCGCATGTTCGCCTACTCCTCCATCGAGCACATGGGGCTCGTCACCTTCGCCTTCGGCATGGGCGGGCCCATCGCCAACTTCGCGGGGCTGCTGCACATGACCGTGCACTCGCTCGTGAAGAGCGCCATCTTCTTCGCGGTCGGCCACGCCGCCCAGAAGGCCGGCACCCAGGTGATGGAGGACATCCGGGGCCTGGCGAAGGTAAGCCCCACGGTGGGCTGGGGGCTCATGATCGGCACCCTCGCCATCCTCGGGATGCCGCCCTTCGGCGTGTTCGCGAGCGAGTTCCTCATCCTCACCACCGCGATGCGCGAGCACCCGTGGGCGACGCCGTTCCTGCTGCTCGCGCTGGGGGTCGCGTTCGCCGCCGTCTTCTCGCGCGTGCAGCCCATGGTGTTCGGCGACACCCACATCAAGCCGCTCGCGCACCAGCCGGCGCTGGTGCCCGTGTTCGTGCACCTGGGCCTGGGCCTGATGCTGGGCCTTTACATCCCCCCGTACCTCGCGGCGTGGTACGCGGAGGCGGCGAAACTCCTGGGCTGAGAAGTCATGCGAATTCCGGGTCTCAACCTGCAGTGGAAACCGCTACCGGGCGACGCCCCGGCGGCCCTCGCTGCCGTCGGTGAATGGCAGTGGACGGAAGCCGCGCGCCTCGTGCGCGAGGGCGGCGGGCGCCTGGTGGCCCTCTGGGGCGCCGACCACCGCGACCTCGCCGAGGACGAGGACGAGTATTCCGTCTACGCGGCCTACGCGGTGAAGGACGGGCTCGCGATCGTGGAGCTCCTGGTGCAGGACTCGGCGCCCTCGTACCCGGACCTCTCGGGGCTCTTCCCCGTGGCCGGGCGCATGCAGCGCGCGCTCTTCGACCTGCTGGGCATCGGCGCGGCGGGCGCCGCCGACACGCGCCCCTGGCTGCGGCACGGCGCCTGGCCCGAGGGCGCGTTCCCGCTGCGCCGCGACTTCGATCCCGCGAAGCTCCCGGCCAACGCGCATGCCGACTACGACTTCGTGCGCGTGGAGGGCGATGGCGTGCACGAGATCCCCGTGGGCCCCATCCACGCCGGCATCATCGAGCCGGGCCACTTCCGCTTCTCCATCGTCGGCGAGAAGGTGCTTCGCCTCGAGGAGCGGCTGGGCTACGTGCACAAGGGCATCGACAAGCGCTTCGAGGCGTTCACGGTGGCGGAGGGCTTCCGCCTGGCCGGGCGCGTGTCGGGGGATTCCACCGTGGCCTTCGCCCTGGCCTACGCGCAGGCGGCCGAGTCGCTCCTGGGCGTGGTGCCGCCACCCAGGGCGCGCTGGATCCGGGCGCTGCTCCTGGAGCGCGAGCGCATCGCCAACCATCTGGGAGACCTGGGAGCGCTGGGCAACGACGCCGCCTTCGGCTTCGCGCTGTCCCAGTTCATGCGCCTCAAGGAGGACTGGCTTCGCGAGAGCGCCGCGGTGTTCGGGCACCGCATGCTCATGGACCTCGTGGTGCCCGGGGGCGTCGCGCGCGCCTTCGAGGCGGCCGATGCCGAGCGCATGGTGGCGCACTCGCACCGAATCGAAAAGGAGGTGCGCGAGCTGCGCGCCATCTACGAGGAGCACGCGGGGCTGCAGGACCGCTTCCTCACCACGGGCCGCGTGACGCCCGACCTGGCGCGCAAGCTGGGCCTCGCCGGCCTCGGCGGGCGGGCGAGCGCCCAGGCGAACGACCTGCGCGTGGACTTCCCCGCCGTTCCCTACGGCGAGCTCGCGGTGAAGAAGGCGGGGGCGGCCGCCGGCGACGTGGCCGCGCGCGTGGCCGTGCGCTTCGAGGAAGTGCTCGAGTCCCTGCGGCTGGTGCGCGCGATCGCGATGGGCGCGCCGGACGGCGAGCTGCGCGTCGAGCTCCCGAAGCCGCGGCCGCAGGCCTTCGGCGCCGGCTGGGTGGAGGGTTGGCGGGGCGAGGTTTTCGTCGCCCTCGAGGCCGGCGTGGACGGCATGATCCGGCGCTGCCACGCGCACGATCCCTCGTGGCAGAACTGGCCGCTCCTGGAGCACGCCGTGATCGGCAACATCGTCCCGGACTTCCCGCTCATCAACAAGAGCTTCAACCTCAGCTATTCGGGGCAGGACTGCTGATGCTGCACATCCTCCGGCAGATCGTCCGCACGGGCATCGTGAGCGAGAAGGCCCCGGGGCCGGACGAGGAGCTGCGCGCGCGCGCCCCGCAGATCCAGGCCGCGATCCTCTCTCTCCTGGGCCGCGCGCTCGCCATCCGCCAGGTGGACGCCGGCTCCTGCAACGGCTGCGAGCTCGAGATCCACGCGCTGGGAAACCCCTACTACAACCTCGAGGGGCTGGGCATCCGCTTCGTGGCGAGCCCGCGGCACGCGGACATGCTGCTGGTCACGGGGCCGGTGGCGAAGAACATGGAGCACGCGCTGCGGATCGCCTGGGAGGCCACGCCCGAGCCCAAGCTCGTCGTCGCCATCGGCGATTGCGGCTGCACGGGCGGCATCTTCGGCGAGAGCTACGCGAGCTGCGGGAAGGTCTCGAACGTGATCCCCGTCGACGTGGCCGATCCCGGGCTGCCCGCCCACGCCCATCGCGATCCTGCAGGGCATCCTCACCGCCGTCAGCAGCCGGGGCGGCTAGTCTCCCCTCTTCCCCGGGGAGAGGGGTCGGGGGTGAGGGCAATCGGATCGCCGCGCATGGCCTATCCTGATCGCCGGTGCAAATGGGAGGGACGATGAAACCCGGAATCCGCATCGCGCGTTTGTTGTTCCCGGCCTTGGCCGCCCTGGGCGCCGCCCCGGCGGCTGCGGTCCATCTCAGCCCGAACGGCGTGGGCCAGGCCCTCCTGTTTCCGTACTACACCGTGCGAAGCGCCGCGGGCAACCAGTACAACACCTACGTTTCCGTCACCAACACGGCGGCCGACGCGGTCGTCGCCAAGGTCCGCTTCCGCGAGGGGCGCAACTCGCGGCTGGTCGCGGAGTTCAACCTGTATCTCGCCGCCGGCGACATGTGGACGGCGGCGCTGGTCCCCGAGGGCGAGGGCACGCGCCTCGTCACCCTCGACAAGTCCTGCACCAACCCGGCCCTGCCTGCGGCGGGACTCGACTTCTCGAATGCCGCCTTCTCGGGCGGCGACGATGGCGCCGGCACCGGGCTCGAGCGCACGCGCGAAGGTCACTTCGAGTTCATCGAGATGGCGACGATGCCCGTCGGGGCCGGGATAAGCCTGATGCCGGACCTGGCCGGCTTCAATTGCGCGGCGTTCCAGGGCGCGAGTCCCGCGCTCGGCGAGCTGCGAGCCGCCATCGCGCGGGCTCACCGGCACCGCCACGCTCATCAACGTGAACAGCGGCCTGGATGCGGCCTATGCGGCGGAGGCGTTGGCGAACCTCACGACCGCCGCGTTCTATTCCCATCCCGGCGCGGCCGGCACCGACTTCGACGCGCCGCAGGTGGATCCCGTGAGCCATGCCACGGTCGGCAACGTGTCCTACCGGATGCTCTGGAGCCGCGGGATCGAGGCGGTGAACTCGGTGCTCATGTCGGAGTACGTCGAGAACGAATTCGTCCTGGACGCGCAGACCCTGTCCAGGACCGACTGGGTCTTCACGTTCCCGACGCGCCGCTTCTTCGTCTCCACGACCGCCGCGCAACCGCCCTTCACGGCGCCGTTCGGGCCCTCGCCGGGCGGATTGCCGTGCGAAGGCATGCGCGGCGAGGCAGCCAACCGCGAGGCCAATTCCTATCTGCTGCTCGGCGACTTCTCGGCGATGATCTCCGTCGCCGTACCGCCAGTGCTGGTCGGCGGCGGCGTTCCCGGTTCGCCGGCACCGGCATCGCCATCCCGGTGGGCTCGTCCGACGTGCTCGGGGCCGCGAACACGCTTGGCTGGTCGTCGGCATTCCTGCCGATCGGCCCGATACAGCCCTGGGGCGGGATCGGCGTGCAGGAAGACTTCTTCAATGGCCGCCTCAAGCTCTGGTTCGACAGCGGAATCTCCGTCTCCTCGCTTCCGGGTTCAAGCTGGGTCGACCTCGCCACGGGGGCCGTCGGGACCGGGCCCGTCCAGCTGTTCGGCCTTCCCGCGGCCGGGTTCATGGTGCGCACCTTCGAGAACGGCACGCTGTCCTGCAGTGGCGGTGCCTGCCAGGGCAACTACGCCTCCGCGATGCCGCACCGCCGGATCATGCGGATCCTGGCTGCTCCATGAGGTAACGGGGCCTGGAAGTCAGGCCGGACGCACCGCGTCGATCGCCATCGCGCTGGCATCCTTCGCGCCGTGCCCGGCCGCGATGAGCTGGTCCATCCGGGCCGCGATGGCGGGCAGCGCCGCCAGGGGCCCGTCCCCGATGGTCTCGAGCATCAGCCCGACGTCCTTGCGCGCCATGGCCATCTCCCAGCTCGCGGCGAAGTTGCCCTTCACCATGTTCCCGCCGCGCCTTGCCACCATCTCGTTCAGGTCGAGCTGTCTCAGCAGCTTCGATGGCATCCGCGGGATCGACGCCGCCCGCCCGGGCCATGGCGAGGACGTCCGAGGTCATGGCGATGATCCCGACGATCATCGCGTTGCCGAAGAGCTTGTTCAGGGCCGCGAGGTCGGGGCGCTCGCCCAGGTACTGCAGGCGTCCCGTCATCCGGGCCAGGTCGCCCTGGACCCGCTCGAAGAGATCCCGGGGCCCGGCGGCCATCATGATTCCCTTCGCATCCCGCGCGGCCGCCGGCCCCATGAAGACCGGGCAGTGCAGGTAGTTCAGCCCCTCGGAGCGCAGGCGCTGCGGCCCGTTCAGCGGTGGATTTCGGCAGCGTCGTGGTGTGGTCTATGAGCACCGCGTCCGCGGCGAGGCCCGGGCGCGCGGCCGCGATGACTTCCTCGACGACGGCGTCGTCGCGCAGCACCAGGTGAACCCGGGATGCGCCCCGGACCGCTTCGGCCGGGGTCGATGCGGTCTTGACGCCGAATCGGGCGAGGGCGAGCGCCTTCTCCGGCGAGCGATTCCAGGCCGTGACGGTATCGCCGCGCTTCGCGGCAGCCTCGGCGAACGCGCTGCCGAGCAATCCGGTTCCGAGAAAGGCTATGGTCGACATGGGTTCTTTCCGAAGAAGTTGACCGGGCTGCCCGGCGCCCGCCTCAGGCGAGCGCCGCCGCCTCGATGGCGGCCATGAGCTCGCGCGTACTCGCGCGTCACCGGGAACTGCGGGAACTCGCCCGTGATGCTCGCGGGCGGGCGGAAGAAGATGCCCGCGTGCGCCGCGCCCAGCATCGCGGTGTCGTTGTAGGAGTCTCCCGCCGCGATCACCCGGAAATTGAGCGCGCGGAAGGCGTTCACCGCGGCGCGCTTCTGGTCGGGCATGCGCAGGTGGTAGCCCCGCACGAAGCCCGCCTCGTCCACCTCCAGGCGGTGGCAGAAGAGCGTGGGTCTGCCGAGCTGCTCCATGAGGGGCCGGGCGAACTCGTAGAAGGTGTCCGAGAGGATCACCACCTGGAAGCGCGAACGCAGCTCGTCCAGGAATTCGCGCGCGCCCGGCATCGGCCCCATGCCGCCGATCACGGCCTGGATGTCGGGCAGTCCCAGCCGCTTCTTCTCCAGCAGGTCCAGGCGGAAGCGCATGAGCTTGTCGTAGTCGGGCTCGTCGCGCGTGGTGCGCGAGAGCTCCGGGATGCCGGTTCGCTTCGAGAATTCGATCCAGATCTCGGGGACGAGGACGCCTTCGAGGTCGAGGCAGACGATTTGCAAGGCTTTCTCCGGGACGCGACGAAAACCGTGCGCCGATCCCCCGATTTTATCGCGGGATTCGGGTTAACCTTCACTCCATGGAACGACATTCCCTCGATATCGCATTCGTCTCCGACGTCGCCTGCCCCTGGTGCGCCATCGGCCTCGCCTCGTTCGAGCAGGCGCTCGCCCGCTTGGGCAACGAGGTGGCGGTGAAGCTGCACTTCGAGCCCTTCGAGCTCAATCCGGACATGCCGCCCGAGGGCGCCGAGACGGTGGCGTACCTCATGCGCAAGTACGGGCGCACGCCCGAGCAGGTGGGCGAGGCCCAGGCGAGGATCCGCGAGCGCGGGGCCGCCGTCGGCTTCGCCTTCGGGCCGCGCAAGCACGTGTGGAACACCTTCGACGCGCACCGGATGCTGCACTGGGCCGGGCTGGAGGGCCGCGGCCTCGAGCTCAAGCGCGCGCTCCTGAAGGCCTACCACGGCGAAGGCCGCAACCCGGGCGCCGCGGACGTGCTCGTCGAGCTGGCCGGCGCGGTGGGCCTGGATGCGGCGCGGGCGCGGGCGATCGTCGGGGGCGACGAGTTCGCTGCCGAAGTGCGCGAGCGGGAACGCCACTGGCGCGAGCGGGGCGTGGCCGCCGTGCCGACCGTGGTCGTGAACGACTCCCACGTGATCGAGGGCGCGCAGCCGCCGGAAGCGTTCGAGCAGGCGCTGCGCCAGGCCGCGCTTTCCCGCTAGGACTGCAGCAGCGCCACCGTCCCCAGCCCGCCGTCGGCGCAGATCGACACCACGGCGCGCTTGCCCGGGCCCATCGCCGCGAGCTCCTTCACCGCCTGCGAGAGGATGCGCGCGCCCGTGGCGCCGAACGGATGGCCGATGGCGACGCTGCCGCCGTTGGGGTTGAAGCGCTCCCACGGGAACTTGCCGAGCGCGGCGGAGACCCCCGCCTTCTCGCGCACGAAAGCCTCGTCCTCGAGGGCGGCGACGTTGCACAGCACCTGCGCCGCGAAGGCCTCGTGGATCTCCCACAGGTCGACGTCGGCGAGCGCGAGCCCGTGGCGGGCGAGCAGGCGCGGGATCGCGTAGGCCGGCGCCATGAGCAGGCCCTCGTGGAAGATGTCCACGGCGGCGATCTCCCAGTCCACGAGGCGCGCGCGCGGGCCTGCGGCAGGCAGGCGCGCGAGGCCCGCGTCGGTCGCGACCCACAGCGCCGCGGCGCCGTCGGTGAGGGGTGACGCGTTGCCCGCGGTGATGGTGCCGGCCTCGCGGTCGAAGGCGGGCTTCAACTTCGCGAGCTTCTCGTAGGTCGAGTCGGCGCGCGGGATGCCGTCGCGCGAAGCCTCGCCCGCGGCGATCACGAGGTCGTCGAAGAAGCCCGCGGCCAGGGCCTTCACGGCGCGCTCGTGCGAGGCGAGGGCGAGCCTGTCCTGCGCCTCGCGCGGGATCTTCCACGCCTTGGCCATCTCCTCGCAGTGCTCGCCCATGCTCCTGCCGGTGGCGCGGTTCTTCACGCCAGGCACATGCAGCCTCACGTCGGCGAAGCGGATTTCCAGCAGGCGGTCGATCCTCTCGCCCACCGTGCGCGCCTGGGAGAGGCGCCGGATCCAGTCCGAGAGCCCCTGCGAGAGCGCGATCTGCACGCGGCTCATGCTCTCCACCCCGCCCACGAGGGCGAGTTGCATCGTCCCCCCCAGCATCCCCGCCGCCTCGAAGGCCGCGACCATGCTGGTCGAGCACGCGAGCACGGTCGAGAAGGCGGGCGTGTGGCCGTCCAGCCCCGCGTCGACGAGGACTTCGCGCGCGATGTTGCTCCAGCCGAGGTTGGAGGCGACCGTGCCCCACACCAGCAGGTCGGGCCTCGTGCCGGCGGAGAGCTGCCCGCCCATGGCCTTCGCGACGGGGACCGAGAGCGCCACGGCATCGAGCGCGCGCAGCCCCCCGTCGACGCGCGTGAAGGGCGTCCTCACGCCGGGGACGAGCCATACGGGTGCGGAGGATGCGAGGTTTCCGGTCATGCGGAGCTCCTAGCCGAGGAAAGCCCCCGGGAACTGCGTGTCGAAAAGCACGCCCGCGAAGACGGCGAGCCCGATCCAGTGGTTGTGCAGGAAGGCGCGGAAGCACCCCTCGCGCGAGCGGTCCCTGATCCAGTGCAGGTGGAATCCCGCGACGATGCCGCCGCCGAGGAGCCCCGCGAAGTAGAGGGGACCGTAACCCTGCCAGGCGCCGATGCCGCCCATCATCGCGAAGAAGATCCCGTAGCAAAGGAGCACCGCCAGCACGTCGAAGCGCCCGAAGAGGATGGCGGAGGTCTTGATGCCGATCTTCAGGTCGTCGTCGCGGTCCACCATCGCGTACTCGGTGTCGTAGGCGAGCGTCCAGAAGATGTTGGCCACCCACAGCCACCAGGCCAGGGGCGGCACGTCGCCCAGCTGCGCGGCGAAGCCCATGGGGATGCCGAAGCCGAAGCACATGCCCAGCCACGCCTGCGGGATGGCGAGGAAGCGCTTGGTGAACGGGTAGATGGCCGCGATGACCGCCGCCACCACCGCGAGCCCCGTGGTGAGGACGTTCAGCATCCACACCACCATCATGAAGGCGACGAAGGCGAGGCTCGCGGCCACCAGCACCGCCTCCTCCGGGTGGATCGCCCCCGCGGCGAGCGGCCGGCCGCGGGTGCGCTCGACGTGGGCGTCGAAGGAGCGGTCGGCCCAGTCGTTGATGGCGCAGCCCGCCGAGCGCATGAGCACCGTGCCCATCACGAAGATCCACAGGATGCGCCAGTCCGGCGCGGCGCGCGCCGCGAGCCACAGGCCCCAGAGCGTGGGCCACAGGAGCAGCAGGATGCCGATGGGCTTGTCCAGGCGGACGAGCTTCTCGTAGGCGTCCAGGCGCGCGAGGACGGCGGCGAGCTTCATGGGCGGCTCAGCCGAGCGCGAGGAGCTCGGGCAGGAAGACCTCGGTCACCAGCAGTGGCCGCCCGTGCTTGAGGAAGCGCGAGCGCCGGGCCCGCAGGACGGGAAGCTCGCGCCCGAACACCTGCCGCGCGCGCCGGCCCAGCGGGTGGCGCGAATCGATGCGCGCGAACTCCAGCGGCCCCCGCGTCACGAGCGGATCGGTGAAGAGCGCCTCGGCGAGCGGGCGGCTGCCCAGCCCGCGCAGCCCCCGCCACGCGCCCGAGAGGTCGCGCCACGCCGCGATCGAGTGCGCGAGCACCACGGGCCTGCCGCCCGCGTGCAGCACCACCTCGCGCACCAGCGCCCGCCGGTGCGTCGGCTGCCCGAGCAGGCGGTACTCGTCCTCGTTGGGGATGTGCAGGCCCTGGCGCACGACCTGCACGCGGAAATCCGCTCGCGCGCGCCGTGATGCGCCAAGTGAGGGACCCGCGCCAGGCGAGCCAGGGGCGCCAGGGATCGGTGTGCGGCGGCGCGAGCCGTTTCCATCGATTCATGCCTTGAGGTAGAACTGCCGATGGCCCAGCCAGCGGTCCAGGTGCCTTTCCACCGTGTGCGAGCGTTCCGCGATCATGTTGTCGGCCACCTCCCGCGCGAGCTCGATCAGGTCGGCGTCGCGCTCGAGGTCCGCGAAGCGAAGCAGCGGCGCGCCGCTCTGCCGCGACCCGAGGTACTCGCCCGGCCCGCGCTGCAGCAGGTCCTGGCGGGCGATCTCGAAGCCGTCGGTCGTCTCGTAGATGGTCTTGAGCCGCGCGCGCGCCATCTCCGACAGCGGTTGATGATACAGGAGGATCGCGAGGCTCCTGGCCGTGCCGCGGCCCACGCGCCCGCGCAGCTGGTGCAGCTGCGCGAGGCCCATGCGCTCGGCGTGCTCGATCACCATCAGCGTCGCGTTGGGCACGTCCACGCCCACCTCGATCACGGTGGTGGCCACCAGCAGCTGCACGCGCCTCGCCTTGAAGTCGGCCATCACCTGCGCCTTCTCGTCGGGCTTCAGGCGCCCGTGCACCAGGCCCACGGCGAGGTCGGGGAAGGTGGCCTTCATGGTCTCGAAGGTCTCGAGCGCGGTCTTGAGCTGCAGCGTCTCCGATTCCTCGATGAGCGGGCAGACCCAGTAGGCCTGCGAGCCCTCGGCGCAGCTCGCGCGGATGCGCAGGATCACCTCGTCGCGCCGGGACTCGTCCACGAGCTTGGTGACCACGGGGGTGCGCCCCGGGGGCAGCTCGTCGATCACGCTCACGTCGAGGTCGGCGTAGTAGCTCATGGAGAGCGTGCGCGGGATGGGGGTGGCGCTCATCATGAGCTGGTGCGGCTCGCTTCCCTTGCCGGTGAGGGCCAGGCGCTGCGCCACGCCGAACCGGTGCTGCTCGTCCACGATGGCAAGTCCCAGGCGGTCGAAGGCGACGTCCTCCTGGAAGAGCGCGTGCGTGCCGATCGCGAGCTGCGTCTCGCCGCGGGCGATGGCCTCCACGGCCGCCTTCTTCGCGCGCGCCTTGAGGCTCCCGGCGAGCCAGCTCACCTTCACCCCCAGGGGCTCCAGCCAGTGCGCGAGCTTCAGGTAGTGCTGCTCGGCGAGGATCTCGGTGGGCGCCATGAGCGCCACCTGCCAGTCGTTCTCGATCGCCTGCAGGGCCGCGAGCGCGGCGACCAGGGTCTTGCCGCTGCCCACGTCGCCCTGCAGCAGCCGGCGCATCGGGTGCGGCTGCGAGAGGTCGTGCGCGATGGTGGCCCAGGCCTTCTTCTGCGCCCGGGTGAGGGCGAAGGGCAGCGACTTCAGCAGCAGGTTGGTGAGCGTGTGCTTGTCGGGCATGCGGGGCGCGGACTTGCCGCGGCGCTCGCGGTAGGCGATGCGCATGGCGAGCTGCTGCGCGAGGAGCTCGTCGAACTTCAGGCGCCGCCACGCCGGGTGCGTGCGCTCGGCGAGCTCCACCGCGTCCACGTCCGGCGGCGGGCGGTGCAGCAGCAGGACGGCCTCGCGGAAGCCCTCGAGCGCGAGGCGCCCGAGGAGCGGCGGCTCGAGCGTGTCGTCGAGGAGCAGCGTGTCGAGCGCGTGCCCGATGAACCCGCGCAGGTTCGCCTGCGACATGCCGGCGGTGGTGGGATAGACCGGCGTGAGCGAGCTGGGCAGGGGCGAGCCCTCCTCCACCACCCGCACCTTGGGATGCACCATCTCCGCGCCGAAGAAGCCGGGGCGCACCTCGCCGTAGAGCCGCAGGCGCCGGCCCGGCGCCATCTGCTTCACCTGGCTGGGGTAGAAGTTGAGGAAGCGCAGCCAGAGCTCGGCCTGGCCGTCGGTGCACTTCACGACGAGCGTGCGGCGCGGGCGGTACTTGACCTCGCACTCGACGACCTCGGCTTCCACCACCACGGGCTCGCCCGTGCCCGCCTCGGCGAGCGGGGTGAGCTTCGTCTCGTCCTCGTAGCGAAGCGGCAGGTGCAGCACGAGGTCGAAGCGCGAGTGGATGCCCAGCTTCGCGAGCTTGGCGCGCACGGCCGGGCCGGCGACGAGGTCCTCGCGCGGCGGCGGGGCGCTCTCCCCGGCGGCCGCGTCGCCTGCGCTCTCATGCGGGCTTCTTCTTCAGCCGCTGCAGGCGGACGACCTCCGGGATGCGGCGCAGGCGCCGGAAGACCTGCGCCAGGTGCATGCGGTTCCTCACCTGGATGGTGAAGACGATGGTCGTGTAGGCGCTGCTCGCGCGCTCCTCGGTCTCGATGTGGTCGATGTTGGAGTCGGCCTCGGAGATCTCGGCCGCCAGGCGCGCGAGCACCCCGCGCTGGTTGGCGGCCGTGAGGCGCACGTTCACGTCGAACAGGCGCCCGGGAGCGGCGTCCCACTGCACGTCCACCCACTTCTCCGGGTCGAAGTGGAAGGGGTGGATGGCCGGGCAGTCGTGGGTGTGCACCACGAGGCCCTGGCCCTTCTTGATCTGCGCGATGATCGGGTCGCCGGGAATGGGCCGGCAGCAGCCGGCGAACTGCACCGCCAGGCCCTCGGTGCCGCGGATGGTCACCGACTCGAGGCGGTGCGTGCCCTCGGCCAGCGCCTCCGGCGTGGCGAGCAGGCGCTTGGCCACCACCACCGCCAGGCGCTTGCCCAGGCCGATGTCGGCGAGGACCTCCTCGCGCGTCCTCGCGGCGTCGCCCTTGAAGAAGCGCTTCCAGTGCTCCTCGCCCACCTGGTCGGGGTTCGCCTTGAGCGAGCGCAGCGCCTGCACCAGCAGCAGCTCGCCCACCTCCCCCGACTCGGCCGACTGCATGGTCTTCAGGTAATGCCGGATGTGCGAGCGCGCCTTGCCCGTGGCCACGTAGGAGAGCCACACGGGGTTGGGGCGCGAGTCGGGATCGGTCACGATCTCCACCCGGTCGCCGTTCCGGAGCGCCGTGCCCAGGGGCACGGTCTCGCCGTTCACCCGGGCCGCGATGCAGTGGTTGCCCACGTCCGTGTGCACCGAGTAGGCGAAGTCGATGGGGGTGGCCCCGCGCGGCAGCGAGAAGATCTTGCCCTTGGGCGAGAAGACGTACACCTCCTCGGGGAAGAGGTCGACCTTGATGTGCTCGAGGAACTCGAGCGCGTCCCCCGACTCGCTCTGGATCTCGAGCAGCGACTGCAGCCACTGGTGGGTCTTCATCTGCACGTCGCCCGAGGGCTCCTCGGCGCTCTTGTAGAGCCAGTGCGAGGCGACGCCCGCCTCGGCGACCTTGTGCATCTCCGGGGTGCGGATCTGCACCTCCACCGGCATGCCGAAGGGGCCGAAGAGCGTGGTGTGCAGCGACTGGTAGCCGTTCGCCTTGGGGATGGCGAGGTAGTCCTTGAACTTGCCCGGGATGGGCTTGAAGAGCGTGTGCAGCGCGCCCAGCGCGAGGTAGCAGGAGGCCACGTCGGGCACGAGGATGCGGAAGCCGTAGATGTCGAACACCTCGGAGAACGAGATGTTCTTCTCCTGCATCTTCTTGTAGATGGAGGAGATGTGCTTCTCGCGCCCCTGCACCTGGGCGTCGACCTTGAAGTCCTTCAGGCGCGCCTGGATCGAGTCCTTGAGCTTGCCCACGGCGTCGCGCCGGTTGCCGCGGGCGCGCTTGAGCGCCTTGTCCAGCACGCGGAAGCGCGTCGGGTGCAGGTAGCGGAAGCCCAGGTCCTCGAGCTCGTAGTAGATGGCGTTGAGCCCCAGGCGGTTGGCGATGGGGGCGTAGATCTCGAGGGTCTCGCGGGCGATCCTCTCCTGCTTCTCGGCGTGCACGGCGTCGAGCGTGCGCATGTTGTGCAGGCGGTCGGCGAGCTTGATGAGGATGACGCGCACGTCGCGCGCCATCGCGAGCAGCATCTTGCGGAAGTTCTCGGCCTGCGCGTGCTGCAGGGTCGCGAACTCGATGCGGTCGATCTTGGAGACGCCGTCGACCAGCTCCGCCACGGCCTTGCCGTACTGGCGGGCGATCTCGCTCTTGGTCGTGTGGGTGTCCTCGACCACGTCGTGCAGCAGCGCCGCCATGAGGGCCTGCGGGTCCAGGTGCCACTCGGCGAGGATCCTGGCGACGGCGAGCGGGTGGGTGATGTAGGGCTCGCCGCTCTTCCTGTACTGGCCGGCGTGCGCGGCCCGGGCCGTCTCGTAGGCCCGCTCGATCTGCGAGATGTCCTCGGCCTTGAGGTAGCCGAGGCTCGCGGAGAGCTCCGATGCGTCGGGTCCGGGCGGGGACGTGCCGGAGCCCTTGAGGCCTCCCGCGACCGCCTGGACGCCGGGGAGGGGCATGGCTCAGTTCAGAGGACGGGAGGCGTGGGCGCCGGGGGATTGAGCAGCTCCTGGCCGACCTTGCCGCTGGCGATCTCGCGCAGCGCGACGACGGTGGGCTTGTCCCGGTTGGCTTCCACCAGCGGGGAGGCGCCCAGGGCGATCTGGCGCGCGCGGTTCGTGGCGGCGAGCGTGAGCTCGAAGCGGTTCGGGAAGTACTTGATGCAGTCGTCGACCGTGATGCGGGCCATGGGGAAAACCTCCGTTACCTGAATTCGTCGAGAAGCCGCGCGAGGCGCCCTGCGCGCCGCTCGCGGGAAAGACGCGCCGCCCGGACCACCGCCTGCAGGTCCGCCACCGCCGCGTCGAATTGTTCATTGACAATTATATATTCAAATTCAAGAACATGCGAGATTTCCTCGCGGGCGCTCGCCATCCGCTTCTCGATCACCTCGGCGGAGTCCTTGCCGCGGGCCGTGAGGCGCCTGCGCAGCTCGCCGATGGAGGGGGGCAGGATGAAGATCCCGACCAGGCGCGGGAAGAGCTTCCGGAGCTGCATCGCCCCCTGCCAGTCGATCTCCAGCAGCACGTCGTGCTCGCCCGCGAGCTCGGACTCGATCCACTTGCGCGAGGTGCCGTAGTAGTTGCCGTAGACGTTGGCGTGCTCGAGGAAATCGCCCGCGGCGATCATGGCCTCGAAGGCCTCGCGGGAGACGAAGTGGTACTCGCGGCCGTCCACCTCGCCCTCGCGCGGGGCGCGCGTGGTGTGGGAGACGGACAGGCGGATGCCGGTCTCGACGCCGAGCAGCCGGTGTCACGAGACTGGTCTTGCCCGCGCCCGAGGGCGCCACCACCACGAAGAGGTCGCCGGCCATGTCTGGAACGCCTATTCGATGTTCTGGACCTGCTCGCGCATCTGCTCGATGAGGACCTTGAGCTCCACCGAGATGCGGGTCATGTCGGAGGACACGGACTTCGAGCCGAGCGTGTTGGCCTCGCGGTTGAGCTCCTGGCAGAGGAAGTCCAGGCGCTTGCCGCAGGCGCCGCCCTTGTCCAGGACGCGCCGGAACTCCGCGACGTGGGCCGCCAGGCGCTCGAGCTCCTCGTCGACGTCGATCCTCGCGGCGTAGAGCACCACCTCCTGCTGGATGCGCTCGTCGGAGGGCGCGGCGGCGGCTTCCGCGAGCCGGGCGGCGAGCTTGTCGCGGTGGGCCTTCATCACCTCCGGCATCAGGGGCTGCGCCCGGGCCACGAGGGCCGCCATGGATTCGAGCCGATCGCGCAGCACCTGGGCGAGCTTCTCGCCCTCGCGCCGGCGGGTCTGCGTGAGCTCGGCCACGGCCTGCGCGGCGAGCTTTCCCGCGTCCTCGCGGATCGTGTCGGCGCCCACCTCGCCGCCGGCGAGCACGCCGGGCCAGTGCAGGACCTCGTACACCGACAGGGGCCGCGCGTCCCGGAAGGTGCCGGCCACCTTCGCCGAAGCCTCGGCGAGCGCGGCGAGCGCCTTGCCGTCGGGCACCAGGGCGCGCTCGCCCGCGGCGGCCGGCGTGAAGGTGAGGCGGCAGTCGACCTTGCCGCGCGTGAGCCCGGCGGCCACGGCCTCGCGCAGCACGGGCTCGAGCGCGCGCAGGTCGTCGGCCAGGCGGCACTGGAACTCGAGGTAGCGGTGGTTGACGCTCTTCAGCTCCACCGCCAGCTGGCCGCCGGCGACCTCGCGGGTGGCGGCGGCAAAGCCTGTCATGCTGGCGATCATGGCGCGCTCGGTGTCCTTCGGTGTCAGGGGGATGGCGATCGGCCCGCGGCGAAAAAAACCTTTTCGTTCGCGGCTTTACAAGGCGTTTTCGATTGCCGACAATGCAACGAATTATAGCGGAACCCCCGCATCCCATGCCTTCGCAGGTGAACCAGCCGTTGCCGAGTGGCTACGTCCTCAACGGCTATCGCATCGACAAGCCCCTGTCCTCCGGCGGTTTCAGCATCGTCTATCTCGCCTACGACGAGAGCCAGACGCCCTACGCCATCAAGGAGTACCTGCCGGCCTCGCTCGCCCTGCGCTCGGAGGGCACGGAGGTGAGCATCGCGGATCCGGGCAACATCGCGGTGTTCCGCCACGGCCTGAAGTGCTTCTTCGAGGAGGGGCGCTCGCTCGCCCTCATCTCGCACCCCAACGTGGTGCGCGTGGAGAACTTCTTCCGCGCCAACGAGACCTGCTACATGGTGATGCAGTACGTGCGCGGCCGCACGCTCCAGTTCCACATCCAGAGGAACCGCGCCGAGTTCACCGAGACCTTCATGCGCCGCATCTTCATCCACCTGATGAACGGGCTGCGCGAGGTGCACGCCAACAAGCTGCTGCACCTGGACATCAAGCCGGCCAACGTCTACATCGCGATGGACGGCCGCCCGGTGCTGCTCGACTTCGGCGCGGCGCGGATCACGCTCTCCGACGAGCCGACGAAGCTGAAGCCCATGTACACCGCCGGCTTCGCGGCGCCGGAGCAGTACAAGTTCGAGCCGGGGAGCCTGGGGCCGTGGAGCGACATCTACTCGGTGGGCGCCACGCTCTACACCTGCATCGCGGGCACGCCCCCGCAGGCGGCCGACGCCCGGATCGAGAAGGACCGCCTCATCCCCCTGCGCACCCTCGCGCGGCAGCAGTACTCCGACGAGCTCTACTCGATCGTGGAGGCGTGCCTCAACCTCGACCACCTGGCGCGCCCGCAGACCGCCTTCGAGCTGCAGAAGCTCCTCATGATCGAGCCCGCGGGCGCCGGCAGGAAGGGCTTCTTCGACACCCTGAACAAGCCCCTTTCGAAGTTCTTCACGAAGTAGACCGGGCCAGCGTCCATGCGCTTCACCATCTTCCAGGACAGCCGCCAGGGCGACCGCGACGGCAACGAGGACCGGATCGGCTACTCCTACAGCCGCGACGTCCTGCTCATGGTCGCCGCCGACGGGATGGGCGGGCACATGCAGGGCGAGGTGGCCGCCGAGATCGCGGTGACGGAGGTCACGCGGCTCTTCCAGCAGGAGGCGCGCAACAAGCTGCGGCGCCCCTCGGACTTCCTCGTCTCGGTGATCAACTCCGCGCACCGCGCCATCGTCTCGCACGCGGTGGCGCAGAACCTGCTGGAGTCGCCCCGCACCACCTGCGTGGTGTGCATCGTGCAGGACGGCTCGGCCTGGTGGGCGCACTCCGGCGACTCGCGCCTGTACGTGCTGCGCGGGGGCAAGCTCGCGGCGGCCACGCAGGACCACTCGCGCGTGCAGCAGATGGTCGACTCCGGGATCATCTCGGCGGAGGCCGCGGCCGTGCACCCCGAGAGGAACAAGATCTTCAGCTGCCTGGGCGGCGTCGTGCCCCCGGTGATCGCCGTGGGCAGCGAGTTCCGCCTCGAGACGGGCGACACGATCCTGCTCTCCACCGACGGCTTCTGGAGCCAGATTCCCGCCGCCCTCATCGCCAACCTCCTGCGCAAGCAGGACGTCATGGGGCTGCTGCCGGGCCTGCTCACGGAGGCCTACAAGCGCGCGCGCGGCGAGAGCGACAACCTTTCCGTCGTGGCGATGACCTGGGAGGCGCAGGACGACCCGCGCCACGCCGACACCGAGCTCATGGACAACGAGCAGTTCACGACCTCGTCGAACACGATGGACATCGAGCGCCCCGCGGGCACGACGGACGACGTGACCGACGAGGAGATCGAGAAGGCGATCGCGGAGATCCAGAGCGCGATCAAGAAGGTCCCCCGCTAGAACCCCCGAAAGCCCCCCGATGCCCCGACACCTCGACCGCCCCGCGGACGCCCTGCGCCCCGTGCGCATCACGCGCGCCTTCACGCGCCACGCCGAGGGCTCCGTCCTCGTGGAGTTCGGCGAGACGAGGGTGCTGTGCACCGCGAGCGTGGAGGAGAAGATCCCCGCCTTCCTCAAGGGCAAGGGCTCCGGGTGGGTCACGGCCGAGTACGGCATGCTGCCGCGGGCGACCCACACGCGCGGCGCGCGCGAGGCGGCCGCGGGCAAGCAGTCGGGCCGCACCCAGGAGATCCAGCGCCTGGTCGGCCGGGCGCTGCGCTCGGTGGTGGACCTGGGCGCGCTCGGCGAGCGGCAGGTGACGATCGACTGCGACGTGCTGCAGGCCGACGGCGGCACGCGCTGCGCCTCCATCACCGGCGCCATGGTGGCCCTGGCCGACGCCGTGGCCTGGCTCAGGGCGAAGGGCCTCGTCTCGCGCGAGCCCTTCCGCGACTTCGTGGCCGCGGTGTCGGTGGGGATCGTCGCGGGCGTGCCCTGCCTCGACCTCGACTACGCCGAGGACAGCACCTGCGACACCGACATGAACGTGGTGATGACCGGCTCCGGCGGCTTCGTCGAGGTGCAGGGAACGGCCGAGGGCGCGCCGTTCTCGCGCGCGGAGATGGACGCGCTGCTCGCGCTCGCCGGCAAGGGAATCGCGGAGATCGTGGCGATGCAGAAGGCGGCGCTGGGTTGAGGGCATGACGACGCGGTTCGTCATCGCCTCCAACAACGAGGGCAAGCTGCGCGAGCTCTCCGCGATCCTCGCGCCCCTGGGCTTCGAGACCGTGCCGCAGGGCGCGCTGGGCGTGCCCGAGGCCGAGGAGCCGCACCACACCTTCGTCGAGAACGCGCTCGCCAAGGCGAGGAACTGCGCGCGCCACACGGGCCTCGCCGCGCTCGCGGACGACTCCGGGCTTTGCGTGGAGGCCCTGGGCGGCGCGCCCGGCGTGCACTCCGCGTACTTCGCCGGCCGCCACGGCACGCGCGCGGAGCGCGACCGCGCCAACAACGCCCTGCTCGTCGAGCGGCTCGCCGGGTGCGCCGACCGCGCCGCGCACTACGTCTGCGTGATCGTCCTCGTGCGCCACGCCGACGACCCGGAGCCCGTCATCACCGAGGGGCGCTGGCATGGCAGAGATCGTGGACGCCCCGAGGGGCAGCGGCGGCTTCGGCTTCGACCCGCACTTCCTGCTGCCCGCCCTGGGCCGCACCGCGGCCGAGCTCGAGCCCGCCCTGAAGAACCGCCTGAGCCACCGGGCCATCGCCGCCTCGCTCCTCGCCGAGCGGCTCGGCGGCAAGCGCGGCAGCGCGCCGTGACGGCCGTCGCCGTCGCCGTCCCGGGCCGCGTGCGCCTGGTGGCGCTGCCCCCGCTCACGCTCTACGTGCACATCCCGTGGTGCCTGAAGAAGTGCCCGTACTGCGACTTCAACTCGCACGAGGCGCGCGGGGCCGTTCCCGAGGCGGACTACGTGCAGGCCGTCGTCGCGGACCTCGAGGCCAGCGTGCCGAAGGTCTGGGGGCGGCGCGTGCACGCGATCTTCTTCGGGGGAGGCACGCCCAGCCTCTTCTCGCCCGCGGCCATCGACCGGCTGCTCACCGCCGCGCGCACGCTCCTGCCGGTGGAGCCCGACGCGGAAGTGACGCTCGAGGCCAACCCCGGCACCTTCGAGCAGGCGAAGTTCCGCGACTTCCGCGGCGCGGGCGTGAACCGGCTTTCCGTGGGCATCCAGAGCTTCGACGCGCGGCTGCTCAAGGCGATCGGGCGCGTGCACGACGCGCCCGAGGCCCGGCGCGCCGTCGAGATCGCCCTGGCGACCTTCCCGAACGTGAACCTCGACCTCATGTACGCCCTGCCCGGGCAATCGCGCGAGGAGGCGCTCGCCGACATCGGCGCGGCCATCGGCTACGGCCCGGCGCACGTCTCGGCCTACCACCTCACGCTCGAGCCCAACACCCTGTTCCACCGCTACCCGCCGGCGCTTCCCGACGACGACGCGGCCGCGGCCATGCAGGAGGCGATCGAGGAGGCGCTCGCGGCCGCCGGGTACGGGAACTACGAGACCTCGGCCTTCGCGCGGCCCGGCATGCGCTCGCGCCACAACCTGAACTACTGGAACTTCGGCGACTACCTCGGCGTGGGGGCGGGGGCGCACTCCAAGCTCTCCTTCCCGGAGCGCGTCGTGCGCGAGGTGCGCCTGCGGCAGCCGAAGGCCTACCAGGAGCGCGCCCTCGCCGGCGAGGCGATCCAGGAGGCGCACGAGGTCGCGGCGGGCGAGCTGCCCTTCGAGTTCATGATGAACGCGCTGCGCCTGACGGACGGGTTTCCCGTGGCGCTCTTCGCCGAGCGCACGGGGCTCCCGCTCGCCCGCGTCGAGGAGCCGCTCGCCCGGGCCGAGGCCGCGGGCCTCCTCGAGCGCGACGCCTTCGCCATCCGCCCCACCCTGCGCGGGCGGCGCTTCCTGAACGACCTGCTGGGTTTGTTCCTTCCGGAGGCGAAGTCGCCCCGGAAAGTGTAAATTCGGGGGTCAGAAGGTCAGAGAAACCCCGCAAATCCCCGCTCCCCCGCAAATCCCGCTCTCAAGAGGAATAGCATCGTGCCGAAGTACACCGAGTCCATCCATACCCTCGCGCTCGTCGGCCACGGCGGCGCCGGCAAGACCACGCTCGCCGAGGCCCTGCTCTGGAAGTCCGGCGCCATCGCCTCCCCGGGCAGCGTCGAGAAGGGAACGACGGTCTGCGACTTCGACCCCATGGAGAAGGCCTACGGCCACTCGCTCGGGTCCTCCCTCGTGAACTTCGCCTACGAGGACATGCGCATCCACCTCATCGACACGCCCGGCATGCCCGACTTCGCCGGCCAGTCGATCGCCGCGCTGGCCGCCGTGGAGACCGCGGTCGTGGTGATCAACGCGCAGAACGGCATCGAGCTCAACACCTCGCGCATGATGAAGTGGGCGAAGACGCGCGGCCTGTGCCGCATGGTCGTGGTGAACAAGATCGACGCGGACAACGTGGACCTGCCCGGGCTCCTGCGCAAGATCCAGGACCACTTCGGCAAGGAGTGCCTGCCCATCAACCTGCCGGCCCACGACCGCAAGGACGTGGTCGACTGCTTCTTCACCCCCGACGGCGACGCCGACTTCGTGGGCGTGAAGGCCGCGCACAAGGCGATCGTCGAGCAGGTCGTGGAGGTCGACGACGACCTCATGAGCCTGTACCTCGAGCAGGGCGAGGACCTGAAGCCCGAGCAGCTGCACGCGCCCTTCGAGAAGGCCCTTCGCGAAGGCCACCTCGTGCCGGTGTGCTTCACCTCCGCCAGGACGGGCGCGGGCATCCCCGAGTTCCTGCACATCCTGTCGCAGCTCGCGCCGAACGCGACGGAGGGCAACCCGCCGCCCTTCGTGAAGAGCGAGACCACCGAGGGCGAGGAATTCCACGCCGTGCCGGACCGCACGAAGCACGTGCTCGCGCACGTCTTCAAGATCGTGATGGACCCGTACGTGGGCAAGGTCGCCTTCTTCCGCGTGCACCAGGGCACCATCACGAAGGACTCCCAGCTCTACATCGGCGACGGCAAGCGCCCGTTCAAGGTGGGCCACCTCTATTCGGTCCAGGGCAAGGACTACGTCGAGGTGAACGAGCTCTTCCCGGGCGACCTGGGCGCCGTCGCGAAGGTCGACGAGATCGAGTTCAACGCCGTGCTGCACGACTCGCACGACGAGGACAACATCCGCCTGCGCTCGCTGGACTTCCCGACCCCGATGCACTCCATCGCGGTGGAGACGAAGAAGAAGGGCGACGAGCAGCGCCTCTTCGAGGTGCTGCACAAGCTGGAGGTCGAGGACCCCTGCCTGTGGATCGAGCGCCACCCCACCACGCACGAGACGGTGGTGCGCGGCCTGGGCGAGCTGCACATGCGCGTGAAGCTCGAGAAGATGTCCACGCAGTACAAGCTGGAAGTCGACACCAAGCCGCCCAAGATCCCCTACCGCGAGACGATCACGAAGAAGGCCGAGGGCCACTGCCGGCACAAGAAGCAGACGGGCGGCGCCGGCCAGTTCGGCGAGGTGTTCCTCAAGGTCGAGCCGCTCTCGCGCGGCAGCGGCTTCGAGTTCGTCGACCAGGTGAAGGGCGGCGTGATCCCCACCGTCTTCATCCCGGCCGTGGAGAAGGGCGTGAAGATGGCGCTCGACCAGGGCGTCATCGCGGGCTACCCCGTCGAGGACATCCGCGTGATCGTCTACGACGGCAAGAGCCACCCCGTGGACTCCAAGGAGATCGCGTTCGTGACCGCCGGCAAGAAGGCGGTGATCGACGCCATCCTCAAGGCGGGCGCCATCATCCTGGAGCCCATCGTCAACATCACGATCACCGCGCCCGACCGCTTCGTGGGCGACATGACGAGCGACATCTCCTCGCGCCGCGGCCAGATCACCGGCACCGAGTCCTCGGGCGGCGACCTCATGTCGATCACCGGGCAGGTGCCGCTGTCGGAGGTGGCCGAGTACCAGTCGCGGCTGCGCTCGGTGACGGGCGGGCAGGGCTCCTACCAGATCGAGTACAGCCACTACGCGATGGTGCCGCCGCCCACGCAGGCCGCGCTCACCTCGCAGTTCAAGCTGGCGCGCGAAGAGGACTAGGCGGGCGCGGCAAATCAAGCAGATCGGCGGCAAAGCTCGCGCAGTTCCTGAGCTTTGCCGCCCCCGCCGCGCGGCGCGATGCTGCGGCGCACCGCGAAAATCCCCCGATTTCGCGTTGACACGATTAACGTCCGTTGGCATGTTGGCCGCTCGACCACACCCGCGGTTTCGCCGCGGCGGCAGCGCCAACGAGGGGGGAGCCATGATCGAGATCCGCGACCAGCAGCTGCGCCTGCTTTTCCTCACCCACCTCATCCGGGAGCTGCAGCGCAGCGTCGAGGAAAGCCGCCCGGCCCCGCCGGGACTCACCGAGGCCCAGTTCGCGGAGCTTCGCGCGCTCAGCACCGACGACCTGGTGCGGCTCTCCGAGATGTCCGAGCCGAGAGTGGCCGTTCACATCGACGCCGGCTCCTTCGAGCACGGCCTGCGCCAGGCGGGCTACATCGGCAAGCGCTCGCAGCAGATCGAGCACTTCATCCGCCACGGGGCGACCTCGGCGATGCTCACGAAGCTCTTCCGCATCTCGTCCACCGACGTGACGCTCAAGCGCCGGCTCTTCGCCGGCACGCACGAGAAGCTGCGCCGCCCCGCCATGCCCGCGCCCGCGGTGCGCGAGGCCATCCAGAACCGCTGGTGGGAGGTGCGCAAGGGCAAGGAGCGCGAACCCGTGCGCCCGGAGGACTACGAGCGCTCCACGCGGGCTGGCCCGCGCTCACCTACGCCACCCTCTGGGCCGTCGTGCACGAGTTCGACCGCTAGCCTCGCCGCCCGCGTCCACGCCCCTTGAGGCCGGTCAACCGGCCCGCCGCGTCCTTTGCCATGCTGGAAGCGTCGATTTCCCGCCCGCCCGGGACTGGAGGTTCGCATGGCCATCGCCTCGATCCGCCGCTCGGCCGCCTGCCTGGGGCTCGCCCTGGCCGCGGCATCGGGCGCGCCCTTCGCGCAGGCGCCCGGGAACTGCCCGCAGCCGCGCTTCACCGGGAAGGCTCCCGACGAGTACTACGGCCGCCCCAATCCCCTGCAGGCCACGGAAGCGAACCTGGCCGCCGGGGAGGCGACGTACCTGGGCGACCCGCGCAAGATCTCCTGCGCCTCGTGCCACGGCCGCACCGGGGACGGCAAGGGCCCGCTCGCGGACCAGTTCGACCCGCCGCCGCGCAACTTCGCCTGCGCGCAGACCATCCGGGGGATCCCCGACGGGCACCTCTTCTGGATCGTGCGCTACGGCTCGCCGGGCACGTCGATGCCGCCGCACAAGCGGCTCTCCGACGAGCAGGTCTGGCAGGTGGTGCTGCACCTGCGCCGGCTGGCGCGCTGAGTCCGGGGCGCGCCGCCCGCGCTAGAGGTGCTGCACGAGCTCCCGGCGGATGAACTCGTGGAAGTGGACCATGCCGTCCTCGTACGGGGACTGGTACGGCCCGTGCTCCTCGCGCCCCTCCTTCCAGAGGATGCGCCGGCCTTCCGTCATGCGGTCGCAGATGTCCTCGTCCTCGATCGCCGTCTCCTGGTAGGCCTTCTGCTCGGCCTCCACGAACTCGCGCTCGAAGTGGAAGATCTCCTCGGGGTAGTAGAACTCCACCACGTTGCGGCATTTCTCCGCGCCCCTCGGGTAGAGCGTGGAGATCACGAGGACGTGCGGGTACCACTCGACCATGATGTTCGGGTAGTAGGTGAGCCAGATCGCGCCGTGGGGCGGCGGCTTGCCGTGGCCGAACTTCAGCACCTGCTCGTGCCACCGCGCGTACACGGCGCTGCCGGGGCGGGCCAGCTGGTCGTTGATGCCGACGGTCTGCACGCTCCACCAGTCGCCGTACTCCCACTTGAGGTCGTCGCAGGTCACGAAGTGGCCCAGGCCCGGGTGGTAGGGCGCGACGTGGTAGTCCTCGAGGTAGACCTCGATGAAGGTCTTCCAGTTGAAGTCGTAGTCGACCACGTCGACGCGGTCGAGGAGGTAGCCCTCGAAGTCGAGGTCCTTCGCGGCGGCCATGCCGGCCAGGTCCTTCGCGATGTCGCGCGGGCCGTTGAAGAGCATGCCGTGCCAGTGCTGCAGGTCCTGGCGCGGGAGGTCGAGGCAGGGATGGTCCGGGAAGTGCGGCGCGCCGATGTGCCTGCCTTCGCTGTCGTAGGCCCAGCGGTGGATGGGGCAGGTGATCGTGCCGCCCGGAAGCCGGCCGGCGCCCTCGAGCATCACCGCCTGGCGGTGACGGCAGACGTTGGAGACGAGGTCGTGGCGGCCTTCGTTGTTCACGAGCACCCAGCCCGCGCCGTGCTCGCGCCAGTCCAGCACGCGGTAGCTGCCCGGCTCGGGCGCCATCGCGGCGTGCCCGACGTAGCCGGGGCCGCGGTCGAAGAGAAGCTTCTGCTCGACCTCGGCAACCACCGGGTCGAAGTACCACGAAAGCGGCAGATGCGTGGGCGTCCGGGTGAGCGCCAGTTGGCTCGCCAAGTCCGACATGATCCGTACCTCCGAATGTTCCGAAGACGACGAAAGCAATACCGGGCTAATCGAGTCAGCTAGCTTTTAACTCTGCAGCTCCGTCCCGAGACGACAACGTGATTTCGATAAGGAATTCTGCCCAAAGTTCCCCCCGCGGGCAAGGTCTAAGGTCCTGATAGTTGAGGAGAATCAAGCAACGCACCAAAGGGTTCAGGCGGCGCTCGCGAACGCGCGAAAATGACGCCATGCAGCATTTGCGTTAAGGTTCCAATCCATGTCCAAGAACCCGTCCCCCACCGCCGACCTGCCCTTCGAGAAGGCCCTCGAGGAGCTCGAATCCCTCGTCGCCCGCATGGAGGACGGCAAGCTCCCGCTGGAGGAATCGCTCGCGGCGTACCAGCGCGGGGCGGAATTGCTGCGCCACTGCGAGGGCAAGCTCTCCGCCGCGCAGGCGCGCATCAGCGTCCTGGAGGGCGAAGTCCTGAAGGACCTGCCCGCTAGCGAATCGTGAGCGCTCCCGACTTCCCGGCCTGGTCGCGCGAGGTGGCCGGCCGCATGGAGACCGTCCTCGGCGGCCTCCTGCCCGCCGCGCGCATCGCCCCTTCCCGCCTGCACGACGCCATGCGCTACGCGACGCTGGGCGGAGGCAAGCGCGTGCGCGCGATGCTCGTCTTCGCCGCGGGAGAGCTCTCCCAGGCCGACCCGTCCCGCCTGGAGATCGCCTCCTGCGCCGTCGAGCTGATCCATGCCTATTCGCTGGTGCACGACGACATGCCGTGCATGGACGACGACGTGCTGCGGCGGGGCAAGCCCACCTGCCACGTGGAGTTCGACGAGGCGACGGCGCTCCTCGCGGGCGACGCCATGCAGAGCCTCGCCTTCCAGCTCCTCGCCGAGAACCGGCTCTCCGACGACCCGCTCGTGCAGCTGCAGATGATCCAGCTCTTCGCCGTGGCCTGCGGCTCGCGCGGGATGGCCGGGGGCCAGGCGATCGACCTGGACGCGGTGGGCCGCAGCCTCACGCTGCCCGAGCTGGAGAACATGCACATCCACAAGACGGGCGCCCTCATCCGCGCCTCCGTCCTGCTGGGCGCGCGCTGCGGCCGGCCCCTGGAGGCCGCCGCCATGGGCGGCCTCGACCGCTACGCCAAGTGCGTGGGGCTCGCCTTCCAGGTGGTGGACGACATCCTCGACGAGGAGGCCGACTCCGCCACCCTCGGCAAGACCCCGGGGAAGGACCGGGAGGCGGGCAAGCCCACTTACACGAGCCTGCTGGGCGTGCCCGAGGCCAGGAAGTTCGCCGCCGACCTCCTTGCCCAGGCCCAGGAGGCCCTTTCCGCCTTCGACGCCCGCGCCGACCGCCTGCGCCAGCTCGCCGACTACATCGTGAAACGCGACCGGTAGGCGGTGTCAGTGACTCGTAATCAGATTACTTTCCACTTCGTCGGCGCCCGGCTCCCCCTGAAAGTAATCTGATTAGGAAAAGTAATCTGATTACGAGTCACTGACACCGGGGTTTGAGGTGGCGCATACGGGCCTGCGCCAGTTGCGGCAAAATGCGCATTTGCGGCCCATCGGCCGTTTCCCGATCAATGAGCGCTTACCCACTACTCGAGACGATCAACGACCCGGCGGACCTGCGGCGGCTGGACCGCAAGCAGCTGCCCGTCCTGGCCGAGGAGCTGCGCCGCTTCATCCTCGAGTCCGTCTCCAAGACGGGGGGGCACCTGTCGTCGAACCTGGGCACGGTGGAGCTCACCATCGCCCTGCACTACGTGTTCGCGACCCCGGAAGACCGCCTCATCTGGGACGTGGGCCACCAGACCTACGGCCACAAGATCCTCACCGGGCGGCGCGCGGGGATGGCCCGCCTGCGCCAGAAGGGCGGCATCGCGGGCTTTCCGCGCCGCGAGGAGTCGCCCTACGACGCCTTCGGGACCGCCCATTCCTCGACTTCGATCTCGGCCGCGCTGGGGATGGCGGTGGCGCTTCGCCACCTGGGCAAGCCCGGGCGCGCGGTCGCCATCATCGGCGACGGCGCGATGACCGGCGGCATGGCCTTCGAGGCCCTGAACAACGTGAAGCACTCCGGCGCCAACCTGATCGTGATCCTCAACGACAACGACATGTCGATCTCGGAGAACGTGGGCGCGCTCAACAACTACCTCGCGCGGCTCATGTCCGGGCGCTTCTACGCGGCCACCAAGAAGACGGCCGACAAGATCCTCTCGGTGTCCCCGCCCATGAAGGAGCTGGCCAAGCGCTTCGAGGGCCACGCCAAGGGCATGCTCACGCCCTCCACGCTCTTCGAGGAGTTCGGCCTGAACTACACCGGCCCCATCGACGGGCACAACCTCGAGGTGCTCGTCGAGACGCTCTCCAACGTGAAGCGCCTGGAGGGCCCGCAGTTCCTGCACGTGGTGACGAAGAAGGGCCAGGGCTACGCCTTCGCCGAGGACGACCCCATCGCCTACCACGGCCCCGGCACGGTTCGACCCGGGCGTGGGCCTGGCGAAGCCCGCGCCCGCGCCCGACGCGAAGCCGCGCCCGACCTACACGCAGATCTTCGGCGACTGGCTGTGCGACATGGCGAAGCTCGACACGCGCCTGGTGGGCATCACCCCCGCCATGCGCGAGGGCTCGGGGATGGTGCGCTTCTCGAAGGAGTTCCCCGACCGCTACTTCGACGTCGGCATCGCCGAGCAGCACGCCGTCACCTTCGCGGCGGGCCTCGCCTGCGACGGCGTGCGGCCCGTCGTGGCGATCTACTCCACGTTCCTGCAGCGCGCCTACGACCAGCTCATCCACGACGTGGCCCTGCAGAACCTGCCCGTCGTCTTCGCCCTCGACCGGGGCGGCCTCGTGGGCGCCGACGGCCCCACGCACCACGGCGCCTTCGACCTCTCGTACCTGCGCTGCATCCCCAACATGGTGGTGATGGCGCCCGCCGACGAGAACGAGTGCCGGCAGATGCTCTTCACCGGCTTCAGCCTCGACGGCCCCTCCGCCGTCCGCTACCCGCGCGGCACGGGCCCCGGCGCGGAGATCCAGGCGCAGATGAAGGCCCTGCCGGTGGGCCAGGGCGAGGTAAGGCGCGAGGGCCGGCGCGTGGCCATCCTCGCCTTCGGCTCCCTGCTGAAGCCGGCGCTCGAGGCCGGCGCGGAGCTGGGCGCCACCGTGGCCAACATGCGCTTCGTGAAGCCGCTGGACGACGCGCTCGTCCTGCGGCTCGCCACCACCCACGATCTCGTCGTCACCGTCGAGGAGAACGTCCTCGACGGCGGCGCGGGATCGGCGGTCCTCGAGTCGCTCGCGGCCCAGGGCGTCGAGGTGCAGGTGCTGCAGCTGGGCCTTCCAGATCATTTCGTCGAGCACGGCGATCCGGCGCAACTGCTGGCCGACTGCGGCCTCGATGCCGCCGGCATCGCGCGTTCCATCCGTGAAAGGCTTTCGCAAGGCGATGCGTCCCAGAGACCGGGCATGGCGGCTTAGCGCCGCGGCAGTCCTCCTGGCGGCCACGGTGCTTCCCGCGGCCGCTTCCGACAAACCCTGCACCGGGGCCGACAAGGCCTTCGACGGCACCACCTCCTGGGCCGCGCTGAACAAGGCGGTGGCGGACTACGGCCACTGCGACAAGGGCCCCACCGCCGAGATCGTCACCGAGGCGGTGCTGCGCGTGGTGATCGGCGGCTGGCCGAAGGTCGGCGACGCCGGGCCGTTCCTCGAGAAGGACGCGGCCTTCAAGAAGTGGCTCGAGCGCAAGCTCTCCAGCACCGACATGCCGAGCCAGGACTCGGCCGAGATCCGCGACCTCGCGAAGAACAGCTGCCCCAAGGGGCAGGCCAAGGTCTGCGCCGAGATCCTGTCGGCCGTGGAGTCGGGGCGCGCGCTCTCCGCGCCGGAGATGCTGCAGCTCACGCCCACGGAAGCGCCGCCGGCGAAGAAGCCATGAGGCTCGCGGGCCGCGTGGCGCTCGTCACGGGCGCATCGCGCGGCATCGGCCTCGCCTGCGCCGAGCTCTTCGCGCGCGAGGGCGCGAAGGTGATGCTGGCCGACGTCGCCGTGGAGAGCGGCCGCGCCGAGGCCGCGCGGCTGGGCTCGGAGGGCCTCGAGGCGGCGTTCGTCGCCTGCGACGTCTCCCGCAAGGCCGAGGTCGAGGCGGCGGTTGCCGCCACCGCCTCGCGCTTCGGCCGCCTCGACATCCTGCTCGCCAATGCCGGGATCGTTCACGCCAGCGCCTTCCTCGACCTCGCCGAGGAGGATTTCGACCGCGTCATCGCCGTGAACCTGAAGGGCGTCTTCCTCGTCGGCCAGGCCGCCGCGCGCCAGATGGTGCGCCAGGGCGGCGGCGGCGCCATCGTCAACATGTCGAGCGTGAACGCGGTGCTCGCCATCCCCGACCAGGTTCCCTACGTCGTCTCCAAGGGCGGCATCAACCAGCTCACCCGGGTGATGGCGGTCGCCCTCGCGCCGCACGCAATCCGCGTGAACGCCGTGGGCCCCGGGACCATCCTCACCGAGCTCGCGCGCGAGGCGGTGCTCGGCAACGCCGCCGCCGAGGCGAAGATCCTCTCGCGAACGCCCCTGGGCCGCCTGGGCGAGCCCTCGGAAGTGGCCAGGGCGGCGCTCTTCCTGGCGAGCGACGACGCCTCCTACATGACCGGCCAGGTCATCTACCCCGACGGCGGCCGCCTGGCGCTCAACTACACGATGCCGCCCACGCCGCCCCGCCAACCAAGCTAGAATTCGCCCCGAATTCCACCCGAGGACTCCCTGCCATGAAACGCACCCTGATCGCCACCGGTCTCGCCCTGGGCTCGCTCGTCGCCTTCGCGCAGGAGCCGGCCAAGGCTCCCGAGGCACCCAAGGCTTCCGAGATCGCGCCGGCCGCCTGCGAGCCCAAGCCCGTCTACCCGGGCGTCGACAAGATCAAGAGCGAGGCGGACGTGGACAAGCTCAAGGTCATGGTCAAGAAGTACCAGGACTGCGTGAAGGCCTACGTCACCGAGCGCAACGCAACCGCCAAGGCGAACACCGAGGCCGGCAACGCCGCGGTGCGCGAGCACAACGCGGTGATGAAGAAGTTCGTGGACGACCAGGAAGCGGCGAAGAAGGCGCAGGAAGAAAAAGAGAAGAAGTAGCGCCGGCCGCGGCGCCCGCCCGGCGGGCGCCGCCTACTTGATGACGCTCCTGTCCTGCCCGAAGAGGATCTTGCGCTGCGCGTCGGTGACCGGGCCGCGCGGCGCGGGGTTGATCTCCTTCGCCCGCGCGTAGGCCCGCACGGTCGCCGGGCGCGCCTTGATGGCGGCGTGCCAGCGCGCCAGGTTCGGGAAGCCGGCGAGGTCCTGCCCCTGCCGCTCCGGGATGATCCACGGGTAGGCGGCCATGTCGGCGATCGAATACTCCTTGCCGACGATGAAGGCGCGGCCCGCCAGGCGCTTGTCCAGCACGCCGTAGAGCCGGTTCGTCTCCTTCACGTAGCGGTCGATCGCGTACGGGACCTTTTCCGGCGCGTAGTGCTGGAAGTGGTGGTTCTGGCCCAGCATGGGGCCGAGGCCGCCCATCTGCCACATGAGCCACTCGAGCGCCACGACCTGGCCGCGCAGGGTCTTCGGGATGAACTTCCCGGTCTTGCCCGCGAGGTAGAGCAGGATCGCGCCCGACTCGAAGACGCTGATCGACATGCCGCCGTCGGCGGGCGCGTGGTCCACGATGGCCGGGATCTTGTTGTTGGGCGAGACCCTCAGGAAATCCGCCGCGAACTGCTCGCCCTTCGAGATGTTGATCCCGTGCAGGCGGTAGGGCAGCTTCGCCTCCTCGAGGAACATCGTGACCTTGTGGCCGTTGGGGGTGGTCCAGTAGTAGAGATCGATCATGTTTGATCCTCCTCGGAGTGGCTGTCCTGGTGCCGGTGTACTGACCCGTATTTCCGAGAGTAACCAGGCACCGGCCGAGCGGGCCCGCGTCGGCGCGCTTGTACTGGTCCGGCCAGGGCATCGCCACGCCGAGCGCCTTCGCGGCGTGGCGCGGCCAGTAGGGGTCGCGAAGCAGCGCGCGCGCCAGGCACACCGCGTCGGCCTGGCCGGCGGCGAGGATCTGCTCGGCCTGCACCGGCTCGGTGATGAGGCCCACCGCGGCCGTCGGGATGCCCGCGTCGCGGCGGATCGCGGCCGCGAAGGGCACCTGGTAGCCGGGCCCGAGGACGATCTTCTGGTCGGCCGCGTTGCCGCCGCTCGAGACGTCGATCATGTCGATGCCGGCCTCCTTGAGCTCGTGCGCGAAGGCGATCGACTGCTCGATGTCCCAGCCGCTCCTCCTTCCAGTCGCTCGCGGAAAGGCGCACGAGCACGGGCTTGTCCTGGGGCCACGCCTCGCGCACCGCCCGGGCCACCGCGAGCGGGAAGCGCATGCGGTTGGAGAGCGAGCCGCCGAAGTCGTCCCCGCGCCGGTTCGACAGCGGCGAGAGGAACTCGTGCAGCAGGTAGCCGTGCGCGGCGTGGACCTCGGCGACCTCGAACCCCGCCTGCAGCGCGCGGTCGGCCGCGAGGCGGAAGTCGGCCACGCACGCCTCGAGGTCCGCCACCGTCATGGCGCGCGGCGCGGGATAGTCGCCGAAGGGCGCATCGCTCGGCCCGTACGTGCGCCAGCCGCCGTCCTCGCGCGATAGCGGCTTGCCGCCGTTCCAGGGCTTGTCGCACGAGGCCTTGCGCCCGGCGTGCGCGAGCTGGATGCCCGGCACGGCGCCCTGCGCCTTGATGAAGGCGACGATGGGCTTCCACGCCTCCACCTGCTGCGGCGACCAGATGCCGGTGTCCCACGGCGTGATGCGGCCGGCGGGCGAGACGGCCGAGGCCTCCGTGATCACGAGGCCGGCGCCGCCCACGGCGCGGCTGCCCAGGTGCACCATGTGCCACTCGTCGGGAATGCCGTCCTCGGCCGAGTACTGGCACATCGGCGACACGAAGATGCGGTTGGCGATCGTGACCGATCGCAGCGTCACGGGGCTGAAGAGGAGGGCCATGGGAGCGATGCCGGAAGGGGGTCCGCGGATGCGCCAATCTAGCACGGCCCCGGCCCGGGCGAGCGCGGAGCGCTCGGTTAGAATCGGCCCGTCATGCCGGGAAGCTCCATGAAGCGTTTCGCCGCCGCGCTCGCCCTCGCGATCGCCTTCGGCGCGCAGGCCGCGGAAAAGCCCTTCGCCATCGCCGTCCACGGCGGGGCCGGCGCGATGACGCGCGCCTCCCTTTCGCCGCAGCGCGAGGGCGCCGTGCGCGCCGCGCTCGCCGAGGCGCTCGAGGCCGGCCAGCGCGTGCTTCGCGGGCGGCGGCACGAGCCTCGACGCGGTGACGGCGGCGGTGCGGGTCCTCGAGGACTCGCCGCACTTCAACGCCGGCAAGGGCGCCGTCTTCACGAGCGAGGGCCGCGAACGAGCTCGACGCCTCGATCATGGACGGGGCGACGCTGCGCGCGGGCGCCGTGGCGGGCGTGACCACGGTGAGGAACCCCGTCGACGCCGCGCGCGCGGTGATGGAGAAGTCGCCCCACGTGCTGCTCGCCGGCCCGGGCGCCGACCGCTTCGCGAAGGAGCAGGGGCTCGCGATCGTCGACCCCTCGTACTTCCGCACCGAGGAGCGCTGGCGCCAGCACCAGCGGCGCAAGGACGGCGGCAAGCTCGGCACGGTGGGCGCGGTGGCGCTGGACCAGGCCGGCAACCTCGCGGCCGCGACCTCCACGGGCGGCATCGAGGGCAAGCGCTTCGGGCGCGTGGGGGACTCGCCGATCGTCGGCGCGGGCACCTGGGCCGAGAACGCGAGCGTGGCCGTCTCCGCCACGGGCACGGGCGAGATGTTCCTGCGCACGGCGGCGGCCCACGACATCGCCGCGCTCGTGAAGTACAAGGGCCTCGCGCCCGGCCAGGCCGCGCACGAGGCGCTCGCGAAGGTGCGCGCGCTGGGCGGCGAGGGCGGCGTGATCGTGCTGGACCGCGGCGGCGAGCCCGCCTTCGCCTTCACGACCGGGGGCATGTACCGCGGCTTCGCGATAGGCGCGGGAAAGGCCCGCGTGAGCATCTTCCGCGAGGAGCCGTGAGCGCGCTCGTGATCCGCGCCGGCCCGCGGGCGCTGGCGGCGATCCGCGAGCGGGGCCTCGCCGCCACCGACGTGGCCATCATCCCCGGCGCCGCGGGCGGCCCCAAGGCGCTGGGCCTGCACGGGCTCGACGCGGCGATCTTCGGCGACTGGCTGCCGAAGGCCCCGCGCGTGCGCCACCTCATCGGCGCCTCCATCGGCGCGTGGCGCTTCGCCGCCGCCTGCCGCAGCGATCCCGTCGAGGGGCTGCGCGAGCTCGCGCGGCTGTACTCCTCGGAGCGCTACCCGCCGCGGCCCGCCGCCGCGCTCGTCACGCGCCAGGTGCGCGAGATGCTGCACGCGCTCTTCGACGGCCGCGAGGACGCGATCCTCGCGAGCCCCGGCTACCGCCTGCACATCCTCGCGGTGCGCGGGCGCGGCATCCTCTCGCGCGACGCCGCCGTGCGCCGCACGCTGGGGTTCGGCGCGGCCGCGTTCGCCAACCTCGCCGGCCGCCGCCACCTGCGCCACTTCCTCGAGCGGACGGTCTTCCACGACGCGCGCGAGTGGCCGCCGTTCCTCGCGGCGAGCGACCTGCTGCCGGCGAGCGGGGAGGCGCCCATCCGCTTCGACGCCTTCCGCACGCACGCGGTGGCGCTGGACCGCGCGAACCTGCGCGAGGCGCTGGTGGCCTCCGCCGCCATCCCCATGGTCATCGAGGCGGTGCCCGACATCCCGAGCGCGCCGGCCGGCGTCTACTGGGACGGCGGCCTCATCGACTACCACCTGCACCTGCCCTATTCGCGCAGCGAAGGCCTCGTCCTCTACCCGCACTTCACCGACCGCATCGTGCCCGGCTGGCTCGACAAGGCGCTGCCGTGGCGGCGCGCGCGCGGCGCCTGGCTCGACAACGTGATCCTGGTCTCGCCCTCGCGCGAATACCTCGCGACGCTGCCCTTCGGGAAGCTCCCCGACCGCAGCGACTTCAGGCGCTTCGACTCCGACTTCGAGGGCCGCGTGGCCTTCTGGCGCAAGGCGATCGCCGAGAGCGCGCGGCTGGGCGACGAGTTCCTCGCCTTCGCCGAGCGGGCCGATCCGTCGCGCGTCCTGCCGCTGTGAGGCGCTAGCGCCGCTGCGCCGCGCGCTCGGCGATCGACTGCGACATCACGGGCACGCCGGCCACGGGGACGTCGGCGAGCTCGCGGAAGAGCCGCACGCGCTCCCGGAATCCCGCGTACCGGGGCCACGGCTCCGCGACCGGCTGCGTGACCCACGCGGAGAGGAAATCGCCCGCCGCCCTGCGCACGGGCTCCGGCGAGCGCGCGTCGAGCACGGCCTGCCGCGCCGCCGGCAGGAACACGAGGCCCGCGTCCGGGCGGCCGGCCCACTTGTCCTGCTCGAGCTGCGCGAAGAGGGCTTCGCGATCGGCCTGCGGCATCGCCGCCACCTGCGCGGCCGCCGAGGCGGCGAGCGCGGCCAGCGCTTCGTCCCCGCCCTGCGGCGCCGGCTGCGGCTGCGCGAAGCGCAGCCTCCCGAAGGTCGCGGCGTGCGCGCCGCCCCCCACCGGCCAGCGCAGGACCTCGCCATCGGCCAGCAGCGCGTCCGCGGGCTCGCTCGCCACCAGCCGCGTGGTGCGGTCCAGGTCGCCGATCATGTCGCCCACCACGCCGGCGAACTCCGGGTTCAGGTGGCGCAGGTAGCGCGGCATCAGGTCGCCCCACGCGGGAAGCGCGAGGAGCGGCAACGCGGCGAGGAGGACGTGCACCGGAACCGGCAGCGCCGGAAGGAGCACCCCCGTGCCCCGGAACCACACGCCGAACCCGACCGCGAGGAACACGAGGCCCATCAACCCCGCGCCGCCCAGCGACCGGCGCTCGCGCACGTACGCCTCGGGCATCGCGCCCGAGGGCGATTGCGGGTCCAGGGCCAGGACGAAGGCGGGCGGCGCCGACGCCCAGCTCTCGATGGCGGTGTCCACGGGCCGGTCGGACTCGAGCGCGAGCTGCGCCAGCGCGTTGGGCGGCGGCGGCCCCATGCGCGTCGATTCCTGGGGCCTTGCCGTGGAGAGCCACCGGTGGACCTCCGGCGCCAGGCGGATTTCCGGAACCGCGAACCCGGAAGCGTCGCGCGCCCAGGCGAACGGGATGCCGGGCGCCATCAGTTTCAAATCGTGCAGGGTGTAGGACTCGTTGAAGCCGAGGCGGTTGCCGCAGAACGCGCGCCGCGCGGGCGCGCCCCAGTCGCCCGCGTATTCCACGACCGCGCAGGGCGAGGCCTTCGCCGCCGCCCGCCAGTGCCCGCCGGCCCCGACGCGCGAGGGGTCGATCTCGAGCGCGACCCAGCTCTCCACGATGCGTCCCTCGGCGCGGCCCGTGAAGGAGGCGAACTCGTGCGCCTCCAGGAGGGGCTTCAGGCCCAGCAGCCAGCCGGTGGACAGGATGACGGCGCCGAGGCCGAGGAAGAGGACCGCCACGAGCCGGACGCCGGGGCCGATGACGAGGCCCGCGAGCCGCCCCAGGACGATGGCGCGGAGCGCTTCGCCGAACGCGGCCTTGCGGGAGGGCGGCGTGCCTTCGGTCATTCGAGCGCGATCCCGAGGGCGCGGCCGATGCGCGCCCACTTCGCGGTCTCCTCGCGCACCACTCGCGCCGTCTCCTCGGGCGTGGATCCGGCCGGGTCGATCCACTGCCGGTCCCAGAGCCTCTCCTTCATCTCCGGCGCCCGGATGATGCGCGCGAGCTCCGCGTGCAGCCGCTTCACCGCCTCGGGCGGCGTCCTCGCGGGAACCACGAGCGCCATCCACACCGGCGCCTCGAACCCGGGGAATCCCGACTCGGCGACCGTGGGAACGTCGGGCACGAGCGGCGAGCGCCTGGCGCCGGTCTGCGCGACGATGCGGAGCCGGCCGGCCGCCACGTGCGGGATGAGCGCCGTGGGCACCAGCGAGAGCAGCTGCACGTCGCCCGCGAGGAGCGCCGCCACCGCCTGCACGCCGCCGCTGTAGGGAACGTGCACCGTCTCGATGCCGGTCTCCGCGCTGAGCTGCGCCATGGAGAGCTGCGACACGCTGCCCTTGCCCACCGACGCGTAGTTGAGCTCCCCGGGGCGCGCCTTCGCTATCGCGACGACCTCGGCGAGCGTCGCGGCGCCGAGCGACGGGTGCACCGCGACGAGGCTGGGCGAGCTGCCTATCATCGTCACGAACGCGAAGTCGCGTCCCACGTCGTAGGGCAGGCTCTTCGCCAGGGCCGGGCTCACCGCGAACGGGCCGTTCGTGGCCACGAGGAGCGTGTGCCCGTCGGGCGCGCCCTTCGCGAGCGCCTCGGCCGCGACGTTGCCGCCGGCCCCCGGCCGGTTCTCCACGAGCACGGGCTGGCCCAGCGCCTTCGACAGGGGCTCGGCGAGCGTCCTCGCCACGAGGTCCGGCTGCCCGCCGGGCGCGAAGGGCACGACGATGCGCACGGGCCGCGTCGGCGCCCACTCGGCAACCGCAGGCAGCGCAATCGCGAGCAGCGCGGCGAGAAGGGCGCGCAGCGCCATCTCAGTAGTTGAGGATGGGCGCGAGCCAGCGCTCGCAGGCCGCGAGGTCCATGCCCTTGCGGTGCGCGTAGTCGGCGACCTGGTCGCGCTCGACCTTGCCCACGGCGAAGTAGCGCGCCTGCGGGTGCGAGAAGTAGAACCCGCTCACGGCCGCGGTGGGCATCATCGCGAAGGACTCGGTGAGCGTAAGCCCCGCGTTCGCCTGCGCGTCGAGCAGGTGGAAGAGGTCGCCCTTCTCCGTGTGGTCGGGGCAGGCGGGATAGCCGGGCGCGGGGCGGATGCCCACGTACTTCTCGGCGATGAGATCCTCGTTGGCGAGCGCCTCGCCCGCCGCGTAGCCCCAGTACTCGGTGCGCACGCGCTGGTGCAGGTGCTCGGCGAAGGCCTCCGCCAGCCGGTCGGCCAGGGCCTTGAGCATGATCGCGGAGAAGTCGTCGTGCTTCGCCTCGAACTCGGCGACCCGCGCCTCGATGCCCGCGCCCGTGGCGACGGCGAAGGCGCCGAGCCAGTCGGCGACCCCGGACTCCTTGGGCGCCACGAAGTCCGCGAGGCACTGGTTGGGATTGCCCGCGGGCTTCTCGTTCTGCTGGCGCAGGTTGTGCCAGGTCATGAGCACGCGGCCGCGGCTGTCGTCCGCGTAGATCTCGATGTCGTCGCCGACCGAGTTGGCCGGCCACAGCCCGAACACCGCGTTGGCGGTGAGCCAGCGCCCCTTCACGATGCGCGAAAGCATCGCCTCGCCCTCGCGGAAGACGTTCCTCGCCGCCTCGCCGACCACGGCGTCCTCGAGGATCGCCGGGTACTTGCCCACGAGGTCCCAGGCCTGGAAGAACGGCGCCCAGTCGACGTGGGGAACGAGCTTCTCGAGCGGGTAGTTCTTCAGCGAAAGGAGCCCGTGGTGCCTGGGCCTGGGCGGCGCGTACCCCGCCCAGTCGAGCCTCGCGCGATTGGCGCGGGCCGCCTCCAGCGGCACCGACTTCTGCCCCGTCTTGCTGCGCGTGCGCGTCGCGCACCTTGAGGTAGTCGTGGCGGATCTGCGCGACGTAGTTGTCGCGGCCCTCGTCGCTCACGAGGCTCGTCGCGACGCCCACGGCGCGCGAGGCGTCCGGCACCCACACGGTCGGCCCCGAGTAGTGCGGCTCGATCTTCACGGCGGTGTGCGTGCGCGAGGTCGTGGCGCCGCCGATGAGGAGCGGGATGCGAAATCCCAGCCGCTCCATCTCCTTGGCGAAGTGCGCCATCTCCTCCAGCGAGGGCGTGATGAGGCCCGACAGGCCCACCATGTCGGCGTTCTCCTTCCGCGCCGCCTCGAGGATGCGCTCCGCCGGGACCATGACGCCCAGGTCGATCACCTCGAAGTTGTTGCACTGGAGCACGACGCCCACGATGTTCTTGCCGATGTCGTGCACGTCGCCCTTGACGGTGGCCATGACGACCTTGCCCTTGGCCTTCGCGTCGGCGCTGCCCAGGAGGCGCTTCTCCTCCTCGATGTAGGGGATGAGGTGCGCCACCGCCTGCTTCATGACGCGCGCGCTCTTCACCACCTGCGGCAGGAACATCTTGCCGGCGCCGAAGAGGTCGCCCACCACGTTCATGCCGTCCATGAGCGGGCCCTCGATCACCTGGATGGGGCGCGCGAACTGCTTGCGGGCCTCCTCGGTGTCCTCGACGATCCACTGCGTGATGCCCCTCACGAGGGCGTGCGAGAGGCGCTCGGCCACCGGGCTGCCGCGCCAGGCCAGGTCCTCGACGGCGTCCCTCTTCTGCCCCTTGAAGCTCTCGGCGAAGGTCACGAGGCGCTCCGTGGCGTCCGGGCGGCGGTCGAAGATCACGTCCTCGACGCGCTCGAGGAGGTCGGGCGGGATCTCGGCGTAGACGCCCAGCTGCCCGGCGTTCACGATCCCCATCGTCATGCCCGCCTTGGCCGCGTGGTAGAGGAACGCGGTGTGCATCGCCTCGCGCACGGGCTCGTTGCCGCGGAAGGAGAAGGAGAGGTTGGAGACGCCGCCCGAGGTGCGCGCGTGCGGCAGGTGGCGATGGATCCACGCCAGGGCCTCGAGGTAGTCCAGGCCGTAGCGGTTGTGCTCCTCGATCCCGGTGGCGATGGCGAAGATGTTCGGGTCGAAGATGATGTCCTCGGCCGGGAAGCCCACCTGCTTCGGTGAGGATGCGGTAGCAGCGCTCGCAGATGGACTTCTTGCGCTCGAGCGTGTCGGCCTGGCCCTTCTCGTCGAAGGCCATCACGACGACCGCGGCGCCGTAGCGGCGCGCGAGCCTCGCGTGCTTCACGAACTCCGCCTCGCCCTCCTTGAGCGAGATGGAGTTGACGATGCCCTTGCCCTGCACGCACTTCAGGCCCGCCTCGATCACGCTCCACTTGGAGCTGTCGATCATGATGGGCACGCGGGCGATGTCGGGCTCGGCGGCCACCAGGTTCAGGAACTTCGTCATGGCCGCCTGCGAGTCGAGCATCGCCTCGTCCATGTTGATGTCGATCACCTGCGCGCCGTTCTCCACCTGCTGGCGCGCGACCGAGAGCGCCTCCGCGTAGTCGCCCGCGAGGATGAGGCGCGCGAACGCCTTCGATCCCGTGACGTTGGTGCGCTCGCCCACGTTCACGAAGAGGGAGTCGTCGCCGATGTTCTGCGGCTCCAGGCCCGAGAGCCGCAGCCTCGGCTCGATTCTGGGCGTCGCCCGCGGCTTGCAGGGCGCCACGATCTGCGCGATGGCCTTGATGTGCGCGGGCGTCGTGCCGCAGCAGCCGCCGGTGATGTTGAGCCAGCCGGCCTCGGCCCAGTCGCGGATGAAGGCGGCCGTCTCCTCCGGCAGCTCGTCGTACTCGGCCATCGCGTTGGGCAGGCCCGCGTTGGGGTGCGCGGAGACGCGCGTGTCGGCGATGCGCGCGAGCTCCTCCACGTGCGGGCGCAGCTGCTCGGCGCCCAGGGCGCAGTTGAAGCCGATGGAAAGGGGCCGCGCGTGGCGCACCGAGTTCCAGAACGCCTCCGGCGTCTGCCCGGAGAGCGTGCGGCCCGAGGCGTCGGTGATCGTGCCGGAGATCATGATCGGCAGGCGCTCGCCGGAGCGCTCGAAGTGCTCGTCGATCGCGAAGAGCGCCGCCTTGGCGTTGAGCGTGTCGAAGATCGTCTCGACCAGGATGATGTCCACGCCGCCCTCGACGAGCGCCGCGACGGCCTCGAGGTAGGCGTCCTTCACCTGGTCGAAGCTCACGGCGCGGAAGCCCGGGTCGTTCACGTCGGGCGAGAGCGAGAGCGTGCGGTTCATGGGCCCGAGCACGCCGGCCACGAAGCGGGGCTTCGCGGGCGTGCGGGCGCTGAACTCGTCGGCCACCTGGCGCGCCAGGCGCGCGGCCTCGCGATTCAGCTCGCCCACGATCGACTCCAGGTGGTAGTCGGCCTGGGAGATCGTGGTCGAGTTGAAGGTGTTGGTCTCGAGGATGTCCGCGCCCGCCTCCAGGTACTGGGCGTGGATCTCGCGGATCACCTGCGGGCGGGTGAGGGTGAGCAGGTCGTTGTTGCCGCGCAGGTCGTGGGCGAAGTCGCGGAAGCGCTCGCCGCGGTACTCGGCCTCGGAGAGCCGGTAGCGCTGCACCATCGTGCCCATGGCCCCGTCGAGCACCAGGATGCGCGTGTCGAGCGCGTCGTGGAGCGCCTTCAGGCGGGCGGGGCGGGTGGCGATTGTCTGGTCCATGGTTCTCGTGGGCGTCGCGGAAACGAAAAAACCCGTCAGCGCGGGCGACGGGTTTTCGGGGCCGGTCGCTTTAGCTGGATTTTTTGAGCGCCCGCAAGCTGTGGAATCAAATCGGCGCTTTCGGGGGCATTCTACACCAGGGCCGCGGGTGCTTGCGAGCGGCGCGGCGCGGGGGCACCATGACCGCGTTCCGGGAGGCGCGAGGTGGCGATGGCCCTGACCGAGGTGTGCGTCAACTGCGGCGCGGTGATCGGCGCGCGCGCGTTCTGGTCCTTCATCGACCGCGACACCCGCGAGTATCTTGCCCGCTGCCCCCTGTGTGGCCAGGAAAACCCCTGGCGCAAGGCCACCGCGGACGAGGTCGAACGCTTCCGCAGGCGCGCGACGGGCCGCGGCTCGTGGCGCCCGAGCCTGTTCACGGTCGTCGTCGTCCTTCTCCTCGTCCTCTTCCTCGCCCCCACCTGCTCGTAGCCGGCGGGGCGGGGCTTGAAACCCCGCTCCCCCGTCCCAAAGTGGGGCCTCATCGGGCCCCCAACAGGAAATCCGCCGTGACCGAGACCGCCACCACCCCCGCCGGCCGCGAGACCCGCGGCTTCCAGGCCGAGGTGAAGCAGCTGCTTCACCTCATGATCCACTCGCTGTACTCCAACCGCGAGATCTTCCTGCGCGAACTGGTCTCCAACGCCTCCGACGCCTGCGACAAGCTGCGCTTCGAGGCGCTCGCGGAGCCTTCGCTCCTGGAGGACGACGCGGCCCTCGCCATCCGCATCGACTACGACCGCGAGGCGCGCACCCTCACCGTGGCCGACAACGGCGTGGGTCTTAGCCGCGAGGAGGCCGTCACGAACCTGGGCACCATCGCCAAGAGCGGCACCCGCGAGTTCTTCTCGCAGCTCACCGGCGACCAGCAGAAGGACGCGCACCTCATCGGCCAGTTCGGGGTGGGCTTCTACTCCTCCTTCATCGTGGCCGACCGGGTGACGGTGCTCACGCGCCGCGCGGGCCGCCCGGCCGCCGAGGGCGTGCGCTGGGAATCCGACGGCAGCGGCGAGTACACGGTGGAAACGGTGGAGAAGGCCGGCCGCGGCACCGAGATCACGCTGCACCTGCGCGAGGGCCAGGAGGACCTGCTCGAGGGCACGCGCCTTCGCGCCATCATCCGCCGCTACTCCGACCACATCGTGCAGCCCATCCGCATGCCGAAGGAGGAGTGGAAGGAAGGCAAGCCGGAGAAGTCGGCCGAGGCCGAGACGGTGAACCAGGCCTCCGCCCTGTGGGCGCGGGCCAAGGGCGACATCACGGACGAGGAGTACCGCGAGTTCTACAAGCACGTCGGCCACGACTTCGAGGACCCGCTCGCCTGGGTGCACGCGAAGGTCGAGGGCCGCCAGGAGTACACGCAGCTCCTCTACATCCCCTCGCGGGCCCCCTTCGACCTGTTCGACCGCAACGCCCGCCACGGCGTGAAGCTGTACGTGCGGCGCGTCTTCATCATGGACGACGCCGAGCAGCTCCTGCCCGCGTACCTGCGCTTCGTGCGCGGCGTGGTCGACTCCGGCGACCTGCCGCTCAACGTCTCGCGCGAGATCCTGCAGGAGTCGAAGGACATCGAGGCCATCCGCTCGGGCTGCACCAAGAAGGTCCTGGGGCTCCTCGAGGGCCTGGCCGAGGGCGAGAAGGAGAAGTACGCCGGTTTCTGGAAGGCCTTCGGCCGCGTCCTGAAGGAAGGCGTGGGCGAGGACTTCGCCAACAAGGAGAGGATCGCCGGGCTCCTGCGCTTCGCTTCCACCCAGGCCGACACCGCCGAGGAGACCGTGTCGCTGGCCGACTACCTGGCGCGCGCGAAGGAGGGCCAGGAGGCGATCTACTACGTGACGGCCGAGACCTTCAACGCGGCGAGGAACAGCCCGCACCTGGAGGTCTTCCGCAAGAAGGGGATCGAGGTGCTGCTGCTGTCCGATCGCGTGGACGAGTGGGTGGTGAGCCACCTCACGGAGTTCGGGGGCAAGGCGCTGGAATCGGTGGCCCGCGGCGGGCTCGACCTCGGCAAGCTCGAGGACGAAGCCGAGAAGAAGGCGATCGAGCAGGAATCCGCGCAGCTCGAGGGGCTCCTCGGGCGCATCAAGGCAAGCCTGGGCGAGCGCGTGAAGGACGTGCGCGTGACCCACCGCCTCACGGAGTCGCCCGCGTGCCTCGTGGCCGACGAGCACGACGTGAGCGCGAACCTCGCGCGGCTCCTCAAGGCCGCGGGGCAGGGCGCGCCGGCCTCGAAGCCGATCCTGGAGATCAATCCGGGGCATCCCGTGATCGAGAAGCTCAAGGGCGAGGAGGCGAGGTTCGACGACTGGGCCTCGGTCCTCTTCGACCAGGCGCTGCTCGCCGAGGGCGGCCAGCTCGACGACCCGGCCGCGTTCGTGCGCCGCATCAACGGGCTCATGCTGGACCTGGGCGGCGGGGCTTCGCGCATCGTCCTGCCGGGCTGAGGGCCCGCTCCCGGGGCGGGCCGCGGCGGAAGGTTTCTTGCGCGCCCGCAAACGGCGGCTCCCCCGCGGGTCCGACAATGGAGGCGTGCGCGCTCTTCCTGCGTGGCACGGCCGCTCGCGCCCCATGTTCAACCTCTCGCGCTACTTCTCGACGCTCAGCCTGGCACTGATCCTCCTGGCGGGGGGCGTTCTCGGCTTCTTCTACCATTCGCTGTCGGTGGAGCAGCTCGTGCGCATGGCCGAGGACCGCAACGTCGCCATGACGCAAGTCTTTCGCAACGCGCTCTGGCCGCGCTACGGCGCCTTCCTTCGGCAGGAAGGCGATCGCGACGCGGTCGCGCTGCTCGGCGCGGACGAGACCGCGCGCCTGCACGCGGAGGTCACCGCGCAGATGCGCGACACCGAGGTCATCAAGGCCAAGGTCTACAACCGTGCCGGATTCACCGTCTACTCCAGCGATCGCGGGCAGATCGGCCAGAACCAGGGCGGCAACGCCGGCTTCCGCGCGGCCCTGGAGGGCCGCGCCGCCTCGGAGCTCACCCATCGCAACACCTTCGACGCGTTCGAGGGCGCGCTGTCGGATCGCGACGTCATCTCGAGCTACGTGCCCATCCGCGGCGAGGGCGGGGCCGTCGAGGGGGTCTTCGAGCTCTACCAGGACGTCACGCCCTTCCTCGCCTACCTGCGCCAGACCCTGTGGTGGATCGCCGGCGGCGTGCTGGCGATCCTCGCGCTGCTGTACCTCGCCCAGTTCGTCGTGGTGCGGCGCGCGCACGCCATCCTGCGCCGCCAGGAGTCGCAGCTGCAGGAGGCCAACCGCGACCTCGACGCGCGCGTGCGCCAGCGCACCGGCGAGCTCGAGGAGGCCAACCGCAGCCTCGAGGGCGAGATCGCGGAGCGGCGGGCGGCCGAGGCGCGCCTGGACCACCTGGCCCACCACGACCCGCTCACCGGCCTGCCCAACCGCCTCGCCTTCGACGAGAAGCTCGACGCCGCCATCCGCCGCGCGGAGCGGGACGGCGGGCAGCTCGCCGTGCTCTTCATCGACCTGGACCGGTTCAAGGCGATCAACGACTCCCTCGGCCACGCCGTGGGCAACGAGCTCCTGCGGCTCGCGGCGGCGCGGCTCGCGCAGCAGATGCAGCCGGCGGACGTCGTGGCCCGGCCCGGCGGCGACGAGTTCGTCTGCCTGGTCGAGGGCGTGCACGGCATGCCCGAGACGCAGGCCGTGGCGACGGCGATCCTCGAGCGCTTCAGGCCGCCGTTCCTGGTGGGAGACAACGACCTGATGCTCTCGGCGACCGTCGGCATGAGCCTGTACCCCGGGGACGGGCGCACGGTCGATGCGCTGGTGCGCAACGCCGAGACCGCCATGTACCGGGCCAAGGCGGCCGGGCCGGACGCGAGCCGCTTCTACGAGCCCGAGATGACCGCCTACGCCACCGAGAGGCTGCGCCTGGAGCGGCAGCTTCGCCGCTCCATCGACGAGGGCGGGCTGTCGCTGGACTACCAGCCGCAGGTGGACGCGGCCACCGGCCGTCTCCTCGGGGCGGAGGCGCTGGCGCGGTGGAACTGCGCGGAACTGGGGCCGGTCTCGCCGGCGCGATTCATCCCCATCGCCGAGGAGACGGGGATCATCGTCGACCTGGGCGAGTGGGTCCTGCGCGAGGCGTGCCGGCAGCTCGCCGCCTGGGACCGGCAGGGCTTCCGCCTGCCGAAGATCTCCGTCAACGTCTCGGTCCGCCAGATCGAGCGCTCCGACATCGTGGAGCGGGTCGGCGCCATCCTCGCCGAGACGGGCATCGAGGCCGGTCGCCTCGAGCTCGAGATCACCGAGTCCGTCATCATGGCGGTCGACGAGACGCTCGACGCGCTCGAGAACCTGCGCAAGACCGGCATCCGGCTGGCGGTGGACGACTTCGGGACGGGCTACTCCTCGCTCTCGTACCTCAGGATGCTGCCGATCGGCCGCCTCAAGATCGACCGCGCCTTCGTCGCGGGCATCGGCCGCAGCCCCGGCGACGAGGCGATCATCCGCACCGTCGTCACCCTGGCCCGCAGCCTCGACCTCGAGCTCATCGCGGAGGGCGTCGAGACCCCGGCCCAGGCCGACTTCCTCGTCCGCGCCGGATGCACGGCCTTCCAGGGCTACCTGCACGGCCGGCCGCTCCCCGCCGAGGCCTTCCGGGAGGCCTGGGCCGCCCGATACCCCGCTTGACGGCCCTCAAGCGGCCGCCGCGGCGATGGGCGAAGATGGCGCCCAGCCCACCCCGGAGCCTTTCGCCATGAAGCCTGTCCTGGCCCTCGCCGCCCTCGCCCTGAGCACCGCCTTCGCCGCCCACGCCATGCCCGGCGCGGGTGGCGGCCCGGCCCCCTCGCCCCACGGCGGCGCCCCTGCCGCCGCCCCCGTGAAGAAGGTCCCGAAGGCCTCGGGCCCCGAGGGCCGGACGGTGGAGGAAGTGGTGAAGGGCAAGGCGGCCCTCAAGGACAAGGCCGTCCTCGTGAACGCGCAGGTGGTGAAGGTCACCAACGACGTCATGGGCAAGAACTGGGTCCACCTCCAGGACGGCTCCGGCAAGGCCGCCGACGCCACCCACGACGTGCTCGTGACCACGAAGGACAAGGTCGCCGTGGGCGACGTGGTGAAGGCCAAGGGCACGGTGCGCACCGGCGTGAACATCGGTTCGGGCTATTCGTACGACGTCCTCATCGAGGACGCGGTGCTGAAAAAGTAGGAGGCGGGCCACGGCATGTGGGACCTGCGCTACGGCGCCGAGGAGTACGTCTACGGCACGCTGCCCAACGACTTCCTCGTCTCGCGGGTCGCCGCCTTGCCGCGCGGCCGCGTGCTCTGCCTGGGCGAAGGCGAGGGACGCAACGCGGTCTGGCTGGCCGGCCACGGGTTCGAGGTCCACGCGGTCGACTCCTCGGCCGTGGGGCTGGAGAAGGCGCGGCGGCTCGCGCGCGAGCGCGGCGTGAGCCTCGAGACCACGGTCGCCGACCTGGCGCTGTTCGAGACCGGCGCCGGCGCCTGGGACGCGATCGTCTCGATCTTCTGCCACCTGCCCCCGGCGGTGCGCTCGCGCGTGCACGGGCGCATCGTCCACTGGCTTCGCCCCGGCGGGGTCTTCCTCCTCGAGGCCTACACGCCCGGGCAGCTGGCGCTGGGGACCGGCGGGCCGCCCGCGGCGGAGCTCATGATGACGCTGGCGGGACTTCGCCGCGAGCTGGAGGGCCTCGTGATCGAGCACGGCGTCGAGACCGTGCGGGCCGTCACCGAGGGCCGCCTGCACCACGGCGACGGCGCCGTCGTGCAGGTCCTCGCGCGGCGCCCGGCATGAAGGCCTTCGCGGCCGCGGCCGTGCTCGCCGCGCTCCTGCCCGCGGCGATCGCCGCCACGCCGGGCGAGGTTCCGGTGGGCGCGACGCTTCGCGACGCGCCGCTCTACGGGCTCACCCTCGACTACCGCAAGCTCTCGGATTTCCGCGGCAAGCCCCTCGTGATCAACGTGTGGGCGAGCTGGTGCGGGCCCTGCCGCGCGGAGATGGGCTCGCTCGACCGCCTCGCCCGCAGGCACAACGGCAGGCAGTTCCACGTCATCGGCATCTCCACGGACGACCACGCCGACAAGGCGCAGGCATTCGTCGTGGGCGCGGGCGTGTCCTTCGACAACTACATCGACCGCAACCTCGTGCTCGAGAACATGCTGGGCGCGAGCCGCATCCCCCTCACCGTGTTCGTGGACGCGAAGGGCAAGGTGCTGCGCAAGGTCTACGGAGCCCGCGAGTGGGACAGCCCGGAGAACCAGGCGCTCATCGCGGCCACGCTGGGCGTCAAGCTGAGCTGACCCTCGGGGCGAGGGTCAAGATCGGTAACGCATCGCCCGCGCTCCTGGGGCAGAATGGTCTGCGGAAGGTGGAGATTTCCGAATGATCATCAAGGCCCTGGGCATCCCGTTCCTCACGCTCGCGCTCGCCGGCTGCGCCCTCGCGCCGCCCGCGGCCGACCCTCGCCGCTACGCCGCCGACGAGCTTTTCGCGCCGCCTTCGCAGCCCGTGGACGCCTCCCGGGTCTTCGCGGTGAGCGACGCGATGCGCGCCTACATCGACGACAGGATCGAGTCGCTGCAGGGCTCTCGCAGCCGGCAGCGCGCGCTCGTCGACGCGCTGCGCGCCAAGGACGAGCTCAAGCTCGAGTACGACGCCGCCTACACGCGAAACGCCGCCGAGGCCTTCGACGCCCGCACCGGCAACTGCCTGTCCCTCGTGATCATGACGGCCGCCTTCGCCCGGCAGATGGGCGTCGAGTCGCGCTTTCGCGTGGTGAACGTCGAGGAGACCTGGAGCCGCCGCGGCGACATCTACTTCTCCATCGGGCACGTGAACATCACGCTGGGGCGGCGCGTGGGCGCGATGACCGCGCGCTTCGACGACTCCGAGACCTTCACCGTGGACTTCCTGCCGCCGCCCAACGGCCCGTACGCGAGGTGGCAGTCCATCGAGGAGAGCACGATCGTCGCGATGTACATGAACAACCGCGCCGCGGAGAACTTCGCCGACGGCCGCCTCGACGAAGCCTACTGGTTCGCCCGCGAGGCGGTCCTTCAGGATCCGCGGTTCGTCGCCGCCTACAACACGCTGGGCGTGATCTACCAGCGCCGCGGGCACCACGCCCGGGCCGCGGACGTCCTCGCCTTCGCGCTCGAGCGCGAGCCCCGCAACACCAGCGTGATGAGCAACCTGGCCAACGCCTACGCGAGCCTGGGGCGAGCCGGGGAGGCGGCGGCGCTGCGCGAGCGGCTGGCGCGGCTCGATCCCGAGCCGGCCTTCTCCTGGTTCAACCAGGGCGTCGCGGCGATGCGCCGGGGCGACTTCCGCGCCGCCCGCGACCTGTTCGAGAAGGAAGTCGACCGCGCCCCCGACTACCACGAGTTCCACTTCTGGCTCGCGCTCGCGCTCGCGAACCTGGGCGAGAACGACGAGGCGCGCCGCCACCTCGCGCTGGCCCGCGACAGCGCGCTCACGCGCGAGGACCACGACCTCTACGCGGCCAAGCTGCGGCGCATCAAGTCAGCCGGCGTCCACTAGGGCGCGCCGCAGCTCCGCGAGCTTCGCCTTCACCTTCGCCGCGTTGGCGCGGCCCATGCGCAGGAGCACCTTGCGGCCGGCGGACTCGGCTTCCAGCTTCGGGTCGGCGTACTCCGCGAGCACGTGCGGCACCGCGAGGCGCAGGGGCCCGTCCGGCTCCGGCGCCGCGAGCAGGTGGTCGATCACCTGCACCAGGCGCGTGTTGAAGTGGCCGTCCGGGTAGCCCAGCTCCACGTAGGCCTGCTGGAACAGCGGATACGCGCGCGCATAGACGGCCACCAGCCGCTTCGCGTCGACCTTCTCGAGGAGCGCCACCCACGGGGCGTAGCGCGCCGCGTTCTCCGGGGCGATGGCGAGGCTTTCGTCCCTGCCGGTGGTGGCGAGGAGCCCGCCCACGGGCGCCAGCGGGCTCAGGCGCATCGCGAAGGATTTCCGCGGAAGGTTGTCGACGGTGACGACGATGTTGCGCACGAGGCGCTCGGGGACGAGGAAGCGGCCGGCCGCCTCCCGGCCGATCACCGCGGCGAGCGCCGCGAGGAGCACGCCGTCGCTCTCGTCGAGGGCGGGCAGGGGCGTCGCCTGCGCCTCCTCCCCCGCCGCGGGCGCCGGATAGTGCTCCGGCTTCGCGGGCACGGGCGCGGGCCCGGGCGCGACCCGGGCCACCGGGGCGGGCGGCGGCACGGGCGCCGGCCCGGACGGAGCGCAGGAAATACCACGCCGTCGCGGATATCGCGACCACCGCGGCGGCGGCGAGCACCATCCGGTTCGTTTCCATGTTCCCCCTCCCGATTGCGCGTCAGGCCATTGCCGTTCGAGGGCAGTATCGCGCGCCGGTTCCCGTCAGGACAGCGCGGCCTTCGCGGCCTCCAGCGCCTCCCAGCGCGCCAGCAGGACGAGCAGCTCCTCCTCGATCCGCGCATGCCTCGCGCTGAGGGTCTTCAGGTCCGCGCCGCGGTCCTGGTAGAGCGCCGGGTCGGCGAGCTGCGCGGCGAGCTCGGCCTGCTCGCGCTCCAGCGCCCCGATGCGGGCCGGGATCGTCTCCAGCTCGCGCGACTCGTTGAAGGAGAGCTTCGTCTTGCGGCGCGCGCTTCGCGAGCCCGCCTTCCTTTCCCGGGCTTCCTCGACGCCGCCGGCCGGAGAAGCCGGCGTGGCCCGGCTCGCGCGCAGCCAGTCGTCGTAGCCGCCCGCGTATTCCTTCCACCGCCCTTCGCCCTCCCAGGCGATCGTCTGCGTGACCACGTTGTCCAGGAAGGCGCGGTCGTGGCTCACGAGGAAGAGCGTGCCGGGGTAGTCCTGCAGCAGCGCCTCGAGCAGCTCGAGCGTCTCGATGTCGAGGTCGTTGGTGGGCTCGTCGAGCACCAGCACGTTGGCCGGCCGGCTGAAGAGCCGCGCCAGGAGGAGCCGGTTCCTCTCGCCTCCCGAGAGCGTCTTCACCGGCGAGCCCGCGCGCTCCGGCGGGAAGAGGAAGTCGCCGAGGTAGCTGATGACGTGCTTGCGCGTGCCGCCGATCTCCACGAAGTCGGCGCCGGGCGAGATCGTGTCGGCGAGGGTCGCCTCCTCGTCGAGCGCGGCGCGCAGCTGGTCGAAGTAGGCGACCGCGACCTTCGTCCCCAGCCTGACCGTTCCCGAGTCGGGAGCGAGGCTTCCCAGGATGAGCTTGAGGAGCGTGGACTTGCCGCAGCCGTTGGGGCCGATGAGGCCGATCTTGTCGCCGCGCATCACGCGCGTGGAGAAATCCTCCACCACGCGCTTTTCGCCGTAGCGCTTCGTGACGGCCTCGAGCTCGGCCACGAGCTTCCCGGAGCGTTCCCCGGCCGAAACCGCGAGGCCGACCTTGCCCAGGCGGTCGCGGCGCGCGGCGCGCTCCAGGCGCAGCGCCTCCAGGCGGCGCACGCGGCCCTCGTTGCGCGTGCGCCTCGCCTCCACGCCCTTGCGGATCCACGCCTCTTCCTGGGCGAGGAGCTTGTCGGCCTTGCGGCTCGTCACGGCCTCGATCGCGAGCATCTCGGCCTTGCGCGTCACGTAGGCGCTGTAGTTGCCCGGGAAGTCGCCCAGCCGGCCGCGGTCGAGCTCGACGATGCGGGCGGCCACGCGGTCGAGGAAGCGGCGGTCGTGGGTGACGAAGAGGACGGCGCCGGCGAAGGCCGCGAGGTTCTCCTCCAGCCACTCGATGGCGCCGACGTCGAGGTGGTTGGTGGGCTCGTCGAGGAGCAGCAGGCCGGGCTCGCGCACCAGCGCCCGCGCGAGCGCCACCCGCTTCCTCAGGCCGCCGGAGAGCTCCGCCACGGGCGTGTCCTCGGGAAGGGCGAGGCGCGTGAGGGTGGCCTCGATGCGGTGCGCGAGGGTCCAGCCGTCCGCGGCATCCAGCGCTTCCTGGCACCGGTGCAGGCGCTCCATGAGCGCAGCCTGCGATTCGGGCCCGGCGTGCGCGGCGAGGGCGTGCGCCGCCTCGTGATACTCGACCAGCAGCCGCGTGCCCTCGCCCAGGCCCTCGGCCACCGCCTCGAACACGGTGTGGCCGGGATCGAAGGCGGGCTCCTGCGGGACGAAGGCGACCTTGGTGCCGGGCGCGACCCACACCTTGCCGTCGTCGGGCCGGGTGGAGCCCTCGATGAGTCGAAGCAGGCTCGATTTCCCGGTGCCGTTGCGGCCGATGAGGCCGACGTGCTCCCCCGCCTCGATCACGAGGTCGGCGTGGTCGAGGAGGGGAAAGTGCCCGTAGGCAAGCGAGACTTCGGTGAGCTGGAGGAGGGGCACTTCAGCCGGGCGCGCGCATGTCGTTCAGGCCCGGCGCGCCCCGGCCCCCGTCGAAGGGAGCGCAGGTACGCCGGGGTGTTTCACATCTAGTTCGGGCCTGTCGTGAAGCTCCATGTCCGGTCGATCGCCATGGGGTTGCCGGCCAGGTCCGCGACTCCGCCGCCACCGCCCTTCACCGTGACCGTGTAGCCGGTATTGGGAACCAGGGAGGAAGGAAGCTGCGGCCCGAAGTCGGTCAGGTTCAGCTGGAATTCGAACTGGTTCGGAGAGTAGCTCACCGTCGCCGTTCCCGCCAGCACGCCGGTCGCCGTCTGCACCAGCGTGCAGGTCACGTTGGTGACCGTCAGCGGATCCATGCCCTCGCTGAAGGTCGCGCCGACCGTGGTGTCGACCGGCACGTTCGTCGCGCCGTCGGCGATCGTCGTCGAGACGATGGTCGGGGCGCCCGCGTCCGTGACCGCGCCTGTCGTCCACGAAATCACGTAATCGCTCGCCATCGCGTTGCCGGCGAGGTCCTTCACGCCGAGGGCGCCCGCCTTGATCGTGACGGTGTAGACCGTGTTGGAAAGGAGGTTGTCCAGGGGGTTGAACACCGCGGTCACGCCGGAGTAGCTCACGGTCCCCGGAACGGCCGTCGCCCCTTGCGTGAGGAAGAACGTCTTGACGGTGATGCTCAAGGGGTCCATCGCCTCGCTGAAGGTGGCGCCGACCCGGGCGTTGATGGCGACGTTCGTGGCGCCGTTGGCATTGACGGTTCCGGTCACCGTGGGCGCGGTCGTGTCGCCGGCCGTGCTCGTCGTCCAGGACCAGGAGAAGTCGCTGGCCATGGCATTGCCGGCAAGGTCCTTCACTCCGCCGGCCCCGCCCCTTATGGTCGCGGTGTAGACGGTTCCGGGAGCCAGGTTGGCGGCCGGGGCCAGGACTGCGCTCACCCCGGTGTAGCTCACGGTGCCCGGGACGGCGCTCGCTCCCTGCATCAGGATGAAGGTCGCGGCATTGATCGTGAGCGGGTCCATCGCCTCGCTGAAGGTCGCGCCGACCTTGGTGTTGACGGCGACGTTCGTCGCGCCATTGCGATTGAGGGTTCCGCTTACCGTCGGCGCGAAGGTGTCCAGGCTCGCGCCCGTCGTCCACGACCAGGAAAAGTCGTTCGCCATGGGCGTGCCCGCAAGGTCCCTGGCCCCGCCGGCGCCGCCCTTGATCGTCGCGGTGTAGCGGGTGTTCGGGGCGAGGATGGCCAGCGGGACGAAGAGCGCGCTCACGCCCGTGTAGCTCACCGTGCCCGGAACGGCCGTCGCGCCCTGCATCACGAAGAACGTGGCGGCGGTGATCGAGGCCGGATCCATCGCCTCGCTGAACGTCGCGCCGAACTTGGCATTGGTGGGCACGTTGACCGCGCCGTTGACCTGCGCGGTACTGCTCACCGTCGGCGGGAGGGCCTTGGCGGGCACTGCGGGAGAGTCGTCCTGGGTCCCGCCTCCACCGCCGCACCCTGCCGCCACGGCGACCACCAGCATTGCCGCGAGCCACTTCATGGGTCGGGCAACCAATTCGAATCGTTTCATTTTCCGTTCCTTCCATCCGCGTCGACCCATGCGGAGTTCCGCCGAGTCCCAATGGAGTCGTTTATCCCACTTGCGAGGGCGCGGCACCGTGCGCTAGCGCACCCATGCGGGCGCATTTCCCCTCGTCGAGGGTCGCGCGAGCCGATTCCGGGGCCGGGAGAAGGGGAAGGAGGGGCTTTTCAGTCCGCCGGGCGCACGTGGTACAGGCCCAGCGTGCCGTATCCCTTCGCGAGCGGGATCCGGCCGACGTAATCCAGGCAGATCCCCTCGACGCCGCTCGCGGCGGCCACCGCGGCGAAGGCGCTGCTCGCGTAGACCTGCCCCGGCGGCGTGATGGGCTCGATGCGCGCGGCCCGGCTCGTGTGCGGACCGGTGTAGATGGGGAACCCCGTGATGGGATCGCGCGCGCAGTGCACCGGCCCGCAGTGCAGGGCGATGCGCAGGTTGAAGCCCGGCGGCAGGCCGCAGGCCTTGCGGTCGAAGGCGGCGACGAGCGCGTTCAGCTCGAGCGCGTAGTGGCCGGCGTCGGCCGCGTCGCGAAACACCATGTAGAGGCCGTCGCCCGAGGTCTCGACGTGCTCGAAGCGGTGCGCCGTGCGCGCGTTGAGCTGCGCCACCGCCCCGAGGAAGCCCGAGATGTAGCCGGGAATCTGGTCCTCGCTCAGCTGGCTGTAGCCCACCGCGTCCGCGAAGAGCATCGCGCGCATCTCGTGGCGCACGGCTTGCTGCGGCGGAGAGCGGCGCCGGCGAGGCGGGGACGGCGGCGCGGGCTTCGCGCCGCGCAGCGCCGCGAGATCGACGCGGTCGATCGCGATCGCGCGCGCTTCCCAGAGCGGGACGAGGGAGGCGGCGCCGCCTGCCGCGCCCGCCGCGCCCGGATCCCACGCGGCGAGGGCGCGCAGGGAGCCGTCGAGGAGCCGCGCGCGCAGGATCCCCAGGCCCGTCACCACGAGGTTCGAATACTCGAAGGTCGCCGAGCTTCCGCTCGCGCGGTGGTCGCTGGTGACGGTCACGCTGTCCGCCGCGGCGAGCGCGCGGTCGAATCGGGCGCCCCAGTCTCCCGCGGCGAAATCGACGCTGGCCTGGCGAAACTCGGGCGCCGGAAACGGCAGCACCACGTGGGTCTCGCCGCCCATCTCGCGCACCAGCTCCAGGCAAAGAAGGTCGGCGCCGCACGCGGCGGAGCCATAGGCGGCCACGGGCCGGATCGCCGCGATGCGCGCGTGGAGCGCCTCGCGCACCGCCGGCTCGAGCGCCGCGGGGAACCGGGGCGCCGGGCGGCCGGGCGCGTCGATCATGTTGCCGGTGAAGACGAGGACCGGGGCGACGGCGAGCGAAGAGGCCGCGGCCGGGTCGGCGCCTGGCACGCAGGCGGCAAGGAGGCGCGCCTGGCGGCGGGTCGAGCCGAGGTCGCCGTGGCGGCCTTCGCCCAGCGTCGCCGCCTTCGCGTAATGCGCGGCGGCCGCCTCGTTCTCGCCGAGGATCAGCGCCGCTTCCCCGAGCGTCGCCTCGCGCCAGTAGGGCGAGGAGGCGCCCGCTCCCCCGGCCGACGCTGCAAGGCCCAGGTCCCGGACCTGCGCCGCGATGGCCCGCGCCCGCGGGAGCTCGCCCGCGAGCGCCGCGAGCGCGGCCGCGTTGATGCCGGTGTAGAGCGCGTCGCCGGTCGCCTCTTGCGCGCGCGCCTCCCGGTACGCGCGTTCGTAGAGCAGAACCGCCGCCTCGAGATGGCGGGCGCGATTGCCGGGGTCGGCGCCGCGCTGCGCGAGGTCCTTGTGCGTGCGCGCGAGCATGCCGAGCGTCTCGGCGTCGCCGTGCCCCTCGTCGACCAGCGCCTGCAGGAGGGCGCCGGCGCGCGCCGCGTCGCCGCTGCGGGCCAGGGCGAGGGCCTGGAGCTGGCGCAGGCGCAGGTGCCCGGGCGCCTCGCGCATCGCGTCCTGCGCGGCGTTGAACGCGAGGAGCGGCTCGCCGCGTTGCAGCAGGCGCTCCAGCCGCCGAAACGGCGGCCTGCGGATCCGGGGACTCGGGCATCGACGCCATCCTTGCCAGGGGGTGGGCCCGATGATAGCCCGCTATGCATTTCGCACGGAATGTCCTACCCTGTGCTGCGCCGCGCCGGGGGAGGGAAAGCCCCCGCGAGAAGAACCAAGGAACCACAGGCCATGAGCAACGTGCATTCGCTGGAAGTGCCGTCGCCCCTCTTCGACGACGATGCCTGGGAGGACCTCCTCAACTTCATCGAGGAGAAGCGCGTCATCCCGATCGTGGGTCCCGAGCTCCTCAAGGTGGAGACCGAGAGCGGCCCGCGCCTGCTGAACGACTGGATGGCGGAGAAGCTCGCCGCGAAGCTCGGCGTCGACACCGCCCGCCTGCCCTCCCCGTACACCCTGAACGACGTCGTGTGCTGGTTCGTCGCCTCGCGCGGCCGGCGCGAGGACACCTACACGCGCATGCGCAGCATCCTGCGCGAGTCGAGCTTCGCGCCGCCCAGGGCGCTCAAGCAGCTCGCCGAGATCACCGACTTCGACCTCTTCATCACCACGACCTTCGACTCCCTGCTGGAGACCGCGATCAACGCCGAGCGCTTCGCGGGCGCGCAGACGACGGAGGTCATCGGCTACACGCCCAACCGCGTGGCGGACCTCCCGTCGGAGCGCGAGCAGCTGCAGCGCCCCGTCGTCTACCACCTGCTGGGCCGCTGCTCCGCCTCGCCCACCTACGTGATCTCCGACGAGGACATGCTGGAGTTCGTGTGCGCGCTGCAGAGCGAGCACCTCACGCCCGAGAAGCTCTTCTACGAGCTCGAGCACAACCACCTCCTGCTCATCGGCAGCAACTTCACCAACTGGCTGGCGCGCCTGTTCCTGCGCATGGCCAAGCGCCGGCGCCTTTCCGACCCGCGCGACGTGGGCGAGGTGCTGGCCGACGACCACTCCGGCAGCGACGAGCGCCTCATGGCCTTCCTGCAGCAGGTGAGCGTGCGCACGCGCGTCTACGCCGGCGCCGAGCAGTTCGTCGACGAGCTGCACCGGCGCTGGATGGCGCGCAGGCGCCCCGCGGAGGTGATCGCGCTCGGCGCCGCTCCCGCGAGGATCCTGCCGCCCGAGCGCGAGATGCCCGAGAACGCCGTGTTCGTGAGCTACGCCCGCGAGGACCTCGCCAGCGTGCAGAAGCTCAAGGCGGGGCTCGACGCCGCCGGCATCGCGACGTGGTTCGACATGGACCGCCTCGAGGGCGGCGACGACTACGACCGCAAGATCCAGAAGAACATCGCGCGCTGCTCGTACTTCATCCCGGTCGTCTCGGCCAGCACGGAGCGCCGTCTCGAGGCCTACTTCCGCCGGGAGTGGAGCTACGCCATCGACCGCACCCGCAACATGGCCGACGACGCGATCTTCCTGCTGCCGGTGTGCATCGACGCGACCGACCTGCGCGCCGCGCGCGTCCCGGACAGGTTCAAGGCCGTGCACATCACCCAGCTGCCGGGGGGCGAGGCCTCGCCGGAGTTCGTCCGCCGCCTCGCGGACCTCCTCTCCGGGCAAGGCCGCGACGGGGGCGCGGCTTGAGCGCCGCGCGCGCGCACGCGCCCGACGGCGCGCCGCAGGCCTCCGTCGACGAGCAGCACCCCTGGCTCGGCCTCGCCTCGTTCACCGAGGAGACGCGCGGCTTCTTCCACGGCCGCGAGGAGGAGGTGGCCGAGCTCGGCCGGCGCGTGCAGAGGAAGCTCCTCACCATCCTCTTCGGGCAGTCGGGCCTGGGCAAGACCTCGATCCTGCGCGCGGGCATCGTCCCGCGCCTGCGGCCCGAGGGCTACTGCCCCGTCTACGTGCGCATCGACTACTCGCCCGAGTCGCCCGCGCCCGCCGAGCAGATCAAGCGGGCCATCTTCGAGGCCACGCGGGCGTCGGGCAGCTGGACGCAGGCCGGGGTCGCGGCCGAGGGCGAGTCGCTCTGGGAGTTCCTGCACCACCGCGACGACATCCTCAAGGACGCGAACGGCAAGACCGTCATCCCGCTCCTCATCTTCGACCAGTTCGAGGAGATCTTCACGATCGCGCAGGCCGACGACGCGGGCCGGGCGCGCGCCGCCCGTTTCATCGAGGACCTCGCCGACCTCGTGGAGAACCGCCCGCCCCGGGAGCTGGAGGCGAGGATCGAGAGCGACGACTCGGTCACGGAGCGCTTCGACTTCGGGCGCGCCGACTACCGGATCCTGATCGCGCTGCGCGAGGACTACCTCGCCCACCTGGAGGGCCTGAAGGGCGCGATGCCCTCGATCACGCAGAACCGCATGCGCCTTGCGCGCATGACGGGGCAGCAGGCCCTCGCCGCGGTCATGAAGCCCGGCGGCAGGCTCGTCTCCGAGGAGGTGGCCGAGGCCATCGTGCGCTTCATCGCGGGCGGCTCGGAGCTGCGCAACGCGGAGGTCGAGCCTTCGCTCCTGTCCCTCATCTGCCGCGAGCTCAACAACGCGCGCATCGCGCAGGGCCGCGCCGAGATCTCCGCGGACCTCCTCGCGGGCTCGCACGACACGATCCTCGCCGAGTTCTACGAGCGCGCCCTCGCGGACCAGCCGCCGGCCGTGCGCAAGGTGATCGAGGACCAGCTCCTCACGGAGTCGGGCTTCCGCGAGAGCCTCGCCGAGGAGCGCCTCGTGAAGGCCTTCGCCGCGGCCGGCGCCGCGCCGGACGCGCTCGCCACCCTCGTGAACCGGCGCCTGCTGCGCATCGAGGAGCGCCTGGACGTGCGCCGCGTGGAGCTCACCCACGACGTGCTCTGCGGCGTGGTGAAGGCGAGCCGGGAGCTGCGCCTGGAGCGCGAGGCCAAGGAGGAAGCCGAGCGCCAGCTCGCGGCGCAGAAGGCGCGCGAGGAGGCCACGCACAAGGCCCTGGTGCGCGCGCGGCAGATCGCGGCGGGCGCGGCCACGCTGGCGGTCGTCGCGGTGGTCGGTGCGATCTTCGGCTGGGTGAACATGAACCGGGCGCGGGAGGCGGAAGCCGCGGCGCTGGAAACCCGCAAGCTCGCCGAGGGCGCGCGCGGCGAGGCCGAGAAGCTCGTCGTCTTCCTGCTCGAGGACTTCCAGCTCGAGTTGGAGCCCATCGGGCGCCTCGACATCGTGGCGAGCCTCTCGAAGCGCGCGCTCGACTACTACGCCGGGCTGCCGCCGGCGCTGCGCACGCCGGCCACGGAGCGCAACCGCGCGCTGGCGCAGGTGCGCTACGCCATCTCGCTTCGCAACCTCGGCAAGCTCGACGAGGCCGAAAAGGCCGCCGGCGCCGCGGTCGCGACCCTGGACGAGCTGCGCGGGAAGGGCGATGCGTCGGAGGCCACGCTCATCGGCCTGGCCATGGGCAGGAGCGCCAAGGGGCGGATCCTGAGCCAGCAGGGGCGCTTCAAGGAGAGCGCCGACGAGAGCGCGAAGGCCCTGGCCCTGATCGAGCCGCTGGCCTCGGCGGCCGGATCGTCGACGGCCTCGCGGCGGGCGATGGGCGACATCGCGGTGTCCCACGGTTTCAACGTGGGGCGCGACGGCGACACGAAGGGCGCCGTCGAGATCCTGGAAAAATCGCGCGTGGCGCTGCGCTCGATCGACGGGCTGAAGCTGGGCGACCTGTCCTCCGCGGCCCTCTTCGTCGAGGCCACGGCCTGGCAGATGGACGGGCTCGCCACCCTGGGCCGAAGCGGCGAGGCGCGCCGCAACGGCGAGGAGGCGCGCGCGATCGCGGACGGAATCCTCGAGAAGCAGCCGGGGCACATGCTGGCGCTGCGGGCGAGGGGCCTGCTCATGGGCAACCTGGGCGACCTCCTGGCGGCCGAGCTGCGATTCCCGGCTTCGCTTCCCCTTTACGCGGCGGCCGCGCGGGACTACGAGAGCTTCCTCAAGGTGGACCCGGGCAACACCATCGCCTGGAACAACCTCGCCGCCAACCTGATGTCCCTGGGACTCATCACCGAGGCGGCGGGCCGGCCGCGCGAAGGCCTTCGGCACCTGCGCGTCGCCACGCGCACCGCCACCCAGGGGGGGCTCACGGCGGTGCGCGCCCAGAACGCGTCCTTCCTCTGGTACCAGATTTCGCGCCTGGAGGCGGACCTGGGCAATGCCGAGGCCTCGGCGGCCGCGCACGCGGAAGCCACGCGCTTCATCGCCCTCTCGGTCAAGGGCTCCGCCCCCGATTCGTTCCGGCGCCGCGTGCAGGAGCCGATTCCGCAGCTGCAGGAGGCGAACCGGCTCTTCCTCCTGGGCGACGCCGCCGCGGCGCGGGAGAAGGCCGGCGCGGCCGCGCACGCGCTCGAGCGGGCGAAGCCGGAGACCGACGGCCAGCGAATCGCCCTCGCGAACAACCTGTCCGATGCGCTCTCCACGGTCGCGCTGGCCGCCTATGCCATGAAGGACTACGCGGCGGCCGAGGCCGCGGCGCGCCGCTCGGTCGAGGAACGCAAGGTCCTGCCCGCCGGGAACTGGCTCCAGGACGTCTTCCAGAACGACTTCCTGATGCTCCACGCCCAGGCGCTCGCCCGGGCGGGGCGCCTTCCCGAGGCGCGGGAAGCGCTTGCGCCGGTGCTGCGGTACTACGCGAAGCTCCCCAGCGCCCGCGAGGCCGACTGGATCCGCCTGCGCCAGGCCAACCTGCGGCTCGTGCAGGCCCTCGCCGACCCGCCGCAGGCGCAGGCGCACCTGGCGCAGGCCGTGCAACTCGTCGACGGGCTCAACCCGGAGTTTCGCCGGACGGCTTCCGTCCTCATGCTGCGCAACGAGATCGCCCTGGAACAGGCCGCGCGGCGCTGACCCCCGGCGCCTAGTAGATGCCGTCGACGAAGCGCTGGCTCGACTTCCTCGGGCGCTTGTAGCCGATGTCGGCCTGCCGCGGCGGCACCTCGATCTCCACGGGCGTCATGTTCTCGTAGGGAACCTGGTGCAGCAGGTGCGCGATGCAGTTCAGGCGCGCCTTCTTCTTGTTGTCCGCATTCACGACCCACCACGGGGTCTTCTTCCGGTCCGTGGCGGCGAACATGACGTCCTTGGCGCGCGAGTACTCGACCCAGTGCTTGCGCGACTCGATGTCCATCGGGGCTCAGCTTCCAGCGCTTCGTGGGGTTGCGGATCCTCTCCTGGAAGCGCCGCTCCTGCTCCTCGTCGTTCACCGAGAACCAGTACTTGACGAGGTAGATCCCGGAACGCACGAGCATCTCCTCGAAGAGCGGGCAGGAGCGCAGGAACTCCTCGTACTCGGCGTCGGTGCAGAAGCCCATGACGCGCTCGACGCCCGCGCGGTTGTACCAGCTGCGGTCGAAGAGGACGATCTCGCCCTGCGCGGGCAGGTGCGGGACGTAGCGCTGGAAATACCACTGGCCGCGCTCGCGCTCCGTCGGCGTGCCCAGGGCCGCGATCCGGCACACGCGCGGGTTCAGGCATTCGGCGATGCGCTTGATCACGCCGCCCTTGCCGGCGGCATCGCGCCCCTCGAAGATGACGGCGACCCGAAGCCCGCGCATGCGCACCCATTCCTGGAGCTTGATGAGCTCCACCTGCAGGTGGGCGAGCTCCTCGACGTACTTGTAGTTGCGCGGAGGCTTGCGGGGCTTGGTGAGTCCCGCCCGGTGCCAGTACTGCTCGATCTGCGCCTGCTCCTTCGCGTCGGCCAGGACCTCGTCGCCGCCCTTCGCCCGGCCCCGCTTCGGCGCCGCCGTGCCCTTCGCCCGCTTCCCTTTCCCGCCATCGCCGTCTCCGCTCGCGCTCAATCGCGTCGGGACCAGAATACCAGCGCGCCGGGGAGCCGCGCGGCCTGCCGCGCCGCGAGATGCCGTAACATGGAAGGCGCTCGCGGTGAAACGTCGGCCCCCCGAAACGACGGAACTCCCCCCATGCCTTCCATCAGCCGCCGGTCCGACCAGCTCGGCACCGAAAACGCCTTCGTGGTCCTCGCCGAAGTGGCCAAGCTGCAGGCCGCCGGCAAGGACATCGTCTCCTTCTGCATCGGCCAGCCCGACTTCCCCACGCCGGCCAACATCCAGGACGCGGCCGTGGCCGCCATCCGCGGCGGCAAGCACGGCTACACGCCCTCCGCCGGCATCGCCGAGCTGCGCGAGGCGATCGCGAAGTACGTCTCGAGGACGCGCGGCGTCCCCGTGAGCCCGGACGACGTGGTCGTGGGCGCCGGAGCCAAGCCCTTCATCGCCTACGCCATCCTGTCGGTCACGGACCACGGCGCGGGCGACGAGGTGATCTTCCCCAACCCCGGCTTCCCGATCTACGAGTCGCAGATCCGCGCCATGGGCGCCGTGCCCGTGCCGGTCTACCTGCGCGAGGCGCGCGGGTTCAACTTCGACCCGGCCGAGCTCGAGGCGAAGATCACCCCGCGGACGAAGCTCCTCATCCTCAATTCGCCGCAGAACCCGACGGGCGGCATCATTTCCCGCAAGGACATGGAGGCCATCGCCGCCATCCTCGCGCGCCACCCGGACGTCTGGATCTACGCCGACGAGATCTACTCGCGCCTCGTGTACGACGGCGAGTTCGCCTCGCTCGCCTCCATCCCCGGCATGCTGGAGCGCACGATCATCTCCGACGGCGCCTCCAAGACCTGGGCCATGACGGGCTGGCGGATCGGCTACGCGGTGAACAAGGCGCTCGCGCCCGTGTTCACGCGCTGGGTCACGAACACCGACTCCTGCGCCTCGCAGATCAGCCAGTGGGCCACGGTGGAGGCGATCAACGGCCCGCAGGACGCCGCCGAGATGATGCGCGAGAGCTTCCGCCGGCGGCGCGACCTCATCGTGGGGCTGCTGAACCAGGTGCCCGGCGTCACCTGCCAGAGCCCGGGCGGCGCCTTCTACGCCTGGCCCAACGTGACCGAGGCCTGCCGGATGGTGGGCGCGAAGGACTCCGAGGAGTTCCGCGTGCGCCTGCTGAACGAATCGGGAGTCGCGGTGCTCGCCGACATCCACTTCGGCCCGCGGGTGCCGGACGAGGGCCAGCACATCCGCTTCAGCTACGCCGCCTCCAACGAGGCGATCGAGAAGGGCGTCGCGCGCCTGGCGGACTTCGTCCGCCGCAACACGCGGTAGGGGCGACCGATGCCCGCCTGGACCTGGGTCGTCCCCGCGATCGCCGCTGGCCGTGCTCGGCGCGGCGATCGCGGCCGGCGCCGGCACGCTCCTCGCGGCCGCGAGCGGCGTGATGCTCGTGGGCGCGGTCGTCGCTGGCCGTGCACCACGCCGAGGTCGTGGCGCACCGCGTGGGCGAGCCCTTCGGCACGCTCGTCCTGGCCGTGGCCGTCACCGTGATCGAGGCCTCGCTGATCCTGTCGATGATGCTCGCCGGCGGCCCCGGCACGGCCGAGCTGCCGCGCGACACCATCTTCTCGGCCATCATGATCATCTGCAACGGCGTGGTGGGCATCTGCCTGCTGGTGGGGGGGCTCCACCACCGCGAGCAGACCTTCCGCGTCGAGGGGTCGGGCCCGGCGCTCGCCGCGCTGGTGGCGCTCGCGACCCTTTCGCTCGTCCTGCCCACCTTCACCACCACCGCGCCGAGCGGCAGCTACAACATGCCCAGCTCGCCTTTGCCGCCGTGGCCTCGGTCGCGCTGTGGGCCGTGTTCGTGTTCGTGCAGACCGTGCGCCACCGCGACTACTTCCTGCCCGTCGCGGACAAGGCCAACGAGGAGGTCGCACGCCCAGCCGCCCACGAACGCGCAGGCCTGGGCGAGCTTCGGCGCTGCTCCTCGTCTCCCTCGTGGCGGTGGTGGGGCTCGCCAAGATGCTCTCGCCGACGATCGAGCGCGCGATCGCCGCCGCCGGCGCGCCGCGCACGGTGATCGGCATCGCGATCGCCCTGCTGGTGCTGCTGCCGGAGACCTGGGCCGCGGTGCGCGCCGCGCGCGCCGACCGCCTGCAGACGAGCATGAACCTCGCGCTGGGCTCCGCGCTCGCGAGCATCGGCCTCACCATTCCCGTGGTCGCGGTCGGCCTCGGTGGCGTTCGGCATCCCGCTCACCCTGGGCCTCGAAGCCAAGGACCTGGTGCTGCTCGCCCTCACCTTCGCGGTGGGCACGATCACGCTGGGCACCGGCCGCACGAGCATGATGCAGGGCGCGGTGCACCTGGTGATCTTCGCGGCCTTCCTCTTCCTCGCCCTCGTGCCCTAGCGGGGCGGGCGGCGCAGCAGCGCCCGCTCGGCGAGCTCGAACACGGCGTGCACCGCGAGCGCCAGGGCCGCCGCGGGGATGGCGCCCGCGAGCAGCAGCCGGTGGTCGTTCACCGCGAGCCCCTGCGCGATGCGCTCGCCGAAGCCGCCGGCGCCCACGAAGGCCGCGATCGTCGCGGTGCCCACGTTCACGACCGCGGCCGTCTTCACGCCCGCCAGGATCACCGGCAGCGCGAGGGGAAGCTCGATCCTCGCGAGCACCTGGGCGGGCGCGAGCCCGAGCGCGAGCGCGGCGGCGCGCATCCCCGCGGGCACGCCCAGGATCCCGGCGTGGGTGTTGCGCGCGATGGGCAGCAGCGCATAGAGGAACAGGGCGACCAGCGCCGGGACGGCGCCGATCCCCGTGAGCGGGATGAGGAAGGCGAGGAGCGCGAGCGACGGGACCGTCTGCACCAGCCCCGCAAGCGCGAGGAGCGGCTGCGCGAAGGCGCGAACGCGCGCCGCGAGGATCCCCATCGGCACGCCCAGCGCCACCGCCGCGGCCAGCGAGGCGAAGACCAGCCCCGCGTGCTCGAGCGCGAGGCGCGCGAAGTCGGGCGCGAACACGGCCTGCCAGAGGCCGCGCGGGGCGCCCGCCGGCTCGTCGCCCAGGTACTCGCGCGCCACGCGGTCGAACGGCACGCGGTCCAGCTCCGCGCGCGCGTTCAGGCGGATCATCGTCGCCTCGTCGAGGCGGCCCGCGAGCGCCGCCCACGCGGCGAAGGCGGCCGGGTGGCGCGCCGGGGCGTCGAGGCGGTGCAGCACCACCGCGTCGTAGCGCGGGAAGAAGCCGCGGTCGTCGGCCAGGGCCTTCACGCCGAAGCGCGCGATCTTCGCGTCGGTGGTGTAGAGGTCGATCACGTCGACCTGCCCGGCGGCGAGCGCCTCGTAGGCGAGCCCGTGGTCCAGCCCGCGCGGGCTCGCGTGCGGCAGGGCGTACGCCGCCTTGAGCCCCGGCCAGCCGTCCTCGCGGCCGAGGAACTCGTGCGACAGGCCCAGGTTGAGGCCGCCATGGCGCGCGAGGTCGGAGACGCTCGCGACGCCCAGGGCCGAGGCCTCCCGCTCGCGCACGCCCAGCGCGTAGCCGTTGGAGAAGCCCAGCGGGAAGCTCGCCGCGAGCCCCAGGGGCGCGAGGCGCCGGTTGAGGCCGGCGAGGTCCAGGGTCGCGGGCTCCTTGAGGATCTCGCGCGCGATCGTGCCGGTGTACTCGGGGTAGGCGTCGATGGACCCGCGCGCGAGCGCCTCGAAGAGGATCGCGGTGTTGCCCAGGCCCGGCCGGTGCTCCACGGAGGCGCCCGCGCGCGCCGCCGACTGCGCCAGGATCTCGCCGAGGACGTAGGACTCGGTGAAGCGCTTGGAGCCCACGCGCAGGGGCTCCGCGCCCGCCGCGGACGCGGCGAGGACGGCGGCAAGGACGGCAAGTCGGGTTCGGCAGGAGGCCATCGCGCGATCAGGATACCGCTCCCCGCCGCGCGGGCCCGGCGCGCCTAGGCGATGAGGTAGATCCCCAGCCCCAGCATCACCAGGCCCGAGACGAGCTTGAGGAGGCGCCCCTCCTTCTCCTGCAGGCGGTGCTGGCTCAGCGTGACGACGCCGATCGTGAGCACCATCACGTCGTCCACCATGTACATGAGGTTGTAGAGCAGCAGGTAGCCGTAGTAGGTCCAGGGGTCGAGCTGCCTGAGGGTGAGGATGCGCGTGTAGAGCGCGGGCAGCCCCGAGGTGCACACGAGCTCCACCAGCTGCACCAGGACCCCGAGCGCGATCGTGCCGCCGATGGCCGCGGCGAGGCTCTTCTCGTTCATGAGGCCGCGCATGCGCTGGTAGATGCCGGGCTTCGCGGACTTCGGTATCGACAGGGTCACGCCGCGCCCGAAGGCGAGGAAGTCCTTCACGTTGATGGCGCCCGCCACGAGCGCGATCGCGCCCAGCACGATCTCGGAGGCGCGCGACAGGCCGATCAGCAGGAACAGGTTGAGCCACGCCGCCATGAAGGCGAAATAGGCGATGCCCTGCACGGCGACGAAGGTGCCGGCGATGGCCAGCATGCGCCGCCGGTCGCCCACCGCGGCCAGCATCGAGATCATGAGGATCAGCACCCACATCGAGCACGGGTTGAAGCCGTCGAGGAGCCCGATGACGACGGTGAACAGGGGCAGGCCCACGTCGTCGATGCTGATGCGCCGGTCGATCCACGGCAGCGTGATCGTGCCGGAGTCCGGGGTCGTGCTCGCGTCGGCGCACGGCAGCTCCTCGCCGATCGGGCACTTCCCGCCGGCATCCACTGGCGCGGCGGGCGCGGTGCCCGCTACCCGTTCGCGGATGCGCGCTCCCGTGGTCGCCTCGTCCATGAAGCCGACGAGCACCTCGCCCCGGATCACGAAGGTCGGCACCGAGACGAGGCCGCCCGGCGTGCGGGCGGAGAGCGCCTCGAGGCGCCTCAGGGCCTCCGGGTCGCGCGAGACGTCCCGGATCGCGATCTCGACCGAGGGCTGCTCCTGGCGAAGCCGCTCCAGGAACGCCTTGGCGTCCGCGCAGTGCGGGCAGCCATCGCGGACGAAGACCTCGATCCGCGCGGCCTCGGGAGCGGCCGGCGGCGCCTGCTCGGCGCGCGTGGGTCCGGCCGCGCCGAGCCAGCCGATCGCGGCCAACGCGATGGCGGCAAGGACCGGCCTCCAGCGGCTTACCCGTTGGGTCACTGGCGGAGCGGACGAGGGATGGCACATGGTGGGGGGGTCGCGCCGAGGAACCGGCGGCCCCAAGGACATTGTCAACCTTCCGATCGCCGGTGTTCTGACCAGCCTCAAGACGTCGGAGCGGTGCCTCGCCGCTCAGGGGCAGGTCACGACGCGGAATTCCACGCGGCGGTCGAGGGCGTCGCGCTGGTCGTCGGTGCCGGTGCCAATGAGGTTGTCGCGGTAGCCGGCGCCGGAAGTCTGGATGCGATTCACCAGATCCCCGCCTTCCGAGACCAGCTTCGCCTTGATCGCTTCCGCGCGCTGGAGCGACAGCCGGTCGTTCACCTGCTCGCTGCCCGTGCGGCTGCTGTGCCCGACAACCGCGAGGCACCGCTTCGACGAGGCCACCTCGCCCGCGATCTGCTTGAGCCAGAAGGGATAGGGGCCGCTGATCTTCGGATCCGGCCAGAACTCCGTGGAGCGCGGGCGGAACAGGAACTTGACGGCCAGGTTGTTGGTGGCGAGCCCGAGCGCCACGATCTTGCCGAAGGCACCCTCGGCTTCCCGGACGCGTCCCGTGTTCCAGTAGACGACGTAGAGCCCGTTGTAGACGCGAAGCTGCTGTCCGTCGCCGCGCCGCGATGCCTCCTCGTAGTACGGCAGCGCCGCCACGTACTTGCCCTCGTTGACGGCGGCCAGGCCTTCGTTGATGAGCGCATTCGTCGGCAGGCGCTCGAGGTACACGCTGTCGGCCGCCTTCCCCGGGGTGGTCTCGGAGGTGCGGACCTGTCCTTCGACCACCCGGTCGCGCGTCAGCGAAGGGCTTTCGCGGTAGTAGGGCGTGGGGGTGGTGTCCACCGACTTGTCGCGCACGCGCGCGACCGCCTGGGCGATCACCAGACCCGCGTGCACGTCGGTCATCGACATGCTCAGTCGAAACGCCTCCCGGTCGCCTCCGACCTGCTGCATCGTCGCCGCCACGACGTACCCGGCCCGGCGCAGCAGTTCCGGCCTGGCCGGTCCCACCTCGAACTGCGGAAAGCGGGCGCGCACGCGCTCGTAGAGCCGCCGCTCGGCGAGCTGGGTGGCATGGGTCTGTTGCCCGGTGGCGGAGTCGATGATCGTGTCGACCACGATCACCCCGCGCTTCGTCTCGTCCTTCTGGCCGAGAGCGCTTCCTACCTTCTTCTCCAGCTCGCTCGCCGCCGTCGGCGCGAAGGCAGGCAAGCGCTGCAGCTGGATGAAAAGGTCGTCGACCGCGAACGCGATCGCGCCGGCGAAATCGAGCTCCGAAGCACGGGCAACGGGACGCTCCGGGGCGGGCGGCGCAGCGCAGCCTGCGAGGAAGGTCATCAGGAACGCCAGAACGGCAAGGGCGAAGGTGGCGCGTGTCATCGGCATGATTTTCTCAACTCCTCCTGGTCCTTCGGACCCGACGCCTCCCCCAGGGCGGCCCGCTGCGTGAGCGCCGCGCACCGTGCCGAGTCGCCGCGTATCGCCCCGCTCGCGCTGCACTGGCTTGTCGATACGCGGTGGCGGTGGCAGTGCCGCCGGCGCGGGATCGGCGGCGCGCTCCGCCCGGGACGCGGGTGGCGGCTCGGCGAGCGGGGATGCAACCGCGGGCCCGGCCACGTCCTTTGTCGGCGGGCACAACGGGCTCTGGCGGGAGCGGCTTCGCTTCCGGGAGCGTGGCCGGGCGACGCGGCGGGTCGCGCAGTGCCCGGCCGGTCCTTCCCGCCGGCGAGCCAGGCAAGCGCCGTACACGCCCAGGGCAACCGCCACGATCACCGCAACAACCGCAACCCGGGCGAGGCCCCAACCGGCCGACTCCGACCGCCGCCGGGGTCGACGGCAAGCCTTTCTGCGCGCTGATCCGGCACCTCGAGGCCGCTGCCGCCGGCGCCGGTGCCGACGCTGGATCGGGCCTCCTCCAGCGTCGTGTTGGTGGCGACCACCCTGAATACCTCATGTTCGCGGCCGTGCTTGTCGGCGCGCATGCCGAGCGGATTCGAACAGGCGCCGGTAGCTTTCCCGCAGGCACGAGATGGCGTCGCAATAGGCGCGCGAGGCGGTGATCTCGCCCGGAGAGGCGAAGCTCATCACCCGCTCCGCGGTGTTCATGCCTTCGCCCACGAGGTTGGAGTGGCCGTTGAGATCGACCATGCGCCTCACCGGCCCGAGATTCATTCCGAGCCGCAGGTCGGCGCGATTTCAGCAGGCCGCCGGCGGCCGCCGACGCGAGCCTGGCTTGAAGCTCAAGCGCCACATAGAGCGCGTGCTCGGGATCGGCCAGGAAGGCGATCGCCGCCCCGTCGCCCGTGTCCAGCACCATTCGCGAATCGGGATCGAGCGGCGCGAGCACGCCCTGGAGCAATTCGTGAAACGAGCCCTTGGCGGCGAACTGGTCGGCCACCGGCTTCCTCGAATAGCCCACGAGGTCCGCAAACAGCACCGCGGCCATGAGGGTGCGTGGATCGCCCTGGGGCGGGTTCGGGGACATGCGGGCAGAGGCGACGCCGTGGTGGACCTTTCCCGGACAGTTTACCCGAGCACCGTCCCCAGGAGCCCCGCGATCCCCAGCCCCAGCGCCGCGAGCGAATCGCCCGCGATGAGGCCGCCGCCGACGAGGGAGGTCGTGCTCATGTCCTCGGGCATCGCCTTCTCGCCCGGCGCGGGCTTCCTCTTCGCGACGGTGTTGACGAAGCTCGAGAGGATGCCGCCGGCGCCGAACCACAGCGAGGTGTGCAGGTTCACGAAGCCGCCGAACGACGAGGCGTAGGGCGAGGGCAGCAGGATCGCGTCGATCACGAAGTCCGTCGCGAAGCCGCGCCGGCCGCTCGCCACGAAGCGCTTGTAGGCCGCGTTCGCCCTCAGGAGCTTCCTCGCGAGCTGGAAGGCGAAGCCGATGGCCACGCCCACCCAGATGGCCGTGCGCTGGTGCGGCTGGTCGTCGGTGAGGGAGCGCAGCACGCCCACGAACTTGTAGGTCATGGCGGCGCTCCACTCCGCGGGCTGCTCGCCCGCCTTCATCACCGTCTGGTCGAGCTGCAGCACCGGGTAGGCCTTCATGAAGAGCGTGGCGAACACCACCGCCATGATCGCGCCCATGAGCACGCCCACCACCTGGTAGCGGAACTGCAGCACGCGGTTGGTGCCCAGCCGCCAGCCCGTGGAGCGGTCCTGCTGCATGTCGCAGCCGATGCTCGTGGAGATGAGGAGCACCATGCCGGCGATGAGCCCCACCACCGGGTCCTTGAGGCCCAGCGCGGCCATGAGCACGACGCTCACCACGAAGGCGGAGGAGATCGGGTTGGAGTCGCTCACGCCCACCGAGATGCCGTTCACCATCACGAACACGAACACGAGGGCGATGGCGAAGAGGAGGAAGCCCACGGGCGCGCCCAGCACCAGGTGGCCGGTGACCACGATGCCCGCGCCCCAGAAGACGACCCAGGCGAGGAGCCGGGTGGTGTTGACGCGCTTCCACTCGGCCTGCGGCTCCACGGCGGGGCCCTTGCCGCCCAGGCGCGCCGCGGCCTCCTTGAGCACGATCGCGATGTCGATGAGGGCCGCGCCCATGATGAGGCCCAGCGCGATGAGGAAGGCGATCTTGCGGAAGGGCTCGCCCTCCTTCAGCCAGCCGATGGAGACGAAGTACGGGATCAGCGCCCAGAAGACGAGCCCGGAGGTGATGGCGGGGATGCCGATGCGCGCGCCCACGAGCATGCCGGCGCCCAGCGTCGAGGTGGAGAGCTCGATCGCGCCCAGGAAGGCGACCTTGCCCGCGGCGATGCCCGCCGACGATGCCCGCCGCGATGCCGCTGCCGAGCTTGGCGACGGACTGGCGCAGCAGCACCGGGTCGGTGAGGGCGCGCAGGATGTTGGCCACCGCGAGGCCCGAGGGGTAGGTGAGCTGCATGCGGTCCACCAGCATCGGCGTGTAGAGCATGCCCACGCCCACGCCGAACATGCCGATGCAGAGCATGTAGGTCACGAGCTGCCAGGCGGGCGGCTGCGGAAGCCCCATCCACACCATGGCCTGGATGAGGACGCCCATGCCGCTCATGCCCGCGACCGACGCCGCGGCCGTCTGCATGTAGTTCGCCCCGTGCTTGCCCTCGGCGCCGTAGCCGAAGGTGACGGTGGAGCCGAGGATGCCCGCGAGCACCTGGCCGCCCACGAAGAAGCCCAGGGAGAAGTTCATGTACGAGGCGGTCACGCCGCCCAGGGGCCCGAGCACGAAGATGCCCAGGCCGACGAGGAGCGCGTGGTACTTCCAGGTGCCGGTGGCGGGAAGCCAGGACCAGCGCGGGGCGGAGGTGGGGGCGGCGATCGAGCTCATGGGGTGCGTTCCAGGGGGAGGTCGCGGGCGATGTTAGCCGTTCGGCGGCGGGCGAAACACCGGAATCATCAAGAAGAGCGGCCGCGCGGCCGCGTAGAGCGCGATGCCCGCCGCGTCGGCGAGGACGTCGAGGAGGGATGCCTCGCGCCACGGCAGGAAGTACTGCACCGCCTCGATGGCCGCGCCGTAGGCGAGGAGCGCGGCGATCTTGGCCAGGCCGAAGCGGGCCTGCGGGAAGGACCGGTCGGCGAGCAGGCCCAGCGCGAGGAAGGCGATCACGTGATTGAGCTTGTCGGAGACGCCCGCCAGCTCCGGCAGCGTGCGGTCCGTCGTCGCGAGCCAGGTGATGGCCGCCACCGCGGCGGCGAGCGCGAGTCGGGAGGCCGCGGTGATCGATCGGGGGCTCACGCCGGCAAGGTTACGCGAGTCGGGCCGGCCCCGGCGCCGGTGTATCCTGCCGTCCTCCGTCCCCGCGACGCCTCGCGCGCCCACGCCATGCCCACCGCCACCGCTCCCCTCGCGGGCCTCAAGGTCGTCGAGTTCTGCCAGGTCGCCGCCGGCCCGTTCTGCGGCATGCTGCTCGCGGACTACGGCGCCGAGGTGGTGAAGGTGGAGCCGCCCGAGGGCGACGCCATGCGCCAGTGGCCGCCGGTGAACGGCGGCTACAGCGAGAACTTCGCCTCCATCAACCGCGGCAAGAAGAGCGTCGCGCTGGACCTCAAGAACCCCGCCGACCGCGATTTCGCGCGCGCCCTCGTGCTGGAGTCCGACGTGCTCGTCGAGAACAACCGCCCCGGCGTGATGCAGCGCCTGGGGCTGGGCTGGGACTGGTTCGGCCCGCGCAAGCCTTCGCTCGTCTACTGCTCGGTCTCGGCGTTCGGGCAGTCGGGCCCGCGCTCGGCCGAGGGCGGCTTCGACCTCACCATCCAGGCCGCCACCGGCGTGATGAGCGTGACGGGCGAGGAGGGCGGCCCTCCGGTGAAGTGCGGCGTGCCGATCTCGGACTTCACCGCCGGGCTCTATGCCGCCTTCTCGATCATGGCCCTCGTCACGCGCGTGCGCGCCGGCGGGCCCGGCGGCACGATCGACGTGCCGATGTTCGCCACCACGCTGGCCGTCGCGGCCCTGCAGACGAGCGAGTACTTCGGCACCGGCAGGAACCCGCGCAAGCTCGGCTCCGCGCACCCGAGGAACGCGCCCTACCAGGCCTTCCGCGCCGCCGACGGCTGGTTCGCGATCGCCGCCGGCAACGACAAGCTCTGGCAGGCGGTGTGCGAGGTGGTGGGCGCCCCCGAGTGGGCCGGCGAGGCGCGCTTCGCCTCGACCACGCTGCGCGCCGCCAACCAGGTCGCGCTGAAGGAGATGCTCGAGGCGCGCTTCGCCGCGGCGCCGGCCTCGGACTGGCTCGCGCGCTTTCGCGCCGCGGGCGTGCCCTGCGCGCCCATCAACGGCTACGCCGAGGCGCTCGCCGACCCGCAGGCCGCGCACCTGGGCCTCGCGGTCCCCGCGACGCTTCCGGGCGGGCACGCGACGCGCACCGTCGGCTGCCCCGTGCGGCTGGACGGCGCGCCCGTCGCGGTCGACGCGACGTTTCCCGCCCTCGGCGAGCACACGCGGCAGCTGCGCGCCGCCGTGAAGAAGGAGGTCCCATGACGAACGACACCGATCGCATCGCGCCGCTTCGCGACTTCGTGAAGGCCATGACGCGGCTCGTGGAACGCACCGACGACGAGGCGACGATCCTCGAGGCCGCGCGGCCCCTGCTCGCGCGGCTCATCGCGGACGGCGCGTGGCTGCCCGAGGAATGCACGCGGCCCGACCCGCAGTTCTACCGCCAGTACCTGCTGCACTGCGACCCGCTCGAGCGCTTCTCGGTGGTGAGCTTCGTCTGGGGGCCGGGGCAGAAGACGCCCGTCCACGACCACACGGTATGGGGGCTCGTGGGCATGCTGCGCGGCGCCGAGCGCTGCCGCCGCTACGAGCGCGCGGCCGACGGGAGCGTGCATCCGGTGGGCGAGCGAGAAGGTGCTCTCGCCCGGGGAGATCGAGGCCGTCTCGCCCACGGTGGGCGACATCCACACCGTGGCCAACGCGCTCGAGGACCGTCCGTCGATCAGCATCCACGTCTACGGCGCCAACATCGGCGCCGTGCGCCGGCACGTGTACGACGCGGCCACCGGAGCCGCGAAGGACTTCGTCTCGGGCTACTCGATCGCCACCGTGCCCAACCTCTGGGACCGCTCCGCCGCCGTGCGCGCCTCGATCGCATGAGCGGGGGCGTGGCCACCGCCTGGCTGGACCGGCCGGAGAAGGCCAACGCGCTCTCGGCCGCGTCCGTCGACGCGCTGCGCGCCGCCATCGACGCCGCCGTCGCCGACCCGGCCACGCACACGCTCGTCATCCGCGGCCGCGGGCGGCACTTCTGCACCGGGTTCGACCTCTCCGACCTCGAGCACGAGACCGACGCCACGCTGCGCGCGCGCTTCATCGCCCTCGAGGAACTGCTGCAGGCCGTGTGGCACGCGCCGGTGCGCACCGTCGCCGTCGCCACGGGGCGGGCGTGGGGCGCGGGCGCCGACCTCTTCGCCTCCTGCGACGTGCGCGCCTGCACGCCGGAGGCGACGCTGCGCTTTCCGGGCACCGCCTTCGGGATCGTCCTGGGCACGCGGCGGCTGGTCGAGCTGGTCGGCTGGGATCGCGCCCGCCCGCTCGTCACCGAAGGCGCGACGCACGATTGCGCCGCCGCGCTCGCCGCGGGCCTCGCCTCCGATCTCGTCGAGGGCGACATCGACGCGTGGCTTGCCGCGCGATGCGCGCCGCCGGTGGCCGACCGCGAGACGATGGAACGGGTCCGCCGCGCCACCCGCCCCGACCATCGCGCCGCCGACATGGCCGCGCTGGAGGCGAGCGCGTCCCGTCCGGGCCTCGCCCTGCGGATCGAACGCTACCGGGCCGGCCTGAAGAAGTAGGCGCGCGCCGCTCAGGCCGGGCGCCGGGCGATGAGGGTGCGGAAGCGCTTCACCTTGTCGCCGGGCGCGGGGAACTCCTCGACGCTGTCGTGCAGCACCTCCCAGCCCGGCGAAGGGCGCGGCGATCTCGTCCGGCTCGAAGAGGTAGTACGCCGTCGGGGTCGAACATCGCGAGGAAGGTCGAGCCGGCGATCATCGCGTTCACGACCGCGACGCCGCCCGGCCGCACCGCGTCGCGCACGGCGGCGAGGCCCGCGAGTGCTTCCTCGCGCGCGAAGAACATGAGGAGCCCGATGCAGTTGACCGCATCGTAGGTTTCCTCGGGCCGCCAGCCCTTCAGGTCCACGGCCTTCACCCAGACGTCGTGTCCCGATGCGATGGCGCGATCGGCGAGGTCCTCCACCGCGATCTCGCAGGCGTCGTAGGCCGTGACGTGCGCGCCGCGCGCGGCGGCCGCGAGGGCGAGGTTGCCCAGGCCGCAGCCGAGGTCGAGGACCTTGCCGGAAAGGTACGGCAGGGCCCGCTCCTCGAACGGGTTCAGCTGGTAGTCGTGGGCGGCGATCTGGCGCTCGAACTGGGCGCCGAAGAACGCGACCGCGCGGGGTTTCTCGGTGGCCATCTCGGGCGCGAATTTTACCGCATCGGTCAGGGCCGGTCCTCCCGAAGCTCCGCCCAGCAGCCCCTTTCGCCCGCGAAGGCAATCGCTACCAGGGCTGGGGTTGGATGCGGGTCGTGCGCCCGCCGGGCAGTTGTACCGTGGCGGAAACGGGCGAATCGAAGACGATCGAGAACGCTCCGTCGTTTCCCGCACCTGTCGGGCGCACATACGCACACGGCGCGCACTGGCCGCCGCGATAGCGATCGAGCGTCGACGACCATGTAACACCCGCACCCGTTCCGGCGAGCCGCCCCGGCGCGTAGTACCACACGGGCTCGCCCGCGGCCGTGTACGCAAACATGGTCACGACCATGACGTCGCGCTGGACCTGAATGTTGTAGCCCGACCCCGATTCATCGGGATTCCACCACAGGCCGTTGAACGGCATGAACGGTAGCGCCGCCGCACCACCGGCAGGCTGGCCGGCGGCGCCGGGCATCGTGTAGCCGGCGAGCTTCGTCACCTGGATCCCGTCGTCCATCATCACCATCCCCACGCCGGGCGCATACCAGACGTCGCGAATGGCCCCCGACCCGCGCTGCTCCCTGACGTGCAGAACGTTGCCGAACGTGCCCGCCGGCGTCGTGATGGTCTCGAGGTCCTGCGCGAAATACGTGCTCATGTAGTTCTGCGCGCCCATCAAGTTGCCTGATCCGTGCACGGTGGCCGTCCACGACTCCGCGTTCGCATATCCGCCGCCGGTCATCATCGACCCCGGGTACACGGGATCCTTGAGGATCCACTCGGGACTCGTGAAGGTCATCATGGAGTACTGCATGCCGGCAGGATCCGCCCCGATGCCGCCGTAATGGTAGACGCCTCCGGGGCCCATGCCGAAGAAATCGGTCGCGTCCGTCGCGCAGGGCACGCCTATGTTGCACGTGTACGTGGCATGCATGGCGTACAGCCCGCCCTGCCCCGCCCATGTCTGCCCGCCGCGAACGACCATCGTGCTCGACGCCCAAGGCCCACCCGTGTGCATGTACTCGTATCGCGCGCCGTCCACCATCGGAAAGTACGTCGAGGTCGAAAGTCGTCCTCCCATCATCTGGCCGAGCGATGCGCCCGAAACGAGGGCGGCTAGTGCGAATGCGAGGATTCTCTTCATGACATCATCCTTTCAGTGTTTCGAGGAGCGCGCGCTCCATGACTAGCAGGGAAATGCCGCGAGCGGGAAGGCCCCCATCCTCCGCAGCAGATGGCACGCCCTCTTGACCTGCCTCAACCTGCGGCGAGAAGTCGTCGCATATTTCATGGTTGCTTGCAGCGCGCTGATCGCGAGGTTACGCAGCGATTACATTCCTGAAAGCCAAGGCCCGCCCGCGGCCGATGGAATCGTCACCGCTCGTTCGACTGCCTTTTTCGACACCTTTGTAATCCCAGCGCACCGATGCAGTCAGCAGGCGCCCCATAAAGTGGGTTCCATACCGGCCGTCGCCGGTTCCCGTCCACCGACGGTGCAACCCACGCAGGAGAAAGACATGAAGTCCCGCAAGGCACTCATTGCACTCGGCACGACCATGATCCTGGGCACGCCGCTTGCGGCGCTCGCCGATGTCACCTGGATCACCACCAACGACGAAGCGGGAACCCAGATCGTCATCACCAAGAACGATCCCGCCACGACTCGCATCGCGCCCGCCGCCACGAAGGCGCTGAACCCCGGCGAAATTTCCGCCGACCGTCAGTATGTCTTCATCAGCGACGAATCCGGTTGGCAGATTCGCCCGATGGAGTACCGGTTCCAGGGCGGGCGCCTCGTGCACGTCGACGACCCGGTCGGGCACATGGACAGGCTCGCCGACACGAAGCCGCTCACCGAGCAGCAGCGCATCGCCCTGGAGCGTTCCGCCGGCTCCTGATCCTGCCCGAAGCGCCCCATCGCGGCCGCCACCTCGCGCAGGCGAGGTGGCGTCACGCCTGCATCACTTGCCCTTTTGCTTCATGACCCACACCACCAGGCCCGCGATCGCGATGACCACGAGGATCGGCAGCCAGAATCCGCCGTATCCCCCCATCCAGCCGTAGCCGCCCATGCCGCCATTCATCATGTTTCCGCTCTGCGCCGAGGCGACACCGGTGGACAGCAGCGGCACCAATCCAGCAAGGCTTGCACGCATCATGTTCATGAGTTCTCCTTCGCGTCGTTGTGGAAGTCGCACCAACGCTACGCAGGCTCCCTGCTGCCGTCCGTGCGCTGGCAGACGCAGTCATCGCGTCATCGTCGCCATCGCGTCGCCGGTTCCTTACGGGTTTGTAATCTGCGGGCCACCGGATGGCGGGGGTCGGTGCGCTAGGCTGGCTCACTACCCCACACGGTTCATGACGCCGACATGGCGCGCCATCTCGCGCGAAGGACCGGGGCTCACCCACGAACCAACAAGGACATGAACATGAAAATCCTGAACCTGCTTGCCAGCTCGATGATCGCCGCCTCGCTGGTGGCCGCACCGGCCGCCTTCGCGGCGGACCCGCCGATGAAGCACGACATGGGGGCGATGAATCAGGGCACGGGCATGATGAAGCACGACATGGACGCCTTCATGAAGTCGTGCGACATGGATCACGACGGCATGATGTCCAAGGCCGAGATGACGAAGCACATGGAGAAGATGTTCGACAGGATGGACACGAGGAAGACGGGCAAGCTCGACAGCAAGCAGACCGAGGCCTTCCTGAAGGACTTCACGAAGCAGAGCGGCGGCTGAGGTCCCGAAGGGGCGGGCCTTCGGGACCGCCCCGCTCACAGCCTCACGCGATTGAGCCGCAGCGCGTTGGTGACGACCGACACGGAGCTCAGCGCCATCGCGGCGCCGGCGAACACCGGAGACAGCAACAAGCCGAACGCCGGGTAGAGAACGCCCGCGGCAACCGGAATGCCGAGCGCGTTGTAGCCGAACGCGAAAGCGAGGTTCTGCCGGATGTTGCGCATCGTGGCGCGCGAAAGTACCGCGGCGCGCGCGATCCCGCGCAAGTCGCCCTTCACCAAGGTCACGCCCGCGCTTTCCATGGCCACGTCGGTGCCCGTGCCCATGGCGATGCCGACATCGGCCTGCGCCAGCGCAGGCGCGTCGTTGATGCCGTCGCCCGCCATCGCCACCTTTCGCCCTTCCGCCTGCAGGCGCTTCACGTGCGCCGCCTTGTCCTCCGGGCAGCACTTCGGCAAGCGCCTCGTCGATGCCGAGCTGCCTCGCGACGGCCTCTGCCGTGCCGCGGGAGTCGCCGGTGAGCATGACGATGCGAACGCCCGTGCCCTTGAGCGTCGCGATCGCTTCCCGCGTGCCTTCCTTGATCGGATCGGCGACAGCCGCCATGCCGGCAGCCGCGCCGTCGATGGCGAAGAACACCACCGTCTTCGCGTCCGCCCGCCAGCCGTCCGCCTGCTTCTCCCAGCGCGCCATGTCCACCTTGTGCTGCGCGAGGAAGCCGCGGCTCCCCACGAGCACCCGCCTGCCGTCGACCTCGCGCCTGCACGCCCAGGCCATTCACGGCCTCGAATGCCGTGGCCGCTCCCGGCGCCCCGCCGCGCGCCTTCGCGCCCTCCACGATCGCGAGCGCGATCGGATGCTCGGATAGCTGCTCCACGCCCGCCACCAGGGCCAGCGCATCGCCCTCCGGAATGCCTTCGACGACGAAGTCGGTCAGCGCCGGATGGCCCAGCGTCAGCGTGCCGGTCTTGTCGACCACGACCGTGTCGATATCGCGCATGCGCTCGATCGCCTCGGCATTGCGGAACAGGATGCCGCTGCGCGCGCCTAGGCCCATGGCGACCGTCATCGAGATGGGCGTGGCGAGGCCGACGGCGCATGGGCAGGCGATGATCAGCACCGCGATGGCGTTGAGGAACGCGTAGGCGAATCTCGGCTCCGGCCCGAGGAACCACCACACGATTGCCGTGACCACGGCGATCGCCACGACGACCTGGACGAAGTACGCGGCGATGACGTCGGCGAGCCGCTGGATCGGCGCACGGGTGCGCTGCGCCTCCCCCACCATGTGGACGATCCGGGCGAGCAGCGTGTCGGCGCCCACCCGCTCGGCGCGGATGACCAGCGAGCCGTTCGCCGTTCACGGTCGCCCCGGTGACCTTGTCCCCCGCGGCCTTGGCGACCGGCACCGGCTCGCCGGTGACCATCGACTCGTCGACGCGACTGGTGCCTTCGAGCACCGAGCCGTCGACCGGCACCTTCTCGCCCGGCTTCACGCGCAGCCTGTCGCCGACGACGACCGTGTCCAGCGCCACCTGCTCCTCGGTGCCGTCGTCGCGCAATCGCCAGGCGAGGTTGGGCGCGAGCTTCAGCAGTTGCCGGATGGCCTGGCTGGTCTGTCCCATCGCGCGAAGCTGCAGCACGTCGCCGAGCATCACCAGCGTCACGATCACGGCGGCCGCCTCGAAGTAGGTGCCCACCGCACCGTCGTGCTCGCGGAACTCCGCGGGGAACCAGCCGGGCGCCAGCACCGCGGCGAGGCTGAACAGGTAGGCGAGCCCGACCCCGAGCCCGATGAGGGAATACATGTTGAGCGCGCGATGCGCCAGGGAGAACCAGAACTTGCGCAGGATCGGCCAGCCGACCCACAGGACGACGGGCGTCCCCAGCGCGAACTCGACCCAGCCGCGCGCCCGCGGCGGGAGGCCGAAGAGGTCGTGAAGGCCGACCATCGGCGACATCGCGAGCACCACGAGCGGGATCGACAGCGCGACGCCGATCCACAGCCGGCGCGTGAGGTCGGCCAATCCGGCATCGTCGTCGTTGCCTGTGCCTGCGCCCGTGCCCGCGATGGGCACCAGCGCCATGCCACAGATGGGGCAGTCGCCCGGCGCGTCCCGCATGATCTCGGGGTGCATCGGACAGGTATAGGTGGATCCCGGCGGCACCGCGACCGCGATGGCCGGCTTTGCGTCGACCTGCATGCCGCGAGCGGGATCGATTGCCATGGCCTTGCCTCGCTCTCCCCGGGATCGACCCGCGGGTTACTTGCCCTGCAGCAGGGCCGCCGCCGGCGGAAAGGTCAGCGCGAAGCCGATTGCCAGCAAGGCGAAGGAGCCGATGCCGATCCACGTCAGCGCCAGGTCCCGCCCTTCCCACTTCCTCGCCAGGACGAACCAGGCCGCCAGCCAGACGACGATCGCCAATGTCGTCACGCCCGAGAGCGGTCCCGCGGGGTTGTAGATGTTCAGCAGGCCCTTCAGGCCGCCGAATGCATCGGCCAGGACCGTCAACGCGCCCAGCGCGGCGCATCCGATGCCCGCGGCCAGGAGGGCTGCCGCCCCCGCGCCGTTGGGCAACTCCACCTCTCTCGCCGGTCCCGGGTTCATGGCCATGTTCATGCTCCCTTCATCAACTGGATCGCTTCGCCGCCGCGTACCGGCGCGTACTTGTTGAGGAAGGCACCGAACGCTCCCGCGACGCCGGAGGAGAGGAAGGCGGCCAGCAGGAAGCCCAGCGCGGCGGCGCGCAGGCCACTGTGTCTTGCGAGGCCACGGCCATATTTCGTGTACAGGTACGCGACCATCGTCATCGCGATCGGGGCGATCCAGGCCACGTGTTCCTTCCACTCCATGCCGAGGTGGTGCCACTCGCTCGTCGTCGCGCGCGAGAGCAGCAGGTACCGGGGATACTCGGCCAGGTCGATCGTCCCTGCCGGGGGCGCGGCGCGGTACCAGGGATAGACGATGTAGGTTCCGGAGAGCACGGACGCCCATGCCAGGACGGCCATGCCGATCAGGAAGACCCGCAGCATCGCCTGGTCCCCGTGATCGGGCGCTCCCGAAGAGCCGTTCCCGGACATCCGGGCCAGCGCGACCATCGCCCCGGTAAATGCCAGCAGGAACAACGCGCCGAAACCCATCCCGTGCAGCACGGTCCACAGTTCACGCGTACTCATTTCCATGGCATGCCCCTCTTCGCTTCACGAGCGACATCGGATGCGAATGGCAACGATTACACGTGGCAAGACCACGAATCTGTACGCCGCCGCACATTGGCCGCCTCGGGAGATGGTCCCGAGGATGCGGCACCGCGCGGCCGGTTCGTCCCGCTATTTCGACGCTTCGATGGCCGTGACGATGTAGGCCCCCGCCTTTTCCTCGGCGGCGAACTTGACCTTGTCGCCGGCCTTCACCTTGTCGAGGAACGCGCGGTCCTTCACCTGGAAGACCATCGTCATGGGCGGCATGTCCAGGCTCTTGATCGGGCCGTGCTTGAGCGTGATCTTGCCGGCGTCCTTGTCGACCTTGCGCACCTCGCCATCGGCCAGCGTCGCCGCGGGTGCCTGCGCCATCGTGGCGTGCTCGCGGGACGAATGGTCATGATGCGGTGTCTGCGCGGCCACCGGACCGGCAGCGAGGGCGGCGACGGCCGCGGCGAGGACGATGGACTTCATGGGGAGTTCTCCTGGTAGGGAATGGGTTTCGGAAAAGTCGCGCCTAGTTCGCGGCGACGATGACGCGGCCGATCATCCCGGCCTCGAGGTGGCCGGGAAGCAGGCAGCCGTAGTGGAACTCGCCCGCCTTCGTGAACGTCCAGACGATTTCCTGCGTCTTGCCGGGCGGGACGTGCGCCATGTAGGGCTCGTCGTGCTCCATGTTCGGAAATTTCTTCATCAGCTCGCCGTGGGCCTTCAGCTCCGCGAGGTTGCCGAGCACCATCTCGTGCATGACCTTGCCGCCGTTCTTCGCCACGAAGCGGATGGTCTCGCCCTGCTTCACGCGCACTTCCGACGGGCTGAAGCGCATCGCGTCGCTCATGTCGACGGTCACCGTGCGCGATACCTTCCTCGGGTCCCCCTGCCGGCCGAAGGAGTGCTCCTCGGTCGAGATCGCGCGGGCCTTGGCGGGCTTCATGTCGTCGTGCTTGTCGGCATGGGCGAAGGTGGCCGGGGAGGTCGCCACGAGCGCCGCGGCGAGAGCGGCGTTGAGGGCAAGGCGATTCATGAAGCGGTTCTCCTTGGTGGAATCGATCAATGGTCCGAGTGGCCGCCGGGCTTGCGCACGCGGACTTCGGAAACCGGGGGTCTTCCGGCGGCCGGCATCGACTGCCCGCCCTCGGACTTGAAGCGCGCCGGCTCCGTGATCGGGCCGGTCCATTCGTACGCCTGCGTGCCCGCCGGCTGCCTGTACCAGCCCGGATCCTTGTAGTCGCCGGGCTTCTGGTCGCGGCGCACCTTGAAGACGGTGAACATGCCGCCCATCTCCACGGGCCCGTAGGGGCCGGTGCCGGTCATCATCGGCAGCGTGTTGTCCGGCAGCGGCATCTCCATCTCGCCCATGTCGGCCATGCCGCGCTCGCCCATCACCATGTAGTCGGGAATGAGCGAGGTGATGGTCTTCACGACCTCGCGGTGGTCCACGCCGATCATCGTCGGCACGCCGTGGCCCATCGCGTTCATCGTGTGGTGCGACTTGTGGCAGTGGAAGGCCCAGTCGCCCTCCTCGTCGGCCACGAGCTCGACCTGGCGCATCTGCCCCACGGCCACGTCGGTCGTCACCTCGGGCCAGCGCGTGGACTTGGGCGTGGGCCCCCCGTCGGTGCCGGTCACCAGGAACTCGTGGCCGTGCAGGTGGATCGGGTGGTTGGTCATGGTGAGGTTGCCGATGCGGATCCTCACCTTGTCGTTCAGGCGCACGTTGAGCGAGTCGATGCCGGGGAAGGCGCGGCTGTTCCAGGTCCACAGGTTGAAGTCGAGCATCGTGTTGACCTTCGGCGTGAAGCTGCCCGGGTCGATGTCGTAGGCGTTGAGCAGGAAGCAGAAGTCGCGGTCCACGGGGTCGATGAGCGGGTGCGCGCCCTTCGGGTGCGTGACCCAGAAGCCCATCATGCCCATGGCCATCTGCGTCATCTCGTCGGCGTGCGGGTGGTACATGAAGGTGCCCGGCCGGCGCGCCACGAACTCGTAGACGAAGGTCTTGCCCACCGGGATCTGCTTCTGGTTGAGGCCGCCCACGCCGTCCATGCCGTTGGGGATGCGCTGCCCGTGCCAGTGGATCGTGGTGTGCTCCGGGAGGCGGTTGGTCACGAAGATGCGCACGCGGTCGCCCTCGACCACCTCGATCGTGGGCCCGGGGCTCTGCCCGTTGTAGCCCCACAGGTGCGCCTTCATGCCGGGCGCGATCTCGCGGATCACGGGCTCGGCCACGAGGTGGAACTCCTTCACGCCGTTCACCATGCGCCAGGGCAGCGTCCAGCCGTTGAGCGTCACCACCGGGTTGTAGGGGCGGCCGCTGGCGGGGACGAGCGGCGGCTGCGTCTCGGCCTTGTCCATGATCACCGGCTCGGGGAGCGCCGCGAGCGACACGCGGCTCACCGCGCCTGCGGCAATGGCCGCGCCGGCGAGGCCGGCGTTACGGAAGAAGTCGCGTCGCGATGCCATGGTCGGTCCCTTGTCGCTCAGTGCCCGCCGCCGGATTCGGCCTGCGGCATCGCGGCGCGCGCCACGGACGGCGGCGCGGCGCGGCCGATCATCGCCATGCCCAGGTCGGCCTCGGCGATCCAGAAGTCGCGCAGCGCCTCGACGTAGCCGCCGACGCTCGCGATCTGCGCGCGGGCGTCCGCCAGCAGGTCGAAGACGCCGATGAGCATGCCGTTGTAGCGCAGCAGGTTCTCCTCGGCGATGCGCTTCCTGAGCGGCACGATCTCGTCGCGGTAGTGCTTCGCGATGTCGTGGCTCAGGCGGTAGTGGCGGTAGGCCTCGCGGACCTCGGAGCGCGCGTCGATCGCGGCCTGCGCCGCGCGGTCGAGCGACTGGCGGTAGACGGTCTCGGCGCGCGCCACGCGCGCCGTGCCGAAGTCGAAGAGCGGCAGCTCCAGCGCGATCTCGTAGCCGCGCACCCACGGCTCGCCGCGCCCCTCCTGCTCGCGGCTCACGCCGACTTCCAGCACGTTGATGAAGCGAGTCGCGCGCGTGAGGCCGAGGTTGGCCGCGACGGCCTGCGTGTCGAGCACGGCCGCGCGCACGTCGAGCCGCCGCGCCATCGCCTCGCGCTCGATGTCCGGCCGCTCCTGCGCCGTGGCCGGCAGGTCGGGAAGGCGCTCGGGCAGCGTGAGCGCCGCGGCCTGGTTTCCCCACAGCCCGAGGAGCCGGGTGAGCTGCTCGCGCGAGCTGCTCGCGGCCTGCTCCGCGCGGGCGGCGGCCAGCGCCGCGTCGGCGTAGAAGCCCTGCTCGCGGGCGCGCTCCAGCGTGCTCCAGTTGCCCGCCTTGGCCATGCGCGCCGCGAGCTCCGCCCCGGCGTCGGCGGCGAGCCGCACCTGGCGCATGTAGCGAAGCGACTCCTCGGCGGCCACCGCGGCGACCCAGGCCTTGCGCGTGTCGGAAGCCAGGCGCAGCACCTCGAGGATGGCGCGCTGCTGCGCCCCGGCGAAGCGCCGCTGCTCCACCTCCGTGGCGAGCGGCATCGTGACCAGGGACCAGATGTTGAAGGACAGCGCCTGCTCGAACTTGTAGTGGTGCTCGTCGGGCACGCGGTGCAGCGCGATGCGCGGGTTGGACAGGCGCCCGGCCTGCACGAGGTCGGCCTCGGCCAGCCCAAGCTCCGCGAGCGAAGCCTGCAGGCCGCGGTTGTTGAGGAGGGCCACCTGGACGGCGTCGTCCGCCGAGAGCGGCCCCTTGGCGAGGAGCTGCGCCACGCGGGCGTCGAGGGCCTCGCGGTCGGCGTCGGTGCGCGCCCACGCCACCTCCTTGCCGGTCTGGCTGCGCACGGCCTCGCCCACCGGGCCGAAGCCGCCGTCGGGCGCGAAGGACGCGCAGCCGGCCAGGACCACCGGCGCCCAGGGCGGCGGCGGCGATGCGGCGAAGGTGGGAAAGGTTCGAGGCCATCGTACTATTTCGACTTCGGGATGCCCGGCTCTTGCGGCGCGGCGGGAGGCGCCGCGGCCCCGCCCGGGGCGGGCTGCGCCGCCTTCGAGGCCTCGTAGGCCTCGCGCGCGTAGGCCTTCCAGCCGCCGATGCGCGCCACCTCGTCGTTCACGCCCCGCCACGATCCCGGGCCGTCGCCCGCGAAGACGCGATAGGTCGCGAAGGGAGACCGGTGCACGAGCGGCGGCGCCTCGGCGCGCGGGTCGGCCGGATCGCGGGCGGCCGGTGCGGCCGCGCCCTGGGCCACGGCGCCAGCGGCCGACAGGCCGGCGGCAAGGGCAAGGGCAGTGCGCAAGGTGGCCAAGCGGGCTCTCCTCGGAACGGGAACAGAATGATGTTTTCCGCGCGCCGACCCACGCCTGACCGCGACATTACAATCCCGTCCTTGGGGATGCCTTCTTCCTGCGGTGCGGCGGGAGAGCCAGCGGCCCCGCCCGGGGCGGGCTGCGCCGCCTTCGAGGCCTCGTAGGCCTCGCGCGCGTAGGCCTTCCAGCCACCGATGCGCGCCACCTCGTCGTTCGCGCCCCGCCACGATCCCGGGCCGTCGCCCGTGAAGACCCGATAGGCCGCGAAGGGAGACCGGTGCACGAGCGGCGGCGCCTCGGCGCGCGGGTCGGCCGGATCGCGGGCGGCGGGCGCGGCCGTGCCCTGGGCCACGGCACCGGCGGCCGCGAGGCCGGCGGCAAGGGCAAGGGCGGTGCGCAGGGTGGCCAAGGGGGTTCTCCTCGTAGCGGGAACCGAATGATGTTTTCCGGGCGCCGACCCGCGCCTGACGGGGACATTACAATCCCGTCAGGTTCCGGCCGCCTCGAGCGCGTACGGAGCAGAATGCGCGACACCCCGGAACCAGTTGGAGAACGGCACCATGAAGATCCTCGTCGTGGAGGATGAGTCGAAGACGGGTGATTACCTCACCCAGGGCCTCACCGAGGCCGGGTACGTGGTCGACCTCGCCCGCAACGGCGTGGACGGCGCGCACCTCGCCACCTCCGAGGACTACGACCTCGTGATCCTCGACGTGATGCTCCCGGGCCTGGACGGCTGGGGCGTGCTGCAGGCCATCCGCAAGGCGGG
>CAWGOH010000003.1:0-129779 GCA_963824135.1 uncultured beta proteobacterium | reverse complement strand
GCTGATTCGCCTTGGCTGTTCCTCCGGCGGCGTAATGGTCCCCTGGGCCAGCCCAGCACAGCACAACGTCGTGCGCTGGATCGGAAAGCCGCATCACGTTGTCGTCATTCCGGACTACGAAACCAAGGCCGTCAATCCCGGTGGTGACCACTCGATCCGCGGCGGGACGTTGGCCCAGAAGTGCTACAACCCCTGAAGTGCTCCCCGTTCGGGGTCTACTACTTCCGACTTGTTGTGCATCCCTCGCTTACGTCGAGCCAGCTCTACCGCACGCGGGACGGCTGGATCTTCGTGATGTGCAACAAGGAGAAGATCTGGGCGCCTTCGCGAGCGCCATCGGCCGGCCTGAATGGGCCGCGAGCGCCGAGTACGGCGGCTACAAGGCGCGGCTCGCCAACCGCGAGCAGCTCACCCGCGACCTCGACCAAGTCCTCGGCGCCGCCACCACGGCCGAATGGATCGAGCGGCTGGCCGGGAAGTTCCCGGTCTCGCCTGCCCGATCCGCTGCCCGGGCGAGCCCGAGCTCGTGGGGATCGCTCCCGCACTTGGCGAGCACACGGAAGGGCAGCTTCGCGAGCTGGGCTACGACGACGAGCGCATCGAGCGCCTGCAGAGCTGCGGAGCGCTGTAAACCGGCTGCGCGCCCTACGGATTTCGAATCGCGTCCACGAGCTCGGCGACACCCTCGTTGCTCGTCGCCGTCGTTCGCATCACCGGCGTGCGCGCCGCGCCGCGGTTCGATGCCGCACGCAGCGCGACCAGCCCCAGCAGCTCGCGCTCGGTGCGCTTCGCGCCCGCCACGTCCGCCTTGTTCACGACGAAGATGTCGGCGATCTCGAGCACGCCCGCCTTGAGCGCCTGGATGTCGTCGCCGAGCCCCGGGGGGCAGACCACGACGCACACTTGGGCGACTTGCCGGATGTCGGTCTCGCTCTGGCCCGATCCGACCGTCTCGACCAGCACCGTGCCGAAGCCGGCCGCGCCGAGCAGCTCGACGATGCCGCGCGTGGCACGGCTCAGCCCCCCTGGATGACCTCGCGTGGCGAGCGAGCGGATGTAGACGCGATCGTCGCCGTGGAGCGCGACCATGCGGATCCGGTCGCCCAGGAGCGCCCCGCCGGAGATCGGGCTCGTCGGGTCGACCGCGACCACCGCGACCCTCTCGCCGCGCGCGGCGAGTTCGGCCGCCATGGCCGCGACCAGGGTGGACTTGCCGGCGCCCGGCGGACCCGTCACGCCGACGACGCGGGCATGGCCGCCATGCGCCTTCAGCGCCGCGAGAACCTCCGCGGCCCCGGGCGCTTCCTTCTCGAGCCCCGAGATGGCCCGGGCAAGCGCGCGCCGGTCGCCGTGGAGGATGCGTTCGGCGATCGCGGCCGGCGCGGGCATCGCGTCTAGTCGACCTTCGCGCCCGAGTCGCGCACGACCTTCTCCCACTTCTCCAGGTCGCCCTTCACCTGCGCGGCGAACTGCGCGGGGCTCATCACCAACGGGATGGCGCCCTGGTCGGCGAAGCGCTTGCGCACGTCGGCCGACTGCAGCGCCTCGTTGATGTCGCGGTTGAGCTGGTTGACCACCGCTTCCGGCGTGCCCGCCGGGGCGAGCAGGCCGAACCAGGGGTTCACGTCGAACCCCTGCAGGCCCGATTCGGCGAGCGTGGGGATATCGGGCTGGGATTCGGAACGCTGCGGCCCGGTCACCGCGATGCCGCGCAGCCTGCCCGCCTTGATGTGGCCCACCACCGACGGCAAGCTGGTGAACGACATCGTGACCTGCCCGCCGATCGTGTCGGTCAGGGCCGGCGCCGCGCCCTTGTAGGGGACGTGGGTCATCTTCACGCCGGCCGCGGTGCTGAAGAGCACTCCGAGCAGGTGGTTCACGGAGCCGTTGCCGGCCGACGCGTAGGTGAGCTTGCCTTCTTCAAGGCGCGCGAGCGCGATCAGCTCCTGCGTGCTCTTCGCCGGCAGGGCCACGTTCACCACCGCGACGAACGGCACCGCGGCGAGCGTGGCGACGGGCACGAAGTCCTTCACCGGATCCCATCCCAGGTTCTTGTACAGGTGCGGGTTGATGACGTGCGTGCCCACGTAACCCAGCAGCAGGGTATGCCCGTCCGCCGGGGCCCTCGCGGCCTCGGCGGTTCCGATATTGCCGCCCGCGCCCGCGCGGTTTTCCACCAGCACCGGCTGGCCCCACTTCTCGCCGAGCTTCTGCGCGATGATGCGCGAGAGCGAGTCCGAGGCGCCTCCCGGGGCCTGCGGCACGAGGATCTTCACCTGCTTGGTGGGAAAGGCCTGGACCTGCGCGGCGGCGAGGCCGAGCGCGGCGAAGGCGAGCAATGCGCGTAGCGTGGATCTCATATGTTCCTCCCGAGTATCCGGGCGCCGTGCTCGTCGAGGAGCGGCGGCGGCCCATAGTTGTCGACCACCCCGGCGATGCGGACGGGATTGCCGACCGCTCGCAGGGGTCCTCCTTCGGTTTGCATCGTTGCCACCATCGCGCGCTCGCGGACGAGCTCGGAAGCGAGCGCGTCCTCGAGCGTCTCTATCGGCGCCACCACCACGCCGAGCGGCGCGAGCCGCTCCACCCAGGACGCCGTGGTGTCGCCCTCGACGACCCGCGCGAGCTCCGCGATCAGCACCTCGCGGTTCTCCCTGCGGGCGGCCATCGTCGCGAAGCGCGGATCGGCCGTCCACTCGGCGCGGCCCGCCTCGTTGCAGAAGCGCCGCCAGAAATCGTCGTGGGAGATGAAGAGCGCGATCCAGCCATCGGCGGCGCGGAAGATCTGCGCCGGCACGACGTAGGGGTGCGCCGAGCTCGCGTAGCGCTGCGAGCGCTCGCCGGCATTGAGCCAGGCGCCGGCGAGATAGTTGAGCTGCGAAAGCATCGTGTCGTACATCGAGACGTCGATCTGGCCGCCGCGGCCCTCGACGAGCTTGGCCGAGAGCGCGAACGCCCCCATGATCCCGGCCGAGTTGTCGACCGCCGAGTAGCCCGTCTTGGTCGGCGGCGCCTGCGGGTCGCCGGTGATCGCCATCACCCCGGTGAGCGCCTGGATCACGTAGTCGTAGGCCGGGCGATCGGCATAGCTTCCCTCGAGCCCGTAGCCCGTGAGCGCCAGGCAGACGATGTCGGGATTCGCCTCCTTCAGCGCCTCGTACGTGAGGCCGAGCTTGCGGATGGCCGAGGGCCGCAGGTTCGTGATGAGGCCGTGGGAACGCGCGACGAGCGCGTGCAGGTCCGCCTGTCCCTGCGGCGAGGCGAGGTCCAGCACCACGCTCTTCTTGCTGCGGTTCAGGCTCGCGAAGTAGGCGTTGTGCGGGCCGATGAAATGGGGGCTCACGCGCCGCGCGATGTCGCCTTCGGGCGGCTCGATCTTGATGACCTCGGCACCCAGGTCCGCGAGCAGCATGCCGCAGTAGGGGCCCGCCAGCATGTGGCCGACCTCGAGGATGCGGAATCGCGAGAGCGGCGCGTTCATGCGAGCTTGCCGGCCAGCTCCTCGATCACGGCCTGCAGCGCCATGTCGCTGGTGAAGACGGCGCGCACGCCCTCGGCGACCAGCCCTGCCCTGGTCCTCCGGCGGAATGGTGCCGCCGACGAAGACGGCGATGTCCCCGGCCCCCTCGCGGCGCAGGCCTTCGAGGACCTCGCGCGCGAGCTCCTTGTGGCTGCCCGAGAGGATCGACAGCCCCACCGCGTCCACGTCCTCGTCGATCGCGATGCGCACGATGTAGTCCGGCGACTTGCGCAGCCCCGTGTAGATCACCTCGGCGCCGGCGTCGCGCAACGCGAGCGCGATCACCTTCGCTCCCGAATCGTGGCCGTCCAGTCCCGGCTTGGCGATCAGGATGCGCTTGCCCTTCAACGTTCCGCTCATAGTCGCACCGGCTCCTGGAACTCGCCCCAGCGCGCCTTGAGCCGCGCCACCATCTCGCCCACGGTCGCGTAGGCGTGGCAGCAATCGACCAGGTAGGGCATGAGGTTCTCGTCGTCCTTCGCGGCCGCGGCCTCGAGCCCGCCGAGGGTGCGCTCGACCGCGGCGGCGTCGCGCGTCTGCCGCAGGCGCTCGAGCTTCTCCAGCACGCGCCCGGAGATGGCCGGATCGAGGCGGAACACCTCGCCGTAGTTCTCCGCCTGGTCCTCGCGGCGATAGCGGTTCTGGCCCACCACCACGCGCTCGCCCGCGTCGGTCGCGACCTTCCGCTCGAGCGCGCGCTCGCGCGATGCGCTGCTGCAGCCAGCCGTCCTCGATCGCCTTTTCCACGCCGCCGTAGTCGTCGATCTCGTCCATCACCGCGCGGATCTCCTGCTCCATGCGCGCCGTGAGCCACTCGACGTAGTAGCTGCCGCCGAGCGGGTCGACGGTGGCGGCCGACGCCGCTCTCGTAAGCACGATCTGCTGCGTGCGCAGCGCCAGCTCGGCGGAGAACTCCGTCGGGATCTGGAACGCCTCGTCGAAGGCGCAGGTGAAGATCGACTGCGCGCCGCCCAGCACCGCCGCCATCGTTCTCGATCGCCACGCGCACGATGTTGTTGTACGGCTGCGCCGCCGACCAGCGACGAGCCGCCGCAGACCACGCCGAAGCGGAAGTGCAGCGCCTTCGCGTCCTTCACGCCGTAGCGTTCCTGCAGCAGCTGCGCCCAGATGCGGCGCGCCGGCGCGGAACTTGGCTGACCTCCTCGAAGAAGTCCATGTGCACGTAGAAGAAGAACGACAGGCGCTTGGCGAACTGCTCGACGTTGCCGCCGCGGCGGATGCAGCTCGTCGACGTAGGCGAGCCCGTTGGCGAGCGTGTAGGCCATCTCCTCGACGGCCGTGCATCCCGCGTCGCGCACGTGCGCGCCGGCGATGCGAGATCGGGTTGAAGCGCGGCGTGACCTCGTTCGAGTAGAGGATCGAGTCCGCGATCAGTCGCATCGACGGGCGCACCGGGAAGATCCAGGTGCCGCGCGCGACGTACTCCTTGAGGATGTCGTTCTGGATCGTGCCGGTGAGCTTGTCGCGCGGCACGCCCTGCTTGTCGGCGACGGCGAGGTACATCGCGTAGATGATCGCGGCCGTGCCGTTGATCGTGAACGACGTCGAGATGGATGCGAGGTCGATGCCGGCGAACAGCGATCTCCATCTCGCGAGGTTCGACAGCGAGACGCCGACCTTGCCGATCTCCGGGCGCGCCATCGGCTGCGTCGGGGTCGTAGCCGCACTGCGTCGGCAGGTCGAGCGCCACCGACAGGCCCGTCTGGCCCTGCTGCAGCAGGAAGCTTGTAGCGCTCGTTGGATTCCTCGGCCGTGCCGAAGCCGGAGTACTGGCGGATGGTCCAGGGTCGGCCGCGGTAGCCGTCGGGAAAGATGCCGCGCGTGAACGGGAACACGGCGGGGGGCTCGACGTCGCGTCGCGGCGCCATCTCCGGGGAGACGACGACCGGGACCTCGATGCCGGAAGGTGTTGCGCTCATCTCATTTCCTTCGTGAGTAGCCGCGCGGCCGCGGCCCAGTGGTCCTCGTGGCTCCACGCGGCGGCGAAATTTTCCCGGTCGAGCGCCTCGGAGGCGGCGCGCGGCATGCCGAGCTTGTGCGCGGCGACCTGCCACTTGAAGGCGCGCATCACCTGCGGGCGCTGCTTGAGCCACGGTGCGATGAAGCGCGCGACGAAGGCTTCGAAGTCCTCGCCCGCATCGGCGACTGCATCGACCAGAGCTGCATCGAGAGCTTGCGCGGCATCGAGGATCGGCGCCTCGGCCATCAGGCGAAGGGCGCGCGCCGGGCCGACGATGGTGGCGAGATCGGCGCCGCCTCCCCAAGCGGTGGGAATGTTGAGCATGCCCTGGACGAAGCCGATGCGCGCGTGGCTGGCCGCGATGCGAACGTCGCAGGCGACTGCGAGCTCGGCGCCCCCGCCCACCGCCAGACCATTGAGCGCGGCGACGACCGGCACAGGAAAGCGGCGGATCGCGTCGAAGGCGCCGTTTCCCAGGTCGAAGAGGGCGCGCGATTCCTCGATCGTTCGCACCTTCTCGAGGTCGCGCAGGTCGCCCCCGGCGGCGAAGCTCTTGTCCGCGGCGCCGCGCAGCACCGCGAGCACCAGCGCCTCGTTCGCGGCGTGCCGCTCGAAGGTTGCGCGCAGCTCGCCCAGCAGCGAACGGGACAGCGGGTTGCGCTTCTCCGGCCGGTTGATGGTCACGCGCAGCAGCGGTCCCTCGAGCACCGCGAGCAGGTCATCCGTGCCGTCCTCCCGCTGCTGGGCGCGTGGGTCCATCGATCAGCTCCGCCGCCGCTCGTCGGCTTCGATCGCCTTGCAGGTCTTCAGCAGGCGCCTGACTTGCGCGTTCAGCGCGACCTCCATGCGGGGCGCCGGTCCGGCGATGATCACCGCATGCATCTGCTGGCCCACTTGCACCGGGGCAGCGATCGCGTGGACATCGCGCACGTTCTCTCCGCGGGTGGCGTACCAGCCCTGCGCCCGGCCCGCGAGGATGTCCCTTTCCAGCGCTTCGCGGCTGGTGAGGGTGCTCGGTGTCACGCGTGCGAGCTTCAGGCGTGCGAGCAGCTCCGAGCGTTCCACATCCGGCAGCGAGCCAAGCAGGGCCTTGCCGGCGGAGCTCGAATGCATCGGCTTCAGATCGCCGACCTGCGCGCTGTAGCGAATGGAGTTGCGTGACTCGATCACGAGGAGGTAGACGACACGGTCGCCCAGGCGCCGGCCGAGAAGCACGCTCTCGCCGCTTTCCTCGGCGAGGCTCTCGAGGAACGGCGCGACGCGCTCGGCCACCGGGTCGTGCGCGGCGATGGCGCGCGCCTTCTCCAGCCAGCGAAGGGTCGGATAGCACCCGCGACGCGCACCGAGCTCGTAGAGGTAGCCGCGCGCCTTGAGCGTGCGCACCAGGCCGTGGCAGGTCGAGACCGGGACCGCGATGCGCCGCGCGAGGTCGGTCAGCAGCAGCGGCTGGCACGCCTCGGCGAAGGCTTCGAGGATCAGGAGTGTGCGCTCGGCGCTCTTGACGGACATTGGCCGCTATTTCAATATGCTGAAAGCGACTTTATATCCGTGAAACTAGCCTGTCAATCCTCGGTGCCCGCATGAGCACGGCCCCTGCCCTCCCCGCGGGCGCCGTCCTCGCCGTCACCACGTCGACGCAGGCCTTTTCCACGCTGGGCGCGCTCGCCCTTGCGGCGGTCGCACCGAGGGCCGCGGCCGACCTCGGCGTCAGCCCGGCGCTCATCGGCTACCAGGTGGGGCTCGTGTTCTTCGGCGCGGCGCTCTCCGCGCCGTTCGCCGGCGGCCTGGTGCTGCGCCATGGCGCGGTGCGAACGAGCCAGCTTTCCTTATGGACGGTCGCGGCAGGCTGCGCCTTGTCGGCGGTGGGCGCGATTCCCGCGCTCGTCATCGGCGCGCTGGTGATGGGCCTGGGCTACGGCATTCCCAATCCCGCCGCATCCCAATTGCTCGCGCGCGTGCCGTCGCAACGCAGCATGAACCTGCTCTTTTCCATCAAGCAGACCGGCGTGCCCATCGGCGGCGTGCTCTCGGGCGTGCTGCTTCCGCCGCTTACGCTGGCGCTGGGATGGCGCGCGGCGCTGCTCGTCTGCGCACTGCTGCTGGTCGCGCTCGGCCTCGCCATCGAAGCCAAGCGAGGCGCGTGGGATACCGAACGGCGGCCGGCGACCGCGATGGTCGAGTCCGCGCTGCAGAGCCTGGCGATGGTATGGCGGCACAAGGCGCTGCGCTGGCTCGCCGGCGCCTCCTTCCTCTACTCGGGCGTGCAGCTCGCGCTCACCGGCTTCCTCGTCACCTATCTCGTGAGCGACGTGAGCCTCAGCCTCGTGGTCGCCGGCACGGTTCTATCGGTGACCCACGCCGCCGGGGCTGTCGGCCGCCTGGCATGGGGATGGCTCGCCGATCGCCTGGGATCGGGCGGGCTCGCGCTCATCGCGAACGGCGCGCTCGCCATCGGCGGCGCCTTCCTCACCGGGGCGATCGCGCCGCACTGGCCGCTGCCCGCCGTGATGGTCGCCTGCGCCGCCTTCGGCTTCTGCGCGCTCGGGTGGAATGGCGTCTATATCGCCGCGATCGCGCGCCACAGCCCGCCGGGCGGAATCGGGCTCGCCACCGGAGGCAGCCTCACCGTGACCTACGCGGGCGTCATCGTGGCGCCGCCCGCGTTCGCGACGCTGCACGAACGCCTTGCGCTGAGCTACGGTAGCGCGTTCGCGCTGTTGTCGCTCTTCACCGCCCTCGGAGTCGCCTGCGTCGTGATGGCGCGGCGGGCCGCCGCGGCGCGTGCACGGTCGGCCACGGGCTGACGACTTCGTCGGCTGCTACACGCGTTCGATCGCGGTGGCCGAGGCTGACCTGGCAGGCCATGGCCGGGATCGGCGACTCGTTCGGATGGGGCGACGTCGTCGCTTCCTGGCGCTACCTCGACTACGACATGAAGTCCGGCAAGAAGATTGAGAGCATGACCTTCAATGGTCCGGCAATTGCAGCAATATTCCACTGGTAAGGTTTTTGTTGGCTTGACGTGGCGCGCCCTACCATCGGCAACACGGGCGCAAGGTCTTGAGTGAATAGGGATTTTGAGGTGTTCGTATCCCATCCGGGTATCACAATCGCGAACCTCTGGACTGGAGCCCGTTAGCGCTGCGGTATGTCCTACTCCACCATCATTTTGTGACATTGATGTTGCTGGTTCATGCGGGTTGTTGCTGGTTCTTGCGAACCACCAGCAACCCGCCTTGGCGGCCAAGTTTGCTGCCAGCCATGTATCCCCGCAAACCACTGTCATACGCTGAGCAGGTAGAGCATTTGAAGCGCTAGCCTCGGGGCGGGGCGGGGACGTTCATCTCACGGCACAGCGTGCCCAACCGAACGTCCGAGATCTCCAATTGCTTAGCGATTTCGGTGCGCGGCTTGGCCCAGACCAGGTCGTACAGTTCCTTGCGGGTGAGTTTGAGAGGCATGGCAGTCTCCATTCGGCCGGTGCTTTAACCGCCATGTTGTCACTGCAGTGCGTTTGACTCCCTTCGGCCTTTCATCGCAGCCGGTGAACCATCTCCGGTCCACCCTCGCGAACGCCTGAAGGAACAGCCGCTTCGGGTCGAACAGATCCATGCGCGTTGTCGGGACGCGGGTTCGATTGCACAACCAGGAATCGAACTGGCCGGCGAAGGCAATTCCCGAAACACGATCGGGGCTTGTCCCTGACGAGCGGTTTATCACTTACGATTGTGGCGATTCCCGCATTAACTAACAGCTACCCGAACCTGCCATAACCCCTTGAGTTAACACGGTTAGCTGAGGGCCGCCACCCCACCACCAGTACCCGAGACCAACCGCATCCGCGGTTGGTCTTTTTTTTCGTATCCGGGGCATTGTCCCCGGGTTGTGCGCGGACTGGCTTTTGGGCAAGGTGGGCGGCATGATCTTCAGGCAACTTTTCGAACCGGTATCGAGCACCTATACCTACCTGCTCGGCTGCGAGGAGACTGGGCAGGCGATCCTGATCGACTCCGTACTGCCCGCCTGGCAGCGCGACCTGGGGGAACTGAACCGGCTCGGCCTGCGCCTTGTCTGCACGCTCGATACGCACATCCACGCCGACCACATCACCGCGGCGCGCAAGTTGAAGCAGGAAGCCGGCAGCCGCATCGCGCACCCGGCGGTCGACGGGCTCGCCTGCGCGGACATGCCGCTCGAGGAGGGCAAGCCCGTGACGCTCGGCAGCATCCGGGTGGACCCGCTCTTCACGCCGGGGCACACCGATGGGCACCACGCCTACCTGGCCGACGGCCGCGTATTCACCGGCGATGCGCTGCTGATCGATGGCTGCGGACGCACCGATTTCCAGAACGGCGATGCGCCCACGCTGTACCGTAGCGTGCGCGAGAAGCTGTTCGCGTTGAGTGAAGACACGCTGGTGTACCCGGCGCACGACTACAAGGGCCGGCGCGTTTCCAGCATCGGCCAGGAAAGAACGCGCAACCCGCGGCTAGGCGGTGACAGGTCGCTTGCGCAGTTCGTCGATATCATGCGCGATCTCGACCTCGCCTACCCTAGGTTCATCGACTACGCGGTGCCTGGCAACCGCGAGTGCGGCGTCTGCCCGTCCGGCGTGCCGGAGGACCTGAAGCAGTACTGCGAGCACATCGGCGAGAGCGTGCAGGGATAGAACGGCCGCGTGCCGGGTATGAATCGCGACGTCGCGATCCGAGATCGTCCCTCGGTTCGGGCTTTCGGGCAGGCCGCGCCGTCAGGCCCGGTCGCGCAGTTCCTTCACGCCCGACAATTCGGCGCAGTGGTCGCAGCAGAACATCCGGCCGCCCTTTTCCAGGCCGTGACCGACGATGCGCACGCCGCAATGCACGCAGGTGGGTGCGAGCACGTGGATCGCGCATTCGAAGCTGTCGAAGACATGGGTCTTGCCTTGCGCCACGACCTCGAAGGACTTGTCGTAGTCGTTGCCGCAGGCCTCGCATTTGGCCATCGTGATCTGCCTAATTCCGGAGCAAGGCGATGTACCCGTGACCGCCGCGGGAGCCCGGATCGCATTCGCCACCGCCGCCACCGCCGCTGCCGAGCGAGCCGCGTGTCGACGCGATGTTCGCGTCGCGCGGCGTCTCTCCACCGCCGCCGCCGCCGGCACCCTTGCTGGTGGCTCCGCCTCCACCGCCACCCGAGTCACTGACAACCTTCGGCTCGGCGCCGGCTTCGCCTCCCACTCCCGTACGGCCCGATGCGAGCTTGCTCGCGCCAGCTCCGGCATCTGCGCTTGTCCTTGACGGCGGTTGCGTCATGCCCTCCGGCACCGCCGGTGGTTTGCCCGGGGCCGTAGCCTCCGTGTCCATCCTGCGGGCCGGACAACCGTTCGTTCTCACCGCGACTGGGCCGGGCATAGGTGTCGGCTCCGGGAACGCCCAGGACGACCTCGCCGGTGGCGACACGGACCATGTTGCTTGGACTTCCGGCCCATCCAGGGCCGCCCGGGAAAGTCACCGTCCGGAAGTCGGCACAGGCGCTTCCGCCCGGCCCGCCCGCTCCGATGGTGAGCTTGTACATCCCCTCGGTCAGGGTGACGGTGGCCCGTGTTTCCTTGGCGCCGGCGCCGCCGCCACCACCGCCGGTCTGCCCGCCGCCGGCTCCGCCGCCGCCGCCGTTGGCAAGAGTGATCGTGTAGCGGCCCGCCGCGAGTCGCGACGTCGACCCGGCGTCACCGGACGGCCCCACCACGAGCAGGCATTGCTGGCTCGCCGTGCTTGCTTCGGCGTTCCTGATCGTGAAGAGACCCAGCCGCGCGTCGAAATTGGAATCGAAGCAATTCGGCAGGCCGGAGGTCCCGACCTGGGGCGCCCACGGCGCGCTGGCGCATCCCGAACCGATGCAAGCCATCAATGCGAGGGTGAGTGTGCTGATCTTCATGTCGGTTCTCCGAGGGTGCATTGACACACCCTACCTATCCGCCACGGGCTCTTCCGTTCGATAGCGCACGGATGCGGCTATGTGCGGGAACGCACGCAAGGCGCCGCCCGGCCCGGAGATCGCGATTCCAGAAGGCAAATAGCAGTCGCCCGATCGTCCGGACAACCGCGGTACGAGTCGCGGGCGGCCGCATACCCCCCAGCGCGCGGCGCGTGGATGCTGCGGTATTCTGTAGGCGAAGCCCTGCCATGCCCGCCCATCCCACTCCGCTCAAGTTCCTCATGCCCGGCTGGTTCGCCGTGGTCATGGGCCTTTCCGGCCTCGCCCTCGCCTGGTACCGGGCCGTGCCCGCGATGGGCGAGACGGCCGCTGGCGTCTCGCTCGTCATCGCCTTCGCGGCAGGCACTCGTCTTCGCCGTCCTCGCGGGCGCCTCCATCATCCGCGCGCGCCGCTACGGGGACGCCTTCGCCGAGGATTTCGCGCACCCCGTCCGCCATCCCTTCGTGGCGGCGATCCCGATCTCGGTGATCCTGCTCGCCACGGCGGCCGTGGCGCTTTCGGGCCCCTCCACCTGGGCGCGCGCCGCGTGGTGGGCCGGCAGCGTGGCCCAGCTGGTGGTGACGGCGTGGGTGCTCGCGAAGTGGTGGCGCGGCAACCAGGCCGGCGGCATCGTGTGGCCCAGCCTCACGCCGGCGCTCATCATTCCCGTGGTGGGCAACGTGCTCGTGCCGCTCGCGGGAATTCCCCTGGGCCACGAGGACTGGTCGGCCGCGCAGTTCGCCGTGGGCATCTTCTTCTGGCCCATCGTGCACGCGTTGATCGCGGTGCGGCTCGCCACGCACGGGAGCTGGCCGGAAAGGCTCCAGCCTGCCGTCTTCGTCTTCGTCGCGCCGCCGTCGGTCGTGGGACTCGCGCTCGCCCAGTTCGGCGCCCACCCGATGCTCACCTGGGGCGCGTGGGGCATCGCCTTCTTCAGCCTGCTCACGGCGCTCGCGCAGCTTCGCCGCATCCTCGCCCTGCCCTTCGCGATCCCGCACTGGGCGATGTCCTTTCCCCTGGCCGCCTTCAGCGCGCTCACGCTTCGCCTGGGGGCTCCGGGGAGCGTCATCGCGGGGGTGGGCATCCTCGCCCTCGCCGCGGCCTCGCTCGTGATCGCCGCCCTCGCGATCGCGACGGCGAAGGGCCTTCGCGACGGCACGCTCCTCGCGCCCGAGCCCGTCGCCGCGATCCAGCCGGCGAGTCCTAGCGCCGCTTCGCGCGGTCGCCGCGTGGGACCTTCGTCCCACGCACGGCGGCCCGTCGCTTGACTCGCGTCAACGGCGCCCCTTCGCGGGAAGTATAAGCTTTGTCATCGTCATCAACCCAGCGGAGAACTCGCCATGTTCGCGCAACGCAGAACCCTCCTCGCCACCCTCCTCGTTTCGGCCGGCCTGCTGCTGCCCGGCTTCGCGCTCGCCCAGAAGGCGCCGCCCGCCGCGCCCGCCCCGACCTACCCGCCCGCCGTGGGCCAGATGGTCGCCGCGGTGAAGAAGCAGGTCATGACGATGAAGATGGACGAGTTCAAGGCGGCCATCGAGCAGAAGACCGTCGGCAAGATCATCGACGTGCGCCAGGAGAACGAGTTCGAGGACGGCTACGTCCCGGGCGCCATCAACGTCCCGCGCGGCCTCATCGAGTTCCGCATCTGGGGCGAGCTCGGCTTCCCGAAGGAAGTCGACATGAAGCAGCGCCTGACCCTCTATTGCGCCACCGGCGGCCGCTGCGCCCTGGCGACCAAGTCGCTGATGGAACTGGGCTTCACGAACGTCGTCTCGGTCGACATGAAGTTCGCCGACTGGGTGAAGGCCGGCTATCCGGTCGCGAAGCCCAAGAAGTGACGACCCGGCGCCGGCACGGTGCCGGACCGCCTACCCGATCGGGACGTGTTCCGACACGTCCCCGATCGCGTTTCAGAAGCCCAGCGCGCGCATGCCCTGGTAGAAGAGGAAGCTCGCCACCCAGGCGAGGACCAGGGGCCAGCCCACGGCGAGCGCCGTGAACCCGAGGCTGCGGGATTCGGTGCGCAGCGTGGCCACCGTGGACAGGCACGGCGTGTAGACCAGCGTGAAGATCATGAAGCTCGTGGCCGCCACCCAGTCCATGGACTGCGCGAGGCCCGCGGCGAGCGCGTCGCCCTCCAGGCCGTAGATGACGGCGAAGGCGCCGATGACCACTTCCTTCGCCACGAACCCGAAGATGAGCGCCACCGCGAGCTTCTCGTCGATCCCCAGCGGGCCCAGCACGGGCTGCAGCGCCGACCCGATCCAGCCGGCGATCGTGTCCGGCCCGGCGGGCGCCGCCCCCGCCGGCAGGTGCGTGAGGAGCCAGACCGCGATCACGCCGATGAAGATGAAGCGGGTGGCGCGCTGCAGGAAGTGCTTCACCTCGGTCCAGCCGCGCAGCCACACCTGGCGCACGCGTGGGCAGCCGGTAGGGCGGAAGCTCGATCACGAAGGGCTCGCGGCTCGCGAAGCGGTGGCGGAACAGGAGCGCGGTGACGATCACCGCGGCGAAGCTCGCGACGTAGAGCCCGAACAGCACCCACGGCGCCTGCGCCGGCGCGAAGACCGCGGCGGCGAGGAACACGAAGACCTGCAGCCGCGCCGAGCACAGCGACATCGGGATCGTGAGCATGGACAGCAGCCGCATCGGGCGGTCGCGCATCACGCGCGTGCCCATGAGGGCCGGCACGTTGCAGCCGAAGCCCATGAGCAGCATCACGAAGGCGCGCCCGTCGAGCCCCAGCCGCGCCATGAACGCGTCGGTGAGGAACGCCGCGCGGGAGAGGTAGCCGCTGTCCTCCACCGCCGCGAGGAAGAAGAAGAAGACCACGATCAGCGGGACGAACGCGGCCACGGTGCCGATGCCGGCCCAGACGCCGTCGAGCAGGAGCCCGCCCACGAACGGCGGCAGCGGAGCCAGGAGCGGCTCGAGGGCCGACTTGCGCACCAGCTCGAAGAGCGCCTCGACCCCGTCCTGCAGCGGCGAGCCCAGCCAGAACACCGCCTGGAAGACCGCCAGCATGGCCAGGAAGAAGAGCGGAAGCCCGAGCCAGGGGTGCAGGACGACGCGGTCGATGCGGTCGGAGGCCTGCTCGGAGAGCCGCTCGGGAACGACCACGCTCGCCTTCACCAGCGACTCGATCTGCTCCTCGCGGCGATGGTCCTCGGCGAGCGCCGCGCGCACGGCCGCCTCGCGCGGCGGGCCGGCCGTGTCCAGGAGGTGGGCGAGCCGCGCGAGCGCCTCCGGCACGCCCGTGCCGTAGCGCGCCGACAGGGCGGCCGCGGGCATTCCCATTCCGCGCGAGAGCCTTGCGACGTCGATCTCGATCCCGAAGCGCTTCGCCTCGTCGGCCATGTTGAGCACGACCAGCGTCGGCAGCTCGAGCGCCTTCACCTGCAGCGCGAGGGCGAGCTGGCGGTCCACCTGCGAGGAGTTGAGCACCACGACGACCGCGTCGACGCGCGCCGCCTCCAGGAAGTGGCGCGCGACCAGCTCGTCGTCGGAGAACCCGTGCAGGTCGTAGAGCCCGGGCAGGTCGACCAGCTCCACCATGTGGGCGCCGACGAGCACCTTCGCGGTGGCGAGGTCCACCGTCACGCCGGGCCAGTTGCCCACCCGCGCGTGCGATCCCGTGAGGCGGTTGAAGAGCGTCGACTTGCCCGTGTTGGGCATGCCGAGGAGCGCCACGCGTTTCATGGGGGTCCGGGGATGCCGCGGCGGACCGGGCGCCGCCTAGGCTCCCTGGGGCACGAAGGGCGCGACGGCCCGGAGGGAGACCCCGCCCGCCTCCGCCGGCCGCAGCGCGACGTCGGTGGTCCCCAGGCGCACGTGCAGGGGCCCGCGAAGGCTTGCGCGCCGCAGCACCACCACGGCCCGCCCGGCGCGGAAGCCCAGGGCCGCCAGCCGCAGGCGCAGTCCCTCGGGCCCGTCGACCGCGGCGATGACGCCCTGCTGGCCGGGGGAAAGCTGCGAAAGGGGGGTGCGGTCGGTCATGGGGCGTATTTGCGAGTCATTCCTATTTGCAGCATACCACTCCCCTTGCCGCGTTGCACCATTTGCGAACACGCAAACCGGCGCCCCGGAAAGGAAACGGGCGGCCCGGAGGCCGCCCGCTTCGATCACCGCTTGCCGGGGCTACTTGATCATCGCCATCCACGGCAGCCCGATGAGCAGGAACGCCGCGATGAAGATGACCCCGAAGACCGCGCCGAGGATCCAGTAATCCTTGGCCGGGAGGTAGCCGGAGCCGTAGTACACCGGGCTCGGCCCCGTGGCGTACGGGGTGAGCATCCCCATGATGCCCAGCGTGAGGCACAGCAGCAGCGAGAACTGCGCCATGTCGAGGCCGGGGATCGTGGTGCCGACCGCGAGCATCACGGGCAGGAGCGCCGTGACGTGCGCGGTGATGCTGGCGAAGAGGTAGTGCGTGAAGAAGAACACCAGCACCAGCACCACCATGGCGGTGAAGGGTGCGTAGCCGACCATGCTGGAAGCAACGCCGTCGGCGAACCACTTCACGAAGCCCACCTTGCTCAGCCCGCCGGCGAGCGCCACCAGGGTCGCGAACCACGCCAGCGTGTTCCACGCGGCCTTGTTGGAGGTGATGTCGTCCCAGGTGACCACGCCGGTCACGAGCATCAGCGAGATCACGGTCAGCGCCACGACCGTCGCATCGACCACCTTGCCGCCGAAGATCCACAGCGACAGCGCGACGAGCACCAGTGCGAGGAGTGTCAGCTCACGCCCGCTGATGCCACCCATCTTCTTCAGCTCCTCGCCCGCCCAGCGCGGGACTTCCTCCCCGCTCTTGATTTCGGGGGGATAGATCCAGTAGGTGATGAGGGGGATCAGCACGAGCAGCAGGATGCCCACCGGCGCGAAGGCCATGAACCACTGCGCCCAGGTGATGTCGATGTTCGCGGTCTTCTTCACCAGCTCGAGCGCCAGGAGGTTCGGCGCCAGCGCGGTGAGGAACATGGAGCTCGTCACGCAGGTGGCCGCGATCGCGACCCACATCAGGTAGGAGCCGATGCGGCGCGAGGACGGATCGTTGGGCTTCGAGTCGTACAGCCCCGGGAGGTTGCGGATCACCGGGTAGATCGTGCCGCCGCTGCGCGCCGTGTTGGACGGCGTGAAGGGCGCGAGCAGCGTGTCGGCGATCGTCACGGCATAGCCCAGCGTCAGGGTGCGCTTGCCCATCGCCTTCACGAGCATGAGCGCGATCCGGCGGCCCAGGCCCGTCTTCTCGTAGCCCAGCGCGAACATGAACGCGCCGAAGATGAGCCACACGGTGCCGTTCGAGAATCCCGAGAGCGCCCACTTGAGCGCCTCGCCCACCGACTTGAATCCGGGCTTGGCGAGCTCGGCCGGGGAGAACAGCACGTAGGGGGCGAGAACCGCGACGAGCGTCACGCCGATGAGGCCGACGGCGCCGCCTGGAAGCGGCTCGACCATCAGCCCGACGATCACGCCGGCGAAGATGGCGAAGAAATACCACGCGTGCTGCGGCAGCCCTCCGGGCGCGGGCAGGATGGCGAGCAGCACCGTGACGGCGACGGGCAGAAGCGCCCGCCAGGGAACCTCGTGATGGGGAGCCTTTTCGGCCAGCACCTTCGTGGGCACGGAGCCGGGAGCGGCAGCGGACATGGCGTCTTTTCCTTTCGCGTTGGGCCGCGGGATTTCCGCGACCTTTCGCGATGGATTCTCGCGCCGGGCGACCGGATTTTCTTGACGTCGCGCAAGCGCCGCCGTGCGAATGCGCGATTCGTGGGGCTTAGGGGCAACGCGAAGGCGCCGCGCGCGTCGCGACTCGTGCCAGATCGCGTGGGACTTTGGTGCAACGCGCGCCGATTCGGCGCGGCACGCTCAATGCGCGGCGACGATCCGCGGAATGAGCCACCAGCCGAGCGCGGTGATCACCGCGATGCCCGCGAGGTTCAGGACGAACCCCGCCCGCACCATCTGCGGCATGCGCACGAGCCCGGTGCCGAAGACGATGGCGTTGGGGGGCGTGCCCACCGGCATCATGTAGGCGCTGCTCGCGGCGAGCGCGCACACCACGACGAGAGTCATCGGGTCCAGGCCCAGCGCCGGCGCCATGGCGGCCAGCACCGGCGTCATGGTGGCGACCTGCGCCGTGTTCGAGGTCACCTCGGACAGGAACACGGTCATCGCGATGATCGCGACGAACAGGCCCAGGGGAGGAAGCACGGCGAACCCGCGCGCCAGTTGCCCGATGTACCCGGAGACCCCGTTCGCCTCGACCGCGGCGGCGAGGCTGAGGCCCCCTCCGAAGAGGATGAGCACTCCCCACGGCAGGTGCGAGGCCGTTTGCCAGTCCATCGCCCGGGTGCCCTTCTCGCGATCGACGGGCAGGAGGAAGAGCGCAAGCGCCGCGAGCATCGCGACGCCGCTGTCGGTGAGTCCGCGCAGCGGGCGGAATCCCCCGAGGTCGACGCCGCGCAGCAGGCCGCCGAAGATCCACAGGAAGGCCGCGGCGGCGAAGACCGCGAGCGTCGCCTTCTCGCCGCGATTCATGGGCCCGAGCTTCGCGATCTCCGCGGCGATCATCTCGCGGCCCCCCGGCACCTCGCGGAATTCCACGGGGAAGAGGACCTTCGTGAGGAAGAGCCAGGCGATCGGCAGGAAGACGAGCGTGAACGGCAGCCCGAAGGCCATCCAGTCGAGGAAGGTGACCTCCTTGCCGTAGGTCTGCGCGATGAAGCGCGCGGCGATGCCGTTGGGGGGCGAGCCGATGAGCGTGGCGATCCCCCCGATCGAGGCGGAATAGGCGACGGCGAGCAGCAGGCAGAGCGCGAAGTTGCGTTCCGACACCCGCTCCTGCGGAATCCCGCCGCAGTCGCGCAGCCCCTTTCCCGTCCGCGAGCGCAGCACGAGGTCGATCACGCTCACCGCGATGGGGACCATCATCGCCGCGCAGGCGGTGTTCGAGATCCACATGCTGAGGAAGGCCGTGGCCGCCATGAAGCCCGCCACCATGGCGCCGGGCCGCGGGCCGGTAAGGCGCAGCGTGTGGAAGGCGATGCGGCGGTCGAGCCCCCAGCGCTCGATGGCGAGCCCCAGGACGAACCCTCCCAGGAACAGGTAGATCACGTCCGAGGCGTAGGGCTCGGTCGCCTTCGCGATGGTGGTGATCCCGAGTATCGGGAAGAGCGCGATCGGCAGGAGCGCCGTGACCTCGATGTCGACCGCCTCCGTCATCCACCAGGCCGCCATCCAGACGACCATCGCGAGGGTGGCGCGGCCGGCCGTGGTGAACGCGACCTCCCTGCCCTCGCCGCCGTCATAGGCGTCCGGCAGGACGAGGAAGGTCGCGAGGGCGAGGACGGGGCCCGCGAGGAGGACGGTCCTGCGCACGTACCGGGCGGCTCGGGGCGTCATGGGCTCATCCTTTCAGCGCTTCCGCGGAGCCTCGCCTCCCGGTCATCGCCAGGGAGTCAGAAGATCGCCTTGGCGATCATCAGCCCGGTGAACACGGCGACGGAAGTGGCGACGATGCCGGGGATCATGAACGAGTGGTTGAGCACGTACTTGCCGATCCTCGTCGTCCCGGACAGGTCGAAGTTGATCGCCGCGATGAGCGAGCCGTAGGTCGGGATGAAGAAGTAGCCGTTGACCGACGGGAACATCGCGATGAGGAACTGCGGCGGGATGCCGAGCGCGATGCCCAGCGGCATGAGGGCCCGGGTCGTCGCCGCCTGGCTGTACAGGAGCACGGAGGCGAAGAAGAGGCCGAAGGCGAACGTCCACGGGGCGGCCTTCGCCATGTCGCCGATGGCCGGCACGATCACGTCCTTGTTGGCGGCGATGAAGCTGTCGCCCAGCCACGCCAGGCCGAAGATGCCGATCACCGCCACCACGCCGGCGCGCAGCGTCGGCGGTCTTGGGCACTTCGTCCACGTCGACCTTGGTGACCAGCAGCATGATCGCCGCCACCGAGAGCATGATGATCTCGATCACGATGGGCATGCCGAGCGCGCTCTTGGCGCCGGGGAGCTTGCGCAGCTCCGGGAAGAAGCCGAACAGCACCACGAGGGCCACGCCGGCCAGGAAGACGAACGCGGCGGCCTTGGCCGCGGGCTTGAGCGGCGGACGCTCGCCCGCGCCCTTCGGGCGCCGGGATCTGGCCGGCCTTGAGGCGCGCCTGGTATTCCGGGTCGTCCTTGAGGTCCTTGCCGAGGAACATCGAGACGATCGCCCCCGCGACCACGCCGGTGAGCGTGGCCGGCACGCACACCATCAGGATCTCGCGGCAGGCCCCACTCCGTGAAGCCCTTCTCGGAAAAGAGCCCGATCATGGCCGCCGTCGCCGCGGCCACCGGGCTCGCGGTGATGGCCTGCTGCGAGGCGATGGTCGCGATGGCCATCGGGCGCTCGGGCCGGATGCCGTTCTGGTGCGCCGTCTCGTAGATCACGGGCAGCAGCGGATAGACGATGTGCCCCGTGCCGGCCACGAAGGTGAAGCTCCACGTGGTGAGCGGCGCCACGATCGTCACGTACTTCGGGTTGGCCCGGATGATGCGCTCGGCCACGCGCACCAGGAAGTCGATGCCGCCGGCGGCGTCCATCACCGAGGCGGCCATGATGACCGCCAGGATGATGAGCATCACGTCGATCGGGCGGCGAGGTGGGATTCACCCCGAAGGCGACCACGAGGACGAGGAGCCCGACCGCGCCCCACAGGCCCAGGCCCACGCCGCTGTAGCGCGCGCCCATCCAGATGGCCGCGAGCACGACGACGAACTGCATGAAGATCGACAGTGTCATGGCTTCTCTCCTTGGTGGAGCCGTCCTGCGGCGGGCGCTATTGCTCGAACTTGGGCGCGATCAGGTTCTCGAACGAGAAGACCTCGTCCCACTTCTCCTGCGTGAGGAGCTTCTTCTCGAGCACCACGATGTCGTGCAGGCTCTTGCCCGTCTCGTAGCCCTCGCGCGCGATGTCCGCGCACTGCTTGTAGCCGAGCGAGGGCTTGAGCACCGTGACGATGCCCAGCGAGTTGAGCACCATGTCGCGCGTGCGGTCGGAGTTCGCGGTGATGCCGTCGATGCAGTTCACGCGCAGGCTGTTCACCGCGTTCTCCATGGTCGAGATCGAGGTGAAGAGCGCGAAGGTGATGACCGGCTCCATCACGTTGAGCTGCAGCTGCCCGGCGGAGGCGGCGAGCGTCACCGTGAGGTCGAGGCCGATCACGAGGAATCCCGTCTGGTTCACGACCTCCGGGATCACCGGGTTCACCTTCCCGGGCATGATCGAGGAGCCCGGCTGCATCTGCGGCAGCTTGATCTCGTTCAGCCCGCAGCGCGGGCCCGAGGCGAGGAGCCGGATGTCGTTGCAGATCTTGGTGAGCTTGGACGAGGTGCGCTTGAGCACGCCGGACAGGAGCACGTAGGCGCCGGTGTCGGAAGTGGCCTCCACGAGGTCGCCGGCGAGGATGAACTTCGTCCCGGTGATTTCCGAGAGGTACTTCGTCGCGAGCTCGGGGTAGCCCGGCGCGGCCGTCACCGTCGTGCCGATGGCCGTCGCCCCGAGGTTGATCTCGTGCAGGAACTGGCGCACCTCGGCGATCCGCTGGACCTCCTCGCCGATGGTCGTCCCCCAGCCGTGGAACTCCTGGCCGAGCGACATCGGGACGGCGTCCTGCAGGTGCGTGCGGCCCATCTTGAGCACCCGGTCGAACTCCTTCGCCTTGGCGAAGAAGGCCTGCTGCAGCTTCGTCAGCGCCTCCATGTAGCTCGCGAGCCTGAGGATCAGCGCCAGCCGGAAGGCCGTCGGGTACATGTCGTTCGTGCTCTGCCCGAAGTTCACGTGGTCGTTCGGGTTCACGAACTGGTACTCGCCCTTCCTGTGGCCCAGCTTCTCGAGCGCGAGGTTGGCGATGACCTCGTTCGCGTTCATGTTGGTCGAGGTGCCCGCCCCGCCCTGGATGAAGTCGGTGACGAACTGGTCGCGGAACTCGCCGGCGATGAGCCGGTCGCAGCCGTAGATGATCGCCTCGGCCACCTTCTTGTCGAGGACGCCCAGGTCGCGGTTTGCCATGGCCGCGGCCTTCTTCGCATACCCGAACGCCTTGACGAAGTAGGGCTCCGTCGACATCGGGATGCCGGTGATGTGGAAATTCTCCTTGCCGCGCAGGGTCTGGACGCCGTAGTACGCGTCGTCGGGAAGCTGCTTCTCGCCGAGGAAATCCTTCTCGATCCGGGCCATGGTCCTGTCCCTCCTGAATGGGTGGATGGGGCAATTGTCCCCCGGCATACCCCCCCGGAATTGACGAACCACAAGTGCGCGCGAAGGACGCGGTGAGCCTTTGGCCCCATTGCGGCCAGGCGTGTCCTGAAATGAAATGCGGCGGCCCGGGGGCCGCCGCATCGACTCGGCGCCGCGATGCCGTCGCGACCGCTAGTACTTGGCCTTCACCTTCTCGAGCTGCTCCTTGGTGACGCCCGGCACGCCCTGGCGCTCCTTGAAGCGGTTGAGGTTCCAGGCGCCCTCGCCCAGCCAGGCCTTGATCGTCTTCAGGTTGGCCGCGCGCTCGGCGTCGTTGTCGCCGAGATACTTGTACATGTTGCCCGGCTTGCCGCCGGCGTTGGCGCCGTCGTCGAGGCGCCGCATCATCGCCCCGGTGGCCGGCCACACGACGTAGTTCATGTAGGTCGTGTAGGTGTCCATGCGCGGGCCTTCCTTCTTGCGCTTGGCGTCGTCGAGCAGCATCCAGTCGCCGTACTCCGGCGCGTCCGCGCCGTGGCACTCCGCGCAGCCCTTCTTGATGATCGGCGCGATGTCCTTGCGCCAGGTGAGCTCCTGCGCGGATGCCGAAACGGCGAATCCCGCCAGCAGCGCGAATGCCAATGCCTTGCTCTTCATCACTTCTCCTCCTCGTTGTCGGCCGCCGGGCTCAGCCCTGAGTTCCCTGGACGACCATCTTCCTGCGCAGGAACGCGATCTGCGTCTGCAGCGGCAAGTTCTTCGGGCACACGTCGTGGCAGGCGAGCAGCGACATGCAGCCGAACACGCCGTTGTCGTCGCCCACCAGCTCGTAGAAATCGGCGTCCGTGCGCTTGTCGCGCGGGTCCAGGCGGAAGCGGGCGATCTTGTTCAGGCCCACGGCGCCCACGAAGTCCTCGCGCATGCGCGCCGTGCCGCAGCTCGCGACGCAGCAGCCGCACTCGATGCAGCGGTCGAGCTCGTAGACGGCCTCGGCGAGCGCCGGGTCCATCGGCTCCTCGATGCGCTTGAGGTCCAGGGCCTTCTCCTGCGCGTGCACCCAGGTCTCCAGCTTCTCGCTCATGCCGCGCATCCACTTGCCGCTGTTGACCGACAGGTCGCCGATGAGCTCGAAGACCGGCAGGGGCGCCAGCGAGATGTCGGCGTCAAGGTCCATGGTGACGGTGCGGCAGGCGAGGCCCGGACGGCCGTTGATCATCATCCCGCAACTGCCGCAGATGCCGGCGCGGCAGACGAAGTCGAACTGCAGCGACGGGTCCTGCTTCTCGCGGATCTCGGAGAGCGCGATGAAGAGCGTCATGCCCGGCGCCTCCTCCAGCTCGTAGGTCTGGATGCGGGGCTTGTCGTCGTCCTTCGCGGGGTTGTAGCGCAGGGCGTGGATGCGGAGCTTGCGGTGGCTGTTGTTGTCGGCCATGGCCATGTTCCTCTAGAAGCGCTCGTCGATGCGTTCGTTGCGGCCGCGCAGCACCTCGGGCAGCAGGTGCTCGTAGGGCATGAGGGCCGCCTGCATCGCGAATCGATCGCTGGCGTGCTGCGCCCGGATGGCCTCGACCGCCTTCTGGCGCTCGGGGGTGTCCGGATGGTCGATGTAGTCCTTCGCGCCGTAGCCGCGCCAGCCCGGCGGCAGCTCCATGCGCGCCACGTCCAGCGGCTCGTAGGCGAGCGTGGGGAGCGTGTCCGACTCGCTCTTCCAGGTGGCGAGCGTGCGCTTGAGCCACTCGGCGTCGTTCCTGCGCGGGAAGTCCTCGCGGAAGTGGGCGCCGCGGCTCTCGGTGCGCACCGCCGCGCCGTAGGCGACGGTGAGCGCGATCTTGAGCATGCGCTGCACGCGGTAGGCGGTCACGAGCTCCGGGTTGGCCCCCGGCTGCGGGGAACGCAGCCCGATGCGGCGGCTGCGGACCAGCAGCTTCTGCAGCTTGTCCACCGCCTCGTCGAGGTCCCTTCCGGTGCGGAAGATGCCCACCTTGGCGGTCATGAGGTCCTGCATCTCGCCCTTGATCGCGGAGGCGTCCTCGGTACCGCCGCCCCTGGTGAGCGCCTCGAGCTTCGCCTGCTCGCGCTCGACGAACTCGCGCACCAGCCCGAGCGGCACGGTCGGCGTGTTGGAAAGGCTGTCGCAGTAGTCGGCCACGGTCTCGCCCACGATCATGCCGGCGACGACCGTCTCGGCAACCGAGTTGCCGCCCAGCCGGTTGAAGCCGTGCATGTCCCAGCAGGCGGCCTCGCCCGCGGAGAAGAGCCCCTTGAGCGTCGGGCTCTGGCCCGAGGGGTCCGTGCGCACCCCGCCCATCGTGTAGTGCTGCGCCGGGCGCACCGGGATCATGTCCTTCACCGGGTCGACGCCCAGGAAGTAGTGGCAGATGTCCCACACTTCCCGCAGGTTGGTGTGGATGTGCTTCTCGCCGAGTTGCGTGATGTCGAGCCAGATGTGCTCGCCGAAGCGCGACTTGTGGCCCTTGCCCTTCTTGATGTGCTCTTCCATCCGGCGCGAAACCACGTCGCGCGACGCGAGCTCCTTCTTCTCCGGCTCGTAGTCGGGCATGAAGCGGTGGCCGTCGACGTCCTTGAGGAGCCCGCCGTCGCCGCGGCAGCCCTCGGTCACGAGGATGCCGGCCGGGAAGATGCCCGTCGGGTGGAACTGGATCGCCTCCATGTTGCCCAGCGCCGACACGCCGGTCTCCAGCGCGAGCGCGTGGCCTATGCCCTCGCAGATCACGGCGTTCGTGGTGTTGCGGTAGACGCGCCCCGCCCCGCCCGTGCAGACGGCGGTGGCCGTCGCCACGTAGGCCGAGATCTCGCCGGTGACGAGGTCGCGGACCACGGCGCCGAAGCAGCGGCTGCCGTCGTGGATGAGCGCCAGCGCCTCCTTGCGCTCGTGCACGGGGATCGAGTCGGCGATGGCCTGGTCGGCCACCGTGTTGATCATGGAGTGGCCCGTGCCGTCGGCGGCGTAGCAGGTGCGCCACTTCTTGGTGCCGCCGAAGTCGCGCTGCGCGATCAGGCCGTGCGCCTCGTCGCGCTCCGTGATGGTCACCTTCTGGCCGTTCATGATGACGTCGCGGTCGCCCTTCCTCACGCGGCTCCACGGCACGCCCCACGCCGCCAGCTCGCGGACCGCCTTGGGCGCCGTGTTCACGAACATGCGCACCACTTCCTGGTCGGCGCCCCAGTCGGAGCCGCGCACCGTGTCCTCGAAGTGGACGTCCTCGGTGTCGCCCTGCCCCTTGATCACGTTCCCGAGGGCGGCCTGCATGCCGCCCTGGGCGGCCTTGGAGTGCGAGCGCTTGGCCGGCACGAGCGAGAGGATGAGCGCGTCGTGGCCGCGCCGCTTGGCGCCGATCGCGAGCCTCAAGCCCGCGAGCCCGCCGCCGATGACCAGTACGTCGGTGTAGACGATCTTCATTTGGCCTTCTCCATCGGGTTCGGGACCACCCACGAGGGCGTGTAGCGCTCGCCGACGCGGTCCCGGTGCTCGTAGCCGATCTTCATGTAGGCCGCCAGCGTGGCGAGCCCCAGGACGATGAAGAACACGGTCAGCACCCACTTGAGGGTCTTCAGGCGCTTGCGGCTGGCGTTGGGGTCCTTGCCCTCGAGCCAGCCCCACTTCACGCAGAGGCGGTACAGGCCGATGCCGCCGTGCAGCTCGACCGCGAACAGCGCGACGAGGTACAGGGGCCACCAGCGCCCGCTCCAGACGCGGTCCGCGGACTCGTACGGGCCGATGTCGCCCGGGTGCATGAGCATCTGGTAGAGATGGACGGCCACGATGAAGAAGAGGATGAACCCGGTCACCGCCTGCACCCACCAGAGGGTGGTGTCCTCGTGGGCCATGAGCTTCCTGTGGCCGACGAAAGTCCGGTACTGCGAGTAGTTGGCCGGGAATTTCCGCATCGCGAGGAACGCGTGGACGATGACGATCAGGAAGATCGCGCCCACGATGACCGAGACGACGCCCGGGTAGGCCGTCCCGAAGAAGAAGTAGCCCTCGAACATCTTCGTGATGGACCACATCACGTCCTTGCCCAGCAGGATCGAGGAGACGAAGAACATGTGGCCCCACATGAACAGGCCCAGCACGAGGCCGGTGAGGCTCTGCGCGAGGTCCATGCGGGCAGGCCAGCGGCTCTTTCGGGGCCGGTCGGCAAGGCCGACGCCGGCGATGACGTTCGGGGTGGAATCCATGCGTTCCTCCATGCCCCCCCGGGAATAGGGGTTCGGCCCGCACACTTTGCCGCCGAAACCGGACTGCCCGGTTGATAGGGGTCAAACCCTCGCCCCGGTTCGGTGCGCTGGGACGGCCCGGCAGGCTAGAATCGCCCCGACAGCCCCTGCCCAGTCCCCTTGATCGACGTCATCATTCCCGCCTACCGCGGGCTCGCCCAGACGCGCCGATGCCTCGAAAGCGTCCTGGCGGCCCGGGTGCGCGCGCCCCACGAGGTCGTCGTCGTGAACGATGCGAGCCCGGAGCCCGAGCTTTCGGCCTGGCTTCGGGACGCTGCCGCCGGCGGGCGCTTCGCGCTCCTCGTGCACGAGCGCAACCGGGGGTTCGTCGCCTCGGTGAACGAAGGCATGCGCCTGCATCCGGACCGGGACGTCGTGCTCCTCAACAGCGACACCGAGGTGTCCCCGGGGTGGCTGGACCGCATCGCCGCCTGCGCCGCCCGCGACCCCCGGGCCGGAACGGTGACCCCCTTCTCCAACAACGCCACGATCTGCAGCTATCCCCGGTTCGCGGAGCCGAACCCGCTGCCCGAAGGCGCGAGCGCCGCCCGGCTGGATGCCGCCTTCGCCCGGGCCAACGCCGGGAAGGCCGTCGAGATCCCCACGGCGGTCGGCTTCTGCATGTTCATCTCGCGACGCTGCCTGGACGAGGTGGGCTACTTCGACGAGGAAGCCTTCGGACGCGGCTACGGCGAGGAGGTGGACTTCTGCATGCGCGCCTCCCGCGCCGGCTGGCGCCACTGGCTCGCGGCGGACGCCTTCGTCTTCCACGAAGGCGAGGTCTCGTTCGGGGGCGGGGCGCAGGAAATCCGCGACCGGGCCCAGGCGATCGTGGACGAGCGTTACCCCGAATTCCAGACCCGGGTCCGGGAGTTCGTCGCCGCCGACCCCCCGCGCCCGTACCGCGAAAGCGCCACGCTGGCCCTGGCTCCGCTTTCCGCCCGTCTCGCGGCCCGGATTCGGCGCTGGATCGGCCCGCGCACGCCCGGCCGGCCCCGCTGAGGCGCGCCCGGGGGGCGCGGGGCCCGCGTGCGGCCCCGCGGTGTATCATTCCGACGACTGCGGCAGCCACCCCGTCGGACAACAAAAGCGAGAATCCGTGGCCATCAACGCCCGCTGGATCCCGAAGTTCACGCTGAACGACATCATCCGCGCGGCGATCGGCCTGGCGCTGGTCTTCCTCTTCCTCGCGCACGAGGCGGAGTGGAAGGAGATGCGGTTCCTGCAGCAGCTGGAGCTGTGGGCCTACGACACGCGCGTGCGCCTGTTCCTTCCGAAGACCCGCGATACGCACGTGGTGATCCTCGACATCGACGAGAAGAGCCTCAACGCCGAGGGCCGGTTCCCCTGGCCCCGCGTCGAAGCTCGCGACGATGATCAACCAGCTGTTCGAGCGCTACCAGGTCCGTGTCGTCGGCTTCGACATCGCGCTGGCCGAGGCCGACACGAGCTCGGGCCTCCCGATCTTCGAGAAGCTCGCGGAGGGCGAGCTCAAGGACAACGCGGAGTACCAGTCCTTCCTCAAGCGCTCCCGCGCATCGCTCGACTACGACCAGGTCCTCGCCGACGAGATCTCGCGTTGGCCCGTCGTCCTGGGAATCGCCATGGGCGGCAAGGAGGACATCGCGGGCGTGCTGCCTCCGCCGGTCTTCGACATCAAGGCGCTCGGCGACGTCACCTACCGCTATTACGTCTCCACGGGCTACAGCGGGAACATCGAACGGCTCCAGAAGGTCGCGACGGCCGCGGGCCACTTCTACCCCGCGATCGACATCGACGGCATCACGCGCCGCGTCCCGATGTTCATGCGCTACAAGGACGGCTTCTACGAGGCCCTCTCGCTCGCCATTGCCCGCACCGCGATGGGCAACGCCCCCGTGCGGCTGCAGCTCGACAAGCCGCGCAAGGTCGGCAACACCCTCGAGGGCTGGATGCGCGCGATCCGGATCGGCGAGTCGGAGATCCCCCTCGACCGCGCCATGACCGCCATGGTGCCGTACCGCGCGCCCGGCGGGTTCCGTTACGTGTCGGCCACGGACGTGATCCGCGGCACCCTGCCGGTCGAGGACCTGAAGGACAAGATCATCCTCGTGGGAACCTCGGCGCAGGGCCTCGTGGACCTTCGGGCGACCCCGATCCAGGAGGACCTCCCGGGCGTGGAGGTCCATTCCGCGCTCGTGGCGGGCATGCTCGACGGCACCATCAAGAACCGCCCGCCCGAGGTCCTGGGCATCGTGGTGCTGCTCATCTGCCTGGTGGGGATCCCCCTCGCGCTCGTCCTGCCGCGGCTGTCGGCGGTGTGGTCCACGGTGGTGGTGGTCGTGCTCCTCCTTCTCGTGGGCGCCTCGAACCTCTACCTGTGGCAATCGCGGAACTGGGTGGTGCCCGTGGCCTCGCCGCTGCTGATGCTGGTGCTGCTCTACTTCCTCAACATGGTGTACGGCTTCTTCGCGGAAGCGCGCTCCCGGCGCCTCATCACGGGCCTGTTCGGCACCTACGTGCCCAAGGAGCTCGTGGACGAGATGTCGAAGAACCCGGGCGAGTACTCGATGAAGGGCGAGAGCCGCGAGATGACGGTGCTCTTCTCGGACGTGCGCGACTTCACCTCGATCTCCGAGGGCCTCACGCCGGAGGGGCTCAAGGACCTGATGAACACCTACCTCACGGCGATGACCGAGAAGGTGCAGGAGAAGCGCGGCACCATCGACAAGTACATCGGCGACGCGATCATGGCCTTCTGGGGGGCCCCGCTCCAGGATCCCGACCACGCGACGCACGCGATGGAGACCGCGATGGCCATGCAGAAGGGCCTTCGCGACCTCGACGCCCCGTTCGCCAAGCGCGGCTGGCCGGAGCTGCACATCGGCGTGGGCCTGAACTGCGGCACGATGAGCGTGGGCGACATGGGCTCGAAGTTCCGGCGCTCCTACACGGTGATGGGCGACTCGGTGAACCTCGCCTCGCGCCTGGAGGGCCTGACCAAGGAGTACGGGGTCGGCATCCTCGTGACCTCGAACATCGTCGCGCAGGCCCCGGGCTTCGTCTACCGCGAGATCGACAAGGTGCGCGTGAAGGGCAAGAACGAGGGCGTGGCGATCTTCGAGCCCCTCGGCAAGCAGGGAGAGGTGGGCCCGGAGACGATGCAGGAGCTCGACCGCTTCCAGAAGGCGCTCGACGCCTACCGCGCGCAGCGCTGGGACGACGCCGAGAAGCTCCTGAAGAACCTCGCCTACGCCGCGCCGAAGTCCAAGCTCTACAAGCTCTACCTGGACCGCGTCGCGCACTTCCGCCAGAACCCGCCGGCCGCGGGCTGGGACGGCGTGTTCGTCTTCACGACCAAGTAAGCCGCGCGCGCCGCGGAAAGCGGCGTCCTTCCCATGAGCGACAAGACCGCGGTCCGCTATCCGTTCGAAGACGCCCTGCCCGCCCCCGGCGAGGCGATGGCCGTCGCGCCCGGCGTGCACTGGATCCGCATGCCGCTGCCTTTCGCGCTCGACCACATCAACCTGTGGCTGCTGGAGGACGGCGACGGCTGGACGGTGGTCGACACCGGCCTCGGCACGGAGACGACCTGGGCCCTGTGGGAAAGGCTCCTCGCCGGCCCCATGGCGGGCAGGCCCGTGCGGCGCATCGTCGTGACCCACTACCACCCCGACCACGTCGGCAGCGCCGCCTGGCTCGCCGCGCGCACCGGGGCGCCCGTCTGGATGACCGCCGCCGAGTTCCTGTCGGCGCACGCGGCCCGCGACGACACCGCGGGATTCGACCGCGCCACCGGCATCGACTTCTTCGGGCTGAACGGCCTGGACATCTCGGCGATCCCGGAGAAGGCGCGCACGGGCAACCGCTACCGCAAGGGCGTGCCCGAGCTGCCGCGGACCTACCGCCGGCTCCTGCACGGCGACACGCTCGGGATCGGGGGCCACGACTGGCGCGTGATCTGCGTCCACGGCCACGCGCCGGAGCACGCGGCGCTCCTGTGCCCCTCGCTGGGCGTCCTCATCTCGGGCGACCAGGTCCTGCCGCGCATCACGACGAACGTGGGCGTGTGGGGAAACCAGCCCGAGGCGAACCCGCTTCGCCTCTACCTCGACTCCTTCGCGCGCTTCGCCGACATCCCCGGCTCCGTGCGGGTGCTGCCTTCGCACGACCGCGTGTTCGAGGGCCTGCACCCGCGCATCATCCAGCTCGCGGAGCACCACGCGGAGAGGCTCGAGAAGCTGCTGGCCGCGTGCGATCGCCCCGTGACCGCGTACGAGGTGCTGCCCGTGCTGTTCCGGCGCAAGCTCGACGAGCACCAGCTCGGCTTCGCCATGGGCGAGGCGATCGCCCACCTGCACTACCTCGAGGCCGAGGGGAAGGTGACGAGACTGGTCGAGGATGGCTTGAGGCGCTTCGTCCGCGCGTAACGCGGGCAGGGTGGTGGCGGGAGGGGTTTGGGAGGGCTCATGCGCCAAGCTCCAGACTGTCGATGCGGCCTCGTCCGATCGGCTCGCGTCTCGTGCACTGTCGCTCTTCTCCACATCGGGGAGCCCTCCCAATCCCCTCCCGCCACCACCCTGCCCGCTCCGGCACGACCATCCCCGTCGCCGCAACGTCTTTTCACCGAGCGCCCTCGTGCCGCGAGGGCTCTCCCGAAATCCGGCGATGACGACCTGCCGCCGGTCGCAGGTCGCTGGCGAACACGCGACGAGCCCTCGCAGAACGACAGGGCGCCCGGTACTAAAGGGTCGGAGAGCTCCCGTGTGGAGAAGGCGTGCACGACGCGAGCCGATCGACGAGGCCGCACGACAGTCTGAGCTTGGCGCAGGCGACAAGCGAATTACGAAAGGGACTTCATCGCCCCCTCGATCCCGCTCAGCGTCACGGGGAACATGCGCCCGTCAAAGATGCGCCGTATGTTCTCCGTCGAGGCCGTCCACCCCCAATGCTCCTCGGGCGCGGGATTGAGCCACGCGGCGCGCGGCCAGGCGCGCAGCAGCCGCTCGAGCCAGAGGCGGCCGGGCTCGTCGTTCCAGTGCTCGACGCTGCCGCCCGCCTGCTCCAGCTCGTAGGGGCTCATCGCGGCGTCGCCCACGAAGATCGCCTTGTAGTCGTGGCCGAACTTGCGCATCACGTCCACCGTGGGGATGCGCTCGCGATTGCGCCGGTAGTTGTCCTTCCACACCGATTCGTAGACGCAGTTGTGGAAGTAGAAGTGCTCGAGGTTCTTGAACTCCGTGCGCGCGGCGCTGAAGAGCTCCTCCACCATCTTGATGTGGTCGTCCATGGATCCGCCCACGTCCAGGAAGAGGAGCACCTTCACGGCGTTGTGGAGCTCGGGGACGATCTTCAGGTCGAGGTATCCGGCGTTCCTCGCGGTGGCGCGGATCGTGTCCGGCAGGTCGAGCACCTCGGGGGCGCCCGTGCGCGCGAAGCGCCGCAGGCGCCGCAGCGCCAGCTTGATGTTGCGCACGCCCAGCTCGCGGTCGGTGTCGTAGTCGCGGAACTCGCGCTGGTCCCACACCTTCACCGCGCGCCGGTTGCGCGAGCGGTCCTGCCCGATGCGGATGCCCTCGGGGTTGTAGCCGTAGGCGCCGAAGGGCGAGGTGCCGGCCGTGCCGATCCACTTGCTGCCGCCCTGGTGGCGCTTCTTCTGCTCCTCGAGCCTCTCGCGCAGCGTCTGCATCAGCTTCTCCCAGCCGCCCAGCGACTCGACCAGGCGCTTCTCCTCCTCGGAGAGGCTGCGCTCGGCGAGCTTGCGCAGCCACTCGGCCGGGATGTCCTTCACCAGTTCGTCGGGGATCGCGCCCACGCCCTTGAAGTAGGCGGAGAACGCGAGGTCGAAGCGGTCGAAGTAGGCCTCGTCCTTCACCAGCGTGGCGCGGGCGAGCACGTAGAAATCGTCGACGCTCGCGGAGACCACGCCCTCCTCCAGCGCGTCGAGGAGCGTGAGGAACTCCTTCACGCTCGCCGGGACCCCCGCCTTGCGCACGGTGAAGAAGAAGTCGATGAGCACCGGGGCTAGGCCGCCTTCTCGAGCATCGCCTTGAGCCGGTCGAGCGCCCCGCCCCAGAAGCTCTTCTGCGCGGCCCGGGCCTTCTCGTCGGCAAGACGGCCGTGCTCCACCTGCACGCGGCTCCTGCCCGCGCCCGCCGGGTAGAAGTTCACGTCCACGCTCGAGCCGCCCGCCTTCCAGGCGATCCGCATCGACTTGCCGTCCGTCGCGCGCTTCACCTCGATGGGCGCTCCCCCCAGCCACACGGCCCGCAGCGCAGGGTCGGTCCAGGCGCCGTAGAGCCGGTCGAGGCCGGCGGCCACCGTGCGCGAGGCGCTCGCGGCGAAGCCGTCGGCCTTCTGGTGGGGCTCGCGCAGCCCGCGCGCCTGCTCGTAGCCCACCGCCACCATCTGGCTCCACCACGGTGGAACGCCGAACTTCTCCGAGAGCAGGGCGGCGATTGCCTTGTGCGGCATTGCGACGGCGCCCGCCTTGTCGAGGATCGCGAGCCACTGGTCCCAGGCCTTGCCCGTCGCCCTCGCCACCGCGTCCGTGCCGACGCCGGCCAGGCGCAGGGCCTCTCCCGAGACGCGGGCCAGGGCGCCGCGGGGCGCCTTCCGCGCCGGCGGCTTCTTCGCGGCAGCCTTCCCCGCGGCTGCCTTCTTCACCGCAGTCTTCTTCGCCGCAGGCTTCTTCACCGCGGGCTTCCTCGCGGCCGACTTCACGGCCGGCTTGCGCGTCGTGGCCATGGATCCTCCCTCGCCCGCGGCGGCGCTAGCGGCCGCGGCGTTGCAGGAACAGCAGTTGCTCGAAGAGATGGACGTCCTGCTCGTTCTTGAGGAGCGCCCCGTAGAGCGGCGGGATCGCCTGCTGGTGGCCTTCGCTGCGCAGCGCCTCGGGCGGGATGCTCTCCGCGAGCAGCAGCTTGAGCCAGTCGAGGAGCTCCGAGGTGGAGGGCTTCTTCCTGAGCCCGGGCATCTCGCGGATGCCGAAGAAGCTCTCGAGCGCGGCCTGCACGAGTCCCTTCGCGATCCCCGGGAAGTGCACGTCGACGATGGCCTGCATCGTCTCCTTGTCCGGGAAGCGGATGTAGTGGAAGAAGCAGCGGCGCAGGAACGCGTCGGGCAGCTCCTTCTCGTTGTTGGAGGTGATGAGGATCACCGGGCGGTGCCGGGCCTTCACCGTCCGGCGCGTCTCGTAGACGTGGAACTCCATCCGGTCGAGCTCGCGCAGCAGGTCGTTGGGGAACTCGATGTCGGCCTTGTCGATCTCGTCGACGAGCACCACGGACTGCCGGTCGCACTCGAACGCCTCCCAGAGCACGCCCTTCACGATGTAGTTGGCGATGTCGCCCACCTTCGCGTCGCCGAGCTGCGAGTCGCGAAGGCGCGAGACCGCGTCGTACTCGTAGAGGCCCTGCTGCGCCTTGGTGGTGGACTTGATGTGCCACTGGTAGAGCGGCATGTCCAGCGCGCGGGCCACCTCCTCGGCGAGCATGGTCTTGCCGGTGCCGGGCTCGCCCTTGATGAGGAGCGGGCGCTGGAGGGTGACGGCGGCGTTGACCGCGATCTTCAGGTCGTCGTCCGCGACGTAGGTGTCGGTGCCTTCGAATCTCATCCGGGAAGTATAGCGACTGCCAAACCCCTTTGGCCTTCCCGCCCGTTACACTCGGCTCGAGACACTCGCCAGGAGTCAGCCATGAACCCGATCGCACGCCCGCTCGTCGCCGCCACCCTCGCCGCGCTCGCCCTGCCCGCCGGCGCGGGAACCGCCATCACCATCTATTCCAGCGCCCGGCCGGGCACGCTTTCGCCGCAGACATTCCGCAACGGCGGCGAGGGCATGGCGGTGCCCGGCTATGCGCTGGTCCGGGAGGACAGGCGGTTCGACCTCAAGGCCGGGCGAACGCTGCTGCGGGTGCCGGACGTGCCCGCCCTCATCGATCCGACCACGGTCTCGTTCGCCTCGCTCACCGATCCGGCGGGCACGCGGGTCGTCGAGCAGAGCTTCGAGTTCGACCTCACCAGCCACGAGAAGCTGCTCTCGCGCTACCTCGACCACGAGATCACGGTCGAGCAGCCCCGCGGCCAGGGCGTGGGAGCCTTCACGGGCACCCTGGTCGGCACTCACGGCGGCCTCACCCTCAAGGCGGCCGACGGCAGCGTGCGCGTGGTGAACGGCTACTCGGGCGTGACGCTTCCCGGCCTCCCGGGCGGGCTCATCAGCCGGCCCACGCTGGTGTGGGACATCGAGACGGGACGCGCCGGCGCCCACGACGCCCGCATCGCCTACCAGACGGGCGGCATGACGTGGTGGGCGGACTACAACCTCACCTACACCGAGCCGGGCCCGGGCAAGTGCCGGCTCGACGTGGGGGCCTGGGTCACGGTCGTGAACCAGTCGGGCGCGGCCTACGCCGACGCGAAGCTGAAGCTCATCGCGGGGGACGTCCAGCGCGCCCAGCCCCGCCCCCAGATGGCCGCGGCGCCCGCCGCCCTCGGGCGCGTCCAGGAGGCCAAGGCCGCCGGGTTCGAGGAGAAGGCCTTCTTCGAGTACCACCTCTACACCCTGGGCCGCCCGACCTCGCTCGCGCAGAACTCGACCAAGCAGATCGAGCTCTTCCCCACCGCCACCGGCGTGGGCTGCGAGAAGAAGCTGGTCTACGCCGGCCAGGCGATGGGCCTCGCCTACTACGGCTCCCCGATGACCGACCGCGGCTTCGGCGTCCAGTCCAACCGCAAGGTGGACGTGTACCTGCGCATCCGCAACGCCAAGGCCGACGGGCTGGGCATTCCGCTGCCCGCGGGGAAGCTGCGCGTCTCCAAGCGGGACGACGCCGACGGCAGCCTCGAGTTCATCGGCGAGGACCTCATCGACCACACCGCGCGCGACGAGACCGTGCAGGTGAAGCTCGGGTCGGCCTTCGACGTGGTGGGCGAGCGCCGCCAGCTCGATTACCGCGTCGACACCTCCGCGAAGTGGATCGAGGAGGACATCGAGATCCGGGTGCGCAACCAGAAGCCCGACGAGGCCGTGGACGTGATCGTGAAGGAAAACCTCTACCGGTGGTCGGCGTGGTCGATCACGAGGAAGTCCCAGGACTTCCGGAAGGAGGATTCGCGCACCGCCCTCTTCCCGGTTCGCATCGCGCCCAAGGGCGAGGCGGTGGTGCGCTACACCGTGCGCTACACCTGGTAGGGGCCCCGGAAGCGCAAAGGGCGGCCGAGGCCGCCCTTTGCCGTTGCCGAAGCGCTTCCTCAGCCCTTGGCGATCACCGCGCAGGCGAGCCGGGGGCCGGCGTTGCCGACCGGCTGGCTCTTGTAGTCGTCCGGGTCGCGGTGGACGATGAGGCCCTTGCCGACGATGTCCGTCGCACCCGAGCCGATCGTGATGCCGTCCGCGTCGACCGAGAAGGTAGCGACCCCGTAGGCGTCGGCGCGCAGGTTGGGCAGGTCGCCCGCATGCTTGCCCACGGCGCTCATGTGGCCGTGGCCCTTGCCGAGCGGATTGAAATGCCCGCCCGCGCTCATGCCGTCGCCGGAGCTGCAGTCGCCCTTCTCGTGCACGTGGAATCCGTGCTCGGCATTCGGCTTGAGGCCGGTGATCGTGCCCGACACCCGCACCTTTCCGCCCTGCTGCACGAAGGTGACGGTTCCGGAGGCGGAGTTGCCCTTGGTCGAGGCGAGGTTGGCGACGGCCTTCGGGCCCGTCGCCTCCCCGAAGGTGGCGCAGCCGGCCAGGAGGGCGCCGGCGGCGAGCGTGGAGAGGATGGCCTTCATGTCGTCGTTCTCCCGGTCAGGACTTCTTCGCCGGCGCCTTTTCCGCGGGCTTCGCGGGGGCGGCGGGTGCGCCAGCCTTGGCGGGGGCGGCGGGAGCGGCCGCGACGATGGGCGTGGGCTTCGGGACGGGCTTGCCGGCCTTCTTCATGTTGCCCTGGAAGTTCTTGACCGGCCTTTCCTCCGCGGCGACCTGCGGCCGCCTTGCCCTTCTCGGCGGCCTCGGCGTCGGCCTTCTTCTTGGCCTCGGCCTTGGCCGGGTCCATGGGCGGCGCCGGCGGCAGCTTCGCCTGGGCGGTGAACGCGATGCCGAGCCCGGCCGCGAGGGCCAGCGCGATGATTCTCGATTTCATGGTCAGTCTCCCGTGGCAGGCTGGGCGGTTCCGGCGACGACTTTCTCGTGGCGCTTGCCGGCCTTCACCTCGTCGTACCAGTACTGGTGGTGCTCCCTGGCCCACGTCTCGTCGACGTAGCCGGTCTTCATGGCCGAGAGCGCGCCCTGCATGCCGACGGTGCCGAGGTAGATGTGGAAGCGTGGCCATCGCCATCGCGAGGATCGCGCAGGCGGCGTGGATGAGGTTCGCGAGCTGCATCGCCTCGCGGCCCTGGTTCCAGTTCGGGAAGTTGAGGATGAGCCCGGTGACGCTGATCACGGAGCACAGGCCCACCACGAGCATCCAGAACAGCCCCTTCTCGCCGGCGTTGAACTTGCCCGTGGGCACGTGCTCGCCGGAGAGCATCCCGCCGGCCTTGCCCAGCCAGGCGCCGTCGTAGGACTTCCAGAAGTTCTCGCGGATGAAGAGCGCGATGAAGATCACCAGCGCGAAGATGAAGAGAGGCCCCACGAAGTTGTGGAGGTTCTTCGCGACGACGGTGAGCCCCGAGAACGCCGCGTGCCCCACGATCGGCAGCAGGAGGTACTTGCCGAAGAGGATCACGATGCCCGTGAGGGCCAGCACCACGAACGACAGTCCCATCGTCCAGTGCGCCACGCGCTCGACGCTCGTGAAGCGCTCGATGAGCCGCCCGGTGAGCGGGTCGTGGGTCTTGATCGGACCCTTGGCGAGGTAGAAGAGGACGAGGATCACGAGCGGGACGAGCAGGATGATCCCGCCCCAGAACGTGACGATCCCGTTGCGGATCTTGCGCCACTCGTGGCCCGCGCCCTGGATGAGGACGTTGGTCTCGCGGCCCGGCACCGAGGCGTACTGCTGCTGGGTGCTCACGTCGTTCCAGGAAGGCGGGTTGTTCCATCCGGTGACCGCGGAAGCGCCCGCGGGCGGCGTGGGTGCGGGAGCCGCCTGCTGCGCGGCGGGTGCGGGTTGCTGCGCCGGTGCGGCAGGCTGCTGCGCCGAGGCGGTGAAGGGAAGCCATGCGGCCAGCGCCACGACGAGCGCGCCGATTCCCCTGGCGATTCTGATGTTCATTTTTGGTTTCTCCCGGATCATTTCTTCTCGGCCATCGCGCGCCGATAGTCGTTCTGGTTGTCCGCCCGGGCGGCGAGCGACTGCTCCCACTTCGCCTTGTCGCCCTTGAACTGGTCGCCCGCGTAGGCCTTGTCGTCCGCCTTGCCCGCGTAGGACTTGCCGGGCTCCTGGGCGACTTCCGTGCATCCGGTGAATACCGCGGCCGCCGCGAAGGCGGCCGCAGCAGCGGTGAGCTTTCTCATGCTTTTCCTCCCGGTTGGTCGGCGAGCTTGCCGCTGCCGCCGTACGCCATGGACCAGCCCCAGATCTCCTCGCCCTTGCCGCGGGTGACGACGCGGTACTTGTAGATCTTCGTGAGCACCTCGGCGTCGCCCGCGAGCAGCGCCTTGGTGGAGCACATCTCCGCGCAGGCCGGGAGCTTGCCCTCGGCGAGGCGGTTGCGGCCGTACTTGCGGTACTCCTCGGCCGTGCCGTTCTCCTCGGGCCCGCCCGAGCAGAAGGTGCACTTGTCCATCTTGCCGCGCAGGCCGAAGGCGCCGGCCTGCGGGAACTGCGGCGCCCCGAACGGGCAGGCGTAGAAGCAGTAGCCGCAGCCGATGCACAGGTCCTTGTCGTGCAGGACCACGCCCTCTTCCGTCTTGTAGAAGCAGTCCACCGGGCACACCGCCATGCAGGGGGCGTCCGTGCAGTGCATGCACGCCACCGAGATGGAGCGCTCGCCGGGCTTGCCGTCGTTCACCGTCACGAGGCGCCGGCGGTTCACTCCCCAGGGCACCTCATGCTCGCTCTTGCACGCCGTCACGCAGCCGTTGCACTCGATGCAGCGCTCGGCGTCACAGATGAATTTCATTCTGGCCATGTGTATCTCCTAGTATCCGTGGCGTCGCGCTACGCGCGCTCGATCTGGCACAGGGTGGTCTTGGTCTCCTGCATCATCGTCACCGAGTCGTAGCCGTAGGTGGTGGCCGTGTTGACGGACTCACCGCGCACGATCGGCGCCGCGCCCTCCGGGTACTTGTCGAGCAGGTCCTTGCCCTGCCACCAGCCCGCGAAGTGGAACGGGATCCAGGAAACGCCCGGGCCCACGCGTTCCGTGATGAGCGCGCGCACCTTGATGCGCGCCCCCGTGGGGGAGCTCACCCAGACGTAGTCCCAGTACTTGATGCCGCGGGCCTCGGCGTCCTTCGTGTTGACCTCCACGAAGTTCTCCTGCTGCAGCTCCGCGAGCCACGGGTTGGAGCGCGTCTCCTCGCCGCCGCCCTCGTACTCGACCAGGCGCCCGGAGGTGAGCACGATCGGGTATTTCTCGTGCACCTTGTCCGTGATCGCCTTCTGCTGCGCCGTCTTGTACAGGGTGGGAAGCCGCCAGAACGCCTTCTTGTCGTCGTGCGTCGGGTACTTCGCGACGAGGTCGGGGCGGTTGGAGTAGATGGGCTCGCGGTGCTTCGGGATCGCGTCCGGGAAGTTCCAGACCACCGCGCGCGCCTTGGCGTTGCCGAAGGGATGGCAGCCGTGGTTCTTGAGGACGACGCGCTGGATGCCGCCGGAGAGGTCGTTCTTCCAGTTCTTGCCCTCGGCCTCCTTCATTTCCTCCGGGGTGAGCTCGTTCCACCAGCCCAGCTTCTTGAGCAGGACGTGGTCGAACTCGGGGTAGCCCGTGGTGATGTCGGCGCCCTTGGAGTGCGAGCCGTCCTCGGAGAGGAGCGACACGCCGTCCCGCACCACGCCGAAGTTCGCGCGGAAATTGCCGCCGCCGTCCATCACGTGCTTGGAGGTGTCGTAGAGGTTGGGCGAGCCCGGGTGCTTGAGCGCGGCGTTGCCGTAGCAGGGCCACGGCAGGCCGAAGTAGTCGCCTTCCATGTCGTAGCCCGTCTCCTTGTCGACGACGCTCTTGGTGCAGCGCAGCGTCTTCGGGTCGAAGGCGTCCATGTGCCGCATGTGGGCCTTCAGGCGCTCGGGCGTCTGCCCCGTGTAGCCGATGGTCCAGACGCCGCGGTTGATCTCGCGCAGCATGTCCTCGACGTTCGGCTCGTCCCAGCCGCTCTTGTCCTTGACCAGCTTGATGTTCTTCACGAACTCGTCGGCGAAGCCGAACTTCTTCGCGAAGGCGTACATGATCGTGTGGTCGGGCTTGGACTCGAAGAGCGGCTCGACGACCTTCTCGCGCCACTGGATCGAGCGGTTGGAGGCCGTGGCCGAGCCGGAGGTCTCGAACTGGGTCGCGGCCGGCAGGAGGTAGACGCCGTCCTTGCGGTCCGGCATGACGGCGGAGGCCGTGGGATACGGGTCGACGACCACCATCAGGTCGACCTTCTCCATGGCGGCCTTCATCTCCAGGCCGCGCGTCTGCGAGTTGGGCGCGTGCCCCCAGTAGACGACCGCGCGCAGGTTGGAATCCTGGTCGATCAGCTCGTTCTTCTCGGTCACGCCGTCGATCCAGCGCGAGAGCGTCATGCCGGGCTTCTCCATCATCGCCTGCGAGGCGAAGCGGCCCTTCATCCACTCGTAGTCGACGCCCCAGACGCGGCACCAGTGCTTCCACGAGCCCGCGACGATGCCGTAGTAGCCGGGCAGCGAGTCGGGGTTCGGGCCGACGTCGGTCGCGCCCTGCACGTTGTCGTGGCCGCGGTAGATGTTCGTGCCGCCGCCGGAGACGCCCACGTTGCCCAGGGCCAGCTGCAGGATGCAGCTCGCGCGCACCATCGCGTTGCCGATGGAGTGCTGCGTCTGCCCCATGCACCAGACGACCGTCGAGGGCCGGTTCTTGGCCATCGTCTCGGCCGCGGCGTAGACCTCGGCTTCCGGAACGCCGCAGGCCTCCAGGACCTTGTCCGGCGTCCAGTTCTTCATCACGTCCTCGCGCACCTTGTCCATCCCGAAGACGCGGTCGTTGAGGTACTGCTTGTCCTCCCAGCCGTTCTTGAAGATGTGGTAGAGCATGCCGAAGAGCAGCGGGATGTCGCCGCCGGAGCGCAGCCGGATGTACTGGTCCGCCTTCGCGGCCGTGCGCGTGAAGCGCGGGTCGGCCACGATCATCTTCGAGCCCGTCTCCTTGGCGTGCAGGCAGTGCAGCATCGAGACCGGGTGGGCCTCGGCCGCGTTCGACCCGATGAAGAACATGGCCTTCGAGTTCATCAGGTCGTTGTAGGAGTTGGTCATGGCGCCGTAGCCCCAGGTGTTCGCCACGCCCGCCACGGTGGTGGAGTGGCAGATGCGCGCCTGGTGGTCCATGTTGTTCGTGCCGAACATCGACACGAACTTGCGGTACATGTAGGCCTGCTCGTTGCTGAACTTGGACGAGCCCAGCCAGAAGACGGCGTCGGGGCCGCTCTCCTTGCGGATCGCGAGCAGCTTGTCGCCGATCTCGTTGATCGCCTGCTCCCAGGTGATCTTGCGGTACTTGCCGTCGACCAGCTTCATCGGCGACTTGAGGCGGTGCGAGTGCTCGGTCATGCCGTGCTCGCGCACGGAGGCGCCCTTGGCGCAGTGCGCGCCCAGGTTGAGCGGGGAATCGAACACCGGCTCCTGGCGCACCCACACGCCGTTCTGCACGTGCGCGTCGACGGCGCAGCCCACCGAGCAGTGCGTGCAGACGGTGCGCTTCACCTCGATCTTGCCGCCCTTGGCTTCGGCGGCGGCGCTGGCCTCGCCGATCATGTTGAGCGGCAGCTGGCTCGCGAACGCGGCGGCGCCGGCGGTGATGCCCGTGCCCTTGAGGAACGAGCGGCGGTCGACGGTCTTCGCCCCGAGGGCGCCCATGGCACGGGAAAGCGGATTGGCGCGCTCGGCCCGGCCTTCGGATTTGCGATTTAGCAGCATGGTCGGCCTCCTCAGACTTGCGTGGTCTTGTAGTACTTCAGGATGTGCTCGGAGACGTGATAGCCCCGCGTCTTGGCGGCTTCCGGCGCGACCTGCGCCCCGGTGGCGACCTGCCTGCCTGCGACGGCGACGGCGGCCACGCCCGCGCCCCCCAGGCCCGCATTGAGCAGGAATTTCCTGCGGCTTTTCGCTTTGCTCTCGTTGTTCATGTCACGCCTCCTGTCATTCGCAATGAACTGCGGTTTCAACCCAGGTTGAACGACTCGTTTTCGATGCCGACGAACGCTTCGCCGACGGCTGCGACCTTGCGATAGTAATTCGATTCGGGCGCCTCGCGGACCGCCGCGAGGAACGGGCCCACGCCGGGCTTCACGTGCGACTCGTAGAAGCGCTTCTGCTCGGCGAGGCTCGCCGGGCCGCGGCCCGCGCCTCCCGCCACGAGGACGCGCATCGCGTCGAAGAGCGCGGCGAAATGGTCCTCCGGCTCCGCGACGCCCGCCGGGCGCGCGAGCCCGAGCTCGGCCAGCGCCCCGATGATGCGAACCCGCGCCGGCTCCATCCACAGGGCGCTGGTGTACCAGCCCGAGTACACGGACACGCGGGCCTTGCCCACGCCGACGAAGAGCGACTCGTACTCCTCGGCGGCCGCCTCCGGATCCATCACCGCGGACGCCGCGACGAGCTCCGACCAGGCGCGCGCCAGGTCCGTGCTTGCGCCTTCGATGGGCGGGGCGATGGCGAGCGTCTGCAGCAGCCTCGCGTCCGGCGCGTGGTGGAACAGCGCCGCGAGCAGGGCGTAGAAATCCGCGCGCGCGGCGTCTTCCGGGACCACCGGGCGTCCGGCTTCGACGCGGGAGAGGACGGTTTCCATCAGAGCTTGAGCACCGAGACTTCGTTCTTGTTCGACATCATGTCGACCACGCGGCAGTCGGCGCACATCGTCAGCCGCTTCAGGGCCGCCGGGTCGGAGAACATGGAGTGCCCCGCGAGCCGCCCCATCATGGCGTCGACCATCTGCCGGGTGCCGAAGGGCTTGCCGCAGGACACGCAGTGGAAGGGCTGCGTCTCGTTGAGCACGCGCGGCTCGCGCACCGAGGGGGCGAGAAGCAGCCGCGCCTTGAGGGTGATCGCGTCCTCGGGGCAGGTGCGCTCGCAAAGCCCGCACTGCACGCAGTTGCGCTCGAGGAAGCGCAGCATCGGCGTCTCGCCGCCGTCCATCAGCGCGCCCTCGGGGCAGGCGCCGGCGCACGACAGGCACATCGTGCACTTCTGCTTGTCGACCAGGACCTCGCCCCACGGGGAGCCCGCCGCGAGCGCGATCTCGGCGACCGGCGCCGGCGCGTGCCGGGCCAGGTGCTCGACGGCGAATTCGACCGCCGTGCGCTTGTCGTCGGAGAGGGCGAAGGCCGCGGGCGTGGCCGGAACCGTCGCCGGCGCGAGCGCCTCGATCGCGGCGACGGCGGCGGCCGCATCGCCCGTCTCGATGAGCGCGAAGTGGCGCCCCGGGTAGCCCAGGCCGGCCAGGATCGACTGGGCGAGCGCCATCTGCCCGCGAATCGACTGCGAGTATTCCGGCGCCTCGGATCCGGCGCTCAGCACCGCGACCTGGTTGGCGCCCAGCGCGACCGCGCCGAGAAGCAGGTCGACCCCCGTGCTCGCCACGTGCCAGGACTCGAGCGGAATCGCGCGGGCCGGAAGGCCGCGCCCGGCCGCGGCGGCGCTCGCGAGCAGGTCGCGGCCGTCGGTGCCATTGTGAAAGACAATGCAGGCGTCCTCTCCGCCGGCCTCGCGATACGCCGCGAGGAGCGCGCGCAGCTGGTCGCCGCGGCGCGAGACGCGCGGGAACTGGAAGCCCATGGCGCCCGACGGGCACACGGAGGCGCAGGCGCCGCAACCCATGCACAGGTGCGGGTCGACCTTCACGTGGTCGCCATCGGCCGCGATGGCCTCGGTGGAGCAGACGTCGATGCACTTGCTGCAGCCGTCGATCCCCGAGCGCGAATGCGCGCAGAGGTTCTCGCGGTAGGTGAAGAACTTCGGCTTCTCGAACTCGCCCACCGCCTCCGGGCGCTTCCTCGAGGGCCGCCTCGAGCGAGGCCTCGTCGGTGACGCGCCAGTAGCCCTGCGGCGGCTGGTGGTGGCCGAAGAGCGGCGGGTCGGAGAAATCGACCACGAGGTCGAAGACCGCGCCGGCGGCGCCGGGCAGCGCCCTTCCCTCCTCGCTGCGGACGGCCGCCAGGTCGGCGAGCGTCACGGTGAAGTTGCCCAGGTAGCCCTTGAGGGAGGCGGCCTTGCCGCCCCAGATCGGGAACGTCGTGCCTTCCAGCCCGGCGCCCGCGAGGACCGCGGCCTGTGCCGAAGGCCGCGAGGTGAGCAGGAGCGTGACCGGCAGCGAATCCGCGAGCTTGCGCGCCGCGGCGACGGCGCGTTCGTCGCCGCCGATCACCAGGGCATTGCCCTTGGAGGCGTAGGCGACGCTGGCGACGGGTTCGGTATCGGGGAGGGACGCGAGCGAAGCGAGGGCGGCGACCTTGGGCGCGCAGTCCGCCGAGCGCAGTGACCAGCCCCTGCCCTCGAGGTCCGCGGGGCTTCCGGGTGCTGCGTCAGGCGAATGGCCCACCGCGTCGATCGAGGCGGCCTCCGCTTCGGGTTCCAGCGTCATTCGGTGTCGTCAGCCACCGGCGGCGTGACCCGCCGATGCTCCTCGTTGCAGTTATTCCACCGGGAGATTTTCACCGCATTTCGCGGCGATAGTCTCTCCTTCAAATATGAACGCTAGTGTACAACAGATGTGAACCCGGAGAGTTGGCCTCAGGTCCCTGATTCCCCCAATGGGAGTGGGGGAATCGGTCCTGCCGGGGGGGGTATGTCGGCCTCGGGCTCCGGCGGCGCTTCCTGCTTAACATCGGTGGCCTCCCCGGGCGCCGCGGCGGCCTCCGGGGACGCGGCCTGCGCGGCCTGCGCCGCCTCCGCCTCCGCCAACGCCTTGCGGCGCTCGGCCTCCTCCCGGTCGCGCCCGGCCCGGTCGCCCAGGCGCGAAACCTGCTCCATCTTTTCGAGCCAGGAGTCCGGCAAGGGGTCGGGCTTCGAGTAGTCGTCCACGTAGACGTCCATCATGTCCATCGTGTTGAAGTGCGGATCGGTGAAGAGCGTCTTCAGGGCCTTGCGGCGAGTGTCGCCATCCACCTCGGGCGCCATGAACGGCTCGAAATCCGACTCGGGCGTAAGGGATTCCACGGGCGGCAGCGGGGCGCTCTCCGCGGGTGCGGCTTGCGCCGCGGCCGTCGCGGGAGCAGGCGCAGGCGAGGCGGCCACGGGCGCGGCTGGCGGCTCCTCGCGATCCCCGGCCCTGGCGCGGATCTTGCGGCGCGACCAGCGCGAAAGGAAGTTCTCGTCCGCCACGCTCAGCCCCGCTCGCGCAGGCGGCCTTCCTTGCCCTTGAAGGACTTCGGCCGGATCCGCTCCTTCTTTTCGGGCCGGTAGTTCTCCTCGACCCAGGCCCCGATCCACGCGGCGAACTCGACGTCGATCGAGGCCTTGTCCACGCGCTCGCCGCCGTCCATCCAGCGCGCGGCCTCGTTGTAGGAAACGGTCACCTGGAACGGGTAGGGATCGCCGCCCTCCTCGTCCGTGCGCACGGACACGAACGCACAGGGCGCGTCGCTCGACATGTTGAGGTAGTAGCCCTCGGCCTCGTCGCGAAAGAGCGCGGCCTCGAATCCCGGGAACACCTTCTGCAGGACGCCTTCGCGCTCGAGCAGCACGCGCGGCTCGCCGCCCACGTCGGGGATGACGCTCGCCGCCTGCCACTGGTGCGTGACCCAGCGGCTCGCGACCTCGGTCCTCTCGAGGACGACGGCCACCTTTCGCGTCGGTCTTTCGCTCATGGCCCGACTATAGCGGAAATCCAGCGAGACCCCGGCGGGCGCGGGGCCTTTCGCCCCTTCGTGCGTGCTATCCTCGATGCCCCCCAAGGCAGGCCACGCGCCCCATGTCCAAGACCGTCATCCCCGTCGCCAACGCGCGCCGGGGCCTCGCGATCCCGCCGCTCGCGCGCGAGCCGGCCGCGGGGACGGTCGCCGACACCCTCGGGCGCGGGATCCGCGACCTGCGCATCTCGGTGACGGACCGCTGCAACTTCCGCTGCACCTACTGCATGCCCAAGAGCGTCTTCGACGCGGACTACGAATTCCTTCCCCACTCCGAGCTCCTCACCTTCGAGGAAATCGTGCGCGTGGCGAAGGCCTTCCACGGGCACGGCATCGCGAAGATCCGCCTTACCGGCGGCGAGCCGCTCCTGCGCCGCGGAATCGAGGACCTGGTCGCGATGCTGCACGCGGCGATGCCCGCCGTCGACCTCACGCTCACCACCAACGGCTCGGCGCTCAAGGCCAAGGCGCGGGCGCTGCGCGCCGCGGGCCTGGCGCGCGTCACCGTCTCCCTCGATTCGATCGACGAGGCGACCTTCCGCGCCATGAACGACGCCGACTTCCCGGTCGCGAAGGTTCTCGAGGCCATCGACGCCGCCGCCGCGGAGGGACTCGCCCCCGTGAAGGTGAACATGGTGGTCAAGCGCGGCACCAACGACCACCAGGTGGTGGACATGGCGCGCCGCTTCCGCGGCACCGGGCACATCGTGCGCTTCATCGAGTTCATGGACGTGGGCGCCACCAACGGCTGGCTCATGGACGACGTCGTCCCCAGCGCCGAGGTCGTGCGCCGGGTGAACGAGGCCTTCCCCTGCGAGCCGGTGAATCCCAACCACTTCGGCGAGGTCGCCAAGCGCTGGCGCTACAAGGACGGCGCCGGGGAGTTCGGCATCATCTCGAGCGTCACGCAGGCCTTCTGCTCCTCCTGCAACCGCGCGCGCCTGTCGACCGACGGCTCGGTGTACACGTGCCTGTTCGCCCCCGAGGGCTACGACCTCAAGGCGCTCCTGCGCGGCGGTGCCGACGACGCGGAGCTCTCGCGCGCGATCGCAGCCGTCTGGCAGGTCCGCGCCGACCGCTACTCGGAGATCCGGACGGCCGAGACGGCGCGCGCGCGCAAGGTCGAGATGTCCTTCATCGGCGGCTAGCGCCCGCGAGCGAACCCGCCCGAGACGGCCCATGACAGCGCCACGCCACCGCCCCCGCCTCTCGCAGGCCGCGCGCCCCGCCACCTTCGTCGTCGACGCCCACGACGAGACGGGCGACGCACCGCCCCACCCCCATCGCCGGCGAGCACCCCCTCACGCTCTACGTCGACAAGCGCGAGATCCTCACGATGATGACGCTGGGGGCCGCGCCCGAGGCGCTCGCGATCGGCTTCCTGCGCAACCAGCGGCTGGTGAAGTCCATCGACGAGATCGTCTCCGTGCAGGTCGACTGGGACGTGGACGCGGTGGCCGTGACGACGCGCGAGGGCCTCGCCGACCTCGAGGCGCGCACGAGCAAGCGCACGGCCACCACGGGCTGCGGCCAGGGCACCGTCTTCGGCGACCTCATGGAGGACATCGACGCGATCCGGCTTCCGGCCGACGCGCGCCTGGACGAGGAGACGCTCTTCGCGCTCCTCAACCACATGCGCCTGCACGAATCGATCTACAAGGAGGCCGGCGCGGTGCACGGCTGCGCGCTCGCGAAGGGAAGCGAGATCCTCGTCTTCGTCGAGGACGTCGGCCGGCACAACGCCGTGGACGCGATCGCCGGCTGGATGTGGCTCGAGGGCGTGGACGGCGGCGACAAGATCTTCTACACGACGGGGCGCCTCACCTCGGAGATGGTGATCAAGGCCGCGCAGATGGGCATCCCGTTCCTCGTGTCGCGCTCGGGGCTCACCAAGATGGGCCACGACATCGCGCGCAAGGTCGGCATCACCCTCATCGGCCGGGCGGTGAACCGGCGCTACCTGGTGTTCACCGGGGCCGAGCGCCTCGTGCGCAACGCCGTGCCGGCGAAGGGCTGAGGCGATGGCCAGGGCCGCCGGACCGGGCGCGGCGACCGCGCGCTGCCACTGCGGCGGCGTGGAGGCGGTGGCCGCCTTCCCCTCGCGCTTCTGCGCGCACTGCTACTGCTGGAGCTGCCGCACGACCCACGCCGCGGGCGTGGTCACCTGGATCGGCTTCAGGCGCGAGCAGGTGCGCTTCACGAAGGGCGAGGAGCTGCTTCGCGCCTACGAATCCTCGCGCGGCACGATCCGGCGCTTCTGCTCCGTGTGCGGCACGCGCTTCACCTTCGAGTCCACGCACGGCGCCTGGGCCGGCGAGGTTCACCTGCCCCTCGCGCTCTTCGTGACCGCGGTGGACCGCGAGCCGGCCGGCAACTCGTTCGCCGAGGAGCGGCCCGCCTGGGCGCCGTTCCACGCCTTTCCCGAATGACCTCCGTCACCGGACTCGTGCTCGCCGGCGGCCAGGGCAGCCGGATGGGGGGCGTCGACAAGGGGCTCGCGCCCTTCCGCGGGCGCCCGATGGTCGTGCACGTCCTCGAGCGCCTCGCCCCGCAGGTGGACGAGATCCTCGTGAACGCCAACCGCAACCCCGAGGCCTACGCGGCCTTCGGCCACCGCGTGATCGCCGACGAGATCCCCGGCTTCGCGGGGCCGCTCGCGGGATTCGAGCGCGGGCTCGCGCACGCGCGCGGCGAGCTGGTCGCCACCGTGCCCTGCGACTCGCCCTTCCTGCCCCCGGACCTGGTCGCGCGGCTGCGCGCCGCGCTCGAATCGGCGGGAGCGGACCTCGCCGTGGCGAAGACGGGCGCCCAGGCCCACCCCGTCTTCTGCCTCATGCGCCGATCCGTGCACGCTTCGCTCGGGCAGTTCCTCGCCTCCGGGCAGCGGAAGATCGACAAGTGGTACGCGGCGCTATCCGTCGTCGAGGTCGCCTTCGACGACGAGGCCGGGGCCTTCGCCAACATCAACACCCGCGACGAGCTCGCGGATCTCGAGAAGCCCACATGAAACCGCAAAGCATCACCCAGGCCTCCTGCGCCGACGACTACGACCCCAATTCCATGCCGGTGGACAAGGCCCGCGAATTCATCCACCGCTTCCTCGAGCCCGTGCGCGCGGCCGTGCGCGTGCCGATCCGCGGCGCCCTCGGGCGCGTCCTCGCCGAGGACGTGGTCTCCCCCGTGGACGTGCCCTCGCACCGCAACTCGGCGATGGACGGCTGGGCGATGCGCGGCGCGGACCTGGCGGCCACCGGGGAAACCGCGCTGGAGGAGATCGGCGCCTCCTTCGCCGGCCGGCCCTTCGCGGGCCGCGTGGGCGCGGGCCAGTGCGTGCGCATCATGACGGGCGGCGTCGTGCCCGAGGGCGCGGACACCGTGGTGATGCAGGAGCGCGCGCAGGCCGACGGCAAGCGCGTCACCTTCGCCCCGGGGCAGAAGACGGGCCAGAACGTGCGCGAGGCCGGGGAGGACCTCCGGCGCGGCGCGGTCGCGCTCCTGCGCGGCAGGATCGTGCGCCCCGCGGAGCTGGGGCTGCTCGCCTCGCTGGGCGTGGGCGAGGTGCCGGTGTACCGGCGGCTTCGCGTCGCGTTCTTCTCCACGGGCGACGAGCTCAAGTCGATCGGCACGGCCCTCGGCGAGGGCGAGATCTACGACTCGAACCGCTACACGATCCACGGGATGCTCGAGCGCCTGGGGTGCGAGGTCCTCGACATGGGCGTCGTGCGCGACGACCCCGCGCTCCTCGAGCGCGCCTTCCGCGAGGCGGCCGCCAGCGCCGACGTCGTCGTCACGAGCGGGGGCGTCTCGGTGGGCGAGGCCGATTTCGTGAAGGGCATGATGGACAAGCTGGGCGAGGTGGTCTTCTGGAAGATCGCGATGAAGCCGGGCAGGCCGCTCGCCTACGGCCGCATCGAGGGCGCGCACTTCTTCGGCCTGCCGGGCAACCCCGTCTCGGTGATGGTGACCTTCTACCAGTTCGTGCGCGAGGCGCTGCTCGCGGCTCATGGGCGCCGACCCCGTGCCGCCCTTCCCCACCTTCCCCGCCACCTGCACGGCCCGCCTCAGGAAGGCGCCGGGGCGCACCGAATTCCAGCGCGGCATCCTCGAGCGCGGCGAAGGCGGCGCGTGGACCGTGCGGCCCACCGGCGACCAGGGCTCCGGGATCCTCAAGTCGATGAGCGAGGCCAACTGCTTCATCATCCTCGGCGAGGCCGTGGGCAACGTCGAAGCCGGCGCGCTCGTGCAGGTCCAGCCCCTCGAGGGGCTCGTCTAGCCCGCGCGCCGCCCGGCCCTCCCCTACGCAAGACTTGTCGCATACCCCCCATTTCGGGTAGAAACCGGGTTCAAGCAGCACTCTGAATGCACGGCGGCGGGGAAGAAAGGCCGTGTTTGCAGCCCGAGCCCGCGCGAAAGACGCGGGCCGGCGCGAAGAAGAAGCAGAAGTCACCGCCCCCTGGGAGGGCGAGATGGACGACACCGGCCGATCGCGGCGCACGGGCGCCTTTGCAGCCGCCCTCGCCGGCACTGGCACTTCGCCCTGGCGCGGGCCTCGACGCCCGCGCCCAGACCACGTCCGGGAACGCGGGCAACGGGCGCCGACGCCTGTTCGCAGCCAACGGGATGCACCGTCGCGGGCTGCCACACCGACGCCTCGGCGCGCCTATCCCGCGATCCAGAACGGCGCCAACTCGGGCGGCCACGTCATCTACGCGACGGGCAACGGCATGGCGCGCGGCCGTGCTCAGCACGCGGAGCGCGGCCGACATCGCCGCCCACATCGCGACGGCCATCTCCCAGCCCAGCCCGACCGACGTCGCCGTGCCGTTCCAGACCGCGACGGGCGGCATCGCGATCCCCTACATCTACCTCAATTCGACCTACGGCGATTACACGGCGCTCCAGTTCGTCTCGGCCTCGAAGGGCAGCGCCAGCCTTCTCCGGGACCACCGCGACCTACACGCCAAGTGCCTGCCAGACCGGCGGCGACACCGTCACCTTCAAGGCCGTCGGCCCGCCGTCGCCGGGCCAGTCGAGCGACCGGACCTTCACGGTCAACATCGCCAACCCCACGACGGGGCCGACGATCAGCAGCGCGAACACGGCCTCCGGCCAGACGCTCGTGCCGTTCACCTACAACTCCGCCGCCAGCACGTGCTCCGGCGACGGTCACCTGGTCCCTGCCCAGCGCGCCGGCCTGGCTGAGCATGAACGGCTCGGGCAGGTCACGGGCACCCCGCCGGCCGGGACCCAGGGCACCTCCCCCACCTTCACCATCCGCGGGACCTACCCGGGCGGAGCCTTCACCAACCGGGTCGTCACGCTGAACATCACGCTGGGCCCGCCCGGGATCACCGGGGCGAACGTGCCGGGCGTCAACGGCGCCGCGTTCAGCTACCAGGTCATCGCCACGAACAGCCCGACGAGCTACACGGTCACTTCGGGCGCGTTGCCGCCGGGCCTGAACCTGGCCGCCGGCACGGGCCTCATCACGGGAACGCCGACCGCCGGCGGCGCCTTCAACAACGTGCAGATCACCGTTTCCAACGGCGTGCTGCCCAACGCCTCGGCGCTCTTCAACTTCAACATCGCCACCGTCGCGCCCGTGGTGAGCCCCGGCGCGGTCAGCGGCCAGACCGGCGACGCCCATCACCCCGTACCAGATCGTCGCCATCAACGCCCCGGATCCCGGCAGCTTCACCGCCTCGCCGCTGCCGCCGGGGCTCGCGCTCGATGCGACGACGGGGATCATCTCGGGCACGCCGACCGCGGTCGGCGTCACCAACACCATCGTTTCCGCCTCCAACGGCGCCGGCCCCGGCAACAACGCGACGGTGACCTTCACCATCACCCTCGGGCCGCCGGTGATCACGAGCGGCGGCACCGCCGGCGGCTCCACGGCCGCCAGCTTCAGCTACCAGATCGCGGCGACCAACAACCCGACCAGCTATGGCGCGACCGGCCTGCCGCCCGGCCTCACGGTCAACGCCGCGACCGGCCTCATCCAGGGCGTCCCCTCGGCTACGGGAACCTTCAACGCCGTCGTGAGCGCGACCAACGCGACGGCCACCGCCACGCTGCCGCTCGTCATCACGATCGCGGACGGCACGCCCGTCATCGCCAGCGCCGGCACGGCCACCGGGACCTACGGGCAGCCGTTCGCCTTCAAGATCTCGACCAATCCGCGCGCGACGACCTACGCGGTCACGGGCCTGCCGCCGGGCCTCGCGATGAACCCGAACAACGGCTTCATCTCGGGCACGCCGACATCCGGCGGAACCTACGCGGTGAACGTGACCGCCACCAACGTGGCGGGAAGCGGCTCGGGCGTGCTCACGATCACGGATCGCCTTCGTGGCGCCCGGCGCGCAGGACATCTCGGTCGAGGTCCCCTTCGAGGTCGCGACCCCCATCAACCTGCCGGCCTCGGGGCAGTTCACGCAGGTCACGATCCTCACCCTGCCCTCGCACGGCCTGCTCACGACGCCGGCGCCCGGCACCACGACCGTCACCTACACGCCGCCACGCGGCTTCTCGGGCGCCGACAGCTTCCGCTCTCGGTCGACCGGCCCGCGGCGGGGACGACGGAAGGCGCCGTCACCCTCACCGTGGGCACCGCGGCGCCCGGTCGCGGGACCGCGAGCCTGGCGACCGTCCCTGAACACGCCCGCCTCCCTCGACCTCGCGCCGTTCATCACCGGGTCGGGCGTCACGGGGATCGCGATCGCCGCCTGCCCGGCGCACGGGACCGTCGCGCGTGAACGGCACGAAGGTCACCTACACGCCGCGCAGGATTACTTCGGCACGGACACCTTCACCTACATCGGCCTACGGCAACGCGGGCACCTCCGCAGCCCGTCGTGGTCGCGGTGACCGTCGACGGGCCGGCCCGATCCCACCCAGGACAAGACCGTGGTCGGCGATCGTCGACGCCCAGGCGCAGACCGCGCGCCGCTTCTCGCGCGCCCAGATCGGCAACTTCCAGCGCCGCCTCGAATCGCTGCACGCCGGCGCGCCCGCCGGGCTCCACGCCGCCCGACACGCCCGCCGCGCCGCCCAAGGCGGCGAGCGCACCGCCCGCGCCGCCCGCGAGCGCCGATCCCTTCGCGCCGGCCCCGCGCGCGGCGGTTTCGTGCCCGTCTCGCTCACGGCCGCCGACTCGCCCAAGGCGGCGCCGGCCAGCCCGGTCGGCCGCGAAGCTCGCGGGCACGCTCGTGGGCGCGGTCACCGCGAAGAGCGTGGACCTCGCCGCCGTGTCCGGCGGTGCTGCCCCCGCGACGTTCCAGGGCGGCACGCAGGTCTGGATGGGCGGCCTCGCCCACTTCGGCAAGATCGGCGGCGGCGACGAGAGCGTCGACCAGCGCTTCAGCACCGACGGCCTGAGCCTGGGCGCCGACCGGCGCATCAGCGACCGGCTGGTGCTCGGCCTGGGCCTGGGCTACGGGCGCGACCGGACCGACATCGGCGACGACGGCTCGCGCAGCAAGGCGAGCGGCATGTCCTTCGCCGGATACGGCAGCTACCAGCCCTCGCGCAACACCTTCGTCGACGCGCTGCTGGGCTTCGGCAGGCTCGACCTCGACACCGAGCGCTTCGTGCCGTCCCGGGATGCGTACGCGAGCGCCGCGCGCAAGGGCCAGCAGTTCTTCGGGTCGGTCGCCGCCGGCTACGAGTTGCGCCGCGACGGGCCTGCTCGTCTCGCCGTACGGCCGCCTCGACGTCACGGTCGACAAGCTCGACCAGGCGACGGAGACGGGCGCGGGCCCGGCCTCGCTCTCCTTCCACGAGCAGACGCTGCGCAGCACGCAGGCCGCGGCCGGCATCCGGGTGGAATCGCGCCACGAGACCGACTTCGGCTGGACCGTGCCGCGCGCGCGCCTGGAGTACCGGCACGAGTTCGAGGGCGGGCAAACGGCGCAACATCAGCTACGCGGACCTCGTGGGCGGGCTCACCTATTCCGTGACGCCGGCGGGCACCAGCCGCAATTCGCTCCTCTTCGGCGTCGGCGCCGATTTCCTGTGGCGCAAGGGGCTTCGCATCGGCATCGACTACCAGGGCGAGCGCACCTCGAACCCCGGCACCGCGCAGGCCATCCGCTTCCTCGTCTCGCAGGACCTCGACGGCCGCCTGCCCGCCTGGCCCGCCTCGTGGTCGTGGCAGGCGTTCACCGACCCGGTGCACGTCGAGGCGGGCTTCGCCTTCGACGACAACGTGAGCCGCGGCCGGCTGGACGCGGAGAAGCTCTCCGACCAGGTCTACAGCCTGGGCCTGAACACGAGCCGGTTCTTCCCGATCAACCCCAACCTGCGCGCGCAGGCGACGGCGCTGCTCGCGGTGGACAAGTTCCACGAGCAGACGGGCCTGGGGCGCACCTCCGGCGGGCTGCAGGGCGAGCTGCAGTACCGCGCCTCCGGCGACTTCGACGTCCGTCACCTACGCGCTCTTCGCGCGCGGCTGGATCGACGCCTACGAGTCGAAGCTGCGCAGCGGCAGCCGCCTCTCGGCCGGCGCCAACGCGCGCCGCTCGCTCACCGACCGCATCGACGTCTTCGGCGAGGTCGGCGTGAACTGGCGCCGCGCCGAAAGCGACGTCTTCGAGGGCCGCGAGTTCTCCGCCCGGGTCAACGTCGACTACTCCCTCGGGAAGGCGGGCACCGCCTACCTCACCGGCGAGTACCGGCGCGGCGACACCTTCACCTCCGGATTCGGCTCCCTCTGGAACCTCAACCTCGCCGACGTCTTCGTGCGCGACGACGCCCTCGAGGGAGGCGATTTCTTCGCCTACCGGTTCGAGGCGACCACGCTGCTGGGAACGCTGGGCTACAACCGGCCGCTGGGGCCGCGCGACTCGATCGACTTCTCGTACCGGCGCGTCCGGACGACGCCGCTCGAGACGCCCGGCTCGGGCCCGTCGAGCTACAACGTCAACCAGTACTCCATCCTCTACCTGATGCGCTTCTAGGGGACCCGCGCATGCCCTCCCGATTCTCCGCCGCCCTCACGCTCGCCGCCGCAGCGCTCCTTCTCGCCTCCTGCGGCGGTGGCGGCAGCCCCGGCGACGTCCGCCCCGCCAATCCGCCGGTGGTGGCGGTGTCCGGCCCCGACGACTTCCTGCTCTTCCCCAACCCGCAGAAGCAGGCCGACGGCACGCTGCAGACCGACACGCCCGCGTACGCGCTGGCCTACTACGCCGCCATCGATCCCGCGAACGCCAAGGACACGCTCGCGAAGTGGAAGGCCGCCAACGGCTTCGACTCGGGCTCGGGCACGCAGGTCACCGTGGTCTTCGGCGACAAGCGCGACCTCGGCTACGGCCGGCGCATGGTCGCGCGCCAGAACGCCGACGGCACGCTCGCCTTCATGGTGGAGAACTACCTCGTGGAGGCCGCGGCGGGGTACGCCTACTCGCTCCTGAACCTCGACGCCGCCGTCGCGCGCGACACCCGCCACCTGATCGGCGTGAACGGCGATCGAGTTCAGCCCCGGCCCGGGCGGCGGCGCGAGCTTCGCCAAGTTCTTCAACTTCAACGCGGGCTCCGGCGAGCGCGAGCTGGCGGTGGACCTCGACGGCCGCGGGCCGAAGGCGATGCCCGGCCCGTGCATCACCTGCCACGGCGGCCGCGGCGACGCGCTGATGCCGCCGGACGCATCCGGCAAGGCGCGCTTCAACCTGGTGCAGAACGCCGCTTCGGGCGCGCGCGGCGACGTCCAGGCGCGGCTGCACCCGTTCGAGGTCGACGCCTTCGACTTCTCCGCCGTCGCGGGCTTCACCCGCGCCGAGCAGGAAGCGGCGATCAAGACCATCAACCGCATGGTCCTGTGCTCCTACCCGCTGCCCGCGCCTTCGGAGTTTCCCGAGGACGCCTGCCGGCGCCCGGCGACGGCCGACGAATGGCAGGGAACGGCGGCCGCGCTCATCAAGTCGTTCTACGGCGGCGACGGGCTGCCCAGCGCCACCTTCTCGGACACCTACGTGCCCGCGTCCTGGCAGGCCGCGGGGCAGACGACGCTCTACCAGCAGGTCGTCGCTCCCGCCTGCCGCACCTGCCACCTCATGCGCGGCACGGGGGCGCAGTCGGACATCGACTTCGCGACCTGGGAGAAATTCCGCCCCTACGCCGAGCGCACCAAGGCGCACGTCTTCGAGCGCGGCAACATGCCGCTCGCCAAGATCGTCTACGACGCCTTCTGGCGCTCGAACGGGCCGTCGGTGCTGGCGACGTTCCTGCAGTCGGAAGGCTTCGACGCAAGGGACGCGAGCGGCGCGGTGGTCCCGCCCGGCCGGCCCGTCGCGGACCCGGGCCCGAGCCGCGTGGTGAGCCAGGGCGCGACGCGCCTTTCGGCGGCCGCGAGCCTGTACGCGAGCGGCTACGCGTGGACGATCGTCTCCGGCCCCGCGGGGGCCTCGCTCGCCGATGCGGGCACCGCCCAGCCCACGTTCACCGCCACGGCCAACGGCACCTGGACGGTGCAGCTCGTGGCGAGCAACGGGGCTGCGCAGAGCAAGCCGGCGCAGATCCAGATCGTCGTGGACGGCGCGCTCTCCCCGGCCCCGGCCGCCATCCGCTTCGCCGACATCAAGGCGGCGATGCAGGCGGGCAACGCGTGCACGAGCTGCCACAGCCCCACTCGCCGCCGGCGCGCGGCCGCCCGTGTACTACACGGACGACGACCGCAACGGCGACGGCATCGCCGGAGATTCCGCCGACGACGCGTGGTTCCACGCGGAGGTCCGCAGCCGGATCAACTTCACCGACCTCGCGGCGAGCCCGCTGCTGCGCAAGCCCTCGGGCAACCACCACAACGGGGGCAAGGTCGCGGGCTTCGACACCTCGGTCGCGCCCGGCGACCCCGCGCGCGCGAAGTACGACCTGTTCCTGAACTGGATCCTCGCCGGCGCCCCGCAATAGGCGCGCGCGTTCCCGCGGCGGCTCAGTAGTTGCGCCGCGGCCCCGTGTAGTCGCTCTTCGGGAACACGAAGGGCGGCGTGCGCCCGACCAGCGCCTCGATGAGCATGAGCTCCTGGTCGGTGTGGTTGATGAAGGGCGCCTCGCGGATGTTCCTGCCCGCCGGCTCCCCCTTCACGATGTAGAGCGGCCGGTCGTGGTGCTGCGCCGCGACGGTCTCCTGGCTCTGCGGATCGGTGGTCGAGGCGATGTCGGCCACGCCGTAGCAGGTGCAGAAGTAGGTCTGCTCGGGGTCGGCCTCCATGTACACGCCCGTGCCGCGGATGCCGATGGTGGCCGTGGCCGCCTTGAGCTGCATCGGGCGCTTGGCCGCGAACACCGACAGGAGCTTTCCCGTGAGCAGGCGCAACCCGGAGAGGATCGTCGAGTCGGCCTGCGCCGTCTCGAGGATCACGCGGCTCTCGCCGCGCAGGACGAAGGCGCTGGTGCCCACCGCGTAGACGAGCTCGGCGCCGCGGCCGGTCTCGAGCGTCGATCGCCCGCCGATGGGCGTGTCGATCGTGGCGGGCCTGCCGTCGACCTTCACCTCGCCCGAGAGCCGGTAGATCGAGCGTCCCGCGGGAAGCTTCGACGGCGTGCTGCCCAGCAACTGCGCCAGCGCCTCGCTGCCCGCCGTCCCGGCGCCCAGATAGCCCGCCGCCAAGGCCTGGAGCAGCAGCCTGCGCCGCGGATCCTCCGCTTCCCCCGATCGACTCATCCGATGTGGCTCCCAGGTGGTTTGTGCAATCCGTCGCAGTGTAACGCCCGCGGGCCCTCCGACAGAAGCCGGAACGGACGCCGCTTCTGCCGCTTGACGGCTGACCGCCGGTCATTTACCTTGCCACAACTGACCCGGAGTCATTTATGGCCGTCCGCCAACGCGCCCTCGCCCTCGAGGACAAGGAAGAACGCCGGCACGCACTCCTGGACGCCGCCGAGGACCTCTTCCTCGAGCAGCCCCACCGCGTGGCGAGCGTCGAGGAAGTCGCCCGGGCCGCCGGCGTCGCCAAGGGCACCGTCTACCTCTACTTCCCGAGCAAGGAGGAGATGCTGCTCGCGCTGCACGAGCGGCAGACGGCGCTCTACTTCGCCGCGCTCATGAAGCGCCTCGACGCGCCCAGGGCGGCCGGCTTCGACGAGATCTGGGCCACCACGCGCGATAACCTCGTGCGCCGGCCCGGCTACCTCGCGCTCTCGAGCCGCTGCTTCGGCCTCATGGACCGCGACATCCCCACGCAGGCCGCCGTCGCCTTCAAGGCGCGCGTGGGCCAGGCGCTCGCGCAGGCCGGCGACGGCCTCGAGCGGCATTTCCCGGCGCTCGGCAAGGGCGCCGGCGTCGCGCTCCTCCAGCACAGCTACGGGCTCATCGTCGGGCTGTGGCAGCTCATGCACCCGAACGAGCGCTTCGGCACCGCCCTGGAGCGCGCCGGGCTCGCCATGTTCCGGCGCGACTACGAGCGCGACGTGGAGCAGGCGCTGCGCGCGCTCTGGGCCGGCACGATGGGCACCGGCACCGCCCGCCCGGCAAGGAGGACCTCGCGATGATCCGCACCTTCGCCCCGGCGCTCGCCGCCGCGTTCCTCGTCTCGGCCTGCGGCAACGGCCACGAGGCACCCGACCGCGTGCGGCCCGTGCTCACCGTCACGGTGGTTCCCGGCGCATCCGCCACGCGCGAAATCTACTCCGGCGAAGTGCGCGCGCGCATCGAGTCCGACCTCGCCTTCCGCCTCGGCGGCAAGCTCGCCGCGCGCCTGGTGGACGCGGGCTCGCGCGTGCGCAAGGGCCAGCCCCTGGCGCGCCTCGATCCGGAGGACGCGAGGCTCGGGGCGCAGGGCGCGCGCGCGCAGCTCGCCTCCGCGCAGTCCGAGCTCGCCCTCGCGAAGGCCGAGCACGAGCGGGCCACCGACCTCCTGGCGCGCAAGTTCATCAGCCAGTCCGCCTACGACGCGCGCGCGAGCGCCCTCGCCGCGGCCACGGCGCGGGTGGAGCAGGCGCGCTCCCAGGCGGCGCTCTCCGCCAACCAGGCGGAATACACCACGCTCGCCGCCGGCGCCGACGGGGTCGTCGTGTCCGTTTCCGCCGAGCCCGGCCAGGTGCTGGCCGCGGGCCAGCCCGTGCTGCGCCTCGCCCACGACGGCGAGAAGGAAATCGTGGTGAGCGTCCCGGAGAGCCAGGTGGCGCGCCTGCAGGCCGGCCAGGAAGTGCTGGTCTTCCTGTGGGCCGACCCGGGCAACCGGTTCCCCGGGCGCATCCGCGAGATCGCGGGCGGCGCCGACTCGGTGACGCGGACCTTCGCCGTGCGCGTGTCGGTCCCGCGCGCCCCGGCGCAGGCGCGCGTGGGCATGAGCGCCACGGTCGCCCTCGCCGGCGCGCGCGACGAGGGCCTCGTCGTGGTGCCGCTCACGGCGCTCGTGCGCGACGGCGAGGCCGCCTTCGTGTGGGTCGTGGACCCGAAGTCCTCCCGCGTGCAGCGGCGCGACGTGCGCCTGGGCGAATTCCGCGAGGACGGCGCGACCATCGCCTCGGGGCTGGCCGCCGGGGACGTCGTGGTGAGCGCCGGCGTGCACAAGCTGCGCGCGGGCGAGCCGGTGCGCGTGAGCGCGCCGCCGCGGCCCGCCGCGCGCTGAAGGCCCGCCGTGGTCCACCGCTTCAACCTCTCGGAATGGGCGCTCGCGCACCGCACGCTGGTGCTCTACCTCATGGTGGTGCTCGCGGCCATCGGCGTGGCCTCCTACCTGCGCCTGGGCCAGGCGGAGGACCCCGCCTTCAACTTCAAGGTCATGCTCGTGCGCACGAGCTGGCCCGGCGCCTCGGCGGAGGAAGTCGAGCGCCAGCTCACCGACCGCCTCGAGAAGAAGCTGCAGGAGACGCCGCGCCTGGACCACCTGCGCAGCTACTCCAAGCCCGGGGAGTCCGTGGTCTTCGTCTTCGTGAAGGATTCCTCGCGCGCCGACGAGATCAAGGACACCTGGTACCAGGTGCGCAAGAAGGTGGGCGACATCCGCGGCCAGCTTCCCGCGGGAATCCAGGGCCCCTTCTTCAACGACGAGTTCGGCGACACCTTCGGCAACATCTACGCCCTCACCGGCGACGGCTTCGACTACGCGCAGCTCAAGGAGGCGGCCGACCGCATCCGCGCGGACCTCCTGCGCGTGAAGGACGTGGCCAAGGTCGACCTGGTCGGCGAGCAGGACGAGAAGATCTTCGTCGAGGTGGCGAACGCCAAGCTCGCGACCCTCGGGATCGAGCCGGCCGTGGTCTACGCCGCGCTCGCGCAGCAGAACGCGGTCGCCCCCGGCGGCAGCTTCGAGACGCCCACCGACCGGATCTACATCCGCGCGAGCGGCGCCCTCGACTCGGTGCAGAGCGTGCGCGCCCTGCCGGTGCGCGCGGGCGGGCGCACCTTCCGCCTGGGCGACATCGCCACCGTCACGCGCGGCTTCTCCGACCCGCCCCAGCCCAAGATCCGCTTCATGGGCCGCGACGCCCTGGGGGTGGCGGTATCCATGGCCCCGGGCGGCGACATCATCGCCCTGGGGGAGGCGCTGGACGAGGCCGTGGCGCGCATCCGCGCGCGAGCTGCCCGTCGGGCTCGAGCTCGAGCGCGTGAACGACCAGCCGGCGGCCGTGAAGCGCTCCATCCGCGAGTTCACGCGCACCCTTTCGGAGGCGGTCGCGATCGTGCTCCTCGTGAGCTTCGTCTCCCTGGGGCTGCGCACGGGCCTCATCGTCGCGCTGTCCATCCCCCTCACGCTCGCCGTCACCTTCCTCTTCATGCACCAGGCCGGCATCGACCTGCACAAGGTGTCGCTGGGCGCCCTCATCATCGCCCTCGGGCTCCTGGTGGACGACGCGATCATCTCGGTGGAGATGATGGTGGTGAAGATGGAGCAGGGCTGGGAGCGCGCGCGCGCCGCGAGCTTCGCCTACACCTCCACGGCGATGCCCATGCTCACGGGCACGCTCGTGACCGCGGCGGGCTTCCTGCCCATCGGCCTCGCGCGCTCCTCGACCGGCGAGTACACGTTCGCGATGTTCGCGGTGACCACGATCGCCCTCCTCGTCTCCTGGGTCGTCTCCGTGGTCTTCGTCCCCTACCTCGGCTACGAGCTGCTGCCCGACTTCCACCGCCCCGGGGCGCCCGTGGACGAGGCCGCGGTCTACCGGAAGCCCTTCTACCGGCGCTTCCGCCGCCTGGTGGACTGGAGCGTCACCCACCGCGCGCTGGGTGATCGGCGCCACCCTCGCGATGTTCGCCCTGTCCGTGTTCGCCTTCCGGTTCGTCCAGCAGCAGTTCTTCCCGCCCGCCAACCGCCCCGAGCTCATCGTGGACCTGCGGCTGGCGGAGGGCTCGTCCTTCGCGGCCACCCACGCGCAGGTCGAGAAGCTCGAGCGCATCCTCATGACGGAGCCCGCGCTCAAGGACAACATCGACAACTTCGTGAGCTACGTGGGCTCGGGCACCCCGCGCTTCTTCCTGCCGCTGGACCAGCAGCTCGTCAACGCGAACTTCGGCCAGTTCGTGGTCAACGCGAAGGACAACGAGGCGCGCGAGGTCGTGCGCGCGCGCCTCATCGACCTCTTCGCCGGGGATTTCCCCGAGCTGCGCGGGCGCGTGACGCGCCTGGAGAACGGCCCGCCCGTGGGCTTCCCGGTCCAGTTCCGCGTCGTCGGCGAGGACAAGCAGGCCATCCGCGCCATCGCGAACGAGGTCGCGGCCGTCATGCGCGAGAACCGCTGGACGCGCGACGTGAACGTCGACTGGGAGGAGGCGAGCCGCGTGATCCGCCTGGAGATCGACCAGGACCGGGCCAGGGCGCTCGGCATCTCCAGCCAGGAGTTCGCGCAGTACGTGGGCACCGTGGTCTCCGGCCAGGCCGTCACGGCGTGGCGCGAGAAGGACCGGCAGGTGGACGTGGTGGTCCGGGGCGACGCCGCGGAGCGCAAGATGGTGAGCCTGCTCAAGGACCTCGCCGTCCCCATCGGGCGCGGGCGCTCGGTGCCGCTCGGCCAGGTCGCGCGCGTCGCCTCGGGATTCGAGCAGGGCATCGTCTGGCGCTGGGACCGCCTGCCGGTGATCACGGTGCGCTCGGACATCCGCGACGGCGTCCAGGCGCCCGCGGTGAGCGCGCAGGTGAACGAGAAGCTCGACGCGATCCGCGCCCGCCTGCCCGCCGGCTACCGCATCGACACCGGGGGCGCGGTCGAGGACTCGGGCAAGGGCCAGCGCTCGATCGCCGCCGTGGCGCCGGTGATGGTGCTGGTGATGCTCACGGTGCTCATGGTGCAGCTGCAGAGCTTCCCGCGGCTCGCCATGGTCGTGCTCACCGCGCCGCTGGGGCTCATCGGCGTGACCGCCGCCCTCCTCGTCACGCGCATGCCCTTCGGCTTCGTGGCCATGCTCGGCACCATCGCGCTCGCGGGGATGATCATGCGCAACTCGGTGATCCTCGTGGACCAGATCGACCACGACATCCGCGAGGGGGCCGAGCCGTGGAACGCCATCGTCGAGGCCACCGTGCGCCGCTTCCGCCCCATCATGCTCACCGCCGCGGCCGCCGTGCTCGCCATGATCCCGCTCACCCGGAGCGCGTTCTACGGGCCCATGGCCGTGGCGATCATGGGCGGGCTCCTGGTGGCCACCGTGCTCACGCTCGTCTTCCTGCCCGCGCTCTACGCCGCCTGGTTCCGCGTGAAGCCCGTTCCCGCCGCCCCCTGAGACCGGCCTCTGCTATCTTCGCGGGATGGAACGCCGCGACTTCGTGAAGCTCTGCGCCGCCTCGGCGGCCTGCACCTCCCTTCCCACCGAGGCCGACGCCGCGACGCTCAAGGCCCGCCTCTACCGGCGCGCCGTGCTCACGGACGAGCGCGGCCAGCCCCTGCGGATCGAGGCGCTGCGCGCGGGCGTCAACTACGTGTTCGACTATCCCTTCGCGTCCACGCCCTGCTTCCTGCTGCGCCTGGCACGCCCCGCGGCGGGCGGCGTGGACCTGAAGACCGAGGGCGGCGGGACCTACCGCTGGGAGGGCGGCGTGGGGCCGGACCGGACCCTGGTCGCCTATTCGGCCATCTGCGCCCACAAGCTCACCTACCCGACGCGCCAGGTGAGCTTCATCGGCTACCGCGACGGCCCCAGCCCCGTGGCCGGCCCCGGCAAGGTGATCACCTGCTGCTCCGACCGCAGCGTGTACGACCCCGCGGCCGGCGCGCGCGTGGTGGCCGGGCCCGCGCCGCAGCCCCTCGCGACCATCCTCCTGGAGCACGACGCGAAGACGGGCGAGCTCGCGGCCGTGGGCACCTTCGGCGGCGAGATGTTCGACACGTTCTTCCAGAAGTTCGGCTTCCGCCTGCAGCTGGAGATGGGCGACCGGGCCAGGGCCTCCGTGGAAGGACGCGCGGCGGTGAGGGAACTGGCCACCTACAGCGCCCAGTGGGCGCAGTGCTGAAACGCGCCGGGGTTTGACGCCGGGCAACCTCCGGGGCGCCGCCGGGCCGTAGACTCCGGGCGATGAAGTACCTCTGGTCCTCGCCCTGCAGCCGCCACGGCCTGTCGTCCGGGGACGAGCCTTTCCCCTGCCTGGACCCGTCCTGGGGCGGGCGCGACTGCCCCATGAATGCCGCCGGGGGGATGGCGCTCGGCTCGCAGGAATCGGACATGTACCGGCTCGGCTATCCCTATGGCGCCTGGGTCGTGCGCATGGACCCGCTCGGGCTCTCCCCGGTCTGCTCGCTCACCTACTTCCGCGACAAGCCGGAAGGCGGCGAACTGCGCGCGCTCTACGGAAACCGCGTGCTGCGCCTGTCCGAAGCCTCGCCGGCGCCCGCGCGGGGCGGCGAGAACTCCCCCTAGATCACGAAGTCGTCGCCGGCGCCGCGCGCCAGCCGCTCGATCGCCGCGCGCGTGAGGTGCGGCACGAACATCCCGATGAATTCCGCCGCGAAGCCGCGCAGCCGCGCGCCGCGCCGGAACGCGACCCGCGTCGTCTGCACCGGAAAGAGGTGGTCCGCGGCGAGCAGCGCCAGCCCGCGGTCCTTCTGCGCGTCGTAGGCCATCGCCGAGACGATTCCCACCCCGAGGCCCAGGCTCGCGTAGGACTTGATCACGTCGGAATCGAGCGCCGTGAGCGCGATCTCGGGCTCGAGGCCGCGCTGGGCGAAGCTGCGGTCGATGGCGCCGCGCCCCGTGTAGCTGGCGTCGTAGGTGACGATCGGGTACCTCGCGATCGCCTCCAGCGTGAGGGGCTTCTCGCGCCGAGCGCGTGGCCCGTGGCAACGACCACGCCGTGGTGCCACTGGTAGGCGGGAACGCTCACCAGCTCCTCGTAGCCGGCCAGGGCCTCGGTGGCGATGGCGATGTCGGCCTCGCCGTCGACGACCGCCTTCGCGAGCTGGTGCGGGCTTCCCTGCAGGATCCTCAGGTGCACCTCGGGAAAGCGCCGCTTGAAGGCGGTGACCACCCTGGGCAGCGCGTAGCGCGCCTGCGTGTGCGTGACCGCCAGCACGAGGTTGCCGCGCGCCTGGTCCGCGTGCTCCTCGCCCACGACGCGCAGGTTCGCGATCTCCGCGAGGATGCGCTGGATGACCGCGAGGATCTCGCGCCCGGCCTCGGTGACGGCCGTGAGGCGGCGGCCCTGGCGCACGAAGATCTCCACCCCGAGCTCCTCCTCGAGGGCGCGCAGCTGCTTCGACACCCCCGGCTGCGAGGTATGCAGCGCCGCGGCCGCCTCGGAGACATTCAGTTCCCGCCGGGCGATCTCGGCTGCATAGCGTAATTGCTGGATATTCATCGGGTTAGCTTATATCTCATAGTTATCAATATATCACTTCAAAGTATTTTTCAGGAATATGGAGTTTCGCTACGATGCCCCGGATCGATCGTTGCCGGGGGTGACACAGCATGCGCAGACACGACCTTTTCGATGTGGCGGCGGCCCGCGCGGCCGCCGGGGGGCTCCCCTACGCGGGGTCGCTGACGCCGGCGGAAGCGCACCAGCTCGCCTCGGAGGGCGCCGCGGTGATCGTCGACATCCGGACCCGTCCGGAGTGGGAATTCGTCGGGCACGTGGAGGACGCCCCGCTCATCGAGTGGAAGTCCTACGGCGCACCCCGCCCCGACCCCGCCTTCGTCGACAAGCTGGCGGCGCGCTTTCCGAAGGACACGGCGATCCTCCTGCTCTGCCGCAGCGGCGTGCGCTCGCACCACGCGGCCACGGCCGCCGCGCAGGCCGGGTTCACCCGCGTCTACAACGTCCTCGAGGGATTCGAGGGCGACCAGGACGAGGACGGCCGGCGCGGCACGACCGGCGGATGGCGCCGCGCCGGACTGCCCTGGACCCAGCACTGACGCATTGAAGGGGGCGACGGGCTGCTAAAGTAGCAGCCCGTGATCCCGCTCCTGCGACCGGAAGACCCGTTTCCCCCCGTTTCCAAGGCGCTTCGCTCGCCCAACGGGCTGCTCGCCGCCGGCGCGGACCTCTCCGCGCCGCGCCTGCTCGACGCCTACTCCAGGGGAATCTTCCCGTGGTTCTCCGAGGGCGACCCGATCCTGTGGTGGTCGCCGCACCCGCGCATGGTGCTCTTCCCGGACGAGCTCAAGGTGTCGCGCTCGCTGCGCAAGGCGGTGGCGCGCGGGACCTTCGAGACGCGCTACGACACCGCGTTCGCGGAGGTCATGCGCGAGTGCGGCGCGCCGCGGGACGGCCAGGCGGGCACGTGGATCGTCCCGGAGATGGTGGCGGCCTACACGCGCCTGCACGAGCTGGGCTTCGCGCACTCGGTCGAGTCGTGGAAGGACGGCGCTCTCGCGGGCGGCCTCTACGGGATCCTGCTGGGCCGCGTCTTCTTCGGCGAGTCGATGTTCTCGCGCGAGACGGACGCCTCGAAGGTGGCGCTCGCGAAGCTCGTCGAACGCGTGCGCGGGCTCGGCGTGCGCGTGATCGACTGCCAGCAGGCCACGCGGCACCTCGCCTCCCTGGGCGCCCGCGAGATCCCGCGGCGCGAATTCGCGCAGCTGCTCGCCGAGTCGATACAATACCCCCCGACCGGCAGCCGCTGGCCTGCCTCCGAGGAAGCATGGCGAAGCTCAACGACCTCCCCATAGCCAACCTGCAGTTCTACGCCACGGCGCCGTACCCGTGCAGCTACCTGCCGGGGCGGCTCGCGCGCTCGCAGGTGGCCACGCCCAGCTACCTCATCGACACGGAGACCTACGGCGCCCTCGTCTCCGCGGGCTTCCGCCGCTCGGGCGCCTTCACCTACCGCCCGTGGTGCGACCACTGCCAGGCCTGCGTGCCGGTGCGCGTGGCCGCCGCGCAGTTCGAGCCCTCGCGCTCGCAGCGCCGCGCCTGGAAGCGCCACGGCGACCTCGTCGCGACCTACGGCGAGCTCAAGTTCAACGCCGAGCACTACGCCCTCTACCGTCTCTACCAGGGCGAGCGCCATCGCGGCGGGGGCATGGACCACGACAGCCGCGAGCAGTACGCGCACTTCCTGCTGCAGTCCAACGTGGCCACGCGCCTCGTCGAGTTCCGCGAGGACGGGAAGCTGTGCATGGTATCCATCGTGGACGAGCTCGCCGACGGGCTCTCGTCCGTCTACACCTTCTTCGACCCGCTCGTGCCGAAGGCGAGCTTCGGCACCTGGAACATCCTGTGGCAGATCGAGCAGGCCCGGCAGCGGGGCCTGCCGTACGTGTACCTCGGCTACTGGATCGCCCAGAGCCGCAAGATGGCCTACAAGAGCGACTTCCGTCCCATCGAGGGGCTCTCGCGCGGGGAGTGGAAGCGCCTGCGATAATGTCGGTCCTGAAAGTCCGCGACCCCCGATGCTCTACCGCCTCGCCCGCAGCGCCCTCTTCCGGCTGGATCCCGAAACCGCGCACGAGCTCGCGCTGAAGTCGATGTGCGCCCTCGGGCCCGCCGTCGCCCTCCTGGGGGCCGGCGCCGACCACGGCGAGGAGCGCACCGTCATGGGCATCCGCTTCCCCAACCCGGTCGGGCTCGCCGCCGGCATGGACAAGAACGGCGAGTACCTCGACCCGCTCGCCGCCCTGGGCTTCGGCCACCTCGAGATCGGCACCGTCACGCCGCGCCCGCAGCCGGGCAACCCGAAGCCGCGCCTTTTCCGCCTGGTCGAGCACGAGGCGATCATCAACCGCATGGGCTTCAACAACGTGGGCGTGGAGCAGCTCCTGCGCAACGTCGAGAAGGCCTCCTTCCGCGGCGTGCTCGGCATCAACATCGGCAAGAACTTCGACACCCCGATCGACCGCGCCGCGGCCGACTACCTCACCTGCCTGGACGCGGTGTACGACCGGGCGACCTACATCGCGGTGAACATCTCCTCGCCCAACACGAAGAACCTTCGCGACCTGCAGTCGAAGGAGAAGCTCGACGAGCTCCTGGCGGCGATCATGGCGCGGCGGGACACGCTGGCCGCGAAGACCCGCAGGCAAAAGCCCGTCGCGGTGAAGATCGCCCCGGACCTGGACGACGAGCAGCTCGAGGCCATCGCGGAACTGGCCGTGAAGCACCGCATCGACGCCCTCATCGCCACCAACACCACCATCGGCCGCGCGGGCGTGGAGGGCCATCGCCACGCGCAGGAGGCCGGCGGGCTCTCGGGACGGCCCGTGTTCGAGATCTCGACCCGGGTGCTGCGCGCTCTCTCGGGCCTGCTCGCCGGGCGCATCCCGCTGATCGGCGTGGGCGGCGTCCACACCGGCGCCGACGCGAAGAGCGAAGATCGACGCGGGGGCGAGCCTGGTGCAGATCTACACCGGGTTCATCTATCGCGGCCCGGACCTCGTCGCCGAGGCGCGGCGCGCGCTCAAGGCCTGATTCCGCGCGCCGCGGCAAGCATGCGAATCGGAATCCCGCGCGAATCGAAGGAGGGCGAGCGCCGGGTCGGCCTCGACCTCGCCGCGGTTGCCGCCCTCGCGAAGGATGGCCATGAAGTCCGCGTGGCCGAAGGCGCGGGCCTGGGCATCGGCGCGGACGACGCGGCATACCGCGCCGCCGGCGCGCGAGTCGTGGCGCCGGCCGAGGCCTGGGACGCCGAGCTCGTGGTGAAGGTGAAGGAGATCCAGCCCGGCGAATGGGCTTCGCTTCGCCCGGGCTCCACGCTCTTCTCGTTCCAGCACCTGGTGGGGGAGCCGGAGCTCGCGCGCGAAGTGGCCGCGCGCGCGGTCACGGCCATCGCCTACGAGATGGTGCGCGACGCTCGAGGCGGGATACCGCTCCTCGCGCCCATGTCGGTCATCGCCGGGCGGCTGGCGATCCAGGTCGGGGCGCACCTGCTCACGCTTCCCGCGGGCGGCAACGGCACGCTCCTCGCGGGCTGCCCCGGGGCGCCGCCCGCGCGCGTCCTGGTGCTGGGCGGAGGCCATGCGGGATCCCACGCCGCCCAGGTCGCCAGCGCCATCGGCGCGAAAGTGACGATCCTCACGCGATCGGCGGCCACGCGCGAGCGCCTCGCGGCCCGGCTGGGCCCGGCCGTGGAAACGGGGCTCGCCACGCCCGAGGCGATCGAGCGCCACGCCCTCGCCGCCGACCTCGTCGTGGGCGCGGTCTTCATCCCCGGCACGCCCACGCCCAAGCTCCTGCCGCGCTCGCTCGTCGCGCGGATGCAGCGGGGCGCGGTGATCGTGGACATCTGCATCGACGCGGGCGGCGTCGCCGAGACCTCGCGCCCCACCACCCTCGCCGAGCCGACCTTCGTCGCCGAGGGCGTCGTCCATTACTGCGTGCCCAACATGCCGGCCGCCGTGGCTCGCGCCGGCGCCGCCGCGCTCTCGGCCGCGGCGCTGCCCTACGTGCGCGCGCTCGCCGGCAAGGGCATCGCGCGGGCCCTGCGCGAAGATCCCGGACTTCGCCACGGCGTGCTGCTGTGGCGCGGACGCTTCACGCACGCGGGTCTCGCCGCGGAGGCCGCGCGGCCCTTCGCGCCGCTCGCGGAGGCCGACCTCGCATGAGATCGCTCGCAGAGCGCATCGACGCGCTCCTGCCGCAGACGCAGTGCACCCAGTGCGGCTTCGAGGGCTGCCGCCCCTACGCCGAGGCCGTCGCGAAGGGCGAGGCGGACATCGACCAGTGCCCGCCGGGCGGCGACGGGGGCGTCGCGAAACTCGCCGCCCTCCTCCAGCGCGCCGCGAAGCCCCTCAACGCGGCGCACGGCGCGTACCGGCCGCCGCAGGTGGCCCGCATCGACGAGGCCCTGTGCATCGGCTGCGTGAAATGCATCGACGCCTGCCCGGTGGACGCGATCGTGGGGGCCTCCAAGCAGATGCACACCGTGATCGCGGCCTGGTGCACCGGCTGCGAGCTTTGCATCCCGCCCTGCCCCGTCGACTGCATCTCGCTCGAGCCCGTGGCGAAGCTCCCCGACCCGGGCCTGTCGCGCGATCGGCATGCGTTCCGGGCCGTCCGCCTCGCCCGCGACGAAGCCGAGCGCGCGGCGAGGATGGAGGCCTATGAATGAAACCTGAGTCGCGGGCGGAATTCTTCCGCATCCTTCGAGAGGCCAACCCGGAGCCCAGGAGCGAGCTCGAGTACGGCACGCCTTACCAGCTGCTGGTGGCGGTCGTGCTCTCGGCGCAGGCCACGGACAAGGGCGTGAACCTCGCCACCCGGAAGCTCTTCCCGGCGGCCGGCACGCCGGAGCGAATCGCGGCCCTGGGCGAGGCCGGGCTCGAGGAGTACATCAAGACGCATCGGCCTCTTCCGCACCAAGGCCAGGAACGTGATCGCGCTTTCCCGGATCCTCCTCGAGAAGCACGGGGGCCAGGTGCCGCGCACGCGCGAGGCGCTCGAGGCGCTGCCCGGCGTGGGCCGCAAGACCGCCAACGTGGTGCTCAACGTCGCCTTCGGCGAGCCCACCATGGCCGTGGACACGCACATCTTCCGCGTGGCCAACCGCACGGGGCTCGCGCCCGGCAAGGATCCCCTGCAGGTGGAGCTGAAGCTCCTCAAGGTGGTGCCGGAGGAGTATCGCCAGCACGCGCACCACTGGCTCATCCTGCACGGGCGCTACGTGTGCCTCGCGCGCTCGCCCAGGTGCGGCGGCTGCCCGGTGCACGGGCCCTGCGGCTTCAAGGACAAGGCGAAGCTCGCCGCCCCCGCCGCCCCGAAAAGGTCGCGGCTGCCCCGATGAGCCTCTTCAACCCCTCCCGCGACCAGGTGCGCGAGTTCTTCTTCGGGCTGTGGGCGAAGTCGCGCGCGGGCGAGGCCCTCACGCCGCTCGAGTCGATGGCGCTCGCGATCGTGACGGAGCATCCGGAGTACCACGGCGTGCTCGCGGACCCCGAGCGCTACCGCGAGCGCGAATGGCGCCCCGAGGGCGGGGAGACCAATCCGTTCCTGCACCTGTCGATGCACCTGGCCATCGAGGAGCAGCTCTCCATCGACCAGCCGCCGGGGATCCGGGATGCCGTGCGCCAGCTCGAGATCCGCCTCGGCTCGGCGCAGGACGCGCGGCACGCGGTCATGGATTGCCTGGCCGAGGTGGTGTGGCAGGCGCAGCGCAACGCCGCGCCGTTCGACAACGCCACCTACCTCGACTGCCTCGCCCGCAAGGCGGAAAAGTAATCAGATTAGATTTCTTAATCTGATTACTTTTCCGCCTTGCCGACGGTCAGTACTTGAGGGAGAGCCCGGCCTGCGAGGAGTACCACGCGGCGAGATCGAGCATGTCCTTCTCGGACAGGTTCGACACCTGGCCCGCCATGATCGGGTTCTTGCGCTTGCCGAGCTTGTAGTGGCGCAGCGCCAGGGCGATGTAGTCGGCGTGCTGGCCGCCGATCCGGGGGAATTCCGGGCTCGCGCTCATGCCGGACTCGCCGTGGCAGGCCTTGCAGGGCTCCGCCTTGGTCCTGCCGGCTTCGGCATTGCCCGAGGCCGCGAGGGCCGGGGCGGAAAGGGCGAGGGTGGCGAGCGCGAGGAGCAGTTGCTTTCTCATGGCGCGCCTCACTTGCCGGCCGCGGCCGGGGCACCGGCCTGCGAGTAGTAGGCCGCGAGATCCTCCATGTCCTTCTCGGACAGGCCCGCGGCGATGGAGCGCATCGTGGCGTGGTCGCGCTCGCCCGACTTGTACTGCTTGAGCGCGGTCACCAGGTAGGCGGCGTGCTGCCCGCCCAGCTTCGGCACGCTGTAGACCTCCGGGAAGGCCGTCTTCCAGCCGGGGATGCCGTGGCAGCCCATGCACTGGAAGTTCTTCTGCCGGCCGGCGGCGGGGTCGCCGGCAGCCTGGGCCGACGTGGCGAGCGCCGCAGCGACGGCGGCGAGGATGAGGCGGGTTCCGGACATGGCGTCTCGTTATGGTCTGGACTTCGGGGGGAAGGCTGCCGTTCCTCTTCCCAAGGCCCGGCGCCAGTTCGGCGCGGATTATAGCCCACCCGCAGGCCCCGCGTCACGGCGCGGAAGGGCCGCCGGACTCAGGGAAACGCCGTCTCCAGGGGGCCGGGCGCGCCGAGGTGGAAGCCCTGCCCCCAGGGCACGCCGATCGCCACGAGCTTGGTGGCGATCTCCTCGCTCTCCACGTACTCCGCGATGGTGGCGAGGCCCATGGTGTCCGCGATCTTCTGGATCGCCTCCACGAGCGCGTAGTCGAGGTAGTTGCGGGCGATGCCCCTCACGAAGAGGCCGTCGATCTTGAGCCCGTCCACGGGGAAGTGCTTGAGGTAGTTGAACGAGGACAGGCCGCTGCCGAAGTCGTCCAGCCAGAAGCGCACGCCCATCTTGCGCAGCCCCTCGATCGCGGTGCGCGCGCGCTCGACGTTGGCGATCGCGGCCGTCTCCGTGATCTCGAACAGGATGCAATCCGGCGGCACGCCGAACTGGGTGAGGCCGTCGCGAACGATGTCGCCGAAGTCCGGGCTGGAGAGCGTGTGCCCCGAGAGGTTGATCGAGAACTCCGCGGGCGCGGAGACGCCGCGCTCCCGCGCGAGGCGCCGGAAATCCTGGAACGCCCGCTCGATCACCCAGCGGTCGATGGTGCGCATCAGGTCGTAGCGCTCGGCCACGGGGATGAAGGACATGGGCAGGATGAGCTCCCCGCCCGTCTCGCTCATGCGCAGCAGCGCCTCCGCGCGCGGCCGCGCGCCGGGGTCGCGCGGCGCGGCCAGCGCGACCACCGGCTGGTAGAGCAGCGTGAACGCGCCGCCGGAGATCGCGTCGTTGATGCGCTTGAGCCAGCCGCGGCTCGTCTGGCGCATGTACTGCGAGGCCTGGGCCTCGTGGAAGGCGACCACGCGGTTCCTGCCCTGCTCCTTGGCGGCGAAGCAGGCGCTGTCGGCCTCGTTGAGGATCGCCGAGATGCCCTGGGAGAGGCGGGACACCGCCACCACCCCCGCGCTCACGCCCACCTGGAAGGCGTGCTCGTTCCACTCGAACGACCAGGCCTGGACGGCGTCGCGCATCCGCAGCGCCGCCTGCAGCGCGTAGTCGGCGCTGCAGTTCTCGAGGAGGGCCGCGAACTCGTCGCCGCCGATGCGCGCCAGGAGCTCCTCCTCGCGCAGGCACCCCTGGAGCACCGGCACGATGCGGCGCAGCAGCTCGTCGCCGGCCAGGTGGCCGAAGGCGTCGTTGATGCGGTGCAGGAAGTCGATGTCGAGGTAGACCAGGGCGTGCGTGCTGCCCAGGCTCTGCGCCGAGGCGAGCGCCGTCTCCAGCCGCTCCTCCAGGGTCTTGCGGTTGGGGAGCCCCGTGAGCGGATCGTGCGTCTGCAGGAAGAACACCTGCTGGCGCGAGGTGTCCAGGCGCTCCTGCAGGCGCTGCTCCCGGGACTGGAATTCCGTCGCGAGCGCGAGCACCTCGCGCTTCAGGCCCTCGAGCATCGGGTCGAGTTCGGGGAGTTCCGTGCCGCGGGAGCCCGAGGCCGTGAGCCGCACCGCCTCGCGGATCACCCCCACCTCCCCGTCGAGCACCCGCGCCGTGCGCCGCGCGATGACGAACACCGAGGCCACGGCCGCCCCGAGGGCGAGCATCCACGTCCACGCCTGCGCCGTCTGGCTCACCCCGAGGGCGGCGCGGCCGAGCGCGAAGGCCCCGCAGAAGACGGCGATGGGGATGGCGCCCAGCGCCACCAGGCGCGAGGCGAGGCGGCCGAGATCCTCGTTGCGGGGCGCGTTCGCCATGGCGCGGCTACGCGGGCGGCGCGGCCTGCTTCCACAGGCAGCGGCCCTTGCTCTCCGTGTCGATGCGCTCGCACATGGCGGCGTGCGCGGCGATCTCCTCCTGGCTCGCGCGCACCACCACGAGCCGCGCGGGCCGCTCGGGGGCGCCGCCCGCCGCATCCACGGACTGGCCGGAGACGAGCGAGATGTCGAGCGTGTCCTGGCCGCGCGTCATCGCGAGCCAGACGTCCGCGAGGAGCTGCGCGTCCAGGAGCGCGCCGTGCAGCGACCGGCGCGAGTTGTCCACCTGGTAGCGCTTGCACAGGGCGTCCAGCGAGTTCTTCTGCCCCTGGTGCATCTCGCGCGCCATCGCGAGGGTGTCGGTCACCGGGCACACCGTCCCGATGCCCGGCCGCCCGATCAGCGCGAGCTCGGCGTCGAGGAAGCCCACGTCGAAGGCCGCGTTGTGGATGAGGAGCTCGGCCCCCTCGACGAACTCGATGAACTCGTCGGCGACGTCGGCGAAGCGCGGCTTGTCGGAGAGGAAGTCGGTGGTGAGGCCGTGGATGGCCACGGCGCCGGGATCGATCTCGCGCCCGGGATTGAGGTAGCGGTGGAAGTTGCGCCCCGTGGGCCGGCGGTCGAACAGCTCCACGCACGCGATCTCGATCACGCGGTGGCCCTCCGACGGCTCCAGCCCCGTCGTCTCCGTATCCAGGACGATGCGTCTCATCTTCCGCTAGCCTGCCCTTGATCACCGATAGATCCGTGTTCATCGGCGTGGCCATCGGTGTTCATCGGTGTTCCCGCCCTACTGCGGCACGCCGCGATTGGCAAGCGCATCGGCCCGCTCGTTGCCGTCGTGCCCCGCATGCCCCTTCACCCATCGCCAGGAGACATGGTGCTGCGCCGCCACCTCGTCCAGCTTCTTCCACAGGTCCACGTTCTTCACGGGCGCCTTCGAGGCCGTCTTCCACCCCTTCGCCTTCCAGCCGTGGATCCACTCGGTGATCCCCTTCTGCACGTACTGCGAATCGGTGTGCAGGATCACCTTGCTGGGGCGCTTGAGGGCGGCGAGCGCCTCGATCACGGCGGTGAGCTCCATCCGGTTGTTGGTCGTCGAGGGCTCGCCCCCGAAGAGCTCGCGCTCCTTGCCGTCGCAGGTGAGCAGGGCTCCCCAGCCCCCGGGGCCGGGATTGCCCTTGCACGCGCCGTCGGTGTAGATCTCGACCGCCTTGGCGGCGCTCTCGCGGTGGGCGGCGGTCACTTGACGATCTTCAGGGACCCCGCGCGCGAGGCGGCCGAGGCCCCCTCGCGCTTGGCGGCCAGCGCGACGGGCTTCTCGCGCGTCACCGCCTCGTGCCACGCCGGCGTGAGCAGGCGCACGCCGCGAACCCGCTTGATGGCCTGCAGCATGTACACCGCCCCGCCCACGGCCCACCACCGGTCCCCGGCGGGCTCCATGAAGGCGAGCCGCCCCAGCCACTTCTCCGTCTTCACCGGGGGCACGTAGCAGACCAGGCGCCCGGCGGAGACCTCGAAGCCCAGGAGCGCGAGCCAGTCCTTCACGCGCAGGAGCGAGACGAACTTGCCGTTCCACGGCGTCTCGTGGCGCGCGGGGCCGAAGACGCTCCGCATCCCCCACAGGCTCCACGGGTTGAAGCCCAGGATGACGATGCGGCCCTCGGGCATCATCACGCGGTCGATCTCGCGCAGGAGCGCGTGCGGCTCCTCGGCGAACTCCAGGGCGTGCGGCAGGAGCGCGAGGTCGATGGACTGCGTGGCGATGGGGAGCTCGTGCCCCCTGGCGCGCACGTCCACGGCGCCGCCGACGTCGATCTTCATGCGGTGCGTGATGCGGTTCTCGCGCAGCAGGTCGTACTGCGGCAGCCCCAGCTGCAGCGCGTGGAAGCCGAAGATGTCCGGCGTCTCGTCGTCCAGGTACGCGCGCTCCTTCGCCAGGAGGTAGGCCCCCAGCGGAGTTTCGAACCAGTCGGCGAGCGTGTTGGTCGGCATGGGCCAATTCTAATAGACTCGGCCCCATGATGCAGATCCATCCCGTCCCGGCCTTCGAGGACAACTACCTGTGGGTCATCGAGGACGGCCGGCACGCCGCGGTCGTCGACCCCGGCGACGAGCACCCCGTGCAGGCGTTCCTGGAGTCCCGGGGCCTCACCCTCACCGCCATCCTCGCGACCCACCACCACGGCGACCACGTGGGCGGCCTGGAGTGGCTCGCGAACCGGTGGAAGTGCGAGGTCTTCGGCCCTGCGGGGGAGAGAATCGACGGGCTCACGCAGCGGCTGCGCGAAGGCGACCGGATCACGGTGCCCGGCCTCGGCCTGGAGCTGGGGGTGCTGGACGTCCCGGGGCACACGCGCGGCCATATCGCCTACGTCTCGGCCGACGCGGTGTTCTGCGGCGACACCCTCTTCGCCTGCGGCTGCGGCCGGCTCTTCGAGGGCACGCCCGCGCAGATGCAGGATTCGCTGGCCAAGCTCGCGGCGCTGCCCCCCGCCACCCGCGTGTACTGCGCCCACGAGTACACGATGTCGAACATCCGCTTCGCGCTCGCCGTCGAGCCCGGCAACGGGAAGCTCTTCGCGCGCAGCCTGCGCGACGCGGCCGCCCGCGCGGCCGGCCGCCCGACGGTGCCCAGCACCATCGCCGACGAGCTCGAGTCCAACCCATTCCTGCGCTGGGCCTCGCCCGAGGTCGTGGCCTCGGCCTCGCGGCACGCCGGCCGCGCGCTCGCCTCTCCCGTGGAGGTGTTCGCGGCCGTGCGCGAGTGGAAGAACAACTACCGCTGAAGCCCGGCTTTCGCCTGCCCGCCCCCGCCATGACCGACTTCGTCCTTCGCCCCGCCGAGCCGCGCGACTGCGCCGAGATCGACCGCCTCATCCGCGAGCTCGCGGTCTACGAGAAGCTCGAGGAGCAGAAGGTCGGCACGCCCGAAGGGCTGCGCGCGGCCCTCTTCGGCGAGCGCCCCGCGTGCGAGGCCCTCATCGCCGAGCGCAACGGCCGCGCCGTCGGCTTCGCGCTCTTCTTCACCACGTTCTCCACTTTCCTCGCCAGGCCCGGCATCTACCTCGAGGACGTCTTCGTGGAGCCGGAGCACCGCGGCGCGGGGATCGGCAAGGCGATCCTGCGCCGCCTCGCGGCGCTCGCCGTCGAGCGCGGCTGCGGGCGCTTCGAGTGGCGCGTGCTCGACTGGAACGAGCCGTCGATCCGGTTCTACGAATCGCTCGGGGGAAAGGTGCTGCCCGAGTGGGAGCTCGTGAGGATGACGGCGCCGGAGTTCACGGCGCTGGCGAAGGGGTAGCACCCTCACCCCCGGCCCCTCTCCCAAGGGAGAGGGGAGAATGCACCCTCACCCCCGGCCCCTCTCCCAAGGGAGAGGGAGAGAGTGCTCCCTCTCCCTTGGGAGAGGGCTGGGGTGAGGGTCGCCTTTCCGCGTAAAATGCGCGCTGGCCGCCCGCGAGGCGGCCGGTTCTTTTTCGCCGGAGTCCCCATGTTCGAAGCGCTCGCCCGCGATTTCCGCACCGTCGCCCCTGCCGTCGATTTCTGCGCCCTGCGCTTCGTCGAGGAATCGTCCGAGATCCTCACCGTCCGCCAGGACGTGCCGGAGCCGCCGCAGCTTTCGGTGGACCGCGGCGCGATGGTGACCGTCATCCACCAGGGCGGGCTCGGATACGCCGCCACCAGCGACCTCACCCCGGCGGGCCTTCGCGAGGCGGCCGAACGCGCGCGGCGGCTCGCGCAGCTCACGGCGGGGCGCTCGGTCGTCGACTACGGCGGGATCGCGATGCCGCGGCCCAAGGGACGCTACCAATCGCCCGTCGCGGACGACCCGGCCCGGCTCACGCGGCGCGAGAAGCTCGAGCTGCTGGCCGGCGAAGCGAAGGACTGCCGCATCGACGAGCGCATCGTCGACTGGGAAGCGAGCCTGTGGACCACGCGCACGCGCCAGGCGTACGTGACGGCCGACGGCGGCGAGGTCGAGCAGGAGTTCCACTACCTCGTGCCCAACATGTCGGCCACGGCGCACGCGAACGGCGTCACCCAGACGCGCACCCACGCCGGCCGCGGCAACGGCTACTGCCGGCAGGGCGGGCTGGAGGTCCTCGATGCGTTCGGCCTCGCAGGCAGCGGCCGCTCGGTGGCCGAGGGGGCGCTCGAGCTCCTGGCCGCGCCCAACTGCCCCGGCGGCACGATGGACGTGCTGCTCATGCCCGACCAGATGATGCTGCAGATCCACGAATCCATCGGGCACCCGCTCGAGCTCGACCGCATCCTCGGCGACGAGCGCAACTTCGCCGGCACGAGCTTCGTCACGCTCGACATGTTCGGCTCCTACCGGTACGGCTCCGAGCTCCTCGACGTGACCTTCGATCCCACCCGCCCGGAGGAATTCGCCACCTACGCCTGGGACGACGACGGGCTCGCCGCCGAGCGCCAGTTCCTCATCCGCAAGGGCCTCCTGGAGCGCCCCCTGGGCGGGTCGGTCTCGCAGGCGCGCGCCGGCATCGCCGGGGTGGCCAACACGCGCGCCTGCGCGTGGAACCGCCCGCCCATCGACCGGATGGCCAACCTCAACATCGAGCCGGGCGCCTCCACGCTCGAGGAGCTGGTCGCCGGCATCGGGCACGGCGTGATGATGCGCACCAACGTCTCCTGGTCCATCGACGACTCGCGCAACAAGTTCCAGTTCGGCTGCGAGTGGGGCCGCATGATCCGGGACGGGAAGCTGGCCGAGGTGGTGCGGAACCCCAACTACCGCGGCATCTCCGCGACCTTCTGGCGCTCGCTCACCGGCGTGGGCGACGCCTCCACCTTCGAGGTGATGGGCACGCCCTTCTGCGGCAAGGGCGAGCCGAACCAGGTCATCCGCTGCGGCCACGCTTCCCCCGCCTGCCGCTTCAGCGGCGTCGAAGTCTTCGGGGGGGCCAGTTGATGAAGGGCTACTTCCACGAGCTCGCCGACTTCGTGCAGTCGCTCGCGGGCGCGGGCGAGGTCATCGCCTCGGGCTTCGCGGCCGAGGCTTCCGACTTCATCCGCTTCAACAGGAGCGCCGTGCGCCAGGCGACCAGCGTGCGGCAGATCCGCTGGACGCTCACCCTCATCCACGACGGCCGCCGCGTGGACGCCGCGGCCACGCTCTCCGGCGCGCCCGCGGCCGACCGCGAGCAGCTGAAGAGGCTCCTCGCCGAGCTTCGCGCCGGCATCGCGGACGCCCCCGCGGACCCCTACCTCCTCTACCCGGAGACGCCGGTCGACACCGAGCGCGAGTCGACGGGCGAGATCCCCGATGCCGCCGCCGTGATCGACGCGGCGCTCGCGGCCGGGCGCGGGCTGGACCTCGTGGGGCACTACGCGGGCGGCCCGATCCTCGAGGGCTTCGCCAACTCCCTGGGCCAGCGCAACTGGCAGCGCGCGGACAACTTCAACTTCGAGTGGTGCCTGTACCACGACCGCGACAAGGCGGTGAAGAGCTCGTACTCCGGCGCGCGCTGGGAGAAGGACGCCTTCGAGGCCAAGATGCGTTTCGCGCGCGAGCAGCTCGCCCTCCTCGGCCGGCCCGCGCGCTCCCTCGAGCCGGGCGGCTACCGCGCCTACCTCGCGCCCGCCGCGATGGAGGACGTGCTCGGCATGCTCTGCTGGGGCGGGTTCGGGCTGAAGAGCCAGCGCACCAAGCACAGCCCGCTCATGCGCCTGGCGGACGGCACGGCGAGCCTCGACGCGCGCGTGAGCGTCGCCGAGAACACGGCCGAGGGGCTGGCCGCGGGGTTCCAGCGCGACGGGTTCGTGCGGCCGCCGCGGGTGGAGCTCATCCGCGAGGGTCGGCTTTGCGATTCCCTCGCCTCGCCGCGCTCGTCCCGCGAATACGGCGTGGCCACCAACGGCGCGAATTCGGAGGAAGTCCCGGAGTCGCTGGACCTCGCGCCCGGCGAACTCCCGCGGGCCGAGGCACTCCAAGCCCTGGATCGCGGCATCTACGTGGGCAACCTCTGGTACCTCAACTTCTCCGACCGCTCGGCCTGCCGCATGACCGGCATGACCCGCTTCGCCTCGTTCTGGGTGGAGGGCGGGGAGATCCGCGCGCCCCTGAACGTGATGCGCTTCGACGACACGGCCTACCGCATCCTGGGCTCGGAGCTCGAGGCGCTCACCCGCGAGCGCGACCTCGTCCTGCAGGGCAGCACCTACGGGGCGCGCAACACGGCCTCGATGCGCCTGCCGGGGGCGTTGGTGCGCGACTTCACCCTCGTCCTCTAGTCCGATTGACGCCGGCCGCCCACCCGCGTAGCATGCAAAAAAGCCATAGGAAACAACGTTTAAGCCTATGTCCTTGAAGCGGAATCCGAGGTGGATCCCGCTGGTGGCGGCGCTTGTTGCCACCGGCGTGCTCGCATCCCCCACCACCCTGCCCGCGAAGGCCACCGCGGCTGTCCCCCTTGCCATTCCCGACGCCTTCGACGACCCGGAGGTCCCGCTGCCGGATCCGGACCTCTGGCAGCGCATCCGCAAGGGCTTCCTGCTGGAGCCGCTCGATTCGCCGCTCGTGCTCGAGCACGAGGTCTGGTACTCCAGCCGCCCGGATTACATCAAGCGCTTCGTGGACCGCGGCAGCCGCTACCTGCACCACATCGTGGAGGAAGTGGAGAAGCGCGGCATGCCCACGGAGATCGCGCTGCTGCCGGTCGTGGAGAGCGCCTTCAACCCGCACGCCTACTCGCGCTCGCGGGCCTCGGGCCTGTGGCAGTTCATCCCCTCGACGGGCAAGAACTACGGCCTCGCGCAGGACCACTGGAAGGACAACCGCCGCGACATCGTGGCCGCCACGCACGCCGCGCTCAACTACCTGCAGCGGCTCTACGACATGTTCGGGAGCTGGGAGCTGGCGCTCGCCGCCTACAACTGCGGCGAAGGCTGCGTCGGGCGCGCGATCGCGGCCAACCAGAGGAAGGGCCTGCCCACCGACTACCTGAGCCTCAAGCTCCCGCCCGAGACGGTGAACTACGTGCCCAAGCTCGTGGCGGTGAAGAACATCGTGCTCGCCCCGATGCTCTACGGCATCGACCTCGAGTCGATCCCCGACCAGCCCTACTTCACCACGGTGGAAGCGCCCGAAAAGATCGACGTGAAGCTCGCGGCGAAGCTCGCGGGCATCCCCGAGGAGGATTTCGTCGCGCTGAACCCCGTCGTACAACAAGCCGGTCGCGGTGGCGCGCACGGGGACGCTCGTGCTGCCGCTCGACAAGGCCGACCTCTTCCGCGAGAACCTGGAGAACTGGGACCAGCCCCTGGTCACCTGGACCACGATCCAGGGCAAGAAGGGCGAGTCCATCCACACCATCGCCAAGCGCTACGGGCTCTCCGGGGCGTCGCTCAAGCAGGTGAACAACCTGCAGGCGAACAAGAACGGGCGGCTCACCGCCGCGCAGCCGATCCTCGTGCCGGGCAAGGGGAAGGCGGTGGTGCAGGTGGCGGCGGCGAAACCCGCGCCGGCCCCGGCACCGGCCAAGGCGGCCGCTCCTGCTCCAGCCCCCGCTCCCGCGAAGGCCGAGCGCTCGACCAGCTTCTACACGGTGAAGGCGGGAGACACCCTCTACGGCATCGCCCGCCAGTTCGGCCGGGCCGTGCCCGACCTGCTGCACCTGAACAACCTCTCGACCCGGGCCGTCATCCAGCCCGGCCTTCGCCTGAGGGTCTATTAGCCGAGGTTGGCGGCGGCGAATTCCCAGTTGAGGAGCTTGTCGATCACCGCGTTCACGTAGTCGGCGCGGCGGTTCTGGTGGTCGAGGTAGTAGGCGTGCTCCCAGACGTCGATCGTGAGCAGGGGCTTGAGGCCCTGGGTCATCGGCACCTCGGCGTTGCCCGTCTTCACCACCTTGAGCTTGCCGGCGGAATCCGCGACGAGCCAGCCCCAGCCGCTGCCGAACTGGGAGACGGTGGTGGCCGAAAGCTGCTTCTTGAATTCCTCGAAGCTGCCGAAGGACTCGACGATCTTGTCCGCGACCTTGCCGGTGGGCGCGCCGCCGCCGTTCGGCTTCATGCTCTTCCAGTAGAAATCGTGGTTCCAGATCTGCGCCGAGTTGTTGAAGAGCGGCGCCTTGTCGGCCTTGCCGGCGGTGGCCATCACCACGTCCTCGAGGCTCTTGCCCTCCAGGTCCGTCCCCTTCACGAGGTTGTTCAGGTTGTCCACGTAGGTCTTGTGGTGCTTGCCGTAGTGGAAACCGATGGTGTTGGGCGTGATGACGGGGGCGAGCGCGTTGTCCGCGTAGGGAAGCGCCATGAGCGTGAACATGGATGTCTCCGGTGGGAAAGGGTGTTCGGGGAAAGAGAAATTATAAGGCGAACGGGGCCCGAAAGCCCCCGCATGTAATCTGATTACTTTTCTGGAGCGCCCTACTGGCGCGCTCCAGAAAAGTAATCAGATTACGAACCGGCGGTCAGCGCCGGCCGGTGATTTCCTTGAAGAAGGCTTCGCTCGAGGGCTTGCGGCCGAGGAACTTCCTCACCATGTCGGCGGGCTCCACCTGCCCGCCCTGCGCGAGGATGGTGTCGCGGTACAGGTGCCCCACCTTCGGGTCGAGCATGTCCTTCGAGAACTTCGAGAGCATGTCGAGCGCCAGCACCTGCGACCACATGTAGCCGTAGTAGCCGGCGGCGTAGTGGGCGGCGATGTGGCTGAAGGCCGCGGGGAACATCGTTCCCTCGACGTGGCCCAGGGGCGTGTCCGCCTCGAGCCTGCTCCAGACCTCCATGCAAGGCTTCGGATCCAGCGAAAGCGACATGTCGAACGCCGCGTACAGCCACTGGCGCGCGTACTTGGTGCCCTGGCCGTACTGGCGCGCGGCCTCGAGCCGGGCGATGTCGTCCGCGTTGAGCCGCGGGCACTCCGGGCACACCTTGGCGAGGAGCGCGAGCGGCTGCTCGCGGCGGCCCCACTCCTCGAACATCTGCGACGGGGCCTCGACGAAGTCGCGCGGCGTGCTGGTGCCGGCGTGGGAGTTGTAGTCGGTGCGGGACAGCACGCCGTGCAGGACGTGGCCGAACTCGTGCAGCAGCGTCTCCATCTCGTCCTGGTCCAGGCCCACGCGGTTGAAGTTGGTGACCAGCACCGACAGGGGCGTGCGCCGGGCGATGAGGCTCACGCCGCGCACCGGGAAGGCCGCCGCGTGGTTGTACTTGCCCTCGCGCGGGAAGAGGTCCAGGTAGAAGCCGGAGAGGAAGGCGCCCGTCTTCGCGTCGGTCACGTCGAAGTAGCGCACGTCCTCGTGCCAGGCGGAGACCTTGCGCTCGGTGAACTTGACCCCGTAGAGGGTCTGCGAGAGCTCCAGCGCGAAGGCGACGGCCTTGTCGGTCGGGAAGTACTTGCGCAGCTGCTCCTGGTCGACCGCGTAGCGCGAGCTGCGCACCCGCTCCTGGTAGTACTGCACGTCCCAGCGGCGCAGGGTGGTCTCGGCGAGCGGCTTGCCCGTCTCCCGGGCCTTCTCCGCGCGCAGCTCCTCGAGCTCCTTCTTCTCGACCTCGGTCACCGCGGTCTTCACGTCGGCGAGGAACTTCGTGACCGTCTCGGGCTTCTCCACCATCTTCCGGCGCAGCGAATAGTGCGCGAAGCTCGGCAGGCCGTAGAGCGAGGCGAGCTCCTTCCGCAGGAGGAAGATCTCGTCCATGCGCTTCAGGTTCTCCGCGCCGCCCTCGTTCTGCTTGGCCATCCAGTAGCGGCGGCGGGCCTCCTCGTTCTTCGCGTTGGTGAGGAACGGGAAGTACGCGGGGTAGTCCAGGCCGAGGACGTAGTTGCCCTGCTCGTCCTTCTTCTGCGCCTTCAGGTAGGCCTCGGGCATGCCCTCCATCTCGGCGGGCGTCATCACCACCTTCGTGGGATCGTCGCGCACGCTCTTGTCGAAGGCCTGGCGAAGCGCCTCGAGGCGATCGAAGATCTCCTTGGCGCGCTTCCTCTTGTCCGGCGGCAGGGCCACGCCCGAGTCCTCGAAGCCCTCCAGGAGGTCCTTGCGCAGCTTCGCCTGGTGCGCGTTGGCCGGCTTGGTCGCCCTGGCGCGGGCGAAGAGCATCTCGCTCTGGAAGAGCTCGGTGGAGAGCGTCGTGTACTTCGTGAGGCAGGGGTCGGCCGCGTCGCGCACCGCCTTGTCCGGATGCACGCTCCCCACGAGGTAGATGGGGTTGACCACGTCCTCCATCTCGATCTGCAGGCGGTTCCACTCGTCGAAGAAGCCCGCCCCGCCCTTCCTCGCCTCCATCCTGGCGAAGGAGTCCCGCGCGCGGGCGATGCCGTCGTTGCACAGGCTGGTCACGGTGGCGGCGTCGTAGGCGCCCACGAGGGGGGGCGCCTTGGCGGGCGCGGCGGACACCGCGGTGGCGGCCGCGAGCAGTGCGGCAAGAGCGGCGAGCGTTCTCATGGGATTTCCTCAGGCGACTTTCCTCGGCCGGCGTCCCATCCCTTGGGGATGGAGGCGAGGAGCTTGCGGGTGTATTCCTGCTTCGGGTTGAGGTAGATCTCGTCGGCGTTCGCGATCTCGACGATCTCGCCCTGGTTCATCACCATGATCTCGTCGGAGATGTACTTCACCACCGCGAGGTCGTGCGAGATGAAGATGTAGGACAGGCCGTACTCGTCCTGCAGGTCCTGCAGGAGGTTGAGCACCTGCGCCTGCACCGAGACGTCGAGGGCCGAGACCGACTCGTCGCAGATGAGCACGTCCGGCTTCATCGTGAGGCAGCGGGCGATGGCGATCCGCTGGCGCTGCCCGCCGGAGAACTCGTGCGGGTACTTGTAGAACGAGGCCTCCGCCAGCCCCACGCGCGAGAGCAGGTGGAAGGCCATGTCCACGCGCTCCTTCTGGTCCTTGCCGATCCCGTGGATCTTCATGGGCTCGGTGAGGATGTTGCCCACGGTGAAGCGCGGGTTGAGCGAGGCGTAGGGGTTCTGGAAGATGATCTGGATGCGGCGGCGGTAGGCCATCATCTCCTTGTCGGACAGGGCCAGCAGGTTCCTGCCCTCGAAGAGCACCTCGCCGCTCGTGGCGTCGTGCAGGCGCATGAGGGTGAGCCCGACCGTCGTCTTGCCGGAGCCGGACTCGCCCACCAGGCCCAGGGTCTTGCCCTTGGCGAGCTTGAAGCTCACGTCCTTCACCGCGGGCACGGCGCGCTTGCCGAAGAACCCCTCCTTGAGGAAGAAGGTCTTGTTGAGGCTCTTCACCTCCAGGATCACCGCGTCGGTGTCCTTCACGCCGCGCGGGCGCTCGTCGTAGTTGGCCGCGCCCGTGCCCTTCATGAAGTCGTCGATCACCGGCAGGCGCATCGGGCGGCGGTCGAGCCGCGGGCGGCACTCGAGCAGCGCCTTCGTGTAGGGGTGCTGCGGGGCCTCGAAGATCGCCCTCACCTCCCCCTGCTCCTGGATCTCGCCGCTTTGCATCACCACCACGCTGTCGGCGATCTCGCCCACCACGCCGAGGTCGTGGGTGATGAAGAGCACCGACATGTGGTGCTTGTCCTGCAGCCCGGCGATGAGGTCCAGGATCTGCTTCTGGATGGTGACGTCGAGCGCCGTGGTGGGCTCGTCGGCGATGAGGAGCTTGGGCTCGCAGGCGATCGCCATCGCGATCATCACCCGCTGCTGCTGGCCGCCGGACATCTCGTGCGGGAAGCTCCTCACGCGCAGGTGCGGGTCGGGGATGCCCACTTCCGCCAGCAGGTCCACCGCGCGCGCGGCGGCCGCCCTGGGGGTCATCCCCATGTGCAGGCGCAGCACCTCGCCGATCTGCTCGCCCACCGGGAACACCGGGTTCAGCGACGTCATCGGCTCCTGGAAGATGACCGAGATGTCCTTGCCGCGGATGTCCTGCAGCCGCTCGGGCGTCGCCTTCAGGAGGTCGGCGCCGCCGTAGAGGATCTGGCTCGAGGCCGGGATGATGGCGTTGTCCGGGAGGAGCCCCAGGATCGCCATCGCGGAGACGGACTTGCCGCTGCCCGACTCGCCCACCAGCGCCACCGTGCGGTGCCTGGGGATGTCGAAGCTCACGCCCTTCACCGCGTCGAAGGTCGAGTGCTTGTCCAGCCGGAAGGTGACGCGCAGGTCGCGGACCTGCAGGATCATGTCTTCGTTCGTCGTGGTCGTCATGCCGGCCTCACTTGAGCTTCGGGTCCAGCGCGTCGCGCAGGCTGTCGGTGAGCATCGAGAAGGCGGTCACCAGGATCGCCATGCTCGCGCCCGCGGCGAAGAGCTGCCACCACTTGCCGATCACCAGCTCGTTCTGCGCCTCGGCGAGCATCGTGCCCCAGGAGACCATGTCCACCGGCACGCCCAGCCCGAGGAAGGAGAGGATCACCTCCGCCTTGATGAAGCTCACCACGTGCTGCGAGAGCTGCACCAGGATCACGTGGCTCGCGTTGGGCAGGATGTGCACGAACATGCGCGAGAAGTGCGAGGCGCCGATGGCCTGCGCGGCCTTCACGTACTCGCGCCCGCAGTGCTTGATGTACTCGGCGCGCACCAGGCGGTAGATGCCCGTCCAGCCGGTGAGCGCGAGGATCACGATGATCGTGTCCAGCCCCTTCTTGAACACCGCCGCGAAGGCGAGGATGAGCAGGATGTACGGGATGGAGGTGAAGATGTTGTAGAACCACTCCAGGAAGTCGTTGACCCTCCCGCCCCAGTAGCCGGCGAGCGCCCCCAGCACCGTGCCGATGAGCGTCGCGAAGAGCGCCGCGGTGAGGCCCACGAAGATCGAGACCTCGGCGCCCTTGATGGCCTTCTGCAGCACGTCGCGGCCCCACTTGTCGCCGCCGAAGGCGAGCGTCTCGGAGCGCTTGACCTCGGTGACGGCGATCTTCGCGGCGCGCTCCTCCCACTCCTTGTAGCGGGGGGCGAGCGGGTCGATGTCGGAGAGGTCCACGGGCTTCGCCTTGCTCGCGAAGTCGCGGTTGGTCACCTCCCGGGCCTCCAGGTTCTCGGCGCCGGCCAGGAACGAGGGGTTGGCGTAGGAGACGCCCTTCTCCTTGTTCCAGTCGCCCGCGATGACCCCCGCGTAGGAGGCCAGCATCATCGACGAGGTAGACCACGACGATCGCCAGGCAGAACACGCCCACGCGGTCGTTCAGCAGGCGGCGCCAGGCGAGCGTCCACAGGCCCGGGGACGGGTGCATCGCGGGCGGCAGGTTGTTGGGGAGGACGGCGCTCATGAGGGCCTCACTTGAAGGACACGCGCGGATCGACGAGCTTGTACATCACGTCGACCAGCAGGTTCACGATCATGGTGAGCATGGCGAGGTAGACCGTCACCGCCTTGATCACCGGGAAGTCGCTGCGGTTCACCGCCGTCACGATCTCGCGGCCCAGCCCCGGGATCGAGAAGAACACCTCCAGCAGGAACGAGCCCACGAAGACGCTCGGCAGGTAGATGCCGACGTTGGTGAGGATGGGGATCATGGCGTTCCGGAGCACGTGCTTCATCATCACCTTCTTCTCCGGCAGGCCCTTGGCGCGCGCGGTGCGCACGTAGTCCTGGTTGATCTCCTCGAGGAAGAAGGAGCGGTACAGGCGCAGCTGCGGCGCCAGGCCCACGAAGATGGCGAGCATGATGGGCAGCGGCGCGTAGTTGGTGAGGTTGCGCCAGTAGCTCTCGCTCCAGCCCTGCACCGGGAACCAGCCCAGGATGAAGCCGAAGAGCCACTGCCCGAAGATGATGTAGACCAGGAAGCTGATCGACATGGCGGTGGTGCAGATCACCATGATCGTGCGGTCGGTGAGGCTGCCGCGCACGTAGGCCACCATGATCGCGAAGACCACCGCGAGGCTCGTCTCGATGATGAGCACCGGCACCATGATCGTGAGCGTGGGCCCGACGCGCGTGAGCAGGATCCTCGAGACCTCCTCGTTCGTGGACCAGCTGCGCCCGAAGTCGAAGGTGAAGACCTGCTGCACGAACACCCAGAGCTGGTACCAGTAGGGCTGGTCCACGCCCAGCTGCTTGCGGATGTTGGCGATCTGCTCGGGGTTGGAGATCTTGCCCGCCAGCACCTGCGCGGGGTCGCCCCCCACCCAGTTGAACAGGAAGAAGATGAGCAGGATCACGCCCGCCAGGGTCGGGATCATCTGCCACATTCGTCGTATCACATAGGCGGTCACGCGGGCTCCTTCTCGGTGCGGGGGCTACTTCAGCGCCGCCTCGCGGGCGGCGACGTCGAGGTCGAGGTACTTGAAGTTGGTGTAGAGGATGGGGTGCTTCTTGTACGCCCTTCACCCACGGGTACATCAGGTGGTTGAAGACGCGGTGCACGCCCAGGCGCCAGGGCGCGTAGGCGAGGATGAGGCGGTTCATCTCGCGGTAGAGCGCGTTTCGCTCCGGGCCGTCGGGCACGGCCTGCGACTGCCGGTACAGGAGGTCGAACTGCGGCAGGCGCAGGCGGGCCTCGTTGGACTGCCCGGTGTTGGGCCCGTAGAAGAGCTGCAGGAAGTTCTGCGCGTCGGGATAGTCGGCGATCCAGGCCGACCCGGCCATCTGGAACTTGCCGACCCGCTTGTCGTTCAGCAGGTCCACGAACTGCACGGCGCTCGCGCTCACGCGCACGCCGATGGCCGCCGCCGACTTCACCCACAGCTCGGCGAGCTGGCGGTTGGACTGGCTGCCGGCGTTGTACTTGTAGTCGATCTCGAGGGCGCGCCCGTCGGGAAGCTCCCGCCAGCCGTCGCCGTCGCGGTCGAGGTAGCCGTAGATGTCCAGCAGCGCCTTGGCCCGCGCGGGGTCGTGGTCCTGCTGGGACGCCCGGAAGGCGGGGTCGTAGCCCACCACGCCCGGGGGCACGGGGCTCTGGGCGGGGATCGCCTGCCCCTTGCGCACGATGAAGATCTCCTGGCCGCGGTCGTGGGCCATCACCATCGCGCGCCGCAGCGCCACCTTCTCCGCCCCGTAGCCGCCGACGACGGAATCCTCCACGTTGAACACGTCGTAGGTGATCTCCGGCTGCTCCTCGCGGAACACCAGCACGCCCTGGCGCGCGAGCGCCGGGGCCAGCCGGCCGTTGGGCAGCACCTGGTCGATGAAATCCGAGGGGGTCTCGTCGAGCAGGTCGTGCTCGCGGTTCACGAAGGCGAGGAAGCGCGGCTGCTCCTCCTCGATGGGATAGATCTCGACGCGGTCCAGCAGCGGAAGCCTCTTGCCGTGCAGGGCGTCGATGGCGCGGCGGTCCCACTCGTCGGCCGGGTCCGCGTAGCGCGCGTCCAGCTCGTAGCCGCGGTGGTTGGGGTTCCTCTCCAGCACGATCTTGGAGCGGCGCACCCAGTCCTTGAGCACGAAGGGGCCGGTGCCCACCGGGTGCGCCATCGTGTCGTCGCCGTAGGCCTCGATCACCTCGCGCGCCACGGGCACCACGTTGGGCATCGCGAGGACGTAGAGGAAGTTGAAGTCCGGCTCGACGAGCTTCAGGCTGATCGTGTAGCGGTCCCGCACTTCCAGGCCCGCGACCTTCGCGTCGTAGTCGAGGCGGCCGGACTTCTTCGCCGCGGCCGCCAGCTCGTCCAGGCCCGCGATCTTGTTCTCGAAGAGCCACTCGTAGGGGCTCGCGTTGCGCGGGTCGCGGAAGCGCTTGATCGAGTACTCGACGTCCTGCGCCACGAGCTCGCGCTTGTGTCCCTTGAAGGCCGCGTCGTCGGCGAAGAGGATCCCGGGGCGGATGCGGAAGGTGTAGCGGGTGCCGCCCTCCTCGGGCTCGGGGATGGCCTCGGCGGTGAGCGGGACGAGGCGGACCGGGCGCGCGAGGTAGTCGTAGGTGAGGAGCGGCTCGAAGAGGTTCTCGCAGACCCCCACGGAGTAGCGGTCGAAGATGCGCTGCGGATCGAACCCCGCCTCCGCCGTCCGGAAGGAGATCCGCAGCACCTTGCGCTCCACGGCCGCCGCGGCCGGGCCGGCGGCCACGAGGGCGCAGGCGAGGCAGGCGGCGATGAGGGCGGCGGGACGGGGCAAGCGGGGCTCCGGGGACGGGCAAATCGGCGAATTATAGAGGAGAAGCCACCCCGAAGCCCCTGCCGTCACACCTTGGCACCGGGTCAGTGGAGGTACCTGGCGCGCAGCTCCAGGTCGATGTCGACGTAGCGGTAGGCGTCGTGGATGAACTGGTGCTTGCGCCAGCCCAGCACCCAGGGCTGGACGAGCTGGTTGCGCAGCCGGTGCACGAAGGTCTTCCAGGGGGCGTAGACGGCCAGCACCCGCGCCATCTCGCGGTAGATGGCCACGCGCTCCGGTCCCGGCGGGAAGGCGGCGGCCTGGTCGTAGAGGCGGTCGAATGCCTCGAGCTGGAAGCAGCCGTCGTTGGAGGAGCCGCAGTTGGGGCCGTAGAGGAGCTGGTAGAAGTTCTCGCCGTCCGGAAAGTCGGCGTTCCAGGCCAGGTGCCAGGCCGAGAGCTGGCCCAGCTTGGACTTCTTGCGCAGGTCCGGCCACTTGGCGACCTCGATGGCCATCCGCACGCCGATCGCGTCCAGGTTCTTCTTCCAGAGCTGGGTGAAGAGCCGCTCGAGCTGCGAGGGGCCGGTGGCGTAGGGAAAGGCGAGCGGGCGGCCGTCGGGCTGGTCGCGCCAGCCGTCGCCGTCGCGGTCCACGTAGCCGTACATGTCCAGGAGCGCCTTGGCGCGGGCGGGGTCGTAGGAGGGGCCGGTGGTGAAATCCGGATCGTGGCCCAGCACCCCGGGCGGGAGCGCCGTCCTCGCCTCGATCGCCGTGCCGTTTCGCACCAGGTTGATCTCCTCCCCGATGTCGTAGGCGAGCGAGATGGCCCGGCGCAGCGCGATCCTCTCGGGCGTGTAGCCGCCCCACACCGGGTCCTTCATGTTCCAGTACATGTAGGTGAGGTCCAGGTCCACGCTGGGCAGGTACTTCACCGCCTTCTTCTCGAGCCACGGGCGCGACGCGGCCGTGGGGCAGCGCCATGCTGTTGAACTCGTAGGGCAGGTTCACCCAGTCGAGCTCCCCGTTCAGGAAGGCGAGCCAGCGCGGCTGCGACTCCTCGATCACGTAGATCTCGACGCGGTCGAGCTGCGGGATGCGCTTGCCCTTCATCTCCGCGAACAGGCGCTGCGAGACGGGATCGTCCTCCGGGGGCTCGGCCTCGTAGTACTCCTCGCGGTAGTTCGGGTTCTTCTCCAGCACGATGCGCGAGGAACGGCGCCACTCCTTGAGGAGGAAGGGGCCCGTGCCGACGGGATGGGCGCCGATGTCGGTGCCGTAGCGCTCCACCACCTCCCTCGCCTGCGCGCCGAGCGTCGTCATGGCGAGGATGTAGAGGAAGTTGTAGTCGGGCTTCGCGAGCCGGAAGCGGATCGTGTGCGCGTCGAGCACCTGGATGCCCGGGATGGGCTTGTCGTAGTCGAGCCGGCCGGCCTTCTTCGCCTCGGCCGCCGCGGCGTCGATCCCCTCGATGCGCCCCTCCACGAGCCAGGCGTTGGGGGAGGTGATCTTCGGGTCGATGAGGCGCTTGATGGCGTACTCGTAGTCGCGGGCGTGCAGCTCGCGGGGCTTGCCCTCGAAGGCCGGGTCGTCGGCGAAGCGGATGCCCTTCTTGAGCCGCACCGTGTAGACGCGCCCGCCTTCGGTCACCTCGGGCATCGACTCCGCCGTCTGGAGCCTCAGCTTGTAGGGCCGCGCCAGCATGTCGTAGGTGAGCGGCGGCTCGAAGATCTCGTCGATCACCGTGTAGGAGTAGGTGTCGGAGGCGAAGGCCGGGTCGAAGTTCGTCTCCGCGATGAGGAACGGGACGCGCAGCACCTTCTGCGGCGCGGCGGCGCGGCGCCGCGCAAGCGCAGAAGGCAGCGCGGCGAGGGCCGCGGCCAGGCGGAGTGCGAAGGTGCCCATCGGGCTAGCGGGTCGCCGCGGTGAGCACGGGCTGGTCGATGTCCACGTACTTCCACCAGCCGCGCATGACGGGGTGGCGGCGGAAGCCGATCGTCCAGGGCTGCGACAGGTCCGTGTAGATGCGGTGCACGCCGAGCCGCCACGGGGCGTAGACCAGGAACAGGCGGTTCATCTCGAGGTAGATCGCGTTCCTCTCGGGGCCGTCGGGCAGGCGCTTGGCCTCCTGGTAGAGGCGGTTGAACTCGGGGCGGTCGAAGCGCGAGTGGTTGGCCTGGCCGCCGTTGGGGCCGTAGAGCATCACGAAGAAGGCGTCGGCGTCGGGGATGGCCGCGCTCCAGCCCAGGCCCCACATCTGCAGCTTGCCGGCCTTGGACTCCTTGAGGAGGTCGGGCCACTTGGCCTTCTTGAACGTCATGTTGATGCCGATGGCGTCCATGTTCTTCTTCCAGTTCTCGTCGAGCGGCTTCTGCGTGGCCGAGGGCGCCGAGGCGTACTCGATGGTGAAGGGCTTGCACTCGCCGCTGCCGTTCGCCCGCGGCAGGTCGCGCCAGCCGTCGCCGTCGCAGTCGACGTAGCCGTACATGTCCAGCAGCGCCTTGGACCGGGCCGGGTCGTACTCCGTGGCCGTGGAGCGGAAGTCCGGGTCGTATCCCATGGCCCCGGGGCCGATGGGCCCGTGCGCGACGATGGCCTGGTTCTTCCGGGCGATGCGGATCTCGGCGCCGACGTCCTGGCCGAGCACGATGGCGCGGCGGAGCGCGACCTTCTCCGGCTCGTAGCCGCCCACCACGGGGTCCTTCATCCCGAAGTACGAGTAGGTGAGCTCCATGCCCGGCGTGCGCTCCATGCGCACCCCGCGCTTCCTCAGGTTGGGCGCGAGCTCGTTGTTGGGCGTGGCCACGTTGGCGAAGTCGTTGGGCACGCGCTCGAGGAAGTCCATCTCGTTGTTGAGGAAGGCGAGCCAGCGCGGCTGCGGCTCCTCGATCACGTACACCTCGACCTTGTCCACCAGGGGCAGGCGCTTGCCCTTCAGGCGCGAGAGGATGAACTGCCCGGCCGCGTCGTCGGGCGGCGGCGTGCCGTCGAAGTAGTCTTCGCGGTAGTTCGGGTTGGGCTCGAACACCATCTTCGAGGAGCGCTTCCAGAAGGCCAGCCGGAAGGGGCCGGTGCCCACCGGGTGCTCGGCGGTGCGGTCGCCGTATTGCCTCCACCACCTCGCGGGCCACGGCGCAGGTGAGGTTGCAGTACGCGAGGTAGTAGAGGAAGTTGTAGTTGGGCTGCTTGAGGCGGATCTGGAAGGTGTAGCGGTCGAGCGCGCGCAGGCCTTCGGCCACGGCGTCGTAGTCCATGCGGTTGTTCTTGCGGGCCGCGGCCAGGACCTCGTCCATGCCGACGATGTAGCCCTCGAACTGGTAGAGGTTGGGCGAGCGCTTCCTCGGGTCGAAGTGGCGCTTGATGGAGTAGACGAAGTCCTCGGCGGTGAGCTCGCGCTTCTTCCCCTTGAAGGCGGGGTCGTCGGCGAAGTAGATGCCCGGCTTCACGCGCATCGTGTAGAGCGTGCCGTTCTCCGTGATCTCCGGCATCGCGGCGAGCGTGTTGGGGATGAGCTTGATGGGCCGCGCGAGGTAGTCGTAGGTGAGCGGCGTGTCGAAGACATTCGCGATGACGTTGGACGAATAGAGATCGGAGATCTCCACCGGGTCGAAGCCGGTCTCCGCGATCTCGAAGGCGTAGCGGAACACCTTGGGCGGATCGGCGGCGGCGGCGGGCGCGGCGGCCAGCGCGGCGATTGCGAGGGGGGCAAGCAGGCTCGCGAGATTCATGGGAAACGGGCCTCCGGGACGGACAGCGGGGGGCGGCTCGGGGAACTGGGATAAAATTCGGACCCCGATCGCAGCCGAAATTTGCCGCAATTCTATTGGAAAGGGCGTTCCCGATGGGGTTCCTGAAGGGCAAGCGCATCCTGGTCACCGGGATGCTCTCCAACCGCTCCATCGCCTATGGCGTGGCCAAGGCCATCACTCGCGAGGGCGCGGAAGTGGCATTCACCTACCAGGGCGAGGGGATCCGCGAACGCGTGGCGGAACTGGCCGCCGAATTCGGGTCCGCCCCCCTCTTCCCGTGCGACGTGGCCGACGACGCCCAGATCGACGCCCTGTTCGCCGGGCTCGCCAAGCACTGGCCGGAGGGCTTCGACGGGCTGCTGCACGCCATCGCCTTCGCCCCGCGCGAGGCGCTGAAGGGCGAGTTCCACGAGAACCTCACCCGGGAAGCCTTCCGGATCGCCCACGACGTCTCGAGCTACAGCCTGGCGGCGCTCGCCAAGGGCGCGGCCCCCCTCATGAAGGCCCGCGGCGGCGGCTCCATCGTCACCCTGACCTACCTGGGGGCCGTGCGCTCCCTCCCGCGCTACAACGTGATGGGGCTCGCCAAGGCCAGCCTGGAGGCGGGGGTGCGCTACCTGGCCGCCGGCCTCGGGCCGCAGGGCATCCGCGTGAACGCCATCTCCGCCGGCCCCATCAAGACCCTGGCGGCAGCCGGCATCGGCGACTTCGGGAAGATCTTCCGCTTCGTCGAGCGCAACGCCCCCCTGCGCCGCAACGTCTCCACCGAGGAGGTGGGCAACGTCGCCGCCTTCTTCCTCTCGGACCTCTCGAGCGGCATCACCGGCGAAATCACCTACGTGGACGCCGGCTTCAGCACCACCACCGCCGGCCTCGCCGAAGCTGAAAGGGGACGGCCTGGGACGCCCCTTCTCGGGCCTTCTTCTCGAAGACGTCCTTGCGGATCTCGACGCCGATGCGCCCGCGAAGGCTCACGAGGGTGCTGTCGAGCTCGCTCGCCGCGACCGTCTGGCGAAGCCGGTCGGCGAGCGCCTTGCGCTTGGCGTCGTCGACCGCCTGTCACGTCGACCACCTTGGTGACGCGCACGAGCGCGTAGCCCACGGGCGTCGCCACGCCGACCACCGCCGGCAGCTTCTTCGCGTCGGCGCGGAAGACCTTGTCGAGCACCGGGGGCGGGAGCCCGCCGGACTTCTGGCGGCTCACCTCGAGGGGCGCGGGCCACTTGAGGCCGGCGTCCTTGCCCTCCTGCGCGGCCTTGAGCTTCGCCTCGCCGTCGGCGATGGCGAGCTTGAGGGCCTCCTCGCGCTTCATGCGCATGCTCGATCGCGGTGCGCACCGTGTCGAAGGGGCGCTGCGAGGCCGCCTTGTGCTCGACGATGCGGGCCGACACGAGCACGCCCGGGCGCCACCTCGATGGCGGCCGTGTTGCGCTTCGACTTGATCGCGTTGTCGGAGAAGATCTCCGCCAGCAGCTTGGGATTGTTGAGGACCCCGGGCGCGCCGGCGCCCTTGGCGAACCAGCCGGTCTGCTGGATCTCGAGCCCGAACTGGTCGGCCGCGGGCTTGAGGCTCGTCGACTGCTCGTAGACCATGTTGGTGAGCCCCTCGGCCACCTCCACGAAGCGCCGGCCGGCCACGCCCTTGCGGAGCTCGGCCTCGATCTCGGGCGAGGCCTCGGCGAGGCTCTTGCCCTTCTCGGGCTTCACGTCGGTGACGCGGATCACGTGCCAGCCGAAGTCGGAGCGCACCGGCCCCACGATGTCGTCCTTCTTCGCGGCGAAGGTCGCGTCCTCGAAGGGCTTCACCATGGCGCCGCGGGCGAAGAAACCGAGGTCGCCGCCCTGCGCGGCCGAGCCCGGGTCCTGCGATTCCTTCTTCGCCACCTCGGCGAAGCTCGCCGGCTTCTTGCGCAGCTGCTCCGCGATCGCGGCGGCCTTCGCCTCCACGGCCTTCTGCTCGGCCTCCGGCGCGTCGGGCTTCACGGTGAGCAGGACGTGGCTCGCCCGGCGCTCCTCGCGCTGCACGTAGCGCGACTTGTTGGCCTCGTAGAACTTCTTCACCTCTTCCGGATCGACCGGCGTCTTGGCCGCGAGCGCGTCCACGGAGAGCTCCACGAACTCCACCCGCACCTGCTCGGGCACGGCGAAGTCCTTGGCCCGGGCGGCGTAGTAGGCCTTGGCCTGCTCCTCGGTCACCTTCACGCCGGCGATGAAGGCGTCCATGCCCACCTGGACCATGCTCACCTCGCGGCTCTGCTCCGAGAGGCGGATGAAGCCCTCGAGCGTGGAGCGCGGCACGAAGGCCGTCTGGACGATGGAGTCGCGGTAGCGCGAGAGCCGCATGTCCTCCCGGAGGCGCTCGTCCAGGCCCACCACGGTGAAGCCCTGGGAGCGCGCGATGGCCTCGTACCGCTCCCGGGAGAACTTGCCGTCGTCCTGGAAGGCGGGCTCGGCGGCGATGCGGTCCGCGAGCTGCTTGTCGTCGATCTTCACCCCGGCGCGCTGGGCGCCCAGGCTCACGAGCCGCTCGTTGATGACGCGATCGAGCACCGAGCGGCGAACCTCGGGGTTCTCCATGAGGGAGGCGTCGAAGTTGCGGCCGAACTGGGCCTGCAGCGTCTCCTGCTGCTGGCGCAGGGCCTGCTCGAAGTCCCCCTGGCTCACGCGCACGTTGCCCACCGTGGCGACCGTGTCCCCGCCCAGCGGGCGTGCGGAAGTAGTAGTCGATGCCGAAGAGGCCGAACGGGATGATGAGGAAGATCGCGAAGATCCACTTCACGACCTTGTATTGGGCCAACTCCCGAAACTTTTCGATCATGCGAAAGGCGCTCTCGAGGGCCCGGCTATTCCCGGGCGTTCAAACGAAAAGGGCGAACCCGCTCGGGTTCGCCCTGGTGGACTGGCGGAGTGGACGGGACTCGAACCCGCGACCCCCGGCGTGACAGGCCGGTATTCTAACCAACTGAACTACCACTCCTGGAAACCTTGGCCCCCGCGAGCCCAAGGCTTGAAGCCCCTGGCCGCGACCGGCGACTGCTGGTGGGTGCTGAGGGTCTCGAACCCCCGACTTTCGCCTTGTAAGGGCGACGCTCTACCAACTGAGCTAAGCACCCGGGAAGCCCATTAGTTTAACGCATCGCGAAGCGCTTTTCCAGCCCGGAACTTGGGCACCTTCGCGGCCTTGATCTTGATGGGCGCGCCCGTCCGGGGGTTGCGGCCCGAGCGCGAGGCGCGGCGCCCCACGTGGAAGGTGCCGAAGCCCACCAGGCTCACGGGCTGTCCCTTGCGCAGGGACGTGCGGATCGCGGCGAGCGCGCCTTCGAGGGCGCGGCCGGCGGCGGCCTTGGAGATGTCGGCGCTCTTGGCGATCGCCTCGATGAGGTCCGATTTGTTCACTTCAGGCTCCCTTGCGATGGTTCGAATGGGTCAGTGCTTCACGACCAGGCCCGCGACGGGCGGCGCCGGGGCCGCGGGCGGCGGGGCGGCCGCGGCCTCCTCGGCGAGGGGCACCGGCCGGCGCTCCAGCGCCCGCTCCAGGACCTCGTCGATCCAGCGCACCGGCACGATCTCGAGCTGCCCCTTCACCTCCTCGGGCAGCTCCTCGGCCAGGTCCTTCACGTTCTCGTGCGGGATGAGCACCGTCTTCACGCCGCCGCGGTGCGCGGCCAGCAGCTTTTCCTTGAGGCCGCCGATGGGCAGCACTTCCCCGCGCAGCGTGATCTCGCCCGTCATGGCGACGTCGCAGCGCACCGGGATGCCCGAGAGCACGGACACGAGCGCCGTGGTGATCGCGATGCCGGCGCTGGGCCCGTCCTTGGGGGTCGCCCCCTCGGGCAGGTGGATGTGCAGGTCCAGGTTCTGGTAGAAGTCCTCGGGGATGCCCAGGCGCTTGGCGCGCGCGCGCACCACCGAGATGGCCGCCTTGATGGACTCCTGCATCACCTCGCCCAGCTTGCCGGTGGTGATGGTGTTGCCCTTGCCGGGCACCTTGGCCGCCTCCACGGTGAGCAGCTCGCCGCCGACTTCCGTCCAGGCGAGGCCGGTCACCTGGCCGACCTGGTTCTCCTTCTCGGCGATGCCGTAGGTGTACTTGCGCACGCCCAGGTACTTGTCGAGGTTCTTCGCGTTGACGGTGACGGCGCCGCCTTCCTTCTTCTTGATGAGGATCGCCTTCACCACCTTGCGGCTGATCTTGGCCAGCTCGCGGTCGAAGCCGCGCACGCCCGCCTCCCGCGTGTAGTAGCGCGCGATGTCGCGAAGCGCCGAGTCGGTCACGGTGAGCTCGCCCGCCTTCAGGCCGTTGGCCTTGAGCTGCTTGGGCAGCAGGTACTCCTTGGCGATGTGCACCTTCTCGTTCTCGGTGTAGCCCGAGAGGCGGATCACTTCCATCCGGTCCAGGAGCGGCGCCGGGATGTTGAGCGTGTTGGCCGTGGCGACGAACATCACGTCCGAGAGGTCGTACTCGACCTCGACGTAGTGGTCGACGAAGGTGTGGTTCTGCTCGGGATCGAGCACCTCCAGCAGGGCCGACGACGGGTCGCCGCGGAAGTCCATGCCCATCTTGTCCACCTCGTCCAGGAGGAAGAGCGGGTTGCGCACGCCCACCTTGGTCATGTTCTGCAGGATCTTGCCGGGCATGGAGCCGATGTAGGTGCGGCGGTGGCCGCGGATCTCGGCCTCGTCGCGCACGCCGCCCAGCGACATGCGCGAGAACTTGCGGTTGGTCGCGCGCGCGATCGACTGGCCCAGCGAGGTCTTGCCCACGCCGGGGGGGCCCACGAGGCACAGGATCGGCGCCTTGAGCTTGTCCACGCGCTGCTGCACCGCGAGGTACTCGACGATGCGCTCCTTCACCTTGCCCAGGCCGTAGTGGTCGGCGTCGAGGATCTTCTCGGAGTTCTTGAGGTCCGTGGAGACCTTGGTCTTCTTCTTCCACGGCAGGCCGATGAGGGTGTCGATGTAGTTGCGCACCACCGTGGCCTCGGCCGACATGGGGGACATGAGCTTCAGCTTCTTGAGCTCCGCCTCCGCCTTGACGCGCGCCTCCTTGGGCATGTGCGCGGCCTTGATCTTCTTCTCCAGCTCGTCGAGGTCGGCGCCCTCCTCGGAGTCGCCCAGCTCCTTCTGGATGGCCTTCACCTGCTCGTTCAGGTAGTACTCGCGCTGGCTCTTCTCCATCTGGCGCTTCACGCGCCCGCGGATGCGCTTCTCGACCTGCATGATGTCGATCTCGGTCTCGAGGAGCTGCAGCAGCTGGTCCAGGCGGCGCGCCACCTCGAACATCTCGAGGATCTGCTGCTTCTGCTCGAGCTTGAGCGGCAGGTGCGCGGCGATCGTGTCCGACAGCCGCCCCGCCCCGTCGATCCCGGAGAGCGAGGTGAGGACCTCGGGCGGGATCTTCTTGTTGAGCTTCACGTACTGGTCGAACTGCGTGAGCAGCGTGCGGCGCATCGCCTCGACCTCGGTCGAGTCGGCCTCGTCCACGACGATGGGCTCGATCTCGGCCTCGAAGTTGGCCTTCTCGGTGAGCACGCGCACGATGCCGGCGCGCTGCACGCCCTCCACCAGCACCTTCACGGTGCCGTCGGGGAGCTTGAGCATCTGCAGGATCGTGGAGACGGTGCCGACCGGGTAGAGGTCCTCGGGGGCGGGCTCGTCCTTGGCCGCGGACTTCTGCGCGACCAGCACGACGTTCTTGCCCTCCTCCATGGCCGCCTCCAGGGCCTTGATGGACTTGGGGCGGCCCACGAAGAGCGGGATCACCATGTGCGGGAATACCACCACGTCGCGCAGGGGCAACAGCGGGAGCACGCGGGCTTCGGGAGAGGTTGCGGTCATGGCAGCTTCCAGGGAGGGATTCAACAATGGTACATGGGGACGGGACCGGATGAGGTCAAGCCCCGCGCGAGGCGGCGTTCAGGGGGAGGAATGCGGGAATGCTACGACTGGCCGCCGGCAACCTTGGGCTGGTCCGCGTAGATGAGGATCGGCTTGGTGTCGCCGGCGATGCAGCCCTCGTCCACCACCACCTTCTGGATGTTGGAGAGCGAGGGCAGGTCGAACATGATGTCGAGGAGGGCATGCTCGATGATGGAGCGCAGCCCGCGCGCGCCGGTGCGCCGCTCGAGCGCGCGCTTGGCGATGGCGGTCAGGGCGTTGTCGCGGTACTCGAGCTCGACGCCCTCCATGGCGAGGAGCTTCTGGTACTGCTTCACCAGCGCGTTCTTGGGCTCGGTGAGGATCTTCACCAGCGCGCCGGCGTCGAGCTCCTCGAGCACCGCCACCACCGGCAGGCGCCCGACGAACTCCGGGATGAGGCCGTACTTGATCAGGTCCTCGGGCTCCACGTCCTGCAGGAGGTCGTTCATCTCCTTGCGGTCGGTGGAGGAGCGCACCTGCGCGCCGAAGCCCATGCCGGACTTGTCCGAGCGGTCCCGGATCACCTTGTCGAGGCCGCTGAAGGCGCCGCCGCAGATGAAGAGGATGTTCGTCGTGTCGACCTGGACGAACTCCTGGTTGGGGTGCTTCCTGCCGCCTTGCGGGGGCACGGAGGCGATGGTCCCCTCGATGAGCTTGAGGAGCGCCTGCTGCACGCCCTCCCCGCTCACGTCGCGGGTGATGGAGGGGTTGTCGCTCTTCCTGGAGATCTTGTCGATCTCGTCGATGTAGACGATGCCGCGCTGCGCCTTCTCGACGTCGTAGTCGCACTTCTGCAGCAGCTTCTGGATGATGTTCTCGACGTCCTCGCCGACGTAGCCGGCCTCGGTGAGCGTGGTCGCGTCCGCGATCACGAAGGGCACGTTGAGCAGGCGCGCGAGCGTCTGCGCGAGGAGCGTCTTGCCCGGAGCCCGTGGGCCCGATCAGGAGGATGTTCGACTTGGCGAGCTCGACCTCGTCCTGCTTGCCGCCCGACTTCAGGCGCTTGTAGTGGTTGTAGACCGCCACCGACAGGATCTTCTTCGCCTGCACCTGGCCGATCACGTACTGGTCGAGGATCTCGCAGATCTCGTGGGGGCTGGGCAGGTCGCTCTTGGCGGCCTTGGCCGTGGTGTCCGGCGTCGCCTCCTCGCGGATGATGTCGTTGCAGAGGTCGATGCACTCGTCGCAGATGAACACCGACGGGCCCGCGATGAGCTTGCGCACCTCGTGCTGGCTCTTGCCGCAGAAGGAGCAGTAGAGAAGCTTTTCGCCGCCGGCCTTTTCCGTCATCGATGTCCCCGCGCCCGACCTAGCCCGCCGCCTGGACGCGGTTGGTGAGCACCTTGTCGATCAGGCCGTACTTTACCGCGTCTTCGGCGCCCATGAAATTGTCGCGATCGGTGTCGCGCTCGATCACTTCCATGGGCTGGCCCGTGTGCAGCGCCATCATCTCGTTCAGGCGCTTCTTGAGGAACAGGACCTCCTTCGCGTGGATCTCGATGTCCGAGGCCTGGCCGGAGAAGCCGCCGGAGGGCTGGTGGATCATCACCCGCGAGTTGGGCAGGATGAAGCGCTTGCCCTTGGCGCCCGCGGCGAGCAGGAACGCGCCCATGCTGGCGGCGAGCCCGGTGCACAGCGTGGACACGTCCGGCTTGATGAACTGCATCGTGTCGTAGATCGCCATGCCCGCGGAGACGCTGCCGCCGGGCGAGTTGATGTAGAGGTGGATGTCCTTGTCGGGGTTCTCGCTCTCCAGGAACAGGAGCTGCGCCACGATCAGGTTCGCCATGCTGTCGTGGATGGGCCCGACCATGAAGATCACCCGCTCCTTCAGGAGGCGCGAGTAGATGTCGTAGGCGCGCTCGCCGCGCCCCGACTGCTCGATCACCATCGGGATGAGGCCCAGGCCCACCGGCCCCTCGTATTCGTCTCGCATCGTTTCTCCTCGTCAGGCCTTCTTCGTGCCCATCAGCTCCGCGAAGGGCGTCGCCTGGTCCTCGACCTGCATCTTTCCGAGGGACCATTCTACGACGTTGTCCTCCATCACGATCGCCTCGACCTCGGCCATGCGCTCGGGCTGGCCGTAGAACCAGCGCACCATCTCGGCGGGCTGCTCGAAGCTCTCGGCGTGCTCCTCGATCACCTTGCGCACCTGCTCGGGGCGGGCGCCGAGGTCGTTGCGGCGCACCAGCTCGGAAACCAGCAGGCCCAGCGTCACGCGCTGGCGCGCGCGGTCGACGAAGATCTCGCGGGGAAGCTGCACGTCCTTGCCGGCGGTCATGCCGCGGTTCCGCAGGTCCTGGAGGGCCGCCTCGTTCATGCGGGCGATCTCGCCCTCGAGCAGCGAACGGGGCACCTCGAAGGTGGCCGCGGCCGTGAGGCCGGCCATCACCTGGTCCTTCACCCGGCCCTGGACGCGCTTCTTCACCTCGCGCCCGATGTTGTCGCGGATCTCGGCGCGCATGCGGGCGATGTCCCCGTCCTCGACGCCCAGCGACTTGGCGAACTCGGCGTCCACCGTCGGCAGCTTCGGCTCGGCGACCTGGTTCACCTTGACGGTGAACTCCGCGGTCTTGCCCTTGAGGTGCTCGACGTAGTCGTCCGGGAACACGATCGGGAAGGTCTTCCCGGCGCCTTCGGCGAGCCCCATGAGGGCCGCCTCGAAGGCCGGGAGCATGCGCCCCTCGCCCAGGACGACGGTGAAGTTCTCGCCCTTGCCGCCCTCGAAGGGCTGGCCGTCCACCTTGCCCTCGAAGTCGATGTTCACGAGGTCGCCGTCGGCCGCGCCGCGGCTCACGCGCTCGTACTTGGCGCGCTGCTTGCGAAGCGTCTCGATGGTGGAGTCCACGTCCTGGTCGGCCACTTCCGTCACCGGCCGCGTGACCTTGTGCGTGGAGAGCTCGCCGTGGGTGATTTCGGGATACACCTCGAAGACCGCCTGGAACTCGAAGGCCGTCTGGTCGGTGCCGCCCTGCACGGGCTCGAAGCGGGGCATCCCGGCGACGCGGAAGTTCTGGCTGCGCACCGCCTCGGAGAACAGGCGCTGCACGCTGTCCGAGAGCGCCTCCTGGCGCACCTGGAAGCCGTAGTGGCGCTCCACCATCTTGAGGGGCACCTTGCCGGGCCGGAAGCCCTGCATCTTCACGGTACGGGCGAGCTTCTTGATGCGCTCGGCGATGTCCGCCTCGAGTTGCGCGACGGGCACCGCCACCTTCACTTGCCGCTCGAGCGGGCTGGGCTTCGTTTCGACTGCTTGCTGCATGTGGATAGTCCTGTGAGATTTTCCCGGATTCAGTGTCGCGAGGGTGGCCGTCCTTGGTCGAGGCACGAGCCGATCCCGGATTCCCCCGGGGAACGAGCCGATCGAGCGAAGCTGCGGCCGGCCGAATCGAACTTGGTGCGAAAGAAGGGACTCGAACCCCCATGCCTTTCGGCGCCGGAACCTAAATCCGGTGCGTCTACCAATTCCGCCACTTTCGCGGTGAGGGGGGGAATTATACCCGAAGCGGGCCCTTTCCCGGGGGGCGCTGAGTGCCCCCGCGGCCCGATATAATCCGGAAATTCAAGCGCTTCCCCCTCCCCTTGCCGGTCGAGCACTACGAGAACTTCCCCGTCGCGTCCTGGCTGCTGCCGCAGGGGCTGCGGACACCGATCGAGGCGATCTACGCCTTCGCCCGCAATGCGGACGATTTCGCGGACGAAGGCGAGCTCCCCGATGCCGAGCGCCTGGCGCTCCTCGACGGCTATGCCCGCAGCCTCGACCGCATCTCCCGGGGCGAGCGGCCGGACGACCCCGTGTTCTCGCGCCTGCACGACGCGATCCGCGCCCACGACCTCCCGATCGAGCTCTTCCACCGCCTGCTGGACGCCTTCCGCCAGGACGTGACGAAGAAGCGCTACCTGACCTTCGACGAGCTGATGGACTATTGCCGGCGCTCCGCCGATCCCGTCGGGCGCCTGCTCCTCGCCCTCTTCCGCAAGGACGACCCGGCGAACCTGCGCGACTCGGACGCCATCTGCTCGAGCCTGCAGCTCATCAACCACTGGCAGGACATCGCCGTGGACTGGGGCAAGGGGCGCGTCTACCTCCCCAAGGAGGACCTCATGCGCTTCGGCGTCACCGAAACGCAGATCGCCGAGGGCCGCGTGGACGGCAACTGGCAGGACCTCATGCGCTTCCAGTGCCAGCGGGCGCGGGCCATGATGCGCTCCGGCTCGCCGCTGGGCACGCGCCTTCCCGGCCGCATGGGGCTCGAGATCCGCGCCATCTGCGCCGGGGGCCTTCGCATCCTGGACCGCATCGAGGAGGTCGACGGCGACGTCTTCCGCCATCGCCCCAAGTTGAACACCGCCGACGGGGCGCGCATCCTGTGGAAAGCCCTCTTCTGGAGGCCGGCGCCCGTTCGCCTGGCCCCGCCATGACCCCCGACGAGTATTGCCAGCAGAAGGCGGCCGCCAGCGGCTCGAGCTTCTACTACAGCTTCCTCTTCCTGCCCCGCGAGAAGCGCCGGGCCATCACGGCCTTCTACGCCTTCTGCCGCGAGGTGGACGACGTGGCCGACGAGGCGGCCGACGTGGCCGTGGCGCGGGCGAAGCTCGCGTGGTGGCGCACGGAGGTCGCGAGCCTCGGGGCGGGCCACCCCACGCACCCGGTGACGCGCGCGCTCCTGCCCTTCGTCGCGCCCATGGGGATCGACGGCGCGCGCCTCAACGAGATCATCGACGGCATGGAGATGGACCTCACGCACCACCGCTACGCCGACTACGCGGCGCTGCGCGTGTACTGCCACCGCGTGGCCGGCGTCGTGGGGCAGATCTCGGCCGGCATCTTCGGCTACCGCCACCCGCAGACGCTCGAGTACGCCGAGCTCCTGGGGCACGCCTTCCAGCTCACCAACATCGTGCGCGACGTGGGCGAGGACGCGCGGCGCGGGCGCGTGTACCTGCCGGTGGACGAGCTCGCGCGCCACGGGCTCACGCCCGAGGACATCCTGGCGCGGAAGGGAAGCGACGCCTTCCGCGCCCTCATGGACGAGCAGGCCGCGCGCGCCGAGGCCACTTACGAGCAGGCCTTCGCGAAGCTGCACCCCGAGGACCGCAAGAGCCAGCGCGCGGGCCTCATCATGGCGGCCATCTACCGCACCCTCCTCGCGGAGATCCGCCGCGACGGCTTCCCCGTGCTCGAGGGGAGAGTCTCCCTCACGCCGGTGCGCAAGCTCTGGATCGCGTGGAAGACGTGGATCGGGATCGGAGGCTAGGCGGCTTGTCTCCGCGTCGCATCGCCGTCATCGGCGCCGGCTATTCGGGCATCGCCGCGGCCGTCGGGCTCGTGCGCGAGGGCGCCGCCGTCACCCTCTTCGACGCCAACCGCACCGCCGGCGGGCGGGCGCGGCGCGTGGAATATCGCGGCGCGGTGCTCGACAACGGCCAGCACATCCTGCTCGGCGCCTACCGGCACACGCTCGCCCTCATGCGCGCGGTGGGCGTGCCCGCCAACGCCCTGCGCCACCACCGGCTCGCGATCCACTACCCCGGCGCGCTCGAGCTCGCCGCGCCGATACCTCCCGGCGCCCCTGCACCTGGCCGTGGCGCTCGCCACCGCCCGCGGCCTCGCCTTCGGGGAGCGCTCCGCCGCCTTCGCGTTCGCCTTCGCCATCCGCCGCGCGGAGGCGGCCGCCCGGGAAGGCGAGACCGTGGCGGCCTTCCTCGATCGCCTGGGCCAGCCGCCGCGCCTGCGCCGCCTGCTGTGGGAGCCGCTGTGCGTGGCCGCGCTCAACACGCCGGCCGAGCGCGCCGACGCGCGCGTGTTCTCGCGCGTGCTGCGCGACGCGCTCACCCGCACCCGGGCCGACTCCGACCTCCTGCTGCCCGCCTTCGACCTCTCGGCGCTCCTGCCCGACCCCGCCATCGCCTGGCTGGGCGAGCGCGGCACCGAGGTGCTGCTGGGCGCGCGCGTGACGGCGCTCGGCCAGGTCGCCGACGGCTGGCGCCTCGCCACCTCCGACGGGCCGCGGGATTTCGACGCCGTGGTGTGCGCGAGCGCGCCCTACGAGGCCGCCTCGCTCCTGGGCTCGCGTGCCGACGCTCGCGCCGCTCGCCGCGCGCATCTCCGCCATCGCGCACGAGCCCATCACCACGGTGTACCTGCAGTACGACACGCGCGTGCGGCTGCCCTTCCCCATGACGGGCGTGGAGGACGGGCACGCGCAGTGGCTCTTCGACCGCGAGGCCCTCGGCGGGACGCGGGGCCTCGTGGCGGCGGTGATTTCCGCCTCGCAGGCGCAGGCGGCGCTGGACCACGACGTCCTCGCCACCGCCGTGCACCGCGAGATCGAGCGCGTGGGAGCCGTCGTCGATCCGCCGCGCTGGACCAAGGTGATCACCGAGAAGCGCGCCACCTTCGCCTGCGTGCCCGGCGCCTTCCGGCCGGCGGCCGAAACCGGCGCCCCCGGGCTCGTCCTCGCCGGCGACTACACCGAAGGACCCTATCCCGCCACCCTCGAGGCCGCCGTCACCAGCGGCCTGCGCGCGGCCCGACTACTCACGTAATCAGATTACTTTTCCCAATCTGATTACACGCCGAAAAAGTAACCTGACACCGAAAAGTAACCTGACACCATGACCGAACCGAAAACGATATCCGCCGCCTGGACGGCGCCCACCGACCTGCTGCGCGAGCGCGTGGTGCTCGTGACCGGCGCCGGCCGGGGCCTGGGCCGCGCCGTGGCGCTCGCCTGCGCCGCCCACGGCGCCACCGTGGCGCTCCTGGGCCGCAAGCCCGAAGCGCTCACCGAGACCTACGACGCCATCGTGGCGGCCGGGGGGAAGGAACCCGCGGCGATCCCCCTCGACCTGGCGACGGCCGGCGACCGCGAGTTCGAGACCCTGGCCGGGATGCTGCGGCGCGACCTCGGGCGCCTGGACGCGCTGGTGCACTGCGCCGTGCACTTCACGCCCCTGGTGCCGCTTCGCGACCAGCCCCTCGAGCAGTGCCTGGCGCACCTGCGCGTGAACCTCGCCGCGCCCTTCGCCCTCACGCGCGCCTGCCTGCCGATGCTGGAGGCCGCCCCCGACGGCGCCGTGGTCTTCACCGCGGAAACGCACGCCTTCCAGCCCGCGGCCTACTGGGGCGCCTTCGCCGTCTCGAAATCCGGGCTGGGCACGCTCGCCGCCATCTGGGCCGACGAGTGCGAGCAGGCCGGAAAGCCCCGCTTCCACGTCGTGGTGCCGGGCCCCGTGGCTTCGCCCCAGCGCATGCAGAGCCACCCGGGCGAGAACCGGGCGGCGCTTCCCTCGGCCGAGACCGTCGCCGTGGCCTACCTGAGGCTCCTCGCCCCGGAAGGGCGCTCGCTGGGCAGCGCGCCTCTTACGATTGTGACCTGAAGCACAGGCAACGGCGGCGGGAATCGGCTAAACTAGGACTTGCCCGAACTTCGTTCGGTAAGTCCTTATTTTCCTAAGAAATAACTGCCAATGGGGAGGCGGCGCACCGCCGTTCCAGGTCCCTAGATGCTCGATCAGGCCAATCGAACGTTCATCTGCAGCGTCGTGTTCATCGACCTCGTCGGCTACTCCAAGAAGCCGGTGGGCGAACAGATTCGCCTGAAGACCAGCCTCACGAACAACCTGTCCGAGGCGATCAAGGACATTCCCGTGAACGACCGCATCATCCTCGACACCGGGGACGGCGCGGCGCTTTCGTTCCTGGGCGACCCCGAGGACGCGCTCTTCACGACGCTGTCGCTGCGCGAGGCGATGGTGCGCGAGAACCAGACCCTCACGCAGATCGAGGAGTCCGGCGAGGACGCGGTGCGCATGGGCATCAACCTCGGCCCCGTGAAGCTGGTGAAGGACATCAACGGGCACCCCAACATCATCGGCGACGGCATCAACGTCTCCCAGCGCATCATGAGCTTCGCCCGCCCGGGCCAGATCGTGGTGTCGCGCTCCTACTACGACGTCGTCTCCAACCTCGCGAGCGAGTACGCCAAGCTCTTCACCTACGAGGGCTCGCGCACCGACAAGCACGTGCGCGAGCACGAGATCTACGTGGTGGGCCACCACGAAGGGGCGATGAAGAAGGCGCGCGACAGCATGAAGGACCGCGCCTCCAGCACGACGACGAACGTGAAGCGCGCCCCCTCCGCGGCCTCGCCCACGGGCACCGGCACGGTCACGCTCACGATCCCCAACTTCGTCCAGGACAAGAAGAAGCTCACCCTGGTGGCCGGGGCGCTGGCCGGCGTGGTGGCGGTCCTGGGCTTCCTCGTCGCGACGAAGAAGGGCGAGCCGCCCGCCGTCACCGTCCGGTCATCGCCACGGCGCCCGTGACCACGCCGGCGACCGGGGCGCGCAGCCTCCCGCGCCGGTCCCCGCCGCCGAGGCCCCGAAGGCCGCGCCGGCTTCCGGCGACGACAAGGCGGAGGCCGCGAAGGCTGAAGCCGCCAAGGCCGAAGCCGCGAAAGCCGAAGCCGCCAAGACCGCCGGCCCGCAGGTGCACGCGAAGGCCGAGCCCGCCAAGGCCGAAGCCGGCAAGGGCGCCGTCCGCCGCCGCGCCCGCCGCCCCCGCCGTGCCGCCGGCCACGCTCATCTTCGCGATCCAGCCCTGGGGCGAGGTGTTCGTGAACGGCAAGGCGAGCGGCGTGAGCCCGCCGGTGAAGTCGCTCAAGCTTGCCGCCGGGCAAGTACAAGATCGAGGTCAGGAACACCACGTTCGCCGCCTACACCGAGAACATCGACCTGAAGGCGCGCGACGAGGTCACCATCCGCCACCGGTTCCAGTGATGCGCTCCGCTGCACTGCCCTTCGCCTTTCGGGTGCGATCGCTCTTGCCGCCGCGCTCGCCGCCTGCGCGCCCGATGCCGCCCGCGGAGCGCCCCCGCCCAAGCCCGTCGCCCCGCAGATCACCGAGGACACGCTGCGCGTGCGCGCGCGCGAGCAGCTCGCCGCCGGCATCAAGCTCTACGAGATCGGCGACTACGAGGGCGCGCAGAAGAACCTGCAGGCCTCCCTCGACCACGGCCTGCTCGACAAGGCGGACCAGACGCGGGCCCGCAAGTACCTCGCCTTCATCCACTGCGCTGGGCGGCCGCGAGCCGCAGTGCGCCAGCGAGTTCCGCAAGGCCTTCGAGATCGACCCGGCCTTCGCGCTCACGCCGGCCGAGGACGGCCACCCCATCTGGGGCCCGGTGTACCGCACCGTGCGCGCCACGCTCATCGCCGAGCGCGAGGCGCCCAGGGCAAGCCCAAGGAGTCGCTGCCCGAAGGCCGAGCAGACGCTGGTCGACGGGCTGGTGAAGTACGAGGCCGGCGAGTTCGTCGAGGCGCACAGGCTGCTCGAGGCCGCCTTCAAGGAAGGCCTCAAGGAGAAGAAGGACCAGGTGCGCGCCCTCAAGCACGCCGCCTTCTGCCTGTGCCTGCAGAACCGGTATCCGCAGTGCCGCGCCGAGTTCCTGCGCATCTACGACATCGACCCGGACTTCGACCTCACGCCCGCCGAGGCGGGCCACCCGTCGTGGACGAGGACCTTCGCCGGCGCGAAGGCGCAGGCGAAGAAGGCCCAGGCCGACAAGGCGAAAGCCGAGGCCGACAAGGCGAAGGCCGAGGCCGCCAAGAAGAAGACGCCATGATCCCCGCGCTGGGCCGCTACAAGATCGTCTCCGAGATCGGCCAGGGGGCGATGGGCACGGTGTACAAGGCCGTCGACCCCATCATCGACCGCACGGTCGCGATCAAGACGATCAACCTGAACCTCTCCAAGCAGGAGCTCGAGGAGTACGAGCAGCGCTTCCAGCAGGAGATCAAGGCGGCCGGGCGCCTCAACCACCCGAACATCGTCACGATCTACGACGTGGGCAAGACCGAGCAGGTCGCCTACATGGCGATGGAGTTCCTGGAGGGCCAGGAGCTCAAGGACATCATCGCCTCCGGCAAGGTCCTGCCCACCGAGCAGGTCGTGGACATCATCGCGCAGGTGGCCGACGGGCTCTGGTTCGCGCACCAGCAGGACATCGTGCACCGCGACGTGAAGCCCTCGAACATCATGGTGCTCAAGGGCGGGATCGCGAAGATCACCGACTTCGGCATCGCGCGGCTGCCCAACTCCGCCGTGAAGACGATGACGGGCCTCATCCTCGGCAGCCCGCGCTACATGTCGCCCGAGCAGGTGATCGGCAAGTCGCTCGACACGCGCACGGACACCTTCTCGCTGGGCGTGGTGCTCTACGAGGCGCTCACCGGCATGGCGCCCTTCGACGGCGACAACGTGAACGCCATCATGTACGCGACGGTGAACACGAACCCGCCGCCGCCCTCGACGCACAACCGCGCCATCCCGGCGATGCTGGACCTCATCGTCGCCAAGGCCATGGCGAAGGCGCTGGACGACCGCTACCAGTCGGTGAAGGAGTTCGCGGACGACCTGCGCGAGGTGCGCCGGCAGCTGGACGCGGCCAAGCCGTCGGTGGCGCTCAAGGCGCGCTCGGCCCCGCCGCCGCCGCCCCGCCCCGCTTCGGAGCCCCTCGGCCTGGACGTCTCGACCATCCCGATGACCGCCGACGGGAGGCACGACAAGGGCCCGTCGAAGGACGACGAGACCACCAAGCCCCTGGCCTTCGCCCCGAACTTCGACTCCTTCGACGCGACGCTGCGGCTCGCCTCGATGACGAACCAGACCGAGGAGTTCGAGGAATACATCACGATCACGCAGAAGATGCGGGCCTACCGCGGCAAGATCGAGCCGGGCAGCCCGCTCGCGCCCGCCGCCTCGCCTCCGCCGCCTCCCGAGGAGGCTCCTGCTCCCGCACGCTCCCGCCCCGGCCCCGGAGCCCGAGCAGCCCCGCTTCAAGCCCATCCCGCGCTTCATGGCCCCGCCCCCCGAGCCGGCCAAGCCCTCCCACGCCTTCCCGGAGAGCTCCAGCTCCAACATGCCGGCCATCATCGCGATCGTCATCCTCTCGATCGCCGCCGTCGCCCTCCTCGTCACCCTCCTCATCAAGTAATTGGTGTCAGGTTACTTTTCGGTGATCAGGTTACTTCGCGCGAAGTAACCTGACACCGAAAAGTAACCTGACATTACTACTGGTAGTCGACGGCTTCGGAGAGGCGGTCGACGGCGATGACCTCGATGCCGTCGATGCGGTGGCGAGGCTTGTTGGCCGACGGGATGATGGCGTGGGTGAAGCCGAGCTTGGCGGCCTCGCGGAGGCGTTCCTGGCCGCGCTGCACGGGGCGCACCTCGCCCGCGAGCCCCACCTCGCCGAAGACCACGTGCTTGGCCGGCAGCGCCCGGTTGCGAAGGCTCGAGACGATGGCGAGCGTGACCGCGAGGTCCGCGCCCGGCTCCACGATCCGCACGCCCCCCACCGCGTTCACGAAGACGTCCTGGTCGAAGAGCGCGATCCCCGCGTGCCGGTGCAGCACCGCGAGCAGCATCGCGAGCCGGTTCTGCTCCAGGCCGACGGTGAGCCGCCGCGGCTGCGCCCCGTGCGCCTCGTCCACCAGCGCCTGCAGCTCCACGAGCAGCGGCCGCGTCCCCTCCTGCGTGACCATGACGCACGAGCCCGGCACGTCCGCCCGGTGGTGCGAGAGGAAGAGCGCCGAGGGGTTCGTCACCTCCCGCAGCCCCTTCTCCGTCATCGCGAAGACGCCCATCTCGTTCACCGCGCCGAAGCGGTTCTTGAACGCGCGGATGAGGCGGAAGCTCGTGTGCGTGTCGCCCTCGAAGTAGAGGACGGTGTCGACCATGTGCTCGAGGACGCGCGGGCCGGCGAGCGCGCCCTCCTTGGTGACGTGCCCCACGAAGACGATGGCCGTCCCCGACTGCTTGGCCACGCGCGTGAGCTGCGCCGCGCACTCGCGCACCTGCGCCACCGACCCCGGCGCCGAGGTGAGCGCCGAGGAGTAGAGCGTCTGGATCGAATCGATCACGGCCACCTTGGGCTTCAGGCTCGCGATCGTCGCCTGCACCTTCTCCAGCTCGATCTCGGGAAAGCAGCCGGATCTTGGACGCGTTCACCTCCAGGCGCCGCGCCCGCAGCGCGATCTGCTGCGCCGATTCCTCGCCGCTCACGTAGAGGACCGTCCCCTGCTCCGAGAGCCGCGCCGCCGCCTGCAGCAGCAGCGTCGACTTCCCGATGCCCGGGTCGCCGCCGATCAGCACCACGCCGCCCTCGACGATCCCGCCGCCCAGCACGCGGTCGAACTCCCCGATGAGCGTGGGCATGCGCGGGAAGTCCTTCGCCTCCACCTCGGAGAGCGTCACCACCTCGCCCGACCCGCCCAGGCTCGCGAAGCGGTTCGTGCCCGCGGCCTTGCCCGCCTCCGACGACCGTCTCCACCATCGTGTTCCACGCCTCGCAGTGCGGGCACTGGCCCTGCCACTTGGGCGACTGGCCGCCGCATTCGGTGCAGGTGTAGACGCTCTTGGGCTTGGCCATCAGTTCGACGCCTTCGTCGAGAGGACCGCGATCACCTCGGTCGCCAGTCGTCGCCTGCGGACGCCAGCCTTGCGCGACCCGAAGCGCCGGCGAAGCGCGAGTCGGCGAAGACGTCCGCCACGTCCGGATCGAGGGCTGTCAACATCGACGCTCTTCGAGGAGCGCGCTCGCGCGTACTTCCCTCGCACGGCATTCGTGAAGTCGTACGCGGCCCGCATCTGGGCAGCACTTCGCAGACCTAGGCTTCACATCGATTGCGCTCGCTCGCGCTTGCTGGTCTTGCCGAGATGATCGATCAGTGCCTGCGCGCGCCGAGAGTAGCGCCAGCACGCAGCCGGCGAGCAGCGCGATGGCGACCACGAGCGCGAAGCCTTGCCTGTCCGTCGACTGGCGCGACAGGCATCGTCGCGACACAGCGTCGCCGCAACACCGCCGACGCCCCTCGACGCACGCCGTGATCGCCAGGTTCGCATCAGCGCTTACGGCGATCCCAGCCGAATCGCACCGCCCAGCCCTGTCGAGCCGCGGCCCGCCGCCTGCGAACGTGCGCGCGCAGGCCTCGTCGATCGACAGCGCCTCGTCCCGGAGCCGACCTGCTCCGCCCGGCGCGCGCGGAATCGGCGAGGATGCGCGATCGATGAAGTCGACATGCGGCTTCCCGACTGGCGGAATGACCGCTCCGCGCATGCCTGCTCGAGCAGGTGCTCGGCTCGTAGGCCGAGAGATGCAGCCACAGCCACGCGCCCGCGAAGATCGACGGCGGTATCGCCGCTGCGTACGCCGTCCAGCGCAGCGCCAGCTCCTCGCACTGCCCGGCCGAGAGCTACGCACCGCTTCCGGCGATGCAGCGATGCGTGTCCCCGATGGCTTCGCACCAACGGAGCCGCTCGCACGCGCAGCTTGATGAGGCGTCATGTGGAATCGTGGTCGTGCGTTACTCAGCACGATGCCGCCTGCCGGAGCCGGGAATCGCCGCTCGCGCATGAGCGATTTGCCATGGCTCGCAGCCATGCGCCGCTCACGCCACCTCCACCACCGGCACCCGCGGCGCCAGCGCGCACATGAGCTCGTAGCCCACCGTCCCCGCCGACTCCGCCACCTCGTCGATGGGCAGCCCCTCGCCCCACAGCACGACCTCCGAGCCGATGCGCGCGCCCGGAAGCGGCGTGAGGTCCACCGTGATCATGTCCATGGAGACGCGGCCGGCGGTCACCGTGCGCACGCCATCGACCAGCACCGGCGTGCCGTTGGGCGCGTGGCGCGGGTAGCCGTCGGCATAGCCGCAGGCCACGACGCCGATCCGCATCGCGTGCGGCGCGTGGAACGTGGCGCCGTAGCCCACGGGGTCGCCGGGGCCGAGCTCCTGCACGGCGATGAGCCGCGAGCGAAGCGTCATGGCCGGCACGAGGCCCAGGCTCTCGGCGCTGCGGTCGGCGAAGGGCGTCGCACCGTAGAGCGCGATGCCCTGCCGCACCGTGTCCGCGTGCGTGCGCGGGTGCGCGAAGATGGCCGCCGAATTGGCGAGGCTGCGCGGCAGCTCGATGCCGTGCGTGGCCGTCTCGAAGCGGTTCATCGCCTCGTGCACGCCCTCGGAGGTGTCGGCGCTCGCGAAGTGGGTCATGAGGGTGATCGACTTCGCCGCCCCCGTGGCCTGCAGGCGCTCGAGCGCCGCCTTGGTCGCCTCCGGCGCGAAGCCCAGCCGGTTCATGCCGGTGTTGATCTTGAGGTAGAGGTCGAGCGGCACCGGGGGGCGGGCGAGCTCCAGCAGCCGCAACTGCTCCTCGCAGTGGACCACGGTCGCGATGCGAAGCGCCGCGAGGTCCACGAGCTCGGAAGGCTCGAAGAAGCCCTCGAGGAGGAGGATCTCGCGCGCGAAGCCGGATTCGCGAAGGCGGACCGCGCCATCGAGCTCGAGGGTCGCGAAGCCGTCCGCCTGCGGGAGCGCCTTCGCGACCCGCGCCAGCCCGTGCCCGTAGGCGTTGGCCTTCACGACGGCGAGCACGCGCGAATTGGGCGCGTGCCTGCGGGCAACCGCGTAGTTGTGGCCTAGCGCGGCGAGATGGATGTCGGCGCGGATGGGGCGTGACATGGGCCGGCGCTAGTAGCCGGTGGGGCCGGCGTAGTTCTCGAAGCGCGTGTGGCGGCCGAGGAAGGTGAGCTTCACGGTGCCGATGGGGCCGTTACGCTGCTTGCCGATGATGATCTCGGCGATGCCCTTGTCGGGCGAATCCTCGTTGTAGACCTCGTCGCGGTAGATGAAGATGATCAAGTCGGCGTCCTGCTCGATCGCGCCCGATTCGCGAAGGTCCGACATCACCGGCCGCTTGTTGGGGCGCTGCTCCAGGCCGCGGTTGAGCTGCGAGAGCGCGATCACGGGAACCTGCAGCTCCTTGGACATCGCCTTGAGCGAGCGCGAGATCTCGCTGATCTCCGTGGCGCGGTTCTCGACGCCGGAGTCGGCGGCGCTCATGAGCTGCAGGTAGTCCACGACGACGAGGCCCAGGGCGCCGCCGTATTCGCGCCACATGCGGCGGGCTCGCGCGCGAAGCTCCAGCGGATTGAGCGCCGGCGTCTCGTCGATCATGATGGGCGCCTCGTTCAGCTTGCCGAGCGCGCCGCCGAGGCGGTCCCAGTCGCCGGTATCGAGGCGGCCCGTGCGAAGGCGCTGCGCATCCACGCGGCCCACGGAACCGAGCATGCGAAGGCCCAGCTGCGCGCCGCCCATTTCCATCGAGAAGACGAGGACGGGGAGCTTGAGCTCCAGGCCCACGTGCTCGGCGATGTTGAGCGCGAGGGCCGTGTTGTGCGTGACGACGTAGTCGTCCGTGACGTAGAGCCGCGACGGATGCGACACCGAAATGCACTGCGTCGCGGCCGATGCGGGTGGGCACGATGGACTTGATCACGGGCTTGCAGCTTCGTCGCGAGCCGGGCAGCCGGTCGCGCTTCTCCGACAGCAGGAACAGCGAACGCGGATCGCGGTGGTGAATGTTGACGACGAACGCCGTCGCCCTTCGCGCTTCTCGCCCTTGTACGAGTAGCTGGTGCGCTTGTCGCTGGAGCGTCGCACAGCCGCCGAGGGAACGAACAAGCTCCACTGACGTCCTTCGCGAGCCGGTAGCTGGCCGTGCAGAAGCGGACCGAGCCCCACTTCTCCACCCAGCCATCGGTATCGAGCAGGCCCCGCAGCAGGTTGAGGCGGGCATTCCGGTTGGCCTGCAGGTACGTCGGCCGGGATGAACTTCTCGTGCGAGCCCAGGCCCCACAGGCCCAGCTCGCGAAGGCCCTCGGTGATCGCGTTCGGCCTGCGCCACTCCTCCTGCACGCCCGGTACGGGGACGCATTCACGAGCCGGAAGTCGTAGCCCTGCGAGTAGTTCGACCCGCATGCCTTCGCCGATCTGGGCGTGCATGCGCTCGACCATCTCCTCGGAGGCCGACGAGAACACGGCGGCGTACTGCCGCCGACGCATCCATCGCCCGATGAGCGCGCCCAGCACCCAGGGATCGACCGGCAGCGGATCGTCGTGCCCGAACTCGCCATCGACCTGGTCCACCCACAGCCGCCCCTGGTAGCGCTTGCGGGAGAGCATCTCGATCAGCTTCTGCGGTGGTGACGACGCGGGGCGCATCCCAATCCCGGTAATGGATGCGCCAGAGGTGCTCGGCGCAGCACTCGGTGCTGCGGCCGTCGGAGAAGGTGATGCGGTAGACCTGCCGCTCGCCCTGGGGGAAGACGCCGGTGACGATGGAGGGCGCGCCGTCGATCGAGGCGAGCGCATCGCCCACCTGGACCTCGCCCATCGCCTTCCAGCCGATCGTCGTCTTGATGCGGGCGTCGAGCGGCTGCGCCTTCCCCATCGAGGGCCTTCCGGCCACGATGATGAGTTCCCCGGGATGCAGCCCGGAAGTCATCTCGTCCAGGTCCACGAAGCCCGTCGCGAGGCCGGTGACGGAGGCGGGATTCTTGTACAGCTCGTCGATGCGCTCCATCACCTCGCCGAGCAGCGAGGACATCTTGCGAAGGCCCTGCTGGCGTGCGCCCGCCGGATTCGCCGATCTCCAGGATCCTGGTCTCGGCCTCGTCCAGGAGCTGCTTCGCCTCCTTGCCCTGGGGCGTGTAGGCGCTCTCGGCGATGGCGGTGCCCACCTCGGCGAGCTGGCGCATGATCGCGCGCTCGCGGACGATCTCGGCGTAGCGGCGGATGTTGGCGGCCGACGGGGTGGCCGAGGCGAGGCCCTGCAGGTATGCCGAGGCCGCCCACGCCCTCGAGCTCCCCGTTGATGCTTGAGGGATTCGGCGACCGTGAGGACGTCGGCGGGCTTGTTGTCCTCGATCAGGCGGACGATCGTGCGCCAGATGATCCGGTGGTCGGCGCGGTAGAAGTCGCCCTCCGACAGCGTGTCCCCGATGCGGTCCCAGGACTGGTTGGAGAGCAGCAGCCCGCCCGAGCACGCTTTGCTCCGCCTCCACCGAGTGGGGCGGGAGCTTGAGCGACTCCACCTGCGAGTCGCCGCCCTGGCGACCCGGGGTGGGAAAGCGGTCTGAGGACGGGAGGGAAGCCATGGGGGATTGTGTCACCTTAATTCCACAACGCTCAACGGATAAGCCTGTGGACAACGTGTGGACAGATTGATGACTACGGCCCTTCTCCCAGGAAGGGGCCAGGTACTCACCTCGTCCCAAGAGGATGAGGTGCCGGTCCCGGAAAAGCGAACGGGCCGCCCGAAGGCGGCCCGCTCGACGGAGCCAAGCCCGGAAGGGGTTACTGCTCGCCCAGCACCGCGACGGTGAAGTTGGCGAGCACGTCGGAGTGCAGCTGCGCGGTGAGCGGGAACTCGCCCACGTGCTTGAGCGGCCCCTGGGGCATGCGGATCTCGCCCTTGACGACCTTGATCCCCTGGGCTTCGAGCGCCTCGGCGACGTCGGCGTTGGTGACCGAGCCGAAGAGCCGGCCGTCCACGCCCGCCTTGCGGGTGATCTGGGCCACGAGGCCCTCGAGCTTGGCGGCGCGCTCCTGGGCGGCGGCCAGCAGGTCCGCGGCCTTCTTCTCGAGCTCGCCGCGGCGGCCTTCGAACTCCTTCAGGTTGGCTTCCGTGGCGCGCTTGGCCTTGCCGTGGGGGATGAGGAAGTTGCGGGCGTAGCCGTCCTTCACCTTCACCACGTCGCCGAGGCTGCCGAGGTTGACCACCTTTTCCATCAGGATCACTTGCATGGCGGTCTCCTCAGTGCAGGTCGGTGTAGTGCAGCAGGGCCAGGAAGCGGGCGCGCTTGATGGCGACGCCGAGCTGGCGCTGGTAGCGGGCCTTCGTCCCGGTGATGCGCGCCGGGATGATCTTGCCGTTCTCGTTGATGAAGTCCTTCAGGATCGCGATGTCCTTGTAGTCGACTTCCTTGATCTTCTCCGCGGTGAAGCGGCAGAACTTGCGGCGGCGGAACAGTCCACCACCCCGATTGGGGCGCTTTCCGTCCTTCTTGTCTTTCCCGCGGCCGCGGGGTCCGGGTCTGGGCATGATTAACCTCGTCTAGATCGATCTGAATTCGTTGATGATGAGCACCGGGATGTCGCTGGAATGGCTGCGCTTGGTGAGGAAACCCTTCACGGCGACCTTCTGTCCCTTGGCGAGGGCCCCCAGCTGGGGAGCCAGTTCGCCGAAGGCCGAAGCGTCGATCGTCAGTTCCGCCGTTCTCTGGGCGCCGGCCTTCGTCCTGCTCGGACAAGTGCTTGAGCCTCAGGGCCACGCTTTCGATTCCGGCCGGCGTCCGCCTGAGCGGGCCGACGTCCAGGATCTCGGCGTCGAGGAGGAACTGGTTTCGCTTCACCCCGCCGCGCCTCAGACCGGGGCCGGAGCCGGGGCTGTCAGCGGCCTTCGGGGCCTGTTCAGCGGCCTTCGGGGCCTCTTCCTTGCGCTCTTCCCGCTTCTCGTCGCCGTCGGTCACGTTGCGGCTCTTCTCTTCCTTCATCATCGGAGAGGGGCCCGTGACGGCTTCGCTCATCTGAACGGTCAGGTGGCGAAGGACGGCGTCGTTGAACTTGAAGGCGTGCTCGAGCTCGGCGAGGGTCTCGTTGCCGACTTCGATATTCATCAGCACGTAGTGCGCCTTGAATATCTTCTGGATGGGATACGCCAGCTGGCGCCGGCCCCAATCCTCGATGCGGTGCACCTTGCCGTTGCCCGTGGCGATGGTCGCCCGGTAACGCTCGATCATGGCGGGCACCTGCTCGCTCTGATCGGGATGCACGATGAAAACGATCTCGTAATGGCGCATGTAGTCTCCTTATGGGTTAAGCCCCCCGGCATGCGCATGCGGTGGGGCAAGGGTGTCGAATTGTCCTCCCCGAAGCCCTGCTGCCGCTTTGGGGAGCCCGCCGAGTATAGCCGAAAACCCCAACAAAAACAAAGCCTCAAACGTACGTGCTCACCCTCTCCCTGGGAGAGGAAGCGTCTCCCCTCTCCCTTGGGAGAGGGGCCGGGGGTGAGGGTGCCTGGTACCGCCTATTTCTCCGGCGGGCGCTCGTAGAGGTGCTGGTAGGGGAGCCGGGGGGGCGGCTCGGGGGGATCGTCGGGGAGGGAGCGCCACCAGAGGGCCAGGGCGCCGCCCAGGACGGCCCAGGCGGCGATTTCCCAGCGGTCCAGGAACGGGAAGACGAACACCGTCGCCAGCACCCAGAGGCGGAATGCCAGGGAGACCTGGCCTTTCTTCACTTTCATTGATTCACTTTCACCCTCACCCCCGACCCCTCTCCCAAGGGAGAGGGGAGAAATCAACCCTCTCCCAAGGGAGAGGGGAGAAAGCGACCCTCATCCCCGCCCTTCTCCCAAGGGAGAAGGGAGCCTTACTTCGAAACCTTGTAGTAGTCGCAATACCAGTCCACGAACCGCCGCACCCCCTCCTCCACCGGCGTCGCGGGCTTGAAGCCCACCGCCGCGGAAAGGAGCGAGGTATCGGCCTCGGTCGCCTGCACGTCGCCCGCCTGCATGGGCAGGAGGTTCAGCTTCGCCTTGCGCCCCAGCACCGTCTCGACCGCGCGGATGTAGCTCATCAGCTCCACCCGGTTGTTGTTGCCGATGTTGAAGATGCGCCACGGCGCCTTGCTCGTCGCCGGAGACGGCGCATCGCTCTGCCACGAGGGGTCGGACTCCGCCGGATGGTCGATCACGCGCACCACCCCCTCGACGATGTCGTCGATGTAGGTGAAGTCGCGCACCATCTTCCCCTCGTTGAACACCGGGATGGGCTCGCCGGCGAGGATCCCCTTGGTGAAGAGGAAGAGCGCCATGTCCGGCCGCCCCCAGGGCCCGTAGACGGTGAAGAACCGCAGCCCCGTCGCCCGCACCCCGAAGAGGTGCGCGTACGAATGCGCCATCAGCTCGTTGGCCCGCTTGGTGGCCGCGTAGAGCGACACCGGGTGGTCCACCGAATCCTTCTCGCTGAACGGGAGCTTCGTGTTGCCCCCGTACACCGAGCTCGAGGAGGCGAACACCAGGTGCCCCCCGTGATGCCGCACCCCCTCGAGGATGTTGAGGAATCCCGTGACGTTGGCATCCACGTAGGCGTGCGGGTTCACCAGCGAATAGCGCACCCCCGCCTGCGCCGCGAGGTTCACCACGCAGTCGAAGCGCTCCCCCGCGAAGATGTCGGCCATCCCGGCGCGGTCGGCGATGTCCTGCCGCCGGAAGGAGAACCCCGCCTCCTTCTGCAGAATGGGCGAGCCGCGCCTCCTTGAGGGAAGGGTCGTAGTAGTCGTTGAGGTTGTCGATCCCGGTGACCCGGTCGCCCCGGGCCAGGAGCCGCTTCGACAGGTGGAAACCGATGAAACCGGCGGCGCCGGTGACCATGACGTGCATGGCACGATTCTAGCTGCTGTGAAGGGAGTTGGGGCTGCCTCGTCGAGCCCCACGCCAGGTACCCATCCCGGAAGGGACGGCGAATGCGGAATTTCCGACATTGCGCAGTCACCAAACGGGGCAGAAAATGACCGGTAACGACCGCCTTTCCGCGCCGCAAGGCCGGACCCAACGCACCGGTCGCACCAGGGGAAGAAAATGATCCGACGCACCGCCCTCACCGCAAGGGCCCTCGCCCAGCTTTTCGCCGCCTTCCTGCTGTGGACATCGCTCGCCGGCACCGCCGGCGCCGCCACCGTCCGCCCCATGGGGCTCGACGAGGTCATCGATTCCGCGACGACCGCCTTCCAGGGCACCTGCATCGACAACCGCACGGAGCGGGACGCGCAGACCAACCTCGTCGTCACCTACACCACCTTCGCGGTGGACGACGTCCTCAAGGGGACCGTGCCGGCCACCCACACGATCAAGCAGATCGGCGGCACGCTGGCCTCCGAAGGGACTGGCCTTCCGCGTCGAGGGCGTCCCCACCTTCGCCGTCGGCCAGAGCTACGTGGTGTTCCTCGCGGGCGTCTCCTCGGCCGGCTTCTCCAGCCCCATCGGCCTGGGCCACGGCCAGTTCGCGGTGAGCCAGGACACCACCGGCCCCTCCGTCATGGTCAGGGGCGCAACCCCCGACGCCGGCCCCGGCACCTCGGTCCTCCTCGCGCCCGGTGTCAGCATCCCCACGGGACGCGTGAGCCTGGACGAATTCAAGCAGGCGGTCCGCGCGCGAATCGGGAGGACGCAATGAGCGCCCTCCAAAGGCTGGCAGCGGCCCTCCTCCTCCTCGCCTCGACGCTCGCCCAGGCGGGCGGCCCGAACGGCATCTGCGACGACGCCGGCAAGACGCTGATCAAGTACAACCCGGCGACGGTCAACCTCAACTACGACCAGGGCAACCTGGGCGCCCGGCTCAACGCGGCGGCCGACGCCATCGTCACCGAAGCGGTGGCGCTGTGGACCAACGTCCCCACGGCCACGATCACCATCGGCCGCGGCGCCGACCTGCCCGTGGACGTGACCACCGCGCAACGTCGGCACCTACCTCAAGCAGTTTCAGCGACGGGATCAACCCGGTCATCTACGACACCGACGGCTCCATCATCGACCTGGTTTTCGGTGTCGGGAACAAGAGCAACGTGCTCGGCTTCGCGGGATCGGCGTACTTCCTGGCCCCGACCTGCCGATTCGCGGAAGGCCAGGCGGTCATCAACGGCTTCATCTCGGTGTCCGACGCGACGATGAAGGTGGTGCTCGCCCACGAGATCGGCCACCTCATCGGCATGGACCACACGCAGCTCGACGCCACGCAGGGCCTGGGCTCGATCAACTTCCCGCTGATGTACCCCATCGCGTTCCGCAACTTCGTCTCCCTTCACGAAGACGACGTCGCCGCGGTGAGCGCGCTCTACCCCGACGTGACGGTGAACACCGTCTACGGCGAGCTGAACGGCACCTTCGTGCTCGCCAACGGCGTGACGCCGGTGCTGGGCGCCAACATCTGGGCCACGGAAACGACGACGGGCGCGGTCTACAGCATCGTCTCGGACTACCGCACCCAGGGCACCGGCGCCTTCCGGATGCTCCTGCCCCTGGGCAACTACAACCTGCGCGCCGAGGCGATCTCCAATTCCTTCACCGGCGGCTCGAGCGTCGGCCCCTACTCGGAAGACGCTCGCCGGACGCCTCCTTCCAGTCGCCGCTCTACGTCGGCGGCAACCCGATGGCAACCCTCACGCTCGGCAACGGCACGCCGACCGTGATCCCCATGAACCCGGGCTGCGCGGCCACCCTCACCTTCCGCTTCGACGGCACCGGCACGCTCGGCGGCAACTGCGTCGGCGCGGTGTCCGTCGCCATGGCCACGGCCTCGCAATCCGTCTCGGAAGGCGCAGGCAGCGTGGACGTCATCGTGAACCGGAACGGCTCGCCCGTCCGGCGCGGCCAGCATCGACTACACCACCGCCAACGGCACGGCGCTGGCGGGATCGCACTACACGACGACCTCCGGCACGCTCAACTGGGCCGACGGCGACGGCGCGGCCAAGACCATCACGGTGCCCATCACCGACAACGCCGCGGCGAACGCGTCGCGCACCTTCAACGTCAACCTGTCCAACCCGGTGAACACCCAGCTCGGCACGCCCGCGAGCACCACGGTGACGATCACCGACAACGAGAACACCATCCAGTTCGCGCTGCCGACGGCGACCGTCACGGAAGGCACGGCGAACCTCTTCGTCGCGGTGAGCCGCACCGGCGACACCTCGCTCGCGGCCTCCGTGGACTGGGCCACCGTGGACGGCACCGCGCTCGCCGGCACCGACTTCGGCACCGACGGCGTCGCATCCCCCGTCACCGGCACCCTCAACTGGGGCGCGGGCGACGCGCGTCGCCAAGAACGTCGTCGTCCCGATCCTGAACGACGCGCTCGTCGAGCCGCACGAAGACCTTCACCGTCGTCGCTGAGCAACCTCGACCGGCACGAACGCCGTCCTGGGCGCGCAGACGACCGACACCATCACGCTGCATCGACGACGAGGCGGCGCTGCAGTTCTCCTCCGCCACCTACAGCGTGAACGAGAGCGGCCCCAACCTCACCGTGTCGGTGAACGCGCACGGGCGCCACGACCAACGCGATCGCGGTCACCTGGACCACCGGCAACGGCACCGCGGTCGGCCGGGCAGGACTTCGGCACCAGCGGCAACGCCACGCAGCGCACGGGCACGCTCAACTGGGCGGCCGGCGACGCGGCGGCCAAGACCTTCACGATCGGGCCGTCGGCAGCCACGATGCCCATCCTCAACGACACGGTGCTCGAGGGCGACGAGAACTTCACGATCACCCTCTCCAATCCGACCAGCGGCGCGGTGCTGGGCGCCACGAGCGTGGCCACGGTCACGATCGTGGACAACGAGAGCACCATCGACTTCGCCCCCGCCACGCTCACGGTGAACGAGGGCGGCCCCAACGGCACGCTCACCGTCACCCGCACCGGCTCGACCCTCACGGCGGCCTCGGTCACCTGGACGACGAGCAACGGCACGGCGCTCGCCGGCAGCGACTTCGGCACCAGCGGCTCCGCGGTGCAGAAGACCGGGACGCTCTCCTGGGGCGCCGGCGACGGCGCGGCCAAGACGATCAGCGTGGGCCCGACCACCACGGCCGGCGCCTGGATCGCCGTGCTCAACGACACGGCGATCGAGGGTCCGGAGACCTTCAACGTCACCCTCTCCGCGCCCACGGGCGGCGGGGTCCTCGGGGTATCCGCGGCCGTCGTGACGATCGACAGCAACGACAGCGGCCTTTCGATGGCCGGCAGCACGCTGAGCGTCGCCGAATCCGCCGGTACCGCGGCCGTCCAGGTGAACCGGATGGGCAACGGCAGCGGCGCGGTGAGCGTGAACTACGCGACCGCCAACGGCACGGCCCTGGCCGGCTCGCACTACACGACCACCAACGGCACGCTCAACTGGGCCGACGGCGACATCGCGCCCAAGACGATCACCGTGCCGATCATCGACAACGCCGCGGTCAACACCGCCCGCACCTTCACGGTGACGCTCTCGGGCCCCGTGGGCGCCTCGCTGGGCGCGCCGACCTCGACCACGGTGACCATCACCGACGACGACAACACGCTGCAGTTGAGCGCCGCGGCGGCCACGGTCTCCGAAGCCACGGCCACCGTCACCCTCACGGTCACGCGCCTGGGCGGCACGGCCGCGGCCGCGAGCGTCAACTGGGCCACGGTGGACGGCACGGCCGTCTCGGGCTCCGACTTCGGCACGCTGGGCGTGGGCACGCCGCTCTCGGGCACCCTCAACTGGGGCGCGGGCGACGCCGCCTCGAAGACGATCGTCATCCCGATCCTCAACGACGCGGTGGTGGAATCGTCCGAGAACTTCACGGTGAACCTGAGCGGGGCCACGGGCACCGGCGCCAGCGTCGGCGCCACCGCCACGGCGACGGTCACGATCACCGACGACGAGGCCTCCCTCAACTTCTCCTCGGCCACCTACACGGTGAACGAGGCCGGGCCCAACGTCACGGTCACGGTGAACCGCTCCGGCGCGGCCGCAGCAGCGGTCTCCGTCACCTGGACCACGGGCAACGGCTCCGCGGTGGCCGGGCAGGACTTCGGCACCAGCGGCAACGCCGCGCAGCGCACCGGCACCCTCACCTGGGCCGCGGGCGTCACGGGCGCCAAGACCTTCACGGTCGGGCCCACGACGGCCACGATGCCCGTCCTCAACGACACCGTGGTCGAGGGCAGCGAGAACTTCACGATCACGCTCTCCAACCCGACCGGCGGCGCCCTGCTGGGACCGACGAGCGTGGCCACGGTCACGATCACGGACAACGACAGCACGGTGGGCTTCGCGCCGACCACGCTGGGGGTGAGCGAGGCCGGCCCCAACGGCACGCTCACGGTGACGCGCACGGGATCGGCGGCCACCGCGGCCACGGTCAAGTGGACGACCTCGAACGGCACCGCGCTGGCGGGCAGCGACTTCGGCACCACCGGCTCCACGGTGCAGAAGACCGGGACGCTCTCCTGGGCCGCCGGCGACGGTTCGGCCAAGACGATCAGCGTGGGCCCGACCACCACGGCCGGCGCCTGGATCGGGGTGCTGAACGACACCGCGATCGAGGGGCCGGAGACCTTCAACGTCACCCTCTCCACGCCCACGGGCGGCATGGTGCTGGGCGCCGGGGCCACGGTGGCCGTGGTGACCATCACGAGCGACGACCGCGGCGTGACGATGGCATCCAGCCACGCAATCGGTGGCGGAATCGGCGGGCACGGTCGCGGTGAACGTGAACCGCGCGGGCTCGAGCACCGGGGCGGTCTCGGTGAACTACGCGACGGCCAACGGCACGGCCCTGGCCGGCACGCACTACACGGCCACCAACGGCACGCTCAACTGGGCCGACGGCGACACCGCGCCCAAGACGATCACCGTGCCGATCGCCGACAACGGTGCGGTCAATACCGCGCGCACCTTCACGGTGACGCTCTCCGGGCGCGGTGGGCGCCACGCTGGGCACGCCCGAACGACCACGACGGTCACCATCGCCGACGACGACAACACGCTGCAGTTCAGCGCGGCGACGGCGACGGTGGCCGAGGGCACCGCGACCCTCAACCTCACGCGTCACGCGCCTGGGCGGTGCAGCTGCGGCCGCCAGCGTGGACTGGACCACGGCCGACGGGACGGCGGTTTCCGGCACCGACTTCGGCGCCCAAGGCGTCGCCGTGCCGCTCACCGGCACCCTCAACTGGGGCGCGGGCGATGCGGCCTCGAAGACGATCGCGATCCCGATCCTGAACGACCTCGTCGTGGAGGGCGCCAAGACCTTCACGGTGAACCTGTCGAACGTGTCGGGCACGGGGACCAGCATCGGCACCAACGCCACGATCACCGTCACGATCAACGACAACGACGCGGGCGTGGTGCTGAGCGCGGCCAACTACAACGTGAACGAGACGGGCGGCACGGTCACCATCACGGCCAACCGGATCGGGCCGGCAACCGCCGCGGCCACCGTGACCTGGACGACCTCCAACGGCACGGCCACGGCGGGCACGGACTTCGGCACCGCGGGCATCGGGCGTCCAGAGGACGGGCACGGTCTCGTGGACGGCGGGCACGTCGATGGCGAAGACCTTCACCATCCCGATCCTGAACGACGCGCTGGCGGAGGGTGCGGAGAGCTTCAACGTGACGCTCTCCAACCCGTCGGCGGGGATCGTGCTGGGCACGCCCGTCCAGCGCCACGGTGACGATCGTCGACGACGACATCCCGCCCGAGTCCACGGTGCAGTTCACGGTGGGCAAGACGACGGTGATCGAGTCGACGGCGACGGTGGACGTGACGGTCACCCGCACGGGCGGCGCCTACACCTTCGCGGGCAGCGTGAACTACGCCACCGCCGCCGGGCACGGCGCTCGTCACGAGCGACTACACCACGCGCACGGGCACCCTCACCTGGGGCTCGGGCGACAGCACCTCGCGCACGATCACGATCCCGATCACCGAGGACGCGGTGGCCGAGTCGCCGGAGCAGTTCACGGTGACGCTCTCCGCGCCCACGCCGGGCATCGGGCTGGGCATGCCCGCCTCGACCACGGTGATGATCGAGGACGACGACGAGGTCTTCCCGCCCGAGGGCGAGTTCCCGGCCGGCTGGACGATGCCGGGCGGCGCCAACGGGACCTGGCACGTGAGCAACGACCCCGGCCCGCACGAAGGCGCGCTGGCCCTTCGCACCGACACCATCTTCGACAACGAAGTGGCGCAGGTGGAGGTCGGCGGCGCCTGGCTGGCGGGGACGGTGAGCTTCCGGGTGCGGATCTCGAGCGAGCCTACCTTCGACGTGCTGCGCTTCCTCATCGATGGCGTGGAGGCGGCGCGGTGGTCGGGTACGGCCAATACCACCTGGCAGCTGTTCAGTGTGGCTGTGCCTGCCGGCGCGCACACCTTCCGGTGGTCCTACGAGAAGGATGCGACCGGGTCGTTTGGGCAGGATGCCGCCTGGCTCGATTCAGGTTACGCTGCCAGCAACCCCCTGACGGTGTCAGATTACTTTTCGTGATCTGATTACTTTGCGAAGTAGCGGATCGGTTTCGGATTGCGCGTTCTAGTGGCGCGCGTCTCATGGAGACGTGTCACGCGCGCCGCGTACTGATGTCCCCGGGATGCCCTGCCACCTCGGGTGCGGGGCAACAACCGCCTTGCCGTGCTTCGTCGAGGACCAGGACCGGCGTGTCTACCTGAACTACCTCGGGCGAGTCCGCGGATCGAGCTTGTCCACGGAGGTGCACGCGTTCGTCCTGATGACGAACCACGTTCACCTGCTCGTCACCGGCCGCGAGCCGCGGTCCATCTCCCGCTTCATGCAGCAGTCCTGAACCGCCGCTACTCCCGCTACTTCAACAAGGCCCACGAGCGGACGGGAACGCTCTATGAGGGCCGCTTCGGTCGTGCCTGATCGAGTCAGAGCGGTACTTCCTCGCCGTGATGCGCTACATCGAGCTCAATCCGGTCAGCGCGGGCATGGTCGCCCACCCGTCCGAGTACCGATGGTCGAGCTTTCTCTGGAATTCCAGCGGGGCCCCCGCCGGCCTCCTGACCCCGCACCCTGTGTATCTCGGGCTGTCCGCTACCCGGGACGGCCGGCGCAAGGCCTATCAAGCCTTATTCGGTTCAGCCATGCCCGACGAGGACATCGAGAGCATCCGGGGAAGCACTTTCAAGGGCACGCCCCTGAAGTAACCTGACACCGAAATGGTGTCAGGTTACTTGGCGAGATGGGTTGGTTCGCGATCGAGGTAGAGCGAGATCCAGCCCAAGGCGAGCAGGACCATGAAGTAGACGGCGTTGGCGGGGATCTGGAGGTTGAAGTCCACCCAGGAGTGGATGAGGATCGAAGTGATCCCCATGATGGAAGCGAAGGACATCCCCCGCATCAGGGGATCGCGCCGCAGCCACTGCGCCCGAAGAGCAGCCGCCAGCGACAAAGCCACCACCAGCCCCAGCAGCCCCAGCCCCACCACCCCCGTCTCCGCGGTGATCTGCGCGTAGTCGTTGTGCGTGTAGTCGTAGAAGTTGACCACCTTCTCCGGCCGGTAGGCCGGGAAGGCCACATAGAACGTCCCCGGCCCCGAGCCGAACACGGGATAGTCCTTGATCAGCGGCAGCGTATAGACCGCCGGATCCTCCCGCTCCCTCACATCCTCCATCGTGGTGGCCTCGATCCGCGCCGCCAGCTTCTCCACGCCGAACCAGCTCCCCACGATGGCCAGGTCCAGCACCACCAGGCTCACCAGCAGGATCACCGTGTTGCGCGTGGCATAGCGCTTGAGCGCGATCCCGATCACCCCGGCAATCAGCAGCGACGAGAAGAACGCCGAATTCCCCATCCGCGAATGCGTCGTCGTGAGCGCGATCACCAGGATGCACAGCGACAGCCGCAGCAGGAACTTGGGCGAAAGAACCCACTCGAGCAGTGTGCCGGAAGAACTGCTTCCAGGTCCCCGGCGATGTGCTCCGAAAGCCCCGCGATCAGGAGCCCGATCCCGATCGCCAGCGTCATCTCCAGCATCCCCGCGAAGTGGTTCCGGTTGGCGTAGAACCCGCTCGCCGATCCCCCGTGCGTCGATCTGGGTCCCGAAGTACACGTGGCTGACGTTCGACAGGTGCATCAGCACCGCATACACCGCATGCAGCACCGCCGCGTAGACGAGCACCCGCGCCGCCGTCAGCACCCGCTCCCGGTTGTTCACCACCGCCAGGAACAGGAAGAAGATCGCGATGTAGGCCAGCGTCTTGACGAGCGCCACCCGGGAAGCGTGCGGCTCGATGGAGATCGTGATCGAGTCGCGCTTGATCCCCAGGACATCCGTCAGCGCCCAGGTCCGCGCCGAGGCGGGCGACAGGAACTCCACCAGCCCCACCGGCATCGGCACTATGGAGAGCGCATGGTGCAGCACCCAAGCGCCCAGCAACGCGAACACCGGCCACGCCTTCCGCAGCGGGCTCCTCGATGGTGACCCTATCCATCGCCCACAGCACCAGCCACCACCCCAGCAGCGCGAAGGCGCACCACCTCCATCCCCGCCCACGCCCAGCCCCGGTTGCTGCCGAGCGGAACCGGCAGCCAGACCAGCAGCGCAAGAAGGCCCCAGAACAGGAGCTTCTCGGCGCGAACGTGACTGTCGAAGTCGAAACAGGCGCATCATTCGTGTAATCAGATTACCTCTTCCAACCTGAGCAGCCAGATTGGCGTGCAGCCAGGCGGGCAACGACCGCCAGCCCGACGACCGAGACGCCCTCGCGCTCGAAGGTCTCATCGCCGCCATAGACGAGCACCGGCTTCACGCCGTCCACAAGCGCAGCAAACCGGTGCAGCCCCCGGAACCAGTCCCCCGCCAGCGTCGCCCCGGACTTGATCTCGATCGCCATCGTCCGCCCGCCGACTCGATCACGAGGTCCACCTCGTTGCCGTTGCTGTCGCGGAAGTAGTGGCACGCCGCGTCCCGCAGGTGGTTGAACCGGTGCTTCATCACCTCCGACACCACCCAGCTCTCGAACAGCGGCCCCCGCAGCGCGGAAAGCCCCAGCGATCCCCGCGTCGCCCACCCCCGCCAGCCACGCCGCCAGCCCGGTGTCGTAGAAGTGCAGCCGCGGCGCCTTCACCAGCCGCTTGCCCAGGTTCCGGTGCCAGCTCGGCAACTGGAAGGCGATGTAGCTCGCCTCCAGCACCGTGAGCCACCCCGCGCCGTGTTGTGGGTGATGCCGCAATCGGCCGCGAGCGCCGAAAGGTTCACCGCCTGCCCCGTCCGCGTCGCGCACATCCGGACGAAGCGCTGGAAGACGCCCAGGTCCCGCACGTTCACGAGCTGCCGCACGTCGCGCTCGATGTAGGTCTGCACGTAGTCGCGCAGCCACACCGGCGGCGGCACGCCGCGGTCGTGGATCGGCGGGTACCCGCCCGCCCAGAGCATCGCCTCGAGCGAATCGGGCGGCCGAAGGCGCGAGAGCTCCTCCAGCGAGAAAGGCAGCAGGTGCAGGTAAGCCCACGCGCCCCGCCAGCGACTGCGTGATCCCCCCACCAGCCCCAGCTGCTGCGACCCCGTGAGGATCCATCGCCCCGGCGCCTTGTCCTCGTCCACGCGCGCCTGCAGGTAGCGAAAACAGCTGCCGGCGCGCGCTGCACCTCGTCCAGCACCGCCCCCGTCGGGATACGCGGGCGAGGAACCCGCGCGGGATCGGCGATCGCGAACTCCCGCGTGTCCGGCTCCTCCAGGTTGGCGTACGGCCGCTCCGGGAAGGCCGCCCTCGCCAGCGTCGTCTTCCCCGGCCTGCCGCGGTCCCGGTCACCGCCACGACGGGGTAGTAGTCCTTCAGGCGCTGGAGGGTGGGCGCGCGGTGCGGGCAAGCATCGCAGCGAGGATAGGCCTATCTATGCAAATTGTCAATTCAATTTACAATTTGCATAAACGAACCCGAAAAGCCGGGTACCGCCCCCACAAACAAGAGGCCCGCCGAAGCGGGCCTCCTTCCTGTCGCGGTGTCAGACACCACCAAAACCTACTTCTTCGAAGCCGTCCCGCCCCCGCCCGAGTGCCCGACGATCCAGGCCCTGGCGTGGTGATCGTGCCCGACTGCCCGGCGGCCGCCTGGCCCACGGCAAGGGAAAGCGCGTTCACGCCACCGATCGCATCGAGGAACGACTGCCCTGCCGGCGTCGACCGCAAGAAGTCCAGGATCGTGTCGATGGCGCCTTGCCGGAATTCCGCCCCCCGGGCACTGACACCCTCGCCCGCCCGCACGGTGACCGTCTTGCCGCCGTAGGAGAAGGAGATGAACCCTTCCTCGACGGTTACCACCGCCGCATCGTCGCCGTCATAGACCAGCGTCACATCCGTGCCCCGGATCCCGATGGTGTAGTTGCCCGCCCGGTACGTGACGTTGGTCGGCTGCGAGCGGCCGATCACCCCGGTGATCGCACGCATGGCGCCGCGCAAGAGCCGAAGGCCGACGTTGCCCGTCTTCGCCTGCGCGTTGTAGTCGTAGCGCTGGATCTCCATGCGGGTGTTCTGCCCCAGGGCCACGATCTGCTCATCGTCGAAGCGCATCACGACCGAGGAGGTGCCTGCGGTCGACACGACTTCGCCCGAACGCAGCCGGTCGCCCTGCCGAACCGGGCGTGCCGCCGCCGAACCCGCCTGCGCAGTCACCGACCCGCTCACGCTCGTCACCGTGGCGTCCGCCCATGCCAGGCTCGCCGCCAGCAATGCCGCAATTCCCAGTATCAAGGCTTTCATGTCGCCTCCCTTTCTTGTCCGGAGTACCCCGGAAAATCAGGCACCTTTGACATTCTCGCACCGCAGGGGCCATTTTGTCTGCGCCAGCCGCTTGTCGGGGCCGATGAGGGGGCAAGCCAGGTCCAGCCGCCCCCGCCGCGCCGCCACCTCGAAGGTCTCGACGGGATTACGCCGCATCGAGGCCGCCATGGCCGCCCGGACGGCCGTCTGGAGTGCCGGGGAACCCTCCCCCCAGAGCGCCAGGCCCAGGTCGAGCATTACCCGCTGCACCTCCGGCTCCGCCGGCCCCAGCCGCCAGGCGGTCAGGAGCACCGTTTCAAAGGGCGCCTGCGTCATCCCCATCCGGTAGCGCGCTTCGGCCAGGCTAGCCCAGGTGTACGGAGAGGAAGGCCGCATCACGAGCGCCCGGCGAAGGTACTCCAGGGACGATCTCGGCGAAATCCGTGGTCACCGCGCGCGAAAGGTGCAGCACCCCCAGGAGTTCGGGCGGCGCCGGATCGGACCGGGAAAGCAGGACCGCCTGCTCGAGGTCATCCCGCACCGCCATCCAAGGCTCCAGCCCGGGACGCACGCCGGACCTGTCCCACCGCTCCAGCCGCTCGCCGGCAATCCAGGTGATGGCATCCGCTGCGCCCATCCGGATCGCCGAATAGGACAATGCCGCCAGCAGCGCGAGGCACGGCACAACCATCATCCACCGAGCCCGCATCGCACCACCCTCCCGCCGGAACACCTACTCCGCCGTTCCGTAGGTCTTCCCGTAGCCCTTGTAGCCGTACTTCTTGTAGCCCTTGTAGCTGCGGTAGCCGCTGTACTCGCCGTAGTACTTCTCGGCCTTCTCGAGGTCCAGCTGGTTGAGCACCACGCCCAGGATCGGCGCGCCCACCCGGCGCAGGCGCTTGAGGCCGTTCTGCGCCACCTGGTACGGGGTCGCATCCGCCTTGACCACGTAGATGACCGCATTGGCGTAGTTGGAAAGCACCAGCGAATCCGACACCAGTTGCAGCGGCGCCGAATCGAAGATCACGATGTCGAACGCTTCCTGGAGCTTCTTCACCACCTCCTGGAAGCGATGCGAGGACA
>CAWGOH010000002.1:0-225586 GCA_963824135.1 uncultured beta proteobacterium | reverse complement strand
CCGGCGTAGATCGCGTCGCCCGAGAGCCACGTGTACGGGACGACCACGTCCACCTTCGCCGACTGGCCCCACAGCTCGACCACGCGCGCGTAGCCGAGAACGGCGCTCCCGGTCTTCAGGGAGGGGCTCTCGATGGGAAGCGCGGGGTCGAAGGAAAGCCCGCCCCTCGTTGCCGCGACACCGGCGATGAAGAAATTCACGCCGATGGGCGCGTTGGAGTAGGCGCGCGGCTCGATGTCCTGCGCCCGCGTGGCGGGCGCGAGCACGAGGAGCAGGAGGGCGGCGAATGCTGCCGGCACCGCGCGGTTCATCGTTGCCCTCCCGGATCGGCTTACTTGACGGTGTAGCCCTTGCCCTCCAGGCAGGCGCCGCGCGCCTTCTGGTAGGCCTGCTGTCCCGCCTGCTGCTGCTGCGAAGCCTGCTGCTGGCCCTGCTGGGCCGCGGCCGCGTTCTGCTTGCGGCTTGCGCCCCGCGCCGCGGCGGCGCCGACCGCGGCACCCGTGCTCGCATCGCCGCTGATGGCCTCGCCCACGACCGCGCCGCGCGCCGCGCCGCGAGCGCCCGCGCCCGGGGTCGTGCCCGTCGCCGTCTTCGGCGCCGCGGGGGCCGCCTGGGCCGGAGGCGGATTGGCCGGGTCGAACTTCGACTGCTCGACGGCCCAGGTGTGGCAGGCGGCCTCGTCCGCCTTCTGCTGGTCCGGCTTCTGGCCCTTGGCGGGATAGACGTACTGCTGCGCCAGGGCGACGCCCGTGAACGCCGCGAGGACAACGATTGCAAGGCGAAGTTGGCTGGAATTCATGGTCTTCCTTTCGGGATTGGGACTCGATTGATGGTATGCCGTGGCGCCGCCCGGGCCTTGAGGCCGGTCATGAACCTGTCGCGCGGCCGGTCGACGCCCGGCCTCACGCGCCGCCTCCAAGGTCGAGGCGGCAGATGCACTGGGAAAAGTCGTCCGGGTCACGCCCGACGGCGAACCCGAGCCGGGCAGCCAGGCGGAGCATCGGGGCGTTTCCCGCCAGCACGAACCCGGTCATCTCGCGAAGCCCGCGCTTTCGCGCCGCATCGACGAGGGCGGCCAGGAGAACGCGCCCCAGTCCGGCGCCGGCCCAGGCGTCCGTCACGCTGACCGCGAACTCGCAGTCGTCCCCGCGCGGGCCGAGCACGAAGGTGGCGGAGCCGACGATGTCGATGCCGTCGTCCGCCGGAACCGTTGCGGCGATGGCGAGCCCCTTTTCCGGGAAGGAGTCGAGGACCTGGCGCAGCCGCGGGACGTTGGCCTCGCGCACCGAGTGCATGAAGCGCATGTAGCGGGCTTCGGCTCCCAGGCGGTCGAAGGCTTGCAGGAGTTCCTCCTCGTCCGCGGGCCCGATGGCGCGCAGTCGCACGGTGCGGCCGTTGCGCAGGGCGATGTCGATCGGCTCGAAGGGCATGGGCATGACCGGAGTCGTCCTAGAGCAGCCAGTCGATGGGAAGCGTCGACAGCACGCCGACGGCGAAACGCCGGAACCATCCGGCGCCGGGTTCGCTCCCGTGCCGTTTCTCGCCTTCGGCGGTCCGTTCGATCCACTCCAGCGCGCCGTCGGCGCGCAGCCGGACCTCGTACGCGGAAAGCGGCACGGCCTCGTCGAAGAGGCCGGCGAGCCGTCCGGCCAGTGCCGGGCTCGAGATCACGAGGCCCATCTCGGTGTTGATCAGAGCCGAGCGCAGGTCGAAATTGAACGAGCCGACGAAGATGCGCCTTGCGTCCACGGCGAAGGTCTTCGCGTGCAGGGCCGCCCCCGAACTCGACCCCATTCCGGCCTTTTCGTCGCGCGCCCTCTCTCCGGCGGCGGCCTTGAGCTCGTAGAGCCTGACGCCCGCCCGAAGCAATGCTTCGCGGCGCTTGGCATAACCGGCGTGCACGACGTTTGCCTCGGACGACTCGAGCGAGTTGGTGAGGACGCGCACGTTCACGCCCCGCCGGGCGAGCGCCGCGAGGGCCTCGGTGCCTTCGTCGCCGGGCACGAAATAGGGCGAGACGAGGTCGAGCGACTTCTCCGGCCGGCCGATCGCGTCCACCAGCGCCGGGAAGAGCAGGACGTCGGCGCGAGCCGCCGGATCGAGCGTCTTGGCCGGGTCGTCGCGCACGAGGCGAGCGTCCGTCCAATCCAGCGGCAGCCGCCGGGCGAGCAGGTCGCGCACGAGCGCCGTGGTGCGCAGGGCCTCCAGGTAGGCGACGGAGGCAGGATCGGCGCGTGTCGCGGCGAACCGCGTGTCGAGATCGGCCGGCGCGGCGGCGGCCACGAGGCTCGCGGCCGGATACGCCGGGGCGCTGTTCCAGAAGAGATCGAACTGCCTCGAGACGTCGCGAACCGCGGCGCCGACCGCGATCACGTCGAGGTCGGCGAACGCCGTTCCCTCGCCCACGCCGAAGTACTCGTTGCCGATGTTGCGCCCGCCGACGACGCTCGCCTGGTTGTCCACCGTGAACGACTTGTTGTGCATGCGCCGGTTCAGGCGAGAGAAGTCCGACAGGAAATCGAGCGAGCGCGCCCCCCGGTGCGGGAACGGGTTGTAGAGGCGCACCTCGATGTCCGGATGCGCGTCGAGCGCCGCGATCACCGGGTCGAGGCCGGCGGTGTTCATGTCGTCCAGCAGCAGGCGCACCCGCACGCCCCGGTCGGCCGCCTGCCGCAGGGCCTGGAAGACGAGGTTGCCGACCGTGTCGCCGTGCCAGATGTAGTACTGCGCGTCGATCGACCTCCCGGCGGCGGCAGCGAGCAGGGCCCGGGCCGCGAAGGCGTCACGCGGATCGAATAGCGGGTGGATGCCGGTCTTGCCGGGGTGGGCGGCCACGGCGGGCGCCAAGGCGAGGGCGAGCTGCGTCCGCGACGTGTCCTCGAGCGCGACCGAGGGGACGCGACTGTCCTGTGGGGAAAGGCCCGCACAGCCCGCCAGGAGAATGGCGAGACCCGAGACCCCCCATCGAATGCTCCATCCCATTTGGAGAGACGCTCCCGGGCGTCGCCGCTCGCCGGATCGCCGGCTATTTCGGCGAGGGGGTGGGCGCCGGCGCGGCGGCCGTCGCGACGGCGGACGGGGCGAAGCTTCCGCCGAGCGCCAGGTGCAGGTTGACCCGCTGGACGAGACGCTCGCCCAGCGCCCGCGTGAGGCTCGCGCGAGCGGCGGAAGTGGCAAGCAGCTGCTGCTGCACCGCGCGCTGGTCGGCCGTGCCGACGCGATAGCGGACCTGCGCGAGCTCGAGGGCGCGCTCGTTCTCGGCGACCGACACCTCGAGGACCGGGACGCGCTGCGCGAGGTTGAATCCCGTGGAAAGCGCGTTCTCGACTTCCGAGAAGGCGCGCGCGCCGATGCGGCCATAGTCGGCGACGGCCGCCTTCTGCTCGGCCGTGCGGACTTCCACCTGCGCCTTGAGGGCTCCGCCCGCGAAAAGGGGCAGCATGAGGTTGCCGCCGGCGCTCCAGGCGGGATTCTCGCGGTCCTTGAGGAAGACCAGGTCGCTCGTGATGCTGCTGCCGCTCGCGGTGAGGGAAATTCGCGGCAGCCGGGCCGCCTGGGCCTCGCCGACCAGGTAGTACGCGGACGCCACGCGCCGCTCGGCGGCCGCGACGTCGAGGCGGCGCTCGAGGAGCTCCGACGGAAGGCCCGCGGGCACGGGGCCCGGGAACTTCGGGAACTGCAACGCCGTGTCGAGCGCCGCCGCGGGATAGCGCCCGACGAGCGTCTCGATCGCGCGGATCGCCTGCTGCTCCGCGAGCTGCAGTTGCAGGACGGCATCGCGATAGCCCTGGAGGCCGGCCTGGGCGAGCCGCACGTCGTACTCGTCTCCCTTCCCGATCCGGGAGCGCTCGCGCGCCAGCTCCGCGATCCTCTCGCCGGCCGCGGAAATCTCCTGCGCGATGGCGCGCTGGCGCCGCGCCTCGATGGCGAGGAACCAGCTCTTGGCGACGAGGGCGGCGATCGACTGGCGCGCGAACTCCGAGTCCTTCGCCGTGGCCTCGTACTGCGTGGAGCCCGCCTCCGCCTGGGCGCGCACGCGGCCCCAGAGGTCCAGCTCCCAGCTCGCGAAGAGCCCCGCGGTCTCGAAGGCGCTGCCGGAGTCCGAGCCCGTGAAGCTGCCGGAGGCCAGCAGGTTCACCTGCGGATAGAGGGTCGAGCCGGCCTGCTTCGCGTACGCCGCCGCGCGCTCGACGCGGGCCGCGGCCACCCGGATGTCGAAGTTGCTGGCGAGCGCCTCGAAAACGAGCGCGCGCAGCTGCTCGTCGCCGAACGTGGCGAGCCAGTCGTCCTGGACGGCGCCCGGGGCACCGCCGGGCGAGACCCACGCCTCAGGCGCCTTCACGGACGGCATGGCGTCGGCGCGAAGCGCCTCGCGATCGGGCGGCTGGTTGAGCGCGCAGCCGGCAAGCGCCAGCGCCGCCGCGAGCGGAGCCGCGCGAAGGAGGCCGGAGCGAGAATCGCGGAACGCGCGCATCAGTGCAGCTTCAGGATCAGGTAGTCGGTGATCGCGCCGATGCGCAGGATGACCATGCGCAGGATGTGGATCGCGTGGGCGTTGTCCGTGTAGATCGCGGCGTGGCCCATTGCGCCGGCGGCGAGGAAAAGCTCCTTGTCGCGCGGCTCGACCTGCAGCTTCACCGGGAAGCGGTTCGGGTGCTGCGGAACGGCTCCGGTCATCGGCAGGTTCGTGCTGCCGGCGGACTGGCCCTGGCCCTGCGCCCAGATGACCGAATCGACCTTCGCCTTGATGATGCGGCCGGGATACGTCTTCAGCGCGATTTCCGCGTCGTTGCCGGGCGCGACCTGGTGCAGCTCGTTCTGGTTGTAGAGGGCGACCACCATGAACTCGTCCTCGACGAAGGTGAGCACGGGAAGCGCCGGGAACGCCGCCGTCATCGACCCGGGACGCAGTTGCAGGTTGATCGCGTAGCCATTGGCGGGCGCGGTGACCGTCGTCTGCGACAGGTCCCATTTCGCGCTTTCGAGCTGGGCGCGAACCTGGGCCACCTGCGCGTACTCCCCGTTGGTCTTCGCGCCGAGCCGCTGGATAACCTGTCGCTGGCTGGCGATGGCCTGCAACTCGGCCGACCGGGCCTGCGCCTCGGCGCTGCGCGAGCCGTCGAGCTGGCCTTCCAGCTCCTTGAGGTTCGCTTCGGCCTGCTCGAGATCGAACCTGTTGCCCGCCCCCGTCGACACGAGCTCGCGGTTCTGCTCGACGCGCAGCCGCGCGAGCTCGACCTTGGCCGAGACCTCCCGCACCCGCGCGATCGCCTGCTCGATGGCGCTCCTCGCCTGGGCGACCTGGGCGGCCGCGCCGGACAGCTGCTCCTCCTGCTCCTTCGAGGTGCCGATCGCGTTGGCGAGCTGGGCCTCGAGCGAGCTGACCTGGAGCTGGTAGGGCGTGGGATCGATCTTGAAGAGCACGTCGCCCTTCTTGACGGGCCGGTTGGGTTCGACCGGGACCTCGATGACGCGGCCCCTCACCTGCGGGACGATGTTCACCACGTACTTGATCACGCGCACGTCGGCGGAAGACGGGGCGACGACGTTCAGGGTGAGGATGAGGGCCGTGAGCGCGACGATCGGGATGATCACCACGATCACCTGCGAGACCATGTTCCACGGCAGCCACTTCATCTTGATGAAGATGAACCAGACGATGGCCGCGTAGATGCCTAGGAGGATCAGTTCCATCTAGTGGGCTCCCCCGGCGGCCGGCGCGCCGGCGGGCGGCTGCTCCGGGCGCTTTCGGGCGCGCCTGCGCGACCAGCGCCGGCAGCTCGCGTATCGACTTCGGGAGCGGTCCGGTCGCGGCCATCGCGGCCAGCTCGTCGCGCAGGTGGTCCAGCTCCAGCTGGCTGAGCTCGCCCGCCGCCGCCTTCTCGCCCATCTCGATGAAGTAGTGTTCGTGCTTTTCCGTCCCGTACGCCAGCCGGTAGCCGATCGGGCGGGTGTACGCCCACAGCCAGGCGATCGGCCAGAGCAACCCGCCGAAGACGAGCGAGAGGAAGCACAGCGTCTTGATGGCGCCCTGCTGCGGGTGGTGATTGTGCTCGGCGATCTTCTCCGGGAGCACGTGCACCACGAGGAAAAGGCCGATGGCGATGACCGGCGCCACGAAGATCACGATCCAGGCGAGGACCATGGCCGCGGTGTCCATGGCCTCGGGAGGCAGGAAGGACGCCTGGGCGGCGCCGGGAAGCGCGGCCGCCAGGATGGCAAGCCTCGCGAGGCGGGCGCGGCGGGCGGTCACTGCGATTTCTTCCAGGTCTTGTCGGGGTCGAACGAGGTCATCTTCGCGGCGACCGACGGCGTCGAGGCGCCCAGGTCCTTCTCGTAGACCACGCCGTCGTGGTTCACGAGGAAGCTCATCACGCCGGAAACGCCGTACTTCGCGGGATACGCCACGACGGCGAAGCCGCCGAAGAGCTTGCCCTTCACCTCGTAGCCGTACTTGCCGCCGGGAGCGTTGGCGCCCTGGCCCTTGAGCAGGCGGAAGTAGTAGCCGTTGTAGGGTTGCGGCTGGCCGGCGGCAACCTTGCCGCCGTAGCCCTCGCGGACCGCCTGCGCGATCAGCGGCCCCAGCGGGCTATGCGGCTCGCCGGCCTTCGTGGGCCAGTAGAGCCCGTCCTTCTTTCCCGGGGACGAGATGAACCGGGCGGCGTAGTCGTTGAAGCCGTTCTTGTCGGCGTCCGCCACGGCGAATTCGCGCTGGGCGTCGACGATGGCGAGCAGGGTCTGGATCGTGTCGAGCTCGTTCCTGCCCACGCGGCGGTTGGTGATCTCCTCGCGGCCGGCCTCGGCGTCGAAGGCCCACTTGTCCCCGCGCTTCACGAGGGGAGCTGCGAAGGGGTAGTCGTCCTTGCCGACGTTCAGCACGGCCTTCGCGTCGCCTTCCTTCGCGATCGCGTGCTTCTCGTCGTAGGAGGCGGCGAAGCGCTTCCATTCCGCGGCGTCGCTCACCTTGTCGCCTGTGAAGAGCCAGGAGCGCGACTGCGGGCCGACGATGTCGACGAGCGCCTTGACGTCGGCGGCCTTCACCGCGTCGTAGAGGGCCTTCGCGGCATCCTCGGGCGAGGCGAAGCTGCGCTGGGCGGCGGACTTCGCGGGCGCGGTCGCCGCCGGCTTGGCGGGTTTCGATTCGGCTGCCGCCTGGGCGAGGGCGCCGGCCGGGAGGGCCAGCGCGAGGGCCGCGGCCAGCGCGGTGATGGCGGGATTCGTGCGGATCTTCATTTTTCGTTCTCCGTGTCCGTTGAGCCGGGCCTAGCGACGACCGCCGCCACCGCGGCCGCCACCGCCGCCACCGCCACTCCGGCTGGCGCTGCCGCGGGAACTGGCCGCGCGTGTCGAGGCGCCCGAGCCTGCGCCGGAGAATCCGCCGCCGCCGGAACTGGATTGGCGCGTCGATGCGCTGGCGCCGCCACCTCCGCTCGAACGCGAACCGGTATCGCGCGAGCCGGCACTGGCGCCCGTACGGGCGCCCATGTCGCCGGTGCTGGCGCGATTGCCCGCCTGCCCGCCGGCCCTGTCGGCCGCGCCCACCTGGCTCTGCAGCTGGCTCTTGTCCATGCCCTGGAGTTGCTGGCGCCCCTGGTCGGCCTGGCCGCGGAACTGCTCGCGGGACTGGGTCGCGGCGCGGTCGCCGCCCTTGTTGTACTTCTGCGCCGTCGCGCCATCCTTGTAGGGAACGCCCTTGCGGTTCGCGGCGTTGTGCTGGAAGTTGTTGTTCTGGATGTTGGTCTTGTTGAAGTTGTTGTAGTTGTTCACGTTGATATTGACGTTGTTGCCGCCCCAGTTGCAGTTGCCCCAGATCGCGGCGCCCACGACGACGCCCGTGGCGAAGGCGAGGCCCGCGCCGCCATAGGCATAGCCCGGCGGATAGTAGTAGTAGGGCGGGGGGTACGGGTACCACCAGCTGCCGTAGACCGTGGCCGGGTTGTAGGTCGGCACGTAGACGGTCTCGGGCTTCGGGGACTCGATGATGTAGACGGTCTTGTCACCTTCCTTCTGGGTCTTCACCGTCTGCTCCGGCGTCGACTTGAGGTTGCCCGCCGTCTGCGCCTTGGCGCGCAGGTTCTGGGTCGTCTTCATGACGTCGGCCTGCTGCGCCAGGAAGGCGTCGCCCAGCTTCTGCGTCCAGTCGAGCTTCTCGTTCATCATCGTGAGGACCTGCGGCACGGCCGTGAGCGACTTGACCGCCGGGTCCCACGACTGCTTCTGCAGCGCGTCCTCCAGGGCCTTGTCCTTCAGGGTCGCGTTGGCCTTCTGCCAGCGCGCCGCCTCCACGACCTGGAGCGGATAGGTCGCGGCCATGAGCACCTGGGCGAGGAGGGCGTCCGGATAGAGCGCGATGGGCGCGAGTATCTCGTCGAGTTCCTGCTGCGAGAAGGCCTTGGCGGCAGCGGTCGCCGGGGCGGCCTGGGCAGCAGCGGGGGCCTGCTGCTGGGCGAGCGCCGGAACGGCGGCGGCCAGCAGTGCGACAACCAGTGAGTTGTAACGGAAATCCATCGTGAGCTCCGTCCGGAATGTGTCGAGAAAAGTAATGCCCTGGGATTCTCAGCGGGTTGAAAATCATCCGCCACGCCTGTGCGGATGGCTTGACCGTTGTCAATCGCAATTCCAGCGCCCGGCGTAATAGCTAGAAGACGAAACGATGATAATTCAATCGGGCAGGTCGAAGCGGGACATTTCCCGACAGCCCACCAGGAGAGCGCAAATGGCGAAGCAGAGCGAAAAGTCGAAAAAGAACGCGAAAACGGTGGCCCCGGCGCCCGCAAAGGGCAAGGGCAAGGTCAAGGCGGCCAAGGTTGCCGGGAAGGCGGGCAAGGACAATGGCGAGCTCGGCAACAAGGAGTACGCGAAGGAGCTCAGGAAGCTGCACGTCGAGCTTGTGAAGATGCAGGAATGGATCAAGCACGCCGGCCTCAAGGTCTGCATCATCTTCGAAGGCCGCGACACCGCGGGCAAGGGCGGCACCATCAAGGCGATCACCGAGCGCGTGAGCCCGCGCACTTTTCGCGTCATCGCTCTGCCCGCCCCCTCGGACCGCGAAAAGTCGCAGATGTACGTGCAGCGCTACCTGCCGCACCTGCCGGCCGCGGGCGAGGTCGTGATCTTCGACCGCAGCTACTACAACCGGACCGGGGTCGAGCGCGTGATGGGCTTCACGGACGAGAAGGTCGTGATGAAGTTCCTCGAGGACGTTCCCAAGGTCGAGAAGTCGATGGTCGATTCCGGGATCATCCTCATCAAGTACTGGCTGGAGGTGAGCGCCGACGAGCAGACGAAGCGGCTCTCCGCGCGCATCGACGACGGGCGCAAGATCTGGAAGCTCTCGCCGATGGACCTCAAGTCCTACTCGAAGTGGTACGACTACTCGCGCGCCCGCGACGACATGTTCAAGTACACGCACACGGCGTGGGCGCCCTGGATCGTCGCCAATTCCAACGACAAGAAGCGGGCGCGCCTCAACATCATCCGCGACCTGCTTTCGCGCGTGCCCTACAAGGAGGCCCCGCGCGAAAGGATCAAGCTGCCGAAGCGGCAGAAGGATCCCGGCTACAAGGAGCCCACGCACGTGGTGGAGCGCGTGAAGGAGCGGTACTAGCCCACGGGAGGTCCGCGATGAGGAACGCCGCCCTCCTCGCCCTCGCGGTGGCGGCCTGTGGCCCGGCGCCGCAGCCGCCCCAGTCCGCCGCCTCGCCCGCTGAGTGGCGCGAGTTCGAGGGCTCCTGGAACGCGGCCGGATCGCGGCGGACGCTTTCCCTCGGCGAGTTCGGGAACAGCGCCCTCCTCGACCTCCGGGGCACGATGCTGCTCGCCGGGCCGGGGCGGCCGGGCGCCGGGTTCCGCGCCGAGGCGATCGCGCTTGCCGACCGCAAGGCCGGGCTCGTAGGCCGCAGCGTCTGGACCGACGAGCGCGGCGACCAGGTCTTTTCCGAGTTCACTGGCGAGGGCACCGCCGCGAAGAACCGCATCACCGGGACGATCCTGGGCGGGACGGGCAGGTTCGCCGGCGTCGCGGGCACCTACGAGTTCTCGTGGCAGTACGTGCTGGAGGCCGAGGACGGCTCGATCCACGGCCGCGCCACCGGTCTGAAGGGACGCTTCCGCATCGATCCGGCGGCGAAGGGGGCCTCGAAGTGAACGCAACCGTCCTCGCCAGGCGCGCGCTGCCCTTCGCCATCGCCCTCGGCATCTGGTTCACGCCGGTTCCGGCCGGCCTCACCGCGCCGGCCTGGCACCTCTTCGCGGTGTTCGTGGCGGCCATCGCCTCGGTGCTCGTGGGCGCCTTCCCGCTCCTCACCGCCGCCATGATCGCGGTGGCCACCGTGGTCCTCACCGGGACGATCACGCCGGCGCAGGCCTACTCGGGATTCGCCAACGCGAGCGTCCTGCTCGTGGTGATCGCCTTCATCGTCGCGCAGGCGGTCGTGAAGTGCGGGCTGGGGCGGCGCATCAGCCTCTTCATGGTGAGCCGGTTCGGCGGCTCCTCGCTGGGGCTCGCCTACAGCATCGTGTTCACGGACGCCTTCATCGCGCCGGCGTTCCCCAGCAACACGGCGCGCGCCGGGGTGCTCTTCCCGATCGTGCTTTCCGTCGCGCAGGGCGCCGGCTCGGTGCCGGACGACCCGCAGAAGCGGCGGCTGGGCGCCTACCTCATGTTCTGCACCATGGCGAGCCTGGCGGTGTCCTCGGCGCTGTGGATGACGGCCACCTCCGCCAACCCGATCGGCGTGCAGGTGACGAAGCAGTTCGGGCTGGAGATCGGCTTCGGCAGCTGGCTCCTCGCCGCGTGCGTGCCCGCGCTCACGGCCATCGTCCTGCTGCCGTGGTTCGTCGCGAAGATCCTCCCGCCGGGCGTGGGGAAGACGCCCGAGGCCCCGATGGCCGCGAAGGCGGAGCTCGCCGGCATGGGGCCGATGTCGCGCGCCGAGCACATCACCGCCGTGGTCTTCGTCGTCATGGTGGCCGGGTGGGTGGCCGCCGACTCCCTCAAGCTCAACGTGACCAGCATCGCCTTCGCGGGCCTGGGCGCGCTGCTCCTCGCGGGCGTCCTCACCCTCCAGGACATCGCGGACATGGGCGACACGCTCGTCACCTTCCTGTGGCTCGCCGTCCTCTTCGCGTTGAGCGGGCAGCTGAACGAGCTGGGGTTCATGGGCTACGCCGGCGAGCGCCTCGCCTCCCACCTCGGGGGCCTTTCGTGGCCCGCCACCTACGTGACGCTCGTCGTGCTCTACGTCGCGATCCACTACCTTTTCGTGAGCCAGTCCTCGCAGGTGCTGGCGCTCCTGGGCGTGTTCCTCGACGTGGGCGTTCGCGGCGGTGTGCCCGTCCCGCTCATGGCGTTCGGGCTCCTCTTCGCGAGCAGCTACTTCTCGGCGATCACGCCGCAGGGCGGCAGCCAGAACATCATCTTCGCCGCGAGCGGCTACCTCACGCAGGGCGAACTCTACAAGCTGGGCCTCGTCATCACCCTGGCCTTCCTCGCGGTGTTCCTGCTGGTCGGAACGCCGTGGGTCCTGTTCATCACGGCCTGAGCGGGCCGATTGTCCGGCCGCCCCGGAGCGCCGTATAATCGCGGCACGCGCCGAATTTGAGCTCAGCTTGCGGGCGCGAAATAAATCCGGCTAAAGCGAGAGGCAGGTCTCCCCAAGAGAACCCGACCTTCGCGAAAGCCGGTCGGGTTTTTATTGGCGAAGACGAAATGACCGAGATTCCTGCCGGCTCCGTGGGCGAAGTCGCGCCGCAGCGCGCGGGCTTCCTCGAGCCCCTGATCCTCAAGGGCGGGCGCACGCTCGCTTCCTACGAGCTCGTCTACGAGACCTACGGCACGCTGAACGCCGACAAGTCCAACGCCGTGCTCGTCTGCCACGCGCTCTCCGGCAACCACCACGTGGCCGGCTGGCACGCGGACAACCCGAAGAAGCTCGGCTGGTGGGACAACATGATCGGGCCCGGGAAGGCCATCGACACCGACCGCTTCTTCGTGATCGGCGTGAACAACCTCGGGGGCTGCCACGGCTCCACGGGGCCCGCCTCCGTCGACCGCTCCACGGGAGCGCCCTACGGGGCGGGGTTTCCGCTCGTGACCGTCGAGGACTGGGTCGCCTCCCAGGCGCGCCTCATGGACCGGCTGGGCATCCGGCACCTGGCCGCGGCCATGGGCGGCTCGCTGGGCGGCATGCAGGCGATGCAGTGGACGCTCGACTTCCCCGACCGCATCGCGCACGCCATCGTGATCGCCGCCGCGCCCAAGCTCTCGACGCAGAACATCGCCTTCAACGACGTGGCGAGGCAGGCGATCGTCTCGGACCCGGAATTCCACGGGGGCAACTTCTACGCGATGAAGACGATCCCGGCGCGGGGCCTCAGGCTCGCGCGCATGCTCGGCCACATCACCTACCTCTCCGAGGACCTGCTGGGCGAGAAGTTCGGCCGCGAGATCAAGGGCGACGACTACGGCTTCAACTACGACGTGGAGTTCGAGATCGAGTCCTACCTGCGCTACCAGGGCGACAAGTTCGCGCAGGTCTTCGACGCGAACACCTACCTCATCATGACCAAGGCGCTCGACTACTTCGACCCGGCGCGCGAGACGGGCGGCGACTTCGCCAAGGCGGTGGCCGCGGCGAAGGCGGGCTTCCTCGTGGCCTCGTTCACGAGCGACTGGCGCTTCCCGCCGGAGCGCTCGCGCGAGATCGTGAAGGCGCTGGTGAAGGGCGGCAAGAACGTGACCTACGCGGAGATCGACGCGCCGCACGGCCACGACGCGTTCCTCCTCGACGACGTCCACTACCACCGCATCGTCGCCGCCTACATGGACAACGTGGCGACTGAGGTCGGCGCGGGCACGCGCACGCGCGCGCTCGTCGTGGGCGGCACCGAGCTCGAGGAGATGAAGGGCTACGCGGCGGGGGGGAAGGCGAAATGACCCCGCGCTTCGAGTTCGAGCTCATCGCCTCGTGGATCCCGCAGGGCGCGCGCGTGCTGGACCTGGGCTGCGGCGACGGCGAGCTCCTCGCGGGGCTCATGGCCACCCGCGGCGTGAAAGGCTACGGCGTGGAGATCGACCCGCCGCGGGTGCTCGCGGCCGTGGGCCACGGCGTCAACGTGATCCAGATGGACCTGGAGAGCGGCCTGTCCACCTTCGAGGACGACGCCTTCGACTTCGTGATCCTGTCGCAGACGCTGCAGGCCATGCGCCGCTCGGACCTGATCCTGAAGGAGATGCTGCGCGTGGGCCGCGAGGGCATCGTCACCTTCCCCAACTTCGGCTACTGGCGGCACCGCCTGGCGATCCTGCGGGGGCGCATGCCGGTGTCGAAGACGCTCCCCTACCAGTGGTTCGACACGCCCAACATCCACCTGTGCACGGTGAAGGACTTCGAGGCGCTGTGCATCCAGGTGGGCGCCGAGATCCTCGACGAGCGCGTGCTGCACGAGGGCGAGATCGTGGGCACGCTGCCCAACCTGCTGGGGAGCCTGGGCGTCTTCCGCTTCCGAAGGCGGGGCTAGCGTGGCGGCCGCGAGCCTGTGGGTCCAGCTCTTCCTGGCCCTGGGGTGGACGGTCTACGTGATCTACCTGCCGCAGCTCGCGGCGCAGGCGGGACTGCCGAAGGAGTACGTTCCCTGGCTGCTCCTCGCGGACCAGGCGATCTTCGCGGCGATGGACTGGACGCTCGGCACGATGGCCGACCGGATGGCGGGCCTCGTGCGAGCGCCTCGCCAACGCGATCCTCTTCGCTTCCCTCCTGTCGTGCGGCGCGTTCCTCCTGCTGCCGGTGGTCGCGCCCGCGGGCTCGCCGCTGCTCCTCGTGGCGGTGACCGTCGTGTGGTCCGCGACCTCGTCGGCGCTGCGCGCGCCGCCGCTGGCCCTCATCGGGCGCCACGTGCCGGGGCCGTCGCAGCCGTGGGCGGCCGGGCTCTTCATGCTGGGGCTGGGGATCGCGGGCGCGGTGTCGCCCTACCTCGCGGTGGCGCTGCAAGGGCGCCGACCCGCGCCTGCCCTTCGCGCTCGCGGCCGTGGCGCTGGCGGCGGCCACGGTCGTGATGACGCGCGCCATCCGCGCCAACCCCGAGCCGGCGGTGCCGGAGCCGGGCCGCGCCGACCCGCTCGCGGGCCGGCCGGTGGCGATGTTCCTCTTCGCCGTGGCCCTGCTCGGGCTGGGCTTCCAGGTGCACTTCGCGCTCAACGCCGCGCCGGGCTTCCTGCGCTTCGCGAAGCCGGAGGACCTCCCGTACCTGATGCCCGTGTTCTGGATCGGCTTCAACCTGCTCATCCTGCCGGCATCGCTCGCGACGAAGCGCTACGGCGGCCCCGCGATGATGGCCATCGGCGCCGCGGTCGGGCGGGCTCGCCGCGGCCGTCGTCGCGAACGCCGGCTCGCTCGGCGTGCTGGTCGTCGCCGCAGTTCTTCGCCGGCGCGGCGTGGGGCTGCGTGATGATGAGCGCGCTCGCCGCCGCGCTCGCCATGGGGCGCACGGGGCGCGAGGGCTTCGTCGCGGGCGCGCTGTGGTCGCTGCTCGCGATCGCCGCCTTCACGCGCATCGCGCTCGTGATCGCGCAGGTGCCGCAGCAGCCGGCGTGGAAGCCGCTGCTGGCGTGGGCGCCGGGGGCGATGTGGCTCACCGCGGGGCTGCTGCTCGTGGCGGCGAGCGCCTCGTCGCGCGGGGCCTGTCGACGGTCAGCCCCGCGGGGGTCCTCGCCGCGGCCACCGTCGACATCCGCCAGCTCGTCGCGCCATCTGGGCCGCACGTGAGCGGCGGTCCCGAAAACGCGTACACGAGCACGTTGGTGTCGAGGCAGTGCGTGACGCCCACGGTCAGATCCCCGCCCTGCGCAGCCGGTCGCGGTCGTGCGCCTGCTCGCGCGTGAGCTTCTTCGTCGTGTCGATGCCCCGATCGCCGGCGATGGCCAGGAGGCGGTCCAGCAGGTTGCCCGCGTCCGGAGCGGGCGCGGCGACGTCGTAGGAACTGGCGGGGGAGCCCGTTGCGCACGGCTCGGGCTTCGCCCGCGGCCGCCTCGAGGATCGCCATGAGCTCCCCCTGCAGCGAGCGATGGTTGCGCTCCGCGCGCGCCCGCAGCTTCGCCGCCAGGGCCTCGGGCACGTTCTTCACCGAGAGATTGACGGCCATGGTGGCTCCATTTCGGATCTTGATGGATCCATTTTGGCTCCACCGGCAGCGAGCGTCAACCGCGTCGGGAAATGGGGACGGTTCCCGGAACCGTCCCTCTTCCGTCACTGCTTCGCGAAGAGCCGCGACGGATCCTCGAACGCCTTGAACTCGAGGGCGTTGCCCGAGGGGTCGAGGAAGAACATCGTCGCCTGCTCGCCGGGCAGCCCCTTGAAGCGCACGTGCGGCTCGATCACGAACCTGATGCCGGCGGCCTTGAGCCGCTCGGCCATCGCGTGCCATTCGCGCCATCGGCAGCACGAGGCCGAAGTGGCGCACGGGCACGTTGTCGCCGTCCACCGCGCTGGTGTTGCGGTGGCCCGCCTCCGCCGGCGACAGGTGCGCCACGATCTGGTGGCCGTGGAAGTCGAAGTCGATCCAGTCGGGGCTGCTGCGGCCCTCGGGGCAGCCGAGCAGGCCGCCGTAGAAGCGTGCGGGCCTCCTCGAGGTCGCGGACGGGAAAGGCGAGGTGGAACGGGGGCATCGTCATGGGGGTCGATCCGGTCTCGGAGATCGGAGTCGCGGCAGGCTCTGCCGAGGCCCGAGGGTCTCGCGCTTCCACCAGAGCAGGAGCGAGGCCCGGCAGCGCGACGAGGAAGGTGAGGAAGAAGAACACCGTCCACGAGAGGCCCGAGGTAGCTTCGGGTCCGTGGCGTAGCCCGCGGCGGGGCCGACGTAGACGCGGCCGAAGGCGGCGAGCGCCGAAAGGAGCGCGTACTGCGTCGCGGTGAAGCGGTGGTCGCACAGGGCCATGAGGAGCGCCACGAACGCCGCCGTGCCCATGCCGCCGCACAGGTTCTCGAAGCCCACGGCGAAGAGCATCAGCGGCCAGCTCTTGCCCGCGGCCGCGAGCGCCATGAAGGCGAGGTTGGAGACGGCCTGCAGGATGCCGAAGACCATGAGCGCGCGGTACAGGCCCAGGCGCACCATGAGCGCGCCGCCGAAGAGCGCGCCGAAGATCGTGGCCGCGAGCCCCATGCCCTTGTTCACGTAGCCCACGTCGTCCAGCGAGAACGCCGACGCCGCGCAGCAGGAACGCGGTGGTGAGCGAGCCCGCGAAGGCATCGCCCAGCTTGTAGAGGACGATGAGCGCAGCAGCACCCAGGCGCCCGGGCCGCGAGAAGAACTCCCGCAGCGGCGCCCACACCGCCTCGTCGAGCGTGCGCGGGGGCGGCGCGACCGATCTCCGGCTCCGGCCCCCAGAGCGTGGCGACCGCGCCCAGCCCCATCAGCGCCGCCATGACGAGGTAGGTGTTCTGCCAGCCGAGCGCCGGGATGAAACCCGACCCGCCACCAGCACGAGGGCCGCCGCGCCCGAGGTGAGCATCGCCACGCGGTAGCCGACGACCGTGAAGGCCGCCGCGAGCCCGCGCTGCTCCGGCCTCGCGACGTCGGTCCGGTAGGCGTCGAAGACGATGTCCTGCGAGGCGGAGGCGAAGGCCACGAAGCACCGCCAGCACCGCGAGCCACGCGAGATCGCCGCTCGGCGAGGCGAAGGCCATCGCGGCGATGCCCGCGGCGAGCGAGAGCTGCGTGACGAGGAGCCACCCGCGCCGCCGCCCGAGGAAGGGCGGCACGAAGCGGTCCATCATCGGCGCCCACAGGAACTTCCACGTGTAGGGCAGCCCGACGAGCGTGAAGATGCCGATGGTGGAGAGGTCCACGCCCTCCACGGTCATCCACGCCTGCAGCGTGCCGCCCGTCAGCGCGAGGGGCAGGCCGGAGGAAAAACCGAGAAGGAGGATGACCGCGAGGCGGCGGTCGCGAAAGACGGCAGAATAGTCGTGGGACGCCAAGATGGCGAGAAGAATACCGGAAGCGCGGGCCGGCCTCCCGTCGCGCTGCCGCCCATCCAACCAGGAAACGACCATGACTCCCTCCCGCCCGCACGGCGCCCGCGCCGCATCGACCATCGCCGCACTGGGCACGGCCTTCGCCGCGAGCCTTGCCGCGGCGACCCTCGCCCATGCCGGGGCCGCCGAGCCGCCCGTGAGCCCTCCGGCGGCCGTGGCCATGGTCGGCGTCCCCGACTTCTCCCGAATCACGCGGCGATACGGCCCGGCCGTGGTGAACATCAGCGTGACGGGCATGCGCCAGGTGTCCGCCGGGAACGACCGCGGCGCCGATGCCGGCGAGGGCGCCGACGACTCGTCGGATCCCACGCAGCTCTTCCTGCGCCGCTTCCAGCAGCAGTTCGGCGGATCCGGCGCGACCATGCAGGTGCCCGTGCGCGGGCTCGGATCGGGCGTGATCATGAGCCCGGACGGGCTGATCCTCACCAGCGCGCACGTGATCGCGAACGCCAGCGAAGTCACCGTCAAGCTGACCGACCGGCGGGAGTTCCGCGCGCAGATCCTGGGCCGCGACCAGAAGACCGACATCGCGGTGCTCAAGATCGAAGCCGGGAACCTGCCCACCGTTTCCGTGGGCAACCCGGACACCCTCGCCGTCGGGGAGTGGGTGCTGGCGATCGGCTCCCCCTTCGGCTTCGACAACAGCGTGAGCGTGGGCGTGGTGAGCGCCAAGGGCCGCTCGCTTCCCGACGGCAGCCCCATTCCCTTCATCCAGACCGACGCCGCCGTGAATCCCGGCAATTCGGGCGGCCCCCTGTTCAACGCGCACGGCGAGGTCGTCGGCATCAACTCGCAGATCTACAGCCGGACGGGGGGCTACCAGGGCGTGAGCTTCGCCATCCCCATCGACGTGGCCCTGAACGTGCAGCGCCAGATCGTGGAGACCGGGCACGTCTCGCGCGGCGTGCTTGGCGTCGCCACCCAGGACGTGAACCAGGCGCTGGCGGACGCGTTCAAGCTCCCCGCGCCGACGGGCGCGATCGTCCTCGAGGTGATGGCCGGAGGCGCGGGCGCCCAGGCCGGCCTGCTGCCCGGGGACATCATCCTCATGGTGGGAGACAGGCCGATCACCGCGTCCGGCGAGCTGGCCGCGCTGGTGACGATGACTTCGCCGGGGCGGCGGCTGTCATTCTCCGTCTGGCGGGAGGGCAAGCGCATGCAGCTCTCCGCCGTCCTCGGCGACCCCGGGAAGATGGGCCGCGAAATCGCCGCGAGCGCGCCGCCCGTGGCGGGGCCGGGGCTGCTGGGGCTCGCGCTGAGGGCGCTCGAGCCCGTGGAGCGGCGGATGCTCGGGGTGGCCGCCGGCCTGCTCGTCGAGTCCGCCAGCGGACCCGCGCGCAGCGCCGGGGTGAGCCCGGGCGACGTGGTGCTCGCGATCAACGGCAAGCCCGCGGCGAGCGTCGATCAGGCCCGCGCGCTCCTGGCGGGCGCGGAGAAGTCCGTCGCGCTGCTCATCCTGCGCGACGGCGACCGGATGTACCTGGCCGTGCGGCGGCCCTGACGGCTAGAAGCGGAAGTCGATGCCGGCGAGGTAGCTGTCGACCTCGATCTTGTCGTTCTTCATCCACTCGACGAAGAGGCCCATGTTCTTGCTGAAGTTCCAGCGCCCGCCGATGCCGTAGGTGGCCCCGCTCTGCTTGTCCGACGCGTCGGCGGTGAAGAGCGCGGAGTTGGCGTTGGCCTTGATCTCCGACTCCTCCCAGCCCACGCGGCCGTAGATGTCGAACTGGTCGATCGGCGCGATGGCCACCAGGGACAGGCCGTAGGACTTGGCCTTCGCCGAGCCGGTGATGTAGGTGCCGCCGACGTCGCCGCTGAAGCCGTACTTGCCGAGGTCGTAGTAGCCCAGCTCGACCGCGAAGTTCGGGTGGAAGCGGTAGCCGCCGCGGACGGTGTAGGTGGTGTCCGTGTCGTCGACCTGCGCGTCGGGAATGCCGGTGATGTCCTGGCCGGACTTGCCCAGGTTGCCGACGCCGAGGCCGAGGCCGGCGTACCAGCCCTGCTGGGCGAAGGCGGGCGCGGCGGCGAGGCCGGCGGCCAGCGTGAGGATCGTGGCGATCTTCTTCATGGTCTTGTTTCCTTGGGAGTTGGGAGCTGTATGGCGGATCCGCGAAACACGAGCGCGGGTTTGACACGTGGAAGGGCGCAATGTTCCTCCAAGATCGGAAGATCGACGTGACGAATCCTGACACGCCCCCGCCGAATCCATGCGTGGCGCCGGGATCGGGACCCGTTTACGCGGACCGAGCGGTCGCGGAAAATGGCCCTCCGCGATTCGAGGAGGCAGGAACCTGAAACCAGCCAAGCAGGCCGCAATGCCGGCGCAGTGGCCCGCGGCAACGCAGGAGCCGACCACCCGGCTCGTGGGCGCGCTGAAGGACGTTCCCGGCCTGGTCCGGCAGCTCGGCGCCGACCCCGCGATCGTGCTCGCGGACGCCGGAATCGCTCCCGGCGCGCTGGACGATCCGAACGGGCGGATACCGTACGCCGACTTCGCCCGCCTCCTCGTCGCGGCGGCGGCGCGAACCGGCTGCCCCCACTTCGGGCTGCTCGCCGGCGGCGCCTGGCACCTGTCGCACCTCGGCATGACGGGAGAACTCATCCGGCACGCGCGGACCGTGGGCGAGGGGCTGGAGGAGTTCGTCGTCTTCCACCATCTCAACAGCGGGGGCGGCGTCGCGTTTCTCGTGAAGCGCGAGGGCTTCGCCGACCTGGGCTACGCCATCCACTCTCCCGTCGCCGGCAGCACCACCCCGATCTACGACGGCGTTCTCGCGGCCGCCATGAATTTCGTCCGGGAAATCGTCGGGGAAGAGTGGTGCCCTTCGGAAGTCCTGCTGTCCGCATGCGGCGCCGGCCGATGCCGCACCCTATCGCCGGTGCTTCGGGACCCGCGTTCGCTTCGGCGCCGAGTTCAGCGCGCTGCGGTTCCCCGCGACCTTGCTGGAGCAGCCCAACCCGGGCGCCGATCCGGGGCGACTGCGCCTGGCTCGCGCGCAGGTCCAGGCCGCCGGCCGGGCGACGATCGTCCAGAGGTCGTCGCGGGCGCTGCGCACGCTGCTCCTGCACGGCAAGGGCTCCGGCGACGACGTCGCACAGGCGCTCGCCATCCACCGGCGGACGCTGAACCGCCGCCTGAGCGCGGAAGGGACCACGTTCCAGAAGGTGCTCGACACGCGTCCGCTTCGCCGTGGCGAAGGAGATGCTCGAGGACTCCCGGGTCCCGATACCGGAGATCGCGACGGCCCTGGGCTACGCGGACTACGTCTCCTTCACGCGCGCATTCAAGCGCTGGACGGGGAACACGCCCGGTGCGTGGAGGAAGCGCTCGCCCGGCTAGGGCGCCGGCTTCGGTTCGCCCCCGTCCTCCCCGATCCTGCGGCCCCGGGGCTTCGACGCGAGGCGCTGGCCGTAGATCTCGGCGTCCTCCGTCGCGTTGCGCGCGGCGCGCTTCACCGCGTCCGGGTAGGCCATGGGGGACTTCTCCGCCTCCAGCTCGAGCCGCTTCGTCGTCCTCGTTCACGCGGATGCCGTACCTGCCCAGGTTGTACAGGAGGTACAGCGCGTAGAGGTTGTCGTAGTCCTCGTACTCGCCCATCTCGTTGCGGAAGTCGCGGGACAGGACGGAGGGGAAGCGGTCCGGCAGGTCCCTGAAGGCGATCTTCTCCTCCTCGTGCGGGTCCACCCAGGCCGAGCCCGCGTACTTCCGGTAGAGCACCACGTCCATCCGGTACCCGCGGGCGTTCCACGCCTCGAGGAGCTTCAGCGGCCATCTCGGTGGGGATGTTGGCGCTCAGGGCCGCCAGCAGCCGGACGTTGGTGAAGAGCCACGGGTTCCTCACCTCCAGCTCCTCGTAGCGCGCGCCGTACCGGAACGCCGAGCCGATGGTCTTGGCGCAGTTCAGGCGCAGGTAGTCGTACGTCACCTCGCCGTGGTGGTACTCCGTGCCCCGCGCGAGGGCGTGGAAGTCGTCGTTGATGCGGCGGAAGTAGGCGGCCAGGGCCTCCTTGTGCGCGCGCGGGACGCCGTAGACGCGGATGCCGATGACCGAGCGCTTGTAGGCCTCGCCGAAGTCGAGGCCGAACGAGGCGTTGGGGCCCAGCGAGGAGGCCGTCCCGTAGAGGTACTCCTTCTTCGGGATCGCGAGCATGAGGTCGTCGCGTGTGGAAGTCCCTCGCGTGCTTCGGGTCCCGGTCGGCGTAGAAGTTGGCCGACCAGACGAGGTCGTCGCCCGGCGCGCCGTCGCGGATCGCGAGCGCGAGGTGGCCCGCGGAGCCGCCCTTGGAGGTGCCGCGCTCAGGAGCAGCTCGAGGTCGTACGGATCCTGGCGCAGGAATTCCGCCATCCTCGCTGGAGGTTGGCGGGCGGCGGGCCGCCGGGGCTGCCGAACTCCGCGGCGCCGGCCCGGTGGCGAGCGGCAGCGCCGCCGCCGCGAACCATGCCGGCGCCCTCATGTCCTATGCTCCGTGTCCATCGCGCGGCAGTATGATGCCGCGAGGAACCGCCATGGCCAAGATCTTCAAGCCCCTCGAGGAGTGGAAGAAGCTCCTCACCCCGATCCAGTTCGAGGTGACGCGCCGCGCCGCGACCGAGCGCCCCTTCTCGGGCGAGTACGAGCGCTGCTGGACGGCCGGCACCTACAGCTGCGTGTGCTGCGGCCAGGACCTCTTCGTCTCCGACACGAAGTTCGACGCCGGCTGCGGCTGGCCCTCGTTCTTCGAGCCCGTGGCGCCCGGCGCCGTGGAGGAGCGCAAGGACGCGAGCCTGGGCATGGTGCGCACCGAGGTGGTGTGCGCCAACTGCGACGCCCACCTCGGCCACGTGTTCGACGACGGGCCGAAGCCCACGGGGCTTCGCTACTGCATGAACTCCGCGTCGCTCGCCTTCAAGCCGCGATAGGCGGGTTCTCGTAGCGCGCCTCGCCCGAGGGCGGGAGCTTGCCGAGCTTCTCCAGGCGCAGGCGGATGGAGCCTTGAGTGCGCGCGTGCTTGCGCGCCATGTCCGGGATGGTGGTGCCGGCGTCGAAGGCCACCGCGATCGCGCGGTCCTCCCCTTCGCTCCAGGGCTTGCCGAAGTTGGCGGGGAGCCTCTCGCGGCGCTTTTCGCGCTCGACCTCGCGCTGCATGAGGTCGACGGCCGCGAAGAGGGCGCGAAGGGCGCGCGGCTCGGCGTAGGGGCTCTGCTCGGGATACTGCTCGCCGGTGACGGGGTTCACGCCGTCCGCCAGCGCTTTCACGATGGGCAATGCGGATTCGAGATGCATGGGGCCTCCGGTGGGGTGGGGCCGCGTCGACGTGCGCGGACCTCTACCGGAAAACGCTCACTCGCGCGCGCGGTTGACCGCGGCCTCCATCTCGGCGCTCGCCCACAGCCAGTCCTCCTCGAGCCGCGCGATGCGGGCGGCCACTTCGCCGTGGCGCCGCGAGCGCTCCGCCAGCTCGGCGCGCATCGCGTCCCCGTAGGCCTCCCCCGAGGCGAGCCACGCGTCGAGCGACTCCTTCTCGGGCAGCAGCGCCGCGAGCTCCTTCTCGATGCCGGCGATCCTCTTCTCGAAGGGCTTCTTCGCCTCCGCGAGCTTCTGGCGCACCTCGGCCTCGGCCCGCTTCTGCGCCTTGCGGTCGACGCCCTTGCCGGCCGTCCCCGGCCTCGTGCCGCGCACGCGGTACTGGCGCGACCATTCGCGATAGTCGTCGAGGTCGCCGTCGAAGGGCGCGACGCGGCCGTCGGCCACCAGCCACCACTGGTCGGTGGCCGCCTCCAGCAGGTGGCGGTCGTGGGCCACGACGATGAGCGTGCCCTCGAAGTCCTGCAGCGCCTGCGCCAGCGCCTCGCGCATCTCGATGTCGAGGTGGTTGGTGGGCTCGTCGAGCACCAGCAGGTTGGGCCGCTCCCAGACGATGAGCGCGAGCGCGAGGCGCGCCTTCTCGCCCCCGGAGAAGTCGGCCACGCGCTGGAAGACCTGGTCGCCGCGGAAATCGAATCCGCCCAGGAAATCGCGCAGCTCCTGCTCGCGCACCCCGGGGGCCAGGCGCGCGACGTGCCACATGGCGCTCTCCTCCAGGCGCAGCTTCTCCACCTGGTGCTGCGCGAAGTAGCCGATGCGCAGGTCCGGCGAGCGGATGATGGTTCCCGACACGGGCGCCAGGTCGCCGACGATCGTCTTCAGGAGCGTCGACTTGCCCGCGCCGTTGGGGCCCAGCAGGCCGATGGCCTCGCCGATGTACACGCTCCACTCGATGCCCGAGACCACCGCCTTGCCGCCGTAGCCCACGTCGGCCTCGGCCACGCGGAAGAGCAGCTTCGGCTTCACCGGCGGCTCGCGGAAGGCGAAGGTGAACGGCGAGTCCACGTGGGCCTCCGCGATGTCCTCGAGCTTCTCCAGCGCCTTGATGCGGCTCTGCGCCTGGCGCGCCTTGGTGGCCTTGGCGCGGAAGCGGTCGATGAAGGCCTGCAGGTGCGCGCGCGTGCGCTGCTGCTTCTCGTGGGCGGCCTGCTGCTGCGCCAGGCGCTCGGCCCGCTGGCGCTCGAACGCGGAATAGTTGCCGGCGTAGGTCGTGAGCTTCTGCGAGTCCACGTGGACGATGCTGCCCACGACGGAGTCGAGGAACTCGCGGTCGTGGGTGATGAGCAGCAGCGCCCCCGGGTAGGCGCGCAGCCAGTCCTCCAGCCACAGCACGGCGTCGAGGTCGAGGTGGTTCGTGGGCTCGTCGAGCAGCAGCAGGTCCGAGCGGCACATGAGGGCGCGCGCGAGGTTCAGGCGCATGCGCCAGCCGCCGGAGAAGGACGCGACGGGCCTCGCCTCGGCCTCGGGACCGAAGCCCAGGCCGGACATGAGCGCCTGCGCCCGGGAGCGGGCCGCGTAGCCGCCGATCTCGTCGTAGCGGGCGTGCAGCAGCGCCGCGCTGCTCGCCTTCCTCGTGCGCCGCCTCCGGCCTGCGCGGATCGCGCCCTCCACCTCGCGCAGCTCCGTGTCGCCGTCCATCACGAAGTCGAGCGCGTCGCGCTCGACGTCGATCAGCTCCTGCGCGACGTGCGAGATCACCCAGCGCGCCGGCAGCTCCACCTCGCCCGCGTCCTGGTGCAGCTCGCCCAGGACGAGCGCGAAGAGGCTCGACTTCCCGGCGCCGTTGGCGCCCACGAGGCCCACCCGGTGCCCCGGGAAGACCGTGACCGAGGCGTCCTTGAGCAGGATGCGCGCGCCGCGCGCGAAGCGTGATGTTCGTGAGCCGGAGCACTACAGGCCGTACTCGTAGTCGATCGTGAGCGGCGCGTGGTCGGAGAACCGGCGGGCCGTGTAGATGGCCGCCCGCCGGGCGCACGCGCGCGATGCCCGGCGTGGCGATCTGGTAGTCGAGGCGCCAGCCCACGTTCTTCTCCCAGGCCTGCCCGCGGTTCGACCACCACGTGTACTGCTCGGGGCGCGGGTCGAGCGTGCGGAACACGTCCACCCAGCCCACCTTGTCGAAGGCCTCGCGTGAGCCAGGCGCGCTCCTCGGGCAGGAACCCGGAGTTCTTCTGGTTCGAGCGCCAGTTCTTCAGGTCGATCTCCCGGTGCGCGATGTTCCAGTCGCCGCACAGGATGAACTCGCGGCCCGAGGCCCTCATCTCCCGGAGCTTCGGCATGAAGCGCTTCATGAAGGAGAACTTGCGCTCGAGCGCCTCCTCGCCGGAGGTGCCCGAGGGGACGTAGATCGAGACCACGGAGAGGTTGCCGTAGTCGAGCTGGAGGTAGCGGCCCTGGGCGTCGATGTCCTTGATGCCGAGCCCCAGCACCACCCGGTCCGGCTCCTTCCGCGCGTAGATGGCCACCCCGCTGTAGCCCTTCTTCTCGGCGGGGTGGAAGAAGGCGTGGAGCTTCGCGGGGGCCAGGATCGGCTTCGGGAGGTCGGGCTCCTGCGCCTTGATCTCCTGCACGCAGACCAGGTCCGCCTTCTGGCGCCGCATCCAGTCGAGGAAGCCCTTGGAGGCGGCCGAACGGATGCCGTTGGCATTGAGGGTGACGATTCGCACGCGTTCTCTCGTTTTTCGGCGAAAATAGCCCGCTATTCTAACGGTCGCTACCCATGGACGCTGCCCACCCCCCCGCCGGCCAGGATTTCCGCCGCCAGTTCGTCGAGTTCGCCATCCGGACGGGCGTGCTGCGCTTCGGCGAGTTCAAGACCAAGGCCGGGCGGCTGTCGCCCTACTTCTTCAACGCCGGCCTCTTCCACGACGGCGCGAGCCTCGGGGAGCTCTCCCGCTACTACGCCCAGGCGGCGCTCGCCTCGGGGATCGCCTTCGACCTCCTCTTCGGGCCGGCCTACAAGGGGATCACCCTCGCCGCGGCCACCGCGGTCGCCCTTGCCCAGATGGGTCACAATGTGCCGTTTTCGTATAATCGCAAGGAAGCCAAGGACCACGGGGAAGGCGGCAGCATCGTCGGCGCCCCCCTCGCGGGCCGGGTCCTGATCATCGACGACGTGATCTCCGCCGGCACGTCCGTGCGCGAGTCGGAGGCGATGATCCGGGCCGCCGGGGCCGTCCCGGCTGGCGTGCTAATTGCTCTGGATCGCCAGGAGCGGGGCCTGGGCGAGCTGTCGGCCGCCCAGGAAGTCAGCCGAAACCACGGCATGCCCGTTACTGCGATTGCGACGCTGGACGACGTGCTCGCCACCCTGCGGGGGCGGGCCGACCTGCATGACCGGATCGCCGCGATAGAGGAATACCGACGGCAGTACGGGGCATGACCCCATAACAGGCTTTTTGGAGCACGGGCGCGACCAGACGCCCGGCCCGGGCGCAAAGAGGTGCATGGCGTGAAGACGAACATCCTGCTGATACTGGCCCTTGCCGCTTCCACGGCGGCGCAGGCGGCCTACAAGTGCAAGGACGAGAAGGGGCTCACCCACATCGGCGACACGCCGCCGGCGGGCTGCGCCAACGTCCCGATGTACGAGATCACCCGCTCCGGGACGATCATCCGGCAGGATCGAGCCCACCCCGACCGGCGACCAGATCAAGGCGAAGCAGGAGGAGGAAGCGCGCGCCAAGGAGGCCGCCAAGGCCGCCGCCGAGCAGCGCCGCAAGGACCTGGCGCTCCTCGCGACCTACAGCACGGAAAAGGACATCGACACCTCCCGCGACCTGAACCTGAAGCCCATCGAGGGGCGCATCAGGAGCGCGCAGGAGCGCACGGCGGCCGTGGACAAGCGCCAGCGAGGAGCTCGAGGCGGAGATGGAGTTCTACAAGGCCGGCAAGAGCAGCAAGGCCGCCAAGGTGCGCGAGCCGCCGGCCCAGCTCAAGGCCGACCTCGAGCGCACGAAGCAGGAGAAGGCCTCGCTCGCCAAGAACATCGCGGACTACGAGAAGGAAATGCAGCAGGTCCGCGAGCGCTACGACGCCGACAAGAAGCGCTGGGTGGAGCTCAAGCAGATGCACCGCGAGGGCAGGCTCGACCTGCGCGACCCCAAGGAACTCGAGGCGGCCAAGAAGCCCGAGAACAAGCCCGGGGTCAAGAAGTTCAACCTCTACCTGGTGCCCGCCAACTAGCGCCGGGCGCGCGGCGGCGGCAGCCTCAGCCGAGCTTCTTCTTCAGGATCGCGTTGGCCTGCGCCGGGTTGGCCTTGCCCTGCGAGGCCTTCATCACCTGGCCCACGAGCGCGTTGAAGGCCTTTTCCTTGCCGGCGCGGTAGTCGTCCACCAGCTTCGCGTTGGCGGCGAGGACCTGGTCCACCAGCGCCTCGATCGCCCCGGAATCCGAGATCTGGCGCAGGCCCCGCTTCTCGATGAGGGCGTCGGCCTCGCCCTCGCCGGCGGTCATGGCCTCGAAGATCTCCTTGGCGGCCTTGCCGCTCACCGTGCCGTCGAGGACGCGCTTCACCAGCCCCGCGAGCGAGTCCGGGCCCACGGGGCTCGCGTCGGCCTCGGCCTCGAGGCGGTTCAGGAGCGCCGAGAGCTCCCCGAGCACCCAGTTGGCGCACGCCTTGGGCTCGCCGCCCACGGCCCGCACGAGCGCCTCGAAATAGTCCGCCAGCGCCTTCGACGCGGTGAGCGTGGTCGCATCGACGGGTGCCAGGCCGTAGTCGCCCACGAACCGCGCGCGCATGGCGGCGGGAAGCTCCGGCAGGCCCGCCCTCACCGCCTCGACCCACGCGGGCGCGATCTCGAGGGGGAGCAGGTCCGGGTCCGGGAAGTAGCGGTAGTCCTGCGCGTCCTCCTTGGAGCGCATCGGGCGCGTCTCGCCCTTCTGCGGGTCCCACAGGCGCGTCTCCTGGCGCACGCTGCCGCCGTCCCCGATGAGCTCGATCTGGCGGCGCGCCTCGTACTCGATCGCCTTCTCGAGGAAGCGGAAGGAGTTGAGGTTCTTGATCTCGCAGCGCGTGCCGAGCTTCTCCGTCCCCGCCCGGCGCACCGAGACGTTGGCGTCGCAGCGGAAGGAGCCCTCCTGCATGTTGCCGTCGCAGATGCCGATCCAGCGCACGAGCGAGTGCAGCGCCTTCGCGTAGGCCACCGCCTCCCGGGCGCTTCGCATGTCGGGCTCGGAGACGATCTCCAGGAGCGGCGTGCCGGCGCGGTTCAGGTCGATGCCGCTCATGCCGTGGAAGTCCTCGTGCAGGCTCTTGCCGGCGTCCTCCTCGAGGTGCGCGCGCGTGAGGCGCACGCGCCGCTCGGCGCCGTCCACGACGATGGCGATCGTGCCGCCCGAGACGACGGGCAGCTCGTACTGGCTGATCTGGTAGCCCTTGGGGAGGTCCGGGTAGAAGTAGTTCTTGCGCGCGAAGACGCTCCGGGGCGCGATCGTGGCGCCCACCGAGAGGCCGAACCGGATGGCGCGCTCGACCGCGCCCCGGTTGAGCACCGGCAGCACCCCGGGAAGCGCGAGGTCCACGGCCGAGGCCTGCGTGTTGGGCGCCGCGCCGAACGCGGTGGACGCGCCGGAGAAGATCTTCGAGGCCGTCGAGAGCTGCGCGTGGGTCTCCAGCCCGATGACGATTTCCCAGTCCACGCTCACGCTCCGTATCCCGGGGGCGCCTGGCGGTGCCACCCCGTCGCCTGCTGGTACTGGTGCGCGACGCCGCAGCATGCGCGCCTCGTCGAAGTAGTCGCCGATGAGCTGCAGCCCCACGGGGAGCCCGTGCGCCCCGGGGCCGCAGGGCACCGAGAGCCCGGGCAGCCCCGCGAGGTTCACGGGGATGGTGTAGAGGTCCTCGAGGTACATCTGCACCGGGTCGCTCGTCTTCTCGCCGATCGGGAAGGCCACCGTGGGCGCCACCGGCCCGGCGATCACGTCGCAGGCCTTGAAGGCCTCCGTGAAGTCGCGCGCGATGAGGCGCCGCACCTTCTGCGCCTGCAGGTAGTAGGCGTCGTAGTAGCCGTGCGAGAGCACGTAGGTGCCCACGAGGATGCGCCGCTGCACCTCCGGCCCGAAGCCCTCGGCGCGGCTCTTGCGGTACATGTCGGCCAGGTCCCCGTAGCCGGCGGCGCGGTGCCCGTAGCGCACGCCGTCGAAGCGCGAGAGGTTGGAGGAGGCCTCCGCGGGCGCGATCACGTAGTACACCGGCACGGCGAGCGCCTGGTTGGGCAGGCTCACCTCGACGAGGGCCGCGCCCTGGCGCTTCAGCTCGTCGATGGCCGCCGTCACGCTGGCGGCCACGTCGGGCGCGAGATCGGCCGTGAAGTACTCCTTCGGCAGGCCCACGCGCACTCCCGCGAGGGGCCGGGCGAGGTGGCGCGTGTAGTCCTCCCTCGGCCGCTCGATGCTCGTGGAGTCGCGCTCGTCGAACCCCGCCATGACGCCCAGCATGAGCGCGAGGTCCTCCGCGCTCTTGCCGAAGGCCCCGCCCTGGTCGAGCGACGAGGCGAAGGCGACCATCCCGTAGCGCGACACCGCGCCGTAGGTGGGGCGTATGCCGCAGGTGCCGGTGAGGGAAGCGGGCTGGCGGATCGAGCCGCCGGTATCGGTGCCGGTGGCCGCGGGCACCAGGCGGGCGGCCACGGCGGCCGCCGAGCCCCCGGAGCTGCCGCCGGGGACCCGGCTGGTGTCCCAGGGGTTGCGCACCGGCCCGAAGAAGGAATTCTCGTTGGAGGAGCCCATCGCGAACTCGTCCATGTTCGTCTTGCCCACCAGCACGGCGCCGGCGCGGTCGAACTGCTCGACCACGTGCGCGTCGTAGGGCGCGACCCAGTCGGCCAGCATCCTCGAGCCGCAGGTGGTCCTCCAGCCCTTGGCGCAGAAGAGGTCCTTGTGGGCGATGGGGATGCCGGTGAGCGGCGCCGCCATCGCCCCGGGCGAGGCGCGCGTCCGCCGCGCGCGCGGCCGCGAGCGCCTTCTCCGCGTCCACGGTGATGAAGGCGTTGAGGGCGGGATCGAGCTTCGCGATGCGCTCGAGGAAGAGGCGGGCGAGCTCCTCGCTCGAGACCTTGCGCTCGCGGAGCAGGGCGGAGAGCTCTGGCAGGGTGTGGTCGAACATGGGCAGTCGTGTCGGGGAGCGGCGACGGGCCGCCCCGCCGGGGGCGCTACTCGATGACCTTCGGCACGAGGTAGAGCCCGTCCTCGACCTGGGGGGCGCCGGCCTGGAACAGATCGTGCTGGTCGGCTTCCGTCACGCGGTCCTCGCGAAGGCGCTGCACCACCTCGACGGCGTGCGCCATGGGCTCCACCCCGGCGGTGTCCACGGCGCGCATCTGCTCGATCAGGCCGAAGATCCCGTTGAGGCTCTGCTGCAGCGCAGCAAGGCCCTCCTCCGGGACCTCGATCCGGGCGAGCTCGGCGATGCGGTGGACGTCGTCTCTGGACAACATGTGAAAAGCGCTCTAAGGCCTTAATTCATCGTGATTTTGGGCTATTATAGGCGACCCCCGACCCCCGGGGAAAGGCTGCAGCCCGAAATTCCTTACGGATCAAGATGTTCTCTTTCGTTTCCAAGTACTTTTCCACCGACCTCGCGATCGACCTCGGCACCGCCAACACGCTCATCTACGTGCGCGGCAAGGGCATCGTCCTCGACGAGCCTTCGGTCGTCGCGATCCGCCAGGAAGGCGGCCCCAACGGCAAGAAGACCATCCAGGCGGTGGGGCTCGCGGCCAAGCAGATGCTCGGGCGCACGCCCGGCAACATCACGGCCATCCGGCCGATGAAGGACGGCGTGATCGCGGACTTCACGATCACCGAGCAGATGCTCAAGTACTTCATCAAGAAGATCCACGACAACCAGTGGTTCCGCCCGAGCCCGCGCATCGTGATCTGCGTGCCCTACGGCTCCACGCAGGTCGAGCGCCGCGCCATCAAGGAAAGCGCCATCGGCGCCGGCGCCTCGCAGGTGTTCCTCATCGAGGAGCCCATGGCCGCGGCCATCGGCGCGGACCTGCCGATCGCCGACGCGACCGGCTCGATGGTGATCGACATCGGCGGCGGCACCACCGAGGTGGGCGTCATCTCGCTGGGCGGCATCGTGTACTCGGCCTCGGTGCGCGTCGGCGGCGACAAGTTCGACGAGGCGATCATCAACTACATCCGCCGCAACTACGGCATGCTCATCGGCGAATCGACGGCCGAGCAGATCAAGAAGCAGATCGGCTCCGCCTTCCCCGGCAGCGAAGTGCGCGAGATGGAGGTGAAGGGCAGCAACCTCGCCGAGGGGATCCCGCGCTCCTTCACGATCTCCTCCAACGAGATCCTGGAAGCCCTCACCGACCCGCTCAACTCCATCGTCTCCGCCGTGAAGAGCGCCCTCGAGCACACGCCGCCCGAGCTGGGCGCGGACATCGCCGAGAAGGGCATGGTCCTCACCGGCGGGGGCGCGCTCCTGCGCGAGCTCGACCGCCTCCTCATGGAGGAGACGGGCCTGCCGGTGGTGGTCGCCGACGACCCGCTCACCTGCGTGGTCCGCGGCTCCGGCCGGGCGCTCGAGGAGATGGACAAGCTGGGCACCGTCTTCACGAACGACTGACGCCCGAGCCGGCGTGATCCACGAGCCGCCTCCGTTCTTCCACCGCGGGCCCAGCCCCCTCGCCCGCCTCACGTTCTTCGCGCTGCTCGCGATCGCCACGATGATCGCGGACCACCGCTTCGGCGCGCTGGAGGCCGTGCGCCTGTCGCTGTCCGTGCTGGTGGCCCCCGTGCAGCAGCTCGCCGCGGCCCCCGGCGCGGCGATGTCGCGCGTGACGGACTACTTCTCCTCGCAGGACCGGCTCCTGCGCGAGAACGACGAGCTGCGCGCGAAGCTGCTCGAGTACGCGGCGGCGGCGCAGCAGTCGAAGCTGCTCGCGGCCGAGCAGGAGAGCCTGCTCGCGATGTCGCCCGCCCGCAGCCGCTTCGCCACCGACGGCGTGCTCGCCGAGGTGCTGAGCTACGGGCGCAACCCCTTCGCGAAGAAGCTCGTGCTCGACAAGGGCCTCACGCAGGGGATCAAGGCGGGCATGCCCGTGATCGACGGCGAGGGCGTGGTGGGGCAGGTGACCGCGGTGGGCACCTTCACGAGCGAGGTGACGCTCGTCACCGAGAAGGACCAGTCCGTCCCCGTGATGCTCACGAGGAACGGCCTTCGCGCCATCGCGGTGGGCTCGGGCAAGGACGGCTCCATCGACGTGCCCTTCATGCCCGTGTCGGCCGACATCCAGAACGGCGACCTCTTCGTCACCTCCGGCATCGACGGCACCTATCCCGCCGGCCTCGTGGTCGCGCGCGTGGCGGCGGTGGAGAAGAACGCCGCCTACATGTTCGCCAAGATCACCGCGCGGCCCGCGGCCGGCGTCGACAACCACCGCTTCGTGCGCATCCTCACCGCGCAGCGCCCGGCCCTGCCGCCCCCGCCCGAGGCGCGGGCCGAGGACAAGCGACCGGCCCCGCGCCACTCCGGCAAGGGACGGCGCCAGCCATGAGACCCGCGGACCTCACGCCCGTCGCGCGCGACGTGATGAAGCTCCCCGCGGGGCCGGGGCTCATCTTCGCCTCGCTGGTGGGCGCCTACCTCTTCAACTCCCTGCCCTGGGCGGGCTGGGCGCTCGCCGCGCGGCCCGACATGGTCCTCGTGGTCCTCGTGTTCTGGGTCATCCACCAGCCCGGCTCCGTGGGCCAGGGGCTCGCCTTCGCGCTGGGCCTCGCCATGGACGTGGGCGACTCCATGCTCCTGGGCCAGCACGCGCTCGCCTACGTGATCGCCACCTACGGCGCGCAGGTGCTGCGCGTGCGCGTGCTCGCCTTCCCGATCCTGGAGCAGACGCTGCACGTGCTGGGGCTCTTCCTGGGCGCGGCGGTGGTGATCGTGCTCCTGAACCTGCTGCTGGGCGCCTCCTTCCCGGGGCTCGCCGTGGCCCTCTCGCCGGTGCTCGCCTCGCTCGCCTGGGGCCCGCTCACGTGGCTGCTCTACCTGCCCGGGCTTCGCCGCATGCGCCGCGAGTCGGCCTCATGATCGTCGGGCAGACCCTCCGCGACCAGCGCGCCGAGCTCAACACCTTCCGCTCGCGCCTCACGGTCGCGGGCTTCCTCGCGCTCGCCGCCTTCGGCCTGCTGGCCTCGCGCTTCGTCTGGCTGCAGGTCGTGCAGCGCGAGCACTACCACACCCTCGCCGAGGCCAACCGCATCTCGGTGGTCCCGGTGGTGCCCAACCGCGGCCTCATCCTCGACCGCAACGGCGAGGTCCTCGCGGCCAACTACTCCGCCTACACGCTCGAGGTCACGCCCAGCAAGGTGGGCAACGTCGAGCGCGCCATCGACGAGCTCTCCCAGGTGATCGAGGTGAGCCCGCGCGACCGCCGGCGCTTCAGGCGCCTGCAGGAGGAGAGCAAGAACTTCGAGAGCCTGCCCATCCGCACCCGCCTCAACGAGGAGGAGGTCGCGAAGTTCGCGGTGAACCGCTACCGCTTCCCGGGCTTCGAGATCAAGGCGCGGCTCTTCCGCTCCTACCCCCACGGCGACATCGCCTCGCACGCCGTGGGCTACATCGGGCGCATCAACGAGGCCGACGTGCGGCGGATCGAGGCGGCCGGGCTCACGACGAACTACAAGGGAACCGACCACATCGGCAAGCTCGGCATCGAGGGCGCCTACGAGAAGGAGCTGCACGGCGCCACCGGCAGCGAGCAGGTGGAGATCGACGCCGGGGGCCGGGCGATCCGCTCGCTCTCGCGCTCGGAGCCGCAGTCGGGCAACAACCTCGTCGTCACGCTCGACGTGAAGCTGCAGCGGGTGGCCGAGGAGGCCTTCCAGGACTTCCGCGGCGCCCTGGTGGCGATCGACCCGAAGACGGGCGACGTGCTCGCCCTCGTCTCGCGTCCCGGGTTCGATCCCAACCTCTTCGTCGACGGCATCGACCCGGCCAACTGGGACGCCCTCAACAACTCGCCCGACAAGCCGCTCAACAACCGGGCCCTGCGCGGCCAGTACCCGCCGGGCTCCACCATCAAGCCCTTCATGGCCCTCGCGGCCCTCACCTACGGCAAGCGCACGCCCGAGCAGACGATCTCCGACCCCGGCCACTGGATGCTGCCGGGCGTCTCCCGGCCCTTCCGCGACTGGAAGCCCGGCGGCCACGGCGTGGTGAACCTCCACCGCTCCATCGTGGTCTCCTGCGACACCTACTACTACGGGCTCGCCAACGACCTCGGCGTCGACGCGATCCACCGCTTCATGACCCAGTTCGGCTTCGGCGCGAGGACCGGCGTGGACATCGACGGGGAGCTCCCGGGGCTGCAGCCGTCCACCGACTGGAAGTGGCAGCGCTTCAAGCAGAAGTGGTACGCGGGCGACACCATCAGCGTGGGCATCGGGCAGGGCTACTGGCTCGCCACGCCCCTGCAGCTGGCGGCGGCCGTGGCCACCCTCGCCAACGGCGGCACGCCGGTGCACCCGCGGCTCGTGCGCGCCGTGCAGGACGCGCGCACCCAGGAGGTCCGCGAGCTGCCGGTGAGAAGCGGCGAGCCCCTCGCGATCAAGCCCGAGCACGTCGAGCTGGTGAAGGCGGCGATGATCGACGTGACGCGCCCGGGCGGCACGGCGGTGCGCGCCGCCCAGGGCGCGCCCTACCTCGTGGCGGGCAAGACCGGCACCGCGCAGGTGATCGGCATGAAGTCGGGCGAGAAGTACGACGAGAAGCGCGTGAAGGAGCAGCACCGCGACCACGCCCTCTTCATCGCCTACGCCCCCGCCGACGACCCGAAGATCGCGATCGCCGTGCTGGTGGAGAACGGCGGCCACGGCGGCTCGACCGCCGCGCCGATCGCGCGCGAGGTGTTCGACTTCCACCTGCTGGGCAAGCGCCCCGAGAGGAAGCAGCCCCTGAGCGCCGAGGAGTCCGTGGGTGATTAGCCGGCTCTTCTACATCGTCTCGCGCCGCATCGACGGGCCGCTGATGGTCTCGCTGGTGCTCACGCTCGCCCTGGGGCTCACCGTCGTCTATTCCGCCTCCGGCGGGGCCTCCTTCGAGCGCGTGGTCGGGCAGGGGCGGAACATCGCCATCGCCGCCGCGGCCCTGTGGATCGTGGCCAACATCCCCCCGCAGGCGCTGATGCGCCTGGCCGTCCCGGTCTACGCGGCGGGGCTCGCGCTGCTGGTGGGCGTGGCGCTCTTCGGCGAGGTGCGCAACGGCGCCCGCCGCTGGCTCAACCTCGGCTTCACCACGATCCAGCCCTCCGAGATCATGAAGATCGGCGTGCCGCTGGTGCTCGCGTGGTACTTCCACCGCCACCAGGAGGGCATCCAGCTGCGCGACTACGCCCTCGCGGCGATCCTGCTCGCGCTGCCCGTGGGCCTGGTCGTGCGCCAGCCCGACCTGGGCACGGCCCTGCTCATCTTCGCCTCCGGCTTCTTCGTGATCTTCCTCGCGGGCCTTTCCTGGAAGATCCTCGGAGGGCTCGCCGTGACGGGCCTCGTGAGCCTGCCCTTCCTGTGGGGCATGCTGCACGACTACCAGAGGAGGCGCGTGCTGACCCTCCTCGACCCGAACGAGGACCCGCTGGGCGCCGGCTACCACATCATCCAGGCCACCATCGCCATCGGCTCGGGCGGGGTGCTGGGCAAGGGCTGGCTCAACGGCACGCAGGCGCAGCTCGACTTCGTTCCCGAGCGCTCCACGGACTTCATCCTCGCGGTGTTCGGCGAGGAGTTCGGCCTGGCGGGGAACCTGGTGCTCATCGCGCTCTACATCATCATCGTGGGACGCGGCCTCATGATCGCGGCCAACGCCTCGACCACCTTCGCCCGCCTTACCGCCGGCGCCGTCACGCTCACGTTCTTCACCTACGCGTTCGTGAACATGGGCATGGTGAGCGGGATCCTGCCCGTGGTGGGCGTGCCGCTGCCGCTGGTGAGCTACGGCGGCACCGCGCTGCTGTCGATGCTCGCGGGCTTCGGCATCCTCATGTCGATCTCCACCCACAAGCAGCTGGTGTCGAGCTGATGCGCGCCGCGGCCCTCGCCCTCGTGGCGCTGGCGGTGGCCGCCTGCGGCACGGCGCCCAAGGCCCCGCCGGCGGCCAAGCCCGCCTACTACTCCGACGACGGGCCGCCGGAATCGATCCCGGTCGACATCGCCTCGATTCCCGACGCCGTGCCCCGCGACGAGCCCTACCACCGCTACGCCAACCGCCCCTACACCGTGTTCGGGCGCACCTACGCCCCCGCGGTGAACGACGACCCCGTGCGCGAGCGCGGCCTCGCCTCCTGGTACGGCCGCAAGTTCCACGGCCAGAAGACCTCCTCCGGCGAGGTCTACGACATGTTCGCCATGACCGCCGCGCACAAGACGCTGCCCATCCCGAGCTACGCCCGGGTGACGAGCCTCAAGTCGGGCCAATCCGTGGTCGTGCGCGTGAACGACCGCGGGCCCTTCCACGAGGGGCGGGTCATCGACCTTTCCTACGCCGCGGCGGCGAAGCTGGGCATCGCCGGCCCCGGCAGCGGGCCGGTGGAGGTCGAGCGCGTGTTCGCGCGCGACGCAGCCCGGCTCGCGGTCGCGGCCGCGTCGCCGGCGCCCGCATCCGCCCCGCTTCCGCCGCCGCGCGCCGCGGAAATCGCCACGCCGCTCCTGGCGCCCGGCCCGTCGGGCCTGTACCTCCAGCTCGGCGCCTTCTCGAGCGCCGAGAACGCCGAGAGCTTCCGCGACCACCTCGCCCGCTCGCTCCCGTGGCTGAACGAGCCGATCGAGGTCGCCGCCGGCGCAAGCCTGCACCGCGTGCGCCTCGGGCCCTACCGCAACCGCGAGGAGGCCCAGGCCATCGCGGACAAGATCCGCGCCTCGCTCGACCTCGCCCCCGTCATCACCCCCGCAACCCGCTGAGACGCCGCTCCATGACACGCCCGCTCGCCCTCCTGCTCCTCGTCGCCCTGCCGATCGCCGCCCTCGCCCAGGCCCTCACGCCGCCCCCCGTCGCCGCGCGGGCCTGGTACCTGCTCGACACGCTCTCGGGGCAGGCGCTCGCGGCGCAGTCCGAGGAGGACCGCTTCGAGCCCGCCTCGCTCACCAAGCTCATGTCCGCCTACCTCGTGTTCTCGGCGATCCGCGACCGCAAGCTCGATCCCGCGAAGACCGTGCCCGTCTCGGAAAGGGCCTGGAAGACCGGGGGCTCGCGCATGTTCGTCGACCCGAAGAAGCCCGCCGCGGTGGCCGACCTGCTGCGCGGCATGATCGTGCAGTCGGGCAACGACGCCACCATCGCGCTCGCCGAGGCCGTGGCCGGGACGGAGGAGGCCTTCGCGCAGCTCATGAACCGCGAGGCGCAGGAGGCTGGGGCTTCGCAACTCGAGCTTCGTGAACTCCACGGGCCTGCCTGCGCCCGGCCACTACGCCACGGCGCGCGACATGGCCCACCTCGCCGCGGCCCTCATCCGCGACTTCCCGGCCGAGTACGCGCTCTACTCGCAGAGGGAATTCACCTGGAACGGCATCACGCAGGCCAACCGCAACCGGCTCCTGTGGCTCGATCCCACGGTGGACGGCGTGAAGACGGGGTTCACCGAGGCCGCGGGCTACTGCCTCGTGGCCTCCGCCCGGCGCGGCGAGCGCCGCCTGGTGTCCGTCGTGATGGGCGCGCAGAGCGACGCGCTGCGCATGTCGGAGAACCACAAGCTCCTCAACTTCGGCTTCCTCGCCTACGACACGCAGCGCCTGTACAGGAAGGGCGAGGTCGTGGCCACCCCGGAGATCTTCAAGGGCACGAGCGCCACCGTGAAGCTGGGCTTCGACCGCGACGTCTGGCTCACGCTCCCGCGCGAGCGCTTCGCGGGCCTCAAGGCGCAGCTCACGACGGTGCAGCCCTTCGTCGCGCCCTACTCCAGGGGCCAGAAAGCGGGGATAATGAAACTCGCCCGCGACAACGCCGCCGTCGCCGAGGTCCCCGTCGTGGCCCTCGAGGACGTGCCGGTGGCCGGGTTCCTCTCCCGCGGATGGGACACGATCCGCCTCCTCTTCAGGTAGACGCCATGACCTCCCCGATCGCGCACTTCAACGGCGAACTGCTGCCCCTCGACGAGATCCGCATCTCCCCGCTGGACCGGGGGTTCATCTTCGGCGACGGCGTCTACGAGGTGGTCCCGGCCTACGGCGGCAAGCTCCTGCGCGCCCGCGAGCACTTCCAGCGGCTGCAGCGCTCGATGGACGAGATCAAGCTCGCCAACCCGCACACCGTGGACCAGTGGATCGCGGAGGTGAACCGGCTCCTGGCGCACCACCCCGGCAACCAGTCGGTCTACATCCAGGTCACGCGCGGCGTCCCCCCGAAGCGCGACCACGTCATCCCGGCCGGGCTCGTGCCCACGGTCTTCATGATGGCGTCGCCGCTCTCGACGCCCTCGCCGGAGATGGTCGACAAGGGCGTGGCCTGCGTCAGCGCGAAGGACTTCCGCTGGGAGAAGTGCCACATCAAGTCCACCTCGCTCCTGGGCAACGTGCTGGCCCGGCAGATCTCCGCCGACGCCGGCGCCACGGAGACGATCCTGTTCCGGGACGGGTTCCTCACGGAGGCCGCGGCCTCCAACGTCTTCGTCGTGAAGGACGGCGCCGTGGCCGCCGCGCCGCAGGACAACCACATCCTGCTCGGCATCACCTACGAGCTCCTCACCGAGCTCGCGCGGGACGGGAAGCTCCGCTTCGAAGTCCGCCCGGTCGCGGAGGCCGAGGTGCGCGCCGCCGACGAGATCTGGCTCTCGTCGTCGACCAAGGAGGTCCTCGCCGTCACCACGCTCGACGGCAAGCCGGTGGGCGCGGGGGTGCCGGGCCCGGTGTTCCGCCGCATGCACGCCCTGTTCCAGGAGTACAAGGCGAGGCTCGCGGCGGCCTCGGCCGTGGCCGACTGAGCCCGGTTCCGGCCATGCGCGCCGACGGTCCCGGGGCGAAGCCGCTCCTCGCCTTCCCGACGCCGTTCCCCATCAAGGTGATGGGCCTGCGCGAGGACGGCTACGCGCAGGCCGTGCTCGAGGTGGTGCTGCGCCACGCCCCCGACTTCGACCCCGCCACGATGGAGATGCGTCCGTCGAAGGCGGGAAAGTACCTTTCCGTCACCGTCACCATCAACGCGCGCTCGCGCGAGCAGCTGGACGCCCTGTACAAGGAGCTCTCCGGCCACCCGATGGTGATGATGGTGCTCTAGGGCGCCGCGGCCGTGCAGCCGGTGACGCGCGCGCTGGGCCGGGCCGACTACGAGACCGTGTGGCGGTCCATGCAGGCCTTCACCAGGGCGCGGGACGAGGCCACGGCCGACGAGCTCTGGTTCGTCGAGCACCCGCCGGTGTTCACCCTGGGCCTCGCCGCGAAGCCGGAGCACGTGCTGGACGCGGGCCCCATCCCCGTCGTGCGCATCGACCGCGGCGGCCAGGTCACCTGGCACGGGCCGGGCCAGCTCGTCGCCTACGTGCTCCTCGACCTGAGGCGCGCGGGCGTCGGCGTGAAGGAGCTGGTGCGCCGCCTCGAGCAGTCGGTGATCGACCTGCTCGCCGGCTACGGCATCCGCGGCGAGCGCCGGGCGGGGATGCCGGGCGTCTACGTCTCGGGCGCCAAGATCGCGGCCGTGGGGCTTCGCGTCTCGCGCGGCTGCAGCTTCCACGGCATCGCCCTCAACGTGGACGCGGACCTCTCGGCATTCGCGCGCATCAACCCCTGCGGCTATCCGGGCCTCGCCGCCACCCGCCTGGCCGACCTGGGGGTGCGTGATACGATTACTGCAGTGCAGCAGCGCTGGCAGGCGACCTTGCTCGCTTGCCTGCGCGCCGCCTGAGGCCCCCAATGCCCGACGCCCGCACTCCCGACTCCAAGCTCGACGCCAAGCGCGCCGGGAAGACCTCGCGCATTCCCATCAAGGTCGTCGCGACCGAGCCCCTGCGCAAGCCGGAGTGGATCCGCGCGCGCGCGGGCGGCGGCGAGCGCTTCCACGAGATCAAGCGGATCCTGCGCGGCGCGAAGCTCAACACGGTCTGCGAGGAAGCCTCCTGTCCCAACATCGGCGAATGCTTCGGGCACGGCACGGCGACCTTCATGATCATGGGCGAGCTGTGCACGCGGCGCTGCCCCTTCTGCGACGTCGCCCACGGACGGCCGCAGCCGCTGGACCCCGAGGAGCCCCGGCACCTGGGCGAGACGATCGCCGCGATGAAGCTCGCCTACGTGGTGGTCACGAGCGTGGACCGCGACGACCTGAGGGACGGCGGCGCGCAGCACTTCGTGGACTGCATCCGCGCCGTGCGCGAGCTCTCGCCCGCCACGAGGATCGAGATCCTCACGCCGGACTTCCGCGGCCGCCTCGACCGGGCGCTCGCGATCCTCGCCGCCGCGCCGCCCGACGTGATGAACCACAACCTGGAGACCGTGCCGCGGCTCTACGCCCAGGCGCGCCCGGGCTCGGACTACGCGCATTCGCTCAGGCTGCTCGCCGACTTCAAGGCCGCCCACCGCGGCACGCCCACGAAGTCCGGCCTCATGGTGGGGCTCGGGGAGACGAACGCGGAGATCCTCGCCGTGATGCGCGACCTGCGCGAGCACGGCGTGGACATGCTGACGATCGGCCAGTACCTGCAGCCCTCGAGGAGCCACCTGGGCGTCGCCCGCTACGTGCATCCCGACGAGTTCCGGATGTTCGCGGAAGAGGCCACGGCGATGGGTTTCGCCAATGCCGCCTGCGGGCCGATGGTGCGCTCGAGCTACCACGCCGACCGCCAGGCACGGGAATCGGGGGTCCTATGAGGCGCCTCACCCATTTGCTGGCAACGCTGCTCGTCGCCGCCTCGGCGCCGGCCGCCACGGCGCAGTCGCTGTACAAGTGCACCTCGCCCGACGGCCGCATCACCTACCAGGAGACGCCCTGCACGGGCGATCGCTCCCAGCGGCGGCTCGACAACCCGCGGCCGCCGAGCCCGGACGAGGTCCAGGCGCGCCGCATGCTCGAAACGGAGGCGATGTGGGGCGACCCGCTCGCGGATCGCTTCGCCCGCGAAGCCCGCGATCGCGAGATGGCCCGCCTGCGCGAGCGGGAGGCCTACGCCCGCGAGGAGCGCCTTCGCCGCCAGCGCGAGGAGGCGTCGCGGCCCGCCGAGGACGTTCCCTGGGTCACCCCGTGGGGCTTCCCCGGCAAGCCGGGGCAGGCGCGACCGCAAGCCAAGCCGGGTGGCTGAAGCACTGGGCATGCGCGCGGCAGGGCCCCTCTTCCTCGCCCTTGCGCTCGCCGGCACGCCCGCCGTGGCGCAGCAGGTCTACCGCTGCACCACGGCCGACGGGAAGGTGACCTACCAGCAGGCGCCGTGCGCGAAGTCGGACCAGGAGCGCAAGGTGGACGCCACGCCGGCGAACACGGACTACGACGCCTCGCAGCGCGAGGAGCTGCTGCGCAAGGGAGACGAGGCCGGCAAGCGGCTCGAGGAGCGCGCGGCCCGGGAGGCGGAAGAAGCGCGGCAGCGCCGCGAGCGGGAAGAGCGGCTCGAGCGCGAGGCCCTCGAGCGCGAGGCGGCGCGCGATGCGCCGGTGATCGTCTACGGCGGCTGGCCCAACCGGCCCGTCCAGCCCGTTCCGCCGCGGCCCGCGCCCCGGCCCGTTCCCCGGCCCGCGCCGACGACCGGCCGCTAGCGCCCCGCCGGGCTTGCGCCCGGCCGCCCCGTCGCCGAGTATCCTCGGGCGATGGACATCGCGTCGCGAATCCGCAAGATGGGCTTCCGCAAGTGGTACGAGCGGCAGCTCATCGAGAGCCACCTCGCGTTCACCACCTGCTTCCTGTGCGGGATCGTGGTCGCCTCCTGCCTGGAGGCGATCAGCTTCGCGCAATTCGGATGGAAGGCGGCCTCGCTCCTCGCGCTGGTCCTGGGCGCCATCGTGCTGGGCTGGTTCTCGTGGCGCCGGTACATCACCGTGCTCGAGCGCGCCGAGGTCTACGGCAACCGCTCGACCTGCCCGGCCTGCAAGACCTACGCGCGCTTCGAGATCCTGGCGACGGGGCACGCGGCCGAGGGCCCGTACCTCGACCCGGCGGCGACGCCGCTTCCGTACCCGTGGCTGCGGGTGAAGTGCCGCAAGTGCGGCACCGCCTGGCGGATGCCGGAATAGCCCGCCGTCAGTCGTCGCGGGCGCGCCCGGGCTCGGGCATGGTGCGGAAAGGCGCCTCGGGGTCGGCCATCCCGGCCACGCAGGCCGCCAGCATCAGCCCCACCAGCACGATCACCGCGAGGCCGGGATCGCCCAGCCAGATGAGCAGGCCCGGCATCGAGCCCGCTCCCGCGAAGAAGAACTCCGTCACGTCGCCCGGCTTCATCGTCGCCTCCTTCCCGGAAGGGATGACGCCATCCTGCCCTCCCCCTGCCGCGCGGTCTGCGGCGCAGTCGGGGGAAAGAGGGCAGGATATTCCGCACGCCGCAAAAGAAAAAGCCCGCCTTGCGGCGGGCTTGCTACCCTCATCCCCGACCCTTCTCCCAAGGGAGAAGGGAGATACTCGCTCCCCTCTCCCTTGGGAGAGGGGCTGGGGGTGAGGGTCCCTACGCCAGCGCCTTGTACGCCGGCAGGGTGAGGAACTCGACGTAGTCGTCGGAAGTGCTGATCTCCTCGAAGAGCCGCGCTCCTTCCGCGTACTTGCCCGCGGCGAAGGCCTCGGCGCCCACGATCGACGGCGTCTTCCTCAGCTCGTCCTGCAGGAGCTCGTGGAAGAGCTCGCGGGTCACCTTGCGGCCGTCGGCCAGCACGCCCTTGGGCGAGCGCATCCACTGCCACACCTGCGAGCGCGAGATCTCCGCGGTGGCGGCGTCCTCCATCAGGTTGAAGATGGGCACGCAGCCGTTGCCGCCCAGCCAGGAGCCGATGTACTGGATCCCGACCTGGATGTTGTTGCGCACGCCCGCCTCCGTGATGGGCGCCTCGGGCTTGAAGTTCAGCAGGTCCGCCGCCGTCACGTTCACTTCCGGGTGCTGCTTGCCGTACTGGTTGGGCTGCGGCATGTGCTTGTCGAAGACCTCCTTCGCGATGGGCACCAGGCCCGGGTGGGCGACCCAGGTCCCGTCGCAGCCGTCGGTCACCTCGCGCAGCTTGTCGGCGCGCACCTTCTCCATCGCCGCCTCGTTGGCCGCGGGGTCGTTCTTGATGGGGATCTGCGCCGCCATGCCGCCCATGGCCGGGGCGCCCCGGCGGTGGCAGGTCTTCACGAGCAGCAGCGCGTAGGCGCGCATGAAGGGCGCGGTCATCGTGACCTGCGCGCGGTCGGCGAGGCAGAACTCGGGGTGCGAGCGGAACTTCTTGATGCACGAGAAGATGTAGTCCCAGCGGCCGATGTTGAGGCCCGCCGAGTGCTCGCGCAGCTCCCAGAGGATCTCGTCCATCTCGAAGGCGGCCACGATCGTCTCGATGAGGACGGTCGCCTTGATCGAGCCGTGGGGAACGCCCGCCTCCTTCTGCGCCACGGTGAAGATGTCGTTCCAGAGGCGCGCCTCGAGGTGCGACTCCATCTTGGGCAGGTAGAAGTAGGGGCCGGAGCCGCGGGCGAGCAGCTCCTTCGCGTTGTGGAAGAAGTAGAGCGCGAAGTCGAGGATCCCGCCGGAGACGGGCTTGCCGTCGAGCTTCACGTGCTTCTCGTCCAGGTGCCAGCCGCGCGGGCGCGGGAAGAGGACGGCCGTCCTCTCGTTCAGCCGGTAGGACTTGCCGGCCTGCTCGAAGGTGATCGTGCGGCGCACGGCGTCCATGAGGTTCGCCTGGCCCTCGATCATGTTCTCCCAGGTGGGGCAGTTGGCGTCCTCGAAGTCCGCCATGAAGGTGGAGGCGCCCGAGTTGAGGGCGTTGATCACCATCTTGCGGTCCGTCGGGCCGGTGATCTCGACGCGGCGGTCCAGGATGTCCCTGGGCTGGTCGGCGACCTTCCAGTCGGCGTCGCGGACGGACTTCGTGGCGGGCAGGAAGTCGGGCAGCTTGCCGGCGTCGAAGTCCTTCTGGCGCTCGCCGCGGGCGGCCAGCAGCTCCAGGCGGCGCGGGCCGAACTGGCGCAGCAGCTTCGCGGCGAAGGCGAGGGCCTCGGGCGTGAGGACGCGGCCGTACTCGGGCTTGAGCGCGCCCGTGATTTCCATGCCGGCGGGGAGGACGATCTTGGTATCCATGGTCTGCCTTTCGGTAACGTGGGGGGCGCGGACGGGCTCCCGGATGCTCGCGTCCCCTGTTGAATGTTCAACCCTCGAGTTTATTATGTGACTTGGGTTGAGGTAATCGCCACCTTTCGGAAAAGGTCTTATACTTCAAGTCGGCGATGGACAAGTTCAAGGAGCTGACCACCTTCGTGGATGTCGCGCAGCGCGGCAGCCTGTCGGCCGCTGCCCGCGAGGAAGGCATCACGCCGGCGATGGTGGGCCGGCGGATCGACCAGCTCGAGGAGCGCCTCGGCGTGAAGCTGTTCAAGCGCTCCACGCGGAAGGTCACCCTCACCCCCGAGGGTGCCACATTTTACGAGGATTGCCATCGCGTCCTGGAAGAACTGCGCTCGGCCGAGGACGCGCTGACCGCGGGCGCCAAGAGCGCGGCCGGACGCCTCATCGTCACGGCGCCCACCGCCTTCGGGCGCAAGCACATCGCGCCGCACCTGCCCGCGTTCCTTTCCGCGCACCCCAACCTCGCGGTGCAGCTGCACCTGTCGGAGCGCGTCGTCGACCTCAAGAACGAGCGCTTCGACCTCGCGGTGCGCATCGCCGACCTGAAGAGCGCGGACCTCGTGGCCGTGAAGCTCGCCCGCAACCACCGCGTGCTGTGCGCCTCGCCCGCCTACCTGAAGCGGGCCGGCCGGCCCAGGACGCTCGCGGACCTGGCGCGCCACAACTGCCTCGTGACCAGCACCGAGGACGGCGTGGCCGACACCTGGTCGTTCCACGACCGCGGCAAGCCCGTGACCGTCAAGGTGACCGGAAACCTCCAGTGCAACGACGGCGAGGTCCTCACCCGCTGGGCGCTCGCCGGCGAGGGCCTCGCCCTGAGGAGCGCCTGGGAAGTGAGCGAGGAGGTGAAGAAGGGGCGCCTCGTCTCCGTGCTCGACGAGTTCGCGGTGCCGGGCAACAACGTCTACGCGGTCTTCCCGGAGCGCCGCCTCCTTCCGGCCAAGGTCCGCTTCTTCATCGAGCACCTGAAGAAGGCCTTCGGCGACCCGCCTTACTGGGAATAGCGCTAGCGGAACTCCTTGACCACGTGCTGCTGCCGGCGGCTGACCGCCAGGCGCTCGCCCGTGCCCCGGATCACGACCGCCCATCCCGACTCGCTCTCCGCGGCGTTCCTCTCGAAGCCCTCGATCGCGGCGCGCGCCACCAGGCAGTTGCGGTGCACCCGGACGAAGGCCTCGCCGAACTCCTCCTCCAGGCGCGTGAGGGATTCCTCGACGAGGTGCTCCCGTTCCTCGGTCCGGATGGTCACGTACTTCTGCTCGGCGCGCAGGTACAGGATGTCCGCCACCGCGACGAGGTGGATGCGGCCCCGCTCGTGCACGCTCAGGTGCCGGCGCGGCTGGTTCGCCGCCGCCGCCAGCGCCTCCCGGCTGGGCGAGGCCGCGACCGCCTTGCGCAGCGCGGCGAGGAGGCGCTCGGCCCGGATGGGCTTCAGGAGATAGTCGATGGCGTTCACCTCGAAGGCCTTGATCGCGTAGGCGTCGAAGGCCGTGGTGAAGATGATTCCCGGCGGGTTCGGGAGCCCGGCGAGGTGGCGCGCCGCCTCCATGCCGTCCATCAGGGGCATCCGGACGTCCAGGAGGACGATGTCCACCTTCTCGCGGCCGACGATCTCGAGCGCCTCGCGCCCGTTCCTCGCCTCGTCGACGATGGTGAGCGGGAACTCGGGGCGGCAGTCGTCGAGCAGGTCGCGCAGGCGCGAGCGCGCGGGCGCCTCGTCGTCGGCGATGAGGATCCGGGGGACGCGGGCGTCGGCGAGCGTCATCGGGGGGCCGTGATGAGGGGCAGGCGCAGGGTCACCTCGTAGGTCGAGCCGGCGGCGCGCGACTGCAGGCTCGCCTCGGCGTCGAAGTGCAGCTGCAGCCGCTCGCGGATGTTGGCGAGCGCCATCCGGTTGCCGGCGTGGTTGTCGGCGCCGGCCCGGAACGGGTTCGTGAGGCGGATGAGGATCCGGTCGTCCGATCCGGTGACCTCGATGGCGATCTCCCCTCCCTCCTCCAGGGGCTCGACGCCGTGGTAGACCGCGTTCTCCACCAGCGGCTGCAGGAGCAGCGCCGGGACCAGCGCGTCCGCGGGCATGCGGTCGATGCGCCAGGTCACGCGCAGCCGCTCGCCCAGGCGCAGTTCCTCGATCGCCAGGTACTGGCGGGCGATGTCGATCTCCCGGGAGAGCGGGTTGAGGGCCCGGTTGTCGGCCATGAGGACCCGGAAGAGGTCGGCCAGGTCCTCGAGGGCCCGCTCGGCCCGCTTGGGCTCGGAGCGGATGAGCGACAGGACGGCGTTGATGCTGTTGTAGAGGAAGTGCGGGCGGATCCGCGCCTGCAGCGCCTGGATGCGCGCCTGCGCGATGGCGGGCGACTGGGCGCGGGCGCGAAGGTCGAAGTACGCGAGGATCACGCCGGTCACGAAGAGCACGAAGAAGGCCTCGCGGGCGAACGACGCCGGGGCCTGGTCCGGGAACATCGCGCCGAAGATCTCGCCCCAGCCCCAGGCGAGGGCGAGCTCGAGCGCGACCACCGCGGCGACGGCGGCCGGGTAGGCGAGGGAGTGCAGCACGCGCCGCCCGGCGCACAGCAGCGTGAGCGAGACGATGATGACGGGCTCGGCGGCGGCCGCGCCCACCAGGAAGTGCCCCGCGAGCTCGGAGGCCTGGAGCGTGCGCATCACCGCGGCCGCCAGCACGAAGAGGTTGGCGATGACCAGCACGCGCAGCATCACGCCCAGGTTGCAGAAGTTGGGCAGCCGGATGCCCGCACCCGTCTGATTTATACTCGACACGCAGCCATTCTTCCCGACGCGGCCGACTCCATGCAACACGAAGATTCCCCGACCGGCGCCAAGGCGCCCGCCAAGGCCTGGTCCGGCCGCTTCGCCGAGCCCGCCGACAGGCTCATGCAGCGCTATACCGCCTCGGTCTCGTTCGACCAGCGCCTCGCCGCGTTCGACATCCAGGGCTCGCTCGCCCACGCCCGCATGCTGCGGCGCTGCGGCATCCTGCCGGCGGCGGACCTCGAGGCGATCGAGCGCGGGATGGCCCAGGTGGCCGACGAGATCCGCGAGGGCCGGTTCGAGTGGTCGGTCGCCCGCGAGGACGTGCACCTGAACATCGAGGCGCGCCTCACGGAGCTCGTGGGCGACGCCGGCAAGCGCCTGCACACGGCCCGCTCGCGCAACGACCAGATCGCCACCGACATCCGCCTGTGGCTGCGCGCCGAGATCGACTCCCTCCTGGGGCTCCTTCGCGCGGTCCGGGAGCGCCTCCTCGACCTGGCCGAGCCCCACGCCGGGACCGTGATGCCGGGCTTCACCCACCTCCAGGTGGCGCAGCCCGTCACGTTCGGGCACCACCTGATGGCCTATTTCGAGATGTTCTCCCGCGATGGCGAGCGGCTGGCGGACTGCCGCCGGCGCGTCAACCGCCTGCCCCTGGGCGCGGCGGCGCTGGCGGGGACGAGCTTTCCCATCGACCGCGAGTCGGTGGCGGCCGAGCTGGGCTTCGACGGCGTGTGCGAGAACTCCCTGGACGCGGTCTCGGACCGGGACTTCGCCATCGAATTCCTCGCCGCCGGGGCGCTCGCGATGGCGCACGTCTCGCGCCTCGCCGAGGAGCTGGTCCTGTGGATGAACCCCCGGTTCGGGTTCGTCGACATCGCCGACCGCTTCTGCACGGGCTCCTCGATCATGCCGCAGAAGAAGAACCCGGACGTCCCCGAGCTCATGCGCGGCAAGACCGGCCGCGTCTACGGGGCCCTCGTGGCGCTGCTCACCGTGGTCAAGGCGCAGCCGCTCGCCTACAACAAGGACAACCAGGAGGACAAGGAGCCGCTCTTCGACGCCGCCGACACGCTGGCCGACACCTTCACGATCCTCGCCGAGCTCCTGGGGGGCGTGACCGCGAGGCCGGAGCGCATGCGCGAGGCGCTCGCGCAGGGGTTCGCCACGGCGACCGACCTGGCCGACTACCTCGTGCGCAAGGGCGTGGCCTTCCGCGACGCCCACGAGATCGTCGCCCGGGCCGTCCGCGAGGCCGAGCAGGCCGGGCGCGACCTTTCCGAGCTGCCCCTGGAGAAGCTGCGCGCCTTCTCGGACCGGATCGAGGGCGACGTGTTCGAGCTGCTGACGCCCGAGGGCTCCGTGGCCCTGCGCCGGCACACCGGGGGCACCGCGCCCGAGGCGGTCCGCGCCGCGATCGCCCGGGCGCGCGCGCGGCTGTAGCCCGCCCGCGGGCGCCTACTCGCTCTCCCGCTTCGCCTCGAAGAGCCAGCAAAGGCGCCTCGTCTCCGGCCCCGAGAGGCGGTCGCCCATCAGCCCGCACCGGAAGATGCGCTGCGAGAGCTTCTGGCAGTGGGCGCAGTCCGTGCATTCGCCGAACATCGCCCCCTCGTTGTCCTCCTGGAAGGTGGCGAGCGTCTCGCGCAGGGCCGAGGTGGCGTTGCGGATGCGGTTCGGGCTGATGTTGCGGGTGGCGTTCTGCCAGGCGAGCGCCGGCTGGGCCTCGTAGAGCAGCTGCTCCCCGGCGGTCGAGAGCCGCAGCCGGACGACCCGCCGGTCGATGTCGTCCTGGTAGCGCTCGATGAGGCCGCGCCGGTCGAGGATGAGGAGCGTCTGCGAGACCGTGCCCTTCGTGAGGCCCAGGTAGGCGGCGAGCGCCTGGGGGGTGTTGGAGTAGCGGTTCGCCTTGCTAAGATAGATGAGCGCGTGCAGGTGGACGGGCTGCAGGCTCTCGTCGCTTCCCGCCTTGCGCAGCTCCGAGCGCATGAGGTTCGCCAGGCGCTCGACCAGCTCCAGAAGCACCAGCGGGTTCTTGTCCAATCCGCCCTCCCGTCGCGCTCCACGCGCCCCCAATTAGTATCGAGTCGACACGACAAAGTCAAGGATTTGCGCGCCCGACGTTTCGTGTCGAATCGATACTATCTCCGGGAAAGGCCCGGAATCAGCCGAATCGCAGGGCTTCGCCGGCTTGCAGGCGCGCGATTTCCGCGAGGCTGGCGAAGAACTCGGCGCCCGAGCGCGTGTCGCGCCAGGCGCCGTCCTTCCAGGCGAAGTGGAAGCCGCCGGAGCGCGCGGCCACCCAGATCTCGCGGTTGGGCGCCTGGCGGTTGACGATGATCCGGCTGCCGTCGGGGCACTCGAGGGTGAGGATGCCGGCCTCGAGGTCGGCGTCGATCGCCCTCGGTCGCCTCCGCGGCGCGCTCGATTCGCGCGAGGACCTCGTCGACGGCGCGGTGGAATTCGCTCTCGTTCATGGGGGATGGAGGGGCTGTGCTACGCTTCCGGCGCATGATACGCGCTCTCGCCTGGATCGCGCTCGCCCTCGCCCTCGGCGCCTGCGGGCAGAAGGGTCCGCTCAAGCTTCCCGATCCCCCGAAGCCGGCCGCGAGCGCCGCGCCATGAGCTCGGTGCGGCGCGTCGAAGGCGAGCTGTGGATGGAGGGCACGCGCCTCGCCGACGTGGCGGCGCGCTTCGGCACCCCCTGCTACGTCTACTCCCGCGCCGCGATCGAAACGGCCTGGAAGGCCTTCGACCAGGCGCTCGCCGGCACCGACCACCTCGTGTGCTACGCGGTGAAGGCGAACTCCAACCTCGCGGTGCTGGGCATCCTCGCCCGCCTCGGGTCGGGCTTCGACATCGTCTCCGGCGGGGAGCTCGCGCGCGTCCTCGCCGCCGGCGGGCGCGCCGACCGCGTCATCTTCTCGGGCGTGGGCAAGACCGTGGAGGAGATCCGCGCCGCGCTCCTGGCGGGGATCCGCTGCTTCAACGTCGAGAGCGAGCCGGAGCTCGAGCGCCTGGACGCGGTGGCGGGCGCGCTGGGCGTGCGCGCCCCGGTGTCGCTGCGCGTGAACCCGGACGTCGACGCGCGCACCCATCCCTACATCTCCACCGGCCTCAAGGGCAACAAGTTCGGGATCGCCCACGAGCGCGCCGTGGCCGCGTACGAGCTCGCGGCGCGGCTGCCGAACCTCGCAGGTGACGGGGATCGACTGCCACATCGGCTCGCAGATCCTGGACATGGCGCCGCTCGAGGAGGCGCTCGAGCGCGTGCTGGAGCTCGCCGCCGCGGTGGGCGCGCGCGGCATCCCCGTCCGGCACGTGGACGTGGGCGGCGGCCTGGGCATCCGCTACCGCGACGAGGAGGAGTCGCTCGACATCGGCCTGCTGGTGCGCCGCCGTGGCCTCGCGCCTGGCCGGAACCGGCTACTCGGTGGTGGTGGAGCCCGGCCGGGCCATCGTCGGCAACGCCGGCGTCCTGCTCTCGCGCGTGGAGTACCTGAAGCTCGACAAGGGCAAGCGCTTCGCCATCGTCGACGCCTCGATGAGCGAGCTCATCCGCCCGGCGCTCTACGAGGCCTGGCACGACATCTCGCCGCTCGCCACGCTGGACCGGCCGCAGGCCCTCTACGACGTGGTCGGCCCGGTGTGCGAGTCCTCCGACGTCCTGGGCACGGACCGGCGCCTGGCGATCGCGCCCGGCGACGGCGTCGCCATCCTCTCGGCGGGAGCCTACGGGATGGTGATGAGCTCGAACTACAACTCGCGGCCGCGCCCGGCGGAGGTGATGGTCGACGGCGAGCGCGCGGTGCAGGTGCGCCCGCGCGAGTCCATCGCGTCCCTCTTCGCCGGGGAAACGACGCTCGACTGAGCGCGCCGGCGAATCCGGCGGAAAATCGACCCCTCGATAGTATCGATTCGATACCATCTGCGCGCGAGTTCGATCAAATAGACGCGCTTGACACACCCCCAAACCGCGGTTCCGCGGATTTTTTCGCATATCATCCGCTCCACCAAGCCGGTTCTTCGATGCCGCGAAAGCGCGCGAAGTGCCGGAAAAGAGCCACCAGGCTTCACCGTTCGATCGAAAACCCGAACGCTTGGTAGTGCCGGGAGCCACGGCGAAGCTGCCGCCCGGGACGTAGAGACACTTCGGTCCAACAATCGAAAGGAGCAAGACGATGGCAACCGCGAAGAAGAAACCCGCTGCGAAGAAGAAGGCCGCCAAGAAACCGGCCGCGAAGAAGAAGGTCACCAAGAAGCCTGCGGCGAAGAAGAAGCCCGCTGCGAAGAAGAAGCCCGCCGCGAAGAAGAAAGCGGCGAAAAAGACCGCGAAGAAGAAAGTCGCGAAGAAGAAGCCCGCGGCCAAGAAGAAGAAGGCTGCGAAGAAGCCGGCCAAGAAAGCCAAGAAGAAGCCAGCGAAAAAGAAGGCGGCAAAGAAGCCCGCGGCCCCCGCGAAGCCCATGGCTCCCGCGGTCACCCCGGTCATCACCCCGCTGATCAAGCCGATGAGCTGAACGGAAGCCCCTGGCTTCCGGGCCTCCCACGGCCTGACCCGAATACGAGGCGCGACCCGACGGAACGGCAGCGAAAGCGGCCGGAGACGCCGCGCGGGGAGCGCCTCGCAAACGGGTGAATGGATTCCTCCGAAGGCCAGGCGCCGTCCGGCGCGGCCTTCACGTTTTTCCCCCCTCCAGCGGCCATTCGGCGAGCGTGCGGTAGGCGCCTTCGCCCCGCACCGACTCCACCAGCGCGAACGAGCCCACCCGCCACCGCACCGCCTCCATCGGTTCCGGGGCCAGCGGCTCGCGGATGCGGCGGGCGAGGGTGAGATGCGCCGCGAAAGCGCGCTCGTCCGGCGCGAAGCCCGCCTCCCGGATCCGCCGCGCGAGCCCGGCCTGCAGGGCGAGGAGCTCCTGCGGGTGCCGGCGGCATCCCGCCCACGCCACCCCCGCCCGCGCGAAGGCGCCCAGCTGGTCGAGCACGAGCTCGAAGCCCGCCTCCGGTCCGGGCCGCGCGGCGTGGCGCAGCGCCGGGATCGCGCCCGCGTCGACCTCCCCCAGGAAGGCGAGCGTGAGGTGCAGGTTCGCCCCGGGGACGGGCCGGCCGGCGCAGCGCCGTGCCACCTCCGTCGACTTCGCGGCGAGCGCGGCCCGCGCGGCTTCGTCGGGCCACAGGGCGAAGAAGAGCCGCGCCATCGCCGCTAGAAGAGGAAGACCGTGGCGAGGCCGAGGAAGATGAAGAAGCCCATGCTGTCCGTCACGAAGGTGAGGAACACGCTCGAGCCGATGGCCGGGTCGCGCCCGAAGCGCTCCATGGCGAGCGGGATGAAGAGCCCGGCGAGCGCGGCGACGACGAGGTTCAGCATCATGGCCATCGCCATCACGCCCCCCAGGGCGACGTTGCGGTACAGGAGCCAGGCCACGAAGCCCAGGACGCTGCCCCACAGCGCGCCGTTCAGCACGCTGATGCCGAGCTCCTTGGCCAGGAGGCGGCGGGCGTTGGCCGCGCTCACCTGGTCGAAGGCCAGGGCGCGGACGATGAGGGTGGCGGTCTGGTTGCCGGAATTGCCGCCGATGCCGGCCACGATCGGCATGAGGGCCGCCAGCGCCGCGAGCTTCTCGATGGACCCCTCGAAGGCGCCCACCACCCGCGAGGCGACGAAGGCGGTGCACAGGTTGAGGGCGAGCCACGGCCCGCGGTTCTTCGCCGAGAGCCAGACCGAGGAGAAGAGGTCCTCCTCCTCGCGCAGGCCCACCTTGGCGAGCTCCTGCGTCTCCTGGCGCTCGCGCACGAAGTCGAGCACCGCGTCGATCGTGAGGCGGGCGATCACGCGGCCGTCGGCGGAGACCACGGGGGCGCTCACCAGGTCGTAGCGCTCGAAGGCCTTCGCCGCCTCCTCGGCCTCGCTGTCGGGCGAGAACGACACGATGTCGCGGTCGATGAGCGTGGCGACCTCGATCTCGGGGTCGCTCACCAGCAGGCGCTTGAGCGGGAGGATGCCCGCGCAGGTGGTCGTCGCGGTCGACCACGAAGAGGGCGTCCGTCTGCCCCGGAAGCTCGTCGAAGCGGCGCAGGTAGCGCAGCGCCACCTCGCAGGTCACGTCCTCGCGGATGCTCACCACCTCGAAGTCCATCAGGGCGCCGACGCTTCCCTCGGGGTAGGACAGGGCGGACTGCAGCTGCGCGCGCTCGTGGACGTCCTGCGCCTCGATGATGTCCTGGACCACCTCCTCGGGCAGGTCGGGCGCGAGGTCGGCGATCTCGTCGGCGTCCAGGTTCTGGGCGGCGGCGACGATCTCCGCGGAGTCCATGTCCGCGAGGAGCGTGTCGCGGACGGCGTCGGAGACCTCGAGGAGGATGTCGCCGTCGCGGTCGCTGCGCACGAGGCCCCAGACGACGAGGCGCTCCTCGAGGGGCAGGCCCTCGAGGATGAAGGCGACGTCGGCCGGGTGCAGCCCGTCGAGGCGCTTCTGCAGCTCGGCGAGGTTCTGCCGGTGGACGACGGACTCGACGAGCCCGTGCCCTTCGCCGTCCGCCGCCCTGCCGGTGGACGAGCTCCTCCACGAGGCGCTGCTTGGCGAGCAGCCTCGACACCGCGTCGAGATGTTCCTGCGGGGTGGCGGAGGGCTTGTCGGCGGAGAGGGTCATCGGGGAAAGGGCCCGCGGGCCCGGGCGGGACGCCGGTATTCTAGGCCGCGGACCCTCGCGCCGTCCCCCTCGCGCGCGGATTATTTTCCCGGCCGCCTCAGGGAACTTCCGCCGCGTCCATGCGCGCGAGGATGATCTGGGTCTTCCTCTCGAGCCAGGGCGTGGAGCGGTTGCGGTCGTAGAAGCGCGGGCTGGGCACCATGGCCGCCAGGCGCGCGGCCTGCGCCGGGCGTGAGCGCGGCCGCGCTCGTGCCGAAGTAGTGGCGCGCGGCCGCCTCGGCCCCGAAGACGCCGTCGCCCCACTCGATCACGTTGAGGTAGATCTCCAGGATGCGCCGCTTGTCCATGACGCTCTCCAGCATCACCGTGATCATCGCCTCCTGGGCCTTGCGCCACGGCGTGCGCTCCCCCGAGAGGAAGAGGTTCTTGGCGAGCTGCTGCGAGATCGTGGAGCCGCCGGCGACCACCTTGCCGCGCTTCTGGTTCTTCTCCCAGGCCTTCTGCATCGCCTCCCAGTCGAAGCCCTCGTGGTCGGCGAACTTCGCGTCCTCGGCGGCGACGATGGCGCGCTTCAGGCTCGGCGAGATGCGCGCGTAGGGGACCCACTGCTGGCGCAGCTTCGCCTGCGGCTTCTTCTCCCGCAGCCGCTCCAGGCGCTGCTCCATGAACGCGGTGGCCGGCGGATCGTTCGTGCGCCACCAGGCGAGGCGCGCGAGGATGGACAGCTCGTAGGCGACGAAGATCGCGGCCGCGGCGAGCGCGGCCCACCCCGCGAGGCGCGCGAGGCGCTTCACGCCGCGCGCAGGGCGGCGATGACGGCCGCCGTGTCCGGCCTCTTGCCGCGCCACAGGAGGAACGACTCGGCCGCCTGTTCCACCAGCATGCCCAGGCCGTCGCTCGCGCGCGCTCCCGAGGCGCGCGCGCCGTCGAGGAAGGGCGTCGCCGCGCGCCGTAGGCCATGTCGTAGGCGGTGGCGCCGGGGGCGAACACGCTCGCGGGCAGGACGAGGGGTTCGCCGTGGGTGGAGGAGGACGTCGCGTTCACCACGAGATCGTATCCCGCGCCCATCGCGTCGAAGCCGGCATGGCGCACCGGGCCGGCCCCGGCGAAGGCGCGCGCGAGCTCGGCGGCCCGCGCCGGCGTGCGGTTGGCGATGACGAGCTCGGCGGGCTGGAGCCCGAGCAGGGGCCCGACGACCCCGCGCGCGGCGCCGCCCGCGCCGAGCAGCAGGATGCGCTTTCCGGAAAGGGCCAGGCCGAGGTTCGCGGTGAGGTCGCGAACGAGCCCGGCGCCGTCGGTGTTGTCGCCCAGGATGACGCCGGCCCGAAGCGGCGAGCGTGTTCACCGCGCCCGCCTGCGCGGCGCGCGGCGTGCGCTCCTGCGCGAACGCGAAGGCGTCGACCTTGAACGGCAGCGTCACGTTGGCGCCCCTCCCGCCGGAGGCGAAGAATTCGCGCGCCGCGCGGGCGAAGTCACCGGGCTCGACGAGGAGGCGGTCGTAGACGAGGTCCTCGCCGGTCGCGCGCGCGAAGCGCGCGTGGATCTCGGGCGAGCGCGAGTGCGCGACGGGATTTCCGATGACGGCGTAGCGATCCATGGTTCCGGGGCGCGTCCTGGTCCGGGCGAAAGGCCCCCGCGCTGCCCGGCCCATGATAGCCGCCGCGGGTCCGCCGCCGCGAATCCTATATATAGTGGAAGGTTCCGGAAGCGGCCCCGAAGCCCAATTGCACTACCGTGGTGCGGGTGTAAGCTGAACGCACCATGAGAGTGCAAAGCAATGCGCCCATCCGGTGCTGGTCATTCATAATCAATGGCTTGCAATGCGGATTTCGTGGCACGCTTTCTGCTAAATAATGGGCTCCAAACATCCCTCAACCCGATCCATTCCCCAATCTGGGGCGTCATCCCTCAATCAGGAGAAAGAGTCATGGCAGCGGCCGATGTCTTCAAGATGATCAAGGAAAACGAGGTCAAGTTCGTGGACCTGCGTTTCACCGACACCAAGGGCAAGGAACAGCACGTCACCGTGCCTGTGAAGATGTTCGACGAGGAGAAGTTCTCGCACGGCCACGCCTTCGACGGCTCGTCGATCGCGGGGTGGAAGGGGATCGAGGCCTCCGACATGCTGCTCATGCCCGACCCGGGCTCCGCCCGCATGGACCCGTTCATGGACGAGCCCACGCTCGCGCTCTCGCTGCGACGTGCACGAGCCCTCGACGGGCAAGGGCTACGACCGCGACCCGCGCTCCCTCGCGCACCGCGCCGAGGCCTACCTCAAGTCGACCGGCCTGGGCGACGTGGCCTACTTCGGCCCCGAGCCCGAGTTCTTCATCTTCGACGCCGTCGAGTGGAAGGTGGACATGTCGGGCGCCTACTGCAAGATGTTCTCCGAGGAGGCGTCGTGGTCCTCGGACGAGAAGTTCGAGGGCGGCAACCTCGGCCATCGCCCGTCGGTGAAGGGCGGCTACTTCCCCGTGCCCCCGGTCGACGCGCTGCAGGACATCCGCTCGGCCATGTGCCTGGCGCTCGAGGAGCAGGGCGTCGAGGTCGAGGTGCACCACCACGAGGTGGCGGGCCCCGGCCAGTGCGAGATCGGCACCAAGTTCGAGTCGCTCGTGAAGCGCGCCGACTGGCTGCAGATCCTCAAGTACACGGTGTGGAACGTCGCGCGCAGCTACGGCAAGACCGCGACCTTCATGCCCAAGCCCGTCGTGGGCGACAACGGCTCGGGCATGCACGTGCACATGTCCATCTGGAAGGGCGGCCAGAACCTGTTCGCGGGCGACGGCTACGCGGGACTCTCCGAATTCGCCCTCTACTACATCGGCGGCGTCATCAAGCACGCGCGCGCGCTCAACGCCATCACCAACCCCGGCACCAACTCGTACAAGCGCCTGGTGCCCGGCTTCGAGGCGCCGGTGAAGCTCGCGTACTCCGCGCGCAACCGCTCGGCCTCGATCCGCGTCCCGTTCGTGACGAGCCCCAAGGCGCGCCGCATCGAGGTGCGCTTCCCCGACCCGACCGCGAACCCCTACCTCGCGTTCTCCGCGCTGATGATGGCGGGCCTGGACGGCGTGCAGAACAAGATCCATCCCGGGGACTCGGCCGACAAGAACCTCTACGACCTGCCGCCGGAAGAGGACGCGAAGATCCCGACCGTGTGCTCCTCGCTCGACCAGGCGCTGGACTACCTGGACAAGGACCGCGAGTTCCTCACGCGCGGCGGCGTCTTCTCCAACGACCTGATCGACGCCTACATCGCGCTCAAGGAGGAAGAGGTCACGCGCTTCCGCATGACCACGCACCCGGTCGAGTACGACATGTACTACTCGGCCTGACCTTCCAGGGGCCACGTGCCGGAGAAGGGGCGGCCCCATCCGCCCCTTTTTCGTTTCCGCGCCCGGCCGCCCTTGTGGTCGGGGGCGGGCAGGACCACAACGTATGGGGCATTTTCGTCCTAGGTCATTGATCTCGTTGACTTTCAAGATGAGCCCTCCCTATCCTGACCGTCCCCTGTCGCGCGTAGGAGTGCGTGATGAAGACGCTCTGGATCGGTGTCGCCGTGAGCCTTGCCTCGCCGCTCGCGGCCGCGCAGACGACCATCTACAAGCACACCGACGAGAACGGTCGCGTGACCTACGCGAACCGGCCGATGAAGGGCGCGATCGTCATGGAGCTCGACCCGATCAGCACGATCCCGATTCTCGCCCCGTCGGTCGCGCCCGCGGGAGCCGCCGGGAAGGCGGCCGCGAAGGCGACGGACAGGCCGGCCGTGAAGCCCGCCGTGGGGATCGTCACGCCGAAGGTGCTGCCATTGCCGGCGCGCGAGGCGGCGCCGACCACGGTCGCCTCGGTGGACCGCGAGACCCAGAAGAGCCGCGACGACGTCCGCCGGCGGATCCTCGAGGACGAGCTCGCGCAGGAGGAGAAGTCCCTCGCGGAGATCCGCGGGCTCGCTCCTGCAGGAGCAGCAGAACCCGACGCTCATCGCCGCGGTGCGCCTCGCGCAGCAAGCCACCGACCCCACGCCCGCGCAGCAGGCCGAGATGCGCGCGGCGATCGACAGCGCCTCCGGCCGCATCCGGGGGCTGCAGGCCACCGTCAGCCGAGCACGAGAAGAACATCGAGGCGATCAAGAAAGAGCTCGGCGCGCTTGAAGCCCTAGCCTCGCGCAGTCTCCCCTTCCGGCACTCTCCTTCTGCCGACGCGCCAGCGCGCTTCGCTGGCGCGGCCCTTGCTTTTCGCCGTCCGGGCGCGCGCGCATGACGGCGAACTTCCCGGGCCTCGAGCTGCTCGCGACCGCCGTGCTCATGCTCGACGACCGCCTCCAGGTGACCTACGCCAACCCCGCCGCCGAGACGCTGCTCGCGCACGGGCGCAAGCACCTCCTGGGCACGCCGCTCGCGCGCGTGCTGCCGGGCAACGAGCGCTTCTTCGCCCGCCTCGCGCAGGCCGTGGACGACGACACCGGATTCAACGACAACGAGCTCGCCCTCGAGATCGCCGGGCAGCAGGTCACCGTGCACTGCGTCGCCGTCCCCGTCGAGGAGGACGGGGCGCGCCTGCTCATCGAGCTTCGCGAGCTCGACCAGCAGATGCGCATCGCCCGCGAGGCGAAGCTCCTCGAGCAGCAGCAGGCCAACCGGGAGCTGATCCGCAACCTCGCGCACGAGATCAAGAACCCCCTGGGCGGCATCCGCGGCGCCGCGCAGCTCCTCGAGCGCGAGCTTCCGGACCCGGACCTGAGCGAGTTCACGCAGGTGATCGTGAAGGAGACCGACCGCCTGCAGTCGCTCATGAACCGCATGCTCACGCCGCACCGCCTGCCGCAGATCGAGATGCTGAACGTGCACGAGGTGATGGAGCGCGTGCGCACGCTGCTGCTCGCGGAGTACCCCGCAGGGGCTCGAGGTCCGGCGCGACTACGACGTGAGCCTGCCGGACCTCCCCGGCGACAAGGAGAGCCTCATCCAGGCGATCCTCAACGTGGCGAGGAACGCCGCGCAGGCGATGGCCGGCCGCGGCGCAGATCGCCTTCCGCACGCCGCATCGCGCGCCAGGTGACGATCGCGAAGGCCCGCTACCGGCACGCGATCGGCATCGAGATCGAGGACAACGGCCCGGGCGTGCCCGACGAGCTCGCCGGGCAAGATCTTCTTCCCGCTGGTGAGCGGCCGCGAGGGCGGCTCCGGCCTGGGCCTGTCGCTCGCGCAGAGCTACGTCCACCAGCACCACGGCCTCATCGAGTTCGAGAGCGTGCCGGGCCGCACGCGCTTCACGATCCTGCTGCCGGTGCGCAGCCCCGCCGAGGCAGGACTCGCGCGCCACTGAAGGGAAGAGGATCACATGGTCGAGGAACAGGCAGACAGGAACATGAGCGAGGAACGGGCCGGCGGCGGCGCAACCCCGTCTGGATCATCGACGACGACCGCTCGATCCGCTGGGTCTTCGAGAAGGCGCTCGCGCGCGAGGGCATCGGCTTCCGCACCTTCGCCACCGCCCGCGAGGCGCTCGAGCGCCTCGACGAGGAGTCGCCGCAGGTGGTCGTGAGCGACATCCGCATGCCGGGGCTCTCGGGCCTGGAGTTCATGCAGGCGCTCAAGGAGCGGCTGCCGCCGACGCCCGTCATCGTCATGACGGCCTACTCCGACCTCGAGAGCGCGGTCGCGGCCTTCCAGGGCGGCGCCTTCGAGTACCTGCCCAAGCCCTTCGACGTCGACCACGCGGTGGAGCTGGTGCGCCGCGCGCTCGAGGAGAGCCGGCGCCGCGTCGAGGCGCCGCCCGGAGGGCGGCGAGACGCCCGAGATCCTCGGGCCAGGCCGCCGCGATGCAGGAGGTCTTCCGCGCGATCGGGCGCCTCGCCGCACTCGCACGCGACCGTGCTCATCACCGGGCGAGTCGGGCACCGGCAAGGAGCTCGTGGCGCGCGCCCTGCACCGCCACAGCCCGCGCGCCGCGCAGGGCCTTCATCGCGATCAACACCGCCGCCATCCCCAAGGACCTCCTCGAGAGCGAGCTCTTCGGCCACGAGCGCGGCGCGTTCACCGGCGCCCAGGCGATGCGCCGCGGCCGCTTCGAGCAGGCCGAGGGCGGCACGCTCTTCCTCGACGAGATCGGCGACATGCCGCCGGACCTGCAGACGCGGCTGCTGCGCGTGCTCTCCGACGGCCAGTTCTACCGCGTGGGCGGCCACACGCCGATCACGGCCAACGTGCGCGTGATCGCCGCCACCCACCAGGACCTCGAGGCGCGCGTGCGCCAGGGCCTGTTCCGCGAGGACCTCTTCCACCGCCTGAACGTGATCCGCCTGCGCCTGCCGAGCCTGCGCGAGCGGCGCGAGGACATCCCCGTGCTCGCGCGCCACTTCCTCGCCAAGAGCGCGCGCGAGCTGGGCGTCGAGGGCAAGCGCCTCACCGACGCCGCGGTCCAGTTCCTCGCCACGCGCGAGCTCCCCGGCAACGTGCGCCAGCTGGAGAACCTCTGCCACTGGGTGACCGTGATGGCGCCCGGCCAGGTCGTCGACGTGGCGGACCTGCCGCCCGAGATCCGCGGCGAGGCGCCCGGGCCGGCGCCGCGGGCGAGGGGGACTGGCGCGCGCGCGCTCGAGCGCGAGGTCACGGCGCGGCTCGCGCGCGGCGAGACCGGCATCGCCGACGCCGCTCACGCGCGACTTCGAGACCGCGCTCATCGCGCGGGCGCTGGCCCACACCGGCGGGCGGCGCATCGAGGCGGCGAGCCTGCTGGGCATCGGCCGCAACACCCTCACCCGCAAGGTCCAGGAACTGCGGATCGACGCGAAGGACTGACCCTAGCGGCGCGCGTAGCGGCGCGCGAAGTCCGCCGGCGGCAGCGCCGGGCTCGCGAAGAAGCCCTGGTACTCGTCGCAGCCCAGGGCGCGCAGCGCGTCGAACTGCGCCTCGGTCTCCACGCCCTCGGCGACCACCGAGAGCCGAGCGAGTGCGCCATCGCGATGATGGCGCGCGACGATCGCCTCGTCGTTCGGGTCGAGCTCGATGTCGCGCACGAACGAGCTGTCGATCTTGATCGCGTCCACCGGCAGCGTCTTCAGGTAGGAGAGCGACGAGTAGCCGGTGCCGAAGTCGTCGATCGACGATGCCCACCCCGAGCTCGCCCAGGCGGTTGAGGAGCGCCGCCTTCTCGCCGAGGTTCTGCATGAGGATGCTCTCGGTGAGCTCGAGCTCGAGCGTGGCGGGGTCGATGCCCGAGCCGCGCACGGCGCCCTCCACCGCGCGGTAGAGGCGCTCGCCGTCGCATCACCTGGCCCACCGACAGGTTCACCGAGAGCCGCAAGCCCGGCGCCGAGGCGCCGCTGCCACTCGCGCAGCTGCCGGCAGGCGCTGCTCCAGCACCCACTCGCCGATGGGGACGATGAGCCCGGAGTCCTCGGCCACGTCGATGAACTTGCCCGGCGTCGAGGAGCCCGCGCCGCGGATGCGACCAGCGCATCAGCGCCTCCACGCCCGTGAGCGCGCCGTCGGCCATCCGCATGCGCGGCTGGTAGTGCAGCACCAGCTCGTTCCGGCGCAGCGCGAGGCGCAGGTAGTTCTCGATCGACAGCCGCTCCTGGGCGCGCTGGTTCATCTCCGCGGAGAAGAACGGTAGTTGTTGCGGCCCTTCTCCTTGGCGTAGTACATCGCCACGTCGGCGTGCTTCATGAGCGTGGCGCTGTCCCTGCCGTCGGCCGGGTAGAGGCTGATGCCGATGGAGCACGAGGTGTTCAGGTGCTGGCTGCCGATGAGCATCGGCGCGGCCATCGCCGCGATCATCTTCTCGGCCACCTGCTGCGCGCCCTCGTCGTCGTCGCCGCGCAGGTTCTCGAGGATCACGGCGAACTCGTCGCCGCCCAGGCGCGCGACGGTGTCGGAGGCGCGCACGCAGGCCGTCAGGCGCGCGGCCACGCGCTTCAGCAGCTCGTCGCCCACGTCGTGGCCGAGGGAGTCGTTGATGGTCTTGAAGCGGTCCAGGTCGATGAACATGAACGCGAAGCCCGCGCGGTTGCGCGCGGCGTTCACGATGCCCTGCTCGAGGCGGTCGTGCAGCAGCACGCGGTTGGGCAGCCCCGTGAGCGCGTCGCGCGTGGCGAGGTACTCGGCGCGCTCCTCGGCCTGCCTTGCGCTTGGTGACGTTGGTGGAGGTGCCGGTCATGCGCAGCGCCCGGCCCGCCGTCGCCGCGCTGCGTGACCTTGCCGCGCGAATGCACCCAGATCCACTCGCCCGAGGCGTGGCGCACGCGGTACTCGCACTCGAACTCCTCGCTCACGCCCTGCACGGCGTTGGCGACCGCCGCCTCGTGCAGACGGCGCGTCGTCGGGGTGGTTCCACGGCGCGCGCCTCGTCCCAGGCGACGGTGGTCTCGCGCGGCTGCGGCCGCCCAGCAGCGCGGACCAGCCCTCGTTGAAGTAGACGCGGTTGGTGCGCAGGTCCCAGTCCCAGAGCGCGAGGCTGCGAGCCGGTGAGCGCGAGGTCGAGCCGCTCCTTGGCGCGCAGCGTCTGCTCCTCGGCGCGCTTGCGTTTCGGGATGTCGCGGCCGAAGCCCATGACGCAGGTCTCGCCCGCCAGGCGCAGCGGCCGGCCCGTGAAGTGGTAGGGGCGCAGCGGTGCCGGCCTTGTCCATCAGGTCGCGCCTCGACGGCGACCTCGCGGCCCTCCTCGAGCGACGCTCGCGGATGGCGGCCTGGACCGCCGCGCGGTCCGGCGGCGCGACGAAGTCGAGCGGCTGCATCGCGGCGATCTCGAGGTCGCGTGTAGCCGGTGGCGGCCTGCAGGCGCGCGTTCCAGCGCAGCATCTCGCCGTCGCGCGAGAAGAGGAAGAACGCGCCCGGGCAGGCTCTGGATCACCGCGTCGGAGAACTCGCGCTCGCGGGCGAGCTGCTCCTGCAGCGGCGCGACGCGGGCGCCCGCCTGCGGGAGGGGCCGCGGCGCGCGGGCGCCGCGCGCGCCTCCAGCCGCGCCATGGCGAGCGCGGCGAGGTTCTCGAGCGCCGTGCGCTCGGCGCGCTCGAGGCGGCGCGGGACGCGGTCGGCCACCGCGAGCGCGCCCACGGCGTGGCCGTCGGTCGTCACGAGCGGCACCGCGCACAGGAAGCGCAGCGTGCGGCTCCCCGGCGACGAGCGGGTGCGTGCGCAGCTCGCCGGCCGCGCGCATCCTCGACCACCCGCGGCGCCGGCGGCGGCCCCGCCCGGGCGAGGCGAGCCGGCGCGCGCCGACGAGCTCCGTGAAGGCGATGCCCACGCCCGCCTTCACCCACTCGCGCCGGCCGTCGTCGAAGGAGAGCCACGCCATCGGGCGCGCGCACCGCCTCCTGCGCGCGGCGGGCGAGGTCGTCGAACGCCGGCTCGGGCGGCGTGCCGAGGATGCGGTAGCCCGCGAGCCGCGCGAGCCGCTCCTCCTCCCGTGCCGAGGGACGCGTCGCCAAGGGCTCTCTCAGGCCTCGATCTCGCAGACCACGGGCGCGTGGTCCGAGGGCCGCTCGAGCTTCCTCGGCTCGACGTCGATGGTGCACGAGCGGCACCGCGCGGCGAGCGCGGCCGAGAGCAGGATGTGGTCGATGCGCAGGCCCATGTTGCGGCGGAACGCGGTCATGCGGTAATCCCACCAGCTGAAGGACTTCTCGGGCTGCTCGAAGAGGCGGAAGGCGTCGGCGAAGCCGAGCGCGAGGAGCGCGCGCAGCGCGTCGCGCTCCGCGTCGCTCACGAGGACCTGCCCGCGCCACGCCTCGGGATCGTGCACGTCGCGGTCCTCGGGCGCCACGTTGTAGTCGCCGAGCACCGCCACCGGCTGGCCGCCGGCCAGCTCGCGCCCGAGCCACTCGGCCAGGGCCGCGAACCAGCGCAGCTTGTAGTCGTACTTGTCGGAGCCGACGCTCTGGCCGTTCGGGCAGTAGACGCTCACCACCCGCACGCCGCCCACGTCGGCGGCGATCACGCGCTTCTGCAGGTCGGCGAAGCCGGGGATGCCGCGCGAGACGCGCGCCGGGCTCGTGCCGCGCGAGGATCGCCACGCCGTTGTAGGTCTTCTGGCCGTCGTGCACCCAGCGATAGCCCGCGGCCTCGATGGCGGCGCCCGGGAACGCGGCGTCCTCGCACTTCGTCTCCTGCAGGCACACCGCGTCGGGCGAATGCCGCGCCAGGAACTCGAGCAGGTGCGGCAGGCGCACCTTCAGCGAGTTCACGTTCCAGGTGGCGAGCTTCACGGCCGGTCGTCTCCCGCGATGGCCGGCGGCGCGGCGCGCGGACGCTACTTGGGCGCGGCGGCCGTGTCCGGCGCGGGCGGCGCGGGCGGCGCCGGTGGCGTCTTGGCCGGCGCGGCCGGCGGGCGCGGGGGAACCTGCCCCGGCAGCGCCGTGCGCGGATAGCCCGCGCCGTCGAGCGCCGAGTGCCACGCGCCCTCCTCGTAGCCCTTCACGCTTCGAGCGACCCCACGGTGAGGACCGGCACCTCGATCGCGCCCACGAGCTTCTTGAGCGCCTCCGCGTCCTCCGCGTTGGCCTGCGCGTCGCGCTCGCTGAACGGGATGCCGCGCTTGGCGAGCAGGTCCCGGCCCTGCTCGCACGGGTCGCCGCAGTCGCCGCCGGTGTAGAGCGTGACGGGCGACTTCTGCATCGCGACCTGCGTCGCGTAGGGCAGCTGCGTGGAATCGGCGTACCCGCCGCCCATGCGCTTCTGGGTGAGGTTCTTCTGGGGCTCCGGGCGGCGGCGTGTCGGAGTAGTGGACCTTGCCGTCCTTGTCGACCCAGCGATAGACGTTGGCCTGCGCGGCGGCGAGCGCCGGCAGCAGCAGGGCGGCGGCGGCAAGCGCGGCGAATCGGTGTCGGGCGGGCATCGGGTCCTCCGTCAGGCGGTGGCGGTCATCCCATTATGCCGCAGGAGGGCGTCGATCCGGGGCTTGCGCCCGCGGAAGGCGACGAAGGACTCGAGCGCCGGGCGGCTGCCGCCCACGCCGAGCACCTCGTCGCGGAAGCGCGCCCCCGTGGCGGGGTTGAGCACGCCCTCCTCCTCGAAGGCGCCGAAGGCGTCCGCCGACAGCACCTCGGCCCACTTGTAGCTGTAGTAGCCCGCCGCGTAGCCGCCCCCGAAGATGTGCGAGAACTGGTTGGGGAAGCGGTTCCACTCCGGCGGCTGCACGACCGCCACCTGGCGCCGCACGCGCTCGAGGAGCGCCATGCACGCTGTCGGCGGCGCGGTCGAAGTCGTGGTGCAGGCGCATGTCGAAGAGCGCGAACTCGATCTGGCGCACGAACTGCATGCCGCTCTGGAAGTTCTTGGCCGCGACCATCTTGTCGAAGAGCGCGCGCGGGAGCGGCTCGCCGGTGTCGACGTGCCGCGTCATGTGGCGCGACGCACGTCCCACTCCCAGCAGAAGTTCTCCATGAACTGGACTGGGCAGCTCCACCGCGTCCCACTCGACGCCGTTCGATGCCCGAGACGCCGAGCTCGTCCACCCGCGTGAGCAGCTGGTGCAGGCCGTGGCCGAACTCGTGGAAGAGCGTGATCACCTCGTGGTGGGTGAAGAGCGCCGGCTTGCCGCCCACGGGCGCGGAGAAGTTGCAGGTGAGGAAGGTGACGGGCGTCTGCACGCCGCCCGCCAGGCGCCGGCGGTTCCTCGCGTCGTCCATCCACGCGCCGCCGCGCTTGGCCTCGCGGGCGTAGAGGTCGAGGTAGAACTGGCCGACGAGCGCCCCGGAGGCGTCCTCGATGGCGAAGAACCTCACGTCCGGGTGCCAGGTCTCGGCGCTTGCGCGGGCCGCACGCGCACGCCGTAGAGCGTCTCGACCACGCGGAACAGGCCCGCCGAGCACCGCGTCCTCCGGGAAGTAGCTGCTTCACCTCGTGGTCGGAGAAGGCGTAGCGCGCCTGGCGCAGCTTCTCGCTCACCCAGGCGACGTCCCAGGCCCGCACCTCGGCGAGGCCCAGCTCCCGGCGCGCGAAGTCCGCGCACCTCCGCCATGTCGCGCTCGGCGAAGGGCCTGGCGCGCGTGCCGCGAGGTCCTCCAGGAAGGCGACGACCTCCTCGGGCGAGGCGGCCATCTTCGTGGCGAGCGAGACGCCCGGCGTAGGTGCCGTAGCCCAGCAGCGAGGCGACCTCGGCGCGCTTGTCGAGGATCGACGCGATGAGGGCGGTGTTGTCCCACTCCGGGCGTGCCGAACTCCGAGGCGCGCGTGACGTAGGCGCGGTACATGCGCTCGCGCAGCGGCTGGTGGTCCGCGTACTGCATCACCGGCAGGTAGCAGGGCATGTGCAGCGTGAGCTTCCAGCCCTCGCGCCCCTCCTTCGCCGCGGCCTGCCGCGCGGTCTCGAGGACGTCGGCGGGGATGCCGGAGAGCTGGGCCGCGTCGGTCACGTGCAGCGCGAAGTCGTTGGTCGCGTCGAGCACGTTGTCCTGGAAGCGCGAGGAGAGCGCGGCGAGCTCCTCCTGGAGCTTCGCGAAGCGCGCCTTCGGCGGCGTCGGCGAGCTCGGCGCCGCCGAGGCGGAAGTCGCGCAGCTCGTTGTCCACGAGGCGGCGCCGCGCGCGCCGGGAGCCTGGCGAAGCCCGGCGAGGCCGCGAGCGCCTTGAAGCGCCCGAAGAGGCGCAGGTCCTGGCCCTGCTCGGTGGAGAACTGCGTGACCATCGGCAGCGCGGCGTTGTAGGCCTCGCGCAGCGCCGGCGAGTTCACCACCGCGTTCAGGTGCGACACCTGCGCCCACGCGCGCGCCAGGCGCTCGTTGGCGTCGTCCAGGGGCTCGACGAAGCCCTCCCACGTGGGCTCGCCGCCCGCCGTGGCCAGCGTCTCGATGGCCGCGCGCCCCTCGGCGACCAGCGACTCGATGGCGGGCAGCACGTGCTCGGGCCGGATGGCGGCGAAGCGCGGCAGGGACGAAAAGTCGGTCAGCGGGTTCTCCATGGGAATCCGTTCGGGAGGGGTGGAAGGGGGTTCAGCCGGGATACACGACCCGGCCGTCGACGATCGTCGTCGCCACGCGTCCCGTGAGCTCGAGGCCCAGGAAGGGGGAGTTGCGGCCCTGGCTCGCGAGCGCCTCGCGCGTGACGACCCAGGGGCGCTCGGGGTCGAAGAGGCACAGGTCCGCGGGGCTTCCCGGCGCGAGCGGCCGGCCTCGATCCCGAGGACCGCGGCGGCGCGCGAGGTGGCCGCCGCGAGCGTCGCGGCGAGCGGCAGCTTCATCTGCGCGCCCCACTTGAGGACGAGCGGCAGGAAGACCTCGAGGCCGGTGGCGCCGGGCTCGGCCTCGCCGAAGGGCACCAGCTTCGCGTCGTCGTCCACCGGCGTGTGGTCGGAGCAGACCGCGTCGATCGTCCCGTCGGCGAGCCCGCGGCGCAGCGCGTCGCGGTCGGACGGGTCGCGCAGCGGCGGCACGAGGTTCATGTGGGCGTTGAAGTCGCCGACGTCGCGGTCGCACAGGTGCAGGTGGTGCACGCCGACGTCGCAGGTGAGCGCGCAGGCCCCGGGCCTTGGCCGCGGCCACGAGGGCCACGCCGCGCGCCGTGGAGAGCCGCGCCAGGTGCACGCGCGCGCCGGTCGATTCGCGCGAGCTCGAGGATGGCGTGCAGCGCCACGGTCTCGGCGACCGCCGGCACGGCGGGCAGCCCCAGGCGCGTGGCCACCTCGCCCTCGTGCGCCACGCCGCCGTGCGCGAGGTGCACGTCCTGCGGGCGCAGCCACACCGCGTGCCCGAAGGTGGCCGCGTAGCGCATCGCCTGGTACAGGACGTTCAGGTCCGTGAGCGGCGCGTCGGCCTGGAAGAACGCGACGCACCCGGCCTCGGCGAGCTCGGCCCATCTCGGCGATCTTCTCGCCCTTGAGGCCCAGCGTGAGCGCGCCCAGGGGGTAGACGCGCGAGCGCCTGAGGCTCTCCGCGCGCCGCTTGAGCATCTCGACCAGCCCCGGCTCGTCGAGCGGCGGGTCGGTGTCCGGCGGGCAGGCGAGCGAGGTGACGCCGCCCGCGACCGCCGCCTGCATCTCCGATTCCAGGGTCGCGCGGTACTCGAAGCCCGGCTCGCGCAGCCGCGCCGAGAGGTCCACGAGGCCGGGGCAGGCGACGAGCCCGGCCGCGTCGATCGTGCGCTCGGCGCGGAAGCCGTCGGGGGCCGTCCCGAGGGAGGCGATCCGGCCGTCGGCGATGAAGACGGCGGTGTTCTCGTCGCGGCCGCTGTGCGGGTCGACGACGCGGGCGTTGCGGATTTCCAGTTTCATCTAGTCGTTTCCCGCGAGAATGGCCATCACCGCCATGCGCACGGCGATGCCGAAGGTGACCTGCGGCATGATCACGGAGTGCGTCCCGTCGGCCACCCCCGAGTCGATCTCCACGCCGCGGTTGATGGGGCCGGGGTGCATCACGATGGCGTCGGGCCTGGCGAGCGCGAGCTTCTCCGGGGTGAGGCCGTAGGTCTTGTTGAACTCGCCCGCGGAGGGAATCAGGGGGCCGCTCATGCGCTCGTTCTGCAGGCGCAGCGTGATCACCACGTCGCAGTCGCGAAGCCCCTCGCGCCACGTCGTGGAAGACGCGCACGCCGAGGCGCTCGATGTCCTTGGGCAGCAGGGTCTTCGGCCCCACCACCCGCACCTCCGGCACGCCCAGGGTCTTGAGCGCGTGGATCTGCGAGCGCGCCACGCGCGAGTGCAGCACGTCGCCCACGATCGCCACGGTCGAGGCGCGCGAAGTCCTTCTTGTAGTGGCGGATCGTGTACATGTCGAGCAGCCCCTGCGTGGGGTGCGCGTGCCGCCCGTCGCCCGCGTTCACCACGTGCACGCCCGGCTTCACGTGCCGCGCGATGAGGTGCGGCGCCCCGGCCTCGGCGTGGCGGACGACGAACATGTCGGCGTCCATCGCCTGCAGGTTCCACACCGTGTCGAGGAGCGTCTCGCCCTTGGCGGTCGAGGAGGAGCCGATGTTCAGGTTGATCACGTCGGCCGACAGGCGCTTGGCCGCGATCTCGAAGGTCGTGCGGGTGCGCGTGGAGTTCTCGAAGAAGACGTTGAAGATCGACTTGCCGCGCAGGAGCGGCACCTTCTTCACCTCGCGCTCGTTGACGCTCACGAACTGCGCGGCCGTGTCGAGGATGTGCAGGATGAGCTCCGCTGGGCAGCCCCTCGGTGGTGAGCAGGTGCACGAGGCGGCCCTGGGAATCGATCTGCAGGTTCGGGCTCATGCCGGCCTCCTCACCGCGGCGAGGCGCAGCCGCCCGCCCTCGTTGGTGAGCACGAGCTCCTCCCCGGGATCCATCTCGACGAAGGCCCCGGTGAAGTCGGGCGCGATCGGCAGCTGGCGGCCGCCGCGGTCGGCGAGCACCGCCAGGCGCACGCTCCTGGGCCGGCCGAAGTCCCACAGCTCGTTGATGGCCGCGCGGATGGTCCGCCCCGTGTGCAGCACGTCGTCCACCAGCACGATGTCGCGCCCCTCGACCTCGAAGGGCAGGTGGCTGCGGCGCGCCTCGCGGTGCAGGCCGATGCGGCCGAAGTCGTCGCGGTGCAGCGTCACGGCGAGGAGCCCCAGCGGCGCCTTCACGCCGAGCGCGCGGTGCAGGCGCTCGGCCACCCAGGCGCCGCCGGTGTAGATGCCCACGAGCCCCGCGTCGGGCCCGGTCGCGGGCTGCATTTGCGTGACGAGCGCCTCGAGCAGGCGCTCGGGTTCAGGAAGCGGTGCGGCCATGGAGGATTTCCGGTCGGTTGGGTTCGTCTAGGTAGCTTTGCAGGATCAGCGCGGCGGCATGGGCGTCGAGGTCGCCCTTGCCCGCGCCCCGGGCGCCGGCTTCGCGAAGGCGCGAGGCGGCCTCGGCCGAGGTGAGCGTCTCGTCCACGAACGCCACCGGCAGGCCGAAGCGCGCGTTGAGGCGCCGGGCGAACTTGCCGGCGAGGCGGGCCACCTCGTGCTCGCCGCCGTCGGGATGGCTCGGCAGGCCCACCACGAAGCCCGCCGGGTGCCATTCGGCCACCAGGCGCGCGATGGCGGCGAACCGGGCCTCGGTCGCCTCCTCGGCGATGGCCGCGACGGGATGCGCGAGCCCGGTGGCGGTCTCGCCCACCGCCACGCCCAGGCGCTTCTCGCCGAAGTCGAATCCGAGGAGCGTCCCGGCAAGCGGCGGCGCCTGCCCGCTCCCGGGGCTCACGCGTGCCCCGCCTCTTCGGAGAGGTTCATCGTTGGACACGCCCAGCGCGCCCAGCGCCGCGTCGTAGCGGCCCTCCGGCGGCACGCGGAAGATCACGTCGAGGTCCGCGCCCACCGTGAGCCAGCCGTTCCTCTTGATCTCGTCCTCGAGCTGGCCGGGCGCCCAGCCGGCGTAGCCCAGGGCCACGAGGCGGTCCGCCGGCCCTTCGCCGCGGGCCATCGCCTCGAGGATGTCGCGCGAGGTGGTGAGCCCGATCTCGCCCACCGGCAGCGTCGAGCGCCAATCGCCCACGGGGCGGTGCAGCACGAAGCCGTGCTCGAGCTGGACGGGTCCCCCGAAGAACACCGGCTGCGAGGCGAGGGGCTCGTCCGCGAGCTCGATCTCCACCTGGCGGAAGAGCGTGCCCAGGGTCACGTCGGTGGGGCGGTTCACCACGAGGCCCAGCGCGCCACGCTCGTTGTGCTCGCAGATGAAGGTGAGGCTGCGGGAAAAGTTCGGGTCCGCCATGCCGGGCATGGCGATGAGGAAGTGGCTCGTGAGGTTGATCGTTTGCATTTGCCACCGACCCCATATTCTAATTCGAACGCCCCCCGGCCGCCATCTGGACAGGGGGCGCCTCGCCCCCCTCGGGAAGCCCCGTGACCGCGTACGACCGCTCCCTCTTCTGGTTCCGCCGCGACCTGCGCGACACGGACAACGCCGGGCTCTACTACGCCCTCGCCTCGTCGCGGCAGGTCTTCTGCGCGTTCGTGTTCGACCGCGAGATCCTCGAAGCGTTGCCCGCGCGCGCCGACCGGCGCGTGGAGTTCATCCGGGAGAGCGTGGCCGAGCTGCGCGAGGCGCTGCGAGCCAGGGGCGGCGACCTCCTCGTCCTGCACGGCACGGCGCGCGAGGAGATCCCCGCGCTCGCCGGGAAGCTCTCGGCCGGCGCCGTGTTCGCCAACGAGGACTACGAGCCGGGGGCCGCCCTGCGCGACGCGGCCGTCGCGCGCGCTCTCGAAGCCGGCGGGCGGCGGCTGCACCTCGCCAAGGACCAGGCCATCTTCTCCCGCGACGAGATCCTCACGCGCACGGGCGGGCCCTTCTCGGTGTTCACGCCCTACAAGCGGGCCTGGCTCGCGAAGGTCGACGACTACTACCTGAAGGCCTATCCCGTGGAGAAGCACGCCGCGAAGCTCGCGGCGACGGGATACGGAACGGCGGTCCCCCCGCTCGAGGCGCTGGGCTTCGAGACGACCGACCTCGCCTCGCTGCCCGTGCCCGCCGGCATGTCGGGGGCGAACCGGCTCTTCGCGGACTTCGAGGCGCGCATGGACGGCTACGCCGCCGCGCGGGACTTCCCCGCGGTGAAGGGCGTCTCCTACCTCTCGGTGCACAACCGCTTCGGCACCATCTCGATCCGCCGCCTCGCGCGCGCCGCCAGGAAGGCCTCCGGCGAGGGCCCCGCCACCTGGCTCTCCGAGCTGGTGTGGCGGGATTTCTACTTCCAGGTCCTCTGGCACAACCCGCACGCGGCCACCGGCGCCTTCCGGCGCGAGTACGACGCCATCGACTGGCCCGGCAGCGACGCGCACTTCGCGGCCTGGCGCGAGGCGCGCACGGGCTATCCCGCTCGTGGACGCGGCCATGCGCCAGATCGACGCGCACGGGCTGGATGCACAACCGCCTGCGCATGGTCGTCGCCTCCTTCCTCGTGAAGGACCTGCTCCTCGACTGGCGCCGCGGCGAGAGGTACTTCGCCGACCGCCTCCTCGACTTCGACCTCGCCGCCAACAACGGGGGCTGGCAGTGGGCGGCCTCCACCGGCTGCGACGCGCAGCCGTACTTCCGCATCTTCAACCCCGTCGCCCAGTCGGAGCGCTTCGACCCGCAGGGCCGGTTCATCCGCCGCTACCTGCCCGAGCTCGCGCGGGTGCCCGAGCGCTACGTGCACGCGCCGTGGACGATGCCGCCCCTCGAGCAGCAGGCGGCCGGCTGCGTCGTCGGGCGCGACTATCCGGCTCCCGTCGTGGAGCACGCCGCCCAGCGCGAGCGGGCGCTCGCGCTCTTCAAGTCGGTTCGCTGAGGCCGGCGGCGGCCGGACGCGGATCAGCCGCCGATGTGCTTCTTCAGGAACCGCTCCATCGCCTCGTAGAACTCGAAGCGGTTCTCCTCGTTGCGGAAGCCGTGGCCCTCGTTGTCCTTCACGATGTACTCGACCTCGACGCCGCGCTTCCTCATGGCCTCGACCATCTGGTCGGACTCGCTCTTGACCACGCGCGGGTCCTTGGCGCCCTGCGCGATGAGCAGCGGCGACTTGATCCGGTCGGCGTGGAACACGGGCGAGGCGGCCTTCAGCAGGGCCTCGTCCTTTTCCATGTGGCCCACCATCTCCTGGAGCATCTCGAGGTAGGGCTTCCAGTAGGGCGGGATCGCCTTGAGGAAGGTGAGCAGGTTGGACACGCCCACGTAGTCCACGCCGGCGGCGTAGAGGTCCGGGGTGAAGGCGAGGCCCGCGAGCGTGGTGTAGCCGCCGTAGCTGCCCCCGTAGATCGCGACCCGCTTCGGATCGGCGATGCCCTCCTTCACGAGCCAGCCCACGCCGTCGGTCACGTCGTCCTGCATCGTGCGGCCCCACTGCTTGAACGAGGCCTCCCAGAACTTGCGGCCGTAGCCCGTGGAGCCGCGGAAGTTCATCTGGAAGACCGCGTAGCCGCGGTTGGCCAGGAACTGGACCTCGGGGTTGAAGCGCCAGGAATCGCGGTACCAGGGCCCGCCGTGGGGGTTCACCACCACCGGCAGGTTCTTCGCCGCGACGCCCTTCGGGAGGGTGAGGTAGCCGTGGATCGCGAGGCCGTCGCGCGAGGTGTACTTCACGGGCTTCATCTCCGCGAGCTCCTGCTCCGGAAGCCACGGCGAGATGTCGGCCAGGAAGTCGAGCTTGCCGGTGGCCTTGTCGAACACGTAGCGCTTGCCGCGGGTGCGGTCGCTCGTGGTCGCCACGATGTACTTGTCCTCCGCCTTGTTGCGCGACACGAAGGAGACCTCGTAGCCCGGGAGCTTCGCCTGCACCGCGGCGAACATCGCCTCGGATTCCCTGTCGAGGAACTTCCGCTCGTCCTTCCAGGTGGTGTAGTTGGCCGTCGTGAGCACCTTGCGCTTGCGCGACCAGCCGAGCTGGGAGACGTCCACCTCGGGGTGCTCGAAGACGAGCTCCGTCTCCTTCGCCGTGGCCGGGTCGAAGACGAAGAACGCCGCCTTGTCGCGGCCGCGGTTGGAGGCCACGTAGAGGCGCTTGTTGTCGAACGTGAAGAGCATCGGGTAGAGCGTCTCCCGGAAGTTCGTGGTGAGGATCGGCTTGAACGGGTCGGACTCGCTCTCCCGGTACAGGAGCGACTGGTTCACGCCGTCGGTGGTGAGCGCCACGCGCAGCTTCCCGTCGTGGTCCGTCATCCAGCCGGTGATGTTGCCGGGGTTCTGGGCGATGAGCTTCTCCTCGCCCGTCCTCACGTTGACGCGGAACACGTCGAAGACCTTCGCGTCGCGGCGGTTGTGGGAGAGGATCACGTGGTCGGGGTCGTCCTCCAGGAGGTCGACCAGGTTGGCCTTCACCTTCTCGCCCGGCGTGAGGTCCTTGAGGTCGCCGCCCGCGAGGTCCACCGAGACGACGTGGAAGTTCTCGTCGCCGCCGAAGTCCTTGGCGTAGATGATGCGCTCGCCCTTCCAGCCGTAGCCCGCGAGGTCGCGCGCCGTCTCCGCGGTCACGCGCTTCACCTCGCCGCCCGCGAACGGGCGCACGTGGACGTTGAGGCGCCGCTCCCAGGGGGCGAGCCAGGAAAGGTACCTGCCGTCCGGGGAGATCTGGTGCGCGGACTGCTCCGGGTTGCGGAAGAAGTCGCGCATGGGGATCGTCTTGGCCGGCGCGGCCAGCGCCGGCACCGGGGCGAGCGCGGCGCCCGCCAGGGCGGCCGCGGCCGCGAGGGACTTCAGGAAGGACATGGGTTCTCCTTTTTGGGGGACTTGGGTGGCAAGCCTCCGGCGGGATCGGCCGGCGCGGGGGCACGATGCGGGAACGCGGCGGGATTGTCGCGCCTTCTGCGACGGAATGCATGCGCCGGGGGGCGAAGCGGCGGCCGGCGGGTCTATTCCGCGGAGAGCTGGTCGGCCCGGGTGAAGGTCCAGGTGCGGGTGATGTAGAGGATGTCGGTGTCGGCGCGGATCGCGTCCGGGAAGCGGTCGAAGGGGGCGGCGAGGCGCACGATCCGCAGCGCCGCCTGGTCGAGCACCTTCTGGCCCGAGGAGCGGTTGATCTCGATCGACTCCACCTCGCCGTCGGGCCTGCAGGCCCACCGTGAGCTGCAGCGAGCCGTAGAGCTTGCGGCGGCGGGCCTCCTCGGGATAGTTGAGGTTGCCCACGCGCTCGACCTTGAGCCGCCAGTTGTCCACGTACATGGCGAAGCGGTACTCGGAGGCGCGGGCGCCCACGAACTTCTTCCGGGGGCGCTCCTGGTAGGCCTGGTAGTCGCGGCGGATCTGCGCCTCCAGGCGCTGGATCTCCAGGCTCTTCTCGATGAGGTCCTGGGCCGTCTTGTCGGCGGTTTCCTTGCGCTCGGCGACGGGGTCCGCAGGGGCCACCGCCGCCTGGGACTTGAGCCGGGTCATGAGCTCGGCGGCCTCGCGCTCGAGCTGCTGCACCTTGCTTTGCGCCTGCTTGAGCTCGGGGGCGCTTTCCCGGCTTTCCATGACCGGGAAGGGGCTCGAGGCGCGGCGCTTCTCGTCCGTGTTGCCCCCGCCGTCCAGGTTCGCCTGCGCGAGCGCGTCCGCCTTCGTGGGCTTGGTGGCGGACTTGGCGTTCACCAGCACGACGTCCAGCACGTTGTGCGGCGCGGGCATCGCGCGCGGATCCGGCACCCGGAAGCCCAGGCCCACGATGGCGAAGGCGTGGAAGGCGATGGAGCCCACGAGCGCCACCTGCATGGTGGCGACGAGGCCGAACCGCTCGAGGAGGTAGTCGGAAAGGCGGACGATCGCGTCGGGGGGAGTCTGCCTCAGTTGCATCGGCAGGCGCGGGGTCGCTCGAACGGGCGGAACATGAGCCCGAATGATAGCAGCGCCTACCCGCCTCCGGGCTTGCCCGCGTACCGGCAGGGGAGGTTCACCTCCCAGGGGTCGGGCTCGCCGAAGGCCACGCGCACCCGGTCCCCGGGGGCGCCCGGCGGCAGGCCGATGGCCCGGCAGACGAGGGGGATGCCCTCCAGGCGCACCAGCTCGTCGCGCACGACGGTGGCGTCGGCGCCCTCCAGCCCTTCCTGCGCGATCCAGCGCAGGCACCAGTAGCGCTCGAGGTGGCGCTGGTGCTCGGCGTAGGCCTCGTAGGCCGTCTCGAAATCGCGCGCGGCGGCGGCCAGCTCGTCGCGCGAATAGGGGGCCTCCTCGCCCCGGAGCAGCGCCACCAGCTGGCGCTGGTTGGCGAGGTCGGTGAAGCGCCGCAGCGGCGAGCTGGACCACGCGTAGTGGGAGACGCCCAGCCACTCGTGCGACCCCGGCTCCACCTCCATGCGCGTCTTGATGCCGCGCTGGTTGCGGTAGATGGCCGGGATGGCCGCATCGGCGAGCGCGCGCCCCCAGGTCGCGTTCACGTGGATCATGAGCTCGGAGACGAGCACGTCGATGGGCGTGCCCCGGCGCCGCGGCTCGATCGTCACGCGGCCGGCCTCCACGCGGAAGGTGTAGTCGAGCTTCTCGCTCTTCTCCTCGCCCGCCCCGCGCCCGGCCCGCAGCTTGCACGCGAGCCTCCAGAGCAGCACGAGGTCCTCGCCGTGCTCGCCCTCGACGCGGCCGGCCGCGAGCGACTCCGCGTGCAGGCGCGTCTCGAGCTCGGCGATGCGCAGGTTCGTGGCGATGGCCACGCGCTCGAGGCGCGACTGCGAGCCCGCGATGTCGAGCGTGTCCGGGTCGAGGTCGAGGTAGAGCGAGGCCGCGGCCACCTCGCGCCCCGCCGAGAGCGTGGCCTCGGCGATGGCCGCCTCCGGCAGCATGGTGATCTTGCCGCCCGGGAAGTAGACCGTGGACAGGCGCTCGCGCGCGATCGCCTCCAGCGCGGTGGTCGCGCCCGAAGAAGAGGGCGGGGGCGGCGATGTGCACCCCCACGCGCAGCCGGCCGTCGGGAAGGCGCTCGACCGAGAACGCGTCGTCGATCTCGGTGGTCTCGTGGTCGTCGATCGAGAACGCGGCGCGCCGCTGCCCGCGGCAGGTCCCGCGGCGCGGCCACGGGCGCGACCTCGGGAAAGCCCAGTGCCCTCGGGGAAGAACTCGAAGGCGAAGCGGCGCAGGAAGTAGTCCTCCGGGCCGGCGAGGGCGCCGATCCGGGCGAGGAGCTTCGGGGGCGCGAGCCCCGCCGCGGTGGCCGCCTGGTCGAGGGCGCGCCACTCGAGCGACATCTTGTCCGGCTTGAAGAGCAGGAGGTCGAGCTTGCCCGCGAGCTCGGGCGGGAGCGTGCCCGCGGCAAGGAGCCCCGCCCACGCGTCGACCTGCTCCTGCTGGCGGCGCTTCCTCTCCAGCCCCGCGAGCGCCGCCTTGAGGTTCTCCTCGGGCGCGGCCTGGTAGCGGCCCTTTCCGCGCTTGTAGAAGTACATCGGGTTGGCGTGCAGGCAGAGGGCGACGGCGGTGGCCTCCAGCGGCGCGGGCGGGTGGCCGTAGTACTCCTGCGCGAGCTCGGCGAAGCCGAACTCGCCGCTGCCGCACACCTCCCAGAGGAACTGCGGGTCCAGGGCTTGAGCGCGCGCCTGCGCCTCGGGCATGAAGCCCCCGAGCGACTGGCCGTCGAAGCGCAGCAGCACGGCGTTCGCCTTCACCTTGGAGCGCTTGCCGTGCGCCGCCTCGACCTGGAAGGCCGCGCCGGCCTCGGAAAGGATGGTCCCGACGCGGAAGCCGCCGTCCTCCTCGAAGAGCACCTGCTTCATGGATTCGCCTTCGCGGGGGCGGGCGAAGCCTCGCGCGCCCACGCCACGATGTCGGGCACGAACTCGGGAAAGCTCGCGAGGGAGTGGTCGCCGCCCTGCACCACGGACTGGAACGCTCCCGCGTAGTAGGCGACGGCGTCCCGGTAGTCGAGCACCTCGTCGGCCGTCTCCACGATGAGCCAGTAGCGCTCCGGCCGGGTGATGGCCGGCGGGTCGAGCGCCTCGAGCTCGGCGACGTGCTCCGGCGTGAGGTCGAAGCGCTCGCCGGTGTAGAGGTTCTCCTGCGGGCCGAGGTAGCGCTCGAAGTGCCGGTGGGGATGGACGGCGGGGTTCAGGACCACCGCGCGGCAGCCGATCCTCTCCGCCGCCACGGTGGCGTAGAAGCCGCCCAGGGAGCTGCCCACGAGCGACGAGCGTCGCCCGGGTCCCTTCCCGCGGCAGCGCTCCTCGACCTGCGAGATCGCCTGCGCCGGCCGGTGGTGCAGGGCCGGCACGAGGTACTCGACGTCCGGCGCCTGGCCGCGCAGGTAGTCGCCCAGCATCACGGCCTTGCGCGAGGCGGGAGAGCTGATGAAGCCGTGCAGGTAGAGGATCGTCGTCAAGGCGCGGCCTGGAGCTCGAGTGTGCCACGGGCGAGCTCGACCACGTCGCCGCCGACGCTCACCGCGCCGCCTCTCACGGCGAGGAACAGCGTGGACGGACGCTGCACCTCGTCGCCCTGCGAAACCGTGCGCGTCACGTCCGCCCCGGGACGCAGCGCCGCGAACCACCCGCCCAGGTTGGCGCAGGCGGAGCCGGTCGCCGGGTCCTCGAGGATGGCCGGGCCGCTGGGGAAGAAGAACCGCGAGCGAACCGCGGCGCGGGCGTCGCCCTCGTCGTGGAACACGTAGGCCATGCTCTGCCCGTCCTCGCTCTTCAGGCGCGAGAAGGCGTCGGCCCGGGGGCGCGCGCGGCGCACCGCCTCGCCGGAGGCGACCGGGACCACGAGCTGCTCCTTGCCCGCGTTCACCCACAGCGGGCCGCTCGGCGATGTCGCCCTCCGCGAGCCCGAGGATGGCGGCCAGCTCCGCGCGCGTCTCGCCCGCCTCGCGCCAGCGCGGCGGGTTCGCCGACAGCGTCCAGCGGTCGCCCACGGCGGCCACCGGGATGACGCCCGCCTTCATCTCGAGCGTGATCTCGTCCCCCGCCTCCCGGAGCGAGCGCACCACGTGCGCGGTGCCGAGCGTCGGGTGCCCGGCGAAGGGCATCTCGTAGGACGGCGTGAAGATGCGCACCCGCGCCGTCGCGCGCTCCGACGGCAGGATGAAGGTCGTCTCGGAGAGGTTGAACTGGCGCGCGAGGGCCTGCAGGGTCGCGTCGTCCAGGCCGCGCGCGTCCTCGAAGACGCACAGCGGGTTGCCGGTGAGGGCGCCGCCGCGGGTGAACACGTTGACGATGCGGAAGGCGTAGTTCGGCTCATGGTTCCTCAGTCGGCGAGCACGGTGCGCTCGAGCGCCCAGTCGCGCAGGGCCTGCGACTTCCTCGGCGCGGACGCACGGACAGCGGGCTTGGTGGCGCGGATCTCCTCGAGCACGAGCTCCGTGGACAGGTCCCGCTTGAGCGCGTGCGCCTCGTAGAGCGAGGCCACGATCGCCTGCTCGATCTCGGCGCCGGAGAATCCTCCGGCTGGCCGCGGCCAGCGCCGCGAGGTCGAAGCGCGCGCGGGTCGCGGCGGCGCTTGGCGAGGTGGATGCGCGAAGATCTGCCGCGGACGTCCTCGCCCGGCAGGTCCACGAAGAAGATCTCGTCGAAGCGGCCCTTGCGCAGCGAGCTCCGGGCGGCAGCGCCGAGATGTCGTTGGCCGTGGCGATCATGAACACGCGGCCGCGGCGCTCGCTCATCCAGGTGAGGAGCGTGCGCCAGCACGCGCTTGGAGACGCCGCCGTCGCCGTCGCCGCCCGAGGCGAGCCCCTTCTCGATCTCGTCCATCCACAGCACGCAGGGCGACATCGCGCGCCGCGGTCTCGAGGGCCGAGCGCAGGTTGCGCTCCGTCTCGCCGTGGAACTTGTTGTAGAGGGCGCCGAAGTCCAGGCGCAGCAGCGGCAGCCCCCAGCTGCCCGCGATCGCCTTGCGCCGCGAGGCTCTTGCCGCCGCCCTGCACGCCCAGCAGCAGGATGCCGCTGGGCACGTCGAGGCCCAGCGACGCGGCGTCCGCCCAGGAAGGCCTCGCGGCGGCGGCTCGAGCCAGTGCTTGAGCCGCGCCTGGCCGCCCACGCGGTCGAACGTCTCGATCTCCGTCTGCAGCTGCAGCGCGCCGCCCTTTCCGAGCGCGTCGTGCTTCTGCTTGCAGCGCGACGGCCACGTCGTCCAGGTGATGCGCCCGTCGTGCCCGAGCGCCTGGCGGATGAGGCGGCGCGCGTCGTCGCGGACATGCCCACCAGGTGCTGGACCAGCGTCTCGTGCGGCCTCCGGGTCGCCGCCGGGCTTCCGGCCGTCGTGCTGCGCGATCCACAGCTCGATCTCCTCCTTGAAGATCTTGCGGATGTCGGCCGCCGTGGGCAGCGCCAGCGGAAGGTGGCGCTCATGCGCTGGATCTCGGTCGGCAGGTCGATGCGCGCGCCCACCAGGACCAGCGTGCGCGCGCAGCGCGAGTGCCCCTGGGCGATCTCGCGCACGAAGCGCTGGCAGACCGGGTCCTCGAGGAACGGGAAGGGGTCGAGGAGGACGTAGAGCCCGGCCGCGCGGCGTGGTGAGGATGTGGCGCAGCGCCTCCACGAGCGGCGTGGTGCCCGCCGCCGAGTCGCGCCCGTTCACGCGCCGGATGCCGGAGGTCGCGCTCCAGGTGTAGAGCGCCGTCGTCCATGAGGTTCGCCACCCGTTCCGCGAGGTGCAGCGTGCGCGCCTCCTCCGGCGTCTCGACCACGATCACCGGGAAGCGCGACTCCGAGCAGCGCGGCAAAGGCGCAGTTCGTCGGCGTCCTCTCATGGCGCGCGAGCCTCCCGCAGCAGCTTCGCGTGGATGCCGCCGAAGCCGCCGTTGGACATCACCAGGACGTGGTCGCCCGGGCCGCAGCACGTGGCCCAGGGCCTCCACCATCGGGTCGAGCTCCGGGTAGATCGCCGCCCGCGAGGAAAGGGGCGCCAGGGCCTCGCGCCGGGTCCCACCCCAGGTCGCTCGCGTAGCAGTAGACGAGGTCGGCGCCCTCGAGGCTCGCGGCCAGGCGCGACTGCATGGTGCCCAGCTTCATGGTGTTCGAGCGCGGCTCGAACACCGCCACGATGCGCGAGCGCCCCACCCGCTTTCGCAGGCCGGCGATGGTCGTCGCGAACGCGGTCGGGTGGTGCGCGAAATCGTCGTAGACGGTGATGCCGTTCACCGTGCCGCGCACCTCCATGCGCCGCTTGACGCCCTGGAAGCGCGACGAGCGCGTCGATGCCGCGCGCGAGGGGCACGCCGGCGTGGCGCGCCGCGGCCAGCGCGGCCAGCGCGTTCATGCGGTTGTGCTCGCCCGTCAGCGTCCCAGCGCACCACGCCCTGCGGCGCGCCGTGCAGGCGCACCTCGAAGGAGTCGTCCGGGCTCACCGTGCCCACGCTCCACGGCTGGCCGGGGCCGAAGCGCTCCACGCCGTCCAGCAGCCGCGCTCGAGCACGCGCCCGATCGCCGCCTCGGCGCCGTTGGCCACCACGAGGCCGTTGGCCGGGACGATGCGCACCAGGTGGTGGAACTGCGTCTCGATGGCCGCGAGGTCCGGGAAGATGTCGGCGTGGTCGTACTCGAGGTTGTTCAGGACCGCGGTGCGCGGCCGGTACCAGACGAACTTGGAGCGCTTGTCGAAGAAGGCGGTGTCGTACTCGTCGGCCTCGATCACGAAGAAGGGCGAGTCGGTGAGCGAGCGCCGAGACGTGGAAGTTGCGCGGCACGCCGCCGATGAGGAAGCCGGGGTTGAGCCCGGCGTTCGCGAGGATCCACGCGAGCATCGACGAGGTCGTCGTCTTGCCGTGCGTGCCCGCCACCGCGAGCACCCACTTGCCGGGCAGCACGTGCTCGGCGAGCCACTGCGGGCCGGAGACGTAGGGCAGGCCCCGGTTCGAGGATCTCCTCCACCACGGGCTTGCCGCGCGTCATGGCGTTGCCCACGACGTAGAGCGTCGGCCGGGTAGCGCTCGAGCTGCGCGGCGTCGTAGCCCTCGTGCAGCTCGATGCCCAGGTCCCGCAGCTGCTCGCTCATCGGCGGGTAGACCTGCGCGTCGCAGCCGGTGACCTCGTGGCCGGCCTCGCGGGCGATCTTGGCGAGGCCGCCCATGAAGGTGCCGCAGATGCCGAGGATGTGGCAGGCGCATCAGCTCTTGAAGATGAAGTAGACCGCGCCGACCAGGCACAGGCCGGCCCACAGGTAGTTCCACTTGAGCCCCTCGCCCATGTAGAGCATGGCGAAGGGGACGAACACCGCGAGCGTGATGACCTCCTGCAGGATCTTGAGCTGCGCGAGGGAGACGCCGCCCGCGAAGCCGATGCGGTTGGCCGGCACCTGCAGCAGGTACTCGAAGAGCGCGATCCCCCAGCTCACCAGGGCGGCGATCCACCACGGGCTCGCCTGCAGGTGCTTCAGGTGCCCGTACCACGCGAACGTCATGAAGAGGTTCGAGGCCGCGAGCATCGTGGCGGTGAGGGCGAGCGTCTGCAGGGAGGTCATGGCGGCGGGCGGCCCGAGGCAGGGCCCGCGAGGGGGCGTGGGCGCGAATTTTATCACCCGGCGCGGGTTAAACTACCCCTCCGCCCTTCCCACGAGGGACGGCGGCCCCCATCCAGCCGCGAGGGGCGAACGCCCCCACCCCTGCCCATGGTCCCTCACCTCACCACGTCCCTCACCGGCCCGCTCCAGCGACCTGGAGCGCCTCGTCCTCGACCGCCGCCCCGAGATCGAGCGCTGGTTCCGCACGCGCTTCGCGGAGCACGAGGTCGCCCTTCTACTCGTCCGTGGACCTGCGCAACAGCGGCTTCAAGCTCGCGCCCGTGGACACGAACCTCTTCCCCGGCGGCTTCAACAACCTGAACCCGGACTTCCTGCCGCTGTGCGTGCACGCCGCGATGTCGGCCATCCAGAAGCTCTGCCCGGACGCGCAGCAGCTTCGTGCTCGTGCCCGAGAACCACACGCGCAACCTCTTCTACCTGCAGAACGTCGCGACCCTGAAGCGCATCCTCGAGGGCGCGGGCCTCGCGGTGCGCATCGGCAGCCTCATCCCCGACCTGGCCGGGCCGACCGAGGTCGAGACCGCCGGCGGCGACAAGCTGCTGCTCGAGCCGCTCAAGCGCAAGGGCAACCGCGTCGGGCTCGAGGGCTTCGACCCCTGCGCCGTCATCGTGAACAACGACCTCTCCGGGCGGCATCCCGGCGATCCTCCGCGGGCCTCGAGCAGACCGTCGTGCCGCCGCTCGTCGCCGGCTGGTCCACGCGCCGCAAGTCGCAGCACTTCCACGCCTACGACCGCGTGGCCGAGGACTTCGCGAAGCTGCTGGGCATCGACCCGTGGCTCGTGAACCCGGTCTTCAGCCAGTGCGGCAAGGTGAACTTCGCCGAGAAGGAGGGCGAGGACTGCCTCGCCGCCAACGTCGAGTACGTGCTCACGAGGTGCGCGAGAAGTACGCGCCAGTACGGCATCACGGAGCCGCCCTTCGCCATCGTGAAGGCCGACGCCGGCACCTACGGCATGGGCATCATGACGGTGAAGAGCGTCGACGACGTGCGCAACCTGAACCGCAAGACGCGCAACAAGATGTCCGTCATCAAGGAAGGCCAGCCGGTCCACGAGGTGATCATCCAGGAAGGCGTCTACACCTTCGAGAACGTGGACGGCGCGCGTGGCCGAGCCCGTGGTCTACATGATCGACCAGTTCGTCGTGGGCGGCTTCTACCGCGTGCACACCGCGCGCGGCAAGGACGAGAACCTGAACGCGCCCGGCATGGAGTTCCGGCCGCTCGCCTTCGAGACCGACTGCCACTCGCCCGACTGCGCCGGCGCCCCGGGCGACCCGCCCAACCGCTTCTACACCTACGGCGTGGTGGCGCGCCTGGCGATGCTCGCCGCCGCGGTCGAGATCGAGGAGCTGGTCGTCCGCGCCGAGGAGGAGGCGAGCGCGCTCGCCGCCACCGCATGAAGCTCGCGTTCGTCGTCGATCCGCTCGACGGCCTCAAGCCGAAGAAGGATTCCTCCATCGCGATGATGCGCGAGGCCTCGCGGCGCGGCCACGAGGTCTACGCGCTCGAGGCATGCGCGACATGCTTCGTGCAGGACGGCTCCGTGCGTCGCGCGCGCGCGCTGCGCTTGCGGTCGACGCCGACGACGACGCCTGGTACCGCGAGGCGGAGCGCCGAGGAGGTGCCGCTCGCCTTCTTCGACCTGGTGATGATGCGCAAGGACCCGCCCTTCGACCAGGAGTACTACTACGCCACGCTCCTGCTGGAGCGCGCCGAGGCCGAGGGCGCGCGCGTCGTGAACTCGCCCGCGGGCGCTGCGCGACTGGAACGAGAAGCTCGCCATCCTGCGCTTCCCGCAGTTCACGCCGCCGACGCATCGTCGCGCGCGATCCCGCGCGCGTCCAGGCCTTCGTCGACCGGCACGCCGACGTGATCCTGAAGAAGCTCGACGGCATGGGCGGCACGATGATCTTCCGCGTGCGCGCGGACGACCCCAACCGCAACGTGATCGTGGAGACGCATCGTGGGCGAGGCCGAGCGCACGATCATGGCGCAGAAGTACATGCCCGAGATCGCCCGCGGCGACAAGCGCGTCCTGGTGATCGACGGCGAGCCCTTCCCCTACTGCCTCGCGCGCATCCCGCAAGCGCGGGCGAGACGCGCGGCAACCTCGCCGCGGGCGGCACCGGGCGTGGCGCAGCCGCTCTCGGCGCGCGACCGCGAGATCGGCGCAGGCCGTCGGCGCGGAGCTCGTCAAGGCGGGCATCGTGTTCGCGGGCCTGGACGTGATCGGCGACTGCCTCACCGAGGTCAACGTGACGAGCCCCACCTGCATCGTCGAGATCGCCCAGCAGAAGGGCGAGAACGCGGCCAAGCCGCTCCTGGACGCCTTCGAGCGGCGCGCGCGCCGCGACTAGAAGACCGTGACGCGGTCGAAGTCGGTGCCGTGCTCGAGGATCTCGTAGACGGTCGATTCCTTCGCGCCGCCCGCCCACACCTCGACGCCGCGCCCGCGCGAGGCGACCCCGGTGGGCACGACCAGCGACTCCGGAATCCCGAGGCGCTCGAGCGCCGGCAGCCGGAAGGCCTGCGACCCACTGCGTGCCCTGGCGGTTGCGCGAGTCGGCGGCGCGCGCGGCGATGGGCTCGGGGCGGCCCGGGAAGAGGTGGACGGTGATCACGACCCGCCCGTCCGTCTCCTGCACGAGCGCCTGCACCATGCCCAGGAAGAAGGGCGCCGTGTCGCCCAGGCGCATCGCGAGCACGCGCCCGATCGCCACCCCCTTGGAGGCCGTGGCGGGGCGAAGCAGGCGCCAGGCGCCCAGCATCTCGTCGACCACGCCCCAGTTCTCGAGCTCGAAGTTGTAGTCCGACAGCCGCAACTGCTGCGTGCGCTCGGTGATCCTGCCGAAGACCGCGATGTCGTCCTTCTCCTGGCGCGTGAGCTCGCGCTCCTTGTCGGGCTGCTCGAAGGGCTTGCCGCCGGTCACGAAGAAGTGGATCTCCGGCAGGCCGAAGGCGAGGCCCGCGGACGTCTCCTCCGGGACCTTCGCCGGAGGACGCGGCGGCGCGCCCTCGCACCAGAGCTTGTGCAGGCGCGAGAGCTGCGCGAGGGCGTCGATGGCGCTCGCCTCCGCGGGCAGGCCCAGGCTCACGGGCTCCTCGTCCGGCCTGCAGCCCCTTCAGGCGCCGGCGGATGCTGCGCGAGAGCGCCTCCACGTCCAGGACGCGGTGCGTGGCTCTGGCGGTCGTCGGCGTGCAGGGGCCGCGCCCCGATGGGCTTGGCGAGGTCGACGGCGAGCGGGAAGGTGCTGCCGGACTCGGCATCGGCCGGCGCCTCCACGAAGATGCGCACCTTGCGGGCCCACATCCGCAGCAGCGCCTCGAGCAGGTCGATCTGCGGGGCCGTCATCTCCGAGAGGTACGCCGCCTGCGTGAGCACGACGTGGACGTAGGACTCGTGCACGGTCGAGGCGCCGTCCTCGCTTTCGAGGCTGTCCTTCACGCGCTCGTCGGCGACGCCCGCGCGCTCGGCGGCCGCGTACTGCTCGTGCAGCCGCAGCCACAGGGCCGGGTCGAAGCGCCGGTAGACCATCGCGTGGAAGAGCATCTGCGCGCCGAGGTAGCGCACGATCCGCTGCATCATCAGCGGCGCGTGCCGCGCGAGCTCGCCGCGCTCGACCTCGGCGACGGCGAGGCAGCGGCGGTAGCCCGTCTCCATCTCCTCGAGGAGCGCGCGGCCGATGGACCAGGCCGCCTGGTCGTTGGGCGAGAGCGGCAGCGACTTGCCGAAATAGCGCGAGCGCTGCTCGCCCTGCAGGAACGCGATCTTGTCGCGCATGAGCTCGAGGCACTTCAGCCCCTCGAGCCCGCCGGGCTCGCCGCGGTTCACCGCGCGAAGCGCCTCCAGGACGATCTGCTGCGCCTGCGGAATGTTGGTGAGGGGCAGCCCCCCGAGCCATTCCTTGCAGCCCTTCGCGTCGGAGAACGCGGTGCCGTTGCCGGGGCGGGTCGGGGGATTGGCGGCCATCGGGACCTCAGTCGGAAAAGGCCGCGAGCGCGGCCGGCAGCGTGGCGTTCATGCGCGCCGCGGCCTCGGCGCGGGCGGGAGGCACCGGCGCCTCGTGCCTTTGCGCGGACCAGACCGGGCCGGGAAAATGCCGGTCGTCGCGCCAGCGCGGGATCACGTGCCAGTGCAGGTGCGGCGTCATGTTGCCCAGGCTCGCGAGGTTCATCTTGTCGGGTTCCAGAGACAGCCTCACATGGGCCTCCACCGCGAACACCACCGCCATCAGGCGGCCCTGCTCGTGCGCGGGGAGGTCGGTCATTTCGCGCTCGTGGCGGTTCAGCACCACCCGGAGGAAGCCCGGGAGGCCGGGCTCGTCCACGCAAACGACCCGGCACAGCTCATTCTGCCAGAGGAGCCTTCCCCCCGCGCCATGGCACAGTTCACATTCCACGGGCCGCCTCCCCTAGAGCAGGACTCGCTCGATGCCGCCCCTGTTCGCCTTCTCCACGAACTCGGGCATCCAGCGCTCTCCCAGCAAGTGCCGCGCCATCTCCACGACGATGTAGTCGGCGCTCGTCCCGGCGTCCTGGTCGAAGCGCGAGAGCCCCTGCAGGCACGAGGGGCAGGAGGTGAGGATCTTCACCTCGCCGCCAAAGCCGTCCGCGCGGACCGAGGCGGCGTTCTTCACGATCTCCTCCTCCTTGCGGAAGCGCACCTGCGTGGAGACGTCCGGCCGGGAGACGGCGAGCGTCCCCGATTCGCCGCAGCAGCGGTCGTTGAGCGGCACCGGGACGCCCATGAGGCTCTCCACCACCTTCAGCGGCTTGTGGGTCTTCATGGGCGTGTGGCAGGGGTCGTGGTACAGGTAGCGCACGCCGCGCACGCCCTCCACCTTCACGCCCTTCTCCATGAGGTACTCGTGGATGTCGAGCAGCCGGCAGCCGGGGAAGATCTTGTCGAACTCGTAGTCCATCAGCGCGTCCATGCAGGTGCCGCACGAGACCACCACGGTCCGGATGTCCAGGTAGTTGAGGGTGTTGGCGACCCGGTGGAAGAGGACGCGGTTGCGCAGGGTGATCTCCTCGCCCTTGGCCGCCTGCCCGCTCGCCGTCTGCGGGTAGCCGCAGCACAGGTAGCCCGGCGGCAGCACGCACTGGGCCCCCACGTGGTACAGGAGCGCCTGGGTCGCGAGGCCGACCTGCCCGAAGAGCCGCTCGGAGCCGCAGCCCGGGAAGTAGAACACCGCCTCCGACTCCTCCGTGGTCTTGGCCGGGTCGCGGATGATCGGCACGAAGGAGGCGTCCTCGATGTCGAGGAGCGCGCGCGCCGTGCGCTTCGGGAGGTTGCCCGGCATCGGCTTGTTGATGAAGTGCACGACCTGCGCCTTGAGCGGGGCCTTGCCCACCGTGGCCGGGGGGTGCCGGGTCTGGCCGCGCGTCACCAGGAAGCGCCGCGCGATCGCGTGGGCGAGGCGCTGCGCCTTGTAGCCCCAGTCGAGCATCAGGGTCTTCATCACCTTGATGGTCGCCGGGTCGGTGGCGTTGAGGTAGGCCATCGAGAGGGCCGAGCCGGGGTTGAAGCGCTTCTTGCCCAGCTTCTTCAGCAGCCCCCGCATGGCGATGGAGACGTTGCCGAAGTCGATGTCCACGGGGCACGGCGCCTCGCACTTGTGGCACACGGTGCAGTGGTCGGCCACGTCGCCGAACTCGTCGAAGTGCCGGAGGCTCACGCCGCGCCGCGTCTGCTCCTCGTAGAGGAAGGCCTCGGTGAGGAGCGACAGGCCCAGGATCTTGTTCCTCGGGCTGTAGAGCAGGTTCGCGCGCGGCACGTGCGTCGAGCACACCGGCTTGCACTTGCCGCAGCGCAGGCAGTCCTTCACCGAGTCGGCGATCGAGCCGATGTCGCTTCGCTCCAGGATGATCGACTCGTGGCCGATGAGCGCGAAGGACGGCGTGTAGGCGTTCGAGAGGTCGGCGCCCGCCAGGAGCTTGCCGCGGTTGAAGCGCCCCTCGGGGTCCACCTTCGACTTCCACGCGGCGAAGGCCTCGACCTCCTCCTTCTCCAGGAACTCGAGCTTGGTGATGCCGATGCCGTGCTCGCCCGAGACCACCCCGCCCAGCGACTTGGCGAACCGCATGATGTACGCCACCGCCTCGTTGGCGGTGCGCAGCATCTCGTAGTCGTCGGAGTTCACCGGGATGTTGGTGTGCACGTTGCCGTCGCCCGCGTGCATGTGCATGGCGATGAACACGCGGCCGCGCAGGACCTCGGCATGGATCGCCTGGAGGGCATCCATGAGCGGCTCGAAGGCGCGGCCGGCGAAGATCTGCCGCAGGGGGTCGCGCAGCTCCCGCTTCCAGGACACGCGCAGCTCGTGCAGCTGGACGAGCGCGAAGACGGTCCGCTCGTCGGGCGCCCCGGCGACCAGGTGCGCGAGCCCGATCCCGTCCAGGTCGGCGCGGACCTCGCCCAGGCGGCGGTCGAGGTTGCGCAGCAGCCAGGACCAGCGGCCCTTCACGTGGCGCACGAGCTCGAGGGCCTGGGCCGGGCGGTCGCCCAGCACGTCCTCGCGCGCGATCGCCTCGCCGTCGGTCTCGACGGGCAGGTCCGCCGCCAGGAACTCCTCGAGCCGGGAGGCGAGCTTGAGCTTGTTGCCGATCGAGTACTCGACGTTCAGGCGCTCGATGCCGTTGGTGTAGTCGCCCGAGGCGCTCCAGGGGGATCACCACGTCCTCGTTCACCTTGAAGGCGTTGGTGTGCTTGGCGATGGCGGCGGTGCGGGCGCGCTCCATCCAGAAGCGCTTGCGGGCCTCGGGGCTCGCCGCGATGAAGCCCTCGCCCCCGCGGGCGTTGGCGATGCGCACCACCTCGGAGGCGGCCCGGGACACGGCGCCCTCGTCGTCGCCCACGATGTCGCCGATCAGCACCATGCGCGGCCGGCCGTGCGCCTTCGCCTTGGTGGCGTAGCCCACGGCCTTCACGTAGCGCTCGTCGAGGTGCTCGAGGCCCGCGAGCGCCACGCCCTCGCGGCCGTCCACGCGCTTGGTGATCTCCACGATGGCGGGCACCGCGAGCGCCACGTCGCCGAAGAACTCCAGGCACACGGTGCGCGTGTGCGCGGGCATGCGGTGCAGGATGAAGGTGGCCGAGGTGATGATCCCGTCGCAGCCCTCCTTCTGCACGCCCGGCAGCCCGCCGAGGACCTTGTCCGTGACGTCCTTGCCCAGGCCCGCCTTGCGGAAGCGCCGGCCCTCGATCTCCAGGATCTCCTCGCCCTTCGGGCGTCCGGCCGTCGGCCTCGAAGCGGCGGATGCGGAAGCGCGCGAGGGCGGCGTCGTGGATCTTGCCGAGGTTGTGGTCGAGGCGCTCGACCTCGATCCAGTCGGCCTCGGGCGTCACCATGCGCCAGGACGCGAGGTTGTCGACGGCCGTGCCCCACAGCACGGCCTTCTTGCCGCCGGCGTTCATGGCGATGTTGCCGCCGATGCAGGAGGCGTCGGCGGAAGTGGGATCCACGGCGAAGACGAGGCCCGCGTGCTCGGCGGCCTCCATCACCCGGCGCGTGACGGCGCCCGCGCCCACGCGGATCACGTCCACGGGCTGCGCGACGCCCGGCAGCGCCTTCCTTTCGACCTCGCCCAGCCAGTCGAGCTTCTCGGTGTTCACGACCGCCGAGCGGGCGTCGAGCGGGATGGCCCCGCCCGTGTAGCCCGTCCCGCCGCCGCGCGGGATGATGGTGAGCCCCAGGTCGATGAGGGCGCGCACCAGGCGGGCGCACTCCTCCTCGGTGTCCGGGGAGACGACCACGAAGGGGTACTCCACGCGCCAGTCGGTGGCGTCGGTCACGTGCGAGACGCGCGCCAGGCCGTCGAAGGCGACGTTGTCGCGGCGCGTGATCGAGGCGAGCCGGCGCATCACCTTGCGGCGCAGCTTCCGGGTCTCGTCGAACTCGCGGTCGAAGTCGTCGACGGCGCCGTGCGCCGCCTCGAGGAGCTTCGCCACGAGGACGCTCCTCTCGGGGTCGGAGGAGTCGGCCTGGCGGCGCTTGTCCACCTCGCGCAGGCGGTGGCGCATCGCCTCCACGAGGGCGTCGTGGCGCTTCGGGCTGTCGAGCAGGTCGTCCTGCAGGTAGGGATTGCGCCGCACGACCCAGATGTCGCCCAGGACCTCGTAGAGCATGCGCGCCGAGCGGCCGGTGCGGCGCTGCTCGCGCAGCTCGTCGAGGACCCGCCACGCCTCGGCGCCCAGGAGGCGGATCACGATCTCCCGGTCGGAGAACGACGTGTAGTTGTACGGGATCTCGCGCAGTCGGGCGGTCATCGGGGGGTATCCGGGTCCGTGGGCGCCACGGGGGGAATAGCGATTTTACCGCAATGCAGCATTGACCCCGGTTTGCCCTCACCCCGGACCCTCACCCCGACCCTCTCCCAAGGGAGAGGGAGAAAATCGCTCCCCTCTCCCGCTTGCGGGAGAGGGGCCGGGGGTGAGGGTCAGATCATCGTGGCCGCCTGCGCCACCACGACGTACCGCGCCGCCTTGCCCGCCGCCATGGCGAGCGTGCAGGCGATCCAGTTCAGGCGCAGCCAGCCCGCGGCGGCGCACAGGGCGTCGCCCACGAAGGGCAGCCACGACAGGAGCAGCGCCGGGGCGCCGAACCGGCGCACCCGGGCGATGGCCTTGTCCTCCGGGAGTCGCGCGGGCAGCAGCCTCCCGATGCCGTAGGTCGTCATGCCCCCGAGGGTGTTTCCGAGCGTCGCGACGGCGATCGCGGCGGCCACGGGCGCGCCCCCGCCCTTCACGACCGCGGCCAGCACGATCTCGGAGTTGCCGGGCAGGATCGTGGAGGAGACGAAGGCGGACGCGAAGAGCGTCCAGAGGGAGGCGTCCATGGCGTCAGGCCGCGGCCGCCGACTCGAGGAACTCCGCGAGCGCGTTCAGCGGGGCCCGCTGGTCGAAGAGCTCTCCCGCCCGGGCCGCCATGCGCGCCGCCACGTCCCGGCGGCGGGCCGGGTCCCCCGCGAGCCCGGTCGCGATGCGCGCGTAATCGTCGCCGATCCCGCGCCACCAGTTCCTCGAGCCCCAGGGCCCGGAGCATCCCCAGGCTTTGCCGGCCGCGCATGAGCTCGCCCGGCAGCGTGACGATCGGCAGCCCCATCGCGATGGCATCGAGCGACGTGTTGCCGCCCGACCAGTGCAGGGTGTCGAGCATCACGTCGCACAGCGCATTCACGCGCAGGTACTGCGCCGTGCGTCATGTAGGGAAGGAAGAGCAGGTGGCGCTCGGTGGAGAGCCCGCGCGCGGCGAGGGCCGGCGCGATGCGGGTCGCGAAGGCCTCGGCGAGGCCGGGCTGGTTGGCCTCGAACAGGACCACCAGGCCCTCGGGGTCCCGGGCGAGGACTTCCGCGATGAGCTCGTCGTTGTCCGGGTGGATCTTGAACAGGGACTGCGGGAACGAGGTACAGGCGGCGGCCGGCGGGCAGGCCGAAATCGCGCCTCTCGCCCGCGCTCGCTCCCGTGGGGCGCGCGTAGGCCGTGCCCAGGCCCGGCAGGAGCGCGAGGCGCTCGCGGTAGGCGGCCTGCGCGCCCTCGCGGTTCCATCGAGCCGCAGGACAGGAACCAGTCGATCGCGGGCAGGCCCGTGGTCGTCGGGTGCCCCCAGCCCGCGCACTGCACCGGGGCAAGCCTCAGCGAGCCCAGCGCGAAGGTGTCGGCATGCATGCCCAGCTCGGGATAGACGAGGATGTCGAGGTCGTCCTCCAGGATCTGCTTCGCGACCGCGTGCACGGGGCGCTGCGGGAGGTGGCGGAAGTGCGCCGCGCTCGCGGCGATGGCGCGCGTGTCGTCGGCGACCCAGGGGTTCGTGTAGTAGACGAAGGTCTCGAATCGCGACGCGTCGAGGCCGCGGATCCAGCTCGCGAAGTAGCGGCCCGCCGTGCAGTTGAAGAAGAAGAAGCTCGCGAACCCGACGCGAAGCCGCGAGCCCGCGCGCGCCCGGCGAGGCCGGGGCTCGAGGAGCCGCGGCGCCGCCGGCTCCAGGACGCGGCGGATGAAGTCGCCGTAGCGCGACTGCAGCTCGCGGTCGTTTCCGCCCTGGTAGGCGAGGTAGAAGTTGGTCCACCGGATGGCGGAGAGCGCCTCGCTCTCGCTCTTCCACGCGAAGTCGCCGGCCCGCCCGGACAGGGCCTCCAGCCCTTGCCGGTACCGCTCGCGCGAGCGCGAGAGGTGATCGCCGCTCGCGTAGACCAGCGGCAGCAGCAGGGCCGAACCCAGCGCGGCCTTCAGGTTCGCGGGGTGGCCGCGGAGGTTCGTCTCGAACTCGCGCCGCGCCTCGTCGACGGCGCCGGCATCCCAGAGCATGTCGGCGAGCGCGTTTCGCGCCGCGGCATCGCCCGGATTCGCGGCGACGGCCGCTGCGATAGGCCGCGAGCGCCGGGGCGCATCGCGGCGCTTGCGGTAGCAGGTCGCCCGCGCAGAAGGTGCGCCTCCAGGTTGCGCGGGTGCGAGCCGGCACGCTTCGCGGCGCGTGGGCGAGCGCCAGCGGATCGTTTCCGCCCGCTTCGTGAAGGCGGGCGAGGTTCAGGTGCGCCGAGGCGTAGGCGGGGTCCGCGGCGAGCGCCTTGCCGAAGCGCGGCGGCCGCCTCGTCGAGGCGGTCGAGATCGCAGGAGCGCGAGCCCGAGGTTGTTCCAGGTGCGCGGCGCGGCTCGCATCGAGCGCGGCCGCCCGCTCGAAGCAGGCCAGCGCCTCCGGCGGGCGCTTCGCGTCGAGAAGCACGGCGCCGAGATCGTGCCAGGCGAGCGCCCAGCCGGGCGCAACTCGGCCGCGCGGCGCAGGTCGCGCTTCGGCGCGCGCCATGTCGCCCGCGTCCTGGGCAAGGCGCCCGGAATGCAGGCGGAAATGCGGCTGGTCGGGCTCGAGCGCCAGGGCGCGGTCCACGCTCGCGCGCGCATCGGCGGCGAGGCCCAGCTCCTGCTCGGCGAGCGAGCTCAGGTACCAGTGCTCGGCGCGGCCGGGCTGCTCTGCGCGAAGCTCCCGGTAGATCGCGAGCGCCCTGGCCGCCTCGCCGCCGCGGTGCAGCGCCCGCGCCTCGTCCAGTCTCGCGTCAGGCATGGCTCAGCCGGCGCCCTCGCACCATCGCCTCCATTCGCCGCGCAGCAGGGCCTCGAAATCGCGCGTGAACGCGGCGTGGTCGAGGAGAGCGCTCGCCTCGATGCTCGGGCGCAGCGAAGCCGAAAGCCGCGCGAGGTCCGCGGGCCGGGAGACGAGCCGCGAGGCGATGTCCACGAAGCCGTCCGCGTCCGGGGCGCAGAGCTCGCCCAGCCCGATCACCGACAGGATGGCCTTCGACTGCCGCGAGATGAGCGTGTCGCCATCCACCGTCACGACCGGCCGGCCCATCCAGAGGGCCTCGAGCGTCGTGAGGCCGCCGTTGTAGGGAAAGGTGTCGAGCACGACGTCGACGTCGCCGTACTCGGCGAGCATGGCCTCGTGCCCCGACGTCGCCGCGCCATTCGATGCGCGACGGGTCGATGCCGCGCTGCGCGAACCACTGCGCCGAAGAATGCGCGCTCCTCGTCATGCTCGAGGGCGCTGTTCTTGAGGAGCAGGCGCGAGGCCGGGACCTCGCGCAGCAGCGCGCACCACGCGTCGAGCGTGGCCGGCGAGAGCTTCGCCATGCGGTTGAAGGACCCGAAGACCGGCGCGCGGCCGCCGCGGGCGAGGGGCGGCGGCGATGCCGCAGGGGCGTACGCGGGCGGCTCCCAGCAGTACCGGCAGTGCGGCAGGCGCACGAGTCGCTCCGTGAACGGCTGGCGGTCGCCCGGCGGCGATTGGACCGGGTCCGTCACCAGGAAGCCCATCTGCTCCATGCCCGTCGTGTTGAAGTAGTCGAGCCAGGTGCCGGTGACCGGGGCCGGGCCGTGCGCGAACATCGCCAGCCGGTGGCCGGGCGTGTGGCCCGCGAGGTCGATGGCGATGTCGATGCCGTCCTCGCGCATCCGCGCGGCCAGTTCGCGATCGCCGAGGGGTCGCGCATCCGTCCATTTCGTGGCCGCCGCGCGAAAGCGGGCCGTCAGCTTGTCCTCGATGTCCTGCTGCGCATAGCAATGCACCTCGAAGGACTCCCGGTCGATGACGCTCCAGGACGGGAATCGACAGGAAGGCGGCGGAGGACACGTGGAAGCGCGGCGATACGAAGCCCAGCCTGAGCCGCCGGGCGCGGATCGCGCGGGTTCCGGAACGCCGGCCGGGGCTGCATTGGCGCGTACCGGTCCGCCCATGCGCGGTGGGCGGAGAAGACCTCGTCGATGTCGTGCCGTCCGCTGTACTGGAGGGCGAAGAGCAGCGTGCTGCCGATCTGCGGCGGCATCGGGCGGCGCGAGCGCCTCGGCCCGACGGATGGCCTCGACGCTTTCCTCCGCGAGGCCGAGGAACGCGCACGTCCCGCCGAGCCGGACCCACGCTCCCGCCAGCTTCGGATCGGCGGCCACCGCGCGCGCGTTGGCTTCCCTTGCCGCCAGGAGCGACCCGGCCTTCGCCCGGCACATGCCGAGGTAGTCCCAGGCGATCGCGCTGGACGAGATCGCGAGCCAGCACTCCTTCCGAGGTACGCCACCGCCTCCGCCTCCCTGCCCTGCGCGACCAGGGCCCGCCCGAGGTTCAGCGCGGCGGACGCCTGGCCCGACATCGATGGCGAGCGCCCTCCTCGCGGCGGTCTCGGCCTCCCGCGGACGGCCCTGCGCCACGAGCGCGGCCGCGAGGTTGTTCCAGGCACGCGCGTCCTCCGGGCGCGCCTGCACCGCGAAGACGAAGTGGGCGACGGCTTGCGAGAGCTCGCCCGGACTCCTGCAGCGCGACGCCGAGCCGGACGTGGGCAGGCGCGAAGGTGGGCTGCGCCTCCACGACCGCGCCGCCAGGCCGCGATGGCGCCCGCGCGGTCGCCGAGGCGTTCGCGCACGTCCCCGAGGGCGTAGCGATAGTTGGGCCGGTCCCGCAGCGCGATGGCGCGGCCGATCGCCTCCTCCGCCGCCTCGGAGGCTGCCCATCTCCGCCTCCAGGAGCCCTTCGCGAAAGTGCGGCTCGCTTTCGCCGGGATAGCGCGCGACCAGCTCGCGGCAGGCGGCCCTCGCCTCGTCGAGGCGGCCGGCGCGGTGCAGCGCCGTGATGGCCACCAGCGCCGACTCCATCGAGTCAGGCAAGGACTGCAGGCCGGACGGCGCCTCGCTCACGGGTGCGTTCCCCGCGTCACGTCGACGCCGTCGCCCCGGCGGATTTCAGGGCGCTCACAGGAAATCCTCGAAGTTGGGCGAGGCACGCTGGAACACCCAGAGCCCCCCGGCCAGCAGCGCGATCGCGCCCAGCGCGATTCCCAGGTCGGTGGTCGATGGGACCGGAGCCGGCGATCATCACCTCGCGCAGCCGTTCCACGACCCAGGCGAGGGGATTGGCCCGCAGCCACGCGCGGAACTGCTCGGGCACCAGCGTGGCCGGGTAGAGCACGGGCGTGGCGTAGAAGAGCAGGGTCATCAGCACGGCCACCACCTGCTGGACGTCCCGCAGGAGCACCTGCAGGGTCGCGAGGAAGGCGGCAAGCCCCATGGTGCCGACGGCCATCAAGGCAAGCAGCACGAGCGTCCAGGGCAATCCCCAGAGGTTCACGGGCTCGCCCATCAGCGCGCAGCACGACGAGCACGAGGACGTAGCCCGCCGTGTGCACGGCGAAGCTCGCCAGCACCGCCGACTGGACCAGCAGGCGATGGGGGAAGGCCACCTTGCGGATGAGGTCCCCGTTGGCGGTGATGGCGGTCATGCCGCGGTCCAGGGCTTCGGCGAACATGAGCCAGGGCCACAACGTGACCGCGATGAACGCGATGTGGCTCACCGCGCCGGCCTCCGGGGGCAGCTTGACGCTTGAAGACGACGGTGAAGACGAGGCCGTAGACCGCGAGGATGGCCAGCGGATGCGCCAGGGCCCATCCGAGGCCCGCCGCCGAACCCGCGTAGCGGTTCAGGACCTCACGGCGAGTGAACGAGGCGAGGAGCCAGCGGTGGCGCCAGCCCATGGCGGTCCCGTGTCAGCGCTTCGGCGCGCCGGCCTGCGGCATGCGGGAGATCTCCTCGAGCCGGGCCGTTGGCAGGTCGCGCTTCAGCGCGTTGATGTTCTCGCTGTAGACCTTCGTTGCCTCGGTGTTCTTGAGCTCCCCGATTCGGCGCTCGGTCGCCTCCGCGATGTACCGACTCGCGCTCCTGCGCCTCGATCTCCTTCTTCACCTCGGGGAACGGGCGGATTGCGTGCGGGCGCCTTTCGCTCCATCTGGATGAAATAGACCGCCTCGTCCGTTTCCACCAGGGGCGTGATGTCGCCGGGCGACTTGAGCGCGAAGACCGCCTCGCGCGATCGGCGGCTCGAGGTCCTTGCGCGCGTAACGCGCCCCATCCGGCCCGAGGTTCTTGCCGAACCGGGGATCCTCGGAGCTTGCCTTCATCACGTCGTCGAACTTCGCTGCCGGCGATGACCTTGGCGCGAAGCTCCGCCGCCAGAGCCAACGCCTCCTCGCGCGAGCGGTTCTTCTTGAGGATGACGATGGACTTCCCGGAGAAGCGCTCGGGCTCGATGTACTTCTCGCGATTGGCGTTGTAGAGCTCCTCCGCGCGCTTGGAGAAGTCCGGCACGACAACGGATTTCCGGAAATCGTCCCGTCCACAGCTGCGCCAGGTAGCCCTCCTCGATCTGCTTCATGCGCAGGCGGATGAGTGGATCCTGGTCGAGCCCTGCCTTCCTGGCCTCCTCCGCAAGGACCCGGTTGGAATAGACGATCTCGACCGCCTTGCCGATGCGCTCCATGCTCGGCACGCAGCTCGGGACGCTGGGCCTCGGGCGCGCGCAGGAGGAAGGCCTCGAAGTCCTGGTTCGTGACGATGACCGACCCGTTGGTGATGAGGGGAACCTCGCCCGCCGGCTGCGCCCGAGCACGGGCAGGGACATGAGAGGCTGCGAGAAGGGCGTGATGTTTTCATGGGTTGTCGGCCCATCAAGAAGGAAGAGGCCCGCACATCCTGACGATGTGCGGGCTCCGGGATTGCAGGAGAACGCTAGTAGTACACGTTGACGTAAAGTGCCGCAGGTGCCCGAGGGACACGTAGTCGCGCCCGTGGTCGGGTTCACGAAGCGCACGTTTGATGTAGTACGTCTTCGCCGGATCGAGCAGGCAACTGGCAGCAGTACCACCCGCAGTCGTCCTGAACTTGACGCGAATAGGTGCCCGCGTGGTGTAGAACGGTCCGCAGCCCGGGCCCAGCGACGTCGTGAAATCGCCGGGGCACTGCCGATACGTTGACCTGGAATCCCAGGGCCGTGGTATTCGCGGTCGCAGTGGCTCAACCCAATCGGATGATCGCTGGAGATGTTCCGCCGACATAGGTTCGGGTGGCCACGAACCTGGTGGCCGAGGTCTTCAATTCGGCTGCCGGTGGCGGTGACGCGAGAGATCGTCGGAGCCGGTCGTCACGTCCAGGTTCTGGTCGGCGACGGTCGTGCAGTTCCCGCCCCCGCCTGCCTTGTTGACCGTGAGGACGAACTGGGTCGTGTCGGCGACGGCGCCGCCGGTCGTCGCCGCCGAGCGTGCAGGTCACCGTTCCGGCGACCGTATCGGGCACCGTGGTGGGATTGATCGTGATGGTCTTGGCCGTGGCGTCGCTTCCGGTCCAGGTCAGCGTGCCGCTCGCAGCCGGCGTGAACCCGGGCGCGTAGCCGGCGGGCAAGCGTGGAGCAGGAATACGCCACGGTGACGGTCGCGGCCTGGGCGCCCGATCCCGTGCGCAGGACGCTGACGTTGACGGCTGCGGCTCCCTCGGTGACGGAAGCAAGCGTCGGGCTGAAGGAGAGGGTTCCGGCCGCCGTGGTGTCGACGATGGCAATGTTCTTGCTGACCGTCCCGTTCAGGTCGGGCGTCGTCGTCGAGGCCGTCCCCTGGCTCGTCACGGTCACCACGACCGTGGCGAAGGCAGTTCCCGAGGCGGGCGCCGTGCCCCCCACGTTGAAGGTCTGCGTGCTCGCGCCCGCATAGGTGTGCGTCGCGGTCCCGATGACGTCGACCCCGGCTACGGCCGGGGATACCGCCACGCTGACGGCAACGCCGTTACAGCCCGTGCCGCTGCAGGCGACCGGGACGTTGGCGGTGTCGGGCAACCCGGCGTCGAGCGAGCCGACGGTCCCGATGGTGATCGTCGCGGAGTTTACCGCCGCGCCGCAGGTCACCGTGATGTTGCCGTTGGGCAGCGTGGTGACCTGGGTGTAGGAACAGCTGTTGCCAGCCGCTCCGCTGAGCGTCGCAACCCCTTGCGCCCAGCTGGCAGGCGCGAACGCGAGGAGCCCCGCGGCGAGCGCGGCGGCCCCGGCGGCGAGCCGGGAGATGGAAATCGAGAAGCGTGTGGTCATTTGTGACTCCTGGACGGTTGCTCTTTCGAGCGGTCTTGCGCCCTGAGATTCCCTCATTTTCCGCAATTTTATCACGGCGGCGTCACTTCCCGTCGAGTCGGGCGCGAGGGAGCGCCCCGAAAGCAAAAAAAGGGCGGGGTTTCCCCCGCCCTTTCGAGTCGTTCTGCCGGAATCGCTTTCGCGATCCGGCGACGGCTAAGGCTCCGATTAGAAGATGTCCTGACGGAACTTGTGGCCAAACAGCGAACCGTAGTTGCCCTGGCAGGAAGCCGTGCCGCAGGTGAGCGTGCCGTTGTTGAACGTGCGCACCATGAAGCCCGTCACCGGGAGGCCAAGGTAGGTGTGGTCCACGGCAGGCGTCACAGCCGCGCCGCCGATGTCGATCGTGTCCGACGTGGCGCCCGCGGTGATGAGGCCGACGCCCGTGGCGTTGGCGCCCGTGAAGCGCAGGTTCGCCCAGCCGTTCTGGAAGGCCGGATCCACTTGAACCGTCGTCGAGTTGACCGAGCCCAGCACGCCGGAGGCGGTGCCCGTCGGCATGTGGTCGGCGCCGTTGCGGATCGACAGGACCGTCGACTCCCAGCACAGCGCGAGGCCGCGCCGCCCGGGGGCAGCGGCGAGAAGTCGGCGTCGGCAGCGGCTTGACCGGCTTCTTCGCGGTTGAAGTACGTGAACTCGATCGGCTCGCAGGCACCGTCTTCCGTCAGGTCCTCGGTGAACGGAGCGATGGCAGCCGCGCCGAACGGGGTGTAGTAGCGCTTGGTCGGGAACGTCATGACCCAGTCGGTGTTCGACAGCGTCGCGTCGTCGAGCACGTACTCGTTGATCACGTCGGTGTGCATGAACAGGGCCGACACGGCGTCTTCGCCGAAGCCCCAGTCCGAACGGAAGGCGTTCTGGCCGGAGATCGTGGCGCTGACCGCGTCGAACTGGGTGAAGTTCGGGTCGTCGTTGCCGATATCCGCGTAGAGGTCGCCGCCGACCGGGCAGGATGTCATCCAGCGCGATCGCGTTGTAGCCCGCGTCCGCGCCGCTGTTCACGTTGATCAGCGTGCCCGTGCCGTTCAGGCCGCCGGTGGGCGATGGTGATCGCGGCGGCAACTGCCGGGACCGTCACGCCACGCAGGCTGGGGCAATCATCCGGAACGCCGGAGGCGTCATGGACGGCCGCGCTGCCGGGGGCAACGGTGGGATCCAGCTCGCCCATCTCGATCATCTCGAGATAGCCTTCGCGGGTGCGCTCCAGGCCCGTGCCGATTTCGTCATCGCGCGCGCCGGAGTACTCGTAGTTACGGAAGTTCACGCCCGTGGCGGGGATCGCCGGGTTCGTGCAGGAGACGTCGGCGGTGACCAGGCGGCCGGGATCGGCGTCGCCCGTGCCGGCGGGGATGACCGCGCCGGTCCACACGTCGTTGGGCGACAGGTAGAGGTTGAAGTCAAGGACTTCGCGGGAGTTCTTGCCCTCGCGGAAGCGGACCTTGACGACCTTGACCATGTCGGTGGTGTTCACCACGGAGACGTAGGTGTTGAAGGCATTGCCGCCGGACGACTGCACCGTGTAGTACGGGTAGATGAGGGTCGCACCGTTCCCGCTCGGGTTCAGGTACACGGCCTGCGCGGCGCCAGCAGCCATACCGAAGCCCGCCACGACGGCAGAGACCAGAGCTTTCTTTTTGAAGGCGTTCATGTTCGGAGTTACTCCTTTTGTGAAAAACGAAGTGAAGTGATCACCACTTTAGAGGCTACAACGCTCTATGCTAGCCCAGCCATGGGCTTTTTACAAATCCCGGCCCTATCCGGCTGCCCCCGGGGATTCCCGGCGACCGCCTATTTCTGTACGTACCACCACTCGCCCTGGCTCCTCGTCCACGACTCCTTCAGGGGAGTGGCGATCGTGGCGCCCCGCTTGTACTCGACGGTCAGGTGGACCTGGCACAGGTCCGCTGCCGGACACTCCACCTTCTCCACCTTGGCCTTCTTCCAGAACCCCACGCGGGTCGAACTCGCGTACCCCACCAGCGTGACGACCTGGCGCGTTGCCGGACTGAGGTAGCCGTAGGCCTTTTCAAGGTCCCCGGCCACCAGCGCGTCCCACCGCAGCTGGGCCCGTTCGGCGACGACTTGTTCCGGGGGCCCGGACAGCCCGCCTGGGCCGCCGGCACAACCGGCTACGACGCCGAACACACCCACTGCAACCACACCGAGCGCATCGACGCGCCGCATTCAGAAGGCTAGACCGCATGTCAGGCATATCTCCGAGCCAAGATTATTGAACTTTGTAGGGAGCGTCAAACCATTTCTGCATATTTATACAACAGTGTTGCGCGCCTGCAACATCGTTGTAGGGATAAGACAATCAACCGCTTAGCGAGGGTTGTTAGCGTAATTTGTCACGACGGGGGCGAAATGGCAGCCCGCCATCATGGGGCCCCGGCCGGCCGCTCCGCGGCAGGCGGCACGGGAGAGGGCAAGCGCGGAAGGATCCCCTCCAGCGCCGGCATCCGCAGGCGCAGCTCCTCGCGTCGCCTCGGCGGCCTGGCGGACGTTGGTGATGATCGTCGGGCGAATGAGCAGGATGGTCTCGGTGCGGCGCTTGATGATCTGCTGGGTCCCGAAAGCCGCCCCGATGACCGGGATCTTCGAAAGCAGCGGGATTCCGGCCGTGGAGCGCGTGTTGTCCTCCCGGATGAGGCCGCCCAGGACGATCGACTCCCCGGAGGCCACCACGACCGACGTGTTGGCGGTGCGCTGGCTGATGTCGGGGTTGGCGCCCGGCGACCGATACGGGCTGTGGGAACGCTCACCTCCTGGCTCACCTCCAGGGTGACCTGGCCGCCCGAGTTGATGCGCGGCGTCACCGCCAGGAGGATCCCGGTCTCGATGTACTGGAAGCTGTTGATGAGGCCCGTGGTGGTGCCGGCGACGGACTGCTGCTGCGTCTGCACCGAGATCCGGTCGCCGATCTTGATCTGCGCCTTCTGGTTGTCCAGCACCATGAGCTGCGGGGTGGCGAGGACCTGGAGGCGGCCGTCCTTGCCCAGCGCGTTGAGCACCCCGCGCACGTCGCCGCCCAGCTTGTTGATCAGCTGCAGGCCCGTGAACGCCGGCACCGCGCCGGTCGGGCGTGGAGGGCAGCCCGCCCATGTTGAGACGCGCCCGAGGTGATGCTGCCGTCCCCGCGGGTGTGGGCGGTGAGGAACCAGTCGACGCCGAACTTGAGGTCGTCGGAGAGCGTCACCTCCGCCACCGTCACCTCCACCAGCACCTGCTTCGGGATCACGTCCAGCTTCACGAGGGCCGACTCGATGATCTCGTAGTCGCTGGGGGTGGCGAGGATGAGGAGGGCGTTGTTGTCCTTGTCGGCGATGACGCGCACCTCGCTCGAGACGCTGGTCACCGCGCCGGGCAGGGCGAAGGCGGCGGCCGAGGGAAGCGAGGACGCCGCGGGCTGCGCGGCGGTCGTCACGGAGGTGCCCGTGCTGCTGCCCAGCGCCGGCGAGGACCCGATCTGGCCGGGGCGAAGGCCGGGGGCGAGCTGCGGCGGGCTCACCGTGGTGGTCGTCCGCTTGGTGAACAGCTCGGTCACCAGGTTGGCCAGGTTCTCGGCCTTGCCGTTCCTCACCGCGTAGACGAAGAGCCGCGACCCGCCGGAGGTGCCGCCGATCTGGTCGAGGCGCTCCATCCACGTCCTGGCCTTCTCGAGGTACCTCGGCTGCGTGGTGACGATGAGGAGCGAGTTGAGGCGCTCGATCGGGATGACCCGGACCAGCCCCGCGAGCGGGCTCGAGCCCGCCGCGCCGAAGACCTTGTCGAGGTCGGCCACGAGCGCCTTCACGTCGGCGGAGCGCACGGGGAAGATGCCGATGGAGAACCCGGAGAGCCAGTCCACGTCGAAGAGCTCGATCGTGTCCAGGAGGTGGCGCATCTCCTTCTGGTTGCCGGCGAGGATGACCAGGTTGCGGACGTCGTCCACGCGGACCGTGTTGTCGGCCGCGAAGGGCTCGAGAAGCTTCGCCATTTCCTTGGCGCCCACGAACTTCAGGGGCACGACCACCACCGAGTAGCCCTGCGGCAGCGGCACCGCGGCCCCGCCGAGCTGCGGCGACACCGAGCCGCGCACGGCCGCGATCGGCAGCACCTTGAAGATCCCGTCCTCCTTCACGACGGCGGCGTTGTTCTGCCGCAGCAGCATCTCGAGGGTCGGCAGCAGGGCGCTCTTCGGGATGGGCTTGATGGTGCGGAACGTCACGGTGCCGGTGACGCCCGGGTGCACCGTGTACGACTCGCGCAGGTAGTCGCCGAGGATCACCTTGGCGGCCGAGCGGACATCGAGCGCCTCGAAGTTGAGGCTGGCCTCCTCGGGGCCGGCTTTCTTGTCGGCCTTCGCCGGCGCCGTGTTGACGAAGGTGCCGGTGCCGGGGAACACGCGGGGCTGGTCCATCACGGCCGTCGCCTTGGGCGCGGCCGCCGCCGGCGCAGGAGCCTGCTCGGCCTGGGTTTCGTTCGCGGAGGGAGCCTCGCCGGGCGCGTCGGGCTTCGCCCCGGGCAGGAGTGAGCAGGACGAGGCGACGAGCGCCAGGGCAACGGCGGCCAGGCGGAATCCGTGACGGCGATGCCAGCTCAAGGTCTCTCCGGTTTCAGGTGCTGCGGGATGATGGGCAGGGGGCGACATTCTGGCACAGTCAATTTTGAGGTTGCGCGCCCGAAGTCGGCGCGTTCGGGAGCTCGCGGCGTCCGCGTGGGCCGGTTGGCGCGGCGGGCCGCGATCTCCTCGGGCGTCGGGCGAACCTCGCGCAGCGGGTGTCCTGCGCGCGGACGCGGCCGCGGGCTTCGGCCGGTTCGGCCGGGGCGGCGGGCGGAGGCGGGCTTCGCGGGGGCGGCGGCGCGCATTGGCAAATGCGGGCGCCTTGGCGGGCGTCTCGGGCCCGGCGAAGGGACCGCGCTCGCCGGCGGCCGCCGGCGCACCCGCCGTCTTGGCCACGACGAGCGGCAACGTTTCCGCGTCATCGCCCACCTTCAGCACCACCTTCTCGGCGGACACCTCGGTGAGCTTCATGCCCTTGATCTCCTCGCCCTTCGCGACTCGGTGAACGGTTCCGGATCCCACTTCCTTCAGGAACGCGATATGGATGGAGTCCACGAGGGCCGTGCCCTGGAGGAGGAACTGTCCGCGCTTCATCGCCCCGGCTTCCGCGGTGGCTACCGGCGCCGGCCGCCGGCCCGGCACGAACAGGGGGCGGGTGATCGTCTCTGCGCCCGCCTGCACGTCCGCCACCCGGAAAGGCGGCAGGAGCTTCGCCTCCGCGACCCGGGCGGGCAGGCGCGGGCCCTGGCCTGCCGTGGAGCGCCCGTACTGGTTCTCGAGGACCAGCGCGGCTAACGAGGGCCAGCGCGGCCGCTCCCCACAGGAGGGGCCAGAAGTGCTCGGGATTCCTGGGAAAGGCCATGGTCACCCCGCGATCGCGTAGCCCGAGATCTCGAACTGGATGAACATCTCCGGCTCGAACCCCGGCTGCATCTTGTACCCGGGCGGCACCTGCGCGCGGACCATCAGCGAATCGACGAAGATGCTGGGCTCGGCCGATTCCAGCGCGAGGAGGATCCGGCGCAGGGAGGGAGTGCTCGCGTTCAGCTGCACCGTGACGGTCACCTGGCGGAACCGGCCGTCTTCCCTCGGCGACCCGACCTGGACGCTGATGAGGCGCGCTCCGGTCGCGTCGATGAACTGGCGCACGCGTTCCTGGATCTCGGCGGCGGAGAGCGACGCGGCCGTCGCCTTGAGGAAGTACTTGCGGCCCCCCATCGCCCGGACGGCCTCGAGCTTCTGCTCGAGCGCCGGCCTGGAGGCCGCGAGGCGCTCGTAGCGCAAGAGGCGGGCATCCATGTCCTCGAGCGCGTTGTCGTAGTGGCGATGCGCGAGCCACAGGGGAGCCGCGATGGCCGCGACCCCGACCACCACCGCCGCCGCGAGGAAGGCGAGCGCCGCCTGGCGGCGCTTCTCGGGGGACCATCCCATCACCGCGCGCATGGGCTAATCCGTCCCTTCCGGTTCGTCGGAGGCGGCGGGCTTGGTGGCGCCGCGGACGGCCGCCGGAGGCGCGCGACGCGCCGCTCGAGCCGCGCGCCGGCGGCGACACGGGCGTGACCACGGCCGTCGCGGGAGCGGCGGCGGGCGCCGCAGGACGGCCACGGCGCCGCGGGAGACAAGGGGGAAGCCGCAGCGGGATGCGCCTGCGCTTTCGCGGCCGCCGTCGCCGCCAGCGCATCCTCCGGCACCGGGTCGGGCAACGGCCGGGGCTTCACCTCGGCGGCCAGCAGGAAGCGCTCGGTGCCCGGCGTGACGCCCTTGGTGAGCGGCGACTTGAAGCTCGCGTTGGCGAAGGTGCCGGAGCGCTCGAGCACCTCGATGAGCTGCGACGAGGAGCCCGTCTCGCCGGCGAGCTGGAGCTCGCGCGACTTCGAACCGGACTTCACGTCGAGCTGCTGCACCCAGGTGGTGTCCGGGAGGAGCCGCGACAGCTCCTCCATGAGCGTCACGACGGGGACCTGGGCGTGCTTCTTGCCGAGGACGAAGTTGTGCTCGGCCGCCAGCTTCTCGATCTCCTTGCCCAGGCGCTCGGCAACCTCGGCGCCGGCGCGCGCCGTGTCGAGGCGCGGGTGCAGGGCGATCACCGCCTCGCGCTTGAGCCACAGCGGGTAGACGAGCGCGGCGATGGCGAGAACGGCCACCGCGGCGGCGAGGCCGCGGGCCGCCACGGTGGCGCCCGAGACGGCCGGCCGGTCGCGCTGTTCCGCCGGCAGGAGGTTCAGCGGCGTCGGGGAGGCCGCGACGTCGTCCATGAGGCCCACGCCGAGGGCCGCCGCGCCGAGCTCGCGGATCTCGGCGAGCCTCGCCTCCACGGGCGCGCGCTGGGTGACGGCCAGGGTGAGCGTCAGCCGCTGCGCGGCCGCGTCGCGGCCCGTCACGCGGTAGTCGAACCACGCCTGCGCCGCGGGAAGGGGCGTCAGGCGGTCGAGGTCGAACCCGATGGCGTCGCGAAGCGCCTCCTCGGCGGCGAGGGGCATGTGCACCTCCCGCACGAGCACCGACTCCGGCGGCAGCACGAGCCACACGTTCCGGGCGGCGCCGGGAAGGTCGGCCAGGAGGCGGCGAAAGGCGTTGCGCCGCCCCGCGGCGTCGAGCGAGCCCATGTCCACGCGGCCCGCCTGCGCGAGGCGGCCGGCGACGGGGCGGTACGTGCGCCACTCGTCGCCCTGCGCGCCGAGGTAGGCGCCGTCGCGGGAGGAGAACCGTTCGCGAAGGGCCGCGGGAAGCATCGCCGCGAGCTCGTCGCGCCACCAGCGCAGGAAATCGGCGAGCCCGGAGCGCTCGACGGCCCCGGCGAGCGGCGCGAAGAACGAATCGGCTTCAGCGGCCAACGGGCACCTCGGGAGGGGTGGCGGCCGGCGCGGCCGCGCGCTCGCGGGGGAACCTCGCGCCAGGAGAGGAAGGTGTACGGGCGCTTCGGATACTGCGGCGTCGCCAGGGCGACCGCCTCCCGGGCCACCGAGATGCCTTCCGGAAGGACCACCTGCGCGCGCACCGTGACGGCGCTCACCGGCGCGTACGTCGAGTAGGCGGCCGCGGCCAGGAAGATCGGCGGGACCCGCTTCTGGCCGCGGTTGGCCTCGCGCTCGGCGATGAAGGCGTCGACCTGCTCCGGGTTGACCGCCGGAATGGCAAGCAGCACCTCTCGCCGGGCGAGATGGGGGTTCACGCCAGCCTGGCGGGAGTGGACGGTGATCATGGGTGCGATGCGCTGGAAGACCTCGGGGCGCATGCCGAGGACGAGCTGCAACTCCTCCGTGGCCTGGAAGGCGTAATTGGCGGGCTTGACCTTGAGACCAGCCTGGACGTATTCGGGTTCCTCGGCGCCGTTGGGCCGCCTGAAGGAATCCGGGTCCCGCCAGTCGAGGACCGCGTCGAGCAGCTTGGCGGCTTCGTCCTCGGCAAGGCCGGCGTATCGGAAAAGTCCCCGGAGCAGCTCGTCGTTCGCGGTATTGATGTCGATTTTAGCAGACTCGTCGCTCAGCCTGACCGACACTTCGACGCCGTCGAAGGACCAGCGGCGGGGCGCCTCGTCGCGCTTCCACACTTCCGGGGCGTTCGCCGGCTTGAAGACCTCGTAGAGCGCCCTCGCCACCGCCGCCTGGGCCAGCGCGTCGGCGCGCGCGATGAGGGCGGCGTTGCGCGCGGCCCGCGCGTCGGTGCGCATCGCGTAGAGGAAGCTCCCGGCGATCGCGACCAGCAGCGTCACCACCCAGATCACGAGGATCAGGGCGATGCCCCCCTGCGCGGTTCGCGCTCGTCCTCATCGCCGCGGCATGCAGTTGCGCTGGAAGGTCGCCTCGGGGCACCCCGCCTCCTCGCCGAGCTTGAGCGCGACGACGATGTCGGGGAGCTTCCTGCCGCCCACGGACAGCTCGATGCGCATGTGCGTCGGGATCCGCTGGAGGTTCTCCCACGATTCGCTCCAGGCCGGCGGGCCGACGTCGTCCGGCGGCCCGAAATAGGAGAACTTCGCCGCGCCCACGCCCTCGAGCAGCGCGAAGGGATCGGTGGCGTCCACGGTGGAGAAGTCGATCGCGTCGTAGGAGGCGGGCGAGCGCCTCATGACGAGCCTGCCGCCGTCGCCGTCCCGCCCCTGCTCGAAGGCGAAGGCCACGAAGGCGAGCCCGCCGCCGCCCAGGTCCGCCGGCCGCATCGACACGAACCGCACCGACTCGGGCGTGCCGCGGAACGCGAGCTTCATCACCAGCGGGTCCTTGAAGCGCCAGGGGTAGGTCGCCGTGAGTTCCTTGCGCACGAACGAGGTGGTGAGCAGCACCTGGTCCGCCTGGTCTCCGCGCGTGGACCCGGCTTCCCAGGCCTTGATGCCCGTGCGAAGCCCTCCGAAGAGGAGCGCCAGCATGACGGCGAGCAGCGTGAGCGCGATCACCGTCTCGAGGAGCGTGAAGCCCTCCTGCGCGCGCGGCGCCCTCACGGCTGGCCCGCGAGGACGAGGGTCGCCAGGCGCACCTCGCGGTCGCGCCCGTCGGCCGCCGGCCAGCTCACGCGCGACTCGACGCGCAGCAGGCGCACGGCCAGCCTGTATTCGCCCTGCGCGGCCGCGGCGGGATCCTCCTGGCGGTCGTCGTAGGGCAGGACCGTGAGGGCCCACGAGAAGGGCGATTCGACGCCCGCGCTCGAGCCCTCCTCCATCCTGTCCGCCGCGGTGAAGGCGGCGAGCCGGGACTGCGCGATCATCACGGCCCGCGCGTACTCGTCGGCGAGCTGCGCGTCGCGCAGTCCCGACGAGAAGATCTGCAGGATCGAGGCAAGCGCCACGGCGAGCAGCACGAAGGCCGTGAGGACTTCGAGGAGCGTGAATCCCGCCTGGCGCGCCGGCCGCGCTTCGCGATGCGCCATCGCTAGCGCGAGGGGGACTAGCCCCCCTCCTTGATGCTCACCCGCCCGGTGAGCCAGTCCACGTCCACGAGGAAGGTGCGCGTGCCCGACGCGAGCGTGACGCGCCCGCCGGTCGAGCTTCCGTCCGGGTAGAACCGGATGGCGCCGCGCTTTTCGTCGACGATCTCGGCCTGGGCGGTGTACAGCTTCAGGTCGAGGCGCTGGGGAAGCGAGCGGGGGCGGCGCCCGCCGTCGACCTCCATCGAGCGGCGCTCGAGGTCCAGGGTCATGGCCGCCGGCTCCTGGGAGGCGATCGCCGTGCCGCGGGCTTCCCGTAGCCCCGCCGCCACGGCCCGCGCCGCGCTCTTGAGCTCCGAGCCCGACACGCCCCCGGAGCCGACCCCGACCACCAGGGCGTAGCCGGCCGCGGCGATCACGAGCACGAGCAGCAGCTCGAGCAGCGTGAACCCCCGCTGGGCGCCCAGGCGGCCCATCCTCAGTTGCGCACGTCGCGGTTCTCGCCGTCGCCGCCTTCCTTGCCGTCGGCGCCCAGCGAAAGGAGGTCGTAGCCGCCCTTCTCCGCCGGCGAGCGGTACACGTAGTCCCGGGTCCAGGGGTCCTTCAGGAGCTTGTTGTCCCGGATGTAAGGGCCGTTCCAGTTGGCCACCCCGGACGGGGCCGCGAGGAGGGCTCCCAGCCCCTCCTGCGTCGTCGGGTAGCGGCCGACGTCGAGCTTGTAGAGCTCGAGCTGGCCGCCGATCTGCTCGATCTTCGCCTTGGCCACTTCGGTGTTGGCCCGCCCGAGGTTGGTGAACACCCGCGGGCCGACCATGGCGAGGATCACGCCGATGATCACGAGGACCATCACCAGCTCGAGGAGCGTGAAGCCGCGGGCGGCGCGGGGCGGGGGGAGGTGTGCGATCGCGTTCATGGAAGCTCCGGAAATCGTTCGCCCTAGATGGGCAGGTCGTAGATCGTAAGCATCGCGGCGAGGATGGACAGGATCACCGTCCCGACCACCGCGGTGAGGAAGAGGATCATCGCGGGCTCGAGGAGGGCCAGCGCCCGCTTCACCGCGCGGGCGACTTCGGCGTCGTACACGTCGGCCACGTCGAGGAGCATCTGGTCGAGGCGGCCCGTCTCCTCCCCCACCTGGATCATGTGCACCGAGAAGGTGGGAAAGCGGCGCGTCTCCATGAGGGGCTTGGCGAAGCCGCGGCCCGTCTTGAGCTCGCGGCCCGCCTCCGCGAGGCCCAGGGCCATCCAGGCGTTGTCCATGGTCTCGCGCGCGATCGAGATCGCGTTCACGAGCGACACCCCGTTGCGAAGCAGCGTGCCCAGCGTGCGCGCCAGGCGCGCCATCTCCACCTTCCCCACCAGGTCGCCCGCGACCGGAAGGCGAAGGACGCGGCGGTCCCACGCGAGCTTCGCCGCGGGCGTGCGCAGCTGCCGCGAGGCGAGGAAGACGACGGCCACCGTGCCCAGCACGAGGGCCCACCAGTAAGCGCGCATGAAGGCGCCCGCGCCGAGGACGATCTCCGTGATGAGGGGCAGCGCCTTGCCGCTCTGCTCGAAGATCGGCTCGAACTGGGGCACCACCACCGCCAGCAGGACGACCACCGAGGCGAGCGCCACCAGCAGCAGGATCGTCGGGTAGATGAGCGCCGACTTCACGCTCTCGCGAAGCTCCTTGGAGCGCTCCATGAACTCCGCCAGGCGCGAGAGCACCTCCGCGAGCGCGCCGCCCGCCTCGCCCGCGCGGACCATGTTCACGTAGAAGCGCGAGAACACGCCCGATTGCGACTCCAGCGCCTTCGAGAGCGCCGCGCCGCCGCGCACCTCGTTGCGCACGCGGCGGAGCATCTCGGCCACGCGCTCGCTGTCCGCGAGCCCCACGAGGATCTCGAGGCTGCGGTCCAGGGCGAGCCCGGCCCGCAGCAGCGTGGCGATCTCGCGCGTGACCACGCCGACCTCGTCCTGGGTGATCGCGCGGGCGAAGAGGCGCGGCGAATCGGCGCGGCGCTGGCTCGGGGCCGCCTCCGCCGTCCCGGCCTCCACCGCGCGCAGCGGCGTGTAGCCCATGTCGCGAAGGCGCTCGATCACGCCCTTCTGCGTGGCCGCGTCCATGGCCCCCTCCATCACCTCGCCCGCGGGGGTCACGGCCTTGTACTGGAAGACCGGCATGCTTCAGTCCTCGCGCGTGACGCGCAGGACTTCCTCCACCGTGGTCACCCCGGCGACGGCCTTCCTCAGCCCGTTCTCGAACATCGACTCCATGCCCTCCTCGACCGCGGCCGCGCGCAGGTCCGTCGAGTTGGCGTGGCGCATCACGAGGGAGCGCACGCGGTCGGTCATCGGCATCATTTCCATGATCCCGAGCCGCCCGTGGTAGCCGGTGCCGCTGCAGTGCTCGCAGCCCCCGGGGTGGTAGAGCGTCACCTCGCCCGGGCCGGCGAAGCGCGCGAGCCCCATCTGGCCGATCACCTCCGGCAGCGCCTTGTAGGGCTTGCGGCAGTGCGGGCAGAGCGAGCGCACGAGCCGCTGCGCGAGGATGCCCACGACGGTCGAGGTGAGCAGGTAGTCCTCGATGCCCATGTCGAGGAGCCGGTTCACCGTGGACGGCGCGTCGTTGGTGTGCACCGTCGAGAGCACGAGGTGCCCGGTGAGCGCCGACTGCACGGCGATCTCCGCGGTCTCGAGGTCGCGGATCTCGCCGATCATGATCACGTCCGGGTCCTGGCGGACGATCGAGCGCAGCGCGTTGGCGAAGTTGAGGTTGATCTGCGGGCGGACCTGGATCTGGTTGATGCCGGGCATCTGGTACTCGACCGGGTCCTCGACGGTGAGGATCTTCACGTCGGGCTGGTTCAGCCGGTCGAGCGCCGTGTACAGGGTGGTGGTCTTGCCGCTGCCCGTGGGGCCGGTGACGAGGAGGATCCCGTGCGGCTGGCCCAGGGCCTCGAGGAAGATCTCCAGGAGCTTGCCGTCGAAGCCGAGCGAGGCGAAGTCGAGCGGCACGCCGCCCTTGTCGAGGATCCGCATCACCACGCTCTCGCCGTGCATCGTGGGCACCGTCGAGACGCGCAGGTCGATCTCCTTGCCCTGGACGCGCAGCTTGATCCGCCCGTCCTGCGGGAGCCTCCTCTCGGCGATGTCGAGGTTCGCCATGATCTTCACGCGCGAGATGACGGCGGCCGACAGGCGCCGCGGCGGGGACTCGACCTCGTTCAGGACGCCGTCGATGCGGAAGCGCACGATCAGGCGGTTCTCGAAGGGCTCGATGTGGATGTCGGAGGCCCGCGACTCCAGCGCGTGGGTGATGAGGAGGTTCACCAGCCGCACCACGGGCGCCTCGGAGGCGAGGTCCTTCAGGTGCTCGATGTCGCCCAGGTCCTGCTCCTCGTCGCGCGTGGCGATGTCGTCGACGATCTGGCCCATCGAGGACTTGCCGGCGCCGTAGAGGCGCTCGAGCCCCGCTTCCAGCTCCGTCGTGCACGGCCAGGCGCGCAAGCACGCGCTTGCCGCTCGCCATCTCGATCGCGCGGACGGTGAACGCGTCGGCCGGGTCGGCCATCGCCACCACGAGCCCCTCGTCGGTCTCGCGCAGCGGCAGCGCCTTCGCGTCGCGCAGGAAGCGGTCCGAGACGCGCTCCTCGAGGAGCGGGAGCTCGGGATACTCGGCCGCGGAGGCCACCGCGATCCCCAGCCGCTCCGAGAGCGCGTCGGCGAGGTCGCGCGCCGAAACCAGGCCCAGCCGGTTCAGGATGACGCCGAGTTTCTCGCGCGGCTCTCCCTCCTGGAGGCGCAGGGCGCGCTCGAGGTTGGCGGCATCGAGTTTTCCGCGGGCGAGGAGGATCTCGCCCAGGCGGCGTGGCTGGCTCTCGGCAGGAAGGGCTGACATGGGGGAAAAATTATAGCCCACGGGCACCCGGGGCCCCCTTGGGACAGCGGCCGGCTCGGCGGCGTTCCCCTCGCGCCCGCCTTCAGCGCGGGCCCATGCGCGCGAAGCAGGCGTCGAGCTGGGCTTCCCAGGAGTCGGGCGCGAAGCCGAAGGCGGCGGCGAACTTGCGGTGCGACAGCACCGAATAGCGAGGCCGGCGCGCCGGCGTGGGGTACTCCGACGTGGCGATCGGCACGACCCGGGGCGCGCGAAAGCCCGGGCGCGCGGCCGCGCGCGCGAAGACGGCCCGGGCGAACCCCGCCCAGGTGGTCGCGCCCGCCGCCGAGAGGTGGTAGATCCCCGACGCCACTCCCGCGGTCGGGATGGCGCGAAGCGCCCGCGCCGTGGCCTCGGCGAGGAAGACGCTCGAGGTGGGCGCCCCGCGCTGGTCGTCGACCACGCGCACCTCCTCGCGCGCGGCCGCGAGCGCGAGCATCGTCACGAGGAAGTTGCGGCCGCGCGGCCCGTACACCCAGCTGGTGCGCAGCACCAGGTGCTTGCAGCCGCTCTCGAGGATCGCCCGCTCGCCCGAGAGCTTCGAGCGCCCGTAGGCGTTCAGGGGCCCGGTGGCGTCCTCCTCCCGGTACGGGCGGCGCGATTTCCCGTCGAAGACGTAGTCGGTGGAGTAGTGCACGAGGACGGCGTCCAGCCGCCGGGCCTCGCCCGCGAGGATGCCGGGCGCGCGGCCGTTGACCGCCTCGGCGAGCGCGGTTTCCGCTTCCGCCTTGTCCACGGCCGTGTAGGCGGCCGCGTTCACGATGAGTCCCGGGGCGAGGGAGCGGCAGGCCGCGATGAGCGCGTCGCGATCGGCCAGGTCGAGGTCCGCGCGGCCGTAGGCGTGGACCTCCCCCAGCGGCGCGAGCGTGCGCCGGAGCTCGAAGCCCACCTGGCCGTCCGCGCCGGTGAGGAGGATGCGCATCAGGGGAAGGTCTCGGCCCGCGCGAGCGGCGTGCCGTTCGCGTCGCCGGGCTTGAGGATCGGCTCGCCCCGGACGGGCCAGTCGATGGCGAGCGCGGGGTCGTTCCAGAGCAGGGAGCGCTCGTGCTCCGGGGCGTAGTAGTCGGTCGTCTTGTACAGGAACTCGCGCGGCGTCGGACGTCACCACGAAGCCGTGCGCGAAGCCCTCCGGGACCCAGAGCATCCGCCGGTTGGCGGCCGAGAGCGCGAGGCCCAGCGACTTCCCGAAGGTGGGCGAGGAGCGGCGCAGGTCCACCACGACGTCCCAGACCTCCCCCGCCACCACGCGCACCAGCTTTCCCTGGGCCTGCTTCACCTGGTAGTGCAGCCCGCGCAGGACGCCCCGCGCCGACCGCGAATGGTTGTCCTGGACGAAGTCCGGGTCGAGCCCCGTGGCCTCGCGGAAGGCGCGGCGGTTGTAGGACTCGAAGAAGAAGCCCCGCTCGTCGCCGAAGACGCGCGGCTCGAGGATGAGGAGGCCCGGGATGTCGGTGGGTACTGCCTTCATGGATTCTCCATCGTGACGCTCGTTACGGGGCCGCGGCCTAGAAGACGCGGTCGCGCAGCACCTCGAGGAGGTAGCGGCCGTAGGCGTTCTTCTTCATCGGGTGCGCGAGCCGCTCGAGCTGCTGCGCGTCGATCCAGCCCTGGCGCCAGGCGATCTCCTCGGGGCAGGCGATCTTGAGCCCCTGCCGGCGCTCGATCGTCTCGATGAACTGCGCGGCCTCCAGCAGGCTCTCGTGCGTGCCGGTGTCGAGCCACGCGGTGCCGCGCCCCATCACCTCCACGGCGAGCTCGCCCGCCTCGAGGTAGTGCGCGGTTCACGTCCGTGATCTCGAGCTCGCCGCGCGCGGAGGGCTTCATGCCGGCGGCGATGTCGAGGACGCGGTTGTCGTAGAAGTAGAGCCCCGTGACGGCGTAGCGCGACTTGGGCGCGCGGGGCTTTTCCTCGATGGACACCGCGCGCCCGGCCTCGTCGAACTCGACCACGCCGTAGCGCTCGGGATCGGTCACCGGGTAGGCGAAGACGGTGGCGCCGGAGCGCTTCCGCGGCCGCCTTGGCGAGCTGGGTCGTGAGGTCGTGGCCGTAGAAGATGTTGTCGCCGAGCACCAGGCAGCTCGGGTCGCGCGCCCACGAAGTCGCGCCCGATGACGAAGGCCTGGGCGAGGCCCTCGGGCCTCGGCTGCACCGCGTAGGAGAGCTCGAGGCCCCAGGCGCTGCCGTCGCCCAGCAGCTCGGCGAACCGCGGCGTGTCCTGCGGCGTGGAGATCACGAGGATCTCGCGGATGCCCGCCAGCATCAGCGTGGAGAGCGGGTAGTACACCATCGGCTTGTCGTAGACCGGCAGCAGCTGCTTGGAGACGACCTGCGTCACCGGGTAGAGCCGCGTGCCGGAGCCCGCCGGCCAGGATGATTCCCTTCCTCATCGCTGCGCCCTCTTCTCGTAGTTCTTCTCGATCCAGCGGCGGTACTCCCCGCTCCTCACCTGCGCCACCCAGTCGGCGTTGTCCGAGGTACCAGCGCACCGTGCGCGCGAGCCCGCTCTCGAAGCTCTCGCGCGGCGACCACCCGAGCTCGGCGCGGATCTTGCGCGCGTCGATCGCGTAGCGGCGGTCGTGGCCCGGGCGGTCGGCCACGAAGCTCACCAGGTCGCGGTAGCCGCCCGCGCGCGGGCGCAGCTCCTGCGAGCGCGTCGCACAGGGCGTGCACGACCTCGAGGTTGCGCTTCTCGGCGTTGCCGCCCACGTTGTAGACCTCGCCCGGGCGGCCGCGCGCGAGCACCGTCGCGGATGGCCTCGCAATGGTCGCCCACGTAGAGCCAGTCGCGCACCTGCCGGCCGTCGCCGTACACCGGCAGGGGCTTGCCCTCGAGCGCGTTGGCGATCATGAGCGGGACCAGCTTCTCCGGGAACTGGAACGGGCCGTAGTTGTTCGAGCAGTTGGTGGTGACGACCGGCAGGCCGTAGGTGTGGTGCCAGGCGCGCACGAGATGGTCGCTGCCGGCCTTGGAGGCGGAGTAGGGGCTGTTCGGCGCGTAGGCGGTGGTCTCCGAGAACGCCGGGTCGGTCTCCGAGAGCGAGCCGTACACCTCGTCGGTGGAAACGTGCAGGAAGCGGAAGGCCCCGCGCTCGCCCTCCGGCAGCGACTGCCAGTGCCCGCGCGCGGCCTCGAGCAGCCGGAAGGTGCCGACCACGTTGGTCTGGATGAAGTCGCCGGGGCCGTGGATCGAGCGGTCGACGTGGCTCTCGGCGGCGAAGTGCACGATGGCGCGCGGCCGGTGCCTCGGCGAGCAGCGCCTCGACCGCGGCCTGGTCGGCGATGTCGCCCTGCACGAAGTGGTGGCGCGGGTCGCCGCGAGACGGCCTCCAGGTTGGCGAGGTTGCCCGCGTAGGTGAGCTTGTCGAGGTTCACCACCGGCTCGCCCCCGGCGGCCAGCCAGTCGAGCACGAAGTTGGCGCCGATGAAGCCCGCGCCCCCGGTCACGAGGATGGTCATTCGCCCGCCTTCTGCCGCTCGATGAGCTTCAGGTACTTGTGGAAGGTGTTGTTGCAGCCGATCACGACGTGCGCGAAGCCGGGGCCCCCGTCGAGGAAGCCCAGCTTGAAGACGTAGAACTTGAGGAAGCGCACGAGCGGGTTGAGGAAGAGCCTCGCGTAGCCCGCGCGCACGCCCTGCCGGTAGAGCGCCTCGGCGTGCAGCGTCGTGTAGCGGTTCTGCTTGGCCATGTAGCTCGCCACGTCCTCGGCCGAGTCGTGCAGCAGGTCGCCGTCGAGGCGGCCGACCTCGGCCGTGGTGAGCACCGCCTCGTGCACCTCGTCGTTGGACCAGCTCGCGTGCGCCGCGATGGAAGAGCCGCAGCGCTCCAGTCCGGGTAGCCCTCGCCGTGGGAGAGCCAGGCGCCGAGGAAGCGGTTGCGCCGGGCCATCCGCCAGGCCTTGAAGCGGCCGCCGGCGAGCGCCGCGCGGATCGACTGCGCCAGGCGCGGCGTCACCCGCTCGTCCACGTCCAGGCACAGCACCCAGTCGTGGCGCGCCTCGGAGACCGCGAACTGCTTCTGCCGGCCGAAGCCGAGCCACTCCTTGCGGATCACGCGCGCGCCGCTCGCCTCGGCGAGGGCCACCGTGCCGTCGGTGCTGCCGGAATCGACCACCAGCACCTCGTCGGCGAAGCCGACGCTCGCGAGGAGCTCGCCGATCTGCGACTCGGCGTTGAGCGCGATGACGGCGACGGTGAGGGGGAGCTTTTCGGGGGTGGGGGACACGGGGGCGGCGGGGCGGGGCGTCAGGCGGGCATTTTACCGCCTGCGGCGCCCGCCGGCCCCGACTTCGACCCCGGCCCCGCGCGGCGATTTAGAATGCGCCATGCCCGCGCCGCGCGTCCTGTTCGTGAAGCTCTCCTCGCTCGGCGACGTGATCCACCACTTCCCGGCCGTCTCGGACCTGCGCGCGCGCCGGCCCGAGGTCGCCATCGACTGGGCCGTCGAGGAGGCCTACGCCCCCCTCGTGGGCCTGCACCCCGCCGTCTCGCGGGCCATTCCCGTGGCGCTCCGGCGCCTGAAGCGCGGGCTCCTCGCGCCGTCGGCCTGGAGCGCGCTCGCCGGGGCGCGCAGGCAGCTGCGCGAGCGGCGCTACGACTGGATCGTCGACACGCAGGGGCTCCTGAAGAGCGTGGCCGTGGCCCGCCTGGCCCAGGGACCGCTCTTCGGCTACGACCGCCGCAGCATCCGCGAGCGCTCGGCGGCGCGCTTCTACGACCAGGCGCTGGCGGTTCCGAGGAACCTGCACGCGGTCGAGCGCAACCGCCGCCTGGTCGGCGCCGTCTTCGGCTACGAGCCCGAGGGGCCGCCCGACTACGGGCTCGCCCCGCCGGGGCGGGCGCCCGGCTGGGCGCCCCCCGGCGCCTACGTCGTCGCGCTCCACGCCACGAGCCGCCGCGACAAGCGCTGGCCGGACGCGCGCTGGGCCGAGCTCGCGGCGCGGCTCGCCGCCGAGGGCCTCACCGTGGTCTATCCCGGCGGCTCGCCCGCCGAGCGCGCCGACGCCGAAAGGCTCGCGTCCGCCTCGGCGGGCGCCGTGGCGGCGCCCGGGATGTCGCTGCCGGAAGCGGCGGCGCTCCTGGCGCGCGCCAGCGCCGTCGTCGGGGTCGACACCGGGCTCGCCCACCTGGCCGTCGCGCTGGGCACGCCCACGGTGGGCCTGTACGTGGCGACCCAGCCGGGGCTCACGGGGCTGCACGGGGGGCGCGACGCGGTGAACCTCGGCGGGCCCGGGAAGGCGCCGACGGTCGACGAGGTCGTCCGGGTTCTCCTCGGGCCGGCCGCCCGCGCGTGATGGCGCGCCTCGCCTACAACGTCCTGCTCTGGCTCGCCCTTCCCCTGGTGCTGGCCCGGCTCGCCTGGCGCGCCCGCCGCCAGCCCGGGTACCTCGAGCACCTCGCGGAGCGCTTCGGCGCGGCGCCGCGGATGGCCGGCTCTCCCGTGATCTGGGTCCACGCGGTCTCCGTCGGCGAGACGCGGGCGGCCGCCCCCCTGCTCGCGCGCCTGCGCGAGGACCACCCGGGCGCCACCATCCTGCTCACCCACATGACGCCCACGGGCCGCGCCACGGGCCGGGAGCTCTTCGGCGACACGGTCACGCAATCCTGGCTCCCGTGGGACCACGGCCCCTTCGTGCGCCGCTTCCTCGCGCGCGCGAAGCCCGACTTCGGCGTGCTGCTCGAGACCGAGATCTGGCCCAACCTGCTGGCCGAGTGCCACGCGCGCGGCGTTCCCGTCTACCTCGTGAACGCGCGCCTGTCGGCCCGCTCGGCCGAGGGCTACGCGCGCCTCGCCTCACTCGCGCGCGCGGCGCTGGGGCACCTCGCGGGCATCGCCGCGCAGACCGCCGCGGACGCCGGGCGGCTCGAGGCGCTGGGCGCCCGGGATGTCGCCGTGACCGGCAACATCAAGTTCGATCTCGCGGTTCCCGGGGACACCGCCTCGCGCGGCGAGGCGCTGCGCGCCCTCCTCGGGGCGCTCGCGCCGCGTGTGGGTGGTGGGCAGCACCCGCGACGGGGAGGAGGCGCTGCTCGTGGAAGCCGTCGAATCCGCGCAGCCGCCCGAGGACGTCCTCGTCGTCGTCGTGCCGCGCCATCCGCAGCGATTCGACGCCGTGGCCGAGCTCCTCGCCTCCCGCGGCCGCCCGGTCGCCCGTCGCAGCCTCGGCGCGCCGGTGCCTGCGCAGGCGCGATACGCGCTCGGCGACTCGATGGGAGAGATGCTCGCCTACTACGCGGCCGCGGACGTGGTGTTCGTCGGCGGGAGCCTCAAGCCCTACGGCGGGCAGAACCTCATCGAGCCCTGCGCGGTGGGCCGGCCGGTGATCTTCGGGCCGAGCACCTTCAACTTCGAGAGCGCGGCCGAGGCGGCCCTCGCGGAGGGCGCGGGGCTGCGCGCGCGCGACGCGGCCGAGGCGGTGGCCATGGCGCTCGCGCTGCTGGGCGACGCCGGCCGGCGCGCGGACATGGGCGCCCGCGCCGCGGGCTTCGCGCAAGCGAACCGCGGCGCCCTCGGGCGCCTGTGCGCGTGGCTCGCGCCGCGCCTGGCGGCTACCCGCGGGCCAGCGCGCGGCTAGCCAGCTCGAGGTCGGCTTCGGAGAGCGTGCCGGCGGCGGCCCGGAGGCGGAACGAGTTCAGGATGAACGCGTAACGGGCCTGCTGCAGGTCCCGCCGCGTCTGGAACACGGCCTGCTGCGCGTTCAGCACGTCGACGCTCGTTCGCACGCCCACGTCGCGCCCGAGGATCGAGGAGTCGAGCTGGCTCTGCGTGGAAGCCAGCGCCTGCTCGAGGGCGCGCACCAGCGCGATGCCGTTGGTGACCGAGAGGAAGTACGTGCGCACGGACTGCGCGACCGTCCGCTGCGTGTTCTCGAGGTCCTGCTGCGAGCGGTCGCGGATGGCGAGGGCCTCGCGAACGCGCGACTGCGTGCCGCCGCCGGCGAAGATCGGCACCGACAGGAGCACGCCCACCTGCGCGTTCTTCGAGGTGATGGACGACCCCGTGAGCGACCTCGCCCAGCGAGCTGGCGGGATTGCGGTTGTAGTTGTAGGTGGCGTTCAGGTCGAGCGTGGGATAGTGCCCCGCCTTCGCGCGATCGACCTCCTGGGCCGCGATCTCGTACGCCGCCTTCGCGACGAGGATGGCGAGGCTCGAGTCGCTCGCGGCCTTCACCCATTCGTCGATGCTGTCGGGCTTGGGCCGCTGCAGCTCGAGCCTTTCCCCGAGGGGCTTGAGCGCATCCGGGAACTTGCCGATCAGCTGCTGCAGGGCGCGCTTCTTCACCTCGAGGTCGTTGGCGTCGAGGACCTCCTTGGCGACCGCCTGGTCGTAGCGCGCCTGGGCCTCGAGCGTGTCGACGATCGTGGCGGTGCCGACCTCGAAGTTGCGCTTGGCCTGCGCGAGCTGCTCCGAGATCGCGCGCTTCTGGGCGTCGGAAAGGGCGACGTTGTCCTGCGCGAGCAGCACGTCGAAGTAGGCCTGCGCCACGCGCACGATCAGGTCCTGGCCGGCCGTCGTGAGCGTCGCCTCGGCCTGCACGACCTGCTTTTCCGCCTGCGAGATCGCGATCCAGTTCTGCATCCGGAAGAGGGGCTGCGAGAGCGTCAGGTTGTAGCCGCGCGTGGAGTAATCGAGGTCGTCCGCCCCGTCGCGCTCGTTGTAGTTCCGGTAGGACCCGGCCGAGCCCGTGATGTAGGGCAGGTACCCCGCGCGCGCCTGCGGCAGGCGCTCGACGTTCGCCTGGTACTGGGCACGGGCCGCCTGGTAGACGGGGTCGCTCGCGAGCGCGTCGCGGTAGACGCCGATCAGGTCCGCGGCATGGGCGGACAAGGCGAGGCCCGAGGCGGCGAGGAGGGCAGCGAGGCGTTTGGGTTTCATTTTGGCTTTCCGTTCGTCGTTCGATTGAGGTTTGACGCGGTGGGAGGGGGTCGCGGATTCCGGCGCCGGCGGCGTCAGTAGACGGCCATCGCCGGATCGACCGTCCGGGCCCAGGCGTCGATGCCCCCGCTCAGGTTCACCACGTCGCCGAAACCGCAGTGCTCGAGGTAGGCGGCGGCCCGCAGGCTCCTCACGCCATGGTGGCAGATCACCACCGTCGTGCGCCCGGCATCGAGCTCGCCCAGGCGCGCCGGCAGCTGCGCGAGCGGGATGAGGCGCGAGCCCTCGATCTTGCAGCGCTCGTACTCCCACGGCTCGCGCACGTCGAGGAGCGTCACGGGGCCGCGCCCGGCCGCGAGCCAGCCCTGGAGTTCGGCCGCCTGGAAGTGGCGCATCAGAAACGGAAGCGCGCCGGGCGACTGCGCGTTCGCGAGCGGCTTGAGCAGGGTCTCGAACACCTCGGTGCGCCTGAGCGACCCGGATTGGCCGCGCTCGACCACCAGCGCCTTCATCACCGGGGCATCGCCCACGACCGCGAAGAGCCGCCCGCCGGGTTTCAGCCGCTCGAGGAAGGCCTGCGGCAGCTCCGGCGTGGACCCGGTGAGGACGATCACGTCCCAGGAGGCCTCGCCCAGCGGGGCCCGGGCGCTGTCGCCGGCAAGCAGCGTCACGTTGCCTATCCCGGCGCGCTCGAGGTTCGCCCGCGCGCCGGCCTGGAGATCCTGGTGGATCTCCGCGCTCGTCACGTGCTTCGCGCGCCGCGCGAGCAGCGCCGTGAGGTACCCCGACCCCGTTCCGACCTCGTACACCGATTCCTCCCTGCCCACCGCGAGCTCCTGCAGGATGCGCGCCTCGACCTTGGGCTGCATCATCGCCTCGCCGTGGCCGATCGGGATCTCCATGTCGGCGAAGGCGAGGGCCTGGTGCCGCGCGGGGACGAAGTGCTCGCGCTTCACCTCGAGGAGCAGGCCCAGGACATCGGGGTCCAGGACCTCCCATGGCCGGATCTGCTGCTCGACCATGTTGAACCGGGCTTGCTCGAAGTTCATGGTATCGGAGGACGTGGGGAGGGAAAAACTCGAATTGTATCAAAGCGAAACGGGGATTTACGGCCCGTGGGCGCCTCAATCGAGGGTTTCGCGGTAGCGGGCGAGGGCGATTGCGGCCGCCACCAGGAGGAACGCCGCGAGCGCCGCCACCTCGAGGACGATGTCGTCCCATTGGTTTCCCTTGAGCATGATGCCGCGCACGATCCTCAGGAAATGGGTGAGCGGAAGGACCTCCCCGATGGCCTGCGCCCAGCCCGGCATGCCCCGGAAGGGGAACATGAACCCGGACAGCAGCATGGAGGGAAGGAAGAAGAAGAACGTCATCTGCATCGCCTGCAGCTGGTTGCGCGCGAGCGTGGAGAAGGTGAAGCCCACGGCGAGGTTGGCGGCGATGAAGAGAACCAGGACCGAAGAAAGGAGGGCGAGGCTGCCGACCATCGGCACCCGGAACAGGAGCTGCGAGGCCGCGAGTATCACCACCACCTGCACGTAACCGATGAGGATGTAGGGAACGATCTTGCCGGTCATCACCTCGAAGGGCCGCACCGGCGTGGCGAGCAGGTTCTCCATCGTGCCGCGCTCGCGCTCGCGCGTCATGGCGAGCGCGGTCATCATGATCATGGTCATGGTGAGCACGACGCCCATGAGCCCCGGCACGATGTTGTAGGCCGTGATGCCCTCGGGGTTGTAGCGGCGGTGCACGCGCATCTCGAACGCCGGCGCGGGCGAGCGCAGTCCCGCCAGCGGTCCGGCGAGGTCGCGATCGAGGGCCGAGAGATTCAGCGCCGGGAGCGCCGAGAGCGCGTTGCCGGTGGCGGCCGGGTCCGCCGCGTCGGCCTCCACGAGCACCACGGGGCGCTCGCCGCGCGCGAGCTTCCTCGAGAAGTCCGCCGGCACGTGCAGCACGAACTGGACGTCTCCCCCGGCCATGAGCGCTTCCGCCTCGGCCTCGGTGGCGGGCTGCGCGACCACGCGGAAATACCCGCTCGCCTCGAGCGAGCGCACGAGCGAGCGCGTGTAGGGGCTCGCCTCGGCCGCGACCACCGCCATCGGAAGGTTCTTCGGGTCCATGTTGATCGCGAAGCCGAAGAGCACCAGCTGCATCACCGGAAACCCGATCATCATCGCGAAGGTGAGCCGGTCCCGGCGAACCTGGACGAACTCCTTCACGACGACGGCGGCGAAGCGGCTCCACGCGAACACGGCGATCAGCCCTCCGCCCCGCCGGTCGAGGTGACCGGCTCCGGCGCGCTGCGCATGAGGTGGATGAAGACGTCCTCGAGGCCGGGGTCGACGGCGCTCGCGCGCAGCCCCCGCCGGGCCGCCGCCGCCGAGACGCTCTTCGCCAGGGCTTCGGCGTCCGTGCCGCTCACGTGCAGGCGCGCGCCGAACGGGACGACCATGTCCGCCCCCGGCGCGCCGCGCAGCTCTTGCGCGAGCGCCGCGAGGTCCTCGCCCTCGATCGCCCAGGTGTGCAGCTTCGCGCCGGCCACGACTTCCTGGGCCGTCCCGCTCGCGAGCAGCTTCCCGTAGGCAATGTAGGCGAGCGCATGGCAGCGCTCGGCCTCGTCCATGTAATGGGTGCTCACGAGCACGGTCATGCCCTCGTGGGCGAGCTGGTGCAGGTGCTCCCAGAACTCGCGCCTCGCCCCGGGATCGACGCCCGCCGTGGGCTCGTCCAGGAGCAGCAGCTTCGGGTCGTGCAGCAGGCAGGCGGCGAGCGCGAGGCGCTGCTTCCACCCTCCGGAGAGCGTGCCGGCGAGCTGGCCGCGCCGTTTCTCGAGCCCGAGGCGAACGAGCGCCTCGTCGACCCGCCGGCGGCGGTGGGCAAGGCCGTAGATGCGGGCGACGAAGTCGAGGTTCTCGGCGATCGACAGGTCCTCGTAGAGACTGAAGCGCTGCGTCATGTAGCCGACCTCGCGCTTGATGCGCGCCGACTCGCGCAGGATGTCGAAGCCGAGGCAGGTCCCGCGGCCGCCGTCCGGCGTGAGCAGGCCGCAGAGCATGCGGATCGTCGTGGTCTTGCCGCTGCCGTTGGGCCCCAGGAAGCCGTAGATCTGGCCGCGGCGCACCTTGAGCGCGAAGTGGTCGACGGCGACCTTCCCGGCGAAGCGCTTGGTGAGGCCTTCGACGTCGATGGCGAGGGGGGCTTCGGCCATGGCGGGGCTTCTAGCGCAGCACGACGTCGAGGGGCTGGCCGGGCTTCAGGCGCGCGCTGTCGGCGGGCGCGGGCCGCGCCTCGACGAGGAAGACGAGCTTGGCGCGGCTTTCGCGGCTGTAGATGACCGGCGGGGTGTACTCGGGCTGCGGCGCGATCCAGGTGACGGTGGCGCGTATGGGATCGCCGCAGCCGTCGCAGCGCAGTTCCACGGGCTGCCCCAGCTTCACGCTGCCCAGGCGCGGCTCGGGCACGAGGAAGCGGGCCTTCAGGTTCTCGGGCGGCAGGAGGGTGACCACGGGCTGCCCGGCCCCGACCCATTCGCCACGCACGAAGAGGGTGTCCGTCACCACGCCGGACACGGTCGAGATGGCCGTCCTCTGCTTGAGCCGCCAGTCGGCCTGGTCGAGGGCGGCCTTCGCGGCCGACGCCTGCGCCTGCGCGGCGCGGATCTCGTCGGGGCGGGCGGCCAGGTGGGCGGTCGCGAGTTGCGCCTGCGAGCTCCGCGACCCGCGCCCGGTCGCGCGCCACCGCCGTCCGCGCTTCCTCGAGCTGCTGGCGGGTGGCGAAACCCTTGGCGAGGAGGTCTTCCTGGCGCCCCAGCTCGGCGGCTGAGAAAGCGGCTGCCGCTTGCGCCTGGGCGATCTGCGCGCGCACCGCGTCGATTTCGCTCGGGCGCCGCCCCTTGCGCAGGTTCTCCAGCTGCGCCTGGGCGTTGCCGAGGCGGTCCTCGGCCTCGCGGCGCGCGGCCGATTCGTTCTCGGCCTCGAGGGCGAAGAGCGGCGCGCCGGCCGGCACGCTGCTTCCGCGCTGCACGTCTAGGCGCACGAGTGTCCCCGCGTACGGCGCGCCCACGCGCACGTATTCGCCTTCGGCATAGCCCTGCAGCGTGTCGCTCTTCGGCGCGTCGCAGGCGGCGACGGCGAGGAGGGCGATCGCGAGCAATCGGCGGTTCTTCATGTCGTCTTCCCCTTTCGCTTCGGTTTCGCCGCGGGCGCCGCGAGCGCCGCGAGCGCGAGGTCGATGCGCTCGTCCAGCGCTGCCTCCGTGAGGATCGCGGAACGCAGGTCCTCTCGGAACTCGGGAGGAAGCGTGTCCGCGTCCGCGATGGCGCCTCCCACGAGAAGGGCCATGCCGAGCGCGCCCGCGCAGAATGCGAAGGCCTGCAGCGGGGCCATGGGCCGCAACTCTCCCGCCTCCTGGCCGGCCGCGACGAGCCCCACGATGACGCGCAGGTGGCGGGGGAAGTTCTCGCGCAGGAAGTCGCGGGCGATCTCGTTTCCGGCGAGGGCGTCGGCCAGCACCCTCGCCAGCAGCGCGCGGTTCGCCTGCAGGAAGCGGCCGATGACGCGCAGCGCGGCGCGAAGGTGCGCGGTGGCGGTGGCTTCGCCGGGGGAGCGCAGCGTGAGCCGCGAAAACATCTCCTCGTAGGCGTTCTGCATCACCGCGCGCAGGAAGGCCTCCCGGGTGCGGAAGTGGTAGTGGAACATGCCGATGTTCACGCCCGCGGCGTCGGCGACCAGGCGGATGGTGAGGCCTGCGCAGCCGTGCACGGGCAGCAGCTCGCGCCCGGCGGCAAGCAGGGCCCTGTCGAGATGTCGCGAGGGACGGGGCATGGACGATCCTTTGCCGTAACTATACGAGTGACTAATAATGGCGTCAAGAGGGGCGGATTGCGCGGCCGCATTTGCGCGCCACGCCCCCTTCCGGTAGGTTTGATGTCCGAACGCAGGGGTCCGGGCCGCCGCCCGGTGAGAGAGTCCCTTTGAACCTGACCCGGGTCATGCCGGCGTAGGGAGCGTAGGCCCCGTGCCTTCCGCTCCGTCGCCGCCCCCGATGGAGCCTTCATGAACGCCAACCCGAAATTCATCGCCGCCTCGGCCCACGTCGACGAGGCCGCCATCCAGCCCCTGCCGCGCTCGCGCAAGGTGTACGCCGAGGGCTCGCGCCCGGACATCCGCGTGCCGATGCGCGAGGTCTCGCAGTCGGACACTCCCGCCTCCTTCGGCGCGGAGACGAACCCGCCCGTCTTCGTCTACGACACGAGCGGCCCCTACACGGATCCGGCCGCGCGGATCGACATCCGCTCGGGGCTGCCGGCGCTGCGCGCGCCCTGGATCGAGGAGCGGGGCGACACCGAGATCCTGGACGGCCCCACCTCCCGCTACGGCCGCGAGCGGCTCGCGGACCCGAATCTCGCCGGGCTTCGCTTCGACCTGAAGCGCTCGCCGCGGCGGGCGAAAGCCGGCGCGAACGTCACGCAGATGCGCTACGCGCGCCGCGGCATCGTGACGCCCGAGATGGAGTTCGTGGCGATCCGCGAGAACGGGCGCCGCCGGGAATACCTGGAGGGGCTCAGGGCCGCCGGTCCCGCGGGCGCGCGCCTGGCCGAGCTCGTGGGCCGCCAGCATCCCGGCCAGTCCTTCGGCGCCGCGATCCCGCGCGAAGTCACGCCGGAGTTCGTGCGCGACGAGGTGGCGCGGGGACGGGCCATCATCCCGGCCAACGTGAACCACCCCGAGATCGAGCCGATGGCGATCGGGCGCAACTTCCTGGTCAAGATCAACGCGAACATCGGCAACTCGGCGCTCGGCTCCTCCATCGCCGAGGAGGTCGACAAGATGACCTGGGCGATCCGCTGGGGCGGCGACACCGTGATGGACCTGTCCACCGGCAAGCACATCCACGAGACGCGCGAGTGGATCGTCCGCAACTCGCCGGTCCCCATCGGCACGGTGCCCATCTACCAGGCCCTCGAGAAGGTGGACGGCAAGGCCGAGGACCTCACCTGGGAGATCTTCCGCGACACCCTCGTCGAGCAGGCCGAGCAGGGCGTGGACTACTTCACCATCCACGCGGGCGTGCGCCTCGCCTACATCCCGATGACCGCGAAGCGGCTGACCGGGATCGTCTCCCGCGGCGGCTCGATCATGGCCAAGTGGTGCCTCTCCCACCACAAGGAGAGCTTCCTCTACGAGCGCTTCGAGGACATCTGCGAAATCATGGCCGCCTACGACGTCTCGTTCTCGCTGGGCGACGGCCTGCGGCCCGGCTCGATCTACGACGCGAACGACGAGGCCCAGTTCGCGGAGCTGAAGACCCTCGGCGAGCTCACGCGGCTCGCCTGGAAGCACGACTGCCAGGTGATGATCGAGGGCCCCGGGCACGTGCCCATGCAGCTCATCAAGGAGAACATGGAGCTCGAGCTCGAGCACTGCGACGAGGCGCCGTTCTACACCCTGGGCCCGCTCACGACGGACATCGCGCCCGGCTACGACCACATCACGAGCGGCATCGGCGCCGCCCAGATCGGCTGGTACGGCACCGCGATGCTGTGCTACGTGACGCCCAAGGAGCACCTGGGGCTGCCGGACAAGGACGACGTGAAGGACGGCATCATCACCTACAAGATCGCCGCGCACGCCGCCGACCTCGCCAAGGGCCACCCCGGGGCGCAGATCCGCGACAACGCCCTGTCCAAGGCGCGCTTCGAGTTCCGCTGGGAGGACCAGTTCAACCTCGGGCTCGACCCGGACAAGGCGAAGCAGTTCCACGACGAGACCCTGCCGCAGGAAGGCGCCAAGCTCGCCCACTTCTGCTCGATGTGCGGGCCGCACTTCTGCTCGATGCGCATCACGCAGGACGTGCGCGACTTCGCGGCGAAGCACGGCGTGAGCGAGGAGGAGGCGCTCGCCAAGGGGATGGAGGTGAAGGCGGTCGAGTTCGTGAGGAAGGGCGGCGAGCTCTACTCGAAGGCCTGAAGCGCGACGGGCGCGTCGCGGCCGGCTGGTAGACTAGCGCCCGATGGAAATCGCCCCCCTGCTGAACGCGCTCGTACTGGGCGTGGTGGAAGGCCTCACGGAGTTCCTTCCCGTCTCCTCCACCGGCCACCTGATCATCGTGTCGGACCTCCTGGGCCTGAACGACGAGAAGGGAAAGGTCTTCGACATCGTCATCCAGCTCGGCGCCATCCTCGCGGTGTGCTGGGAATACCGGGCGCGGTTCGCGCGGGCGTTCTCCGGGATCGGGTCCGACCCCGTGCAGCGGCGCTTCGCGGCCAACCTCCTCGTGGCCTTCATCCCGGCGGCGCTCGTGGGCCTCGCGCTCCAGCGCGAGATCAAGGCCTACCTCTTCAACCCCGTCGCCGTGGCCGCCGCCCTCGTCGTCGGGGCCCTCGTGATCCTCGCCATCGAGCGCTGGTACGAGCGCCACGGGGCGCCGCGCATCACGGCGGTCGACGAGATGCGCTGGAAGGACGCCCTCCTGGTGGGGCTGGCGCAGTGCCTTTCCCTCATCCCGGGCACTTCGCGCTCCGGCGCCACGATCATGGGGGGGATGGTGTTCGGGCTCTCACGGCAGGCCGCGACGGAGTTCTCGTTCTTCCTGGCGGTGCCCATCATGTTCGCCGCCACGGGCTACCAGGTGGTCAAGTACCGGCACCTCTTCGTGGCCTCGGACCTGGGCCCGTTCGCGGTGGGATTCGCGGTGAGCTTCGTGGCGGCGCTGCTCGCCGTGCGCGGGCTCATCCGCTACGTGGCGCACCACGACTTCCGGGCGTTCGCGTGGTACCGCATCGCGCTGGGCGCGGCGGTGCTCGCGTACTTCAGCTAGGCCGGCGCGATCTCGCGCGCGTAGCGCGCGATCAGGGCGAGAAGCTGGTCTTCCTGGTAGGGCTTGCCCATGTACTCGTTCACGCCCAGCTCGATGGCCCGGTTGCGGTGCTTGTCGGCCGTGCGCGAGGTGATCATGATGATCGGGATCGACTTCGTGGCCTCGTCCAGGCGGACGTTGCGCGCGAACTCGAAGCCGTCCATGCGCGGCATCTCGACGTCGAGGAGGATCACCGAGGGACGCACGTCCTGGAGCTGCTGCAGCGCGTCGACGCCGTCCTTCGCCGTCACGAACTCGTAGCCCTCGCGCGCGAGCATCCGGCCGGTGATCTTGCGCACGGTGAGCGAGTCGTCCACCACCATCACCAGCGGGGTGGCGGGCTTGGCCTCGGGAGCGGGGGCCGGCGCCTGCGGCGCCGCGGCGGTGACGGTGACGGCCTCGGCCGTGCCCGCGCCGTGCACGAGGTTCACGGGGTTGAGGATCAGCACCACCTGGCCGTTGCCGAGCACCGTGGCGCCGGAGATGCCGGCCAGGCGCGCGAGCTGCGGGCCGATGGTCTTCACCACGATTTCGCGGTTGCCGATGATCTCGTCGACCCGGATCGCGGCGCGCTGCACGCCGCTCTTGAGCAGCAGCACCGGGATCTGCCGGGGCGGCACCGGCGAGTCGGGCTCGCCCAGGAGGGTGAGGAGGGAGCGCAGCGGGAAGCGGTTGTCCTTCCACAGCACCTCGCCGCGGCCGGCGACCTCCGCGTAGGCGGCGGCCTTGTACTCCTGCACCTGCTCGATCATCACCGAGGGCACGGCGTAGAGCCTGTCGCCCGCGCGCAGCATGACCGCCTGCGTCACCGCGAGGGTGAGCGGCAGGGTGATCGTGAAGGTCGTCCCGCGCCCCGGCACGAAGGAGAGCTCCACCCGCCCGCCCAGCGAGGTGATCTCGTTCTTCACGACGTCCATGCCGACGCCGCGGCCGGCCACCTGCGTGATCTCGCGCGAGGTCGAGAAGCCGGGCCAGAAGATGAACTGGGCGAGCGCCTCGTCGGGCAGGACGTCGGCGGCGTCCATCTGGCCGAGCTCCACCGCCCGCTCCCGGATGCGTCCGATGTCGAGCCCGCGCCCGTCGTCGGCGACGGTGAGGATCACCTCGTTGCCGCGCTGCACCGCGTCGATGGAGATCTCGCCGATCTCGGGCTTGCCCGCCGCCACGCGCTCCTGCGGCGGCTCGATGCCGTGCGCCACCGCGTTGCGCAGCAGGTGCTCGAAGGGCGCGGTGATCTTCTCGAGGACGGAGCGGTCGAGCTCGGTCCGGATGCCCTTGAGCTCGAGGTTGGCCTTCTTGTTCACGTCCTTGGCCGTCTGCCGGACGACGCGGTAGAAGCGGTCCGCGAGGTTCGCGAGGGGCACCAGGCGCACGCCCATGAGCCCCTGCTGCAGGTCGCGGTTGAGCCGCGACTGCTGCAGGATGGCGAGCTCCGTCTCGTCGATGTTCTTCTGCAGGCCCTGCTGCAGGGTGATCACGTCGCTCAGCGACTCGGCGAGGAAGCGCGTGAGCTCCTGCATGCGCGAGAAGCGGTCGAGCTCGAGCGGGTCGAAGGTGCCGCCGTGCTCCTCCTGCTCCTTCATGCGGCTCTGCATCTGGCCTTCGGAGGCCATCTCGATCTCGCGCAGCTGCGCCCGCATCCGCGACACGTTCTCGGAGAGGTCGGACAGGGCGCGCTTGAAGGAGGCCATCTCGCCCTCGATCCGGGAGCGCGCGATCGACAGCTCCCCCGCCTCGTTCACGAACTGGTCCACGAGGTCGGCGTTCACGCGCAGCAGCGCCGCGCGCACCTCCCGCAGCTCGGGCGGAAGCGCCTGCTGCTGGGCCATCGTCTCGGCCGCGGCCGCGATCACCGCGAGCGGCGTGGGCTTGTCCTTCTGCTGCTCGAACACCGCGGAAACCGGCACCTCGACGGGCATGAGGTCCTGCAGGTCCTCGCCGCGCGAAAGCCGTTCCAGGGCGAGCGAGAAGCGGTCGATCCGATCCTCGGCCTCCTCGAACTCCTTCTCGGCCGGCCGGGGCTGGGCGCCCATGTCGACCACGCGCGCCTCCAGGACGTGGGCGAGCTCGCCCAGGCGCATGAGGCCCGTCATGCGGGCGCTGCCCTTGAGCGTGTGCAGGTGGCGGCGCAGGTCCCCGGACGGGGTCGGGTCCGTCGGGCTGGCCTTCCAGCGCCGCAACCCGTCGCTCACCGCGGGGACGAGCTCGCGCGCCTCCTCCAGGAAGATCGGCAGCAGGTCGCGGTCGACGTCGTCCTTGATCTTGCGCTGGTCCTTGCCCGCCTCGAAGGGGCGCGGGGCCTCCTCCGGCTGGACGGCCGGCTCCCCGGCCGGGGCCGGTGGCGCAGCCTCGGCAGCGACCGGCGCGGGCGACTCCACGACGGGCGCAACCGGCTCCGGCGCGGGCGCGACCGGCTCGGGGACGGGAGCGGGCGGTACGGGCGACTCCGGTTCGGCGAGCGCCTCGACCGGCGAAGGCGCGGGCACCTCGGAAACGGGCACTTCCGCTGCCGGCGGCTCGGCCGCGGGCGCAGCTTCCCCGAGGGCGGCGCGGGCCTGCATCGCCTCGCGGATGACGCCGGGCATGCGGATGTGGGTGCCCTCACCCGTGCGGCGCGATTCCTGCAGCCCTTCGCGAAGGCGCTTCAGGTCGTCCACGAGGTCGTCGCGGCCCAGCGGCAGGGCGCGGCCGGCGATCGAGCGCACCATCGCGACCACGCCGTCGACCGCGCGGCGCGTCGTGGCGATCCTGTCGGGCGTGAACTCCGGCGGGTAGTCGATCGCGTCGGCGAGCCACTTCTCGAGCGCGTGCGCGACGTCGGCGAGCACGAAGAACCCCGTCGTCCGCGAACTGCTCGTGAGCGTGTGCGCCGCGCGCATGAACTCGTGGCTCACCGGATGCATGGGATCGGCCTCGATCTGCGCCATCTCGCGCTCGAGCGTGGCGGCATGCTGCTCCGCCTCTCCCACGTAGATCGAGTAAAGGGCGGCCGAGAGCGACACCGAGCCCACGAACACGTCGGGCTCCTCCTCCGGCGCGGGCTCCTCCCCTGCGGGCGCGGCCGCGGCGAGGGCGGCGAAATCGAACTCGTCGGCCGCTGGCGCGGCCGCGGCCTCCTCGGCCGCCGGCTGCAGCTCGAGCGACTCGAAGGTGAAGCCGGCCCTTTCCGCCTCGGCCGGGGCGCGCTCGCCGGCAGCCTCGGGCATGGCCTGCGGCGCTTCGGCCACGGTCTCCGCCGGCATCGGCTCGAGGGCGGCCAGCGGCGCGGCGGCGGCCTCGCCGCTCTTCAGAAGCTCGGCGCGGCGCGTGATCTCGGCCCCGTCGATGGGCGTGTCGCGGCCCTCCTTGAGGCTCCCGATCCACCCGGAGAACGACTTCTCGGCGAGCTCGACGAAGGCGAGCAGGCCCGGCGTGGCGGGCTTCTCGTCCTTCAGCCACTTGTTCATCACCTGCTCGCACTGCCAGGCGACCTCGCCCAGGTCGGTGAGGCCGACCATGCGGCCGCTGCCCTTGAGCGTGTGGAAGCCGCGGCGGATGGTCGTGAGCGATTCGCGGTCGTGCGGCGCGTTGCGGCAACTGGCGAGGTTGCTCGGCGATCGTCGCGGAGACTTCCGTCGCCTCCTCCAGGAAGATGTCGAGGAGCTCCTTGTCGATCTCCGCGCCGGGAGCGTCCACGAGCTGGACGACCTGCGCCGTGGGCGTCTCCGGCGGCTTCTCGGGGGCGAGCTCCTGGATCGCCTGGAAGACTCCCGTCTGCCCGGCGTCGGTCGCCACCTGCAGGGCCGCGAGGACCTCCTCGCTCTGCCGCGCCACCTGCGAATCCGAGATGACGGCGGCGTCGCGCTTGAGGTCGTCGACCGCGCGCTCGAGCTTCTCCTTCACGTCGGCGGCGGGCGCCTCCTTCCAGTCCTCGTAGAGGGCCTGGACCTTCTGCTTCTGCACGTCGAGGTCGAGCGGCGACACGGTGCCGGTCCTGCGCATCGCCTCGTCGGCGAGGCGCTCGGCCGAAGGGGCCAGGCCGAAGCGCACCAGGGCGGGATGCAGCACTTCCTCGGGGCGGGTCGCGCCCTGCTGGATCGCCGTGATGTAGAGGCCGAGCGCCGAAAGCCCGTCGGCCACCAGCTCCGCCGCCTCGCCCTTGCCGTCCAGCGTGCCTTCCGCGAACTGCTGGACGCGCGCGGCCACCGCGGCGTTGAGCCCGGCCGCGGCGTCGAGCTCCATGATCATCAGCGCGCCCTGGACCTGCGCGAACTGGGCGGAAAGCCCCTTGAGCTCGTCGCGCTTGGCGGGGTCGCGGAAGAAGGCGTCCAGGGCCTGCTCGATCCCCTGCAGGTTCACCTGGACTTCCTGCCCGACCTGGAAGACGAGGAGCTTCTCCTGGGCGCGGCGCGTCATCTCGTCGAGGATCCCGCCCTCGATCGTGTCCATGGGCGGGACGGCCTCGCCCGCCATCGCGGCCTTCAGCCGGTCCGACACCGTCCGCGCCTGGCGCTCGAAGTCGCCGCCAAGCCGGAAGTAGTTCTCGAGCGCCGACTCGATGAACAGGAGCGCGGTCGCGACCTCCAGGGCCTGCGCCTCGGAGGGCGGGATGGCGCGCGCCTTCAGCGCCGGCGCGACGTCGGCGAGCTTCAGGAAGACGGGCTGGAGCTCGCGGCGCGGAAGCTGCGCGGCGTGGTCGGCCAGCGCCAGCGCCTGCTTGCCGAACGGCTCGAGGGCGGCGCGGTTGCCCGAGGTGTACTTGAGCCAGGTGTCCTTCTGCTGGGCCGTGAGCTCGCGCAGCTCGCGGATGAGCGCCGTGACCGCCTCGTCGGGCGCCTCGCCCAGCGCGGGCTGCGGGGGAACGAGCAGCTCGTTGAGCCCGTAGGCCTCCTTGAGCAGCGTGATCCGGGGGCTCAACGGCCGGCTGCGCCCGACCTGCAGGAGCAGGTCGCGGAAGAGCCTCTCGGGCACCTTCGCGGCGCCGTCGATCAGCTGCTTCACCTGCTGGTCGACCTTGGCGAGGAGCGGCTTCGCAGCCGCGTCGAGGGCGACTCCGCCGAGCGCAAGCGCGTCGAAGAATGCGGCACGCCGCGCACCAGAACGGGCGGTTGGGCGTGCCGGCCTGCATCGACTCGATCGCCGCGACCGCGGCCTGCATCTGCCGGAAGGCGTCGCCCGTCTCGCCGCCGCGCAGGGTCTTGAGCAGCCCCTGCTGGTACAGCGCCCGCTGGTGGGCGAGCGCCTTGGCGAGCACCGCGTCGTCCATGGCGACGGGCGGCTCCGCCGGCGCCGGGAGCTCGACGGCGAGGTCGGGATGGAAGAGGTCGCCGTCGGTCGCGTCCGTGGCCCCGCGCGCACGGTTGAGCTCGAGGTAGGCGGCGAGCAGCGACATCGGCCGGTCCGGCTCGCCGGCCATCAGCGCGTCGAGGTAGGCCGACAGGAGCGCGATCGCGCGCTTGGCCACCGGGACCCGCGTGGCGATGTCGCGACTCGCCGCACGACTCGATGGAGGACACCAGGCGCTCGAGCTCCTCGTTGAAGCGCGTGGCCGCCCCGAGTCCGACCATCGCGAGCGCGCCCGTCGCCTGGTGCAGGTGGGTCAGGATGTACTTGACCGGCGCGCGGTCGCCGGGAGCCGCGGCGATCTTGTCGAGGTTCTCGCGCGCCTGCCCGAGCGAATGGTCGATCTCCGTCTTGACCCAGCTGAGCGGGCCGAGATCGAAGCCGGTGGCGGGACGGGCTGCCATGGTCTCCTACAGCTTGAAGCCCGCGACGGAGCTCTTGAGCTCCTGGGCCACCGCGGAGAGGTCGCGAATCGAGCCCGCGGTCTGCTGCGTGCCGCGCGTGGTCTGCCGCGTGATCTCGAGGATCTCCTGCATGTTCTGCGCCACCTGGTTCGTGGCCTCGGCCTGCGCGCTGCGTGGCCTGCGAGATCTGCTGGATCAGCTGCGCGAGGTTCTTCGTCACCGAGTCGATCTCGGTGAGCGCCTGGCCGGCGGCGTCCGAGAGCTTCGCGCCCTCGACCACGCCCTGCGTCGACTTCTCCATGGCCGCCACCGCGTCCTGCGTGTCCGCCTGAATGGTCTTCACGATCGCGCCGATCTGCTTGGTCGCCTCGCCGGAGCGTTCGGCCAGCCGCTGCACTTCCTCCGCGACCACCGAGAAGCCGCGCCCCGCCTCGCCCGCGGAGGCCGCCTGGATGGCGGCGTTGAGCGCGAGCACGTTCGTCTGCTCCGTGATGTCGGAGATCAGCTCCACGATCTCGCCGATCTCCTGCGACGATTCGCCCAGGCGCTTGATCCGCTTGGAGGTCTCCTGGATCTGCTCGCGGATGTCGTTCATGCCCGCGATCGAGTTCTGCACCGCGACGCGGCCCTTGTCGGCGGCCGCCAGCGAGCGCTGCGCCACCTGGGCGCCTTCCTCCGCCGTCGACGACACCGCCGAGATCGAGCGCGAGACCTCCAGCACCTGCGAGGTCGTCTCCTCGATCTCCTTCGACTGCCGCTCCGCGGCGCCGAGGAGCTCCGCCGAGATCGACTGCGCCTGCGCCGTCTTCTGCGTCACCGGAGATGGCCGCGTTGTTCACGCCCGTCACCAGGTTTCGCAGCTCGTCGATCGTGTAGTTCATCGAGTCCGCGATGGCGCCCGTGATGTCCTCGGTCACCTCCGCCTTCACCGTGAGGTCGCCGTCGGCGAGGTCGCCCATCTCGTTGAGCAGCCGCAGAATGGCCTCCTGGTTCTTCTTGTTCTCGCGCTCGGACAGCGCGGCGCCGCGGCGCGTGTCCGCGAGGAAGACCAGGCCCATCAGCAGGAGCACGACGACGAGCAGGGCCGCGAAGACGACCAGCATGACCAGCGTGGCGGCCGACTTCTCGGCCTGCAGCGCGTCCTGGAGGCGTCCGACCGCGCTCTGCAGCTGCTCGGAGCCCGCCACGAGCTGGGCGCCCGCCTGGCGCGCCGTCACGAGCTTCTGCAGCTCGCGCAGGATCGGGCCGACGTTCTTCTCGAAGGCGTCGAACTGCTTCTTGAGCTCGGCGAGCTTGGCGCGCGTCTCCGTGTCGCGGATGGGCAGGATCGCGAGCGCGTCGCTGCCGGCGTCGAGGGCCTTCAGCAGGTCGCGCAGGTCGTTGGTGTCCTTGCCGATGAGGAACGGCACTTCCGGGTCGATGATCTCCGCGCCCAGGATCTCCGCCGAGCCGCGCCCGAGGCGCTCGGCGAGGAACGTGAGGCGGTTGGCGCGCAGCACCTGGCCGGGCGGCGAGCCCGACTGGCTCATGAGCGCCGGTGAGCTCCTGCGAGATCGTGGCCATCTCCTCGGAACCCACGCGGATCTGCGCGATGTTCTGGGCGAGCGCGACGAGGTCGTTCTGCGCGGCGAGGATGGCGGAGGCGGCCTTGGACGACTCCGGCCAGCGCTGGCCCAGCTCCTCGAGGCGGCTCTTCAGCTCGTCGGTCGTCGCGGCCGAGGGCACGTCGACGCCGAAGGCGAAGCCGCCGTCCTGGAGGACCTTGAGGTAGTTCGCGAACTCGTCGCGGCTGTCCTGCACCTGCGGGAACGCGCCCGCCTGCCCGCGCGCCGCGAGGCTCGCGGCCTTGGCGAGGCGCTGCGTGTGGTACTGCATCTGCGCGGCGACCGTCACGTAGGTGGCGCTCTGCGAGCGCGCCGTCGCGTCGACGAACACCATGAGCGCGGTGAGGGCCACCAGGCCCAGCGCGACCGTGCCCAGCACGTTCATCTGCGTGGTGACGGGGAGGTGCCCGATCAGCGGCAGCGAGAACTCCTCGATGCTGAAGAGCTTGCCCGTGATGATCGCCTTCTTGGACCCGGCCCCGCCCATGGTGGACGTGGGCCCGCCAGGACGAGTCTCGGGTCCGCCGCCGGCCGGAAGGTTCGTCATCGTGGAAGACGCGGACGCCGCGGGCCTCGCGCCGGCTTGGGCTTGGGCTTGGGCGAGGCGAGACTGCGGAACCAGTCCGCGAACGACGATTTGGATTTTGCCGGCGGTGCTTTGGCCATGTTGTTCTCCGTGCAGCGGTGAGTCTTCGGTGGTGCCTCGCGGGGCGGTCCCCTAGTGGCTTCCGACCTCCAGGAATCGACGCTCCTTCGCGAGCCGGGCGAGGTCGAGCTCGTGCCAGGTGGCGCCCGAGGCATCCCGGAAGACCGCGCCCAGCCAGGGCGGGGCCTCGGCGGGCCTTTCGGCGGCGGTGAAATGCTCGGGATTTCGCAGGCCGAGCATTCGCGAGACGAGAAGGCCGGCGCCGCCGACGAGCTTGTCCGAGACGAGGATCACGCGCCGCTCCATGCCGCCCGAGGCCGGGGCGCCGTCCTGGAACGCCGAGAAATCGACGATGCTGTAGAGGTTGCCGCGGACGTTGGCGACGCCGCGAAACCACGGCTGCGTGAGCGGCACCGGAATGAACGGGGGCATCGGGATCACCTCGCTCACCTGGTGCAGGGCCACGAACCAGTTGTCGCCCCCCACCTGGAAGCCGAGCTTGGACGAAAGGGTGGCGCGGGTCGCGGCGGTGCGCAGCCGCTCGGCGACCGAGATCTGGAACTCGCGAAGACCCGTTCGTCGCGCCAAGGAGGGCGCGCCTCAGCCGAACGACTTGATCTTGTCGATCAGGTCCGCTTCGTTGATCGGCTTCGTGACGTAGTCCTTCGCGCCCTGCCGCAGGCCCCAGATCTTGTCCGTCTCCTGGTCCTTGGTCGTGCAGATGATGACCGGGATGTGCTTCGTCGACTCCTCGCGGGTGATCGCGCGCGTGGCCTGGAAGCCGTTGAGCCCGGGCATGACGACGTCCATGAGGATGAGGTCCGGCTTGTCGGACTTGGCGCGCTCGATGGCCGCCTCGCCGCTGTCGACGAGGATCACCTCGAAGCCCTTCTTCTTCAGGAGGTTCTCGAGGTAGGCGCGCTCGGTCGGCGAGTCGTCCACCACCATGACTTTCTTGATCGGCATTGGCTTGTGCTCCGTTCGTGATGTTCGCGTTTCGTCAGGCCGGGCTGCGGTGGGCGAGGTGCGTCTCGACCGCCCGGAGCAGGCTTTCCTTCGTGAAAGGCTTCGTGAGGTACTCGTCGCGAGCCGACCATGCGGCCGCGCGCGCGGTCGAACAGGCTGTCCTTCGACGACAGCATGATCACCGGCGTCGCGTGGTGCTTGCCGCTCTTCTTGATGAGCGCGCACGTCTGGTAGCCGTCGAGCCGCGGCATCATGATGTCCACGAAGATGAGGTCGGGCTCGTGGTCGGCGATCTTGGCGAGCGCGTCGAAGCCGTTCTCGGCGAGGATCACCTGGCAGCCGGCCTGCATGAGGAAGATCTCGGCGCTTCGACGGATGGTGTTGCTGTCGTCGATCACCATCACGCGCACGCCGGCGAGGGTCTTCGTGTCCGCCACGCCTTCCTCGATGTTCCGCTGCAAAAAAGGCGCCGAAACCTCTTCGCCACGCGGCTCACGGTGCTCCGCGCGGGCGTCCCATGGGCCGGGCCTCCCCGCAAATCCGCTCTGCTGGCGGCTACTTCAGTTTAACGAAAGTAGCCTATGCCATTTGGCCCTTGAAAACAAGATTCAAGTGCCGCTACTTGAAGCCGTTTCGAAATTGTTGCGAATGTAACTTTTCTAGATCTCCACCATCTCGAAATCCTCCTTGCGCGCTCCGCACTCGGGGCAGGCACCAGTTGGCGGGAACGTCCTCCCACCGGGTGCCCGGCGCGAGGCCGTCCTCCGGCGAGCCCGCGGCCTCGTCGTAGACGAATCCGCAGACGAGACACATCCACGTGCGATAGGGGACGGGAGCGGGAGCGGAAGACATGAGGGGACCGGAAATGGGGGGTTCGGATGAAGGTAGAATGAGCGGATACAAGGAATCCCTGCGCGCCTACGCCACCGGGCCGAACGGGCAAGTACCCCGTCCTCGCCCGCGGCAAACCGTTAGTTTAACCTGCGCGTCGCCTTCCCTTCCATGCCCGCCTCCCCCGTACCGCCCGCCGTCCTCACCTTCGCCGCGACCGACCCGACCTCCGGCGCCGGCCTGCAGGCCGACATCCTCACGCTCGCGAGCATGGGATGCCATCCGCTGTCGGTGGTCACGGCCATCACGGTGCAGGACACCGCCGGCGTCGAGGGCTTCCTCGCCCTCGATCCCGACTGGGTGGCCGACCAGGCGCGCTGCATCCTCGAGGACATCCCGGTCGTGGCCTTCAAGGTGGGCGTGCTCGGTTCCTCGGAGATCGTGACCGTGGTGGCCGAGGTCGTGTCGGACTACCCGGACATCCCGCTCGTCCTCGATCCCGTCCTCGCCTCGGGGCGCGGCGACGAGTTCGGCGGCGAGGACATGGTCAGCGCCATCCGCGAGCTGCTGGTGCCGCAGAGCACCGTCGTCACGCCCAACATCCCGGAGCTGCGCCGCCTGGCGGAGGTGGACGAGGACGAGGACCCCGACCACGCCGAGTGCGCCCGGCGCCTGCTCGACGTGGGCTGCGAGTACGTCCTGGTGACCGGCACCCACGATTCGACGGCCTCGGTGGTGAACACGCTCTACCACCGCGGACGGCATCGTCCGCACCGACACCTGGCAGCGCCTGCCGGGCAGCTTCCACGGCTCCGGCTGCACGCTCGCCTCGGCCATCGCCGCCAACCTCGCGCGCGGGCTCGAGGTCGCCGAGGCCGTCCACGAAGCCCAGGACTACACGTGGCAGGCGCTCTCCCGCGCCTTCCGGCCCGGCATGGGCCAGTACATCCCCGATCGCCTCTTCTGGGCGCGGGATGACGAGGACGATGGGCGCGGCTGAGCGGCGCTTCGCGCCTGCGCGGTCTCTACGCCATCACGCCGGAGACCGACGACACCGCAGCGCTCTGCAAGGCGGTGGCGCGCGGCCATCGAAGGCGGCGCCCGCCTCGTGCAGTACCGGGCCAAGGTCGACCCTGCCCGCGACAGGCTCGCCCAGGCCGGCGCGCTGCTCGCGCTGTGCCGCGCGCGCGGCGTGCCCCTCATCGTGAACGACGACGTCGAGCTGGCTCTCGCCCTCGGCGCCGACGGGGTCCATCTCGGCCGAGACGACGGCGACCCCCGCGAGGCGAGCGAAGCGGCTGCCCGGCGCGATCCTCGGCGTGTCCTGCTACGACGATCCCGACCTGGCCGTCGCCGCCGCAGCGGCGCGGGCGCCGACTACGTCGGCATCGGCAGCGTGTTCGCCTCGCCGACGAAGCCGCAGCGCCGCCCGGGCCGGCCTGGCCGCCCTCGCGCAGGCGCGCCGCCGCGTGCGCATTCCCGTCGCCGCGATCGGCGGCATCACGGCCGCGAACGCCGCCGACGCGGTCGCCGCGGGCGCCGACATGCTGGCGGTCATCTCCGCCCTCTTCGACGCGCCCGACGTGGCCGCGGCCGCGCGCGCGCTCTCCATGCCCTTCGATACGGAACCAGACACCCATGTACGAACGCAGCCAGCAGCTCTTTGAAGCCTCGCAGCGCGTCATCCCCGGCGGCGTGAACTCGCCGGTGCGCGCCTTCCGCGCCGTGGGCGGCACGCCCGTCTTCTTCCGCGAGGGCAAGGGCGCGTGGCTCGTCGACGCCGACGGCAACCGCTACGTCGACTACGTGGGCTCGTGGGGCCCGATGATCCTCGGGCACGCCGACCCGGAGGTCCTCGCGGCAGGTCGCCGCGGCCGCCGCCCGGGGCCTGTCCTTCGGCGCGCCCACGGAGCTCGAGCTGGAGATGGCCGAGCTGCTCACGCGCAGCCTGCCTTCGATCGAGCAGGTGCGGCTCGTGAGCTCGGGCACCGAGGCCGTGATGAGCGCGCTGCGGCTGGCGCGCGGATTCACGGGCCGCTCGCTCATCGTGAAGTTCGAGGGCTGCTACCACGGCCACAGCGACTTCCTGCTGGTGAAGGCCGGCTCCGGCGCGCTCACCTTCGGCAATCCGACCTCGGCCGGCGTCCCGCCCGAGCTCACCTCGCACACGCTCGTCCTCGACTACAACGACGCGCAGCAGCTCGAGGACGCGTTCGCGCGCTTCGGGCCGCAGATCGCCGCGGTGGTCCTCGAGCCGGTGGCGGGCAACATGAACTTCGTGCGGCCCTCGCAGGCGTTCCACGAGACCCTTCGCCGGCTGTGCACGCAGCACGGCGCGGTCCTCATCTTCGACGAGGTGATGACGGGCTTTCGCGTCGGCCCGCAGGGCGCGCAGGGCGTGTTCGGGATCACGCCCGGACCTCACGACGCTCGGCAAGGTGATCGGCGGCGGGATGCCCGTGGGCGCCTTCGGCGGGCGCCGCGACATCATGGCGAAGCTCGCGCCGGTCGGGCCCGTCTACCAGGCCGGCACGCTCTCCGGAAACCCGGTCGCGGTGAGCGCGGGCCTCGCGACCCTGAAGCGGGTGCTGCGCCCCCGGATTCTTCGAGGCGCTGTCGGCCACCACGACCGGCGCTCACCGAGGGCCTCGCGCGCGAGGCGAGCGACGGCGGGCGTGCCCTTCAGCGCCGCCAGCCTGGGCGGGATGTTCGGCATCTTCTTCCGGTCGCGGCGCCGGCCTCGTTCGCCCAGGTGATGGAGTGCGACAAGGAGCGCTTCAACCGCTTCTTCCACGCGATGCTGCGCCGCGGCGTGTACCTCGCGCCCTCGGCGTTCGAGGCCGGATTCGTCTCGGCGGCGCACGGTCCGGCCGAGATCGAGTTCACGCTCGCCGCGGCGCGCGAGGCCTTCGGCGAAGCGCGCGCCGGCTAGCCGGCGTGCCGCCCCTCGCCGGAAAGATCGCGGGCGCGGGCCTCGCCGTCGCGGCCGTCTCGATCGCGATCCTCGCCGCCCTCGTCCACGGGGACATGGCGCGCGAAACGGAGCTCTCGCGCGAGATCCAGGCGCTCCAGGAGGTCAAGGACGGTCTCGATTCGCTGAAGGAATCGCTGTATCGCCTGCGCCATGCCGTTTCCGCCGGGCCGGCGGCGGGTCGCCTCGCGCGCGAGCACGTCGCCATCGACCGCCGACCTCGAGTACCTGCGGGCGAAGGCGTCGGAGCGGCCGGACGTCGCCCCGGTGCTCGCCGCGCTGGAGACCCCGGTGCGCGACTACGCGGACCAGGCGGACCTCGCGAGCCGCCTGGGCGCGCCGCACCGGGAGATGCCGATGCTGGACGAGGCCGAGGAGGGTGCGTTCCGCGCCGTCCGGCGCGCGGAGGCGCGCACGGGCGAACTGGTGAACGCGAAGACGAACGCGCAGATCCGCCTCTGGGCAAGCCGGGAGGCGTACGTGCGCGCCCTGGTGGCCGGAGCCATCGCCGTCCTCATCGGCCTCGCGGTGGCATTTCGCAACCTCTACCTGCGGGCGCGCCGCGACGCCGCGCGGATCCAGCAGCTCGCGCACTACGATTCGCTCACCGGGCTCGCCAACCGCAGCCTGCTCGACGATCGCCTCGGCCGCCAGGTCGCGCTCGCCGAGCGCAACGCCGCGCCGCTCGCGGTCCTGCTGTTCGATCTCGACGGCTTCAAGGCGGTGAACGATGCGCACGGCCACGCGGCGGGCGACGCGCTGCTGGTCGCGGTGGCCCGGCGCGCGCTCGACTGCGTTCGGACCTCGGACACCGTCGGGCGCCTCGGGGGCGACGAATTCCTGGTCCTCCTTCCCGATACCGACCGGGATGGAGCGCGGTCCGTGGCGCACAAGCTCCTGGAGGCCATGGCACGCCCGTTCGACCTGGGCGCCGGGCAAGTCCGCGTGAGCGCGAGCATCGGCGGCGCCTTCCTTACCGGGCCGGCGGGACGTGATGGCGCGCTGGTGCGCGCGGCCGACGCCGCGCTCTACGAGTCGAAGCGCAAGGGAAGGAACGCCTACACGGAGGCGCGGGACGCGGCGCAGCCGCCGGTCCCCGGCGCCGAAGGCTAGCGAAGCCCCGCGGCGTACTCCGAGACAGCCTTCATGTCGGCCTCGGACATCTTGCCGGCGATTCCCGCCATGACGGAATTTGCGCGGGAGCCGTCGGCGAACGCCTTCAGCCACGCGAGCGTGAGGTCGGGGTACTGCCCGGCGAGGCGCGGATACTGGGACGGAATGCCGGCGCCGGCGGCCCCGTGGCATCCGGCGCAGGCCGGGACGCTGCCCTGGCGGATTCCGCCGCGCCAGATCTGCTGGCCACGCGAGGCGAGCGCCTTGTCCTTCGCGGCCGAGGGCTTCGGGGTCTGCTGCGAGAACCACGCGGCGACGCTGCGCATGTCCTCCGGGGTGAGCGCCGCCGTCATGCCCGCCATGATCGGGTTGGCGCGCGCGCCCGACTTGTAGGCGGCGAGCTGCGCGGCGAGGTAATCCGCATGCTGGCCCGCGAGAATGGGATTGGCCGGCGCGGGGCTGTTCCCGTCGGCGCCGTGGCAGGCCACGCAGACCGTGGCGGCGATCTGCTTGCCGCGCTCGAGGTCCGGCTTCGGCGCGGGCGCGGGCGCAGCGCCCTGCGCGAGCGTTGCGTAGACTAGCGCCATGAGCCCCGCCAACCGCTGGAATGCACGCATTGCCGATCCTCTTTCTGTCGATTCCGGTGAACCCACGGATTTTACCGTAGGCATTGCCGCGCCCGCCACCCCGGTCGTGTCCGGCCCGACGCGGACCTGAGGCGGCACGATGCGCCTCGAGAATGCCCGCTACGTCCTGTCCGTCCACGACCCGCGCAAGCTGCCACCGGGATCGCTGCCCGAGGTGGCCTTCATCGGGCGCTCCAACGCGGGGAAGTCCAGCGCGCTGAACACGCTCGCGGGCCGGCGCCGGCTCGCCTTCGTGAGCAAGACCCCCGGGCGCACCCAGCTCATCAATTTCTTCGCCGTGGACTCGGAGGCCTTCCTGGTCGACCTGCCGGGCTACGGATACGCCGGCGTGCCCCTGGCGGTTCGGCAGCACTGGGATACCCTCGTCGGCGAGTACGTCTTCCACCGCGAGGTGCTGGCCGGGGTGATCATCGTGATGGACTCGCGCCACCCCCTCATGCCGCAGGACCGGCGCCTCCTCGACTGGCTGCTTCCCTCCGGGAGGAACGTCCACGTCCTGCTGTCGAAATCCGACAAGCTTTCGGCCCAGGCCAGCCAGCGCACCCTGGCGCAGGTGCGTCGTGACCTCGTCTCGGTCTACCCGGGGGCAACGGCCCAGCTCTTCTCCAGCCTGAAGCGGACAGGGACGGCAGAAGCCCAGGCCTGCATCGAGGCCTGGGTGGCGGCGCAGAAACAAAAAGCCCCGGCAAAAGGGGAATAAGGCCGGGGCAAAAAAAGCCTTAATGGGAATTAAGGCACCCGCTCAGGGAGGAGAAGCGGGGAAGGGGTGTCCCTTCAAGCGATCAGAGTCGGCGGCCATGCTAAAGTTCCCCGGCCATCCGCCTGCCGCGCAACCCATGACCCTAGCCCACGGACGTTTTCCGCAGCGCCGCCTCCGGCGCATGCGGCGCGACGAGTTCTCGCGCCGCCTGGCCCGCGAGAACCGCCTTTCCACCGACGACCTGATCCTGCCGGTCTTCGTGCTCGACGGCACCGGGGCGGTCCAGGATGTCGCGTCGATGCCCGGGGTGAGCCGGCGGTCGGTGGACCAGTTGCTTCCGATCGTGGAGCAAGCACTCACATTAGGAATTCCTGCGATCACGCTTTTCCCCGTGATCGAAGGACGGGCTCAAGACCCTGGGAGCCGAGGAAGCCTTCAATCCCGATGGCCTCGTGCCGAGGTGCATTCGCGAAGTGAAGGCCCGCTTTCCGGAGATCGGCATCATCACGGACGTGGCGCTCGATCCCTACACCAGCCATGGCCAGGACGGCCTGATCGACCAATCGGGTTACGTTCTGAACGACGAGACCATTGCGGTTCTTGAGAAGCAGGCACTTACTCACGCAGAGGCCGGCGCAGACGTCGTCGCACCGTCGGACATGATGGACGGGCGGGTCGGGGCGCTGCGAAGGGCGCTGGATGCCCGCGGCCACATCCATACCCGGATCCTCGCCTACTCCGCCAAGTACGCCTCGGCGTTCTACGGGCCCTTCCGCGACGCCGTCGGTTCGGGGGCGAACCTGGGCAAGGGCGACAAGAAGACCTACCAGATGGATCCGGCCAACTCGGACGAGGCCTTGCACGAGATCGCCCTGGACATCGACGAGGGCGCCGACATGGTGATGGTCAAGCCGGGCCTGCCGTACCTCGACATCGTTCGGCGGGTGAAGGATGCCTTCGGCGTCCCGACCCTCGTCTACCAGGTGAGCGGCGAGTACTCGATGCTCCAGGCGGCCGCGCAGAACGGCTGGATCGACGGCCCGGCCTGCATGATGGAATCGCTCGTCGCCTTCAAGAGGGCGGGCGCGGATGCGATCCTCACCTACTTCGCCATCGACGCGGCGCGGCAGCTGAAGGCCGGCTAGCGGCCCAGCAGCGCCTCGACGTCCGCCAGGCGCGCGCGCTGCGGGCCGTCCGCCTCGGACCGCGAGCGCGGCGCGAGGTGCTCGTCGCCCCGGGAATAGACGGCGAGCGTCACCGGGGCCCCGTCGACCTCCAGGTAGTACTGCGGCACGCGGGCCCAGTCGTCTCCGAGGCGCACGCGCCTTTCGTCCTGCTCGAAGCGGTAGCGGCGGTTGAGGAGGAACAGCGCGAGGCTCTTGGGATCGTCCGCGAAGAGCTGGAGCGTGACCTCGGAGAACTGGTTCGCGGTGCCGTTGAGGACCGCCCCGACCAGCAGGGGATTGAAGCCGGCGAACTCGCGCATGACCTTCACCGCCACCTCGCGCAGGTGCTTGAGCTCCGCCGGCTGGCTGGCGCTCTGGTAGAGCCCCTGGTACTCCCGGAGCGCGGCCTCGATCTCCCGGTTGTCGGGCAGGCCGTGGGAATCGGCGAGCCCCGCCTGCCGCGCCGCCTTCTGCTTGGCGAACGCGTAGTCGGCGATCCCCTCCTCCGCCATCAGGCGCGCCGCGAGATAGGCGACCTGCCTGCGCAGGTTGTCGTCGCGACGCGATCGGTTCCTCGCCACAGCCTGCCCGCTCCCCTGGCCGCTAGAAAATCTGGTTCCTCACTTCCTCGGGCGGACGCGCGGCATCCCGACCCGCGCCGCCCTCCCCGCCGCTTCCCGGAAGCGATTCCTGGTAGAAGTACTCCACCGTCTTGCTGCGCCCGTCCGCCTCGCGCATCCCGGTCGCCGGGTCGATGGAAACCGCCACGATACCCTCCGGGGGCTCGAGCTCGGATTCCGGCTCGCCCTTGAGGGCCCGGGACATGTACGTCATCCACATGGGCAGGGCCGCATGCCCGCCCGTCTCGTTCGCCCCCAGCGGGGCGGGGGTGTCGAAGCCGATCCAGGCCACGGCCACCAGCGACGCCTGGTAGCCGGCGAACCAGGCGTCGATATGGTCGTTCGTGGTGCCGGTCTTGCCCGCGAGGTCCTGCCGCCCGAGGGACATGGCCCTGGCCGCGGTGCCGTAGCGCACCACGTCGCGCATGAGGCTGGACATGAGGAACGCGTTGCGCGGGTCGAGGACGCGCTCGGCGTCCTGCCCCGCCACCTCGGGCTTCGCCTCGTAGAGGGTCGCGCCGCGGTTGTCCACGATGCGGGAGATGAACCATGGCTTCACGCGGAAGCCCCCGTTGGCGAAGGTCGCGTAGGCCCCCGCCATCTGCAGGGGGGTCGCCGAGCCCGCGCCGAGGGCCATCGTGAGGTACGCGGGGTGGAGCTTCGGGTCGAAGCCGAACTTCTGGATGTAGTCCTGGGCATAGTCCGGCCCGATCGCCTGCAGCAGGCGGATGGAAACCATGTTCTTCGACTTGGCGATGGCCATGCGCAGCCGCATCGGCCCCTCGTACTTGCCGTCGTAGTTCTTCGGCTCCCAGAGCTGGCCGCCGGTCTTCGCCGCGTCGATCACGAAGGGCGCGTCGTTCAGGACCGTGGCCGGCGTGAAGCCCTTCTCCAGGGCGGCCGAATAGATGAAGGGCTTGAAGCTCGATCCCGGCTGCCGCCAGGCCTGCGTCACGTGGTTGAACTTGTTGGCGTTGAAGTCGAAGCCGCCCGCCAGGGCCCGGATGGCGCCGTTCGACGGGTCCAGGGCCACCAGCGCGGCCTCGACCTTCGGCACCTGCGCGATGCTCCAGGACCCCTTTTCGCCAGGCTGGAGGCGAATCACCGCGCCGCGGCGAATGGCCCGGTCCGCGTTGGACCGGTCGACCAGCGCCCGCCCGGCGAACTTCAGGCCGTCGCCGGCGACCTGGACGGCGTCGCCGCGCCTCATGACGGCCACCACCTCCCGCGGGCGTCGCCTCCAGGACCACCGCGGCCACCAGGTCCCCCACGGGGTCGCGGTCCTGGAGGGCCTCCTCGACCGCCTCCTCCATCTCCGCCCCGGCGGCCGCGGGCAGGCTCACGTAGGCCTCCGGGCCCCGGTAGCCGTGGCGCCGGTCGTAATCGAGGACGCCCTGCCGCAGCCCGGCATTGGCGGCCTCCTGGTCCCGCCGCCTGATCGTCGTCTCCACCCGGATGCCGCTCACGTAGGCCGACTCGCCGTACTGCTCGAAGACCGCCGCGCGGGCCATCTCGGCCACGTACTCGGCCTTGAGGGAATAGGTGTCGCGCTGGTGGGGGTTGAGCCGGAGCGGCTCGGCGAGGGCCCGCCGGTAATCCTCGGCGGCGAGCCACCCCACCTCGTTCATCCGGCGAAGGACGTAATGCTGGCGCTGCTGGGCCCGCTTGGGGTTCACGAAGGGGTTCTGGCGGGACGGGGCCTGGGGCAGCCCGGCGAGCATGGCGGCCTCGGCGGCGGTCAGGTCGGCGAGGCTCTTGCCGAAATAGACGTTCGCGGCCGAGGCGAACCCGTAGGCCCGGCTGCCGAGGAAGATCTGGTTGAGGTACAGCTCCAGGATCTGGTCCTTGGTGAGGCTCGCCTCGATCTTGAAGGAGAGCAGGATCTCCGAGAGCTTGCGCGCGATGGTCTTCTCGCGGGTGAGGAAGAAGGTCCGCGCCACCTGCATCGTGATCGTGCTGGCCCCCTCCCGCCGCCCCTGGAGGTTGGCGACCGCCGCCCGGGCCACGCCGAGCGTAGTCCACCCCCCCGTGCTGGTAGAACCGGTCGTCCTCGGCGGCCAGGATGGCGTGCTTCATCACCGCGGGCACGTCCTGGATCTTCACCACCGCCCGCTTTTCCTCGCCGAACTCCCCGATCAGCTCCCCCTCCGCGCTGTAGACCCGCAGGGGAATCTTGGGCCGGTAGTCCGTCAGGGCCTCGAGCGAGGGCAGGTTCGGCCACAGCAGGATCACCGTGAGCGCCCCCACGCCCGCGGCCACGAAGACCAGGGACACGGCCACGAGCGACGGGTAGAACCACCAACGGGAGGTCATGGGCAGGAGGGCCTGGCGGCAGGGCAAACGATCCGGTCCCCGCCGGGCGGGGAAAATCAGGTGACATTATAGACGGGCGGGGGTTCCGGAGCCCTCCCGACAAAATGCTTTACACTCCTAGGACTTGTTGCTAGCATCTAAAGTAGATTCTTCGCAGTGGGTGCTAAGCCTCCACCATGCTTAAAGAAAAACTCGCTGATCAATTCGACTTCCTGAAGGCCAAGACGCCGCCGCTCATCGGCTGCGACATCAGCTCGTCTTCCGTGAAGATGGTCGAGATCGCGGAGGCCGGGCGGAACGTCTATCGCGTCGAGCGATATGCGATCGAGCCGCTGCCCAAGGACACGGTGGTGGACGGCAACATCGCCAACATCGAGGCGGCGGGCGAGGCCATCAAGCGGGCCCACAAGAACCTGGGATCCCGGATCAAGACCGTCGCCATGGCCCTGCCGGCGGCTGCCGTGATCACCAAGAAGGTCATCCTCCCCGGCAACCAGCGCGAGGAGGACATGGAAGTCCAGGTCCAGAGCGAGGCCAACCAGTACATCCCCTTCTCCCTGGACGAGGTGAACCTCGACTTCCAGGTCCTGGGCCCGGCCCCGTCCGGCGAGGACGAGGTCGAGGTGCTGATCGCGGCCTCCCGCAAGGAAAAGATCGAGGACCGCGTCGCCGCCGCGGAGGCCGCGGGCCTCAAGACGATCGTGATGGACGTCGAGTCCTACGCCTCGCAGATGCGCCTTCGAGCTGATCTGCGAGAGCTCCGCCGGCATCAAGGAGAGCGACGTGACCGTCATCGTGGACATCGGCGCCACGGTCACCCGGGTCACGGTGCTGCACAACGGCCAGACCGTCTACACGCGCGAGCAGCAGATCGGCGGCAACCAGCTCACGCAGGACATCGCCCGCGCCTTCGACATGCCCCCCGAAGAGGCCGAGGCCGCCAAGCGGGTCGGAAGCCTGCCCGAGAACTTCGGCCCGGACGTGCTCGCCCCCTTCAACGAGAAGATCGTCCTGGAGATCCAGCGGGCGCTGCAGTTCTTCTTCACCTCGACCCAGTTCAACAAGGTCGACCACATCCTCCTTACCGGCGGCTGCGCCATGCTCGACGGGCTCGAGGAGATGGTCGCCCAGCGCACCCAGGTCCACACCGTGGTCGCCAATCCGTTCGCCAACATGGCGCTTTCCTCCAAGATCAAGCCCCGCCAGCTCACCCTGGACGCCCCGTCGCTCATGGTGGCCTGCGGGCTGGCGATGCGGAGGTTCGACCCGTCATGATCCGCGATCAACCTGCTCCCCCACCGGGAGGAGAAGCGCAAGCGCCGCCAGCAGCAGTTCTTCGGCATCTTCGCCTTTTCCATCGTCCTCGGCCTCGTGGCCGCCGGCGCCGTCTGGTTCTTCCTCGACCAGCAGGTCGACCAGCAGGCCGCCAACGTGGCCTACATGAAGGGCGAGATCTCCAAGCTGGACAAGCAGATCGAGGAGATCCGCAAGATCCGCGAGGAGACGGCATCCCTGCTCGCCAAGAAGCAGGTGGTCGAAGGCCTGCAGAGCAACCGCTCGGAGCCGGTCCAGCTCCTCGACCAGCTGCTGCGCCAGCTTCCCGAGGGCATCTACCTCAAGGCGATCAAGCAGACGGGCGTGAAGGTCAACGTCCTCGGCTATGCGCAGTCGAACGCCCGCGTCTCCACCCTGATGCGCAACCTCGGGGCCTCTCCGTACCTCGAGAACCCCGAGCTCGTCGAGATCAAGGCCGTGCTGCTGGACAACAACCCCAACAAGCGGGTCAACGAGTTCAGCATGAACATCCACGTCAAGCGCGCGAAGGCTGAGGAAACGAAGGGCGCAGCCACGAAGGCGGCGGGGGCCAAGAAATGAACCTGCTCGACGAACTTCGGACACTCGACCCCAAGCAGCCCGGGAACTGGCCCTGGCCGATCAAGATCGGCGCCTTCCTCCTCGCCTTCCTCGCCATCCAGGTGGCCGCCTTCTTCCTCCTCTGGCAGGGCCAGAACGAGGCCATCGAGGCCGGCCGCGTCGAGGTGGACAAGCAGAAGCAGGCGTTCCTCGAGAAGAAGAAGCTCGCCGTCAACCTCGAGGCCTACAAGCAGCAGCGCGCGGAGATCGAGCAGTCCTTCGGCGCCCTGCTCAAGCAGCTGCCCAACAAGAGCGAGATGGACGCGCTGCTCATCGACATCAACCAGGCGGGCCTGGGCCGCGGCCTCGCCTTCGAGCTGTTCAAGCCCAGCCAGACGGAGAACTTCACCGAGTTCTACGCCGAGCTGCCGGTCAACCTCAAGGTCACCGGCAACTACCACGACCTGGGCGCGTTCGCGAGCGACGTGGCCAAGATGCCGCGCATCGTCCTGCTCACCGACGTGAAGATCGACCCGCCCACCAAGGAAGGCACCCTCGCCATGGAGGCGGTAGCCAAGACCTACCGCTACCTCGACGAGGAGGAGATCGCCAAGCAGAAGAAGGCCGCGAAGGACAAGGCCGCGAAGGGGGCGAAGAAATGACGCGCTGGATCCTCCTGCCCGCCGCGGCGCTCGTGCTCACCTCGTGCAGCTCGGAAATCGACGAGCTGCGGCAGTTCGTCAAGGACTCCGAGAAGAGCCTGCCGCGCAAGATCGAGGCGCTTCCGGCCGTGAAGCCCTTCGAGCCGTTCACCTACGAGGGCTTCGACCTGCCCGATCCGTTCAAGCCGCGCAAGATCACCTCCAAGGAGGGCGGGGGCGGCGGCATCGCGCCCGACCTCAACCGGCGCAAGGAGCCGCTCGAGGCCTACCCGCTCGAGCAGCTGAAGATGGTCGGCACGCTGCAGCAGGGCGCCGACATGTTCGCCATCGTGCGGGCCGAAAAGACGCTGTATCGCGTGAGGAAGGGCAACTACATGGGGCAGAACTTCGGCCTCATCACCGACATCACCGATGCGGAGATCAAGCTGAAGGAAATCGTCCAGGACAGCGCTGGGGACTGGGCCGAGCGGCAGAGTGTCCTGCCGCTTCTCGAAGAGACCGGCAAAGGGGATAGAAAGTGACCTCGAACTTCTTCCGCATCCGAACTTACGGCGCGCTTCCGGCCGCCTTCACGGCGATCGCCTTCGCGCTCGCCGCCCCGCTCGCATGGGCGCAGGGCGCGGCCAAGAATGTGGTCGAATCCGTCAGCTTCTCCTCGATCCAGGGCGGCAAGATCCTGGTCAAGGTGGGCATGAAGGAGCCGCTCGCGGTCTTGCCCCAGAGCTTCGCGGTCACCAACCCCGCGCGCATCGCCATCGACATTCCCGACGCCACCAGCGGCCTGGGCAAGACGCAGGTCGAGGCGGGCGAAGGCGACCTGAAGAGCGTGTCCGTCGTGCAGACGGCCAACCGCACGCGCCTGGTCATGAACCTCGCGCGCAGCCTCACCTACACGGCCGCCCTCGACGGCAAGCTCCTCGTCGTGACCATCGACGGCTCGCAAGCCTCCGCCACGGCGACCCCGTCGGCCACGGAACGCCCCGGCCAGGCCGCGATGGCCTCGATGTTCGCCGAGGCGCCCCCGGGCGCGGTGCGCCAGAACATCCGTGACGTCGACTTCCGCCGCGGCAACGCCGGCGAGGGCCGCGTGATCGTCGACCTGTCCTCGGCCAACACCGGCATCGACATCCGCCAGCAGGGCCGCTCGATCCTCATCGACTTCATCAACAGCTCCGTCCCGAAGAACCTCATCCGCCGCCTCGACGTCGGCGATTTCGGCACGCCGGTGCGCTTCGTCGACACCTTCGAGCAGGGCGGCAACGCCCGCATGGTGATCGAGCCCCGCGGCATCTGGGAGTACTCGGCCTACCAGACCGACACCCAGTTCATCCTCGAGGTGAAGCCGGTCAAGGAAGACCCGAACAAGCTGGTGCAGAGCTCCACCCCCGGCTACGCGGGCGAGAAGCTCTCCCTGAACTTCCAGAACGTCGAGGTCCGCGCCGTCCTGCAGGTGATCGCCGACTTCACGGGGCTCAACATCATCACGAGCGACACGGTGGGCGGCAACCTCACCCTGCGCCTCAAGGACGTGCCGTGGGACCAGGCGCTCGACATCATCCTGCAGTCCAAGGGCCTGTCGAAGCGCAAGAACGGCAACGTGGTGCTCATCGCCCCGACGGACGAGCTCGCCGCCAAGGAGAAGCTGGCGCTCGAGGCGAACGCCCAGATCTCCGACCTGGAGCCGCTGCGCACCGAGTCCTTCGCGCTCTCCTACGCCAAGGCCGACGACCTCAAGAAGCTGCTGTCCGACAAGGACCAGAAGATCCTGTCCAAGCGCGGCAGCGCGACCGTCGACGAGCGCACCAACACGCTGTTCGTGCAGGACACCGGCGCGCGCCTCGAGGAGGCCCGCCGCCTCATCCAGCAGCTCGACGTGCCGGTCCGCCAGGTGATGATCGAGGCGCGCATCGTGATCGCCGACGACAAGTGGGGCCGCCAGCTGGGCGCGCGCTTCGGCACCCAGTCCGCCTTCGGCTCCGGCAACCGCAACTACGGCGTTTCCGGGACCCTCACCGACACGGTCTCGCCGCTGTCCAACAACCCGCTCTCGCGCGGTTCGTCGAACCTCACGAACCCGGGCTACACGCAGACGCTCGACCGCGGCCCGCAGGGCAACATCCCCGCCGGCGGCCAGCCCGAGCAGCTCAACGTGAACCTTCCGGTGGTCGGCGCCGCGGGCTCCCTCGCGCTGTCGATCCTCAACCTCGGCAGCGGCAACCTCGTGAACATCGAGCTCTCCGCGCTCGAGGCCGACAACCGCGGCAAGGTGGTCTCGAGCCCGCGCGTGATCACCGCCGACAAGAAGAAGGCGGTCATCTCCCAGGGCACGGAAATCCCGTACCAGACCGCGGCGGCGAGCGGCGCGACGACGATCGCCTTCAAGCCGGCCGTGCTCGAGCTGGCGGTGACGCCGCGCATCACCCCCGACGACCGCATCATCATGGACCTCGAGGTGAAGAAGGACGCCGTCGGCCAGATCTTCGCCAACATCCCGTCCATCGACACGAAGAAGGTCACGACCCAGGTCCTGTGCGACAACGGCGACACGATCGTTCTCGGCGGGATCTTCGAGCAGACCACGCGGACGACGGTCGAGAAGGTGCCGTTCCTGGGCGACATCCCGGTCGTGGGCTACCTCTTCAAGCGCACGGTCAAGCAGGACGACAAGACCGAGCTGCTGATCTTCGTGACGCCCAAGATCGTGAAGGAGACGCTCACCGTCCGGTGAGCCCCGGCCAGGCCCGAAGAGCCCCGGCGCCGCCGGGGCTTTTCGTTTCTGCGCTATCCTTTCCCGCAAGGTCGATCGCATGGTTCCGGGCAACGTCTTTCTCGTCGGCATGATGGGCGCGGGCAAGAGCACCGTCGGCAAGGCGCTCGCCCGCCGGCTGGGGCGGGAGTTCGTCGACTGCGACCGGGAGATCGTGGAGCGCACCGGCGTGCCGATCGCGACGATCTTCGAGATCGAGGGCGAGGCGGGCTTCCGGCAGCGCGAATCGGCGATGATCGCGGAGCTGGCTACCCGCGACGGGCTCGTCGTGGCCACCGGGGGCGGCGCCGTGCTCTCCGAGGAGAACCGCCACCTCATGCGCGAACACGGAACCGTCGTCTACCTGCACGCCCCGCTCGAGCACCTTCACGAGCGCACGCGCCGCGACTCCGCCCGCCCGCTTCTCGCCACGGGGGACCGGCGGGCCACGCTCGCCGCGCTCCTCGAGGCGCGCGACCCCCTTTATCGCGAGGCCGCCCACATGGTCGTCGAAAGCGGAGCGCCCAGCGCCGGCTCCCTCGCCGGCCGCATCGCGCAGGCGCTGGAGGCCCGCGAGGCCGAGGAACAGCCGCGATGACGCACCGCACCCTCACCGTCGGCCTCGGCGAGCGCAGCTACCCGATCCACATCGGGCGCGGGCTCCTCGAGCGGCCCGAGCTCTTCGCGCCGCACCTGGGATCGCGGCGCGCGGCCGTCGTCACCAACGAGGTCGTCGCTCCGCTGTACGCGCCGGCGCTCGAGCGCGCGCTCGAGGCGTGCGGCACCCGGCACTTCCGGGTCGTCATTCCCGACGGCGAGGCCGAGAAGCGCTGGGAGACGCTCGACCGCGTCCACGGCGAGCTGCTGCGCGCGCAGGCCGACCGCAAGACCGTCATCGTCGCCCTGGGCGGCGGCGTCGTGGGCGATCTCGCCGGGTTCGCCGCGGCCACCTACCAGCGGGGCGTGGCCTTCGTCCAGGTGCCGACCACGCTGCTCGCGCAGGTGGACTCCTCCGTGGGCGGCAAGACCGGGATCAACCACGCGCTGGGCAAGAACATGGTGGGCGCATTCCACCAGCCCCTCGCCGTGATCGCCGACACGGCAACCCTCGACACGCTGCCCGGGCGCGAGCTCTCGGCGGGGCTTGCGGAGGTGATCAAGTACGGGGCCATCGACGACGTCGCGTTCTTCGCCTGGCTCGAGGAGAACATCGAACGCCTGCGCGCGCGCGATCCCGACGCCCTCGCGCACGCCATCGGGCGATCCTGCGAGATCAAGGCCCGCATCGTCGCCCTCGACGAGCGCGAGGCGGGGGTGCGCGCGCTGCTCAACCTCGGCCACACCTTCGGGCACGCGATCGAGACCCTGGAGGGCTACGGCACCTGGCTCCACGGCGAGGCCGTCGCGACCGGAATGGTGATGGCCGCCCGCTTCTCCGAGCGCCTGGGCAGGGCCCCCGCGGGCGACGCGCTGCGGCTCGAGCGGCTCCTGCGGCGCGCGGGCCTGCCGGTCGAGCCGCCGGCGATCGCGCCGGACGCCTGGCTCGACGCCATGGGGCGCGACAAGAAGAACGAGGCCGGGCGAATCACCCTCATCCTGCTCGAGCGCCTGGGGTCGGCCGTCGTGGAGAAGGGCGCGCCCCAGGGCGAAATCGAGGCCTTCGTCGCCGGGCGCTAGCCGCCCCCGGCGGCGCGCTCCAGCCGGCGCAGGAAGACCTGCATCTCCCGGGCGGCCTGCTTGTCCCCTTTCGCCTCGGCCGCGGCGATCCCGCTGCGCCACGCCTGCGCAGCCTGCGCCGGCTCGGCCTTCTCCAGCGCCCTGCCCAGGAGCTTCCAGGCCGCCGAGTAGCCCGGATCCCGTGCGAGCGCCTCGCGAAGGTGCATGGCGGCGCGGGCCGCGTCGCCGGCCTTGAGGTACTCCGACCCGAGCCCGAAGCGAAGCAGCGCCCCGTCCTTTCCGGCGGCGAGCATCGCCTCGAATCGCTCGATCATTGCCATGTCCCATACCTCCCCGCCGAACGCCCGGCCCGGACGATTGACGGTATCATCCCGACAGGCGCAATTCGTGCTTCACGTCCCCTCGACCGCCGAAAACAGAGGAGTTCCCCCATGCTTCGAACCCTGCGACTCGCGCTCGCCGCGCTCGCCATCCTGGGCCTTCCCGCCGCCTACGCGGCCAAGGAACGCGAGGTCTCGATCGGCCTGCAGGCGGCCATCACCTCGATGGATCCGCACTACCACAACCTGTCGCCGAACAACTCGATGATGCTGCATGTCTTCGAGCCCCTCATCAAGCGCGACGACAACCAGAAGCTCGTGCCGGGTCTCGCGACCTCGTGGAAGGCTCTCGACGACCTCACGTGGGAGTTCAAGCTGCGCAAGAACGTGCGCTTCCACGACGGCTCCCCCTTCACGGCCGACGACGTGGTGTTCACCCTGAAGCGCGTGCCCAACGTGCCCAACAGCCCGTCGTCCTTCGCGACCTTCACCAAGCCCATCGTCGACGTGAAGGTCGTCGATCCGCACACCATCGTCTTCAAGACCGCCTCGCCCCACGTCCTCCTGCCGAGCGACCTGGCCTCGGTGATGATCATCTCGAAGCTGCATGGCGAGAAGGCCGCCACGGAAGACTACAATTCCGGCAAGGCCGCGATCGGCACCGGCCCCTACAAGCTCGCCGAGTACATCCCCAACCAGCGCGTCGTCCTCAAGGCGAACTACGGATACTGGGGCGGCGAGGAACCCTGGGACAAGGTCACCTTCAAGATCCTCACCAACGCCGCCGCCCGGGTGGCGGCCCTCCTGTCCGGCGACGTGCAGATGATCGAGACGGTCCCGACCGCCGACATCGGGAAGCTCTCGACCGACAAGCGGTACGCGCTGGTCGACAAGGTCTCGAACCGCGTCATCTACGTGCACCTGAACCAGCGCAGCGATACGGCCGCGCCGTTCATCACCGGCAAGGACGGAAAGCCCCTCGCGAAGAATCCCCTGAAGGACCCGCGCGTCAGGAAGGCCTTGTCCATCGCCATCAACCGCGACGCGATCGCCGACCGCGTCATGGAAAAGCGCGCCGTGCCCGCCGGGCAGCTGCTGCCCGACTTCTTCTTCGGCACGAGCAAGAAGCTCAAGCCCGCCAAGTACGATCCCGAAGGCGCGAAGAAGCTGCTCGCCGAGGCCGGCTACCCCTCCGGTTTCGCGATGACCATCCACGGCACGAACAACCGCTACATCAACGACGACAAGGTCGCCCAGGCCGTCGCCCAGTTCTACTCCCGCATCGGCATCGACGCGAAGGTCGAGACGATGCCGGCGAGCGTCTACTTCACGCGCGCGACCAAGGGCGAGTTCAGCTTCATGCAGCTGGGGTGGGGCACGGAGTCGGGAGAGCAGGGCTCCAGCCTGCGTTCGCTCCTCGCGACCTACGACCCGGCGAAGGGAATGGGAGTCACGAACCGCGCCCGCTACTCGAACCCGGAGCTCGACTCGCTCATCGGCCAGGCCATGTCGACGATCGATGACAAGAAGCGCGAGGCCCTGATCCAGAAGGCCGCCGAGCTGGCGATGAACGACACGGCGCTCATCCCGATCCACTACGAGGTGAGCACCTGGGCCACCATGAAGAGCCACCGCTACACGCCCCGCACCGACCAGTACACGCTGGCGATGGGGCTCAAGCCCGCCAAGTAGGCCCCGCCGGACCGGGCCCCGTCGTCGCGGGGCCCGCCGGCCCCGCTCCGGACGGCCGGCCCGACGCCAGACCCCATGCTCGCGTACGCCATCAGACGCCTAGGGCAGAGCCTCTTCGTGCTCGTCCTGATGTCGTTCATCGTGTTCGTGGGCGTGTACGCCATCGGCAACCCCATCGAGCTGCTGGTGAACCCGCAGGCCGACGAGGTCGAGCGGGTGCGCGCCACGGCCGCCCTCGGCCTGGACAAGCCCTTCCTGGAGCAGTACTGGGTGTTCCTCAAGGGCGCTGCCACCGGCGACCTCGGCAAGTCCTTCGTCTACAACGTCCCGGCCCTGTCGCTCATCCTCGACAAGCTTCCCGCGACCATCGAGCTCGCGTTCGTGGCGATGGTGCTCGCGATCGGGATCGGCATCCCGCTCGGCCTCCTGGCGGGCCTCAAGCCCGACTCGTTCGTGGGGCGCGGGATCATGGCCGGGTCGATCCTGGGATTCAGCCTGCCCACGTTCTGGGTGGGGCTCGTGCTCATCATGGTGTTCTCGGTGCAGCTCGGATGGCTTCCCTCCAACGGGCGCGGCGAGACCGTCGCGATCGCGGGCGTCTCGGTCAGCTTCCTCACCGCGGACGGCATCGCGCACCTCGCCATGCCGGCGGTGAACCTCGCGCTCTTCAAGCTCTCCCTGCTCATCCGCCTCACCCGCGCCGGCACCCGCGAGGCCGTGCTGCAGGACTACGTGAAGTTCGCCCGCGCCAAGGGGCTCTCGCAGGGCCGCGTGATCGGCGTGCACGTGCTCAAGAACATCCTGATTCCCATCGTCACGGTGATCGGCCTGGAGCTCGGATCGGTCATCGCGTTCGCCATCGTGACCGAGTCGATCTTCGCCTGGCCGGGCACGGGCAAGCTCCTGATCGACTCCATCAACCAGCTCGACCGTCCGGTGATCGTGGCCTACCTGCTGGTGATCGTGACGCTCTTCATCGCGATCAACTTCGTGGTCGACGTCCTCTATTCGATGCTGGATCCGCGCGTGCGCCTGGGCGGCGCGGCCGCGGCCCACTGACATGCTCCCGGGAACCGACAGCCCCTGGGCCCGCTTCCGCGCGGACTTCGCGGAAAGCCGGCTCGCCATGGCGGGGCTCGTCCTGCTGCTCGCCATCCTGGTCGTCGGCATCCTCGCACCCGTCATCTCGCCGCAGAATCCCTACGACCTCGCGCAGCTCGACGTCATGGACTCCAAGCTCGCTCCCGGCGAGGCGTCGGCCGACGGCAAGACCTACTGGCTCGGCACCGACGACCAGGGCCGCGACATGCTCTCGGGCATCCTCTACGGCCTGCGCATCTCGCTCGGGGTTGGCATCGCGAGCACGGTGTTCGCGCTCGCCATCGGGCTCGTCTTCGGGATGATGGCGGCCTATTTCGGGGGCTGGGTCGACACGCTGATCATGCGCATCGTCGACATCCAGCTCTCGTTCCCGGCGATCCTCATCGCGCTCGTCCTGCTCGCCGTCCTCGGGCAGGGAGTGGACAAGATCATCTTCGCGCTGGTCACGGTGCAGTGGGCCTACTACGCGCGCACGGTGCGCTCCTCGGCGCTGGTCGAGCGGCAGAAGGAGTACGTGGAGGCGGCGCGCGTCCTGGCCCTCGGCCAGGCGCGCATCGTCTTCCGCCACCTCCTGCCCAACTGCCTGCCGCCCCTCATCGTCGTGGCCACCGTGCAGGTCGCGCACGCGATCGCGCTCGAGGCGACGCTCTCCTTCCTCGGGCTGGGGCTGCCGATCACCGAGCCTTCGCTGGGGCTTCTCATCGCCAACGGCTTCCAGTACCTCCTGTCCGGGAAGTACTGGATCAGCTTCTACCCGGGCCTGGCGCTGCTGCTCACCATCATGGCGATCAACCTGGTGGCCGACCAGCTGCGCGACATCCTCAACCCGAGGCTTCGCAAGTGAGTGCCCAGCCGCTGCTGCAGGTCGACGGCCTGCGGATGCACTTCTTCACGAAGGCCGGCGTGGTGAAGGCCGTCGACGACGTGAGCTTCCACGTGGGGCGCGGCGAGATCCTGGGCCTCGTGGGGGAGTCCGGGTCCGGAAAGTCGATGACGGGCTACTCGATCCTGGGCCTGGTCGATCCCCCGGGGAGGATCGTGGAGGGCCGGATCGTCTTCGACGGCACGGACCTCACGCAGCTGGACGCGGCGGCCTGGCGCCGCATCCGGGGCAACCGCATCGCGATGATCTTCCAGGACCCGATGATGACCCTGAACCCGGTCCTGCGGATCGACACCCAGATCGTCGAGGCGGTCCTCGCGCACGCCGACGTCTCCCGCGAGAGCGCGCTCGCGCGCGCCCGCGAGGCATTGGTGAAGGTGGGAATCGCCTCGCCCGACGAGCGCCTGCTCGCCTATCCGCACCAGTTCTCCGGCGGCATGCGCCAGCGCGTGGCGATCGCCATCGCGCTCGTGAACGGCCCGGACCTCATCATCGCCGACGAGCCGACCACCGCGCTCGACGTGACCATCCAGGGGCAGATCCTCTTCGAGATGCAGAAAGTCTGCCGCGAGAGCGGCACGGCCCTCATCTGGATCACGCACGACCTGTCGGTGATCGCGGGGATCGCGGACGAGGTCTGCGTGATGTATGCCGGACGATTCGTGGAATCGGGATCCGTCGCGGACGTGCTCGACCGGCCCCTTCACCCGTACAGCCGCGGGCTCGTCGACTCCGTGCCAAGCCGCAACGAGCGCGGCCGACCCCTGCGCCAGATACCCGGCATGACGCCTTCGCTCCTGTCGCTGGGCCCGGGCTGCCCCTTCCGCGAGCGCTGCGCGTCGGCCTCGCACCTGTGCGCCGACAGCCCTGCCGTCACGGTGCCCGCGCCCGGCCGGCGCCTTCGCTGCTTCCATCCCCTCCAATGAGCGCGACCAGCCCCGCCCCGGCCCCGCTCCTGGAGCTGCGCGGCATCTCCAAGCGGTTCACCTCGCGCCTGGACCTCGCGGCGCGGATCGCCGCGCGCCTGGGCGCGGGCGCCAAGCCGCAGACCGTCCACGCGCTCGACGGCGTCGATCTCGCGATCGGCGCGGGTGAGGTCGTCGGGCTCGTGGGGGAGTCCGGGTGCGGCAAGTCGACCCTCGGGCGGATCGTGGCGCGGATCCTCGAGCCCTCGGAAGGCGAACGGCGCTGGATGGGGCGGCCGTACTCCGAATACGAGTCGCAGGAGTCGCGAAGCGAGCGGCTCGCGGTGCAGATGGTCTTCCAGGACCCCTTCGCCTCGCTCAACCCCCGCATGCGCATCGTCGACGTCATCGGCGAGGCGCCCGTGGTTCACGGCCTCGTCGCGCCCCGCGAGCGCGAGACCTACGTCGCGCAGGTCATGGAGCGCGTCGGACTCGACGCGAGCCTCGCGAGGCGCTTCCCGCACCAGTTTTCCGGCGGGCAACGCAGCCGCATCGGCATCGCCCGCGCGCTGGCCGTGAAGCCGCGCTTCCTGGTCTGCGACGAGGCGGTCGCGGCGCTCGACGTCTCCATCCAGGCGCAGGTCCTGAACCTGTTCATCCGCCTGCGCGAGGAGTTCGGCCTCACCTACCTGTTCATCAGCCACGACCTTGGCGTCGTGCGCCACCTCTCCGACCGCGTCGTGATCATGTACCTCGGCCGGATCGTGGAGTCGGCCAGCACGGAGGAAGTGTTCGCGCGCTGCAATCACCCGTACACGCAGGCCCTGCTCGCCGAGATCCCGCGGCTCGAGGCGACGAAGCGGGCCTACGTCCCGATCAAGGGCGAGATCCCCTCGCCGCTCGATCCGCCCGGCGGATGCCACTTCCACCCGAGGTGCCCGCATTCGACCGCGCGCTGCCAGGCCGAGGCGCCGAGGCTGCGCGAGATCTCCCCGGGCCACCTCTCGGCCTGCCACCTGAACGACGCCCCATGAAGACACATCCCGCCTTCCTCCGCATCGAACCCGTCGGCATGCCCGTGCCCGTCGTCCTCGATTCGCCGCACAGCGGCACGGAATATCCGGCCGATTTCGGCGCCGCCGTTCCGCTTTCCGCGCTGCGCCAGGCCGAGGACGCGTTCGTCGACGAGCTCTACGCCTGCGGGCCGCGCCTGGGCGCGACCCTCGTCGCCGCGCGATTCCCCCGCTCCTACATCGACCCCAACCGTTCCGTTCTCGACGTCGACTCCTCCCTCCTGGCCGCCCCGTGGCCGGGCCCGGCGGCGGCATCGCGCAAGACCCAGCTCGGCATCGGGCTCATCTGGCGCGTTCTCGACTCCGGCGAGCCCATCTATTCGCGCAAGCTCTCCGTCGAGGAGGTGCGACGGCGCATCACGGACTTCCACCAGCCCTACCAGAAGGCGGTCAAGGACGCGCTGGACCGCGTCCACGGGCACTTCGGCTCGGTGTGGCACGTGAACTGCCATTCGATGCCGGCGCTGAGCAGCGTGATCTCCGAGGAAGGGCCCGGGAAGACGCGTGCCGACTTCGTCCTCGGCGATCGCGACGGCACGACGTGCGACCCGGAATTCACCGCGTTCGTCGCGCGTGCGCTCGCGGACATGGGCTACGACGTGAAGGTCAACGATCCCTACAAGGGCGTGGAGCTCGTGCGCGCGTTCTCCGATCCGGCCGACGGGCGCCACAGCCTGCAGATCGAGCTGAACCGCAGGCTCTATCTCGACGAGCGCACGGGACAGAAGTCGCCAGGCTTCGCGCGGGTGGCGAGGGACATCGAGCGCCTGGTGAAGGCGATCTGCGATTACGCGGCCGCGCGCGGCTCGCATCGCTGCGTCGCGGGCCACGACCACCACCACGGCTGCGATCACGACCACGGGCACGACGGGGGCCATGGCCATCACCACGGGCACGACCATGCCGGGGGCCACGGACACGACCACGACCACGATCACGACCACGACCAGCACCACGACCACTCCCACCCGCCCCGCAAGGACGAGCACTGACCGCCATGTCCAGAATCCCCGTCGAGCTCGCCGCTCCCGACATCGAAGCCCACCGCCGGTCCTCCACCGGCGTCGAATTCGTCCACACCTTCGAGAGCGGCCGGCCGGGCCCGCACGCGATGGTGAACGCGATCACCCACGGCAACGAGATCTGCGGCGCCATCGTCGTCGACCGGTTGCTGCGCCAGGGCGTTCGCCCCACGCGCGGAACGCTCACGCTGTCCTTCGCGAACGTCGACGCGTTCCTGCGCTTCGATCCCAAGCGGCCGTATGCCACCCGCTTCATCGACGAGGATTTCAACCGGGTCTGGAACGTCCCGACGCTGGACGGGCCGCGCGACAGCACGGAACTTCGCCGCGCGCGGGCGCTTCGCCCCTTCGTCGAGGCGGCGGATTACCTCCTCGACATCCACTCGATGCTGGAGCCCAGCCCCGCGGTGATGATCTGCGGCCCCCTCGACAAGGGGATCCAGCTCGCCTTCGACGTGGCGATTCCGCGCGACATCGTGAGCGACGAAGGGCACGCCAACGGGACGCGGATGCGCGATTTCGGCGGCTTCGGCGACCCCGGCAGTCCCAGGAACGCCCTGCTGGTCGAGTGCGGCCAGCATTGGGAGCGGGCCGCCGAAGTGGTGGCCTGGCAGACCACCTGGCGATATCTGCGCCACCTGGACATCGTCGACCGCGAGGCGGCGGCCAGGGAGATTGCCACGGATGCGCCGCCGCCGCAGCGGCTGGTGCGCGTGACCGAGGCCGTCGTCGCACGCACGCCGGAATTCCGCTTCGCCCGCGAGTTCTCCGGCATGGAGGTGGTGCCCCGGGAGGGCGACGTGATCGCCTACGACGGCGGCGAGGCCATCCGGGCGCCCTACGACAACTGCGTGCTCGTGATGCCCGTGCCGAACAACGTGAAGACGGGGCTCACGGCGGTCCGCCTGGGCCGGATCGAGGCGCGCTAGGGCGCCTCAGGCGGGGGGTTCCTCGCCTCGCGACGAAGGCCGGATTCCGAGCTGCTTGAGCTTGCGGTAGAGGTGGGTGCGCTCGAGGCCGACGCGGTCGGCCACGCGCGACATGTTGCCGTCCTCGCGCCGGATGTGGTGCAGGAAGTACTGGCGCTCGAACTGCTCGCGCGCCTCGCGAAGGGGAATGTCGAGCGACACGCCCATCTCCGTCGGCGGCTGGTCGCGGGACAGCAGCGAAAACTCCCTCGCCACCCGCGCGACGTCCTCCCCCCCGATCTCCGGGCCCAGGGCCGTGAGCGCGAGCGTCTTCACCGCGTTCTGCAGCACGGGCAGGTTCCCGCGCCAGTCGAGGTTGCGAAGCGCGTTCTGGGCTCCCACGGTGAGGACCTTGAGGGGAACCTCGTTCGCGTCGACGAGCGTGGTGAGCAGGCTCGTCGCGAGGTCGGGCACGTCCTCGGCGTGCTCGGATATCGAGGGCACGCGGATCGTGAGTCCCGAGAGCTGGTGGTAGAGCGCGGCGTCGAAGCTTCCGTCCTCGGCCATGCCCGAGAGCGGGCCGGTGGCGGCGCACACCAGCCGGACGTTGAATTTCTCGAGCTTGGCCGCGAGCTGCGCAAGGCCCTTCTGCTCGGCCTTGCCCAGGGCGCACAGGTCCGGGATGAAGAGCGTTCCGTCCTTCGCCTCGTTGAGCGGCCCGAACGGGTTGGACACGAGCCAATCCGAATCCTCCGGCGCCACCCACGGCGTGTTGGGCAGGTGCAGATGGCGGGCGGCGATCTCGAAGCCGCAGCCCTGCTCGCCCACGAGCAGCACCGGCGTGCGCAGGCGGCTCACCTGGTCCAGGCGCTGGCGCAGTTCCTGCACGATCCGCGCCTTGCCCACCTGGGCCATCGTGAGCCCCGCGCGCGGCAGGACCCGTCCGCCGGCGAGCGCCTTTCCCACGGTCGCGAGGAGCTTGGGAAGGCTGATGGGCTTTTCCAGGAAGTCGAAGGCGCCGATGCGCGTGGCCTCGACCGCGGAGTCGATCGTGCCGTGTCCCGACATCATCACCACGGGCATCGTGAGAAGGCCCGAGCCCGCCCACTCCTTCAGGAGCGTGATGCCGTCCGTGTCGGGCATCCAGATGTCGAGAAGGACGAGGTCCGGACGCATTTCCCGGCGCAGGTTGCGCGCCGTCTGGGCGTTCTCCGCCAGGCGCACGCCGTAGCCCTCGTCGCGCAGGATCTCGAACAGGAGCTCGCGGATGCCGACCTCGTCATCCACGACCATGATCTGGTTGGCCGACATGGATGGTGCGGCTACGCCGCTTCGCGCAGGGGCAGGACGATGCTCACGTGTGCGCCATGGGGTTTCACGTTCTCGACCACGATGTGGCCGTGGTGCTCCTCGACGATCTTCTTGACGATCGCGAGGCCGAGGCCCGTGCCCTTGGGCTTGGTGGTGACGTAGGGCTCGAAGATGCGCCCGATGACGGTGTCCGCGATCCCCGCGCCGTTGTCGCTGACCGAGAGCGTCACGCCGCCGTCGCCGAGCGTCGAGGTCACGACGATGCGCGGCTGCTCCGAGCCCGAAAGAGCGTCGATCGCGTTCTGGATGAGGTTGTGGAGGACCTGGCGCAGCAGCGCGGGGTCCGCCGCGATGCTCGGGAGGTTCTCGCAGAGCCTGGGCTCGATGGGAACGCCCATCGATTCGTAGAGGACCAGCACTTCGCGCACGAGGTCGTTGAGCGAGACCTGCTCGGCCGTCATCCGCGAGGCGCGCGCGTACTGGCTGAAGTCGTCGACCATTCCCTTGAGCGCCGTGACCTGGTTCACGATGGTGCCGGTGGCGCGCTTCAGGACGTCCGCGTCGATCTGCGGGAGCTTCTGCCCCAGCTTGTGCTGGAGCCGCTCGGCCGAGAGCTGGATCGGGGTGAGCGGGTTCTTGATCTCGTGCGCGAGCCGGCGCGCGACCTCGCCCCAGGCGGCGTCGCGCTGCGCCTGCGCCAGGTGGGTGATGTCGTCGAAGACCACGACGTAGCCGGTATCGCCGCGCGCGGACAGGCGCGTGCCGCGCACCAGGAGCGTGCGCGCCCCGTCGTGGCGCCTGAACTCGAGCTGCTGCTCCCACTGCCGGCTCGAGGCCGAGGAAAAATTCTTCAGGACGACCTCGGCGAACGGGGACACGGCCGCCACGTGGGTGGTCCAGTCCTGGAGCTTCAGCCCGTGGAAGGCTCCGGTCGGGACCCCGAGGATCTCGTACGCCATCGCGTTGACGGTCTTCAGGTAGTGGCGCTCGTCGAAGGTGAGCACGCCCGAAGTGAGGTTCGACAGGATGCTCTCGAGGTAGGTCTTGGCGTTCTCCAGCTGCTGCTGGTTCCTCTCCATCGCCTCCGTGGCGTCGGCGATCTGCCGCGTCATCGTGTTGAAGGACTGCGTGAGGACGCCGAACTCGTCGCGGCTTCGCACCGGGTTGAGGCGCGAGTAGTCGCCCTTGGCGATGGCGCGGGTCGCCTCGGCGAGCGCCGACAGCGGCGCCGACAGCCGCTCGGAAAGCAGGAAGGCGAGCGCGATCGACGAGAACAGCGTGAGCAGCATCGCGAGGGTGAGCGTCAGCCCGAAGATGCGCTTGAGCCCCACCCGCGCCAGCGTGAGCTCCTGGTAGTCGCGCCAGCCCTGGTCGACGACGCGCGCGTCCTGCGCCACGGCCGCCGGCACGGGATGAAGCACCTGCAGGACGCGGATGTCATCGGAGATCGTGAGGACGTTCACCGGGACGATCACCCGCAGGACGAGCCCCTTCTCGGGGACGGACTCGATGGTGCGCACGGGCTGCTGGGCGCGGACCTGGCGCAGCACGTTCGGGCCCGGGACCTCGGGCTGGAGCGAGGCGGCCTCGGTTCCCGCGAAGGCGATCACCTTGCCGCGCTGGTTGAAGAGCGTGGCTTCCTCGACGCCGTACTGCTCGCGCAGGCGGCTCAGGGTCGCGGGCTCGACCGCCTGCGCCGTGGCGAGCGACTGCGCCATGCCCTCGGCCTTCTGCCCGAGCTCGCGCAGGGAGCTGTCCAGCGTGCTGCGCGCGAGGTTGAGGCCGCCCTCGAGGGCCTTGTCCATGCGCACGTCGAACCACGACTCGATGGAGCTCTGCAGGAACTGGAACGAGATCGCGTACACCAGGCCGCCCGGCACGAGGGCCATGAGGGCGAACACGACCATGAGGCGCAGCGTGAGCTTGGAGCCGAACACGCGCTCCTTGAGCTTTCGCCGCAGGACCACCAGCTGGTAGCCGATGAGCAGCATCAGGCCCAGGGAAAGCAGGCCGCCGAGGCCCAGGAGCGCGGGGTAGTTCTGGGTGAAGAGCGCGGTGTTGGACGTGGCCTGCGACATCAGGTAGACGAGGCCTGCGCCCGTCACCACGCACAGCAGGATCAACGGCCTCATGGACGGACGGTCCACCGATACCAATCCGAGGCTAGGTTCCAGTCGTTAGAGGCGACCGCGTTGAGTTGGAAGGGCTTGGGCAGCTGCGTCGTGTCGAGCCGCATGCGGATGGCGGCCTCGTACTCGTCCTGCTTGCGAAGGGCGCCGCCTTCGGCGACCGGCCAGCCGCGCACGCGCGAAAGCGCAGCAACGACCTCGTCGAAGTGGTTGAAGTTCTGGTAGGCCGCGCCGGAGGACAGCCGGTACTGGCGCAGCAGCGGCGTGTAGGTGATCTTGTAGGTCTGGCTGAGGTGGACGGGCTTCTCGTTGAACCAGTACCAGCGCGGCTTGGAGAGCTCGAACTCGACCACGAAGTGCAGCGCCACGCCGCGGTTGACCGCCTCCTCGAGGCGCGGGCTGAACTGGATGTCGAATTCCGCGTCGAGGCGGTAGCCGTCGGGGCCGGGCGCGACGCTCGCGCGAACGGGCGTGATGCCTTCGGCGAACGCGGCCGGCGCGAGGACGAGCGACTGGAACGCGAACAGCAACGCCGCAAGCGCGAGCCGCCATGCGGGGCTAGCGCTTTTCGAGAAGGGCGTAGTAGAAGCCATCGCTGTCGTCGTCGGGCCAGATCCGGCCGCCGTCGGGCGCGCCGGTGTGCAGTTTCAGCAAGCGGGCGCCCGGTTGCCGGGAAAGAAACGCCTCCACGACGGATTCGTTCTCCTCCCGGAAAACCGAGCAGGTCGCATAGAGCAATTTACCACTTGTCTCAAGGACTTGCCACACGGCATCGAGCATCGCCGCCTGCCGCGCCGCGAACTTCGGCAAATCCGAGAGCCGGCGGTTCCAGCGGATGTCCGGATGCCGGCGCGCCACCCCGGAAGCGCTGCAGGGGGCGTCCAGGAGGACCCTGCTGGAAGGGGCGCCCGTCCCACCAGTCCCCGGGCTGACCCGCGTCGGCGCAGGCGACCTGGGCCTGGAGGCCCAGGCGGTCCAGGTTCTCCGCGATCCGGCCCAGCCGCGCCGCGTCGTTGTCCAGGGCCAGGACCTCGAGCTGGGCCAGCTCCAGGAGATGCCCGGTCTTGCCTCCCGGGGCGGCGCAGGCGTCCAGCACCCGCTGGCCATCCGAGACGTCGAGAAGCCGGGCCGCCCACTGGGCGCCGGCATCCTGGACGCTCGCGAGGCCCTGGGCGAAGCCGGGGATCTCGGAGACGGGGCGGGGGTCGATCCGCACGGCCATCTCGCCCAGCGGCCGGGCTTCGATGCCGGCCGCGGCCAGGCTCTCCAGGTACGGCGCAAGCGCCGTGCGGCGGCGGTTCACGCGCAGGGTCATGGGGGGGTGGCGATTCTCGGCGGCGACGACCTCCTCCCACCGGTCGGGGCATTCCTCCCGCAGCTTCTGGATCCACCAGGCGGGAAAGCCGAACCTCACCTCCGGGGTATTCCAGGCCGCCCGTCCGAGGTCGTCATGGCGCCGCAGGAAGTTGCGCAGAACCGCGTTCACCAGGCCCCGGGCCGCGGGTTGCCCCAGCCGCTCCGCCGCGCGGACCGCGTGGTCCACGATGGCGTAGGGCTTGGCGCGGGTGAACTGGAGCTGGGCCAATGCCACGAGCAGGAGGCTCCTGAGCCCCGCATGCCGAACCGGGGTGAGGAGCAACTTGCCCAGCTGGGCCTCGAGCAGGCCCAGCGAGCGCAGGCCCTCGTAGCAGATTTCGCGCACGACCGACCGCTCCCCGGCGCTCAACGACGGATGCCTGCGGAAGCCCTCCTCGAAGGCCGTGGAGAGATTGCGCCCGGCGAGGGTATCCCCGAGGACCGAGGCGGCGCAGAGCTGGATGTCGAGCACGGGGGCGCGGGGCCGCGGGCCTCGCGGCCCGCGGCGTTCAGGTAGCGATCGCGCCGCGCGCCATCGCGTGAAGCCTCGCGATGCGCTCGCCGGTATCGGGGTGCGTGCTGAAGAGCCCGGCCAGGCCGCCGCCGGACAGGGGATTCATGATCATCATCTGCGCCGTGGCAGGGTGGGCCTCGGCGGTGGCGAACGGGATTCCCCGGGCGTAGCGGTGGATCTTGTCGAGCGCGGAGGCGAGCGCCTGCGGGTCGCCGCTGATCTCGGCGCCGCCGCGGTCGGCCTCGAACTCCCGGGCGCGGGAGATCGCGAACTGGATGAGCATCGCCGCGAGCGGGGCCACGATCATCACGATGAGGGACACGACGGGGTTCGCGGGCCGGCCTTCCTCGTCGCGGCCGCCGAAGAACATCCCGAACTGCGCAAGCGACGAGATCGCCCCGGCGACCGTGGCCGAGATGGTGGAGATCAGGATGTCCCGATGCCTGACGTGGGCGAGCTCGTGGGCCATCACGCCGCGCAGCTCGCGCTCGGTGAGCATGCGCATGATCCCCGTGGTCGCGGCGACGGCCGCGTTCTCCGGATTGCGCCCGGTCGCGAAGGCGTTGGGCTGGTCCTCGTCGATGAGGTAGACGCGCGGCATGGGGATCGCGGCGCGGTCGGCGAGCTCCCGCACCATGCGGTAAAGGCCCGGCGCCGAGGTCTCGTCGACCTCCTGCGCGTTGTAGAGGCGAAGGACCATCTTGTCGGAAAACCAGTAGGCCCACAGGTTCATCGCCCCGCCCAGAAGGAGGGCAAGCACCATGCCCTGGGCGCCGCCCAGCAGGGCACCCACCGTGCCGAACAGGGCGACGATCGCCGCCATCAGGAGTGACGTCTTCAGCCAGTTGCCGAACATCGTTTCCGATTCCTCGAGTGATGACGCCGCGGGATCGCGGCATCCGCTACATGCCTTCGACCGGGCCGAATTCAAGCGTTCCCGGCAGTGGCGCCCCCAAGGCGGGTGCCCGGAGGCATCGGCCTGGATTTCACGAAATCCGTCGTTGGCATTCGCCGTGAACCGGGCCTCTGGACGACAGTAAGCACTAACGCGCCATCCCTGCAGGCAACCACGGGGCATCCGTCCAGGATGCCGATGACCGTCCCGGGCTCACCCCGACCGGACGTCGGTCGGGACTGCCAGATCTTGAGGGGCTCGCCGCCAAGCGTCGTCTCGGCCCCCGGGAAGGGATCGAAGGCCCGGATCTGGCGGTCGAGCACCGCAGCTTCCAGGCTCCAGTCGAGGGGTGCTTCCGATTTCTCGATCTTGGCGGCGTAAGTCACGCCTTCGCTCTCCTGGGGGCGGGGGGACAGGGAGTCCAGCCGCCGCAAGGCCTCGACGATCGCCTCGGCGCCCGCCTGCGCGAGCTTGCCGGTCAGGGAGCCTGCGGTATCCACCGCCTCGATCGCCACCTTCCTTTCCAGCAGGACGGGCCCCGTATCGAGCCCGGCTTCCATCACCATGATTCCCACACCCGTTTCCGCGTCGCCTGCCTGGATGGCGCGCTGGACCGGGGCGGCCCCCCGCCAACGCGGCAGCAACGAGGCATGGATGTTCAGGCAACCGCGATGCGGGATAGCGAGCACTGACTTCGGAAGTATCAGCCCATAGGCGGCAACCACCATGACCTCGGGCCCTGCCGCCTCGATGGCGGCGCAGGCTTCGGGCGTCCTGAGGGTGGCAGGCTTTCCCACGGGCAGTCCGAGGCTTCCGGCCAGATCGCGCGACCGCGCTGGGCCTGGGCTTGAGTCCCCGGCCCGCGGGACGATCGGGTTGCGTGAGGACGAGCGCGATATCGTGCCCCGCAGCCTGCAGGGCGCCCAGGGAACGGGCCGCGAAAGGGGGAGTACCGGCGAAGACGAGGCGCAAGCGGAAGGCTTAAGCCGCCTTGCGCTGGCGCTTCTTGAGCTTGGCGCGGATGCGGTTCTGCTTGAGCTCGGAGAGGTGCTCGACGAAGACCTTGCCTTGCAGGTGATCCATCTCGTGCTGGATGCAGACCGCCAGGAGCCCGGAAGCGTTCAGGGTGAAGCGCGCGCCGTTCTCGTCGAGGGCCGTGACGGTCACGCTGTCGGCACGCTCGACGTTCTCGTAGATCCCCGGCACCGAGAGGCAACCCTCCTGGTTGAGCGCCATGCCCTCCCGGCGGATGATCTCGGGGTTGATGAACACCCGCAGGTCGGTGTGGTCGGGGCTCACGTCGATCACGATCACCTGTTGGTGGACGTTCACCTGCGTGGCGGCGAGACCGACGCCCTCGGACGCGTACATGGTTTCCGCCATGTCCGAGACGAGCTTTCGGGTCGCGGAATCGATCTTGTCGACACGCGCTGCCGGCAGGTGCAGTCTCGGGTCGGGGTACTGGAGGATCTCGAGAATGGCCATAAATGCTTGCGAATAGAACGGATTAAGCGCAGAATTTACCGCACTACATGAAAAAGGGGACGCAACCCTTTTTCAGAATATGGGTTCTGCACCCCATATCCAAGAGAGAGAGCCGCGATGCGAAAGCTCATTATAGCGTTAGTCGTCGCCTCGGCCAGTTTGGTTCCGGGTCTCGCCTCGTCGCAGGCCACCGCCCCGGTGGCCTCGATGAACGACCTCCAGGCCGACGCCCCTTCCGAGTACACCGTCCAGAAGGGCGATACGCTCTGGGCGATTTCCGGGAAGTTCCTCAAGGAACCCTGGAAATGGCCACAGCTCTGGCAGATGAACCGGGACCAGATCAAGAACCCGCACCTCATCTACCCGGGTGACACCATCAGGCTCGACCGCTCCGGCATGTCGCCCAGCCTGTCGCTCGTCGGCGGTACCGGCGCGGCGTTCGCCGAAGGCAACGTCGTCCGCCTGCAGCCCCGCACGCGCGTCGAGGCGCTGTCCACGGCCGTTCCCACCATTCCCGGCTCCGCCATCGGCCCCTTCCTCACCCAGCCGCTGGTGGTCGAGGTCGGCGGGCATGGATGCGCTCCCGCGCATCGTGGCCACGGAGGAGGAGCGCGTGATCGTCGGCGCCGGAAATTCCGCCTACGTCATCGGGCATGCAGCCGGGCGACGGCATCAACTGGCAGATCTTCCGCCCGGGCGAAACCCTGACCGACCCGGAGACCGGCGAGGTGCTCGGCCTACGAGGCGCGTCCACGTCGGCGACGCCCGCGTCAAGCGCTTCGGCTCGCCGAGCACGATCGAGGTCACGCGCGCGAAGCAGGAAATCAACCAGGGCGACCGCCTGATGCCGGCCCGCGAGGGGACCTTCCCCGCCTACGTCCCGCACGCCCCCGACAAGGCGATCAAGGGCCAGATCCTCTCGGTGCGGGGCAGCGTCGCGGACATCGCGCAGTACTCCATCGTGTCGATCAATCGCGGCTCGCGCGACGGCGTCGAAGTCGGTCACGTGCTCGCTTCCGTCCGCCGCGGCGACCAGCTGGTGCGCGAGACGCGCACGACGTTGTTCAGCGACCTCTTCGGGTTCGGACCGAGGACCGTCGAGATAAAGCCCGTCTCCCCGGTTCCCGACACGGTCGTGGCCGGCGCCGACCCGAAGGCGACTCCCGTCGTGGTGAGGGGCGATCGAGCGCTATCATCCTTCCCGACGAGCGCAGCGGGCTGGTCTTCATCTTCCGCACCTTCGAGAAGATCTCCTACGGCATGGTCCTCAAGAGCGTGCGTCCCATCTCGGTGGGCGACACGGTGCAGACGCCCTGACCGACCGCTTCGGCGAGTCGGGCGAGTGGGGGCTTCGGCCCCCACTTTCGTTTCCGGGCCCGTAAGCCGAATCCGGGCTCCGCCCGTTGTAGGATCACCCCCCTTCGAAACCCCCGGGTCCGTATCCCTTGCGCTCCGACGCCTCCGATTGGCTTCGCCTTTGCCTCGTTCCCGGCATCCCGGGGGCATCGCAACGCGCCTTGCTCAAGGCGTTCGGGACACCCGGCGCCGCCATCGACGCCTCGCATTCCGCCGTGAGGGAGGTGGCCGGCCGGGAAGTCGCCGAGGCCCTGGCCGCGGGCCCGGCGCCGGCGCTTCTCGCTGCCACGCTCGCCTGGCTGGACGCTCCCGGAAGGCACCTGCTTGCCCTGGGTGACGACGACTATCCGCGATCGCTCCTCGAGATCCCGGACCCCCCGACCATCCTGCACGCGCTCGGCGATCCCGCACTGCTCGGCCGCCCGGCGATCGCGATCGTGGGAAGCCGGAACGCCACCCGGCAAGGCGCCATCGACGCGCACGAGTTCGCCCTCGCGCTCTCCCGACTCGGGTACGCCATCGCGAGCGGGCTCGCCGTGGGAATCGATGCGGCCGCGCACCGCGGAGGTCTCGCCGGCCCCTCGTCGACGGTCGCCGTGGTGGGAACCGGGCTCGACCGCGTGTATCCCGCGGCGCACCGGGAGCTGGCCCGCGAGATCGCGAGCCGGGGCGTGCTCGTGTCGGAGTTCGCCCTGGGAACGCCACCCCTGGCGGCCAACTTCCCGCGCCGCAACCGCATCATCAGCGGCCTCACGCGAGGCGTGCTGGTCGTCGAGGCCGCGGTGGCGAGCGGCTCGCTCACCACGGCCCGGTTGGCGCTCGAGCAGGGCCGCGACGTGTTCGCCGTCCCCGGCTCGATCCACTCCCCGCTCTCGAAGGGCTGCCACTGGCTGATCAAGCAGGGCGCGAAGCTCGTGGAATCGGCCGAGGATCTTCTCGCCGAGCTGCAGGGGACCGCGGCCCCGCTTCCGGCCGAGCCATCGCCCGCCGAGTCCCGCCCCGGCGCGGAGCCGCTTCTCGAGACCCTCGGCCATTCGCCCGCGAGCCTCGACGCACTGGCGCTTCGCACCGGCGGCAGCGCCTCCACGCTCGCCGCCGAACTCACGCGCCTCGAGCTCGCCGGCCGGGTCGAAAGGCTCCCCGGCGGGCTCTATCGCCAACTTGCTGTACCCTGATCGCCGCAAACGGGGCTGAAGACCCCGCGATACGGAACCCACGAAAAGCCCTAACCGCTCCCATGGCCTCACACCTGCTCATCGTCGAATCGCCGTCGAAGGCGAAGACGCTCAAGAAGTACCTCGGCAAGGATTTCGAGATCCTGGCTTCCTACGGCCACGTCCGCGACCTCGTGCCGAAGACCGGCGCCGTCGACCCGGACGACGACTTCCGGATGAAGTACGAGATCATCGATCGCAACGCGAAGCACGTCGATGCCATCGCCAAGGCCGTCAAGAACGCCGACGTCATCCTCCTCGCGACCGACCCGGACCGCGAAGGCGAGGCCATCGCCTGGCACCTTTCCGAGATCCTGAAGGCCAAGCGCGCGCTCAAGGACAAGACGCTCAAGCGGGTGGTGTTCTACGAGATCACCGAGGGCGCCGTGAAGGACGCGGTGAAGAACCCCCGCGACATCTCGATGGAGCTCGTGAACGCGCAGCAGGCGCGCCGGGCCCTCGATTACCTCGTGGGCTTCAACCTTTCGCCGCTCCTGTGGAAGAAGATCCGCCGCGGCCTGTCGGCCGGCCGCGTGCAGAGCCCCGCCCTGCGCCTGATCGTCGAGCGCGAGATCGAGATCGACAATTTCAAGACGCGCGAGTACTGGACCGTGCATTTCGACGCCGAGAAGGCGAAGACGCCATTCACCGCCAGGCTCACGCACTTCCAGGGCGAGAAGCTCGACCAGTTCTCGGTCGGCAACGCCGAGAGGAACGCGCAGATCACGGGTTTCCTCGAGTCGCACGCCAAGGGCCTGGCGCGGGTCACCGAGATCGAGAAGAAGCGCAAGCTGCGTTCGCCGGCGCCGCCATTCACCACCTCGACCCTGCAGCAGGAAGCCGTGCGCAAGCTCGGCTTCTCCACCGACCGCGCGATGAAGGTGGCGCAGAGCCTGTACGAAGGCGTGTCCCTCGGCAAGGCGGTCACGGGCCTGATCACCTACATGCGGACCGACTCCGTGAGCCTGTCGAAGGAAGCGCTCACGGACATCCGCGGCTACATCACGAAGAACTTCGGCGCCGACTACCTCCCGAAATCCCCGATCGCCTACAAGAGCACCGCCAAGAACGCGCAGGAAGCCCACGAGGCGATCCGGCCGACCTCGATCTCGAGGACGCCCGAGTCCGTGGCGCCGTACCTGAACGACGAGCAGCGCAAGCTCTACGAGATGATCTGGAAGCGAGCGCTCGCCTGCCAGATGACGCCGGCGAAATTCGACACGGTGGCCGTCGACTTCACCGTCGGCGCGCCGGGCAACACCTTTCGCGCGACGGGCCAGACGATGGTCTTTCCCGGCTTCTTCGCCGTGTACCACGAGGACCAGGACGACGCGGTCGAGGAGGAGGACAAGCGCCTGCCGCTCCTGGACAAGGGCGACATGGTCCCCATCCTCAGGCTCTATGGCGAGCAGCACTTCACGCAGCCACCGCCGCGCTATTCGGAGGCGAGCCTCGTCAAGGCGCTCGAGCAGTACGGAATCGGGCGGCCGTCGACCTACGCCTCGATCATCTCCACCCTGCAGAACCGCGAGTACGTCGTCCTGGAGAAGAAGCGCTTCCAGCCCACCGACGTGGGCCGGGTGGTCACCAAGTTCCTCACCGAGCACTTCGCCCACTGGGTCGACTACGAGTTCACGGCGAAGCTCGAGGACGAGCTCGACGACATCTCCAACGGCAAGGAGGAATGGATCCCCGTTCTCGAGCGCTTCTGGAAGGACTTCCACGCCCAGATCGGGGAGAAGGAATCCGTCTCGCGCAAGGACGTGACCCAGGAAGTCCTCGAGGAGGACTGCCCGAAGTGCAAGGCGCACAAGCTGAGCATCCGCCTCGGGCGACGGGGCCGCTTCATCGGCTGCTCCGGTTTCCCGGAGTGCGACTACACGCGAAACCTGGACGGCAGCGGCGACTCCGCGGAGGGCCCGGCCAAGTTCGACATCGGCGTGGACCCGAAGACGAAGCTGGCCATCCAGCTCCTCCAGGGCCCCTTCGGGTGGTACTTCCAGCTGGGCGAGCCCGAGGGCGACAAGAAGCCCAAGCGCGTCTCGCTTCCCAAGAACGTCGCGCCCGAAGCCGCGGACCTCGCCGTCGCGCTCAAGATGCTGGCGCTCCCGCGCGACCTCGGCATGCACCCGGAATCCGGCAAGAAGGTCATCGCCAACATCGGCCGCTTCGGTCCGTACGTGAACCACGACGGGCAGTTCAAGTCGATCCCGAAGGACGAGAACGTCTTCGACATCGGGCTCGAGCGGGCCGTGGCGCTCCTGGCGGAACCGCGCAGCGCCGGCGGCCGCGGCGCGCTTCGCGTGCTCGGCAAGCACCCCGACGACGGCCAGTCGGTCTCGCTTTACGCGGGCAAGTACGGGCCGTACGTGAAGCACGGCAAGGTGAACGCGACGATCCCGGACAAGGACGCCATCGATACGCTCACCCTGGACGAGGCGCTCGTCATCCTGGCGGCCAAGTCCAAGTCAAAGCCGAAATCGAAGGCGAAGGCGAAGACGGCCAAGGCCAAGGCCCCACGCGCGAAAAAGACCGCCTAGCCGCGCGGCCCGGCGGCCTTCGCTTCGCCGGCCCCGACTCAGACGTCGAGGTTGGACACGCCCAGCGCGTTGTTCTCGATGAACTGGCGCCTCGGCTCCACGTCGTCGCCCATGAGGGTCGAGAAGATCTCGTCGGCGCCGATGGCATCCTCGACCTGCACCTTCAGCAGGATGCGCTTCGTCGGATCCATCGTCGTTTCCCAGAGCTGGTCGGGGTTCATCTCGCCCAGCCCCTTGTAGCGCTGGATCGACATGCCGCCCTTCGCCTCGCCAAGCAGCCAGTCCAGCCCCTCCTTGAACGAGCGGATGGCCCGCGCGGTCTCGCCGCGCTTCATCTGGGCGCCCGCCTGGACGAGGCCGGCGAGCATCTGCGACGTCTTCACGATCTGCGTGTAGTCTCCGCTCCCCACGAACGCCTGGTCGAGGACCGTCTCCACGCGATTGCCGTGGACCAGCTTCTCCAGCCGCAGGCGCCAGCCTTCCGACGTCGGGTCGCGCTCGATATGGGCCTTCGGCGCGTTCGGCGCCAGCGCGTCGTAGATCGCGCGCGAAGCCTCCGTCGCGCCTTCCTTCGTGTCCAGCGCGATGCGCGGCGTGTCCAGCAGCGCGCGCAGCACGCTCGCGTCCATGCCCATCGACAGGCGATCGATCACCGCCTCCGTCATCAGGTACTCGGTGGCGATTCTCTCCAGCGCCTCGCCCGCGAGAGGCGCCGCGCCCTCCGTCGGGACGAGCATCGCGCCGTTGAGCGCCCGCCGCAGCTGGTGGTAGCGCAGCGCGTGCTCGTCCTTGAGGTAGCGCTCGTCCTTGCCGCTCTTCACCTTGTAGAGCGGCGGCTGCGCGATGTAGATGTGCCCGTTCTCGACCAGGGCGGGCATCTGCCGGTAGAAGAACGTGAGCAGGAGCGTGCGGATGTGCGCGCCGTCCACGTCCGCGTCCGTCATGATGATGATGCGGTGATAGCGCAGCTTCTCGACGTTGAACTCGTCCTTGCCGATGCCCGTGCCCAGGGCCGTGATGAGCGTGGCCACCTCCTGGGAGGAGATCATCTTGTCGAAGCGGGCCTTCTCCACGTTCAGGATCTTGCCCTTGAGCGGCAGGATCGCCTGGAACTTGCGGTCCCGCCCCTGCTTGGCCGAGCCGCCCGCGGAGTCGCCCTCCACCAGGTAGAGCTCGCACAGCTTCGGGTCGCGCTCCTGGCAGTCGGCGAGCTTGCCCGGAAGGCCGACGCCGTCGAGCACGCCCTTGCGCCGCGTCAGTTCGCGGGCCTTGCGCGCCGCCTCGCGCGCCCGCGCGGCCTCGACCACCTTGGTGCAGATCACCTTCGCGTCGGCCGGACGCTCGAGCAGGAACTCGGCGAGCTTCTGCGCGACCACCTCCTGGACGACCGGCATCACCTCGGAGGACACGAGCTTGTCCTTGGTCTGCGAGGAGAACTTCGGCTCGGGAACCTTCACCGAGAGGACGCAGGTGAGTCCCTCGCGCATGTCGTCTCCGGTGGTCTCCACCTTCGCCTTCTTGGCGATCTCCTCCTTCTCGATGTAGGTGTTGATCGTGCGCGTCATCGCCGTGCGAAGGCCGGTCAGGTGCGTGCCGCCGTCGCGCTGCGGGATGTTGTTCGTGAAGCACTGGACCGACTCGCCGTACGAGTCGTTCCACTGCATCGAGACCTCGACGGTGATGCCCTCCTTCTCGGCGATCGCGTAGAAGATGTTGCCGTGCAGGACGTTCTTCGAGCGGTTCATGTACTCGACGAACCCCTTCACGCCGCCGGAATAGGCGAAGTTCTCGCTCTTTCCCGTGCGCTGGTCGATCAGCTCGATCTTGACGCCGTTGTTCAGGAACGAAAGCTCGCGAAGGCGCCGCGCCAGGATGTCGTAGTGGAACTCGATGTTGTTGAACGTCTCGGGGGAGGCGAGGAAGTGCACCTCGGTGCCGCGCCGGTCGGTCTCGCCCGTGACCTTCAGCGGCTCGACGGCCACGCCGTCGTGAAACTCGATGAAGTGCGCCTTGCCGTTGCGCCAGATGCGCAGCTTCAGCCATACGGAGAGCGCGTTCACGACGGACACGCCGACGCCGTGGAGGCCGCCGGAGACCTTGTAGGAATTCTGGTCGAACTTGCCGCCGGCGTGCAGCTCCGTCATCACGATCTCGGCCGCGGACCGCTTGAACTCGTCGTCTTCCTTGATGTCGGTGGGGATGCCGCGGCCGTTGTCCACCACGGAGATCGAGTTGTCCGTGTGGATGACGACCTTGATGTCGTTGCACCAGCCGCCGAGGGCCTCGTCGATCGCGTTGTCGACGACCTCGAACACCATGTGGTGCAGCCCGGTGCCGTCGGACGTGTCGCCGATGTACATGCCGGGGCGCTTGCGGACCGCCTCCAGGCCCTTCAGGATCTTGATGCTGGTGGAATCGTAGTCGTCTTCGGGACGGCCGTTCGGCTGCTCGTTCTGCTGTGTCATTCTGTTCCTGTGATCGTTGCGTTGCGCCCTAGATGCGCATCGGCATCACGACGTACTTGAAGTCGTCGTTGCCGGGAATCTGAACGAGGGCGCTCGAGTTCGAGTCGCCCATGGTGACCGTGATCGTGCCGGCGTCGACGTGGTTGAGCACGTCCAGCAGGTAGGAGATGTTGAAGCCGATGTCCAGGGGGTCGCCGTCGTAGTCGATGGTGAGCCCCTCTTCGGCCTCCTCCTGCTCGTTGTTCGTGCAGATGATCGACAGGGCGTTCTTGGTGAACACGAGCCGCACGCCACGGATCTTCTCGTTGGAGAGGATGGCGGCGCGGTTGAGCGACTGCGCGAGGGCGGCGCGCTCGAGCGAGACCTTGTTGCGGTGCGTGGTGGGGATGACCTTGAGGTAGTCGGGGAACTTGCCCTCGACGATCTTGGAGACGATCTCGATGCCGCCGAACGAGAAGCGCACCTGGTTCGAGCCGATCGAGAGGGCCACCGGGTCGTCCGTGTCGCCAAGGAGCTTGATGAGCTCCAGCACCGTCTTCCTGGGCAGGATCGCCTCCACGCTCTCGTGCTCGGCCGAAAGCGCCTCGGCCGCGAACGACAGGCGGTGGCCGTCGGTGGCGACGACCCGCAGCATGTTCTTCTCCACGGAGAAGAGCACGCCGTTCAGGTAGTAGCGGATGTCCTGCACGGCCATGGCGAACTGGACGAGCCCCAGGGCGTGCTTGAGCGCCTTCTGCGGCAATTCCAGCGTGCGCGCGGCATCGCGCGACTCCACCATGCGCGGAAAGTCCGCGGCCGCGAGGGTCTGCAGGTTGAAGCGGCTCTTGCCGGCGCGCACGACCATGCGGTTGTCCTTGGCGTCGAGGGCGACCTCGGCATCCTCAGGCAGGGAACGCAGGATGTCGTAGAGCTTGCGCGCGGCCACGGTCACCGAGCCCTCGGCTGCGTTGCCGTCCAGCGTCGCTTTCGCGGTGATCTGGACCTCGAGGTCCGTGGCGATGAAGTCCACGGTTCCCGCATGCGCCTGGATCAGCACGTTGGAGAGGATCGGCAGGGTGTGCCTGCGCTCGACGATGCCCGTGACGTGCTGCAGCGGGGCAAGCAGGGCCTGGTTGGTCGCCTTGATCTTGACCATAGGGTTATCTCTAACTAGTTAGCAGTTAATAGGAGACGCCACGAAACGTGTATAACGCGATTTCGATTTTCATATCAGATACTTGAAAGCGATTTTCCCTGGGGACAGCGTGCCCGGCGCGTGCCGTGAACCTGTGGACAGATCGGGGGGTGCGGGAGCGGCCGCATTCCATCCACAGGTTTTCGGGGGTCATATACAGGCTCAACCGAGCAGGATCTGCTGAAGCTGGGCGTAGTCACGCGAGAACTCCTGCTCGGTATCGCGCAATTCCTGGATCTTGCGGCAGGCGTGAAGCACGGTGGTGTGGTCGCGGCCGCCGAAGGCCTCGCCGATCTCCGGAAGGCTCTGCTGCGTGAGCTCCTTGGCCAGCGCCATGGCCACCTGCCGCGGCCGGGCCACGGAGCGGAAGCGCTTCTTGGAGTACATGTCGGACACCTTGATCTTGAAGTAGTCCGCCACGGTCTTCTGGATGTTCTCGATGGACACCTGCCGCGTGAGGACGGCGAGCAGGTCCTTGAGCGCCTCGCGGGCGGTGGTCACGGAGACCACGGTGTTGTTGAACCGCGCATAGGCGAGCACGCGCTTCAGCGCTCCTTCGAGTTCGCGCACGTTGGAGCGGATGTGCTTCGCGATGAAGAAGGCCACCGCTTCGTCGACGTGGACGCCGTCCATCTCGGCCTTCTTGAGCAGGATCGCCACGCGCATCTCGAGCTCGGGCGGCTCGACGGCCACCGTGAGGCCCCAGCCGAACCGGGAGATGAGCCGATCCTCGATGCCGGTCAGCTCCTTCGGAAAGCTGTCGCTCGTGATGACCACCTGCTTGTGCGCCTCGAAGAGGGCGTTGAAGGTGTAGAAGAACTCCTCCTGCGAGCGCGACTTGCCGACGAAGAACTGCACGTCGTCGATGAGGAAGAGGTCCAGGGAACGGTAGTAGCGCTTCAGGGAGTCGAAGCTCTTGTGCTGGTAGGCGCGCACCACGTCGGCCACGAACTGCTCGGCGTGGATGTAGCGGACCTTCGCCTTCGGGTTGCGCTTGAGGACGTCGGTGCCGATGGCCTGCAGCAGGTGCGTCTTGCCCAGGCCCGTCCCGCCATAAATGAAGAGTGGGTTGTAGGCCGTGCCGGGGTTCTCGGCGACCTGGATGGCGGCCGCCCGGGCGATCTGGTTCGCCTTGCCGTTCACGAAGTTGGTGAACGTGAAGGAGGGGTTCAGCCGGCTTTCCTCGCGCGAAGGCTTCTCCGAGGGGGCGACGGGCATCGGCTCGGGCACCACGATCTCGGCTTCCAGGGCGGGCTTGTCGTCCAGGATGAGGTCCACCCGCAGTCCGCCGCCGGCCGCGCGCTCGGCGCGCGACTCGATCTTGGCGAGCAGGTTGGCGCGGATCCAGCGCAGGACGTGGTGGTTCGGGGCGAGCACGCGCAGGTGGTTGCCCTGGCGCTCGGCACGAAGGGGCTTGATCCACGTGTCGTACTGCTGCGCCGGCAAGTCCTTCTTGAGCTCGGAAACGAGGGAAAGCCAGAGCGAATCCATGTCGGCGGCGGGCAGCGGGATCGGGAAGGTGCGGGCGTGCGGGAAGAATGGGATTCTACTGGTAACGGGGTGGGTTATCCACAGGCCGTTTGGGGGCGCTCCGGGACGACGCGATGGCGTCCGGGAGGCCGATCGGCTATAATCGCGCGTTTCGCCTCAAGGGCGGAATTCCACAAGCCGAGGTTTTCATGAAACGCACTTTCCAACCGTCCACCACGCGCCGCCAGAAGACGCACGGCTTCCGTGTCCGCATGAAGACGGCGGCTGGCCGCGCGGTGATCAACGCCCGCCGCGCCAAGGGCCGCAAGCGCGTCGCGGTCTGACGCGACGCCTGCATGACCCGCGGCGCCCGGAAGGAAGGCCTTTCCCGGCGCCATCGCTTTGCGGGGCGCGGCTCCTATGTGCCAGCGCTGCGCAGCCCCCGCAAGCTGAGAAGCCAGGCCCTCCTGCTGCACGTGGCCGCCGGCCGCCCCGGCGTATCCCGCCTGGGCCTCGTCGTGCCCAAGCGCCTGGCGCGCCATTCCGTGGATCGCAATCGCCTCAAGCGCCTGGCGCGCGAGGCCTTTCGCCGGCATGCCGCGAAAACCGCGGGCCTGGACCTCGTGCTCGCGATGCGCGAGCCGGTGGCCGCCGATGGCGAGGCCGCGTGGCTCGCGCAATGGCAGGACCTGCTCGGGCGCGCGGCGGAGGCCCGCTGACATGCGACGCGTGCTGATCGCCGTCATCCGCGCCTACCAATACCTGCTGTCGCCCTGGTGGGGCAGCCACTGCCGCTTCACGCCGACCTGCTCGCACTACGCCATCGAGGCCCTCGAGCGGCACGGCGCGCTTGGCGGCATCTGGCTCGCCACCCGGCGAATCCTGCGTTGCCACCCGTGGAGTGCGGGTGGCTACGATCCCGTTCCGTGACGCAACCCTGAAGCCCGTTCCCCGATGGATATCCAGCGCCTCATCGCCTTCGTCGTCTTCAGCTTCTCCGCCCTGCTCCTGTGGGATGCGTGGCAGAAGCACAACGCGCCGAAGGCGCCGGCGCCCGCCATACCGGTAGCGGGAGCCCCGGCCGCGCCTGCCGGCACGCCTACCCCCACGCCTGCCGCGCCGGTTTCCCCGCAGGGTGCGCCAGCCCCCGCGCCCGTCGCTCCGGCCGCCGCGATCGTCGAGGCCACCGGCCAGCCGGTCGTGGTGAAGACCGACCTGTTCGAGGCCGAGCTCAACACCGCCGGCGGCGACATCCGGCGCGTGACGCTCTTCAAGGTCTTCTCCGCGCTCGACAGGACCAAGCCGCTGGTGCTGATGGCGCCGGACCCGAAGCAGTACTTCGTCACCCAGTCGGGTCTGCTGGGCGAGGGCCTGCCCTCGCACAAGACGATGTACACGGCCGAGTCGACGGCGGTGTCGCCTGCCGGAGGGCAAGGACCAGGTCGAGGTGCGCCTCACGGCGAAGGACGTGACCGGCGCGGAGGTCGACGAAGAAGCTCACGTTCAGGCGCGGCACCTACGAGATCCTGGTGAGCTACGAGGTGAAGAACGCGGGCGAGAAGCCGATCGCGCCCTTCGCGTACTTCCAGTTCCTGCGCGACGGCAACCAGCCGAGCCAGGAGGCGGCGCAGACGAGCGCCATGGCGGGCGTGGCCACCTACACCGGGCCCGCGGTCTACACGGAAGAGTCGAAGTTCGTGAAGGTGGACTTCAAGGACATCGAGAAGGGCAAGCAGTCGCACGCCCGCAAGACGAAGGACGGCTGGATCGGCCTGGTGCAGCACTATTTCGTGTCGGCGTGGCTGCCCGCGGGCAACGGCGATCGCGAGTTCTTCACCAACAAGGTGGGCGAGAACCTCTACACGGCCGGCGTGATCGTGCCCGTCGGCCAGGTGGCGCCGGGCGCCTCGGCCACGGTGTCGATGCCGCTCTACATCGGGCCGCAGGAGACGGACAAGCTCGCCAGGATCGCGCCGGGCCTGGAGCTCGTGGTCGACTACGGCTGGCTCTACATCCTCGCCGCCCCGCTCTTCTGGGTGCTCAAGTTCATCCACGGCGTGGTGGGCAACTGGGGCTGGGCGATCATCTTCCTCACCATCCTCATCAAGCTCGTCTTCTACCCGCTCAACCACAAGGCGGGCCGCTCGATGGCCGCCATGAAGGTGCTCGCGCCCGAAGATGGAGAAGCTCAAGCAGCTCTACGGCGACGACAAGCAGAAGCTCAACCAGGCGATGATGGAGCTCTACCGCACCGAGAAGATCAACCCGCTCGGCGGATGCCTGCCGATCGTCGTGCAGATCCCGGTGTTCATCGCGCTCTACTGGGTGCTGCTCGCCTCCATCGAGCTGCGCCACGCGCCGTGGCTCGGCTGGATCCAGGACCTCTCCGCGCCGGACCCGTTCTACATCCTGCCCGTGATCTACGCGATCTCGATGTTCGTGCAGACGAAGCTCAACCCGCAGCCGGCCGATCCCGTGCAGGCGAAGGTGATGCTCGCGATGCCGATCGTCTTCAGCGTCTTCTTCCTCTTCTTCCCCTCGGGCCTCGTGCTCTACTGGGTCGTGCAGAACCTGCTGTCGATCGCGCAGCAGTGGCACATCAACAAGACGCTCGCCGCCGAGGCGGCGGCGAAGGCGAAGGGGAAGCGCTAGCGCCGTGGGCTCCCGGGCGGACACGATCGCGGCCATCGCGACGGCGCCCGGGCGCGGCGGCATCGGAGTCGTCCGCGTCTCGGGGCCGCTTGCCGGCGAGATCGCGCGGCGCAGTGGCGGGGCGGATTCCGCCGCCGCGCCGCGCCACCTTCGCGCGCTTCGCCGGGCCCGGCCGGCGCGCTCCTCGACGAAGGCATCGCCCTCTTCTTTCCCGCGCCGCATTCCTACACCGGCGAGGACGTCCTCGAGCTGCAGGGGCACGGCGGTCCGGTGGTGCTGCGCGAGATTCTGCGCCGCTGCGTGGACGCTGGGCGCGCGCCTGGCGCGAGCCCGGCGAGTTCACGCGCCGCGCCTTCCTCAACGACCGGCTCGACCTCGCGCAGGCCGAGGGCGTGGCGGACCTCATCGACGCGGCGAGCGTCGAGGCGGCGCGCGGCGCCGCGCGCTCCCTCGTCGGGCGAGTTCTCGGCGCGCATCGACGCCCTCGTGGACGCCCTCACCCGCCTTCGGATGCACGTGGAGGCCTGCATCGACTTTCCCGAGGAGGAGATCGATCCCGCCGACCGCGAGGCGCAGCGCGAAGCGCTCGGCGCGATCCGCGCAGACCTGGCGGAGCTCCTGGACGAAGCCGCGCAGGGCGCGGTGCTGCGCGAGGGCCTCACCGTCGTGCTGGTGGGCCGGCCCAACGTGGGCAAGTCGAGCCTGCTCAACCGGCTGGCGGGCGAGGACGTGGCGATCGTCACGCCGGTCGCGGGCACCACGCGCGACTACGTGCGCGCCACGATCCTCCTCGAGGGCGTGCCCATCCACCTCATCGACACCGCGGGGCTTCGCGAGTCCGGCGACGAGGTCGAGCGCATCGGCGATCGAGCGCACCTGGGACGCCATCGCGAAGGCCGGGGCCGCGATGCTCATCGCGGACGCGGCGCAGGAGGAGCGCGAGGAGGAGTCGCGGATCCTGGCGCGCATGCCGCCGGGCTTGCCGCTCGCGCGGGTCACGAACAAGATCGACCTGGCGGGACTCGCGCCGGGGCGGGACGCCCACGGCACGGAGGTGCGCCTCCGCCTGTCGGCGAAGACCGGCGAGGGCGTGGCGGCGCTGCGCGCCTGGCTCCTGGAGGTGGCCGGCTGGCGGCCGTCGTCGGAGGGAGTGTTCCTGGCCCGGGAGCGCCACCTGGTGGCCTTGCGCGAGGCGCGGCGACCGGTCTCGACGGCCGCGGCAGCACCTGCAAGCCTTTGAATTATTTGCAGAAGAGCTGAGACTGGCGCAGCAATGCGCTGGGTACGATCACCGGCGAGGTCACGCGCCGACGACCTCCTCGGCCAGATCTTCAGCCGCTTCTGCATCGGCAAATAGGAAAGGCTCGACGATGAGGATTCTCCCCATGCTGTTCGCCGGCGCCGTGGTGCTCGGCGCCCCCCCGGCCCTGGCCCAGGAGGTGAGCGACAGCGTGAAGCAGACCTGCCGCTCGGTCTCCGCGCAGACCGCGCGCACCATCGTCTACGCGCTGCGTGCCAATCTCGATCCGGCCACCCAGGTGAGGAGGGTCCCGGACTCCTGGCTCGAGGGTGTCCAGACGCACATGCTGCTCGCGGCCTCCCGGGCGCCGCACCTGACGGGGGAGGAGCTCGAGGCACTGGGCTACAGCTACTGCGTGTCGCGCCGGCCGGCGGAGCGGCAATGACCGGTTCCACGTGAAACACATGCTGGCCGCGCTGGCCATCCTGGGTGCCGGGCTGGCCCACGCCGGCGGGGAGCCGGTCCGCCTGCCGGGCCCGGGCATCGAACTGGCGGGCCGCCTGTATCGCCCCGAGGGCCAGGGGCCCTTTCCCGCCATCGTGATGCTGCACGGCTGCAGCGGCCTGTGGGGAAAGGGCGGCGAGCCCACGGCGAGCTTCGCCTTCTGGGCCGAGCATTTCCGCGCCCGGGGCTACGTGGCCCTCCTCCTCGACAGCTTCGGGCCCCGCGGCGAGCAGGAGATCTGCACCCAGGAAAGGCGCCGGGTCTCGCCCGCGACGGATCGGCCCCGGGATGCCCATGCCGCGCTGGCCTGGCTGGGGGCGCGTGCCGACGTCGATTCGGGGCGCATCGACCTCATCGGCTGGTCCAATGGAGGCTCGGCGGTCCTGCACGCGGTCAAGGCCGGTGCCCCCGGGCGCCCGGAGGGCGGCCTGCGGTTCCGGGCCGCCGTGGCCTTCTACCCGGGATGCGCCGACCTGCGCGAAGGCGCCCTTCCGCCCGACGGTTCCCCTCCTCATCCAGTCCGGCGGCGGCCGACGACTGGACGCCGGCCCGCCACTGCGAGGCGCTCGCCGCCGGAGCGCCGGCCGGCTCCGTGGAGATCGACGTGTACCCCGGCGCCCACCACGCCTTCGACCGGCCTCGGACTGCGGCCAGCGCGAGCGGCCCGACGTGCGCAATCCGAGCCGCCCGGGCGGGCGCGGCGCCACGGTCGGCGCCCATCCGGAGGCCCGCGAGAAGGCCATCGCCAGGACCACCGCCTGGCTCGGGGCCAGGAACCGCTGAACCCCCGGTTCCACGTGGAACCAGCGCTAGGTCCGGCGGGCGTTTCCCGTAGAATTCGCGGTTCTCCCGCGTCGCCGGGCCTGGCCCGGCGGCTCCAGCCGAACCATGGACTTTCCCACCCGTTTCGACGTGATCGTCGTCGGCGGCGGCCACGCCGGCACCGAGGCCGCCCTGGCCGCGGCCCGCGCCGGCTCGCGCACGCTGCTGCTCACGCACGCCATCGAGACGCTGGGGCAGATGTCCTGCAACCCGTCGATCGGCGGCATCGGCAAGGGCCACCTGGTGCGCGAGGTCGACGCGCTGGGCGGGGCCATGGCGCTCGCCACCGACGAGGCCGGCATCCAGTTCCGCACCCTCAACGCGAGCAAGGGCCCGGCGGTGCGGGCCACGCGCGCGCAGGCCGACCGCGTCCTCTACCGTGCGGCCATCCGCCGCCGCCTGGAGAACCAGCCCAACCTCTGGCTCTTCCAGCAGGCGGTCGACGACCTGATCCTCGAGGGCGACCGCGTCGCCGGCGCCGTCACCGCCATCGGCCTGCGCTTCCGCGCCCGTGCCGTGGTGCTCACGGCCGGCACCTTCCTGGGCGGGCGCATCCACGTCGGCCTCGAGAACTATGCCGGCCGGGCGCGCGGGCGACCCGCCGTCCCTGTCCCTGGCGGCGCGCCTGCGCGAGCTCGCGCTGCCGGTGGGCCGGCTCAAGACCGGCACGCCGCCGCGCATCGACGGCCGCACGATCGACTTTTCCCGGTGCCAGGAGCAGCCCGGCGACACGTCCCGAGCCGGTGTTCTCCTTCCTGGGCTCGCGCGACATGCATCCGCGCCAGCTCCCCTGCTGGATCACGCACACCAACGAGCGCACCCACGAGATCGATCCGCGGCGGCCTCGACCGCTCGCCCATGTTCACCGGGGTCATCGAGGGCGTGGGCCCGCGCTACTGCCCGTCGATCGAGGACAAGATCCACCGCTTCGCCGACAAGGCGAGCCACCAGATCTTCCTCGAGCCCGAGGGGCTCACGACCCACGAGTACTACCCCAACGGCATCTCCACCAGCCTGCCCTTCGACGTGCAGTGGGCCCTGGTGCGCTCCATCCCGGGGCTCGAGAACGCGCACATCCTGCGCCCCGGCTACGCCATCGAGTACGACTACTTCGACCCGCGCGGCCTCAAGTCCACCCTCGAGACGAAGGCGATCGCCGGGCTCTTCTTCGCCGGGCAGATCAACGGCACCACGGGCTACGAGGAGGCGGCCGCGCAGGGCCTCCTGGCCGGCATCAACGCCTCGCTCCTCGCGCCGGGGCGAGGCCGGCTGGTGCCCGCGGCGCGACGAGGCCTACCTGGGCGTCCTGGTGGACGACCTCGTCACGCGCGGGGTGTCCGAGCCGTACCGCATGTTCACCAGCCGCGCCGAGTACCGCCTGCAGCTTCGCGAGGACAACGCCGACCTGCGACTCACCGAGACGGGCCGCAAGCTCGGGCTCGTCGACGACGCGCGCTGGGCGGCCTTCAGCGCCAAGCGCGAGGCCATCGAGCGCGAGACCGCCCGCCTCAAGGCCGCCTGGGCGCAGCCCGGGCGAATCCCGGTGGAAGACCAGGTGCGCGTCCTGGGGCAGCCCATGGAACGTGAGTACTCGCTCTTCGACCTGCTGCGCCGCCCGGATGTTGGTTATCGCTCACTGTTGTCCTTGCCCAATGCTGGCGCGGGGGTCGAGGATGCTGCGGTAGCCGAGCAGGTGGAGATCGCGGCCAAGTACGCCGGCTACATCGACCGCCAGAAGGACGAAGTGGCGCGGCAGCTCGCCCAGGAGACGCTGCCGCTGCCCGCCGACCTCGACTACGCCGCGGTGCGCGGCCTGTCGAAGGAAGTGCAGCAGAAGCTCGCCGCAGCACCGGCCGGAGACGCGTCGGGCAGGCCGCGCGCATCCAGGGCGTGACGCCGGCGGCGATCTCGCTGCTGCTGGTGCACCTCAAGCGCCGCTCGCTCGCCGAGCGCGCAGGCGCCGAGGAGAGGAGCGCATGACGCATCGACTCGCAGCTCGCGGAAGGGCTCGCGCGCCATGGGCGTCTCGCTGCGATGCGCCGGCGCAGGCCAAGCTCGTCGCCTACCTGCAGCTCATCGAGAAGTGGAACAAGGTGCACAACCTCACCGCCGTGCGCGAGCCCGGGCAGATGGTGGTGCTGCACCTCCTGGACAGCCTCTCGGTCCTGCCGCACCTGGCGGGCGCGAGGACGCTCCTCGACGTCGGCACCGGCGCGGGGCTGCCCGGCATCCCGCTCGCCATCGCGCGCCCCGACCTCGCGGTGACCGCTCCTCGACTCGAGCCACAAGAAGGCCGCGTTCCTGCGCCAGGCGAAGGCGGAGCTCGCGCTCGGCAACGTCGAGGTGGCGTGCGAGCGCGTCGAGAACTGGCACCCGCCGGCGGCCTTCGACGTCGTCGTCTCGCGCGCCTTCGCCGAGCTCGCGGATTTCGTCGCCCAGGCGCGGCCACCTCGTCGCCCCCGGCGGCGCCATGCTCGCGATGAAGGGCGTGTATCCCTTCGAGGAGATGGCCCGCGTGCCCGCCACCCACCGCGTCGAGAACGTGGTCGCGCTCACGGTGCCGACCCTCGAGGCGCAACGCCACCTCGTCCTCCTGAAAGCCGCCTGATGGCCCGCACCTACGTGATCGCCAACCAGAAGGGCGGCGTCGGCAAGACCTCCATCGCGGTGAACCTCTCGGCGAGCCTCGCCCACTACGGCCGGCGCGTCCTGCTCGTGGATCTCGACCCCCAGGGCAACGCCACCACCGGAAGCGGCGTGGACAAGACGGCCCTCGAGCGCACCGTGTACGACGTGGTCCTGGGCGAGTGCAGCGTGGCCGAGGCGCGCGTGCGCGCCGAGGGCGGCTACGACGTCGTGGGCTCCAACCGCGAGCTCGCCGGCGCCGAGGTCGAGCTCGTCGGGCTTCGAGCGGCGCGAGTTCCGCCTGCGCGAGGCGCTCGCCCCGGTGCTCGCCGACTACGACTACGTGGTGATCGACTGCCCGCCGGCGCTCAACATGCTCACCGTGAACGGGTTCACCGCGGCCGACGCCGTCATCATCCCGATGCAGTGCGAGTACTACGCCCTCGAGGGGCTCTCCGACCTGGTGGGCACGCTGCGCAAGGTGAAGCAGAACCTGAATCCCGGCATCGAGATCGAGGCGCTGGTGCGCACCATGTACGACCCGCGGAGCACGCTCACCGTGCAGGTCTCCGACGAGCTGAAGCGCCACTACGGCGCGAAGGTCTTCGACACCGTGATCCCGCGGAACGTCCGCATCGCCGAGGCGCCGTCCTTCGGCAAGCCGGTGCTCCTGCACGACCCCGCCTCCAAGGGGGCGCACGCGCACCTCGCCTTCGCGCGGGAGCTGCTCGAGCGAAGCGGCGCCCCGGTGCCGGCCTGACCACAAGGAACGACCCATGACCACCAAGCACAAGGGACTCGGCCGCGGCCTGGACGCGCTGCTGGGCGGGGGCGGAAGGGCCAAGGCCGACGGCGAGCTCGCGCAGCTCGCGGTGCGCAGCCTGCGCCCCGGCAAGTACCAGCCGCGCACGCGCATGGACCAGGCCTCGCTCGCCGAGCTGGCGGAGTCCATCCGCGTGCGCGGCATCCTGCAGCCGGTCGTGGTGCGGCCCGTGGACGACGGCGGCTACGAGATCCTCGCGGGCGAGCGCCGCTGGCGCGCCGCGCAGCTCGCGGGCCTGGAGCGCATCCCGGCGCTGGTGCGCGAGGTGCCCGACGACGCGGCCCTCGGGCATCGGCCTCATCGAGAACATCCAGCGCGAGGACCTCAATCCGATCGAGGAAGCGGCGGGGCTCAAGCGCCTCATCGACGAGTTCCGCCTCACCCACGACGAGACCGCGAAGGCGGTCGGCCGCTCGCGAAGCGCCGTCACCAACCTCCTGCGCCTGCTGGAGCTCACGCAAGCCCGTGCAGGACATGCTCCTCGACGGGCGCATCGACATGGGCCACGCCCGGGCGCTCCTGGGCGTGGGCAGGGCGAAGCAGGTCGAGCTCGCGGAGCAGGTCGCGCACCGGGGGCTGTCGGTCCGGGAGACCGAGCGCCTCGTCCAGCACGCGGGCGAGGCTCCCAAGGCGGGGGCGAAGGCGGCCAAGCCCCGGCTCGACGCCGACACCCGCCGGCTGCAGGAGGAGCTCTCGGAATCGCTCGGCGCCAAGGTCACCGTGAAGGCCCGCCGCGGCGGGCGCGGAAGCCTCGTCATCGACTACGCCAGCCTCGAGCAGCTCGAGGGAATCGTCGCCCGGCTCAAGCGCCGCTGAAGCCCCATATTGCGATGCCGCAACTTTTGACCCCATGACGCCTTCCGGGCTAAAATCTTCAGGTTTGTCGTCACCTCGCCCTAGACCTAAGCCCGCCCGCCGCCGCTTTCGACGGCCGGAGGCAGGTCCTGGTGCAAGCCGGCCTCGTCGGTTGCTGCAGTGCAGCAGCCGCGGCGTTCGGCGGGGGGCAAGGCGCGCTGGCAGCGCTTCGTCGGAGGCTCGGCAGCCCTTGCGGGCACCCTGGCGTTCCTCGGGGTCCTCAAGTGGCGAAACCGCCCGGCGCCCACGCCCTGGCAGGCCCTTCGGGTCCTGGTCATGGCGGAGGCGGCGAAGTGGACGGTGTCTCTGGTAGGGCTCGTCTCGCTCCTGTCCGGCCGGGCCGGGGTGGAGGCGGCAAATGCGGCGCCCGGCGCCGTGGTGATCGGATTCTGTGTCGCGTGGGCGGCCCCGCTGCTCGCGCTAGTGAAAAGAAACTGAGCGTATGGCCGCCCAAAACCCGTCCGACTACATCGCCCACCACCTCACCAACCTCACGGTGACGGTCGGGGAGGGCGGCTTCTGGACCCTCAACATGGACACCATCGTGATGTCCTGGGCGCTGGGTCTCGTGGGCCTGGGGATCATCTGGATGGTGGCCAAGGGCGCCACCGCCGGGGTGCCCGGCAGGCTCCAGTCGTTCATCGAGATGTTCTTCGAGTTCGTGGACGGCACGGTGCGCGACGTCTTCCCGGGCTCGCGCGCCTTCCTCGGCCCGCTCGCGCTCACGATCTTCGTCTGGGTGTTCATGATGAACCTCATGGACCTCATCCCCATCGACTGGGTGGCCACCGTCTCGCACGGCCTGGGCGCGCCCGCCTGGAAGGCGGTCCCGTCGACGGACCTGAACACCACGTTCGCGATGAGCTTCTCGGTGTTCTTCCTCATCATCTTCTTCAGCTTCAAGGCCAAGGGCGCGGGCGGCTTCATGCACGAGCTCTTCACGGCGCCCTTCGGCTCCAACCCGCTGCTGTGGATCCCGAACCTCGCGCTCAACATCATCGAGCTCCTGGCCAAGCCCATCTCGCTCGGCATGCGGCTGTTCGGGAACATGTACGCGGGCGAGCTCATCTTCATGCTGCTGGGCCTGCTGGGAACGATCGCGAGCCTCTCGGTCGGCGGCCTCCTCGCCGGCGGCGCCTCCGTCGTCCTCACCTGGGCATGGGCCGTGTTCCACATCCTGATCATCCTGCTGCAGGCCTTCATCTTCATGGTGCTGTCGGTCGTGTACGTCGCGATGGCCCACGAGCACCACTAGAAACCGCTTCAAACTCGCTTCCTCAACTTCAACACCCGCACCTCCGAAAGGAAAAACAATGGCTCAGTACTTCGCCCTCGTCCAAGCCTACACGGCGCTCGGCATCGGCATCATCATCGGCCTGGGCGCCATCGGCGCCTGCATCGGCATCGGCATCATGGGCTCCAAGTTCCTGGAAGCCGCCGGCCGCCAGCCCGAGCTCATCCCGCAGCTGCAGAAGTTCATGTTCCTGCTCGCGGGCCTGATCGACGCGGCGTTCCTGATCGGCGTCGGCATCGCGATGTTCTTCGGCTTCGCGAACCCGCTCCTTTCGGCCGTCAAGTAATCCGGGCCCAACGGAAGGGTCGTTCGCCATGAACATCAACGCCACCTTGTTCGTCCAGGCGCTGTCGTTCGCGTTCCTCATCTGGTTCTCGGTCAAGTTCATCTGGCCGCCGCTCAACCGCGCCATCGACGAGCGCAACAAGCGCATCGCCGACGGGCTCGCGGCCGCCGAGAAGGGCAAGGCCTCGCTGGTCGAGGCCCAGGCCAAGGGCGAGAGCGCGATGAAGGAAGCGCGCGAGCGCGCCTCCGGCGTGCTGGGAGACAGCGAGAAGCGCGGCGCGCAGATCGTCGAGGAAGCGAAGACCGCCGCCAAGGAAGAGGCCGACCGCATCATCGCCGGCGCGCGCGAGCAGATCGCCTCCGAAGTCGCCAAGGCGAAGACGGAGCTTCGCGAGCAGGTCGCCGCCCTCGCGGTGGCCGGCGCCGAGAAGATCCTGCAGCGCGAAGTCGACGCGAAGTCCCACGCCGAGATGCTCGGCAAGTTGAAGGCCCAGCTCTAGGACCCGCCATGGCCGAAATCGCCACCCTCGCCCGCCCGTACGCCGAAGCGTCGTTCCGCTCGGCGCTGGAGGCCGGGGACCTCGCGGGATGGTCCGGCGGGCTCGCGCTCGCCGGCGCCATCGCCGCCGACCCGCAGATGGCCGACGTGCTCGGCAATCCCCGGTTCACGCGCGCCCAGAAGCTCGAGCTCTTCTTCGGCGTGGGCGGCGACAGGCTCTCCGCGCAGGTGAGGAACCTCGTGACGATCCTCGTCGACGGCGCCCGCGCCGTGCTGCTGCCGGAGATCTCCGCCCAGTTCGACGCGCTCAAGCGCGAGCACGAGAGCGTGCTCAAGGTGCGCATCGTGAGCGCGAGGCCCCTCGCGGACGCCGAGCGCGACGACCTGGTGGCCGAGGTCGGCCGCAAGTACAAGCGCACGGTCGAGGCCACGGTGGAAGTCGACGCCTCCCTCATCGGCGGCGCCCGCGTCCACATCGGCGACAAGGTGATCCACGCCTCGATGCGCGACGCGCTCGCCCAGATGGCAGTCGCGCTCACGCGCTGACGAAGCACACACGTATTTCGGAGCCCCACATGCAAATCAATCCGGCTGAAATCAGCGAACTCATCAAGTCGAAGATCCAGAACCTCCAGGTGGCCGCCGAGAAGCGCACCGAGGGGACCGTGATCTCGGTGACCGACGGCATCTGCCGCGTCCACGGCCTCGCGGACGTGATGCAGGGCGAGATGCTCGAATTCCCGGGCAACACGTTCGGCATGGCGCTGAACCTCGAGCGCGACTCCGTCGGCGCCGTGGTGCTCGGCGCCTACGAGCACATCTCCGAGGGCGACACCGTCAAGTGCACGGGCCGCATCCTCGAGGTCCCGGTCGGCCCGGAGCTCATCGGGCGCGTCGTGAACTCGCTCGGCCAGCCCATCGACGGCAAGGGCCCGGTCGACGCGAAGATGACCGAGCCGATCGAGAAGGTCGCCCCGGGCGTCATCTGGCGCAAGAGCGTGTCGCAGCCGGTGCAGACGGGCCTCAAGGCCATCGACGCCATGGTGCCGGTCGGCCGCGGCCAGCGCGAGCTCATCATCGGCGACCGCCAGACGGGCAAGACCGCCGTCGCGGTCGACACGATCATCAACCAGAAAGGCAAGGACCTCTTCTGCATCTACGTCGCGGTCGGCCAGAAGGCCTCCACGATCGCGAACGTGGTGAGGAAGCTCGAGGAGCACGGCGCGATGGCGTACACCATCGTCGTCGCCGCCACCGCCTCCGACCCCGCGGCCATGCAGTACATCGCGCCCTACTCGGGCTGCACGATGGGCGAGTACTTCCGCGACCGCGGCCAGGACGCCCTCATCATCTACGACGACCTCACCAAGCAGGCCTGGGCCTACCGCCAGATCTCGCTGCTGCTGCGCCGCCCGCCGGGCCGCGAAGCCTACCCGGGCGACGTGTTCTACCTGCACTCCCGCCTCCTGGAGCGCGCCGCGCGCGTGAACGAGGAGTACGTGGAGAAGTTCACCAACGGGGCGGTCAAGGGCAAGACCGGCTCGCTCACGGCGCTGCCGGTCATCGAGACGCAGGCGGGCGACGTGTCCGCGTTCGTCCCCACCAACGTGATCTCGATCACCGACGGGCAGATCTTCCTGGAGACCGACCTCTTCAACGCCGGCATCCGTCCCGCCATCAACGCGGGCATCTCGGTGTCGCGCGTGGGCGGCTCCGCGCAGACGAAGATCATCAAGAAGCTCGGCGGCGGCGTGCGCCTGGCGCTCGCGCAGTACCGCGAGCTCGCGGCCTTCGCGCAGTTCGCCTCCGACCTGGACGAGGCCACCCGCAAGCAGCTCGACCGCGGCCGCATGGTGACGGAGCTCATGAAGCAGCCGCAGTACCAGCCGCTGCAGGTCTGGGAGATGGCGCTCACGCTCTTCGCCGTGAACAACGGCTACTTCGACGACGTCGAGGTGAAGAAGGCCCTCTCGGCCGAGCGCGCGATGCGCGACTACGTGAAGGGCAAGTACGCCGACCTGGTCGAGCGCATCGAGAGCACGAAGGACCTGTCGAAGGACGACGAGGCGAAGCTGCACGACGCCATCAAGGACTTCAAGACGAACGGCTCCTTCTAGGACCTACCAGGACGACTCCGATGGCTGGCTCCAAGGAAATCCGGACCAAGATCAAGAGCGTGCAGAGCACGCGCAAGATCACCAAGGCCATGGAAATGGTCGCCGCCTCCAAGATGAGGAAGGCGCAGGAGCGCATGCGCAGCGCGCGCCCCTACGGCGACAAGATCAGGAACATCGTCGCGCACCTGGCCAACGCCAACCCCGAGTACCGCCACCCCTTCCTCGAGAAGAACGAGGTCGCGAAGGACGTCGGCGTGATCCTGGTGACCTCGGACAAGGGCCTGTGCGGGGGCATGAACACCAACGTCCTGCGCCTGCTCACGCGGCAAGGTGAAGGAATGGCAGGACGAGGGCCGCAAGGTCCACTTCACCGCCTTCGGCAACAAGGGCTTCGCCTTCCTGCAGCGCTTCCACGCGAAGATCGTCTCGCACCTCACGCACTACGGCGACACGCCGCACCTGGACAAGCTGGTGGGCCCGGGCCGCGTGCTGTTCCAGCAGCAGCGACAGGGCGAGATCGGCGCCGTGTACGTGATCTACACCCGCTTCATCAACACGATGAAGCAGGAGCCGGTGATCGAGCAGCTCCTGCCGCTCACGGCGGACCGCCTCCAGGAGGACGACCGCACCACCAAGGGCGGCTGGGACTACCTCTACGAGCCGGACGCGAAGACGGTGCTGGAGCAGCTGCTGCGCCGCTACCTCGAGGCGATCGTCTACCAGGCGCTCGCGGAGAACATCGCGAGCGAGCAGTCCGCGCGCATGGTCGCGATGAAGGCGGCGAGCGACAACGCCTCCAGCGTGATCGACGAGCTCACCCTCGTCTACAACAAGTCCCGCCAGGCGGCGATCACCAAGGAACTCTCGGAGATCGTCGGTGGCGCGGCGGCCGTCTAGAGATTCGACTTTCGGGAAATCAACATGAATGCGACCCAAATGGCAGAAGGCAAGATCGTGCAGTGCATCGGCGCGGTGACCGACATCCAGTTCCCGCGCGAGGCGATGCCGAACATCTACGACGCCCTGACCCTCGTCGAGGAGTCCGATTCCTTCGCGGAAAAGGGCCTCACCTTCGAGGTGCAGCAGCAGCTGGGCGACGGCATCGTGCGCACGATCGCGATGGGGTCCTCCGACGGCCTGCGCCGCGGGATGAAGGTGAAGGCGACCGGCGCGCCGATCTCCGTTCCCGTCGGCCCCGGCACGCTGGGCCGCGTGATGGACGTCCTCGGCCGGCCGATCGACGAGCGCGGTCCCGTCCAGACCAAGGAGCTGCGCTCGATCCACCAGCCGGCGCCCAAGTTCGACGAGCTCTCCCCCTCGGTGGAGCTCCTGGAGACCGGCATCAAGGTGGTCGACCTCATCTGCCCGTTCGCCAAGGGCGGCAAGATCGGCCTGTTCGGCGGCGCCGGCGTGGGCAAGACCGTGACGATGCTCGAGCTCATCAACAACATCGCCACGCAGCACTCGGGCCTGTCGGTGTTCGCCGGCGTGGGCGAGCGCACCCGCGAGGGCAACGACTTCTACCACGAGATGAGCGACGCCAAGGTCATCGTGCAGGACGACCTGTCGCAGTCCAAGGTGGCGATGGTGTTCGGGCAGATGAACGAGCCCCCGGGCAACCGCCTGCGCGTGGCGCTCACGGGCCTCACGATGGCCGAGAGCTTCCGCGACGAGGGCCGCGACATCCTCCTCTTCATCGACAACATCTACCGCTTCACGCTGGCCGGCACGGAAGTGTCGGCGCTGCTGGGCCGCATGCCGTCGGCCGTGGGCTACCAGCCGACGCTGGCCGAGGAAATGGGCCGCCTGCAGGAGCGCATCACCTCCACCAAGACCGGCTCGATCACCTCGATCCAGGCCGTGTACGTGCCGGCGGACGACCTGACCGACCCCTCGCCCGCGACCACCTTCGGCCACCTGGACGCGACCGTGGTGCTCTCGCGCGACATCGCCGCGCTGGGCATCTACCCGTCCGTGGACCCGCTGGACTCCACCTCCCGGCAGGTCGACCCGAACATCGTCGGCGAGGAGCACTACTCCACGACCCGCGCCGTGCAGGCCGTGCTGCAGAAGTACAAGGAGCTTCGCGACATCATCGCGATCCTGGGCATGGACGAGCTCTCGCCCGAGGACAAGCTGGCGGTGTCCCGCGCGCGCAAGATCCAGCGCTTCCTGTCGCAGCCGTTCCACGTGGCGGAGGTGTTCACGGGCTCGCCCGGCAAGTACGTGACGCTCAAGGACTCGATCAAGGGCTTCAAGATGATCGTGAACGGCGAGTGCGACAGCCTTCCCGAGCAGGCGTTCTACATGGTCGGCACGATCGAGGAAGCCATCGAGAAGGCCAAGACGCTGCAGTAAGAGGCCCCCATGTCCAAGACCCTTCATGTAGACATCGTCAGCGCCGAGAAGGCGATCTTCTCCGGCGAAGCCGAGATGGTGATCGCCCCCGGCGAGGCGGGCGAGCTGGGGATCCTTCCCGAGCACGCCGCGCTCCTGACCCGCATCAAGCCGGGCACGGTGCGGCTCAAGGTGCCCGGCGAGGCCCGCGAGGAGATCATCTACGTCTCCGGCGGCATGATGGAGGTCCAGCCGCACGTGGTCACGGTGCTGGCCGACACCTCCATCCGTGCCGAGAACCTCGACGAGGCCAAGGCCGAGGAAGCCAAGCGCGCGGCCGAGGAAGCCATCGCCAACCGCCGGGGGGTCATGGAGATCGCCGAGGCCCAGGCGGAGCTGGCCCAGGCCGTCGCCCAGCTCGCGGCCATCAAGAAGCTGCGCCAGCTGCGCTAGGCGCCGGGCAATGCCCGTTGTGCTAGAATTGTTTTAGAAGCACGTCGTAGAGGTAAAGACCATTGCGACGAGCCCCCAATCGGGCAAGTCGTTTGGCCTAGGGGGGAGATCACGAAACTCCTTGTTTTAGAGGCGCAACACATTCGGGCAGGATCCAGCGATCCTGCCCTTTTTATTTGCCCCGCCCCCCGCTTCGCATGACCACCCAATCCCTCCAGGTCGTCGTCCTGGCCGCCGGCCAGGGCAAGCGCATGCACTCGCGCCTGCCCAAGGTGCTGCATCCCCTTGCCGGGCGCCCGATGCTGCTGCACGTGCTCGACTCGGCCCGCCGGCTGGCCCCTACGCGCCTGGCGGTGGTGATCGGTCACGGCGGCGAGACCGTGGCTTCCCACCTCGAGGCGCCCGACGTGGTGTGGGCCCTGCAGGAGCGCCAGCTCGGCACCGGGCACGCCGTGATGCAGGCGATGCCGAAGCTCGAGGAAAAGGGCGTGGTGCTCGTGCTCTACGGGGACGTGCCGCGGATCGCCACCGGGACGCTGCGCTCGCTCTTCGACGCCGCGGCCGAGAACCAGCTCGCGCTTCTCACCCAGGAGGTCGAGGACCCGAAGGGCTACGGCCGGATCGTGCGCGACGGCGCGGGCCGCGTCGCCCGCATCGTCGAGGAGCGCGACGCCACCGACGCCGAGCGCGCCATCCGCGAGGTGAACACCGGCGTCGTGGCCGCGCCCTACGCGAAGCTCAAGGGCTGGCTCGCGCAGCTCACCAACGGCAACGTCCAGGGCGAGTATTATCTGACCGACATCGTGGCAGCCGCGGTCGCCGAGGGCTACCCCGTCGCCGTACGGCGCCCACAGTCGCCCACCGAATGCCTCGGCGTGAACTCCAAGCGCGAGCTCGCGCGCCTCGAAAGGCTCCTGCAGATGGACCGTGCCCAGGCCCTCCTCGACGCCGGCGTGACGCTGGCCGATCCCGCGCGAATCGACGTGCGCGGCGAGCTCTCCTGCGGGCGCGACGTCGCCGTCGACGTGAACTGCATCTTCGAGGGCCGCGTGGCCCTCGGCAACGGCGTGAAGGTAGGCGCCAACTGCATCCTGCGCGACGTCACGGTGGGCGAGGGCACGCAGATCCTGCCCTTCTCCCTCCTGGAGGAGGCGAGCGTCGGCGCCAACGCCCGCATCGGCCCCTACGCGCGCATCCGTCCCGGCACCGAGCTTGCCGACGAGGTGCACGTGGGCAACTTCGTCGAGGTGAAGGCGAGCACGATGGGGCGCGGGAGCAAGGCGAACCACCTCGCCTACGTGGGCGACACGACCGTGGGCAAGGACGTGAACATCGGCGCCGGCACCATCACCTGCAACTACGACGGGGCGAGGAAGCACCGCACCGTGATCGAGGACGACGTGCACATCGGCTCCGACGTGCAGCTCGTCGCGCCCGTCACCGTCGGCAAGGGCGCCACCATCGGCGCCGGCGCCACCATCTTCAAGGACGTGCCGCCGGGCGGCCTCACCCTCACCGAGGCCACGCAGGTCACCAAGCCCGACTGGCAGCGCCCGAAGAAGTAATCAGATTACTTTTCATCTGATTAGAGGCAGTTCCTGCCCGCCGATGTTGACCGGCGGCTTGCCGTCCGGTCGAACATCGTTCCCGCTCTACCACCTCGCAGGCGGTTTTTTGTTGATGGTGATGAAGCGGTTCTCGACCGAGATGTAGCCGCCGACGGTGAGGTCGCGGAAGATGCGGCTCACCATGTCGCGCGAGGCGCCCACGCGCTCGGCGATCTCCTGCTGCGTGATCTTGTCCGGGATGCGGAGCTTCCCGTCGGTCTCCACCGCCATGTTGAGGAGCAGGCGCGCGACGCGCCCGTAGACGTCCAGGAGCGCGAGGTTCTTCACGTTGTCCGTGGCGTCGCGCGCCCGCTCGATCACCTTGGAGAGCATCTCGAGGGCGAAGTCGGGGTTGCGGCGGATGGCGTCGCGAAGGGGCTCGCGCTGCGACGACGGAGAACGTCGTGGGCTCCAGCGTCACCACCGAGGCCGAGCGGGGCTTGCCGTCGAGCGCCATCTCGCCCACGTAGTCGCCGGGACCTTGCGTGTCCAGGATGAGCTCGTGGCCCTCGGAGTCGGACACGAAGGCCTTCACCCGGCCCGAGAGCACCACGAAGAGCGAATCGCTCGAATCCCCCTCGGTGATGATCACCGTGTTCTTCGGGTAGCTGCGCACGCGCCCGAGGGTCGCCAGCTCCCGCACGAAGGAGTCGGTGATCGCGGCCAACTGGGCTGGGTTCGGGGACTCGCCGTTCATGGGACGTGCACGCCTCGGATAGCGGTGTGAGCCGAGTCTAGCACTCGCGTCCCGGACCGTTAAGATGCGGCTCATGTCCCGCCCCGCCCCGACCGAACCGCGCGCCACGGCCCTCGCCGCCTTCCTCGCCGCCGCCGCCCTGGCCCTCGCGGGACTCGCCTTCCACCTCTCGCCCTGGGCGGAGCGCGCGAGCCTTGCCATGCTGGACACCGGGTTCGGGCTGCTGCGCGCCTTCGCCGGGAAGCCGGCACCCGACGACATCCTGATCGTGGGGCTGGACGACCCCGGCGCGGTCGCGCCCGAAGTCGATCCCGTGGGCCCCATGCTGCGAAAGCTGCCGGAAGTGCTGGTGCGGGTGGCGCGGGGCGGCCCGCGCGCCATCGTCCTGCACGCGCCCCTTCCCCAGGGCTCGCTCGAGGAGGTCGTGCCCGGGCTGGACGACGCGCTCGCGACCGCGCTGTCGGTGGCGCAGGCGGCGGCGCCGCTCGCCGTCGGCATGACGGTCGGCGCGCGCCGCGAGGTGGTGCCGATCCACGAGGCGCTCCTGCGCGGGGTGGACACGCGCGCGCTCGTCTTCACGCTCCTGCCGCGCGACGAGGACGGCGTCGTGCGCAGGATCGTGCTCGCCCTTCCCACGCAGCAGGGAAGGTGGCCCACGACCGCCGGATGGATCTGCCAGGTGCTCGACGGCCGCTGCGAGGAGGGATTCGTCGACTACGCCCTCGGCCCGGCCTACCGCTACATCCCCGCGCGCCGCCTGCTCGACATCCGGGACGACAAGGCGCTCGCGCGCCTCTTCAAGGGCCGCGTGGTCTTCGTGGCGCCGGTGGCCGGGCCGGACGACCGCGTGCCGCAGCCGGTGTCGCTGGCCGGCTGGGAACCGCCGGTCGCAGAACCCGCGTCCATCCTCGCCCATGCGCAGGCCGTGCGCACCCTCCTGCACGGGGAGCCGGTGCGCGAGGCCCCGCTTCCGGCCATGTTGCTCGCGATCGCCGCGGCCGCCCTGGTATGCCTCGCTGCCGCCCCCCTTGCCCCGGCGGTCGGGGCGCTGGCGGCCATGGCGGCCTTCGCCGGGGCCCTCGCCGCCCTGCGCCTGGGCTGGTACGCACCGCTGGCCGCCCCGCTCGCCACCCTCCTCGCCGCCATCGTGGCGAGCCGGCTCCTGGGCCGCCGCCCGGCCCCGCCCCCCGGCTGAATGCAGGCTTTTGTCGGATATTCGGCATGCCCGCTGTCGATCATGCCGCGGCGCGCCGGGTAGGTGGCGGGTAGAGTGGTCACCAGATGCACGGGTCTCCTCCTCATCCCGTCATCGGCAAGGCGATGTGAGGCCAAGAGCACGGCGCCTGCCTTAAGCCCTCCCCGGGTCATGCCGCGGAGGGCTTCGTTTTTCGTGAGAAAATCCCCTTCATGTGTGGAATCGTGGGCGCCATCGCCCGTCGCAACATCGTGCCCATCCTCACGGAGGGGCTGAAGCGCCTCGAATACCGCGGCTACGACTCCGCCGGCATCGCGATCCTGAACGGCGGCATCCGGCGCGTGCGCCGCGTCGGGCGCGTGGCGGAGATGGAGGCGGCCGCGAAGGCCGAGAGCCTGACCGGCATCCTCGGCATCGCCCACACCCGCTGGGCCACGCACGGCGGCGTCACCGAGCCCAACGCGCACCCGCACGTCTCCTCCGGCGAAGTGGCCGTCGTCCACAACGGCATCATCGAGAACCACGAGGAGCAGCGCTCGCGCCTGAAGGCGCTGGGATACGCCTTCGAGTCCCAGACCGACACCGAGGTGATCGCGCACCTGGTCCACCACTACTTCAAGGCCACGGGCGACCTCTTCGTGGCCACGCAGAAGGCCGCGGCCGACCTGCGCGGCGCCTACGCCATCGGCGTCGTCGCGCTCGCGGACCCGGACACCCTCGCCGGCGCGCGCATGGGCTGCCCGCTGGTGGTGGGCCTGGGCGAGGGCGAGAACTTCCTCGCCTCCGACGTCTCGGCCATCATCGCCGAGACCCGCCGCGTGATCTACCTCGAGGACGGCGACGTGGTGGCCGTGCGCCGCGGCGGCGTGCAGGTGGTCGACGCCCTCCGCAATCCCGTCGATCGCCCCGAGCACCTGAGCGACCTCTCCGCCGACGCGGTCGACCTCGGGCCCTACCGCCACTACATGCAGAAGGAAATCCACGAGCAGCCGCGCGCCGTGGCCGACACGCTGGAGGCGGTGATCGACGGCGGCATCGACGTCGAGGGCCTGTTCGGGGAGGGTGCCGGCGCCGCGTTCCGCGACTCGAGCGCGGTCCTCATCCTCGCCTCGGGCACCAGCTACTACGCGGGCCTCGTGGCGCGCTTCTGGCTGGAGTCGATCGCGCGCGTGCCCTGCAACGTGGAGCTGGGCCACGAGTACCGCTACCGCGACTCGATCCCCGACCCGAAGCAGCTCGTGGTCACGATCTCGCAGTCGGGCGAGACGCTCGACACCATGGAAGCCCTGAAGCGCGCGAAGGAACTGGGGCACGGGAACACGCTCTCCATCTGCAATGTCCGGGAAAGCGCCATCCCGCGCGCCTCGCGGTTCGTGTTCTACACGCGCGCCGGCCAGGAGATCGGGGTCGCCTCCACCAAGGCCTTCACCACCCAGCTCGCCGCGCTCTTCACCCTCTCGCTCGCGATCGCCAAGGCGAAGGGGCGCCTCGACGCCGCCGCCGAGGCCGCCGCCATCGAGCAGCTTCGCTTCGTGCCCGGGAGCATCCAGCACGCGCTCAACCTCGAGCCGCAGATCCAGGCCTGGGCCGAGCGCTTCGCGGCCAAGAACGACGCGCTCTTCCTGGGCCGCGGCCTGCACTATCCCGTGGCGCTCGAGGGGGCGCTCAAGCTCAAGGAAATCTCCTACATCCACGCCGAGGCCTACGCGGCCGGGGAGCTCAAGCACGGGCCGCTGGCCCTCGTCGACGCCTCGATGCCGGTGGTGGTGATCGCGCCCAACGACTCGCTGCTGGAGAAGCTGAAGAGCAACATGCAGGAGGTGCGCGCGCGCGGCGGCGAGCTCTACGTGTTCGCCGACCTCGACAGCCGCTTCTCCGAGAGCGAGGGCGTGCACGTGATCCGCACGCCGCGCCACTCGGGAATGCTGTCGCCCATCGTCCACGCGATCCCCGTGCAGCTTCTCGCGTACCACACGGCCCTCAAGCGCGGCACGGACGTCGACAAGCCGCGCAACCTCGCCAAGAGCGTCACCGTCGAATGAACCCCGAAAGAAGCGAATCCATGGACGAAGCCCGCGTCGCGCAGAAATCCCCGTATCCCGTCGAGGTCGAGGCGGGCAAGACGTACTGGTGGTGCCGGTGCGGGCGCAGCGCGACGCAGCCCTTCTGCGACGGCTCGCACAAGGGCACCTCGTTCACGCCGGTGGCCTACACGCCGGAGAAGTCGGGCAAGGCCTTCTTCTGCGGCTGCAAGGCGACCGGCAACCAGCCGCTCTGCGACGGCACGCACAACAAGCTGTAGCGGCCGGAATCGGGGGGCTGCCCTAGCCCCCGAGGGCCTTCATCACCTCCGGCGGGCAGGCGTACTTCGCCCGGTCGAAGAGGTTGTCGCCGTGCGCGTCCTTCATCTCGGGATTCGCGCCCAGCGAGACCATGTGCGCCACGATCTGCGCGAGCTGGTCGGGCGTGACGGTCGGGATGCCGCAGTAGTTCACCGCGACGACGAGCGGCAGCGGCGGGGTCTGCATCCCCGGAAAGCGCACGGGCACCGCGATGTTGGCCCGCGTGACGAGCGCCTTCACCTTTGCCACGTCGCCCACGCGGATGGCGCCATAGAGTGCCGCGCCGTCGGCGCCGGGGCCGCTCGCCACGGGTGCGGGCGTCGCCTTCGGCGCCGCCCCCTGCTTCGCCTGCCGTGCCGCGCTCTCGCGCCAGGCCGGGCGGATGCGGTCCAGCGCCTTCTCCGCCGCCTGCTTCACGCGCGGATCGGGGTTCGCCAGTTCCGCGCGCACCGTGTCCGTGGCGTCGAACGCCGCGCTCCAGAGTCCCTCCAGCCGCGAGAGGAGCTCCACCTTGGCCCCCGGGTCGGGGTTCGCCGCGAGCCAGGTCGCGAGGTAGCGGGCGCGCTCCTTGTCGTCGGCGAATGGCGAATGACGCCGGCCGCAGGCAGGTCTCGAACTTCTTGCCCGCCTTGCCGCCCTTGAGCTCTGGCTCGCACGCGGCGAGCCACTGGGCGCGGGCCGCCTGCGTGGCCTCCGGCACGCGGCCGGCCGTGCGCGCGTCCGCCGCGCTTCCGAGGATCTCGATCGCGCGAAGGCGCTGCTCCTCCGAGGCCGCCGGATCCGCGGCGATGGCCGCCAGCTCGGGCAGGCCCGCGCTCGTGCGGCCCGCGACCCTGCCCAGGGCGCGCATGGCGTTGTCGCGCTGCTCCGGGGCCCGGAGCGCCGCCGCTGCCCGTGGCGGCCACAACGCAAGCGAGGCGGCATCGTCCTGCTCGCCGAGCAATGTCCACGCGGTGTAGACCGTGTCGCGGTCGGCGTGCGCCGTGTGGTCGAGGAGGACCCGCGTCCAGTCGTCGGGCCGCGGAGAGAAGCGGTGCAGCACGGGCAGCAGCACGGCCCACGCGCTTCGCGTGATGCGCAGCTGGTCGCGGATGGGAACGAGGATGGCGCGGTCCTTCGTGTCCACCAGGCGCTCGAGCGCCTTCTGCGCCATCTGCACGTTGTCCCGGGAGCCGCCGCGCTTCTGCGCGGCCGTCACCTCCTCCAGGTAATCCAGGAGCGCCGGTGCGAGCGTCGCGGGAGGGTCGATGCCGATGAGGCCGCGCGCGGCCAGGAACGAGACGTAGCGCTTCTGCCCGGAGGACTGCAGCACCCGCCGCCGCGCGGGGGCGAGCGCCTCGGCCGGTTCCTTCATCGTCGCGAGCGCCCCGGCGGCATTCATGGCCACGGCGCCGTCCGGGTCGTCGAGCGCCGCGCGCAGGGCCGGGCGCGCCGGCTCGAAGGCGGCGGCAGACTTGCCCGCGAGCGTCCACAGGAGCGAGGCCGCCGAGAGGCGAATGGCGGCGTCGCCGTTCGAGAGGTGCTTCGCGAGGATGGGCGCCGTCTTCGCGGCGAACTCCACGTCGAGGCTCTTCGCGGCGCGGATCTGCTCGGCGGCGTCGCCGCTCTCCAGGTCCTCGAGCGCTTCCTTGCGCCACTCGGCGCGAATCCTGTCGGCGTCGCTTTGCGCGAAGGCGCCGGGAATGGCGAGGGCGAAAGGCAGGAGCAGTGCGGCGATGCGGGTCCTGCGCATGGGGCCTCCTCGTCGTGCGCGCCATCATAGCGTAGGCTGGCGGACGAGCCCCGCGGCTGCGATCGCGGGGCATTTCCAACCCGGAGAAATCGCCATGAACGAGAACGAGGGCTACAAGGCCGGCCTCGCGGTCCGCAAGAAGGTCCTGGGCGCGAAGTACGTCGAGGACTCGATCGCGAACGCCGACGAATTCATGCAGCCCCTGCAGCAGTACCTCACCGAGCACGCGTGGGGGGCGTCGTGGACGCGCGAGGGCCTGTCGCTCAAGACGCGCAGCATGCTGAACCTCGCGATGCTCACCGCCCTCAACCGCCCGCACGAGCTTCGCATCCACCTGCGCGGCGCCATCCGGAACGGCGTCACCAAGGAGGAGATGCAGGAGATCTTCCTGCAGTGCGGGGTCTACTGCGGGGCGCCGGCGGCGCTCGAGTCCTTCAAGATCGCGAAGGAAGTGCTGGCCGAGAGGATCGATCCCGCCTGAGGCCTGCGGGGGCGCCGGTGCGCGGCACCCCCTTGCCGGGGATTCAGCGCAGGACCATCTCCACGCGGCGGTTCTTCGCCCGCCCCGCCTCGTCGGCATTGCTGGCGACGGGCGCGAGGGGGCCCGCGCCGTCGGGAGCGAGGCGGTCCTTCGCGATGCCGTGCTGGCCGGCGAGGGCCGCCACCACGCTCGCCGCGCGATCGCGCGAGAGCTTCATGTTGTGGTCGTGGGCGCCCTGCATGTCCGTGTGCCCGACGATGTAGACCTTCGTCGACCCGTTGGACTTGAGCCACTTCGCCATCTCGGCGAGCGTGGGGCCGGACTCCGGCTTGATGGTCGCCTTGTCGGTGTCGAAGTAGATCCCGTAGAAGACGACCTTGCCGCCCGAGCCGATGTCCTTGGCGATCTGGTCGGCCGACAGCACGATCGTCTGCTCCATCGCCTTCACGCGCACGATCTTGTGCATGATGGCCTCGCACGCGCTGCTGTCGCCGCGCCCGCAGCCGACGCTGCCCCAGTACTCGGCACCGCCCTTCTCGATCCGGTAGTTGACGGACGTGCCGGTCGACGGCGTGGAGAGCACGGTGCCGCCGCCCTTCTGGAGCGCGGCCAGGAAATTGCGCTGCAGCTCGAGCGGCGAGGGGTGGGATCCGGAGGCGTCCTTGTCGATCTCGTCGAAGTAGTACCAGTACTCCCCTTCCTTCTTGATCGTCTCGAAGTTGCGGTCGGGCTTCGCGGGATCCCTGGCCGCCTCGAGCTCCAGCACCAGGAAGCGCGAGCGCTCGCAAGTGGAGTAGAAGGCCCCGGGGAATTTCTCGAACACCGGGTTGGGCTGGCACTTCGGGTTGTCCTTCGACTTCGCCTTCTGGGCGGAAGCCTCCGGGGCGGCGAGCGCGATGGAGAAGGCGGCGAGCAGGCAGGCGAAGGCCCGGGCGGTCGAGCGGTGCATGGAGAACTCCCTTTGTTGTTGTTGGCGGGTGCGGCGGAAAGCGATCAGGCGGGGCGCAGTCCCAGGAGCTGGCGGGCCTCGGCGGGCGTGGCGGGTCGGCGGCCGTGCTTGCCGCACACGTCGACGATCTTCTTCACCAGCTCGGCGTTGCTCGCCGCGAGCCGCGGTCTCGTCGAAGCGGATGTTGTCCTCGAGCCCGGTGCGGCAATGGCCGCCCAGCTCGAGTGCCCACTGCGCGACCTCGAACTGGTGGCGCGCGACGCCGGCGGCCGTCCAGGTGGCGCCGGGCAGCACCGCGTTCATCTCGGAGATCATGAACTCGAGGATGGAGCGGCGCGCGGGCATGGCGCCCTTGATGCCCATGACGAACTGCACGTGCGGCGGGCTCTTGAGGAGCCCGCGCTTCACGAGGTCGGCGGCGTTGTAGAGCATCGCGAGGTCGAAGAGCTCGCACTCGGGCTTGATGTCCTTCCCGAGCATGTCCTTCGCGAGCAGCGTCGATGAAGTCCGGCGGGTTCTCGTAGATCATCGTCGCGAAGTTGACCGAGCCCGTCGCGAGCGAAGCCATGTCGGGCTTCAGGTAGCAGCATCGCGCCGCGCTGGGCCGCCTCGCGCCCGCGCCCGCCCGTGGAGAACTGGATGATCATCCCCGGGCAGTGCTTCTTCACGCCCTCCTGCACCTGGGCGAAGAGCTTCGGGTCGGAGCCGGACGACTCGTCGGGATTCCTCACGTGGATGTGCACGAGGGTCGCGCCCGCCTCGAAGGCCTGGTGCGTCGACTCGACCTGCTCCGCGGGCGTCACGGGGACGGCCGGGTTGTCCTTCTTGCGCGGCACGCTGCCGGTGATGGCCACCGCGATGACGACGGGCTGGTCCATGGTCATTTCTTTCTCGGGGTGCGGGTCGGAAAGCAGGCCGAAGGGGTCGCGCGGGTTGGCGTAGTCGCGCTTCGGCCCGATCTTGTAGATGCCGCTGAAGCGCAGGATGGTCGCGCCCTCCGCCGTGGCGGTGCCCTGCAGGAAGACGAGCGTCTTCGTGGCGCGGATCACGTCGGCGGTACCCTCCACCCACGCTCCCATGGGCGCCGGCGCGACGTAGTCGGTGGTCATGCTGATCGTGGGGAACATGTGGCCGGCGATGTCGGGCCACTGGTAGTGCGTGACCACCGCCATCTGCATGTCGGCGAAGGTGGCGAGCATCCCGCCGTGGCCGGCGTGCGCGACGTTGCCGTGGCGGTCCTCGACGCGGAACCCCAGCCGCACGCGCTCGCCGTCCCAGCGCCCGTACATCGGGCCCACGGTCTTCAGGAACTCGCCCCCGATCGCGACGGGACGGAAGCCGGGCGGAATGGCGGCGGTGCTCATGGCGACCGCTATGGTCGCACGATTTCTACTTCCAGCCGGGGTGGTCGAAGTGCCTGGCGTAGGACTTGAGGGCGCCGTCGACCTTGATGAGGCCCGCGCGGCCGGCCTTGGCGTCCTTCGCGCCCTTCATGGCGTCGGCGCCGGCGATCACGTCGGCGATCACCAGGTGCAGCTGCGCGTCGGCCTCGGGCGGGAGCTTGCACTCCTTCACGATGCGGCCGACGTCGGCCTCGACGCGGCTGCCGACCTCGGCGTAGGCCTCGGGCTTCGCCGTGCCCTTGTGCAGCGGGGCCGGCGCGCCGTGCACGGCCTCGCGGATCGAGGTCATGCCGCGGCGAAGCGGCTCGTCCGTCTTCCATTTCTTGCCGTGGTCCAGCTGCAGCTTCGCGGGCGCGGCGTCGTGGCCGTGCTGATGCTGGTCGGCCGCCCGGGCCGGCAGCGAGGCGATGGCGAGAGCAGTTGCCGCGAGGGCGAGTGCAGTGGCGAGCGTCTTCATGGGGTCTCCATTCGGGGCGAGTGCTCGATGGAGACCGCTTCCGGCACGACGGTTCCCCGTGCCGGCGCCGGCCTGCGGATTTCTTGAACTGGTTCAAGAACGCGGCTCCGGGGAACTTTGCCGATCGAGGTTGTCACATTTGTTCGCAGGCGAGGGCGGACCGGAAGGCCGTGGCCGCGAACACCCCTTCGAGCGCGACCCCCAAGGAAAGGTAGCTGCCCATGAGGCTCCTCTACCAGGCCTGGCGCGACAACGACCTCCAGGCATTCGCCATCGCCCTCGGCATCGCCGTCGCGGTGATGCTCGTGCTGGCGCTCGCGCGGTTCATCGTCCGCCGCGTGCTCGCCGCGCTCGCGCGCCGCACCGACACCGCCCTCGACGACATCGGCGCGCGCGTCGTGGCCGGCACGAAGCTCTGGCTGCTGGTGCCGGTGGCCCTCAACGCCGGCGCCTCCGCCCTCGAGCTGCCCGCGCGCCTGGAGACCGTCCTCTCCGCGCTCGCGCTCCTGGGCCTGGTGCTGCAGGCCGGCCTGTGGGCCACGCGCTTCATCAGCTCGTGGCTCGAGACGAAGACCCGCGCGCGCGAATGCGACCGACGGCGACACGCTGACCGCCCTCTCGCTCCTGGGCTTCTCGGCGCGCGTGGTGGTGTGGGCCGTGGTGCTCCTCGTGGCGCTGGACCAGATGGGCTTCAACATCACGGCGCTGGTGGCGGGCCTCGGCGTGGGCGGCGTGGCGGTGGCCCTTGCCGTGCAGAACATCCTGGGCGACCTCTTCGCGTCCCTCTCGATCGTGCTGGACAAGCCCTTCGTCGTGGGCGACTTCATCGTGGTCGACTCGCTGCGCGGCACGGTCGAGCGCGTGGGGGTGAAGACGACGCGCCTGCGGAGCCTCGACGGCGAGCTCCTCGTCTTCTCCAACGCCGACCTCCTCAAGAGCCGCATCCGCAACTTCAAGCGCATGAACGACCGGCGCATCGCGTTCACGGTGGGCGTCACCTACGAGACGCCGCCGGAGAAGCTCGCGCGGATCCCGCTCGTGCTGCGCGACGCCGTGGAGGCCAGCGCGCGCACGCGCTTCGACCGCGCCCACTTCAAGGAATTCGGCGATTCCGCGCTGGTCTTCGAGGTCGTCTACTTCGTGCTCGACCCCGACTTCAACACCTACATGGACATCCAGCAGGAGATCAACTTCAGGATCCTGGAGGACTTCCGGCGCGAGTCGGTCTCCATCGCCTACCCCACGCGCACGCTGCACGTGGTGGGCGCGCCGGCCGCGGCCTGATCCCCGCCGGTGGAACCCGGTTCGTGAACCCGGTTCGCGAACCGGGTACATTCCCCGGTTCATGACCGACGACATCGAACGCGCCAGAGACCTGCTCGACCACGCGACCTCCGTCGCCGTGCTCACGGGCGCGGGCATTTCGGCGGAATCCGGGCATTCCGACCTTCCGCGATGCGCTCACGGGCCTGTGGGAGAAGTTCCGCCCCGAGGAGCTCGCCACCCCCGAGGCGTTCGAGGCGAACCCGAAGCTGGTGTGGGACTGGTACGCGTGGCGGCGCGGGGTGGTGGCGAAGGCGGCGCCGAACGCCGGCCACGTCGCCCTCGCGACGATCGAGCGCCGGTGCCGCGAGCGCGAGGTCGACTTCACGCTCGTCACCCAGAACGTGGACGGGCTGCACCGCGCGGCCGGAAGCGAGCGCGTCGTCGAGCTGCACGGGAACATCCGCCGCGTGAAGTGCTTCGACGGCCATCATCCGGTCGAGTCGTGGGCCGAGGGCGACGACGTGCCCACCTGCCCGCGCTGCGGCTCGCTCCTTCGCCCCGACGTGGTGTGGTTCGGCGAGTCCCTGCCGCCCGATGCGCTCGCCGCCGCCCTGGCCGCCGCGCGCACCTGCGACGTCTTCCTCTGCGTGGGGACTTCGACCGTCGTGGAGCCCGCGGCCTCGCTCCCCTTCATCGCCCGGGAAGCGGGCGCGCGCGTGATCGAGGTGAATCCGCAGCCCACGCCGCTCACCCCGCAGGCGAGCGTCAGCCTGCGAGGTGCCGCCGGGGAGATCCTGCCGCTGCTGGTCTAGCCCGCAGGGCGCGGGCCGGGGATCACCGGATGAAGGTGATCGGCACGTTCACGAGGTGGAAGGCCTTCATGGCCACCGACCCCATCAGCACGCCCGTGACCTTGCCCAGGCCGCGCGTGCCCATCACCACGTGGGTGCACTTCCTTTCCTCGGCGATGCGCCCGATCGTCTCCGCGGGCTCGCCCTCCGCCTCCAGGAATTCGTGGGGCGTGCCGGCGAGGACCTCGAGCGCCTTCCCGCAACTGGACTTGGCGAGTTCCTGGCGGTGCTTGGTCGCCGTGTCGTGCCCGATGCCGTGGGTCTGCCAGTTCTCGAACGCCGGCTGGACGTTGAGGGCGAGCACCCGCCCCCCCGTCGCCCGGGCGAACCAGACGCAGTACTCCGCGGCCCGCAGGGAAGTCTCGGAGCCGTCCACGGGAAGCAGGATGAGAGTGCCGTCGGTCTCGGTCATGGCCGGGATTGTATGCGAAAAGGGGACGGTTCCTGGAACCGTCCCCCTTGCCGGGTCAGCGGATGAGGACGTACTTGCCGGGCGCCTCGCCCATCGGCGCGAAGGCGGTGCCGCCGGGCTTGGGCGGCGCGACCTTGCCGGAGGACTTCGCGGAGAGCCAGCCTTCCCAGGCCGTCCACCACGAGCCCGGATATTCCTTGGCCGTCTGCTCGAAGGCCTCCGGATCGAGGTAGTCGCCGCCCTGCGGCCGCGTGCGCAGCTTGAACCGGCGCTTGGACTCCGGCGAGGGCGGGTTCACCACGCCGACGTTGTGGCCGCCGGTGGTGAGCGCGAAGGTGAGCTCGGCGTGCGTGAGCAGGTGCAGCTTGTACACGCTCTTCCACGGCGCCACGTGGTCCGTGACCGTGCCCACGCAGAAGATCGGGACGTCGATGTCCGGCAGCGCCACGGGCTTGCCCCACACCTTGAAGCGGCCGGTGGCCAGGTCGTTCTGCAGGAAGAGGCTGCGCAGGTACTGCGTGTGCATGCGGTAGGGCATGCGCGTGCCGTCCGCGTTCCACGACATGAGGTCGTTCACGGGCGTGCGATCGCCCTTCAGGTACTGCTTCACGAGGCTCGACCACACGAGGTCGACGCTGCGCAGCAGCTGGAACGCGCCCGACATCTGCGTCGAGTCGAGGAAGCCCTTCTCCCACATCTGGTCCTCGAGGAAGGTGACCTGGCTGTCGTCGATGAAGAGCGCGAGCTCGCCGGGCTCCGTGAAGTCCGTCTGCGCCGCGAGGAGCGTCATCGAGGCGAACCGCTTGTCGCCATCGCGCGCCATCGCCGCCGCGGCCATCGACAGCAGCGTGCCGCCCAGGCAGTAGCCCAGCGCGTGCATCTTGCGCTTGGGAACGATCTTCGCCACCGCATCCACGGCCGCCATCACGCCGCTTGCGCAGGTAGTCGTCCATCGAAAGGTTGCGGTCCTCCGGCCCCGGGTTCTTCCACGAGATCATGAAGACCGTGTGCCCCTTGTCCACCAGGTACTTCACCAGCGAGTTCTGCGGCGACAGGTCGAGGATGTAGTACTTCATGATCCACGCCGGCACCATGAGGACGGGCTCGGCGTGCACGCGCGCCGTCGTCGGCGTGTACTGGATCAGCTCGATCAGCTCGTTCCTCAGCACCACCTTGCCGGGCGTGACCGCGAGGTTCTTCCCGACCACGTAGTTCTCCGCCCCGGCCGGCGGCGCGCCGAGGATCGTGCGCTCCATGTCCTCCTGCCAGTTGCGCAAGCCCCGGGCCAGGTTCTCGCCGTTGGTCTCCTGGATGATCTTCATCACCTCGGGATTGCTGAACGGGAAGTTGGAGGGCGAGAAGTAGTCCATCGCCTGGCGCGTGGTGTAGTCCATCACCTGCTCGTGGTGCCGGGTCACGCCGCGCACGCCGCGCATGGAGATCGACAGCCACTGCTGGCCCAGCAGGAAGCTCTGGTAGACCACGGCTGTAGGGCCACTGGTCCCAGGCCGGGTCGCGGAAGCGCGGGTCCTGCGGCAGGGGCTCGATGCAGTGCTCGCACGTGCCGTCCTGCGCGTGCATCAGCAGGTGGCCGAGGCGCTCCCATTGCCGGACGCCCATCTCCACGATCTCCGCCTGCTTGCTGGGGGAGATGGCGAGGTGCATCGCCCAGTCGAGCCAGGCGCTGGACAGCGCCGCGGGCGACAGCCCGCCGGTCCACTTGCCCATGGTCGCGTGCAGCAGGCGGTCCGCGTTGCCGGAGATGAAATTGGGGAGCAGTGACTGGGGCTGGGCATACATACGCGCCTCCCAGGAGGGGCTACGAGGTGTAAGTCCAAGATACTCTTGGGAAAACCCCCCGGATTGACCTGTCTCAATGGAGGGTCAGGGCTTGAGGCGATAGGCCTCGTCGAAAAGCCGCTCCAGCCCCGGATGCGCCCCCCGCAGCCCGTCGATGACCGCCTTGGCCCATTCGAAGTAGGCCCGGCGCCGCTCCAGCGGCCAGTGCGCCGGGGGAGCGTCGACGACGTCGCGCAGATTGCAGATCTTGTCGGCGAGCTTCACCAGCTTCGCCTGGGACGAGATGTGCGGCGCGTGCTCCACCTGCAGGCGCTTCCTCTCGGGCTTGGGCAGGCGCTTGTCGTCGGTGACCTCGGCCACGATGACCGCAACCACCATCCCGAATTCGCGCGCGAGCTCCTCCACGGAGGTCTCGGTGTCCTCCACCGTGTCGTGCAGGATCGCGGCCACGAGCACGTCCACGTCCTCCACCCCGGCCTCGATCTTGAGCACCCGGGCGAGCGCCAGCGGGTGGTTGATGTAGGGCGAGGCCTCGGCGTCCTTGCGCCGCTGGCGGCGGTGCTTGAAGGCGGCGAAATCGGCGGCCTTGATGAGGCGGGCGAGCGAATCCATGGCCCAGTATGACCCTCACCCCAACCCTCTCCCAAGGGAGAGGGAGTCTCTTGCTCCCCTCTGCCTCCGGGAGAGGGGCCGGGGGTGAGGGTTATCATTTCGCCATGCCCCACCCTTCCGACCTCACCGACCGCTTCCTCCTCGAGAACCTGGATATCCGGGGGCAGGTCGTGCGCCTGGGCCCGCTGTGGCGGGCCATCCTTTCCCGGCGCGAATATCCGGATGCCTTCCGCCAGCTGCTGGGCGAGTTCGCGGCCATCGCGGTCCTGATCGGCTCCGGCCTCAAGCATCCCGGCCGCGCCGTCCTCCAGGTGATGGGCCAGGGGCCCGTGTCGCTCGCGGTGGCCGACTGCACGCAGGACCTGGCGCTGCGGGCGATGCTGAAGATCGACCCGAAAGCCGCCCTCACCCCCGGCCCCTCTCCCGCAAGCGGGAGAGGGGAGCATGGGACTCCCTCTCCCTTGGGAGAGGGCCGGGGTGAGGGTCTGACGATCCACGACTTCTTCCCCACCGGCCGCCTCGTCCTCACCATCGAGAACATCCAGACCGGCCGCCACTTCCAGTCCATCGTCCCGCTGGAAGGCGCGACGCTCGCCGAGTGCTTCGAGCGCTACTTCGACCGCAGCGAGCAGGTGCCCACGCATCTGTGGGTGAGCGTCACCGAGGGGAGCGTGGGCGCGCTGATCCTGCAGAAGCTCCCCAAGGCCGACGAGCGGGACCCCAGCGGCTGGGCCCGCGTCCAGCAACAGGCAGCCCAAAAGGCCCCCCTCTCCCTTGGGAGAGGGGATGGGGGTGAGGGTATCGACATCGCTTCCCTCGTCACCTCGATATTTCCGGAAGACGACGTGCGCCTGTTCAATCCCCACCCCGTGAAGGACGGCTGCGGCCGCAGCGAGGAGAAGGTGGTGGCCATGCTCAAGGGCCTGGGCCGCACGGAGGTGGAAGCGGCGCTCGCCGAGCAAGGCGTCATGAAGGTTCACGACGAGATCTGCAACCAGGAATACCGCTTCACGCCCGCCGACGTGGCACGCATCTTCGAGGGTTAGAATCCGCCGATGCCCGCCCCCACGTCCTGCCAGGTCCTCGCCGACAAGGCCTGGAACGCCCAGTACTCCAGCCCCCGCGATTCCCACGCCTGGGCGAGCGAGGCGCTGGCGGCGGCGGAGAAGGACGGCGATGCCGCCTGCAAGGCGCTGGCCCACCTCACCATCGGCAACTTCCAGCTCCGCTACGAGAGCCCCGGCCAGGCCCTGCTCTCGCTGAAGGCGGCCGAGGGAGAGTTCACCGCGCTCGAGGACAAGCGCGGCGCCACGCTCGCCCGCACCGGGCTCGCCCGCGTGCGCATGATGGAGGGCGACGCCAAGGGCGCCTACGACATGTACCGCGCGATCCTCGAGGAAGAGGCCGGCATCCTCGCGCCGCTGGACCGCTTCTACGTGCTGAACGGCATCGCGGGGTCCTGCGCCGCGCTGGGAGACGCGCCGCAATCCATCGGCTACCTCTTCGAAGCGCTGGGCCAGGTGCGCACCCACAACGCCCGCCCGCAGACGGCCACGCTCCTTTCCAACCTGGGCGGCGAGCTCGTGGCCGTGGGCGACTACGAGGAGGCGATCTCGGTGCTGCAGGAGGCCGAGACCCTGGTGGCGGAGCTGCAGCACCCGAGGCTGCGCGTGGGAATCGTGGCCAACATGGTCGATTGCCTGGTGCACCTGGGACGGGCGGTCGAAGCGCTGCCGCGCGCGCGCCAGCTCATGGCCGACCCCGAGTCGCCCCACATCTCCGCGCCCGAGGGCAACGTCTACACCACCTGCGCGCTCACGTTCCTCAGGAACGACTGCGACGCGGAGGCGGAGAAGTCGCTCGCCCTCGCCGAGCGCGAGGCGGCCAGGCACGGCGGCCCGTGCCTCGTGTGGGCGCTGTACCTGCGGGCGATGACGCTCGCCAAGAAGGGCGACCGCAGCGGCGCCATCTCGCGGCTGAAGGAGGCGCGCACCCGCTTCGAGGACCGCACGCCCCTGCTGCTGCGCGGCTTGGTGCTCGAGTCGCTGGCGGAGCTGACCGCGGAGGCCGGGCGGCATGCCGAGGCGTTCGCGCTGCAGAAGGAGTACTTCCAGGTGTACGAGAAACGCCTGGGGATGGGGACCAAGGCGCGCTACTACGCCGTGCAGATCCGCTACGAGCTCAACCGCCTGCGCGACGAACGCGACCGCGCGCGCGAGGAGGCGCTGCGCGATTCGCTCACGGGCCTCTATAACCGGCGCTACCTCGATTCCGTGCTCGCCGCGCTCGTCTCCCTGTTCGGGCGCACCGGGCAGCCGCTCGCCGTGGCGATGCTGGACCTGGACTTCTTCAAGAGCGTGAACGACGAATTCGGCCACCTCTTCGGCGACGAAGTCTTGCGCACGGTGGCGCGCGTTCTCACCGAGGGCACCCGCGCGGGCGACGTCGTGTGCCGCTACGGCGGGGAGGAGTTCTGCCTGCTCTTCCCCAACTCCACGGCGGAAGATGCGGTCGGGCGGGTGAACATGCTGCTCGAGGCGACCCGCAGCGCCACCACGAAGATGGGCGACATCTCGAAGAGCGGGATCACCTTTTCAGCCGGCGTCTCCGGCTTCCCCGAGGACGGGCAGGGGGCGCAGGCCCTGGTGGATGCGGCCGACCGCGTCCTCTACACCGCCAAGAACCAGGGTCGCGGGCGCGTCATGCGCTAGACCTTCTCCCCTCTCCCTTGGGAGAGGGGCCGGGGGTGAGGGTGCCTTGTGGCGTAGGATTATCCATTGCCCTCGGAAGCCCTCCCCATGACCGCCCCCCTCTTCGATCCCTCCACGACCGCCCTGGCGGAGCGCATCTACACCGACCTGCTGCGCAACGCCGTCGTAATCTCGGACAAAGGCGTCCAGCTCTCCACGGACCCCAAGAACATCGCCAAGATCAGCTTCAAGCTCGCCGCCGCGTTCAAGGGCGTGGAGAACGAGCTGAACGCGGAGAACCTGCCGAAGAACCAGGACTTCACGCTGGATGTTTCGGACATGGCGGCCTGGAACAAGTAGCCCGGAAGCGCTCCCCTCTCCCTTGGGAGAGGGGCCGGGGGTGAGGGTGTCTCACCTGCGCTCGCGACCGACACCAGGATCCAGGCGGTGACTCGAAATCTCCAGTCCTTCGTTCACCTCGCCGCGATGCTCGTCGCGGGAGGCGTCCTGCTCGCGCTGTCGCAGGCCATCTTCAAGGCGCCCTGCTGGAGCCTCATCTTCATCGTCGCCGTCGTCGCGTGGCCGATATGGACGGGCCAGCGCGAGTACGCGCTCTTCCAGCATCGGCTGGCCCTGGTCGCGACCACGCGTGAATCGAGCCGGGTCCGGCGGTGGTTCTGGCGCGGGAACCTCACCAGCGCCATGCAGCTCGTCTTCGCGCTCGCCTGGGCCGCCGTGCTGCTCGCCTTCGTCCCGATGCTCGATCCGTGGCACGCAGGGCTCCTGGCTGCCGACATCCTCGTCCTGACCCTGGCGGCACGGTACGCGCGGTCCGTCCTGGAGGACGACGTCAGGCAGGAGTACGTGGAACTCCTCTCCAGGCGATGGGTGCTCATGGCCCTCAACGTCGCCTTCCTGGCCGTGAGCTTCTTCGCCATCGACTACTTCGTGGTCGGCGCGCCCGATACGCGCGCGGTAGCCTGGGCCGACGTGGCGGAGCGCGCCTACGCCGACTTCGCGTCCCGCGCCGACTGCCCGCTGGTCGGAGCGATCGTGGGATCCCTGAATGCCGCGGACAGCCTCGCGTGGCACGCGGCCGAAGTGCTCATCCCCAGCCTGCCCGGCCCATGGCTGAAGCTCGGGGCGTGGCTCGTCTTCCTCCTGCAGGCGAGCGTCATCGCGCTGGGCTATACGCGGCTGCAGCTTGGCGTGCTGGCGCTCACGCAGCGGCGGGCATTGCGGCCGCCCGAATCAGGGGATGTGATCCTGAAGGTGCTGCTGCCCGTGATCGCGGCGATCTACCTGCTGGCAGCCTTCAGCCTGCGCGACTTCGACCCCGCCGCCGCCGCGCGCGCCGGCCGCACCGTCGTCCAGTGGGTGAATCCCTGCCGCGCGGCCGCCGAGTCGCTCAAGGCGCTCGAGGGGCTGAAGGCGGAGCTCCACACCGAGATCGACGCGGCCCGCAAGGCGGAACAGCAGCACGGCGCCGCGCAGATCGATGCAACCCTCAACCGACTCTTCCTGGACGTCGAAGCGGGAGTCGACAACTACCTGGATTGGTACTTTTCGCTGGTGGGGGAATACAGCCGGCTCGCGGCCTGGATAGGTGCGCGGTCCACCGATGCGCTCCAGCAGGACCTGCAGGCCGAGCTGGAGAAAAGGCTCTTCGGCAGCGCGAACATCCGGGAGACCTTGTCGCAGGCCAACAAGCAGCTCGCCGCCCATGCCGAGGCGACGCTGGGCGCCAGGGCGGCGCAGATCGGGCAAAGGCTGGGCAGCCAGGTTCACGCCGAGCCCTGTTGGGCGGAAGCGCTTCACCTCCCCGCCATTCCGGGCATCGAGCGCGACGCGCATCGGGCTGCGACCGCGCTCGCGAGCGGATTGGGCGCCGGCGCGGCCGTCGGAACCGCTCATGGCGGGCCGGCTCTCGAGCGCGGCGGCAGCTCGCCTGGCATCCCAGCGGGCGTTCCCCAGGGCCGCGGTCGTGGCATCGCGGTATGCGGGGAAGAGGGCCGGCTCGTTCCTGGTCATGATGGGACTCGGGGTGACCGCCTGTGCGCCCGGGGGACCGCTGGCGCTGCTGTGCGGGCTGGCTGCCGGCGCGATCACGTGGGTCGCCGTCGACCAGACCCTGATCAAGGTCGACGAGTACCGGTTTCGCGACGAAATGCGCCGGGAGCTCCTCGATGCCACGCAGCTGCAGAAGGCCGAGCTGGCGCGCGAACTGCTGGCGGACCACGGCAAGCTGGTCGACTCGATCGCCGTGCAGATGCACCTGTCCCTGGACAAGGCCTTCATTCCGGCGCGGCAGGGAACGTGAACTCCCCTCTCCCTTGGGAGAGGGGTCGGGGGTGAGGGTGCAATTTCTCCCCTCTCCCTTGGGAGAGGGGCCGGGGGTGAGGGTCAACGCAGCAACTTCGAAATCCCCTCCCTGAACCCCGTCGCCCCGCCATTGGCCGGGTGCCGCACCGCCGCCACCACCGGCACCTGAAGCTCCGCGAGAATCCCCCGCGCCTTCTCCCCCACCGCCACCACCGGCACCTTCGGAAAGAGCGCGAGGAACTGCCGCAGCGCCGGCAGCCCCGCCCGGAATTCCTCCGGCGTGGGCGTGCGGTTCTTGAGGGCGGTGGCGCCCTGCGGATGCCACGCGAAGGTGTTCCAGTTGACCCAGTCGCGGCCCTGCAATCCCGCCTCGCGCATGCGCCCCCACACGATGGTGGCGGTGGGTTCGGTGAAGCCCGCGGGGCGCACGGACTCGCGGCTGGTGCGGCGCTTGGGGCCTTCGAAGAAGTCGCTGCCGGTTTCGGGCGATGCCGCGAGCTGCCGCTCGCTCGTCATGGCGATGCCGCTGAACTTGGCGCCCTGGTAGCCGGCGGCCTCGGCGACGAGCAGCAGGCGGGCGTGGCCGATCCGCTCGGCGAGGTAGCGGCGCAGGTGCTCGCGGCGGATGGCGGGCGCCTCGGGGCCGAAGTCGTTGGCGCGGTCCACGTCGGCCCAGGGGTTGAAGACGCGGGGGCGGGAGAAGGCGGCGAGCGCGGCGATGAATCCGTCTACGGGATCGGCTCTCTTCATGCCCGCCATTATCCCTTTCCTCGTCTCCCCTCTCCCAAGGGAGAGGGGAAGCGCGTGCAGAGGTTCACAATTGGACCTAATATGGCAAATATAGTACAATTATGAACGTCACACCATGACGCTTCGCGAATGGCCAGGCCCATGAAAACCGCCGCTCTCAAGCACGCCCCCTCCGCCGTCGACGTCCGAAGCCCCGCCGCCGGCGCCGCCGCCCTGCGCACCTTCTTCCGGATCGCGGAAGCCTGGAAGCTCGACAACGCCGACCAGCTCGCCCTCCTCGGCCTTCGCTCCCGCACCACGCTCGCGGCCTGGCGAAAGGGCGGAGAGGTCGCCCTGTCGCCGGATACGCTCGAGCGCCTTTCCTACCTCTTCGGCATCTACAAGGCGCTGCAGATGCTGCTGCCCTCGACCGAGGCGGCCGACGCCTGGATCCGCAAGCCGAACGCGGGCCCCCTCTTCAATGGCGCCAGCGCGCTCGATCGCCTGAGGGCCGGCAAGGTGGCCGACCTCTTCCTCGTGCGCCAATACCTGGATGCCCAGCGCGGTGGCTGGGGCTGAGAAGGTCTCGCGCGTCGACTGGCGCCCGAGCTACCGGCTGGTTCCCAGCCGCTTCCCGCCGATCCAGCTCTTCGAGCGCGTGGCCGATCCCGCGGACCTCGAGGCCGTGATCGCGATCGAGAGCCTCACCAACGACCGGATTCGCGACGAGGTGGGCGAGATCCGCCTCGTGGCCCCCGAGGACCGGATCTCCGGCCCCGGCAGCTCCCCGATCATGGCCGCCTTCACGCACGTGAATCCCGAGGGCGGGCGCTTCACCGACGGCACCTTCGGCGCCTGGTACGCCGCGCACGACCTCCATACGGCCGCGTGCGAGACCGCGCACCACCGCGCGATCTTCCTGGCCCGCACGAAGGAAGCCCCGGGGGAGATCGACATGCGCTGCTACCAGGCCAATCTCCAGGCGGACCTCGTGGACATTCGCGGCCAGCGGAAGAAGCGCCCCGAGCCTCTACGACCCCGACAGCTACGCGCGCTCGCAGCCCTTCGCGCGGTCGCTTCGCGACAAAGGGCGCCCTGGGCATCGTGTGGGACAGCGTGCGCAATCCGGGCGGAGAATGCGTGGCGGCGTTCAAGCCCCGAGTCCTCAAGCCGGCGATCCAGGGGCCGCATCTCGCGTTCGTGTGGGATGGGGAGCGGATCGTGGGCTACTACGAGAAGCGGGGGCTGGAAGCGATCGGCCCAGGCAAGGAGGTGCGGAAATGATCGTCGTCGTGTTCGAAGTCACCCCGGATCCGGCCAAGCGGGATGCCTACCTCGCCGCGGCCGCCCGCATGCGCCCCCTCGTCGAGAAGATCGACGGCTTCATCTCGGTGGAGCGCTTCGAGAGCCTCACCAATCCCGGCAAGCTCCTGTCGCTTTCCGTCTGGCGCGACGAGAAGGCGCTCGAGCATTGGCGAAAGCTCCCCGAGCATCGCGCCATGCAGAAGCTGGGGCGCGAGAGCTACTTCGCGGATTACCGCTTGAGGGTGGCGGAGGTCGTGAGGGATTACGGGATGAAGGAGAGGGACGAGGTGCCGGAGGATTCGAAGGTGGTGAACAGATAGACCCTCACCCCCGGCCCCTCTCCCAAGGGAGAGGGGAGAAAGGTGGCCTGCCAAGGTGGCTCACCCATTGAGCCATCCCGGGAGTAGCATGGGATTCGTGGGGCCCCGGCCCCGTCGCCGATTTGACTCAGCTTGCAGGGCGACTCATCAAGTGCTGCTAAACCGAGAACGTCCCGACCCCGGCGGGGCCCATCTCTCGGCTCGTCAATCCGCCGGGATGGAGAAGGACATGTCAGCCACCAAGTGGAAGACCAGGCAACTGGTTCGCCCGTACTCGCCCAGGAATTGGGCCATTCCCCACGTGCACCACGGTACTGCCGGAAGCGAGGCGGAGCCGCGGCCTGAAATTCCGCTCGATTTCATCGTGACCCGGGAGCCCGTCCACTCAGGGCGGCTTCATCCTGGGCGGGATGCCGATGAGCGCGAGTCCCGTTCGGGGCGGTCGCAAGGAGTCTGGTAAGTAGAACCCTCACCCCCGGCCCCTCTCCCAAGGGAGAGGGGAGAAGTGCGCCGACCCTCGAGCGCCGACGGGAGACGCGTTGCTCCCGGAGGAAATCGGTGCATTTCGCTCCGCCCCGGTGCAATCGGACGCCCCGAAACGGGAATTTCCGTCCCTTCGTGGTGCATTGCACCATTCCGTCTGAGTTGGCGACACTATTCAGAGCAAGAAATAGCAGAATAATCGGTATTGCACTGCAACAATTCTTGGGTAGCATGGTCGAACCGGCCCGAACCACCAGTTCGCGCGCCCTCTCCACGACACCCAAAAGGACCGACGATGCTCCCCGATTTCGAAACCATTGAAGAGCTCGCCAAGCGCGCCCGCGTCGAGCGAAGCCTGCACATCGCCGAGATGATCGCCACCGCAGTGTTCGCCCTCGACCGGGCAATGGACACGGCGTGGGATCGCGTCGCCGCCCTCCTGCGCTCCAGTCCCGCGGCCTCTCGCCAGCCGACTACCGCGCGGCGCTGAAATGAAAAAGCCCCGCGGATGCGGGGCTTCCAGATCCTGCGACGTCAGTCGCGGGCTTCACCGATAGCTCGGCGCTTCCCGATTCGCGTAACGCGCGGCACCATCGCGTCCGCCGCCCTGACGACCCTGGTATTGGCTGCCACCATTGCGCCCGCCGTCCTGGCGACCCTGATACTGGCTGCCACCATAGCGCCCGCCGTCCTGGCGACCCTGGTAACGGTCGTAGTGTTGTTCCTGCCTCCCGTTCCGAGGCCCGTTCGCATAGTGCCCGGCGCCGCGATATCCGGCCTGCGGCCCGTAGTAGCCGTGCGACTGTCCGTAGTAACCCCGTGACGACCCGTAGTGACTCCGCGTCGGCCCGTAGTAGGCCCGTCCGTAGTAGACGGGCGGCGCGTAGTACCCGTACCCGTACGCAGGCGCGTAGTACGTAGGCGCGTAGTACGCCGGTGCCGGCGGGTAATACGCGGCGGGCGGCGGCGCGCTGTAGCCGCCGCTCGTAGTAGCCCTGGTTGTAGACCGGGGCGACCGGCGGATAGTAGCCATAGTACGGAGTCGTGCTGCCCACGATGGAGCCGAGGACCGCGCCCACGGCCGCGCCAGGCGGGCCGCCGACTGCCGCGCCGATGCCGCCACCGATGATCGCGCCGGCGACAGGATCCGCGGATGCACGGGTGGAAAAGCCCACCGCCGTCACGGCGGCGAGGATCGTTGCAAGCAAGAGGGGACGTTTCAACATGGTTGACTCCTTCGTGGGACTAGCCCGATGACCATGTTGGACCATCGCGGGGAAAGCGCAAGGATGGTTACAGGTGGTTACAGTCGCCGTGTCAACCTTTCGTGCCCCGGCCACTCTCCCGAAGGGAAAGGCCACATTGCGTAAACTGTCGGTCTTTCCCGCCGCACTCCGACAGGACATCCGATGTTTCGCGACCAAGTACCTCGATTACGCCGAGCTCACCTCCCAACTCCAGGCCTGGGCGAAGAAGCATCCCGGCATCGTCCGCCTCTCCAGCATCGGCAAGAGCGCGGGCGGCCGCGACATCCCGATGCTCACGATCGGCGCGAACCCCGACGAGATCCGGCCCGCCATCTGGATCGACGGCAACATGCACGCCTCCGAGCTGTGCGGCTCGAGCGTGGCGCTGGCCCTCGCCGAGGACATCATCGCGATCCACCAGGGCAAGGATGAAGCCGGCGGCAAGGCGCTGCCCAGGCACATGGCCGATGCCATCCGCGGCGCCCTCGTCTACGTCGTCCCGCGCATCTCCCCGGACGGCGCCGAGGAGGTGATGAAGAAGGGCCGCTACGTCCGCTCCAGCCCCGTGAACGACCGCGCCAACAAGGACCACGCCTGGTGGGAGGCGGGCGACATCGACGGCGACGGCGAGATGATGTACATGCGCCAGCAAAGCCCCGACGGCGAGCTGGTGGAGCTCCGCGGCGACGACGGCAAGCCCCTCGATCCGCCGGTGATGGTGCCGCGCCTGCCCGAGGACGACGGGCCCGTACTACAAGCTCTATCCCGAGGGGCACATCGTCAACTTCGACGGCCGCCGCATCCCCGATCCCGTACTTCCTCGGCGACAACCTCAACGACTTCAACCGCAACTTCCCCTACCAGTGGGCGCCGGAATCGGAACAGGCCGGCGCGGGCCATTACCCGGGCAGCACGCCCGAGACGCGCGCGGTGATCGAGTTCGCCACGCGCAACCCGCACATCGTCACCTGGCTCAACCTGCACACGTTCGGCGGCGTGCTCATCCGCCCGCTGGGCGACAAGCCCGACAGCAAGATGGACCAGACGGACCTCGCCATCTTCAAGCAGGTGGAGACCTGGCTCACGGAGCACACGGGCTACGCCACGGTGAGCGGCTTCCACGAGTTCCTCTACGAGCCGGACAAGCCCCTGCGCGGCGACATCACCGAGTGGGCCTACCACCAGCGCGGCGCGCTCGCCTACGTGATCGAGCTGTGGGATCTCTTCAAGCAGCTGGGCATCGAGCGCAAGAAGCCCTTCGTGGACCACTACTCGCAGCTCGACCGCAAGGATTTCCTGGCGATGGCGAAGATGGACCGCGAAGTGAACGGCGGCCGCATGTTCAAGCGCTGGCGCAAGGCGAAGCACCCGCAGCTGGGCGAGGTCGAGGTCGGCGGGTTCGACCCGCGCGTGGGCATCTGGAACCCCCCGTTCGAGAAGCTCGCCGAGACCTGCGCCACGCAGAGCGCGGCCTTCCTGCGCGTGGCGGCCCTCGTGCCCCAGGTGACGCTCGAGGTGGTGACGCGCGAGAAGATGGGCGACGGCCACACGCGCGTGGAGCTGCGGATCGCCAATGGCGGCTACATGAGCACCTACGGGCTGCCCTCGGCGCGCAAGCTCCCCCTCTCCGAGCCGCTTCGCCTCACCACGTCGGGCGCCAAGCTGGTCGCGCCCGCCGAATCCGTGATCGAGATCGGCCACCTCGAAGGCTGGGGCAGCGGCCTCTACAACGGCCCCAACGTCTTCATGCCCTGGACCCGCGGCAACCCCCACGAGCGCTTCGTGACCCTCGTCGCCGAGGGCAAGGGCAAGCTCACCGTGAAGGTGGGCAGCAGCCGCGTGGGGTATCGGACGGTCGAGGTCGAGGTCGGCTAGCGACCCTCACCCCCGCCCCTCTCCCAAGGGAGAGGGAGAAGTTCCTCTCCCTTGGGAGAAGGGCGGGAGTTCTCCCCTCTCCCTTGGGAGAGGGGCCGGGGGTGAGGGTCTTCAGGTTAGGCAGCGCTCACTTGACCCGCGTCAAAGGGCGCCATTCCCCCCGCCGTAACATGAGGAAACCACAGGCCGCCTGAACGCCGCGTCGTGCGGTGTCTTCGGGTGCCCCGAGGAGGCTGCCATGACAACCCCTCGTCGCCGGCACGTCGACATCCCCGACGCGTCCCGGTACTCCCGCCGCGATTTCCTTGCCAGCACCGGCATCACCGGTGCCGCCATCATCGCGCCTGCCTTCGTGCCGATGAAGGTATCCGCCGCGCCCCCGGTCGCCGAAGCCAGGATGCTGCCCGCCCCCACCAAGGAAGGCGGCATGCCGCTGATGCAGGCCTTGAGCCTGCGCCGCTCCACGCGCGAGTTCTCCGCGAGGAAGATCCCGGACCAGGTCCTCGGCGACCTCCTCTGGTCCGCCTACGGCGTGAACCGCCCCAACGGCGACCGCACCGCCCCCTCCTGGCGCCACATCATCGTGATCGACGTGTACGCGGCGATGGAGGACGGGCTCTGGCTCTACGACCCGAAGCGCCACGCCCTGGTGCCGCACCCGGCCGGCGACATCCGCGCGCAGACCGGGCAGCAGGATTTCGCGGGCCGCGCGCCGCTCAACCTCGTGTACGTCGCCAACGGCGCGCGCATGTCGGAACTGACGCCCGAGAACCGCAAGCTCTACTGCTCCGTGGACAGCGCCTTCATCGGGCAGAACGTGTACCTGTACTGCGCGTCCGCGGGCCTCGCGACCGTGTTCCGCGGCGCCGTGGACTACCCGAAGCTCGCGCGCGCCATGCGCCTGGACCACGACCAGTTCGTGGCCTTCGCGCAGACGGTGGGATACCCGAAGGAACTCCTAGGTCCCCACCACCCCGCCGTCCGTGCGCCGCACGACGATCGTGCAGGGCCGCGGCCGCGGCGAGTTGCCCACGATCGTCGCGTCGTTCGCCGCCGGAAACTTCGAGAACCTGGCCGCGTCGCGCGCGATGTCGTTGTCGCCGTAGAACGAGCCGTCCGGCCTTCTTGGGCCGGTTGGGGTGGCTGCCCAGCTCGCCCGGGTGCTGGATGTTGACGAACATCGTGCGGCGGTCGGCGGTCCAGGTCACGCCCGTCACCTCGCAGCCCGAGGGCCCCACGAGGAAGCGGCGGATCTCGCCGGAGGCGATGTCGGCCGCCAGCATCTGGTTGTTGCCCTGGCCGTCGAAGTTGCCGGTGTTGGCGAAGCTGCCGTCGGTCTGGATCCACAGCCGGCCCGAGGAGTCGAACTGCAGGCCGTCCGGGCTGTTGAACATGTTCTCCACCGTGACGTTCGCCGAGCCCGAGCGCAGGTTCGTGCGGTCGGGCGTCGCCTTCGGGTTGCCGGCGACCACGAAGATGTCCCAGGAGAAGGTCGTCGCCGTGGGGTCGCCGCCGGTCTCGTTCCAGCGCAGCACGTGGCCCCACTGGTTGTCGGCGCGCGGGTTCGCGTCGTCCACCGCGGGGCGGGCGGAGCCGGCGACGGTCGTGCCGTCCGACCTTGTTCGCCGAAGCGGGTGCGGTGCCGCGGCGGTTGTTGTTGGTGAGCGCGATGTAGATCTCGCCCGCCTTCTTCGGGTTGGCCGCGATCCACTCGGGGCGGTCCATCATCGTCGCGCCCACGCGGTCGGCGGCCTGGCGCGCGCGGATGAGCACGTCGGCCTGGCTCGTGAAGCCGTTGCCGGCATCCAGCCCGTTGCTGCCGAAGACGAGCGGAACCCAGCTGCCCGTGCCCATGCGGTCGCCGGCCGCCGCGCCCGCCTCGAACTTGCCGACGTAGAGCGTGCCCGTGTCCAGCAGGTTCGCGTTGGCGGCGGCGTTGGCGGGGTTGTAGGTGCCCGCGCTCACGAACTTGTAGATGTACTCGTTGCGCTCGTCGCAGCCCAGGTACACGACCACCTTGCCGTTGGGCGGCGACCACGAGCTCGGCGTTCTCGTGCTTGAAGCGGCCGAGCGCCGTGCGCTTCTTCGGCTTGCTCGCCGGGTTGGACGGGTCGATCTCCACCACCCAGCCGAACCGGTTGGGCTCGTTGGGGTTCACCGCCACGTCGAAGCGCGGGTCCACCGTGTGCCACAGGTAGCCGAAGCCGTCCTTGGCGATGCCGTAGCGGTTCTCGAGGGCGTTCGGCGTGTAGGTGCCGTTCCAGCCGAAGTAGCCGTTGAAGTTCTCCTCGCAGGTGAGGTAGGTGCCCCAGGGCGTCCAGCCGCTCGCGCAGTTGTTGAGCGTGCCCAGCACCTCGGCGCCGCTCGGGGTCCGCGGCCGTCTTGAGCAGGTCGTGGCCGCGCGCCGGGCCCGTGATCTCGATGGGCGTGTAGCCCGTGATGCGGCGGTTGTAGGCGGAGCCGCGCACGTACTCCCAGCTGCCGTCCGCCTTGCGGCGAACCTCCACCACCGAGATGCCGTGGCCCGCGAGCGCCTTCCTCGCCTTCTCGGCCGTGAACGGCAGCAGCCAGTTGGCGGGGTCGGTGCCGGGCGCGTAGTAGTACTCGGGGTTGATGTACTCGTGGTTGATCACGAGCAGCCCCGAGTCGCTCTTCTCGCTGCCGTCGGCGTTCTTGAAGCCGAAGAAGTGCATGCCGTCGTGGTTGTCGCCCACCTGGAGCTCGGCCTCGAACGAGGTCTCGCTCGCGTCGCCGCGGAAATCGGGCGCGCCGGCGAGGAGCGGGTCGCCCCAGCGCACCAGCGTCTCGGCCCGGTAGCCCTCGGGCACCACCATCACGTCCGCCGAGCTCGTCGGCACGGACTTGAAGCCCAGGATGTTCTCGATCGCCTGCTCTTCATCGTCGCTCGAGCACGCCGCCACGCCGCCGATGAAGGGAAGGAGCGCCGCGCCCAGGCCCGTCTTCAGGAACGCCCGGCGGGCGGGGTTGCGGGCGATCGCCGTCTCGACGAGCTGCGTGAGGTGGGGGTTGCCGGAAAGGTTGCTGGTGCCGTCGTCGTCGCGGATGCTCTGGGCCATGGGAATCCTCCAGGGAAAGGGCGGAGGATAGGAACCCCATGTGAAACTACCGCGACGGTTTCGTGACGGTACCCTCACCCCCGGCCCCTCTCCCAAGGGAGAGGGGAGAAATGGGCTCCCTCTCCCTTGGGAGAGGGCCGTGGGGTGAGGGTGGGATGAGTATCCAAGCTGGTAACCTTCGCGCATGACCTCCGCCCCCCGCCTCGCCCCCGCCGACCTCGACCGCCTCGAGGCGCTCCTCTCCGCCGAGCACCTCGACGATTCCCTCACCCTCGACGCCCTGCAGGGGTTCTTCTGCGCGGTGGCGAGCGCCCCGGCGCCCATCCCGAAGGAGAAGTGGCTCGCCTCCGCGATGGGCGAGCACAAGTTCGCAAGTAGCGAGGAGGAGCGGGAGGTCACCGATCTCCTCCAGCGCTTTCTCGAGGACACCACGCGCGAGCTCGGCTCGGGGCAGGGCCTCGACATCATTTCCTACCCCGTCGAGGAGGGCGAGGAGGAGCTCGCGGTCTGGTGCGAGGGCTACCTCCTGGGCGCGGCGCTGGCCGATCCCGACTGGTACAGCTCCGGCGAGCACGAGACCGTGGAGGAGCTCCTCTTCCCGTTCATGGCGCTCTCCGGCCGGCTCAAGGAGCACGCGCTCGAGTCGGGCGAGCCCTGGGAGGGCGGCGAATCCGAGGCGCACCTGATGCAGGGCGCGCGCGAGGTCTTCTTCGACACCGTCGAGGACGCCTACCACTACTGGTTCGACACCCGCGTGAACCGCATCCCGCAGAAGCGCGAATCCGGGAAGGTCGGCCGCAACGACCCCTGTCCGTGCGGCAGCGGGAAGAAGTACAAGGCGTGCTGCGGGAAGGCGGCCTGACCTT
>CAWGOH010000001.1:0-197316 GCA_963824135.1 uncultured beta proteobacterium | reverse complement strand
TGGCCGAAGATCAGGAAGTCGGCGATGGCGAGGTCGTCGAGCGTGGACGACACCGCGGGGTGCCGCCGCACGCAGGCGAGCGAGCTGCCGAAGACGACGACGTTCCCCCGGTGCGCGTAGAAGAGCGGCTTGATCCCGAAATGATCCCGCGCGCAGTAGAGGCGCCGCCGGGCCGAGTCCCAGATCGCGAAGGCGAAATCGCCCAGCAGGCGGCTCGCGCACTCCTCGCCCCAGGCGTGCCAGGCGTGCAGGATCAGCTCGACGTCGGGGCGCGCCATCGAGGCCTCGCGGCCGGCCGCCTTCAGGTCCGCGACCAGCTGCTCGCGGGCATCCACCCTGCGCATCGGCGACGATCCACGTGGTGCCGTCGAAGCTGAAGGGCTGCGCTTCGAGCGCCGCCTCGTCCGTCGTGCGAAGGAGCGCATGGCCCAGCCCCGCCCCGTCGCCGTGCCAGGTTCCGCGGGCGTCCGGGCCGCGGGGCTGCGAGGCTGTCCGTCATCGCCTCCAGGAGCGCCACGTCGATGGGCGCCCCCGAGAGATCGACGATGCCGACGAACGCGCTCACGCCCGCGCCTTCAGATCCCCGCGTCCCGCAGCAGCGCGTCGCGCACGTCCTCGAGCCGCTCGAAGACGGGGGGATAGACGATCCGCTTCACCGGCACCGCATTCAGCACGCGGGTCATTTCCACGAGCTGGCGGCGAAGGCGCTCCGGGTCCGACAGGTACCGGTTGAACGTGTGGCCCACTAACGCCATGAACGCCTCGCGGCCGGCCAGCGGCTCGATGCGGATCTCCTGCCGCGAAGGCTCGCCATGCTCCAGGACATAGATGCCCCGCAGCCGCGCGGGATCGCGGCACTGGCTCGAGGCAGGAACCGGGAACACGTGCTTGTCCGTCTCGGGGTTCATCGGCACTTTCGACGCCTCCGGGCCGATGATGCGCTCGGCCGCGTCCGGAAGGAGCTTGATCCGGGGCGGGCCGGGATAGGCGAGGAGAGGCGGCTCGCCCGGCGAGAGCAGCATGAGGTCGTCGGTCAGGAGGCGCAGGCCCGTCGCCAGGAAGCTCGCGGCCAGCGTGCTCTTGCCCTGCCCGCTCTCCCCCACGAGCGCGATGGCCTCGCCATTCCTCTCGACCACCGTGGCGTGCAGCGGCTCGCAGCCGGCCTTCACGAGCGCGAAGGAGAACGCCTGCCCCAGCAGGTAGACCTGGAACGATTCCTCGTGCGCTCCCGGGGCCGGGGCGCAGGCGATGTCCCGGCCGTCCTGCGAGACGAGGAACTCCCCCACGCCTCGCCACTGGGCGTAGCTGGATCCGTCCGCGAGGAGTGCCGTAGTCGAACCAGTCCTCCTTGGTGGTCAGGGAGGCGCCCCGGATCGCTTCCTGGATCGTGGCGGCGGGCACCTGCCGGAGCGCGATCGTGAAGAGCCCCTTCCCCCGGCTCTCGGGCAGCGCCAGCGGGATCTCGCTCGCGATCGTGACGCCGTAGACGCCGTAGTCAGCCAACGATCCGCCCCCCGTCCAGGCGAATGGTCCGGTCGGCGATGGCGAGCGGCGCGGGGCGGTGCGTGATGAGGAGCACCGTGCGGGCCTCCAGGAGGTCGCGGCAGGCCTCCAGGAATTCGAGCTCGCCCTCGGGATCGAACATCGCCGTGGCTTCGTCGAGGATGAGGATGCGCGGGTCCTTGAGGAGCGCCCGGGCCAGCGCCAGGCGCTGCTGCTGGCCGCCGGAGAGCCGCACGCCGCGGTCGCCCACCACCGTGTCGTACCCGTGCGGCAGGCTGGCGATGAAGTCGTGGGCACGGGCGGCGCGGGCGGCCGCCTCCACTTCCGCGTCCGTCGCGTCGGGCCGGCCGTAGACGATGTTGTGGCGCACGGAGTCGTTGAAGAGGAGCACGTGCTGCGGCACCACCCCGATCTGCTGCCTGAGGCTCGCGAGCGAAACGGTCGCGATGTCGGTGCCGTCGATCGTGATGCGGCCCTCGCCGGGCTCGTGCAGGCGCAGGAGAAGCTGCGCGAGCGTGCTCTTGCCGGCCCCGTTCGCGCCGGTGATGGCCACCGTCTCCCCGGCGGCGATTCGCAGGTCCACCTGCTGCAGGGCCGGCGGGCGGCCGGGGTAGGCGAAGCTCACGCCCTCGAAGGCGATTTCACCCCGCACCGGGGCAAGCGTCTCGCCGACATGCGCCGGGGGCTCGGTCTCTTCCTCGAGCGCCTGCCGCAGCCGGGTGACGGACGCGCGCACCGTCTGGGTCTGCCCGTACACGTCGGCCAGGCCCGCCACCGGGCGCGTGAGGAGCATCGCGTAGAGGAGGAAGCCCACCAGCTCCGCCGGCTTGAGCCTGCCGTCGTCGATCTGGCCGCTCGCGAGCCAGAGCACCACCAGGATCGCCGCCGCCGCCAGGAGCTGCAGGGCGGGGCTGATCGCCGCCTGGATGCGCAGCTGCCGGGCCGTGAGGTCGCGGATCCTCTCCACGTGGTCCCCGTGGGCGCGGGACTCGTGCGCCTCGCGGGTGAAGGACTTGATGGCCGGGAGCATGCCCAGGTTCTGCTCGGCGAGGGACACCGCGTCGTCGTGCGCCTCGGCAATCTCCGTGGAGAGCGGCCGGATGCCCCGGCCCAGGATCTTGAGCAGGAGGTAGAACCCGGGCACGAGGATGGCTGCGACCAGGGCGAGCGCGGGCTGCAGGCTGAGCATGAAGTACAGGGCGCCGGCGACGGTGAACAGCAGCGGCCCGATCGCGACGATCGTGCCGCCCAGGTAGGCGCTCAGGATGGAGACGTCGTAGGTCAGCAGCGAGAGGGAGTCGCCCAGGCGCCGCTGCTGGAAGAAGGACAGCGGCAAGGCCTGGAGGTGGTCGTAGAGGCGGGTGCGCAGGCCGGCTTCGAGGTGGGCGACGGTAGTGCCGACCACCGTCGTGCTGGCGAACTTGAGGAGGGCCTGCAGGGCGAAGAGGGCGAAGAGCGTGGCCAGGACTGCGCCGACGCCCCAGCTGCGGGCTGTGGCGCCCTCCAGGACGGCTTCGGCGAGGCGGCTGCCCAGCCAGGGTACCGCGAGCGCTGCCGCGCTCTCGACGAGCATCAGCCCGGCTCCTAGCGCCAGGGCGCCGCGGTAGGGAGTCGCGAAGGAGGCTACGGTGGAGAGATCTCTTGCGAGCATGAGGTATGACGAACCCGGTTCATGAACCGGGTACAAAACGGGACGGTAACCGTACCTTAACTCGACACCGAGTGTTGACCCTCACCCCCGACCCCTCTCCCAAGGGAGAGGGGAGAAATGCGACCCTCACCCCCAGCCCCTCTCCCAAGGGAGAGGGGAGCCTTGCCCGGGATGAGGGGCGCCTTATTTGAGGACGACGGAGGGGTCGCCGAGGAGGATCCAGGTGCGGCGGACGTTGATGTCGGAGGTCGCGGCCTTGGCGGCGGCGGCGGCCTGGCCGATCGTCATCCCGGCATTGCCGTAGAGCGCCTGCACCATGGCCTGGTTCATCGTGGCCTGCGGCCCGGCGTCGCTCAGCCCGGAGGAGGCCCAGACGGCGACCGCGCCCCCGCCAGGCGCGGTCAGCAGCGCCTTGCCCAGCGCGGCCGTGTACACGTCCTGGAAGTAGCCGTTGAGGCAGGTCATCGAGAGGACGATCGGCGTCATGTCCCCGTTCGCGAGCCCGAGAGCGGCCGAAGAATCGAACAGGCCGCCTCCCCACACCTCGTTCGAGCCGTGCCCGATGTAGTTGACCAGCCCCTGGCCCGCGTTGATGCCGGCGATCAGGGCGGCTGCCGGGTTCGGGGTTACGCCCTGCACCAGGTTGGTCACCGCCATGTCGCCCGGCAACGCAGCCTGCGCGGCCACCGACATCCCCTCGAAGTCGTCGTCGGGTTCCTGGTTCTGTCCGCTCACCAGCAGCGCCCGCGTCATCCACGGGGAGCCGATCTGCTCGTCGTAGGCCACCGTCCTGTCCACCATCAGGTCGGCTGCGGCGACCGATTCGGCCGGCAGGCGGCCGATCGCCATGTCCGGGATCGCGTCGTTGTCGAAATCGACGAACCAGTCGTCCGAGGCCGTCTCGAGGTACCCGGTGTCGACCAGCTTCGCGGGGACGAGGTCCGGCACGCCCGTTTCCAGGAAATTGCGCGGGTCGAACGTTCCATTGCCCAGGAGCAGGACGAAGGTCGGCTTCACCGTCCAGTTCGCCTTCGCCGCGGTGAGGAAGGCCTTCAGGGCATTGGGGCTCTTCACGCCGAAGTTGAATTCGTCGTAGATGTCCTGGACGTCGATCAACGCCACGTCGAGCCCCTGCGACTCGCGCAGATCCGCCAGCGGTTCGGCGCTCGCGAGCAGGCTGGCATGGCCGATGATCACCATGTCGTGGCCGGCCTGGGGCCGCATGCAGGCTGGACGGCTCGTTGGCGGCGACGGTCGGCGTCCTGATCCCGCCACTACCCACCGCCAGCAGGGTGCGCGTGCCGGCTCCCGCGGGCAGGAGGGTCAGCGCGTAGTTGCCCGCGCTCCCGGTCACCTTCCCCTGCACCAGCGACGGCATGGCGGGGTTCGTGATGTCGATGGCGGTGATGGCCTGGGTGCTGAAGCCGTCGATGGTCGCCGTGCTTCCTGCCGTCACCGTGAATCGAAGCGCGTCGCCTTCGGCCGTGTAGCGGCGCGGATAGGTGAGCCGCACCTCGTCCACGGCGCTCACATCGTCCTGGTTCGCCGCCGTGAGCGTGAGCGTGTTGGCTCCCTCGTTCAGCGCAGGCACCGCGAACGTCGCCACGACGCTGTCCTGCCCGGAGAAATGCGCCTGGCCGAGCACCGTGCCGTTGAGCGCCACCGTCACCGCGTGCGCCCCGGTCGTCCCGCCCTGCAGCTTCACTTGCAGTTTCGAGGCGCCGCCGGATGCGTTCAGGCGGCTCACCGTCAGGTCCTGGCTGGTCGGCACGTCGGTCACCACGGGTCCGAAGAAGTTGTTGCCGTCCCCGTTCAGCAGCGCGGCGAAGTACAGCGTCCGCGGCTTCCAGACGACGGTCGCCGGGAAGCTGACGGCCTTTCGCGTTCCCGCGGCCAGGCTGCTGGTGGCCATCCGCAATCCGAGTGCCCGGACCGGCCACGAGCCAGTACGCCTGCGTATCGGACCAGGTGGTGTCGACGCCCATGCCGTAGAAGTAGACCGCATCCTGCGGGCCGAACTTGCCGGCGGCCGCGGTCTGCACGACGATGGGCTGCTGGATGCCGTTCACGTAGAGCTGCAGGGTCTTCGGATCGACGCGCGAACTGATCCCGGCCGCCACGAGCTGCGGCTGCGTGACGCGGTACCAGCCTTCGGCGCTTGACTCCCAGGCGCACCGCCGCGCCAGCGGCCAGGGCGTGCTGCTTCGGGAGGTTCTGCGGCGCCGCCGCGGACTTGGCGACCTGCTTCGCCCCCTCGAGGACCGCAGTGGTGGTGCTCACGACCGCCGCGCCGCTCACGCTCCCCACGCGGGAGAGCGTCAGCGCCGTCTCGAGTTCCTCGTCCTGCGCGCCGGCGGGAGCGACCGGGGCATTGGCCGCCTGGAGCGCCTGCACCGGGCCCGTAGCCGTCGCCATCGACTTGGCGGCGACCACGGAGCCCTGCGCCGCCACCGGGCCGTACCAGGTCTTCATCCCGTTGAGGTCGACTTCCTCGAGCCAGTAGACGTCCCCTACGCGACCGCTGCCGTGGTGCCAGCGGCGCGACTGCCCGGCGGTGAAGCTGGTGCCCGCCCCGCCCATGAGCGCCGTCCCCGCGAGCAGCGACGCGTTCAGCTTCACCTTCTGGCCGTTCACCTCGCGGTAGAGGTTGAAGCCCAGGTTGTTCACGTCCCGGCTCGTCTTGAGGCTGATCCGGACGCCCTTCCCCGTCTGCTCCGCCGCGAAGGAGCTCACCTTCACCGCGGTCGGGCTGGCGTATTCGCAAGTGCCGGAGGTGAATGTCCAGCTGCCCGTGTTGCCCGACACGCTCGTGGAGTTCCACGCGGTGATCGGGACCGTCGCGTTCTGGTCGTCGATCGACAGGTTCGTCAGGTGGAAGAAGCCCGTCCCGCTCCACGACCGGGATGCAGTGGCCGTGACGATGGTCGGCGGAGCGGCCGGGCAGGTGGGCTCGCCACCGTTCCTTCCGCCGCCCCAGATGCGCATGGTTCCGTCGTTGACGACTCCCGCGGCCCCGATCGTGACGGTCGGCGCGCCGGCTGCAGCGCCCACGTAATCGAACGAGCCGCCCGCGTTCACGTCGATTCCGCCCACCGTCAGGTTGCCGCTTCCGCCGACGGTCGACGAATTGCAGTTGAGGTAGCTCCCGTTCAGCGTGAGGGTGCCGGTGGCGCTGAAGGCGACCGTGCAGCCCTGGTCCATCGTCCCGCCCGCCGCGATGGTCACGCCCCCGGTAGCCGTCTTGTTGCCCCCGGTGAATGCGAGGTGGTAGTAGCTGACCGACTTGATGGTCTGGGCGCCACCCGTGTAATTGACCTCGTTGTCCGTCGCCGTGGCCGTCAGCGTCGTGATGCCCGACGTGCCGCCGACATTGAGGGTGGCATTGGCCGCCTGCGTGAGCCCCCCGCTGCCCGAAAGCGCCGTGCCCACCGTCAGCGAGTTGTTGTTCGTCAGGGTCACGCCGGTCACGGTCACGTTGGGAATGGAGAACGTGCCCGTCAGCGCCTGGTTGTTGGTGTCGAACGTATGCACGCCGATGTTGGCGGTGAACGTGCCGTTGTTGGTGATCCCGCCGCGGAACGTGATGGGCTCGTTCACCGTCCTCCGTCCACGTGCCGCCCGCGTTGACGGTGACCAGCCCGGTGAACGCCTTGGTCCCCGTCGTGTTGGCGATGGTCAGGGTGCCGCTCGTCCCGCCGCCGACCGTCGTGGTGCCCGTGACGGTCAGGCTGTTCTGCCACGCAGGAAGTTCGGGCCATCCGTGATGGTGAGATTTCCGGCGACGGTGGTCAGCGCCGGACGTGTCCTTGTTGCCGCTCCCGGAAAGGATCAGGTTTCCGTAGGTCACGTTGCTCGACGGTCTGGGTTTCCGGCCGGTAGTAGTTGACCGTGCTGGTCGCGTTCAGCGTGTTGGTCGCCGTAGTTATTGGGAAAGTTGGTGGCGCCACCGACGAGCACGGTGGTCCCGGCCGCCATCGAGAACGTGCCGCCTCCGCCCGAGCGGTCGATCGTGAACGTGGCCAGGTCGAACGTGCCGCTGCTCACGACGAGGTTGCCGTCCGGCGCGCGGTTCACGTTGAGCGTCAGGGTCTGGCCGGCCGTGAGGTTCACCGTGACGTTGCGCAAGCCGTTGCCGGCAGAGCTCGGTGCCGGTGGTCTTGGAATTGCCGGTATAGGTCACGTCGTAGACGCCGCCTGCCCTGGGGCGTTCCCGTCATCGAGCCTGCGCTGCGGACGATGCTGGACGTAGCTGGCCATCGTGAGGTTCGTGCCGGTCGCGAAGGTCCCGGCGACGAGGTTCAGCGTGCCGCCGTTGGCGATCGACTCGGCGCTGTTCAGCGTCACCGTATTTCCCGGATTGTCGATCGTGAGCGCTGCCGGTCACGTCGGTCGGCAGGCCGTTGCCGGTGTTCTGCGTTCGGACGTCCCGTTGTAGACGTAATTCGCCGCCGCGTTGAAGGTGCGCGTGCTCGTCCGGATGTTCCCGGTCGCCGTGGGGGCCGTCGTGATCCCGTCCGCGGAGCCGATCCTCAGCGTGGCGCCGGCGGCGTTCAAGAAGACGGAAGTGCCCTGCGTATTCGTGATGAGGCCGGTCGGCGGTGATCGTGAGGTCGCCGTTGTTCGTGAAGACGCGGTCTGCCAGGGCGCCCGAATTGATATCGACCGTGCCGGCGATGGTCCCGGTGGAAGCGGCGCCCAGCGTGAACTCGAGCCTGCCGTTCACCGCGCTGCCCGTGACCATCGTCTTCCCCGCGGCCACGGTGAAGAGGGAAGTCACGGTGATCGTGTTCCCGGTCGGGTTCGACTCGAAGTCGCAGGTGCCGTTGATGACGAGGCTGTTCAGCGTGATGGTCGGGACGTTGGTGATGTCGCCGCTCTGGTCGGCGGGAATGGTGACGTCGTCGCCGGCGGCCGGTGCCCCGGCGGGCGACCAGTTGGCCCCCGTCGTCCAGGAGCCGCCCGTCGTCCCGACCCAGGATTTCGACGCCGCGAATGCCGGCGTGGCCGACAGCACGGCCACGGCCATCACCGCCGTGACGACGGCAGCGCGCGCGCGGAAACCGAACGAAGCTCCCAGGAGATCCCGGAGCCGCGCGCCCCAGCCCTTGCGTTCCACCGCCGCCACCCGCCCGAGGACCTGGTGCGACTCCACGGGCTCCTCGGCGCTGCCGGCCGCATCGCCACGCAGCGTGAAGACCGGCGACGCACCGATACCGGCGTCGACGCCAATTACCCGGTGCGCGATCACCCGCTCCGCCGTCCGGTACAGGACGACATCGCCCGTCCGGATGTCGGCCGGCGCGACCGGCTCCACGACGATCGCATCGCCCCCGCGAATGGCCGGGTGCATGCTCCCGCCTTCGGCGCGGAAGCGGACCCTGTGCCCCCGGTCCAGAAGCTCGGTGGCGACGTCCATGAAGGCTTCTGTCTTGTGTGCGATGGTCATGAGCATTTCCTGACGAACTCGACGACGTTGTCGTCGGGTACGAAGCGCAGTTCCGCGCAGGGAACCGCTTCCGCGATCCGCTGCAGCAATTCGAGCGTGTAACCCAGCGCGGCCGGCTCGTAGAAGGGCACGAAGCTGCGCGAAAACAGCTGGGACACGGCCTCCGCCGGCGCAAGCGGCACCAATTCGTTTCGTTTACCGCGCCCGAGGACGAAGATCCGCGACAGTTCGGTACGCTCCGCCGCGGCCAGCTGCGCTTCGCCGTGCCAGGGCGTGCCGTACATCCAGACCTTCCCGTCCAGGTAGCGCAGGATGATGCGGTCGTCGCTGAGGACGAGGACGCCCTCCTTCTCCCACAGCCCGGCGGTCGTCGACTTGCCGGCGCCGGAATGGCCGGTGAAGAGGTAGCCGCGGCCATCGCGATCCCGCATCCCGAACGCATGCAACTCGACGCCGCGGCCGCGCGCGAGGAGGTTCGTCATGAGCAGCTCGTCGAGCGGATACTCGAGCGGAGTCGCCGGCTCGCGGCGGTCATGGTATTCCGCGTGCAGCGTCACCTCGCCCGCCGTGAAATCCGGATTGAAGCGGGCCTCCTTGTACGGGTGCTGCCCGATGGCCGGGGAGCTGAACCGGAATACGTAGTCCCCGTCCTGGCGGTAGAGCTTCCAGAGCCCGCCCGAATCGAAGATCTCGTCGCCGGCAGCGGGCCCGCGCAGATCGCCCCATGCCGCCGTCACGGTCGCGTCCACGGCGCCGTCGCGAACCAGGAAGCGTTCCGTCTCGGCCGGGACGCCGATCGTCATCCCGGGATCGGCGCACTCGAGCGCAACGCCGATGTCCCCGATGCGCACCTGGGCTGAACGCCGTGTCGTCATCGGTGGAAGTCTCATGTGCGCGCGCGTCGGCCGCGACCGCGCCTCAGGACCCCTGGCTGCTGCAATTGCTGCCGATGCTCCGGCAGCGCCCGCGATTGCCCGGCCCGGCTGGCGCCATTGGTCTTGCAGGCTCCCAGCACAGCCTCGTCGGGCCTCAACGCGATCACCAGGAATGCCGGCTTCACGTAAGGCTTCTTGCTTCGCGGGGAGGAATCGTCTTTTTCGTTTTCGTTCATTCTGACCTCAGGTATTGCCAGTCAACTCAGGCGCCCTGCGAAGAGCAGCCGCCACCGGGCGCTCCGCACGAGCCGCACCCTCCACCGCTAACGGCCGCGATGGGAAATACCTTCGCGCGGCTTGCGGTGCCCATCCAGTTCTCCGTGCGGCCCTGCTCGAGCGACTCGGCGGAACTCACCAGCTCGGCATGCCGGGAGCCGCCCTCGCAGTACTCGCAGTCCCCGTGCGGCGGCACGGGAATGCCCATCGAATGCGCGCGCAGGTGGGCCACGTGGCACAGGAAGTCCACCGGCGCCTCGGGATCGCCGTTCTCCAGCTCCGCATTGGCGGGGCACATGCCGCACATGTCGCGGATCTCGCAGGCGGTGCACTTCGTGACCCGCGTGGCGGGCTTCGCGCGCACGGCCTTGATGAACCGGTCCCAGCCCTCGGCGACGCTGCCGTCCCGCCAGTCGTACTTTTCCTGGTGGGACAGCACGCACAGGCTCATCTTCCCTTCGGGGTCCATCGCGAACCCCTCCACCCCGCCCCCGCACCGGTAGACATCCGCGAGGCGCTGGTGGGGCTTCACGACGAGGGCGAACCGCTCGGCGAGCTTCTTCCATTCCTCCACGCGGGACGGATCCTCGAGATCCATCTTCACGATCTCCCAAGGCTGCAGGCGCACCTCGAGGGGGCTCTGCGAGCAGTCGATGCGCGGAGTCATCATCGCGTCGAACTTGAATAGGACACCAAGATCGCCTGCGCGAGTTCCTTCATGGCGCCGATCTCGTGCTTGTTGATCGAGACGGCCACGGTCTTGAGCGAGAGCGGCAACCGCGTTCCTGCAGCAGGCGGATTCCGCGCAGGCAACGGTCGTACGAGCCGGGGATCCCCGTGAGCGCCTCGTAGGTCTCCCGCGTCGCGCCGTAGAGCGTGATCTCGATGGCGAAGGGGCGCCATTCGGCGAGGTAATCGGCGATCCTCGGCGTGATGAGCGTGCCGTTGGTGAAGAGCGTGATGAGGAAGCCCTTCTGCTTGGCGTAGGTGTAGATGTCCAGGAAGTCGTGGCGGGCGAAGATCTCGCCCCCGGTGTAGAGCAGCCAGAGGCATCCGGCATCCGCGAGCTCGTCCAGCAGGCGGCGGTGCTCGTCCAGGGTCAGCTCGCCGCTTCGGGCCACCGCGTCGCCCATCGGGAGGTTGTTGTAGCAGTGGGCGCACTCCAGCGGGCAACGGCGGGTGACCTCGATGGTCACGTCCGTGGCGGTGCGCGCGGCGTCGAGCTTCCGGTGAAACGCGGCGCTGAAGTCCGCGTAGCTCTGGAGCGTCGTGCCGGATACCTGCATGTCCATCGGATCTATTCCTGCAATTCGCCCGTGGGCGTGACCAATCCTGCTTCCTGGAGCGCCGTGATGAATTGACGCGCGTCGGCCTCGGCGGCGTCCGGGCCCACGTCGAACTCCGAGCATACCTGCGCGACGATCTGATCGAATGTCGTCCGGCCGTCGATCCGGTTCCAGATGAAACTCGCGGTTTCGTTCAGGTTGAAGATCGAGTCGAGGTCCCCTACCCGGCCGCGCACCGGCACCAGGATGGTCTCCCCCGCGATCGTGCGGGAGACGAACTCGCCCTTCCGGGAAAATCGGGAAAAATCACTCATAAACAATATCTTACCATCTGCGGACGGGTCCCGACCGATCCCGGTCACCTTTCGTCTCGACGGCCACCGGCCAGCCGCACGATGGCTGACACCGCCCGGCGAAGGTAGAGGATCGGCAGCCACGTCACTGCGGCGTCCTGGTACTTCCACCGCATGTACTCCGCGTCCGGAAACGCGAGCTCGCGGAGCCACCGTGCGCGGTCGGACCAACGCTCGAGCGCCACGAAATCGTCCAGCATCCGGCCTCCGGCGCCGGAGGTAAGCAGGCGGGCGGAAGGCTCCGCTGCCCCGGCCTGGCTCAACGCCTGCGATGAGGCGCGGCGGGATCGCGGTGCCGAGGCACTCGTGGCTTCGCTTCAGGGCGTCGAGGCAGATCGCCCGGATCTTCCGCGCCGCCGCATTCCGCGCGAATTCCTCGACCTGCGTGTCCGACAGCCGGCCTGCGAGCAGGTGGATGTCGTAGAGCCAGATCAGGCGATCGCCACCGTGCCGGGTCCGGTCCTCGTCGTGGACGGTTTGGAAGGCATGCCCGGCGCGATGCACGCAGGCGAGGAGCAGCGCATCGACGGTGTCCAATGTCCGCGCCGAGGGACCCAGGCCGGGAACAGGCACGGAGCGGGACGCGAGGTCCTCGTAGTCGAACACCTGGCGAGCACCTGGGAATTGTTGATGCGCCAGTGCATGTCCAGGTAATGGACGTTGCCCGAGGCATCCGTCCGGCTCCAGGAGGACTGGTACGAGATGAACTCGCCCGCCACGCCCTCCGCCCTCGAGTAGCCCAGACTCTCGAGTACGCGGTCGGCTTGAGCACGCGCCGGCAATGGAATGAGGAGGTCGGTGTCGCACCGCGTCCGCAGGGACGGATCGGCGTAGAGGGTGCAGGCCAGGGCGCTGCCCTTGAGGACCAGGGGCGGGACGCCATCGGCCACGAGCGCATCGATCACGCGCGCAGCTTCGGCACGCTGGGCGCTTTCATAGGCCGCGTGAACCAGCGCGCCGGTGAAGCATTCCACCTGGATCTCCTTCGGCCACCCCGCGAGTTCCGCCCGGTCGCGGAATTCGGCATCCAGGAGCGGCACTACGCCATGGTGTATGAGCGGCTCGCAGGAAGCCCTGTATCGCTTCAGGGCCGCTTGCCTCGTCCCAGGCGCGGCTTTCATGGCGCAGGAGGGCGCAAATGGCCGCGTCCGGATCCCGGGAATTCACGAATCCGGGTGGCGAACCCCCATTACGGGTGGAATCGTCCGCTCCGGGAACTGTTAACCGCTGCATAGGCCTAACTGTCGACGAGTGCTAGATTATTGATCTGGCAAGGGTTTTTTGACATAATTCATCGAATGGCGGGCAAGGACACCAAGGTGCGTTCCGGCATGGCAGTTTCCCACGGGATTCGATCGTCGAGGCTCGGCATCCGATGAGGCTGCTTTCCCCGGCATTGGCCCTTTGCGGCTGTCTCTTCGCGGGCGCCGCCCTCGCGGACGACGGTCTCAAGCTGTCCGTGAAACTGTCGAATGTGCCCGCCCCTGCCAGTGCTGCAGCCACCCCGGCGCCGCCCGCCGTTCCGGTCCCCGTGGCAGCCGCCGCGCCGGAGGCCGTGGCAGCGACGGCACCGCGCAGTGCGGCACCCATCGAAGCTCTCCGGCAGTACCGCATCGGCGAGGAGGACCTCCTCGAGGTCAAGGTCTTCGGCGTGGACCAGCTCAACGCCACGGTCCGCGTGGACCCGCGGGGCCAGGTCACGCTTCCCCTCCTCGGGCCGGTCACCGTCGCCGGCCTCACGGCGCAGGGCGCGGAGGCGCTGATCGCCGCCCTGCTGCGCGAGAACTACCTCCAGAACCCGCAGGTGAGCCTCTTCATCAAGGAGTACACCACCCAGCGGGTCACGGTCGAAGGCGCCGTGAACCGCCCCGGCGTGTATCCCCTGCGCGGCCACAGCACCCTCCTCACCTCCCTCGCCCTCGCGGGCGGGCCGGCGAGGATGTCGGAGACCACCCAGGTGTTGCTGTTTCGCCCGGACGGCACCGGCAAGCGTGTGGCAACCATGCACAACCTCGATCTCATCCGCACCGGCCAGATCGACGACCCGACCGTCCTGAACGACGACCTCATCGTCGTCAATCGCACCGGCAGTCGCGTCCTGCTGCGTGATTCGCTCTTCGGCGACATGCTCGACGTCCTCAACCCCTTCCGCTACATGCCGACTCCATGACGAGAGAATCCGAACCGCGGGGCCATGCCCATCGAGGCACCGCCCTTGCGGTCGCCCCGCGCGATCTTCCTGCCCTCGGCGGGTACGACGACGCCTCCGGGCAGCAGTCCGAGGGCGATTCGTTCCACCTTCGCGACCTGCTGCGCATCTTCCTCAAGCACAAGTGGACGATCCTCGCGATCGTCACCGCGTCGGGGCTGTTCTCCGTGGTCACGACCTACCTCGCCTCGCCGGTGTACCGCGCCTCCACGACGATCCAGATCGAGCGCTTCACGCCGCGCATCCTCGATTTCAAGGAGGTCTCGCCGGGTGAGACGAGCGACATCTGGTCCGACCCTGCCGATTTCTATGCGACCAACCACGAGCTGCTGAAGAGCCGCTCCATGGCCGAACGGGTGGTGGAGGAACTCGGGCTTCGAAAGAACCCCGCTGCCGCGGGCCTTTTGCCCGAGCAGGCGGAAGCGCCCCAGGCGCCCGCGCCCAAGGCAAGCAACTTCCTCGAAGGCATCGTGACCTGGATACGCCGGGGCCCCGAGCCGGTCGCGGTGGACCCCGCCATCCGCGCCGACGACGCGGTGGTTTCCGCCTTCCAGTCCTCGCTGACGGTGGAGCCGGTGCGCAAGTCACGCCTCGTGCGGCTGCACATCGACAGCACCGATCCCTTCTTCGCGGCCAAGGCGGCGAACACCCTGGCGCAGTCGTTCATCAACGTGAACCTGGAGCGGCGCTTCGAGGCCTCCGCCTACGCCAAGACCTTCCTCGAGGAGAAGCTCCTCCAGACCAAGGCGAAGCTGGAGGATTCCGAGCGCGACATGGTGAACTTCTCGCGCGAGTCCGAGATCGTCAACGTCGACGAGAAGAAGGTCGTCATCAACCAGAACCTGCAGGAGTACACGGCGGCCGTGAACCGAAGGCCGAGCAGGAGCGGATCAAGGCCGAGGTGATGCTGAAGCAGGTGCAGCAGAACCCGGACCTGGTGGCCCTCGCGCAGGAGAACAAGAGCCTCAACCTCCTCAAGGACACCGCGCGCCAAGCTCTCGACGGAGTACCAGGAGAACGTCAAGATCTACAAGCCGGCCTACCCCAAGATGCTGCAGATCAAGGGGCAGATCGACGAGATCGACAAGCAGATCGCGGCCGCGCACGAGGAGATCCGCGGCATCGTCCGGGCCAGCTACCAGACGGCCCAGTCGCAGGAGGCCGCCCTCAAGAGGAAGCTCGAGGAGACCAAGCAGGAGATGCTGGCCGTCCAGGGGCGCAGCATCCGCTACAGCATCCTGAAGCGCGAGGTGGACACCAACCGCACGCTCTACGAGGGCCTCCTGCAGCGGCTCAAGGAAGTGGGCGTGGCGGGCGGCGTGGGCATCAACAACATCTCCATCGTGGACAAGGCCAAGGTGCCGCTGGCGCCGTTCAAGCCCAGCCTGGCCCGCAATCTCCAGATGGGGCTCGCCTTCGGGCTCATGCTGGCGCTGGCGCTGGCCTGGGTCATCGAGTACTTCGACGATTCCATCCGCCTGCCCGACGACGTCGAGCGCGAGACCGGCGCGGCGGTGCTCGGGTTCGTGCCCCGGCTGAAGGGGAAGGAGGCGACCCGGCTCGTGCAGGTGGCCATGGCGCCGCACGAGGACCCCAACTCGGCCATCGCCGAGGCCTACCGGTCGGTGCGCACCTCGCTGCAGTTTTCCACGCCCCAGGGCGCGCCGCGGCGCCTGGCGGTCACCAGCAGCTCGCAGGGCGAGGGCAAGAGCACGACGGCGGTCTCGCTCGCCATCAACTTCGCCGAGATGGGCAAGCCCGTGCTCATCATCGACGCGGACCTTCGCGCCCCCACCCTGCACAAGATCCTCGACGTGGAGAACTCGCGCGGCCTGTCGAACTGCCTGGCGGGGGACGTGAAGCCGCTCGAGGTGATCCACCGCACCACGGTCCCGAACCTCTTCGTGATGACGACGGGGCCCCTGCCGCCCAACCCGGTGGAACTGCTTTCCGGCTCGAAGCTGCTCACGCTGCTCTCGCAGTGCGAGGAGCACTTCGCGCAAATCGTCCTGGACGGCCCGCCGGTGCTGGGCCTTTCCGATGCCATCGTCCTGTGCAACCAGGTCGACAACTCGGTGTTCGTGATCGAGTCCGGCAAGACGCGCAAGGGGCACGCCAGGTCCGCCCTCAAGCGGCTGCAGCAGGCCGGCGTGTATCCGATCGGCGTGATCCTCACCAAGGTCGACGCCTACCACGACCTGTACAACCGGTCCGATTACTACTACTACCGGCAGCCCGGCACGGAGATCGCTCCCCGGAAGGCCGCGTAGTGCCGGGCTACAGGATGCGCGAGGGCCGCGAGGCCGCGTATCCCTGGTACCCCGAAAGCCCGAGATCGGAAAGCAGCGGCAGGAGGCCCTCGTCCTCCACGGCCTGGGCGAAGACGCCGATCCCCAGGGGAGACACCGCGCGCACGATCGAAGTGACGAGGAAGCGGCAGTCCAGGTTGTCCGCGATCTCGCGCGAGTACCCGACCGAGAGCTTGAGATAGTGAGGCCGCAGGGCATGCACCACCATGAGGGAATCCTCGCGCATGCTGAACTGGTCGAGCGCGAACCGCGCGCCGCGCCGGCGCACTTCCTCGTCGAAGCGGGTCGTGAGCTCGAGGTCCTCCATGGCGCCGAACTCCGTCATCTCGAAGACCAGCCGCGGCGCGAGCGACCGGCGCTCGTCCAGGAGCGCGAGCAGGCGCGCGAGGGATGCCGGATCGGCGATCGTGCGCGCCGCCACGTTCACCGCGACCTGGTCCGGCCCCGGGTTATCCGCCAGGTAATCCAGCACCTTGCCGACCATGACGCAGTCGAGTCGCCCGACCATCCCATGGCGGACGGCCATCGGCACGAACTGCGCGGCCGCGATCGGCTCGCCGACCTCGGGCAGCAGGCGCCCCGTCACCTCGCGGTGCACGGGCTTGCGCTCCGGAAAGCCGAACACCTCCTGCGCGAAGAGGGCGACCGCGCCCTTGTCGATGCAGTCCTGGATGAGGGCGCGCCAGGCCTGCGAGCCTTCCGTGGTGGCGGGCACGAACATCTCGATGGCGTGCTCGTTATCCCCCTTCCCGCGCGCCACTTCCACCGCGTGGTCGGCGGCGGCGAGCAGCGCCGCGAGGTCGTCGATCGCGCCGCTGCGATGCGTGACGCCGCAGTGAAAGTGCAGCTCCGAGGCGATGCCCTGCTCGGTGAGCACGCGCGCCACGCCGTAACAGGCGCGAAGCACCATGTCCTCCAGGACCGGCGGGTCGAGGTTCACCGCCGCGAACCCGAAGCCGGCTCCGCCCATCCTCGCGCACAGGGTCGAGCGCCCGCTCCCGAAGGTGTCCGCCAGCGCCGCGGCCACGAGGGAGATCACCTCGTCTCCCCGGCGGTAGCCCACCTTCGCGTTGAACTCGCCGAAGCCCCGGATCTCCAGGAGCCCCAGGGCGCTCGCGTACACGTCTCCGGTCGAGCGCATCAGCGACTGCAGCTGGCGCTCGAAGCCGCGGCGGTTGTAGAGGGCGGTGAGCGGGTCCATGTAGGCTTCCCGGCGCAGGGCCTCGGCGCGGGAGGAGTCTTCCGCCATCGCCTGGCTGATGCGGCCGGACATGTCGTTCATGGCGGCGACGACGCTGGCGAGCTCGCGTGTCTTCGGGACGGGGGCGATGGTGGTGAAGTTGCGCCGTCCGATCTCCACCGCGGCCCGCTCGACCTGCGCGAGGGGACGCAGCACCAGGGCGAGGAAGAACGCGCCGGCCCCGATCGCGCCCAGGTACGCGAGGAAGAGCAGCGCCAGGGTCTCCACGCCCGCCTGCCAGAGCTGCCGGTACGCGAAGTAAGGCTGGCTCACCACCACGACGCGGCCGAGCTCGCGCCAGCCGGAACTCACCAGCGACTGCGCGTTCGGCGCCTGGATGGGAAAGAGCGCCATGAACCACGGCGGCACGCCGGCCTCCTGCGCGGGAATGGTCTTCCTCACGATGACGCTGCCTTCCACCGACACCACCTGCAGTTCCTGGAACCAGCCGCGGTCGAACACGGGGTTCACCGTCGCCTCGACCAGCGCCTTGTCCTCGAGGCTCCCGAGCGTGGCGAGGCGCAGGGCGAGCGTCGTGGCGGCATCCTGCGCCTGCGAGCCCAGTTGTTCCTGGAGCTGCGAGCGGGCGTTGGCGACGTAGATGGCCTCCACCCCGGCCAGCAGCACGAGGAAGAGCAGCGAGACGCCGATCGTCAGCTGCCTGAGAAGAGTCATGTCCGGGCTCCGGTCTTCATGTCGGGTGCATCAGTAGGTGAGCTCGCGCCGCAGCTTCTCCAGCAGCTCCTTCCACTTGCGGTGGGAGAAGGTGGACACGCGAACCGAAGTCCCGCCGGCCTGCACGAGCATCAGGTCCTCGTCGTTGAACGAGTACACGGGCGTCAAGTCCGGCCGGCGCGAGGCGGGGCGGATGGTGCCCTCGAGGATGTCGAGGATGAGCGGGTCGGCGCGCGGGTCGGGGTAGTAGGCGAGCACCATGTGCGCCTCGGGCGAGGCGGCCTGCTTCGCGTAGACCATGCGCAGCCGCGTCACCGGAATGCCCAGTTCCTTCAGGGCGAAGTACTTCGCGATGGCGAAGTCCTCGCAATCGGCGCCGTTCACGGACCACGATTCCGCCGGCGTCGCCCAGTACTCCTCGACGTTCCATATCGACGAATCGGTTTTCGACGGGATGCGATTGAAGAACGCGTTGACGGGTCCGAGCAGGTCGGGGGCCGCGCCCTGCGTGCCGGGCTGGCTGGAAGCGCCGCGGATGAATTCCTTCCAGCCATCGAGGCGGCTGCGCGCGCCGGTTCCGAAGCGCTGCTCGTAGCGGCCGGTGAGCCCGGGCGTGACGCTTCGGGAGAATCCCAGCTCGCTTTCCGCGGCAAGGGCCACCGCCACGCCGATGCCCAGGAAGGCCGCGGGCAGGATCCAGAGCCGGCCGGGAACCGGCAGCGGGAAGGACGGGCGGGACATTGGCCCTAGAATACTCTGGATGGCCCTGGGGAATTACAGTAATCTGTTGTAATTAAGGGATTTTTCCACGCATGACCAGCGAATCGAGCGGAGCAACCTTCATGCCGGACCCGAGCAACACTGCCGCAGACCTGCTGGCGTTCCTGGCGGAACCGGTCCGCTACCGCCAGCGCCTGACGAGCGGCCGCGAGCCGTTCCCGGGCGGCGCGCACGTGTTCCGGTTCGCCCAGGGGAAGTTTCCGCCGGCCATCCTGAAGAAGTACTCCGAACCGGAGCGCGCCCGCCTTCGCGAGGCCGCGATCTTCTTCGTCCGCCAGGCCTGCTTCTGGGAAGGCGCCTCTCACTACCAGGTGCTTTGCGTCGCGCCGGACGCGCGGCACCATGCCATCCGCGAGCACTACCAGGCCCTCATGGCGCTGATCCACCCGGACCGCAAGGCCGAGGGCGACGAGGCCTGGCCGGACTCCTTCGCGCAGCGCGCCAACCAGGCGTGGGCCGTGCTGTCGGACCCGGCGAGCCGGCAGTCCTATGACGGCGGTGCGCCTCGCGCCGCCGTTCACGCGGGCGGCATGCCGCCCTTCGAACCGCCTCCGCGCAGGAGCAGGAAGGGGCACGCCGCCGGTGTCCCCATACGGACCACCGTGAAGGTCGCCTCCCTCGCCCTCGCGGGGATGTTCTTCGCCTACGTCTGGTGGGCGAGCCAGCTCCCCTCCGAGTACGAGACGCTGCAGGGTGCGACGCCCTTCCAGAAGTCGCTGCAGTGGATGCGCGACGCGGGCTCGACCTCGCGGCTGCCGGGGTTCTTGGGATTCACCGCGGTGCGCGCGCCTTCCGAGCCCGAGGCGAGCGTGGTCGAACCGGCCACGCAGCGGGTCTCCCTTTCCCTCCCGGCAAGCGTTCCCGCCGATCCCGTTCCCGCGCGTCCCGATGACGTGCAGGCGCCCGCCGCTCAAGTGCCCGTGACTCGCGAGCCGAGCGCGGCAAGCGCCAACGCCGTTTCCGCACGCTCCCGGACGGGCCGGGTCGCCCAGCTCGCGCCTGCCGAGCCACAGGCGAAATCGTCGCCAGCCCCGAAGGCGCCGGCCGTCGCGCCGGACCTCGTCCAGCGTCTTCCCGACCTGGAGGTGCTCGTCACCCGCATCGTCGCGTACTACGAACAGGGGGACCTGGAGCGCCTGCTGGGCCTGTACTACGCCGACAACCTCGGCATCGTGGAGGCATACCGGATCCGCAACGACTTCGCCGAGTTCTTCCAATCCACCACGGCCCGCAAGCTGCGGATCCGGCAAGTGGACTGGGCCTCGTCCGACGCGGGCCCCCGGGGCCGGGGCGAGGCGACCGTCCTCGCGGAATACCAGGATTCGCGCCCGCGGCTGGAGAAGGCGCTGAAGCTCGAGATCGACGTGGTGGTGATCGACGGGCGGCCGCGTATCTCGCGCATGTCCCTGTTCCCGCACCAGGCACCGTAGGCCGGCATGGCCTCGCGCGCGTTGCTCGAACGCGTGACGGTCGTCGCCGTGGCGCTGCTGCTGCTGTGGCGGATCATCCACGTGAACGTGGGCCTCTACGACGCGTCGGGGCAGCCGCACCAGGACACGCGCGCGAGCCTCGGCGACATCATCGACGACAACCCGGCCGAGATCGCCGCGCTGGTGATGCTGGCGAAGGACCGCGAGGCGGCGGGCGATATCGCGGGCGCCTCGAAGGCCTACCGGGTCGCCATCGACCTCGCGCCGCTGAACCGGGAGGTACTCGCGCTCGCCTCGGCCCACTTCCTGCGCCAGGACGACGTGGCCGGCCTCGCGCTGCTCGGGCGCCTCATGACGAGCTACCCCGATTCGAGGCAGCAGGCCTTTGCCGCGCTCGCGGGCCTGCTGGCGCTCAACCGCTACCAGGTGGCGATAGGGGCGATGGCCGCGAGCGATCCGCCGTGGCTCGCCCCGTTCGTGGCCGACGCCTGCCAGCGGGGTACCGATCCCGCCATCCTCGCCCCGCTGGTGCTCAAGGTTTCCGCCTCGGATGCGGCGGCGCCCGCGGCTGCCGCGTGCGTGGTGGACAAGCTTCGCGCCGCGGGCCAGTGGGAACTGGCGTACCACCTGTGGCTGAACCTCATTCCACGGACCCATCGCGGGAAGCTGGGCTTCGTGTTCAACGGCGGCTTCGAGCTGCCCCCCGGCCCGGCGGGTTTCGACTGGAGGCTGCAGCAGGGTCGCGAGAGGCACACGGGCCACGAGGCGGCCATCGTGCGGGCGACGGGGGCCGAAGGCCAACGGGCCTTGCGCGTGGCCTACAACGGGAACCGCCAGGCGGGGCTTGCCGATCCGCCAGTACCTCGCGCTGGCGCCCGGCCGCTACGAGCTCACCGGCCTGGTGCGGCTGGAGGCCGTGAAGGCCGCGCGCGGGATCAACTGGACCGTGCGCTGCATGGAAGGGGACAAGCCGAAAAAGATCCTGGCCCGGTCGGAACGCTTCCTCGGTTCCGGCCCCTGGCGGAGCTTCGCGATGGACGTGGAGATCGACGGCTCGTGCGGCGGCCAGGCGCTGCAACTGGAGCCGGTCGGGGAAGACGGCGCGCTGGCGTTCGTGGCCGGCACGGCGTGGTTCGACGATTTCGTCCTGCGCCGGCGGTAGGGCACGGATTTGGCCTATAATTACGGTGTAGGGCCTTGATTTTTCAGGGCCCTCGAGGAGCAAGACGATGAAACGCAGGCCGGCAGTGAAGGTGATGGCGAATGCCCTGGCGATCGGGCTTTCGCTCGCCATGGTTTCGGGACCGTTCGCGCAGCAAGGCGAGGCGGTGGCCGCGGCTGAGGGCGCGCAGCCGGGCAAGGTCGTGGCACACCTCACGAAAGTCGAAGGCGACATCCTGGCGAGCACGCAGACGGGGCTCGTGGCAGTCGGCGAAGGCGCCGCCCTTCGCAACCGCACCCGCGTCATGACGATGGCCAAGGCCACCGCGAGAATCGAGTACGAGGACGGCTGCGTCGTCGAGTTGAAGCCCAACATGCGCGTCGAGGTGAAGGAGGGCGATACCTGCGACGAGCGCATCGCCATGGCGCAGCAGGTCGTGCTCGACCCCGCCACGGAGCTTGCCCTCGAGGGCGCGCTGGAGACGCCGACGGCCAGCATCCCCGCGCTGGTGCTCGCCGGCAACCTCGGAGCGGGCGCTGCAGCCGCGGGCGCCGCGGGCGCCGCGACGATCATCGCCAATCGTCCCGAAGGTTCGGTGAGCCCGAATTGACCCAGGGCCGGACCGGGCCGATGGCGCGCGTGGAACAGGGGCCGCAAGGCCCCTTGCTTTTCCTGCTGACGGGGTTCCTCCTCGTCTTCGCGCCGCTGATCCTCGGGGGCAATCGCCCTCTCCCACTGCTCGTCCTCGAACTCGCCGGTGTCGCGGGATTGGCGGTGCTGGCGTGGCAGGGCCAGGCACGGCTCCTCGTCGAGCCGCTGCCGATGACATTGAAGCTGGGCATCGGCCTGCTGGTCGCGGTGCCGCTGCTGCAGCTCGTGCCGCTTCCGGCCGGGTGGTGGTCGCTCCTGCCGGGGCATGCGCCCTATGCCGCGTCGCTCCCGTTCGCGGGCGAGGAAGCGGTGCAGGCCATGCGCCCGCTCAGCATCCATCCGCGGGCGACGCAGTATTCGTGGCTGGTGATGCTGCCCTGCCTCGCGGTGTTCCTCCTGGCGCTGTCGGTCCCCCGGCACAAGGTGCGCAAGCTGGTCGGGCTGTTCGTGATCGTCGCGGTGTGCGAAGCGCTTCTCGGGATCATGCAACTGGGGGCCGGGCCGGGCTCGCCGCTCTACTTCGGCAACACCCACGGCGGCGGCGTCTCCACCGGGACCTACGTGAACCGCAACCACTTCGCCGCGCTGATGGCGATGGCGGTGCCGTCGGCGCTGGTGCTCTGGTACCTGGAGACGCGGATGGCGCGCAACGGCAGCGGCGAGGCGCTCCTGCCGCATCCGCGGCACCGGGACCGGTGGCGGGCGATGCAGGTGGCGCTCGCGCTGCCGGTGCTCTTCATCCTCGTGGCGCTCGTGTTCTCGATGTCGCGCGGCGGCATCGGGGCGGGCTTCCTCGCGTTCGCGCTCGCGAGCCTCGCGCTGGTGCCGAGGGCGCAGACGCGGTGGGCGAAGATCGCCTACGGGGCCATCGGGGCGGGGGCCATCGCCTTCTCCGCCTACATCGGCCTCACGCCGGTGCTCGACCGCTTCGGCCAGGAGAGCCTCTCGCTGGGATTCCAGGGCCGCGGGGCGATCGCCGCGGCGACGCGCGCGCGGCGCGGTGGACTTCCTGCCCTTCGGCAGCGGCCTCGGCACGTTCGCCGACGTGTTCCGGCGCTACCAGGGCGAGGGCATGCCGGGCTTCGTGGACTTCGCCCACAACGACTACGCGCAACTCTTCCTGGAGCTGGGCGTGGCGGGCGTGGCCGTCATCTTCCTGGCGCTGGCGGCCTATCTCTCGCGATGGGTGCAGCTTGCGCGGGTGTGGCGCGAGCGCAGCCTCGGCCACCTGCAACTGGCGGCGGGGCTGGGCATGCTGGCGATGCTGGTGCACGGGCTCGTGGACTTCAACTTCCACATCCCTGCCAATGCCCTCTACTTCTCCTTCCTCGCCGGCGTCTTCTTCCACCGCGAGTAACAGAAAAGCGCTCCCTTCTCCCTTGGGAGAAGGGCTGGGGATGAGGGGAGTCAATGACAGTGCTCCCTTCTCCCTTGGGAGAAGGGCTGGGGATGAGGGTAGTCAATTCGACACCGTGACCCTCACCCCCGACCCCTCTCCCAAGGGAGAGGGGATGAGGGTCGCCGTTCAACGACCGTACTGATCGTCGTAGCGGTGTATGTCGTCCTCGCCAAGGTAGGGGCCGACCTGGACCTCGATGATGTGCAGGGGCTCGGTGCCGCGGTTCTCGAGGCGGTGCTTGGCGCCGACGGGGACGTAGGTGCTCTGGTTCGTGACCAGGGTCGCCATGTTGCCGTCCCTCGTCACGGTGGCCTCCCCCGCCACCACCACCCAGTGCTCGCTGCGGTGCTCGTGGCTTTGCAGGCTCAGGCGCCCACCGGGGCTCACCTCGATGCGCTTGATCTTGAAGCCGGGCCCCTCCTCCAGCACCGTGTAGGCGCCCCAGGGGCGGCGGACGGTGACGTGGACGATGGCCTCCTGGGCGCTGCGGGCGGCGAGGGCCTCCACCACCTTCTTCACGTCCTGGGAGGCGCCGCGGCCGGCCACGAGCACGGCATCCGGCGTCTCGATGACGCTGACGCCTTCGACGCCCACCGTCGCGACGAGGCGCTTGCCGGCGCGCACGAGCACGTCCTTGCAGTCGAAGGCGAGCACGTTGCCCTGGATGCTGTTGCCGTCGGCGTCCTTGTCGGCGATCTCGTGCAGCGCATCCCAGCTGCCCACGTCGCTCCAGCCGATGTTCGCGGGCACCAGGTAGAGGTTGTTCGCCTTCTCCAGCACGCCGTGGTCGATGGAGACGCTTTCGCACTTCGGGAAGTGCTCCCGCAGCGCCTCCTGATTTGGTGACGTGTTCGCGAACACGTCCCCGATTTGCTTCATCACCCCGGCCAGGTCGGGGAGCGCGGATTCGATCGCCTTCATGATGGCGCTCGCCTTCCAGACGAACATGCCGGAGTTCCAGTACCAGCCCCCTTCGGCGAGGAAGGCGGCGGCGGTGGCGGCGTCGGGCTTTTCCTTGAAGCGCTCCACCTTGGGCAGCGTCTCGCCGTTGACGGTGGCCTTGATGTAGCCGAAGCCCGTCTCCGGCCCCGTGGGCTCGATGCCGAAGGTGACGAGCTTGCCCTCCTCCGCCGCCTCGATCGCCAGGCGCAGGCAGGCGTGGAAGGCGGGCACGTCGCGGATCACGTGGTCGGCGGGGAGGATCGCCATCACCGGGTCTTCCCCGCGGGCGAGGAAGTGCGTCGCGGCGAGGGCGATGGCGGGTGCGGTGTTGCGGGCCGCGGGCTCGAGGAGCTTTTCGTAGGGTGCAAGCGGCGCGAAGGCCTCCCCCTTGGCGCTCGATTCGCTCGTCACGATGAGGACGTTCTCGCGGGCGATGACGGGCTCGAGGCGCGCGACCGTGGCCTCCAGGAGGCTCAGCTCCCCTTCCAGGCAGAGGAACTGCTTGGGCATCTGCTGCCGGGACATCGGCCACAGGCGGGTGCCGGAGCCGCCGGCGAGGATCACTGCGTGGACTTTTTCCATGGCGGGATTGTAATTGACCCTCACCCCCAGCCCCTCTCCCAAGGGAGAGGGGAGCAAAAATCTCCCTTCTCCCTTGGGAGAAGGGTCGGGGATGAGGGTGCTATGGGACGATATGCCTGGACTAGCGCCCCGCTCTTGCTTGCCACTTCCACGCCGTCTCGACGATCGCGTCGATCGTGGTGAAGGACGGCGCCCATCCCAGGGCGTCACGGGCGAGAGTAGCGTCGGCCACCAGTTCCGGCGGGTCCCCGGGGCGGCGCGGGCCTTCGATGACGGCAATGTCGCGTCCCGTAACGCGCTGCGCTGCGGCGACAACCTCCCGCACCGAGTGTCCCCGCCCTGTTCCAAGGTTGAAGGCAGCCGTCTCGGAGCCGGCCTCGAGTGCCGCAAGCGCCCTCAAGTGCGCGTCGGCCAGGTCGGCAACGTGAACGTAGTCCCTGATGCAGGTTCCATCGCGCGTGGGGTAGTCGGTACCATGAATCGTCACGCTCGATTCCGGCGATAGTGCTGCCTGCAGCACCAGTGGAATGAGGTGGGTTTCCGGCGAGTGATCCTCTCCGATCTCACCATCCACGTCCGCGCCTGCCGCATTGAAGTACCGCAAGGAGATCGAGCGCATTCCATAGGCCTGGTCATAGTCTCGAAGCACTTGCTCCACCATCCGCTTCGAGTTTCCATAGGGGTTGACCGGCACTTGCGGGTGGCTCTCGTCGATGGGCACGCGCACGGGAACGCCATACGTCGCGCAGGTGCTGGAAAACACGACCTTGTCCACGCCGCCCCGCCTGAGGGCATCAAGAAGGCTCAGTGTCCCTGCGACGTTGTTTCCGTAGTATTTCGCCGGGTCGATGACGGATTCGCCGACATAGGCGTACGCAGCGAAGTGAATGGCGGCAATCGGTTTGTGGCGGGAGATGACGTCTGCCAACCTTGCTCCGTCCTGGAGTTCCCCCTGCTCCAGTGGCCCCCACTTGACCGCCCACTCGTGGCCATGGACGAGATTGTCGTATGTGACCGGCAAGTAGCCCGCACGTGACAACGCCTTGCAGGCATGGCTACCGATATAGCCTGCGCCGCCGGTCACCAGGATGCGCTTTCGGGAATCTTTCGCTGACATGGCTTATGAGATCGAAGGGAGGATCACTGCGTGGACTTTTTCCATGGCGGGATTGTAATTGACCCTCACCCCCAGCCCCTCTCCCAGTGGAGGAGACGTTGACCCTCATCCCCACCCTTCTCCCAAGGGAGAAGGGAGACTTTGGCTCCCCTCTCCCTTGGGAGAGGGGCTGGGGGTGAGGGTGCAACGGGGCGATTGCGGCTGAAATGGGGGGGAGATTGCGGATGTTAGGGGCGATGTGATTAGATGGAGGCTGAATTTCCTAACAAGATCAAAGAGATCGACCTTGGCGCCCACTGTAAGACCCCGGAAATCGCTCGCCCGCGCATCTGGCGGAAGGACTGAATGAGCTCCTCCGGCATCATCCTTTCCGCCGTCATCATGGCGGTCGTGGCCACGGTGACCACCGTGGTCCTGGCGCGCTTTGCCCCGACACTGGGGCTCCTCGATCACCCCGGCGGGCGCAAGGACCACACCGGCTCCGTGCCGGTGGTGGGCGGCATCGCGCTCGTCGTCACCCTCCTGTGCGCGGTCTTCTGCCTGGACCGCACGCCCGTCCCGCCCTCGTTCCTCGCCGCTGCGGGGATCCTGGTGGTGGTCTCGGTGTGGGACGACTGGAAGGAGCTCCACCACATCCCCCGCTTCGCCGCGCAGATCGCCGCCGTGCTGGTGATGATCTACGGCGCGGGCGTGGAGCTGAAGTCCGTCGGCGATCTCCTCGGGTGGCGGCCGATCGGGCTCGCGATCCTCTCGGTGCCGATGACGGTGTTCGCGGTCGTCGGCGTGATCAACGCGGTGAACATGATCGACGGGATGGACGGGCTCGCCGGCTCGACCTCGATGGTTTCGCTCGCGTGGTTCGGCGTGGCGGCCACCCTCTCGGGACTTCCGGGGCAGGCCGGGCTCGCGTGGATCCTGTGCGGCGGGCTGGCGGGCTTCCTGCTCCTCAACCTCCGGCTGCCTTGGCAACCGCGCGCCCGGGTGTTCCTGGGTGACGCCGGGAGCACGCTGCTGGGCTTCGCGCTCGCCTGGCTCGCCATCGACCTCACGCAGGGGCCGGGGCGGACGATGCCGCCGATCGCCGCGCTTTGGGTGGTGCTGCTGCCCCTGGCCGATACCGTGTCGCTCATGGCACGGCGGCGCTCCCGCGGCCACAGCCCGTTCAAGCCGGATCGCGAGCACATCCACCACTTCCTCCTGGCCCACGGGTTTTCCGTGAGCGGCGCGCTGGGGATCATGGTGCTGGCGTCCGTGGTCTTCGGTGCGGTGGGGGTGTTCGGCTGGCGGATGGGGGTGCCGGAGCCGGTGCTCTTCTATGCCTTCGCTTCCCTCTTCTTCATCTACCACTACGCCGTCAAGCAGGCCTGGGCGCGCCTGCATGCGCGCGGCGTCGAGGACCCCAACGTCACGTCGGCCCGGGAGACCTGAACCCGGTACTTTGAAGAAATGCCCGTCCCTCGCCGCCGCAGCCTCCGTTCGTTCGTTGCCCTATTCCTGATCGCCTTCGCGGCGGTGGGCGCGTGGGCGTTCGTGAACGCAGGCTCGTTCCTCGAGGCGCCTGCGCGAAAGCCGGTGAAGTCCGACGCGGTGTTCGTGCTGGGCGGCGATGACGGCGAACGGGGCCTGCGCGCGGCGGAGCTGCATCGCGACGGGCTCGCGGGCACCTTCGTCCTCACGGGCGCGGAGGACATGGCGGACGAGGTGCTGCCGGCCTACCTCTACTGGCGGGCGGCAGTGCTCGTACGCGCGGGGGTGCCGGAAGGCGCGGTGATGCTCGATACCAAGAGCTCGAACTCCGGGGAGGAGGCGGCTTTCGGGCTGCAGCTCGCCAAGGCGCGCGGCTGGAAGCGGGTGCTGGTGGTGAGCGACCCGCCGCACATGCGCCGCCTCGGCATCATCTGGGGGCAGGCGTTCGAGGGAAGCGGCGTGGAGTTCGTGCTGGTCGCCTCGAAGTCGCGGTGGTGGGAGCCCGGGCGGTGGTGGAGGAGTCGCCGGTCCGCCCAGTACGTCATCATGGAATACATCAAGCTCGCCTATACCCTCCTCTCCTGAACCCGGTTCACGTACCCGGTACAATTTGGCATGCGTTCGATTTTGTTCGTCTGTACGGCCAACATCTGCCGATCCCCCACCGCCGAAGGTGTCCTGAAGAAGTTCCTGTCGGAGCGCAAGGTGGCCGACCGGTTCCAGGTCGACTCGGCCGGCACGCACGACTTCCACGTCGGCAAGCCCCCCTTCCCGCTCGCGGTCCAGCAGGCGAAGCTGCGCGGCTACGACCTCACGCACATGATCGCGCGCCGGATCCGGGGCGACGACTTCGACCATTTCGACGTGATCCTCGGAATGAGCCGCGAGCACATTTCGAGCCTGAGCCAGATCGCGCCGACGCGGTGCAAGCACAAGATCGAGCTCTTCCTCGATTACGGCGAGCAGTTCCACGGCAAGGACGTCCCCGACCCCTACGACGGGCAGCCGAAGGACTTCGACCTCGTGCTGGACATGGTCGAGGACGGGTGCAGGGGGCTCGTCGCTCTCCTCGCACGCTGATTCCGGAGACGACCCTCACCCCCGGCCCCTCTCCCAAGGGAGAGGGGAGAACGCTGCTCCCTTCTCCCTCCGGGAGAAGGGTTGGGGATGAGGGCAATGGGAAATCGCCACCCGGTTCACGAGGCAATTCCTTCCAGCTCTCCGTCCTTCCGGCGCCATCATCGCCGGCAATCCCCATGACGGGGGAAGGTCCCGTGCGCCATGTCGGAAATCCCATTGACGGCCGTAAGGTCCCACATTACACTCATTGTAATGCGTTGCATTACACCGCACGCATGATCCGCTCGTTCCGGCACAAGGGGCTCCGGCGATTCTTCTGCGAGGACGTCCGAAGCGGAATTGATAGCAGGCAGGCAGGGCGCCTTCGGCGCCTACTGGATCGCCTGGACGCAAGCGACAGGCCGGAGGACATGGGCCTTCCGGGATTCGGCCTTCACGAGTTGAAGGGCAATCGCAGGGGAACGTACGCAGTCGATGTATCCGGAAACCTGAGAATGACGTTTCGCTTCGATTCCGGTGACGCGGTCGATGTGAACCTCGAGGACTACCACTGATGAGATCCCTTCGCAGCCCCGCAAGGCGGCCTACCCATCCCGGCGAGATTCTGCGGGAGGAGGTTCTTCCCTCGCTTGGCCTTACCCAGACGGAGTTCGCCAGGCTGCTGGGGGTGAGTCGGCTCAGCGTTTCCGAGATCGTCAATGAAAAGCGCGGCCTTTCGCCTGACATGGCCATTCGTATCGGGAAGCTGACGAACACCACGCCGGAAAGCTGGCTTCGCATGCAGGAGGCACTCGATCTTTGGGTGCTCCAGTCCGATTCCAAGCGCTACGAACACCTGAAGCCGCTGGCGGCTTGAGGGGAATTCTCGCCCGTGATGGCCTACCCTCACCCCCGGCCCCTCTCCCAAGGGAGAGGGGAGAATAGCGACCCTCACCCCCGGCCCCTCTCCCAAGGGAGAGGGGAGTGCATTACCGCTACTTGAATGCCCCCGCTTTGACGACCGTGACTTTCGAGGGATCGATGTGCTTTCTCAAGGCGGCATTCACGTCCTCGACCGTCAGCGAAGCCAGTCGGTCCTCGAACGCCTTGGAGAAGGTGAAGGTCCGGCCGAGGTGAAGGAGTGAAGTCCACGCGCCGGCCAGCGTCCCGTCCTGCGCCCGGTTCTGGAGCCGCTGCTGCATGATCCCGGACTTGGCGTTGGCGAGCTCCTCGGCAGTGAAGCCGTCCTTGAGCGCCCGGGCGATCTCCTCCCTGACGCCGGTCTCGACGCGAGCCATGTTCTGCGGCGCCGCGATGGCGTAAATGCTCCACGTCCCGGAACGGTCCACGGAAGGCGCGCTCACGCCGGAGCCGGCCGCGTAGGAAACCCCTTCCTTCTGCCGCAGGCGAGCGAGCAGCCGCGAATCGAACCCCGCCCCGCCGCCCAGGATGTAGTTGGCCACGTAGAGCGCCGGGAAGTCCGGGTCGTCGTCGCGCAGGTCCAGGTTCTGGCGCGCGAGGTAGATGGCGTTCTCCTTGTCCGGCGTCAGCACCTGCAGGTTCGCGGGCGCGACGTCGCCGTGCTTCACGGGCACCCGCGCATAGGACTTCGAAGCCTTCCAGTCCGCGAACAATTCCTTGAGGAGGGAGGCCACCCGATCCGCGTCGAAGTCGCCCACGATGGCGATCTCCGCCGCGCCGGCGCCGTAGAACTCCCGGTGGAAGCGCCGCAGGTCATCCAGCTTCGCGGCCTTCACGTCGGCGATCGATTCCTCGAGCGTCGGGCTGTAGCGCCAGTCGCCGCGCGGATAGGCGTTGAAGTGCTTCGACAAGGCCTCCGACGCACGCGCGTCCGGCTCCGCGAGCTGGGACTCGATGGACGTGATCGTCTGGTTGCGCAGCTGCTCGAACTCGCTCTCGGGGAACGCGGGCTCCTTCAGCACGTGCGCCGCGAGGCGAAGCGACGCCTCCAGGTTGGGCCGCGTGGTCTGGAAGCTGCCTCCCGTGCCGCCCACCCGCCCGGAGACCTTCAGCCGCTCGAGCTCGTCGGAGAGCTGCTGGCGCGAGTACTTCGTCGTCCCGCGCGAGAGCATCTGCCCGGCCAGGCCCGCGACCGTCTTCTGCCCGAAGAGGCTCTTCTCGTCGCCCATGTTGAGCTGGATCGCGACGTTCACCGTCTCGCCGCGGTTCTTCTTGGGCAGCAGCGCGATCTTGACCCCGCCGAACTCGAGCCGCTTCGTGCGCGCGTCGATGTTGGCCTGCGAGGGATCGAACGCCTCGGCGACCGACACCTCCGCCTTGCCCTTGAAGTCCTTCATCACCTCGGCCACCGTGGGCGCGGGCGGGATCTCGGCGCGAAGCGGGTTGTCCTCCGGCAGGTACAGGCCCACGGTGCGGTTGTCGCGGCGGTAGTAGGCGCCCGCGGCCTTGGCCACGGCCTTCGCGTCCACCTTGGGCAGGTCGTCCCTCGCGAGGAAGAAGAGCCGCCAGTCGCCCAGCGCGATGTACTCGGAGAGCTGCACGCCGATGGACTCGTGGTTGGCGAGCGTCTTCTCGAACTGGTTCTCGAAGTTCTTGCGGGCGCGCGCGATCTCCTCGGCCGTGGCGGGCTCTGCCGCGAAGCCCTCGATGATGCGCACCAGCTCGTCGCGCACCGGCTCCACCGCGTCGCCCTTCTTCACCACCGCGCCGAAGAGATGCAGGCCCGGGTACAGGCCGGTCATGGGGAAGCCGAACACCTGCGCGGCCTTGCCCGATTCCACCAGCGCCTTGTGCAGGCGGCCCGTGGGCGTGTCGGTGAGGATGTGGTTGGCGAAGGAGATGCCGTCGCTGTCCGCGTGCAGGCCCGAGGGCACCTTGTAGGCCACGGCGACCAACTGCAGGTCGCCCTTGCGGCGGATGCGGAACTCGCGCTCGCCGTCCTGCGTGGGCTCGACCGTCCACTCGTCGGGAAGCTTGCGGGTGGGCTTCGCGATCTTGCCGAAGGCTTCGGCGATGAGGGCGAGCGTCTTCGCCTCGTCGAACTTGCCCGCCACCAGCAGCACGGCGTTGTCCGGCTGGTAGTACTCGCGGTAGAAGGCCTGGAGGTTCGCCTCCTTCACGTTCTCGATGTCGCTCCTGTTGCCGATGGTGGAGCGGCCGTAGGAATGCCAGTCGTAGGCGACGCTCTGCAGGCGCTTCAGGAGCACGCTGAAGGGGCGAGTTCTCGCCCATCTCGTATTCGTTCCGCACCACGGAGAACTCGGTGTTGAGGTCGGACTTGCGGATGAAGGAGTTCACCATCCGGTCGGCCTCCATCTCGATGGCCCACTTGAGGTTGTCGTCGGTGGCCTGGAAGAGCTCGTAGTAGTTGGTGCGGTCGAGCCAGGTGGTGCCGTTGGAGCGGGCGCCGCGGGCGTTGAACTGCTTGTCGAGGTCCGGGTTCTTCGGCGTGCCCTTGAAGACCAGGTGCTCCAGGAGGTGCGCCATCCCCGTCTCGCCGTAGTTCTCGTGCCGGCTGCCCACGAGGTAGGTGACGTTCACCGTGATGGTGGGCTTGGAGAGGTCCGGGAAGAGCAGGACCTTGAGGCCGTTCTCCAGGCGGTACTCGGTGATGCCCTCGACGGAGGTGACCTTCGTCACCCCCTTGGGCACGGCCGGCTGGGCCAGCGCGGGGGCGGCGGCGAACGCGAGGCAAACGGCGATCAGGCGGAACAAACGCATCGAGTCACTCCAAGTGGTTTTCTCCCTCCCCGAGAAAGAGGTAACTCGGGAGATTAGGGATGAGAAGTCAATACGTGACCCTCACCCCGACCCTCTCCCAAGGGAGACGGGAGCGCTACTTGCTCGCGCTGCCTCCGGCGACTTCGTAGAGACAGACACCGCTCGCCACGGAAACGTTCAGGCTCTCGACCGACCCCATCATGGGGATGGAGACGAGGTGGTCGCAGGTGTCGCGGGTGAGGCGCCGCAGGCCCTCCCCCTCCGCCCCGAGGACGATCCCCAGGGCCCCTTCGAGCTTGGCCTGCCAGAGGGTCTGCGGGGCGTCGTCGGCGGTCCCCACCATCCAGATCCCGCGTTCCTTGAGGTCGCGCATGGTCCGGGCGAGGTTGGTGACGACGATGTAGGGCACGGTCTCGGCCGCCCCCGAGGCCACCTTCGAGGCGGCGACGGTAAGCCCGCAACTGCGGTCCTTGGGAGCGATGACGGCATGCGCCCCCGCCCCGTCGGCCACGCGCAGGCACGCGCCGAGGTTGTGCGGATCCTGCACGCCGTCGAGGAGGAGCAGGAACGGCGGCTCGTCCAGCGTCTCCAGCACGTCCTCGATGAACTGGGGCATGCGCATCTCGTCCGCCATCGCGACCACGCCCTGGTGGCGGGTGCCGCCGGCCATGCCGTCCAGGCGCTTGGTGTCGACCGCCATGAGGCGCACGCCGAGCTTGTCGGCGAGCGACTTCAGCTCCTTCATGCGCGCGTCCATCCGGCCCGCGTCCACGTAGATCTCGCGCACCGAGTCCGCCTTCTGCTTCAGGCGGCCCCTGACGGCGTGGAATCCGGCCAGCGTTTTCATTGTCGTGCCTTCAAATGACCCTCACCCCCGCCCCTCTCCCAAGGGAGAGGGGAGACAGTGCTCCCTCTCCCTTGGGAGAGGGCTGGGGTGAGGGTGCTACTTCCGCTTCTTCCTCGGCCCGTCGGTGGACCGGGTGTCGATCTTGGAGTGCTTCTTGTCCTGGTCGCGCGGCTTCTTGACGACCGGGACCGGCACCGTATGGGGCATCTCGCCCTCGACGGCACGCGCGCGGCCGGGGATGTCGACGAGCACGAAGTCGATCTTGGCCGTCTCGATGTCCACCCGCACCACGCGCACCTTCACGCGCGCGCCGAGCTGGTAGCGCACGCCCGTGCGTTCGCCGCGCAGCAAGTGGCGCTGCTGGTCGTACTGGAAGTAGTCGCTGCCCAGGTCCGAGATGTGCACGAGCCCGTCGATGAAGAGCTCGTCCAGCGTGACGAAGAGGCCGAAGCCCGCCACCCCGCTCACGGTGCCCTCGAACTCGTCGCCCACGTGGTCCTGCATGAAGTAGCACTTGAGCCAGTTCTCGACGTCGCGCGTGGCGTCGTCCGCCCTCCGCTCCGTCTCGGAACAGTGCACGCCCAGCGCCGCCAGGTCGCCCCCGTCGTACGTCTTGCCCGACAGCACGGCCTTGATGGCGCGGTGCACCACCAGGTCCGGGTAGCGGCGGATGGGCGAGGTGAAGTGCGCGTAGCCCTCGTAGGCGAGGCCGAAGTGGCCGACGTTCTCGGGGCTGTACACCGCCTGGCGCAGCGAGCGCAGCATCACCGTCTGCAGGAGCCCCGCGTACGGCTGGTCCTTGATCCGCGTGAGGAGCGCCGCGTAGTCCTTGGCGTGCGGGTCGTCGCCGCCGCCGAGGGTGAGGCCGAAGTCCTTGAGCATCGAGCGCAGGGCCTCCAGCTTCTCGGGCGTCGGCCCCTCGTGGATGCGGTAGAGCGTGGGCTGGTTGTTCTGCGCGAGGTAGTCGGAGGCGCAGACGTTCGCCGCGAGCATGCACTCCTCGATGAGGCGGTGCGCGTCGTTGCGCACCACGCGCACGATGCGCTCGATCTTGCCCTTGTCGTCGAAGATCATCTGCGTCTCGACGGAGTCGAAGTCGATGGCGCCGCGCTTGGCCCGCGCCCCCAGCAGCGTCTTGAAGACGGCGTACAGGGTCTGGAGCGAGGGAACCAGCGTGCGGTCGACGGGCGGTTCGGCAACCTTCCCCTCCAGCACGGCGGCCACGCGCGTGTAGGTGAGGCGGGCGTTGGAGTGGATCACGGCGGGGTAGAACTGGTACTGGCGCACCGCGCCGGAGGGCGAGATCTCCATCTCGCACACCATCGTGAGCCGGTCCACCTCGGGCTTGAGCGAGCACAGCTCGTTCGAGAGCGCCTCGGGCAGCATCGGGATCACGCGGCGGGGGAAGTACACGGAGTTGCCGCGCTCGCGCGAATCGTTGTCCAGCGCGTCGCCGGGCTTCACGTAGTGGGAGACGTCGGCGATGGCGACCCAGAGCTTCCAGCCCTTGTTCCTGCTCCCCTCTCCCTTGGGAGAGGGGTCGGGGGTGAGGGTCATGGCGCACACCGCATCGTCGAAGTCCCTCGCCGTCTCCCCGTCGATCGTGACGAACGGGAGGTCGCGCAGGTCCTTGCGGCCCTTGAGGTCCTTGGCCAGCACCTTGTCGCCGTACTTCGCCGCCTGCTTCTCGGATTCTCCCGAGAAGACGTTCGGCAGGTCGTGCTTGCGCAGGGCGATCTCGATTTCCATGCCCGGGTCGGCGTAGTTGCCGAGGATCTCGACCACGCGCGCGATGGGCTCGGCCTTGGGCGTGGGCTGCTGGATGATCTCGGCCACGACCACCTGGCCGTGCTTGGCGCCCTTGGCGCCGTCCGGGGGCACGAGGAAATCCTGCGCGATGCGCTTGTCCTCGGCCACGATGAACATGACGCCCTGCTCCACGAAGAGCCGGCCGACCACCCTGGCGTTGGCGCGCTCGAGCACCTCCACGATGGAGCCTTCGCTCCGGCCGCGGCGGTCTACGCCCGTGACGCGGGCGAGCACGATGTCCCCGTGCAGCGCCTTGTGCATCTGCTTGGCGGCCAGGAAGAGGTCGTCGCCCCCGGCCTCGGGCTTGAGGAAGCCGAAGCCGTCGGCGTGGCCGATGACGCGGCCCTTGACGAGGCCGGCCTTGTCCGCGACCAGGATCGCGCCGCGGCGGTTGCGCATGACCTGGCCTTCGCGCTCCATGGCGGCCAGGCGCCGGCCGAAGGAGTCGCCCTCGTGGGCTTCGATGCCCAGCAGGGAGGCGAGGCGGTCCTCGTCGAGGGGAATGCCCTCGCGTTCCAGCACCTCGAGAATCATCTCGCGGCTGGGCAGGGGGTGCTCGTACTTGGCGGCTTCGCGGTCCCGGTGGGGGTCCGCATGCCGCAGGGTCTTGGTTTTGCTAGACAAAAAGAGGGGTTCCTTCTAAAATTAAGGGCTTCGCTGGGTTGTTACCAGCGAAATGCCCAGATGGCGGAATTGGTAGACGCACCAGTTTCAGGTACTGGCGGGTAACACCGTGGAGGTTCGAGTCCTCTTCTGGGCACCACAGATTCGTTTCGCGCAGTAAATCGCGGCATCCCGAAGGCCGCCCGCCGAAAGGCCGGGCGGCCTTTCGCTTTCGAGCAACCCAAGGTCAAATTTTAACACGCGGGCGCGGAAGGGCCGGGCGGACGCCCCCGGCCACCCGGCGCGTTTTCGGGCGACAATCTCGGCAACATGAAGCGCTTCTTCCTCCTTTTCATCGGCATCCAGCTCGTGCTCTTCGGGGTGGAACTGCTCAAGCCCGTGCAGGAGCACGTCGTGGTCCCGTTCACCACGCAGCTCGCGAGGCTCTGCTCGGCGCTCATCTCCACGTTCGACTCGACCGCCATCGCCAGCGGAAAGGTCCTCATGGACCCCGCCACCGGCTTCGCGGTCTCCATCGAGGCCGGCTGCAACGGCGTGGAGGCGTGCATCGTGCTCTTCGCGGCCATCGTCGCCTTCCCGGCCCGCTGGCGCGACCGCCTGATCGGCCTGGCCGCCGGCTTCGTGGCGGTGCAGGCGCTCAACGTGGTGCGCATCATCAGCCTCTTCTACCTCGGCCAGTGGAACTTCGCGTGGTTCGAGTTCGCGCACCATTACCTCTGGCAGGGCCTCATCATGCTGGACGTGCTCGTGGTCTTCCTCGTGTGGGCGCGCTACTTCCCGCAGAAGATGGTGGGGGCCCATGCGGCTTAGCGCCTCGCCCCTGCCGCGGTTCTTCGCCGTCGCCGCGGTGGCGCTGCTCGCGCTCACGCTGGCCTGGCGTCCGGTCTCCGGATTCCTCGCCGCCCCGGCGGCCTGGCTCGCGGCCACCACGATGCAAACGCTCTTCCCGTCCTGGGTCCGCTCCGCAAAAGGCGGCGTCGGGCACCTCGAGGTGGAGACGCGGCTCACCGTGAAGCCCAGCGCGCAGCAGGTCGCCGAGGCGACCCGCGCCGGGCAGCGGATCCCCGAAGGCGCCGTGGCGGAGCTGGTCCTCGAGGCGGACCCTTCGCTGCCCGGCTACGGACTGCCCATCCTCCTGGCCCTTCTCCTGGCCGCCCGCGGCAAGCGTCTCATTGCGCGCGCCCTGCTCGGGGCCGCTTGCCTGGTTCCCTTCCAGGCCTACTGCCTCGTGACGGAGCTGCTGAAGCAGGCGGCGATCACCAGCGGCGCAGCCGCGCAGACGGGATTCAGCACCCTGCAGATCAACCTCATCGCTTACGCGTACCAGCTCGGGGCGCTGCTCGTGCCGACGCTCGCGCCGATCCTGATCTGGGTATGGCTCGACCGCGCCTTTTTCGCCGCCGTGGTGATCGACGGGTGGCTCGAGCGCACGCAAGCAGAGCGCACGCAGGCCGAACGCACGCCGTCCGCCGAGCAATAGCCCGGCCGGGGACCGCGCGCGGTCAGCCAAACGGGTGCTGGAGGACGATGGTCTCTTCGCGGTCCGGGCCGGTGGAGATGAGGACGACCGGCGCGCCGGCGAGCTCCTCGAGGCGCTTCAGGTACTTCCGGGCGTTCGCCGGGAGCGCATCGAAGGACTTGATGCCCACGGTGCTTTCCTTCCAGCCCGGGAAATCCTCGTACACCGGCTCGCAGATGGCGAGCGCCTCGGCGCCCACGGGCAGGATGTCGCGCATCTCGCCGCGCACCTTGTAGCCCACCGAGAGGCGGATCTTGTCCAGGCCGTCCAGGACGTCCAGCTTGGTGATGCAAAGCCCGGTGAGGCCGTTGAGCTGCACCGCGCGCTTGAGCGCGGCCGCGTCGAACCAGCCGCAGCGCCGCGGCCGGCCGGTGACCGCGCCGAACTCGTTGCCGCGCGAGCGCAGGAACTCGCCCACCTCGTCGTCGAGCTCCGTCGGGAAGGGCCCGCCGCCCACGCGCGTGGCGTAGGCCTTGGCCACGCCCAGGATGTAGTGCAGTTGCTGCGGGCCCACGCCGGCGCCCGCCGCCGCCTGCCCCGCCACGCAGTTGGACGAGGTGACGAACGGGTAGGTGCCGTGGTCGATGTCCAGGAGCGCCGCCTGCGCGCCCTCGAAGAGGATGTTCTTGCCCTCGCGGATCAGCGCGTTGATCTCGGCGGAGACGTCGGCCACCATGGGCTTCAGCTTCTCGCCGAGCGCCAGCGTGTCGTCCAGCGTCTTCTGGAAGTCCACCACGTCGGTCTTGAAGTAGTTCTTCAGCACGAAGTTGTGGTAGTCCAGCACCTCGCCCAGCTTGGCCGCGAAGCGCTCGCGGGCGTAGAGGTCCTGCACGCGGATGGCGCGCCGCGCCACCTTGTCCTCGTAGGCCGGGCCGATGCCCCGCCCCGTGGTGCCGATCTTGGATTCGCCCTTGGCGCGCTCGCGCGCCGCGTCCAGGGCCACGTGGTACGGCAGGATGAGGGGCGCCGCTTCCGAGATGCGCAGCCGCCCGCGCACGTCCAGCCCGGCGGCCTCGAGCTCGCCGATCTCCTTCATGATCGCCTCGGGCGAGACGACGACGCCGTTGCCGATGAAGCACTTCTTGCCCGGGTGCATGATGCCCGAGGGGATGAGGCGCACGATCGTCTTCTTGCCGCCGATCACCAGCGTGTGGCCGGCGTTGTGCCCGCCCTGGAAGCGCACGACCGCCTCGACGTGGTCCGTGAGCCAGTCGACGATCTTGCCCTTGCCCTCGTCGCCCCATTGGGTGCCGATCACCACCACGTTCTTGGACATGTCAGTTGCCTTTCAGGGGGACGACCGCCCAGCGGCCATCCCGGGATTCCAGAATGCGGTCGCAGCCCAGCTCCGCGCGCGAGGCGGCGTGGCCGGGAAGGTCCGCGATGACGATCTCGCCCGCGGCGCGAAGGCGCGCCACCTCCTCGTCGAGCGCCTTGTCGGCGACGCACGGGGCCAGGATCGCGGCCGCGCGGGCGGTGGGCCCGACCAGGGTCGCGATGCGGCGAAGGTCCATGGTGAAGCCGGTGGCCGGGCGCGCGCGCCCGAAGGAGCGGCCCACCTCGTCGTAGCGCCCTCCCCTCGCCAGCGCGTCCGGCGAATCCGGCGAGAAGGCCGCGAAGACCACGCCGCTTTCGTAGTTGAAGCCGCCCAGCTCCGCGAGGTCGAAGCTCACCTCGAGGCCCGGCGTGGACGCCTCGGCTCGCGAGGCGCGCGAGCTCGTCGATCGCCAGGGCGATGTCGGGGTTCTTCGGCAGGCTCTTCCTCGCCTGCTCCAGCACCTCCACGCCGCCGCTCAGGCGCGTGAGGAGCGCGATCGCCTCGGCGCGCTGCCCGCCCAGCAGGTCGTGCATGCCGAGCACGCCCGGCGCGTCCTTCTGCTGCACGGCGTGGAAGAGCGCCTCGGCCTCTTCGGCGGACAGGTTCGTGCCCGCGGTGAGCGCGCGGAAGATGGCCGGGTGGCCGATGTCGAGGAGCAGCCTCGTGAGGCCGGCGCCCGAGAGCGCGCGCACCATGAGGCGCACCACCTCGAGGTCGGCCTCGAGCCCGGCGTGCCCGTAGAGCTCGGCGCCGATCTGGATGGGCTCGCGCGTGGTGGTCATGCCGGCGGGCAGGGTGTGCAGCACGCTGCCGCAGTAGGCGAGCCTGGTGACGCCCTCGCGGTTGAGCAGGTGCGCGTCGATCCGCGCCACCTGCGGGGTGTGGTCCGCGCGCACGCCCAGCTGCCGGCCCGAGAGCCGGTCGGCGAGGCGGAAGGTGGCGAGGTCGAGGTCGCGCCCCGTGCCCGAGAGCAGGGACTCCGTGTACTCGAGGAGCGGCGGCTGCACCAGCTCGTAGCCGTGGATGACGAAGAGGTCGAGCGTCGCGCGGCGAAGCCGCTCCACCGTCCGGGCGTCGGCCGGAAGGATGTCCTCGATGTGCTCGGGAAGGAGCCAGCGCCTCATGCTTCTTCTCCCCTCTCCCTTGGGAGAGGGGCCGGGGGTGAGGGTGCACTTTGCTCCCCTCTCCCTTGGGAGAGGGGCCGGGGGTGAGGGTCGCCGAGCAAGAGCCTTCGCAATCTCCTCCAGGACCCCGTCAATATTGCCCATCACGTCATTGTTCCAGAATCGGACGACTCTGTACCCCTGCGACTCGAGGTACCTCGTCCTTTCCTCGTCGTGCTCCGCTCGCTCCGAGTGCTGTCCCCCGTCGGCTTCCACAACCAGGGAAGCGGAAACGCAAAGGAAATCGACCACATAAGGCCCGACCGGAACCTGCCGGCGGAACTTGGCGGCGAGGAAGCGACGATCGCGCAAGAAGTACCAGAGGCGTTCTTCGGCCGGCGTCGTACCGGCACGAAGTCCGCGCGCAAAAGTAGCCTGCTCGGGAAGGGAAGTGGTCCAAGGGCGACGGCGCATGGATGAACAACGCGGTGCGGAGAAAATCGTGCACGCGCGACCCTCACCCCCGACCCCTCTCCCAAGGGAGAGGGGAGAAAGGCGACCCTCACCCCCGGCCCCTCTCCCAAGGGAGAGGGGAGCCGGGAAAGGAATGGGGGAGGCCGAGCCCCCGGTTCGCGAACATCACGCCAGGAACCACAGCAGTGAGAGCCCGACGAGCATCGAGACGAGGCCCGCGAAGCGGATCTGCCCGTCCTTCATCTCGATGAGCGCCTTGAAGGTCTCCCGCCAGAGCTTCGGCGCGACGAATGGAAGGATGCCTTCGATCACGAGCATGAGCGCGAAACCCGCGAACAGTACTTCCGTCACCGCCCGTTCGCCTACTTCCCTCGGCCCGGGCTCTTCAGGTACTTGAAGAAGTCCGAGCTGGGCTCCAGGACCATCACGTCGCTCTTGTTGCGCAAGCTGGCGCGATAGGCCTCGAGGCTCCGGTAGAAGCTGTAGAACTCGGGGTTCTTTCCGAAGGCTTCCGCGTAGATGCGCGCGGCCTGGGCGTCGCCCTCGCCCTTGATGCGCTGGGCGTCGCGGTACGCCTCGGCCACGATGATCTGCTTCTGGCGGTCGGCGTCGGCCTTGATCTTCTCGCCCTCGGCGGAGCCCGTGGAGCGCAGCTCGTTCGCGACGCGCTTCCTCTCGGACTCCATGCGGCGGAAGACGTCGGAGGAGATCTCGGGGACGAGGTCGACGCGCTTCAGGCGCACGTCCACCACCTCGACGCCGATGCCCTTCACGTCCTTGTCCACCTTGTCGGCGACGGTGTCCATGATGTTCTGGCGCTCGCCGGAGACCACGTCGTGCACCGTGCGCTTGGCGAATTCCGCGCGCAGCGCGTCGTTCACCGTCTGCGAGATGCGCGCCTCGGCCGCGACGGAATCGCCGCGCACCGACACGTAGTACTGGCGCACGTCGATCACGCGCCACTTCACGAAGGAGTCCACGAGGACGTTCTTGTTCTCCGAGGTGAGGAAGCGCTCGGCGTCCTTGGAGTCGTAGGTCTGGATGCGCGTGTCGTACAGGCGCACGTTCTGCAGGATCGGCACCATGAAGTACAGGCCCGGCTGGGTCTGCATGGAGACCACTTCGCCCAGCTGGAACTTGATGGCGGCCTTGCGCTGGTCCACCGTGTAGACGCTCATCGAGAGGACGAGGAGCGCCACGACGGCGACGACGAGGATGGCGGCGGCGGATTTTTTCATGGTCGCCTCCTAGCGCTCGCGGGAACGAAGGGCATCGCGCGAGCGCGTGTCCTGCGGCGCGGGCACCGGCACCGCTGCGGCGGGCTCGCCGGGCGTGACCATGCGGGGCAGCGGGACGTCCGAACCCTGCGCGGAAACCGTCGGCTGCGAGTTCATCTGCATCAGCTTGTCGAGCGGCAGGTAGAGCAGGTTGCTGCCGCCCTTCTGGTCGACGATGACCTTGCTCGTGTTGGAGAGGATCTGCTGCATCGCCTCGAGGTACAGGCGCTCGCGCGTGACCCCCGGGGCCTTCTCGTACTCGGCGAGGATCTGCTTGAAGCGCGAGGCGTCGCCCTGGGCGGTGGCGATGGCGGACTGCTTGTAGCCCGCCGCCTCCTCGGTGAGGCGGGCGGCCACGCCGCGGGCGTTGGGCACCACGCTGTTGGCGTAGGACTGGCCCTCGTTCTTGAAGCGCTCGCGGTCCTGGCCGGCGCGCACCACGTCCTCGAAGGCGGCGAGCACCTGCTCGGGCGCCTGCACGTTCTGCAGGTTCACGGTGGTGACGTTGATGCCGGTCTTGTAGCGGTCGAGGATCTGCTGCATCAGTTGCTTCACCCGCGAGGCGACCTCGCTGCGGCCCTGGCTGAGCACGAAGTCCATCTTGCTCTTGCCCACGACCTCGCGGATGGAGGTCTCGGCGGCCTGCAGGACGTTGTCGTCGGGGTTGCGGTTGTTGAAGAGGTAGTCCTCGGGGCTCGTGAGCGTGTACTGGATGGCGAACTGCACGTCGACGATGTTCTCGTCGTCGGTGAGCATGAGCGCCTCCTGCGGCTGCTTGTTCTTGGGGTTGCCGCGGTAGCCCACCTCGACGGTGCGCACGCCCGAGACGTTCACCACCTCCGCCGACTCGATCGGGAAGGGGATGTGCCAGCGCGGGCCCGGGGCGGTGGTCTCGATGTACTTGCCCAGGCGCAGCACGACGCCGCGGCGGCCTTCCTCCACGATGTAGAAGCCGCTCGCGAGCCAGACGCCCACGATCAGCAGCGCGATGAAGGCGATGGAGCCGCCGAAGAACGCGCCGCTGGGCATCCCGCTGGAGGGGGAAGGCTCGGAGGGGCCCGGGGGACGGCGGCCTCCAAAAATGCCGGCGAGCTTCTGTTGCAGCTTCCTCAGGATCTCGTCGAGATCCGGCGGGCCGTCGTTAGGGCGTTTCCCCCACTGGGGATCATTGGGCGGCATGCGATTTTCGGGCGAGGGATTGGAGACTAGGGGGAGATGCGGGCCCCATGGGGCCGTTTCAATGCGGATGTGGTTCGATGGGCTAGACGGCCGGGGCCAGCGCGCGCGGATCGGTCTCGCGGGCGACATCCGCCAAGGCTGCTCGGATCGCCTCGAGGCCGGCGCCGGAAACGGCACTCGCCTTGATATTCAAGATCTTACCACAAGGATCGCGCACGACTTCGGGCTCCGCGCCCGGAATGCGGTCGATCTTGTTCCAGATGACGACCTGGGGAATGTCGGCCGCCCCGATCTCGGCCAGCACGACGTTCACCGCGTCGATCTGCTCGTCGTGGCGCGGGTTCGAGGCGTCGACCACGTGCAGCAGGAGGTCGGCCTGCACCGTCTCCTCGAGCGTCGAGCGGAAGGCGGCCACCAGCCCGTGCGGCAGGTTGCGGACGAACCCCACGGTGTCGGAGATGGCGGCGTTCACGCCCGCGCCCAGGTGCAGGCGGCGCGTGGTGGGATCCAGGGTCGCGAAGAGCTGGTCGGCGACGAAGGAATCGGCGCGCGTGAGGCGGTTGAAGAGCGTGGACTTGCCCGCGTTGGTGTAGCCCACGATCGACACGCGCAGCATCCCGGAGCGGGTGCGGGCGGCGCGCTGCGTGGCGCGGACCCGGCCCACCTTCTTGAGGCGCTCCTTCACCTTCTTCACCCGCTCGCCGATGAGGCGGCGGTCCAGCTCGATCTGCTTCTCGCCCGGGCCGCCCGTCTTGGAGAGGCCGCCGCGCTGGCGCTCGAGGTGGGTCCAGCCGCGCACCAGGCGCGTGGAGAGGTGCTCGAGGCGGGCGAGCTCGACCTGGAGCTTCCCCTCGTGGCTGCGGGCGCGCTGGGCGAAGATCTCCAGGATCAGGTCCGTGCGGTCGTAGATGCGCATTGCCGGGCCGCCCTCGGACAGGGCGCGCTCGAGGTTGCGGACCTGGGCCGCGGTGAGGTCGTGGTCGAAGACGACGGTGCGGGCGTCGTGCAGGCGGCAGATGCCCTTGAGTTCCTCGACCTTGCCGGAGCCGGCGAAGGTGGCGGCGTCGGGGCGGTCGCGGCGGCCGGTGACGACCTCGCAGACCTGGCCGCCGGCGGCCTCGGTGAGGCTCGTGGCTTCCTCGGCGCGATCGGGCTCTCCTCGCTTGCCGATTTCCAGGCAGACGAGGATCGCGCGTTCGCGCGCGGGGACGGGGGGGTCAGGCTTCCGGGGAATGTTCAGAGGGGACCGACACCGGCCTGGCCGGCACTACCGTGGAAATGGCGTGCTTGTAGACCATCTGGGTCACGGTGTTCTTGAGGAGGACGACGTACTGGTCGAACGACTCGATCTGGCCCTGCAGCTTGATGCCGTTCACGAGGTAGATCGAGACCGGCACGTGTTCTTTGCGAAGGATGTTCAGGAAAGGATCCTGAAGAAGCTGGCCCTTGTTGCTCATTGTTTTCCCCTTTTAGTTGCGGGTTTTTTCCGGGCCGGCCGTCTCGCTTGCACTTCCCCGCCGGTCCCGCTTCCAACCGCACGACTCTACTGGAAAGCGGTCATCCCCGCCACCTTGAGAGGGACCCCCCTCCCCGCCGGAAGTTCCCCGCCAGCACCCTCACCCCCGACCCTCTCCCGACCCTCTCCCGACCCTTCTCCCAAGGGAGAAGGGGAGAATTGGGCTCCCCTCTCCCTTGGGAGAGGGGCCGGGGGTGAGGGTGGCTAGCCGTATTTCTTCTTCTGGTGGCGCTTCTCGCGCCGCTTCTTGTCTTCCTGGCGGGGGGTCAGGATGGAGCGCTTCTTGTTCTCGTAGGGGTTGGCGCCCTGGCGCAGCTCCACGCGCAGGGGCGTGCCCTTCAGCTTGAAGACCTTGACGAAGGTGTTCTCGAGGTAGCGCCGGTAGCCGTCCTTGATGGCGGCGACCGAGGTGCCGTGGATGATCACCACCGGGGGGTTGGAGCCGCCCTGGTGGGCGTAGCGCAGCTTGGGGCGCATCTTGCCGGCCAGCGGCGGGGACATCTTCTCGACGGCGGCCTGCAGGGCGCGGGTGAGCTTCGGGGTGGAGAGCTTGGCCATCGCCGCCGCGAACGCCCCGTCGACCGCCTTGAAGAGGGTCTTGAGCCCCGTCCCCTGCAGGGCCGAGATGGGCACGAACTCCGCGAAATCGAGGAAGGCGAGCTTGCGCTCGAGGTCGATCTGCGAGTCCTTGCGCTTCTCGGAATCGATGGCGTCGATCTTGTTGACCGCCACCGCGAGCGCCCGCCCGGCCTCCAGGATGTAGCCGCCGATGTGCGCGTCCTGCTCGGAGATGTCGGTGGCGGCGTCCACCACCAGCACCACCACGTTGGCGCGCTCGATGGCCTGCAGGGTCTTCACCACCGAGAACTTCTCGACCGACTCCCACACCTTGCCCTTGCGGCGGATGCCGGCCGTGTCGATGATCGTGTAGGGCTTGCCCTGCCAGGTCGCCTCGACCTCGATCGCGTCGCGCGTGGTGCCCGGCTGGTCGAAGGCGATCATGCGTTCCTCGCCCAGGATGCGGTTCACCAGCGTGGACTTGCCGACGTTGGGCCGCCCGACGATCGCCACGCGCGGGTGGTCCGTCTCCGACTGCGCGTCCTCGGGATCCACCGGGAACGGGGCCAGCGCGTCCTCGATCAGCTGCCGGACGCCCTCCCCGTGCGCTGACGAGATCGCGTGCGGCTCGCCCAGGGCCAGTTCGTGGAATTCCGACACCGCGATGGCTTCCTGCATGCCCTCGGTCTTGTTGACCGCGAGCCACACCGGCGCGCCGCGCTCGCGGAGCATCTTGGCGATGCGCTTGTCCTGCGGGGCGAGCCCCGTGCGGCCGTCGACCACGAAGATGACGACGTCGGCCTCGGCGATGGCCTCGCGCGCCTGGCGCGCCATCTCCGAGAGGATGCCTTCCTTGGCCACCGGCTCGAAGCCGCCGGTGTCGACCACGATGTAGGACTTCTCGCCCAGGCGCCCGCGGCCGTAGTGGCGGTCGCGCGTGAGGCCCGGCATGTCGTGCACGATCGCGTCGCGCGAGCGCGTGAGCCGGTTGAACAGCGTGGACTTGCCGACGTTGGGCCGGCCGACGATGACGACGGTGGGTTTCATGAGGACGGCCGCCCGGGGCCGTGCGCTTTAGAAGCGCACGAGCGCGACGGTCCCCCCGGATGTCTGGACGAGCGCGCCCGAGAGGGCCGGCACCAGCGTGCGGATCGCGCCGTCGCCCACCGGGATGCGCCCGATGAAGGCGCCGTCGTCGCGCGAGAGGACGTGCAGGTAGCCCAGGGAGTCGCCCACGATCACCTTGCCGCCGACCGCCACGGGCCCGGTGAGGCCGCGGCGCAGCAGCTTGTCCTGCTTCCAGCGCGAGGCGCCGCTCTCGCGGTCCAGCGAGTGCACGTAGTCCTGGTCGTCCGAGATGTAGATGCCCTTGTCGTCGATGGCGAGCCCGGTGGCGGTGGAGATTTCGCGCGACCAGATCGTGTTGCCGCTCAGGATCTCGAAGCAGGCGACCTTGCCCTGGAAGGCGGCCGCGCAGATGCGCACGCCGTCGATCACGGGAAGCCCCGAGACGTCGGCCACGCGCTCGAGCTCCGTGGTGCCGCGCGGGGAGCTGACCGTCACCTCCCAGGTGAGCTTGCCGTCGTCGAGGTCGAGGGCGATGAGCTTGCCGCCGGGGTAGCCCGCCACCACGCTGTTGGCGGTGGCGAGGACGCCCGTGTTGGCCCGCAGGAGGAGCGCGGGCGTGGGGCGCTGGTACACCCACTGCCGCTTGCCGTCCGCGAGCGCCAGCGCGTAGATGCGCCCGTCGGCGGTGCGCGCGATGGCCGACTGGCCCGAGACCGTCACCGGCGCGAGCACCTCGCCGCCCACGTTGGCGACCCACTTCTCCTTGCCCGCGGTGTCGAAGGCCACCACTTCGCCCTTGACCGTGCCGACGGCGACGAAGTCGCCCTGCCCGCCCGCGCCCGAGGAGACCTTGCGCTTGCTGTCGATGCGCTGGAGCACGCGGCCGTTCTCGGCGTCGAGGATGGAGATCGTGCCGTCGGCGGCGGCCGCGAAGACGCGGTTGCCGTCCACCTGGGGAACGAAGCGGTAGTCGCCGCCCTTGCCCACGGAGGCGCTCCACACCACCTTGGGGTTTGCCGTGGCGCTGAACTCCGTGAGCGGCATCGGCTTCTTCGCCGCGTCCTGGTAGAACGGGATATAGCTGCAGCCGGCCAGGCAGAGGACGCCGGCGGCGGCGAGCGCCCGGCCGGCGGCTTTCATTGCGCTCCCCCGAGCGCGCCGAGCTTGAGCTCCGTGAAGGAGCGCAGCGGGCTGCGCGCGTCGCTCTTCTCGAGGGCGAGCTTGTACGCGGCGCGCGCCTCGTCGGTGCGGCCTTGCGAGAAGTGGATGTCGCCCCGGAGGTCCGCGACCAGCGCGTCCCAGGCCGGCTCCTTGTTGCCGTCGAGCACCTGCAGGGCCTCGGCGGGCTTCTTCAGGTCGAGCAGCACCGCCGCGAGCCTCAGGCGCGCGAGCCCCTTGTGCTCGTCGCGGCCGTTCGCCATCACCCATTCCAGGCGCGACTGCGCGAGCGCGAGGTCGCCCGCCTCGAAGGCTTCCTGCGCCGAGATGAGCGCCGCCTCGGAGGCGAAGAAGGTGCGCGGGTGCTTGTCGATGAGCGCCGAGGCGATGTCGGCGGTCTTCTTCGCGTCCCCGCGCGAGCGGATGAGCTCGGCGGCCATGGCGGCCGCGTCGGCCGTCTGCGTCGCCGACCAGTACTGCCAGCCCTTCCAGCCCGCTATCGAGAGGATGAACGCGGCGATGGCCGCATACACGAACTTGGCGTTGTCCTCCCACCAGTGCTGGATGGAGGCAATTCGTTCCTGCTCTTCGAAATCGTAGGATCCAGCCATGATTCTCTTTTCCGGGATGTGTTCTAGGGTGGCCTTCAGGAGGCCTGGAGGAGGCGCGATATCGCCTCGTCGGGGGTGAGGAGGACCTGCTCGCCGCCGCCGCGAAGGGGCTTCACGGCGACCTTGCCGGCGGCGATCTCGTCGTCGCCCAGAATTATAGCGAAGCGCGCCGCGCTCGCGTCGGCCTTCTTCATCTGCGACTTGAAGCTGCCGCCGGAGCCCATCACGCAGGCAAGGCCCGCGTCGCGCAGGCGCTCGCCCAGGCGCCAGGCCTCCCGCGAGGCCGCCTCGCCCGCGTGCACCACGAAGGCGTCGGGCTCCTGGGCGGCTTCGCGCCCGAAGGCCTGCATCGTGAGCAGGGTGCGCTCCATCCCGAGGCCGAAGCCGCAGGCGGGCGTGGGCTTGCCGCCCAGCATCGCGAAGAGGCCGTCGTAGCGCCCTCCCCCGGCGATGGTGGACTGGGAGCCGATCCTGTCCGTGATCCACTCGAACACGGTGCGGTTGTAGTAGTCCATGCCGCGCACCAGGCGCGGGTTCACCGTGAATTCGACGCCGGCGTCGGAAAGGAGCCGCCGGGTCTCGTCGAAGTGCCGCGCCGCGTCCTCGCCCAGGTGGTCGAGGAGCTTCGGGGCCGCGTCGATCATCTCCTGCATCGCGGGGTTCTTGGAGTCCAGGATGCGCAGCGGGTTCGAGTGCAGGCGGCGCCTGGCGTCCTCGTCCAGGAGGTCGGCGTGCTTGGAGAAATGGGCGATGAGCTTCTCGCGGTGCGCCTGGCGGTCGGCGGCGTCGCCGATGGAGTTCAGGTGCAGCGCGATGGGCCCGATGCCGAGCGCCTTCCACAGGCGCGCGAGCAGCACGATCTGCTCGGCGTCCACGTCCGGGCCCTCGAAGCCGAGCGCCTCCACGTCGTACTGGTGGAACTGGCGCTGCCGGCCCTTCTGGGGGCGCTCGTAGCGGAACATGGGGCCCGCGGTCCACACGCGCATCGGGCCGTTGTAGAGGAAGTTGTGCTCGATGGCGGCGCGCACGATCCCGGCCGTGGCCTCGGGGCGCAGGGTGAGGCTCTCGCCGTTCCTGTCGTCGAAGGTGTACATCTCCTTCTCGACGATGTCGGTCACCTCGCCGATGCCGCGCACGAAGAGCGCCGTGGGCTCGACGAGCGGGGTGCGGATGTTGCGGTAGCCGTACTGGCGGAAGACCTCGCGGCAGGCGTCCTCGAGCTTCTCCCACAGGGGCGAGGCCTCCGGCAGGATGTCTTCCATCCCGCGGATGGCTTGGATCTTCTGGCTCATGCTCTTCTTATTCGGCCGCCTGGATGGCGATGGTCTTCTTGCGCTGCGTGCCGCGCTTCGGGGCGCCGGGCGCGTAGCGGGAGCGCACGTAGTCCTCGACGATCGCCTGGAACTCCTCCGCGATCCGCGCGCCCTTGAGCGTCACCGTCTTCTCGCCGTCGACGAACACGGGCGCCACGGGCTTCTCGTCGGAGCCGGGCAGCGAGATGCCGATGTCGGCGAGCCTGGACTCGCCCGGGCCGTTCACCACGCAGCCCATCACGGCCACGTGCAGGTCCTCGACGCCCGGGTACTTCGTCTTCCACGCCGGCATCTGCGAGCGCAGGTAGGTCTGGATCTTGTCGGCGAGCTCCTGGAAGAAGGTGCTCGTGGTGCGCCCGCAGCCGGGGCAGGCCGAGACCTGCGGCGTGAAGGAGCGCAGCCCCATCGTCTGCAGGATCTCCTGCGCGACGATCACCTCGCGGGTGCGGTCGCCGCCGGGCTCGGGCGTGAGCGAGACGCGGATCGTGTCGCCGATGCCCTCCTGCAGCAGGACTCCCATGGCGGCGGTGGAGGCGACGATGCCCTTGGAGCCCATGCCGGCTTCCGTGAGGCCCAGGTGCAGCGGGTAGTCGCAGCGCGCCGCGAGGCTGCGGTAGACCTGGATGAGGTCCTGCACCGCCGAGACCTTGGCCGAGAGGATGATCCGGTCGCCCGGCAGGCCGATCTCCTCGGCCTTGGCCGCGCTCTCCAGGGCGGACACGATGAGCGCCTCGCGCATCACCTCGTCGGCCTCCTTCGGCCGCGGCAGGGACGCGTTCGCGTCCATGAGGCGCGCCAGGAGCTCCGGGTCGAGCGAGCCCCAGTTCACGCCGATGCGCACGGGCTTCGCGTGCTCGATGGCCTTCTCGATCATCGTGGCGAACTGGTCGTCGCGCCGCGTGCCGTGGCCGACGTTGCCCGGATTGATCCGGTACTTGTCGAGCGCGGCCGCGCACTCGGGCACCTGGGCGAGGAGCTTGTGGCCGTTGAAGTGGAAATCGCCGATGAGCGGCACGGCGACGCCCATGGCCGCGAGCCGCTCGCGGATGGCGGGCACCTGGCGGGCGGCCTCCAGCGTGTTCACGGTGATGCGCACGGCCTCGCTGCCCGCGCGGGCGAGCGCCGCGACCTGGTCGGCGGTGGACTTCGCGTCCTCGGTGTCGGTGTTGGTCATCGACTGCACGAGGATGGGCGCGTCCCCTCCCACCCACCTGTCGGCGAGTCGGACCTTGCGCGAGTGGCGGCGCGGGACGGGGCTCATGCGGATATCCGGGCTACGGCAGGGTGAAACGGGCGACGGCCACGCGCGTGTGCGGCGCGAGGTCCACCTCGCGGCCGTTGTACGTGAGGCGAACCTCCGGCGCGTTGCCGATCACCAGGGTGAACGGGGGCTTGCCCACGACCTCGGCCGCCGACCCGCCGGAATGCGTGCGCGAGAGCAGCATCTTGCCGCGGGCGTCGGTGATCTCCACCCACGCGGCGGCGCGGAAGGCGAGGCGGATGACGCCCTCGCCCGGCGCCGGGGCGGGGGCGGGCTCAGCCGCGGAACCGGTCTGCATGTTGGGCTTGAGGATGGCGGCGGGCGCGGCGACGACCGGGGCCGGCACGGACGCAGGCGCGGGCGCGGGCTCCGTCACCGCGGGCTGCGCGGGAGGCTCCTCGGCCTTGGGCGGGTCCACCGGGGCCGGGGCGGGTGCGGTTGCGGGTGCGAGTGCGGGCTGGGTCACCTCGATGGCGGGCTTCTTGACCACCGTCGCCTGCACGCCCTGCGCGCGGATGAAGAGCCACCAGTACATCGCCGCGAAGCCCAGCACGAGGACGGCGGCGGCGATGCCGGCGGCCTTCACGTACGGGTTCGCCAGGCGCTGGCCCAGGGGGTCGAAGCGGATGTTCTGGCTCGGCACCACGATGCGCGGGCGCGCTCTCGCGCGGGGCGGCCTGGGAGAGGAGCCCCACGAGGGACTCGGCGTCCAGCCCGAGGGCGCGGGCGTAGTTGCGCGTGAAGCCGCGCAGGAACGTGCCGCGCGGCAAGCGCTCGTAGTCGCCCGCCTCCAGCGCCTCGACCTGCGAGACGCTCATGTGCAGGCGCTGCGCGATGTCCGCGCGCGCGAGGCCCTGGCGCTCGCGCTCGGCGGCGAGGATCGCCCCGGGGGCGTTCTGGACCGGCGCCGGCGCCGCGTTCTCGGAAGCCGAATCCATCACTTGCCGGGCACGCCCTTGAGGAGGTCGCGGGTCTGCGGCGCGTCGGGGAAGCGCCGGCGCAGCTGCTGCAGCATGCTGTCCTCGGCGGCCTTGTCGCCCTGGGCGCGCGCGATCCGCACGCCGAGCACGAGCCCGGAGAGCGTGGGCTCGCCCAGGCGCATGTAGCGGTTCAGGTAGACCTCCGCCTCCTTGAGGTTGCCCTTCTCGAAGAGGATCTCCGAGAGGCTGTAGAGCGCGCCGGCGAGGTCGGGCCGGAAGGTGACCGCGCGGCGCAGGTAGTCCTCGGCGTCGACGTTGTTGCCGTTGATGCGCGCGCACAGCCCGGCGTTGAGGAGCGCCTTCTCGGGGGTGGTGTAGAGCGGGTCGCTCTGGACGCGGCGGAAGAAGGTCATGCCGCGCTCGGGCTCGCCGCGCAGGCAGAGGAACCAGCCGAAGTTGTTCATGATGTCCGGGTCGTTGGGCGCGAGCGCCAGCGCGCGCTCGAAGGCGGCGCGCGCCTGCGCGTCCTCGCGCAGCTCCATGTACACGAGGCCCCGCACGTTGTAGGTCTGGGCGTAGGTCGGGTCGCTCTTCTCGGCGATCCGCGTCTCCTCCAGCGCCACCACGAAGTTGCCGCGCTGGTAGTACTCCGAGGCGAGCTGGGTGCGCAGCTCCGCGCGGCGGCGCGCGTCGGCCATGACCGAGTCGGTGACGATGCGGGTCTCGACCGAGGTCTGCGACACGCAGCCCGCGAGCGCCGCGGCGGCCACAAGGGCGAAGACGATCTTCATGCGGCCTCCTGGTGTGCTTTGTGGATGCGTACCGTGCGCTTCTTCATGCGGTTGACGACCTGGCCGGCGAGCTGGCCGCAGGCCGCGTCGATGTCGTCGCCGCGGGTCTTGCGGATGGTGGCCACGTAGCCCGCCTCGACGAGGATGTCGCGGAAGCGCGAGACGGCCTCGGGCTTCGAGCGCGTGAAGCCCGACTCCGGGAACGGATTGAAGGGGATGAGGTTCAGCTTGCACGGCACGTCGCGCAGGAGCTTCGCGAGCGCCCGCGCCTGGGCCGGCGAGTCGTTCACCCCGTCGAGCAGCACGTACTCGAAGGTGACGAAGTCGCGCGGGGCCACCGCCAGGTATTCCTTGCAGGCGGCCAGGAGCTCGGCGATCGGGTAGCTGCGGTTGATCGGCATGATGCGCGAGCGCAGCTCGTCGTCGGGCGCGTGCAGGCTCACGGCGAGCGCGACGGGCAGCTCCTCGGCCAGGCGGCGCAGCTTGTGCACCACGCCGGAGGTCGAGAGCGTGACGCGCCGGCGCGAAAGCCCGTAGGCGTTGTCGTCGAGCATCACCGCCATCGCGGCCACGACGTTGTCGAAATTGTTGAGCGGCTCGCCCATGCCCATCATCACCACGTTGGTGACAGGCCGTGCTCCCTCTCCCTTGGGAGAGGGGCCGGGGGTGAGGGTAGTCCGAGTCACCTTCTCCCTCTCCCTCAGCCCCTCTCCCGAGGGAGAGGGGAGCGTCTTTGGCCAACCGATACGGCTGCCCCTCCTCCGCCAATTCCTTCAGCCGCCTGTTCGCCACCCAGAGCTGCCCGAGGATCTCCGAAACCGCGAGGTCGCGATTGAAGCCCTGGCGCCCCGTGGAGCAGAACCCGCAGTCGAGCGCGCAGCCCACCTGCGAGGAGACGCAGAGCGTGCCGCGGTCGTCCTCGGGGATGAACACCGCCTCGATGCCGTTGCCGATGCCCACGTCGAAGAGCCACTTCACCGTGCCGTCCGTCGAGCGGTGCTCGGAGAGGATCGCGGGCGGGCGGACCTCGGCGATCTCCTTGAGCTTCTCGCGAAGGCTCTTCGCGAGGTCCGTCATGGCGTCGAAGTCGCCCACGCCGCGCTGGTGCACCCAGCGGAACACCTGCTTCGCGCGGAACGGCTTCTCGCCGAGCGAGGCGAACCACTCGGTGAGGGCGGGCAGCGTGAAGTCGAGGAGGTTCGTCCGCATGGCGGTGGCGGGCGGCGCGGCCTAGCGCGAGTAGACCTGGCTCGCCGGGAAGAAGTAGGCGATCTCGCCGGCGGCCGTCTCCGGGGCATCGGAGCCGTGCACGGCGTTGGCGTCGATGGACTCGGCGAAGTCGGCGCGGATCGTGCCCTTCTCGGCCTTCTTCGGGTCGGTGGCGCCCATGAGGTCGCGGTTCTTCTGGATCGCGTTCTCGCCTTCGAGCACCTGGATCATGACCGGGCCGGAGATCATGAATTCCACCAGGTCCTTGAAGAACGGCCGCGCCTTGTGGACGGCGTAGAAGCCCTCGGCTTCCTGCCGGGACAGGTGAACCATCCTGGCCGCGATGACCTTCAGGCCATTGGTCTCGAAACGGGAGTAGATCTTGCCGATCACGTTCTTGGCCACGGCATCGGGTTTGATGATCGACAGGGTGCGCTGAACCGCCATGAAAATCTCCGCTAACTGAATGAAAAGTTTAGCTTTTCATTCTATCACAGCGCCCTCCCCCGGGCTAGTGCCCGAGCCCCTTGAAGGCCCCGGAAACGGTAGGGGTGCCAGGCGGGGAGGAGGCCCGGGGAGGCGGCGGGGGGGAGGTAGTCGGCGGCGATGCCGATGCCGGGGACCCAGACCAGGTGCTCGCCGTCGAAGAGGAGCGGCAGGCGCGTGCGGTGCCAGACGGGGACGGCGTGCTCCTGCAGGAGGTTCTTGAGGGTGCGCGTGGGCCCGCCGGGGCGCAGCCGGATGCGCTCGCCGCCCGCGCGCGGGGCGAAACGCCAGCGCCCGGCCGAGGCGCGCCCGAGCGCGATGCCCTGCCCCGCCGCCTCCTGGAACCGCACGGCCCCGCGCCCTGCTCCCAGGGAAATCTCGCGCTCCCCCTGCCAGGCGACTTCCCAGCCCGCCCTTCGCGGCGCCTCCTCGACGAGGATGCTCCCCCGGTGCCGGACGAGCGCGCGCCCGCCGTGCAGCAGGAGCACGCGCGCGTCGTCGCGGGCATGGGCGAGCTGGCGCGCCATGTCCGCGAGGCGCGCGTCGCCGGGCATCGGCAGGCCGCGGGTCCCGAGGAAGTGGCGAAGGAGGTTGGCGCGGCGAAGCGGATCGAGCGCCTCGAAGCCGGCCGCCGCGATCCCCTCGCCGTCGGCCAGCCGCATCGCGTCCTCGCGCGCCAGCGCCTCGAGCAGCTCGCTCGCCGAGGCCGCATGGCGGGCCAGCCGCGCGAGCGACTCGCGGTACTGCGGGAAGCGCCGCTCGAGGACCGGCATCACCTCGTGGCGCAGGAAGTTGCGGTCGAAGGCGGTGATCTCGTTCGATTCGTCCTCGACCCAGTCGAGCCCGGCCTCGCGCGCGTGCGCGAGCAGCGCCTCGCGCGGTTCGTCGAGGAGCAGGCGAAGCCACGTCGCCCCCGCCGCCGCCCTCGCCTCGCCCATCGCCGAGAGCCCCTTCACGCCCGTGCCGCGAAGCGCCTGCAGCAGCACCGTCTCGGCCTGGTCGTCGCGATGGTGCGCGAGCGCGAGGAAGTCCGCGTCGCAGCGCGCGAAGGCCGCGTGCCTCGCGATGCGCGCCGCCGCCTCGAGCCCGGAGGGGTGCCCGCGCTCGACGCTCACCCGCTCGACGCGAAGCGGCACGCCGCGCGAAGCCGCGAAGACGGCGCACGCCTCGGCCCAGCGATCGGCGTTGCGGGAGAGCCCGTGGTGGACGTGCAGGGCGGAAAGGACGATGCCGTGGGAATCGCGAAGGCGCGCGAGGAGGTCCAGGAGGACCGTGGAATCGAGGCCCCCGGAGAAGGCCGCGCAGACCCGGCTTCCGGGCCGCGCGTGCGCCGCGAGGCGCCGGCCCACCCGGGCTTCCAGCTCCTGCGGGGAATGCTCGCGCGCGGCCATCGGCGGCCCTCGCCTCGGCGCTACTCCGCCAGCTCCTTGAACTTGCCGTAGTTCACGAGCCGGTCCTGGCGCCGCTCGAGGAGCTGGTTGATCGGCAGGTCCTGCAGCTGGCGCAGGTGGTCGGCGATGGCCTTCTTGAGGTTCTTCGCCGCCTCCGCCGGATCGCGCTGCGCCCCGCCCAGCGGCTCGTTCACGACCTTGTCCAGGAGGCCCAGCGCCTTCAGGCGCGGAGTCGTGATGCCCAGGCACTCGGCGGCCTCCGCGGCGTTCTCGGGGTTCTTCCAGAGGATCGCCGCGCAGCCCTCGGGCGAGATCACCGAGTAGGTCGAGTACTGCATCATGAGCGTCGCGTCGCCCACCGCGATCGCGAGCGCCCCGCCGGAGCCGCCCTCGCCGATGATCGACACGACGATGGGCACGCGCAGCCCCGCCATCTCGTAGAGGTTGCGGCCGATGGCCTCCGACTGCCCGCGCTCCTCGGCGCCGATCCCGGGGTAGGCGCCCGGCGTGTCGACGAAGGTGAGCAGCGGGAGGGCGAACTTCTCCGCCAGCCGCATCAGGCGCAGCGCCTTGCGGTAGCCCTCCGGGCGCGGCATGCCGAAGTTGCGCAGGATCTTCTCGGTGGTGTCGCGGCCCTTCTGGTGGCCGATCACCATCACCGACTGGCCGTTGAAGCGCGCGAGGCCGCCCACGATCGCCGGGTCGTCCGCGAAGGAGCGGTCGCCGTGCATCTCCTCGAAATCGGTGCACATCGCCGCGATGTAGTCGAGCGTGTACGGCCTCTGGGGATGGCGCGCGACCTTGGAGATCTGCCAGGCGTTCAGCTTGCCGTAGATGTCCTTGGTGAGGTCGCGGCTCTTCCTCGACAGCCGCTCGATCTCCTGCGAGATGTCGACGGCGCTGTCGTCCTGCACGAAGCGCAGCTCCTCGATCTTCTGCTCGAGCTCGGCGATCGGCTGCTCGAAATCCAGGAAGGTGGTTTTCACGAAGTTCCGGCGAGTCGGGGAGGACGAAATGATAGCAGGGTGGACCAATGGGCTCCCTCTCCCTTGGGAGAGGGCTGGGGTGAGGGTGCGGTGGACGAAGATGTCGCAATACCCTCACCCCCGACCCCTCTCCCAAGGGAGAGGGGAGAGCTTCACCGAAGGCGGTCGACCGCCGCGCAGAGCGCCTCGATGCCCTCGACCACCCGCGGCGAAGGACGCCCCAGCGCGCGCGAGGCGACGTAGGCCACCTTGCCGCGGCGCACGGCCTCCAGGCTGGCGCGTTCGGCCCAGTCGCGGCGGAAGGCCTCCTCGCCGCCCTCGGGGCCCGTGCCCACGATGGCCTGGGGATTGCGCGCGTAGAGCTCCTCCCACGCCACCTGCGGGGCCACCTCGGCCAGGTCGGAGAAGACGTTCGCGGCGCCGCACGCGGCGAGCGCCTCGTTCATGAAGTGCGCGCCCGCGACGGTCATCAGGGGCCGGTGCGAGATCTCGAGGAAGACGCGCACCGGGGCCCTGCCCGCGTAGCGCGCCCTCGCCTGCGCGAGCCGCGACTCGAACTCGCGCGTGGCGGGGCCCGCGTCGCCGCCGGAAAGGGCCGCCGTCACCGCGAGGAGCCGCGGGATCTCGGCGAGCGTGCGCGACTGGACGACGAACACGCGCGCGCCCAGCGCCTCCAGGCGCGGGATGTCGGCCGCGCGGAAGCTGTCCTTCCAGGCGATGACGAGGTCCGGCGAGAGCTTCGCCAGGGCCTCCAGGTCGATCGTGAAGGCGCTCGACACCACGGGCAGGCGCGCGGCCTGCGGCGGATGGTCGCTCCAGGCGCTCACGCCCACCACGCGCGCGCCGGCGCCCACGGCGAAGGCGGCCTCGGTGATCGAAGGGGCGAGCGTCACGATGCGTGCCGCGGGCAGCCGGAAGCGTCACGCGCCGGCCGAGGTCGTCGGTGAGCGCGACCTCCGCCTTCGCGGCAGGGGCCGCCGCGAGGACCGCCGCGGCCAGGAGTGCCGCGAGAGGGCTCACTCCCGGCCGTAGCGCAGGGCCGCCTCGCGGCGCACGAGGTAGGCCTCGCGGGCGATGGCCATGTCCTCGAGGAACCACGGCAGCTCCGCGACCGTGATCGCCTGCGTGGCGTCCACCAGGGCGCGGCGCGGCTCGGGATGCATGTCGGCGAGGACCATGTTCGCGCCGGCGATCACGCCCTGCGCGGCCACGTGGAAGATGTCCGGGATGCCCTCGGGGGAAGCGTCGCGCACGCCCACGGAATGCGAGGGATCGACGCACACGGGCATCCGCGTCAGGCGCTTCACGGTGGGCACGTGGGCGAAGTCCACGAGGTTGCGGTGCGGATCGCCGAAGTTGGTCTTCATGCCGCGCAGGCAGAAGACGATGTCGCGGTTGCCCTCGCTCGCCACGTACTCGGCGGCGAGCAGCGACTCGTGCAGCGTGATGCCGAACCCGCGCTTCAGGAGGATCGGGAAGTCGCGCTGGCTGCCCACGGCCTTCAGCAGCTCGAAGTTCTGGGTGTTGCGGGTGCCGATCTGCAGCATCACCCCCGTGGGCTCTCCCGTGGCGTGCAGCGCCTGGCGGATCTCGTCCAGGTGCTCGTCGTGGGTGATTTCCATGGAGATCACGCGGATGTCGTACTTGCCGGCGAGCTCGAAGACGTAGGGCAGGCACTGCCGCCCGTAGCCCTGGAACGAGTAGGGGCTGGTGCGCGGCTTGTAGGCGCCCATGCGCGCGCAGCGCTGCCCGGCTTCCTTGAGCGCGGCGAAGGTCTGCTCGACGTACTCGCGGGTGTCGACGGCGTTCAGGCCCGCGAAGACGTGGAACGAGTCCTGGTCGAAGGTGACGCCCTTGTACTCGAAGCGGATGGAGTCGTCGTTGCCGGGGCGGCGGCCGAGGATCCTGAATTCGTCGTTTTTGGACATGGGGGAGTGATGCTAGCAGTAAACCTTTGGAACACGGATGAACGGCCGAGTGATGCGACGCCGACCTTTGGAACACCGATGAGCACGGATGATCACGGCGCCTGAACACGGACAGGTCGCAGACTGTCGCAGAACATGTCACCAGCGCGGTCTCCGACGACAATCATCCGTTGCCTTATCCGTGTTCATCGGCGTGACATCCGTGTTCATCGGCGTTTCCAAAGATTTTCGCCCGCATCACTCCGCCGCGAGCGATCCGCCGCGAGCGAACACCCTCCGCCAGGAGGTCGAGCACCCGCACCGTGTCGTCCCACCCGATGCAGGCATCGGTGATGGAGACGCCGCGCGCGAGGGGCACGCCGGCGACGAGGTCCTGGCGGCCGGGGTTCAGGTTGCTCTCGACCATCACGCCCATGATGCGGTCCTCCCCGGCGGCGAGCTGGGAGGCCACGTCCGCGCCCACCGCCACCTGCCGCTCGTACTGCTTGGAGGAGTTGGCGTGCGAGAAGTCCACCATGATGTGCGGGGCGAGCCCGGCGGCCGCGAGCTCCTTCGAGGCCGCCTCGATCGAGGCCGCGTCGTAGTTGGGCGAGCGCCCGCCGCGCAGGATCACGTGGCAGTCCTCGTTCCCGGTGGTCTCGAATATCGCCGCCTGCCCCGTCTTCGTCATGCCCATGAAGGCGTGCGGCGCGGCGGCGGCGCGAATCGCGTCGACCGCGATCTTCACGCTGCCGTCGGTGCCGTTCTTGAAGCCCACCGGGCAGGAAAGGCCGGAGGCGAGCTGGCGGTGCGACTGCGATTCCGTGGTGCGCGCGCCGATGGCGCCCCAGGCGATGAGGTCGGAGATGTACTGCGGCGAGAGCAGGTCCAGGAACTCGGTGCCGCAGGGAAGCCCCAGGCGGTTCACCTCGAGGAGCAGGCCGCGGGCGAGACGCAGGCCCTCGTTCATCGCGAAGGTGCCGTCGAGGTGCGGGTCGTTGATGAAGCCCTTCCAGCCCACGGTCGTGCGCGGCTTCTCGAAATAGACGCGCATCACGAAGACCAGGTCGGATTCCAGCCGGCGCGCTTCGGCCGCGAGGCGGCGGGCGTACTCGAGCGCGGCGTCGTAGTCGTGGATCGAGCACGGGCCCACCACCGCCACCAGGCGGTCGTCGGCGCCGTGCAGGACGCGGTGGATGGACCGGCGCGCGTTGCCCACGGTCGCGAGCGCCTCGGCGTCCACGGGCAGCTGCTCCGCGAGCAGTTGCGGCGCGATGAGCGCGCGGACGCCCCGGATTCGAAGGTCGTCGGTCTTGCCGATGACGGAAACGGGGGCGCTGCTCATTCCTCGGGCTCCTCGGGAACCACGCGCCGCTGGCGCACGGCGGCGGCCAGGGTATCGAGCACCTTCACCGTGTCGTCCCAGCCGATGCAGGCGTCGGTGATGGACACGCCGTACTCGAGCGGCTTGCCGCTCACGAGGTCCTGGCGGCCGGGGTTCAGGTGGCTCTCGACCATCACGCCCACGATGCGGTTCTCGCCGCGGCCGATCTGGCCGGCCACGTTGTCCGCCACCTCGACCTGCTTCTGGTACTGCTTGGAGGAGTTGGCGTGCGAGAAGTCCACCATGAGGTGCTGCGCGAGCCCGGCGGCGGCGAGGTCCTTGCAGGCCGCCTCCACGCTCGCCGCGTCGTAGTTGGTGGCCTTGCCGCCGCGCAGGATGACGTGGCAGTCCTCGTTCCCGGCGGTCTTGAACACGGCCACGTGCCCGCTCTTGGTGACCGAGATGAAGTGGTGGCGGGCGTTGGCGGCCTTGATGGCGTCCACGGCGATGCGGATGCTGCCGTCGGTGCCGTTCTTGAAGCCCACGGGGCAGGAAAGGCCCGAGGCGAGCTGGCGGTGCGACTGCGATTCCGTCGTGCGCGCGCCGATGGCGCCCCAGGAGATGAGGTCCGCGATGTACTGCGGCGAGATGAGGTCGAGGAACTCGGTGCCGCAGGGAACGCCCATGCCGTTGATGTCGAGGAGGAGCCGGCGGGCGAGGCGCAGGCCCTCGTTCATGTCGAAGGTGTCGTTCAGGTGCGGGTCGTTGATGAGGCCCTTCCAGCCCACGGTCGTGCGCGGCTTCTCGAAGTACACGCGCATCACCAGGAGGAGCTCGCCGGCCAGGCGCTCGCGCTCGGCCTTGAGCTTCGTCGCGTACTCGAGCGCGGCCTTGATGTCGTGGATGGAGCACGGCCCCACCACCACGAGCAGGCGGTCGTCCGCCCCGCGCAGGATGTCGTGGATGCCCTGGCGGGCCTCGAAGGTCGCCCGCTCGGTGTCGTCCGTGGCGGGCAGCTCGCGCATCACCTGCATGGGGGCGAGGAGCTCGTCTCCCTGCTCGATGCGTACGTCGTCGGTTCGGTAGTGGGTCATGGTCTTGTTCCGGTGCTCGAACAACAAAAAACCGCCAGTTTGAGGCTGGCGGTTTTCTGGGAATGGGCGCTTGCCTGGCTCGCGCTAGTTTCTCCCGACCGCCTGGGGCGTGGGAAACCAGCCGTAAAAGAAATGCGGGGCAAGGCGTTTCATGGCCCGAAATCTTACCATATCGCGGTGTCCGGCACCGCCCGGTGCCTGGCACCACGGGCTTTCTGGCACCATGCGCGGATGAAGATCTCCCGCCCTCGCCTTCGCCCTCCTCGCCACCGCCGCGCTCGCCGCCCCCATGGACGACGGCGGCAAGGCCCGCGACTTCTCGCACGACCTCAAGCCCGGCGCCATCGCCGAGGAATGCCTGCGCCTGCCCGCGGGCCGCAGCCGCAGCTTCGAGTGGACCGCCAGCGCCCCGGTGGACTTCAACATCCACTATCACCAGGGCGAGAAGGTGACCTACCCCGTCAAGGCGAACCAGCAGCGCGAGGGCAAGGGCCGCTTCAAGGCCGCCGCCGGCGAGGACTACTGCTGGATGTGGACCGCCAAGGGCGCCGCCAGGGTGACCGGCAAGCTCGGCCCCGAGGAATGAACGCAGGGCGGTTCGCGGAACCGTGCCCGTTTTTCAGGCGGGGAGGAACTTGAGGGCGACGCCGTTGTTGCAGTAGCGCTTGCCCGTGGGCGCGGGGCCGTCGTCGAAGACGTGGCCCTGGTGGCCGCCGCAGCGGATGCAGTGGTACTCGGTGCGCGGGTAGATCAGCTTGAAGTCCGTCTTGGTGCCCAGCCTTCCCGGAATGAACGTGAAGAAGCTGGGCCAGCCGGTGCCGCTGTCGAACTTCATGTCGGACGTGAAGAGCGCCGAGGTCGCAGCCGGCGCACGCGAACGTGCCCTTGCGCTTCTCCCTGTCCAGCGGGCTCGATCCGGCGCGCTCCGTGCCCTCCTCGCGCAGCACCGCGTACTGCTCGGGCGTGAGGCGCTTCTTCCATTCCTCGGGCTTGAGGACGAGCTTCTCGATCTTCACGGGATCGGCGGGGGCGGCCTGCGCGACGCGGTGCAGCGCGAAGAGGCCGGCGAGCGTTGCGACGAACTGGCGGCGTTTCATCGGGACTCCTGGGCGGATTGGCGGGGGGCGGGGCGGGCTACCCGGGCGCCTTCATGCCCGCCGCCTTGAATGCATGGACAAGCGCGGCCGGCAGGAGTTTCGCGAGTTCCGCCCCCGACCTCGCCTGCTCGCGCCCGCAGCCGGCGCACCGGTAGACGGGAACCGTGACGTCGACGGCGAAGCCGGGCGTGTCGTTCCACGCGAGCGCGGAGGAAAAGGTCAACGGCTCCGCGCCCGTGGACAGGCAGCACGGCCCCGCAGCCGCCGCAGACGTACTTCTTGAAGAGCAGGCCCTTTTCCGCGCCGGCGGGAATCTTCGGGAAGTTCCCCCTCCAGCAACGCGTTGAGGAGCCAGATGGGGAACTTCTGCCCCAGGAAATAGCGGTGCGGCGCCTCGCACGAGAACACCGGGAACGCGCGCAGCGTCGAGCCGCATCGGCGCCTCGTCTCCCGCGAAATCGGGAAGCGTCCGCGCGGCCAGGGGGGCTTCGCAAAGCGGGCAGGGCTTGCCTTCGGCGATGTCCATGGCGTCCTCCCTTCGGTGTCCGGCTCGGTGCCAGACACCGTGTCGGACACCGCGGAGGGGGAGTGTACGCCTGCGCGGCGCGCGCGCGCCGTGGGAGAATCGGCCCATGGCCCGCGCATCCTCCCCGACCGCCCGCCCCGCCGCCGCGAACCTCCCGGCCGCCGTCCGCCCGGCCACGGGGATCACCGCGTTCGTCGCGCTCTACCTGCTCCTCGATTGGCTGAGCTACATCCACGCCTCGAACGCCTTCGGCGTGACCCCGTGGAACCCGCAGCCCGCGCTCGCCGTCGCGCTCATCGCCTTCGCCGGCCAGCGGATGATTCCCGCCGTCTTCGCGGCCGTGATCCTCTCCGAGATCCTCGTGCGCGGCGCCCCCGCCCCGGCCGCCGCGACCGCCTTCGCCGCCCTGGCCCTCACCCTGGGCTATGCCACCACCGCGCAGTGGCTGGTGAGCCGCCACGGCCCGCGCCTGCCGATGGCTTCCCATGCCGACCTCCTGCGGCTGCTCGCGGGCATCGCCGGCGGGACGCTGCTCACCGGGGCGCTCTTCATCGGCACGCTCATCGCCTCGGGGCACGCGCCCGCCCGGTCGGCGCCGGAGGCCTTGCTGCAGTTCTGGATCGGCGACGGCGTGGGACTGGTGGTCACCCTTCCGCTGATCCTCGTCCTGCTCGATCCCCTCCGGCGCGAGCAGCTGCGCCGGTCGCTCGTCCGGCGCGAATCCCTGCTGCAGGTCGCGGCCACCGTGGCCGTCCTCTGGTTCGTGCTTCGCGGCCCCCCGTCGGAGCAGGTGAAGTATTTCTACCTCCTCTTCCTGCCCGTGGTGTGGTTCGCCGCCCGCCACGGCCTGGCGGGCGCCGCCCTCGCCATCGGCGTGGTGCAGGCCGGCATCGCGATCGAGGTGCACGGCGGCGCCTACGAAAGCCTCACCGTGTTCGAGCTGCAGGCCGAGGTGATCGCGCTCGCCGTCACGGGCCTGTTCCTCGGGATGACGGTGGACGAGCGCCAGCGCCTGGGGGAGGAGTTGCGCCGGTCGCTGCACCTGGCCGCGGCGGGGCGGATGGCGGCGGCGCTCGCGCACGAGCTCAACCAGCCGCTCACCGCGCTCACGAGCTACGCCGCCGCGGCCCGGCGCATCGCCTCGGGCGACGACGTGCCGCGCGAGCCGCTCGCCGGCGCCCTCGAGCGGCTCGTGGCCGAGGCCCAGCGCGCGGCCCAGGTCGTCCGCCGCATGCGCGACTTCTTCCGCACCGGCTCGGTGGAATTGAAGCCCACGCGCTGCGAGGAGGTCGCCCGGGCCGTCATCGAGTCCGCGCGCGCCGACGCCCAGGCCCGCGCCATCGAGATCGACCTCCAGGCGCAGGAAGTGCCCGTGGTGCTCGCCGACTCGCTGCAGGTCGAGATCGTCCTGCGCAACCTCGTGTCGAATGCCCTCGACGCGCTCGCCTCGTCGCCGGCGCCGCGGACGGTGCGGGTGGAGATCGGCCACGACGGCGGCCCGTTCGTCGTCGTCACCGTGCGGGACAACGGTCCCGGCATCTCGCCGGAGGCGCGCCAGCGCCTCTTCGAGCCCTTCGCCACCACGCGCTCCACCGGCATGGGCATGGGGCTCGCCATCGGGCGGGCCATCGTGGAGGCGCACGGCGGGCGCGCTGTGGGCGGAGGACGGGCCCGGCGGATGCTTCCGCTTCACCCTGCCCGTGGGCGAGGCGGCCGATGACTGAACGCGCGGCGCCCCTCACCGTCTACATCGTCGACGACGACCCGTCGGTGCGCGATTCCCTCGCGCTCCTGCTGAGCCTGAACGGCCACGCGACCGCGGTCTTCGCCAGCGCCGAGGATTTCCTGGCGGCGGCGCGCGAGGACTGGGCCGGCTGCGCGATCGTCGACATCCGCATGCCCGGCATGGACGGGCTCGAGCTGCTCGCGGCGATGAAGGGGCGCGCGCATCGCGCTGCCCGCGGTGATCGTCACCGCCCACGGCGACGTGGCATCGGCCCGCGCGGCGTTCAAGGGCGACGCGGTCGACTTCCTCGAGAAGCCCTTCGACGAGGCCGCGCTCCTCGCGGCGGTGGAGGCGAGCCTCGCGCGCGAGCGCCGGCGCCTCGCCTCCGGCGCCGAGGAGAGGCGCCGCAACGCGAGCCTCGAATCGCTCTCCGCGCGCGAACGGGAAGTGCTGGACCATCTCCTGCAGGGAGAGCACAACCGCGACGTCGCGGAGCGCCTCGGCATCAGCCCGCGCACCATCGAGGTCCACAAGGCGCGCATCCTCGCCAAGCTGGGCGCGAAGAACGTGGTGGACCTCATCCGCCTCCTGAACCGGCCCTGACCCGTACGGGTTTCCCCGTACGGGCCGCCGCGAATTTTCGCCCGCCTCGCCGGCCGCTAACCTCCACACCAGGAGGAACACTTCGCCTGCGCGCACGCGCGCGGCGACCGGCCGGGCCATGACCCCCTTGCGAACGCTGCTCTATCCGGAACTCGAAGGCTTCGCTCCCCAGGAGCGGGCGGGCGCGCTGGAGCGTGCCCGGCGCCAGCCCTTCGACTGGGTGGAACTCGCGGGGCTCGGCTTCGGCGTGGTGGCGGCGCGCGGCCGTGCGATCCTGGCTTTCGCGGTGCCCCTCCTCGCCCTCGCGGCGGTCCCCTTCCTGTGGCGGCGCACGCGCCGCGCCCTGCGCGAGGAGCTGGGCGATGGCGCCCGGCACGAGGCGAGAGCATGATCGCCACCCCCACCGTCATCCAGTCGATCGGCGCGGCGCTCTTCGTCATCGCCCTGGTGCACACGTTCTCGACGAAGTACTTCGAGCGCCTCGCGCACCAGCGCCCGGACCATGCCGGCATCTACCACCTGCTGGGCGAGGTCGAGATCGTCTTCGGCGTCTGGGCGGGCGCCCTCATCCTCGCGATGATGCTGGTGGCCGGGCGCGACTCGGCGACGACCTACCTCGACTCGCGCGACTTCACCGAGCCCCTCTTCGTCTTCGCGATCATGGTGATCGCGGGCAGCCGCCCGATCCTCGAGCTCGCGAACGCCGGCGTGCGCGTCGTGGCGGGCTCCCTGCCGATGGCGGGCGCGCCGGCCATGTACTTCACCGTGCTCGCCTTCGTGCCCCTGCTCGGCTCCTTCATCACCGAGCCCGCCGCGATGACGCTCGCGGCGCTGATCCTGCGCGAGCGCTTCTTCGCCGCGGGCCTGTCGAACCGGCTCAAGTACGCGACGCGTCGGCATCCTCTTCGTGAACATCTCGATCGGCGGCATGCTCACCTCCTTCGCCGCGCCGCCGGTCCTCATGGTGGCGGGCAAGTGGGGCTGGGACACGGCCTTCATGATGAGCACCTTCGGCTGGCGGGCGGTCGCCGCGGTGCTCATCAACGCGCGCGATCGTGACCTGGATGTACCGCCGCGAGCTGGCCGCCCTGGACGTGAAGCCGGGGCCCGTCCGCCCGGGGCTGCCGGTGCCCGTCGCTGCTGCTGCACGGCGGGCTCCTCGCCGCGGTGGTCGCGTTCTCGCACCATCCGGCGCTCTTCCTCGGCCTGCTGCTCCTCTTCCTGGGCTTCGCGACGGCCTACCCGCAGTACCAGGACCGCATCATCCTGCGCGAGGGGCTGCTGGTGGCGTTCTTCCTCGCCGGGCTCGTGGTGCTGGGCGGCCAGCAGCGCTGGTGGCTCGAGCCCCTGCTGCGCGGGATGGACTCGGACGCCGTCTTCTACGGGGCGACCGCGCTCACCGCGGTCACCGACAACGCGGCGCTCACCTACCTCGGCTCGCTCGTGGAGGGCCTGAGCGACGAGTTCAAGTACTCGCTCGTCGCGGGCGCCGTGGCCGGGGGCGGGCTCACCGTGATCGCCAACGCGCCCAACCCGGCCGGCTTCGCGATCCTGCGCCGCAGCTTCCACGACGAGGCGATCCACCCGTGGGGCCTGCTCACGGCGGCCCTCACGCCGACGCTGGTGGCGATCCTTTTCCTGAAGATCCTGCACTGACGGCGCGCGCGCCGCGACCGAGGAGGCCTGACCATGAACACCGTCAAGGAACTGCTGGAGTGGCTCGCGGCCCTGCCGCCCGAATTCGCGTTCCTGCTCGCGATCCCCTTCCTCGTGGCCGCGGCGGGGCTCCTCGCGGACAAGGACCCCGGCGCGCCCGAAGCGGCGCCGGAACCCGTGTCAGGCCACGCGCGGCTCAGCCACCCGTCCCACCCACGGTAAGGCCCTCGATCCGGATCGTGGGCTGGCCCACGCCCACGGGCACGCTCTGGCCTTCCTTGCCGCAGGTGCCGATGCCCGGGTCGAGCGCCATGTCGTTGCCGATCATGCTGACGCGGGTGAGCGCGTCGGGACCGTTGCCGATGAGCGTGGCGCCCTTCACCGGGTACTGGAGCTTGCCGCCCTCGATCCACCAGGCCTCCGCGGCCGAAAAGACGAACTTGCCGCTGGTGATGTCCACCTCGCCGCCGCCGAAGTTGACGGCGATAGAGGCCGCGGTCCACGGAAGCGAGGATCTCCGCCGGGTCCTTGTCGCCGCCCACCATGTAGGTGTTGGTCATGCGCGGCATCGGGATGTGGGCGTAGCTCTCGCGGCGGCCGTTGCCCGTCGAGGGAACGCGCATCAGGCGCGAGTTGAGGCGGTCCTGCAGGTAGCCGCGCAGGATCCCGTCCTCGATGAGGACGTTGCGGGCCGTGGGCTCGCCCTCGTCGTCGATCGAAAGCGAGCCGCGGCGATCGAGCGATCGTGCCGTCGTCGACCACGGTCACGCCCCTGGCGCCCACCTGCTCCCCGATCCGGTTGGAGAACGCGGAGGTGCCCTTGCGGTTGAAGTCGCCCTCGAGCCCGTGGCCGATGGCCTCGTGCAGGAGGATGCCCGGCCAGCCCGGGCCCAGCACCACCGTCATGGGGCCGGCGGGCGCGGGGCGCGCATCGAGGTTCACCAGCGCCTGCTTCACCGCCATCTCCGCCATGTGGTCCAGGCGCTCGTCGTCGAAGTGGCCGTAGCCGAAGCGCCCGCCCCCGCCGCAGTAGCCCTGCTCGCGGCGCCCGTCCTGCTCCACGATCACCGTGATCGAGAGGTTCACGAGCGGGCGCACGTCGGCCGCGCGCACGCCGTCGGCGCGCGCGATGAAGACCACCTCGTATTCGCCCGACAGGCGCCCGATCACCTGCTTCACGCGCGGGTCGGCGGCGCGGGCGCGCTTCTCCAGCCGCTCGAGGAGGCGCACCTTATCTGCGTCGTCGAGGGCCGACACCGGGTCCACCGGCGCATAAAGGGGCACGGCCGCGCGCGACACCGGCGTGGCGGCCGCGCCATCCCCGCCCTGCGCCGCGATCGCGCGCGTGACCTTCGCCGCGGCCTCCAGGCTCGCCGGCGAGATGTCGTCGGCATAGGCGAAGGCGGTCTTCTCGCCGGAGACCACGCGCACGCCCACGCCCTGGTCGATCGCGAAGCTGCCGCTCTTCACCTGGCCCTCCTCGAGCATCCAGCTTTCGGAGCGCGAGAGCTGGAAGTACAGGTCGGCGTCGTCGGCGCGGTTCGCGCGCACGCAATCGAAGACGCGCTCGAGCACCCCCTCGTCGATGCCGTTGGGGGCGAGGAGGCTGGCCTTGGCCAGGTCGAAGGCAGTGGGTTCGATCTTTGTCATAGGGTCCTGTGTCTGAGCGCGGGCAAGCTGCGGCGGATCTTGGCCTGGTAGGTGGGGTTCACGCCGGCAACCACAACCCCCGAGCCGCGCGGCAGGCGGTCGAGCACGACGCCCCAGGGGTCCACGATCATGGTGTGGCCGTGGGTCTCGCGGCCGTTCACATGGTAGCCGCCTTGCGCGGGCGCCACCACGAAGCACTGGTTCTCGATGGCCCGGGCGCGGATGAGCACCTCCCAGTGCGCCTTGCCCGTGGTCTCGGTGAAGGCCGAGGGCACGAAGATGAAATCGACCTCGCCCATGGCGCGGTAGAGCTCCGGGAAGCGCAGGTCGTAGCACACCGAGATGCCGAGCCTGCCCCACGGCGAGTCCACGGTGACCACCGCGGCGCCGGGCTCGATCGTGCGCTCCTCGGTGTACTTCTCCTGCCCCATGTCGAAGCCGAAGAGGTGGATCTTGTCGTAGCGCGCCACCCGCTTGCCGTCGCCGTCGAAGACCAGGCAGGCGTTCCTCACCTTGTCGGGCACGCTCGCCTCCAGCGGGACCGAGCCGCCCACGATCCACACCTTGTGCCGCCTCGCCTCGGCCGCGAGGAAGTCCTGGATGGGGCCCTCGCCGTCCTTCTCGCGCGCCTTCACCTTGTCGGTGTCCTGCATGCCCATGAGGCAGAAGTACTCCGGCAGCCCGACGATGCGCGCGCCCGTGGCCGCCGCGAGCTCGATGAGGCGCGAGGCCTCCTGCAGGTTCGCCTGCACGTTGGGCCCCGAGGCCATCTGGATGGCGGCCACGCGGAACATGCTCTGCGTCGTGACCAACGTCTCGCGCAGGGCTTCCGGCGTGGTCGAGTTCTTGGTGATGATCATTGCGTGCGGGCGGGCGCCGGCGGGGCGGCCTTCGGCGCTTCCTTGGGCGCGGACGCGCCGATGCGCGTCACCGCCGGATTATCCCATGACCCCGTCACCAGGTACTCGTACGACACCACGTGGCCCAGGGGGTTCTGCAGCAGCTTGGAGATGACGAGCGTGGTGAGCCCGAGCACCGGCGTGCCGAAGACGCGTGGCCGCGATGGCGGCGCTCTCGCCCATCTCCGGGACCACCTTGATGGTGAGGTTCTGCGTCTCCAGCGGCAGGGAGAGCTCGCCCGCCATGCTCACGAAGGCCGAGGGGCCGGCCACCTCGAAGTCCTGGGTGAGCAGGATCCCGCGCGCGAGCTTCACCTCCCCGGAGATGCGCTCGAAGGCGAAGCCCTCGCTGAACACGTCCTGGAAGTCGAGCGTCACCCGCCGCGGCAGCGACTGCAGCGACATGAGGCCCAGGAGCTTGCCCGCGCCGGGCTCGATCTTGGCGAACTGGCCGCGCGAGGCGCGCACCTTGAAGCGCCCGGACAGCAGCCCCGTGGAGAACTCGTACGGGTAGCCGGGCCAGACGAGCTGGCCCTCGAGGCCCGCCTGGCCGCGGTTCACGTACTCGCCGAAGCCGAACTGGTCCAGGAGCGCGTGCAGGTTGCCCGTCTCCAGCTTGAGGTCGAGCTGCGTGAGCGGCCCGGTGGCCGTGCGCCGGTAGGCGCCGGAGGAGGCGAGCTTCGCGTGCGGGTTGGAGATGTCCAGGCGGTCGATGCGCCAGTCGGCCCCGTCGGGACGGGCGAGCAGCTCCAGCCGTCCCAGCCATCGGCCGAAGAACTCGAAGCGCTCGGCGACGATGTCGAGGGCCATGAGGTCGTCGTGCCGGGCCGGCGAGGGCTGCTCGGGCCCCGCCGCCACCGAGGTGGCCGCGCCGATGGAAAAGCGCGCCAGCCGCGCGCGGATCGAGCCCTTGCCCCGCAGGTCGAATTCCACGTCGCCGGCCACCAGGGGGCTCGCGAGGCTGCCGCGCCATTGCCCCGGCGCCAGGCGCTCCAGGCGCGCGCCGAGATGGGCGAAATCGCGTCCCGTGAAGCGCAGGGTGCCGAAGTTCACGTCCATTCCGCGCAGCTCGAGGGCGGACTGGGCCTCGGGCGCGCCTGGCCCCGCCGGCTCCCCCAGGGCCTCGCGCCAGGCATCGAGGTCGAAGCGCGCGAGCTCGCCGTAGAGCCAGAGCCCCTCGCGCGCGGGCTCGCCGGCCACCGGCGTGCCGAACCTGAGCGCCGCATGCCACCGCGCCGGCCCCGTGCCGTCCTCCAGCCGGCCGATGCGCGCGTGCACGCCGCCCTCGAGCGCCGCCACCGTTTCCTCGTCGGGCGCCCCCAGGCGCCGGATCGTCACCGCCAGGGCCTTCGACTCGTCGGCGCGCTTGGCGAAGGGCTCCGGGAGCCCGATCGCGAGCCCCTTCAGCGCCGAATCGATGCGCAGCTCCGTGCCCTGCGCGCCGGTGACCACGCGCGCCTTCCAGTCGGTGACGCCCGCCATCTTCCGCGCGAAGCCCTCGGGAATGAAGGCGCCGAGGGCCGCGGCGCCCAGGCGGCCCTCGAGCTGGGTGAGCACCGATCCGTCGGCCTCGGTCGAAAGGCGCAGGGTCGCCGGCTGGCCGAACATCGTGCCGGTGAGCTCCGGGGCGCGCACCGCCTTCTCGGTGAAGGCGAGCGAGCCGCGAACCCCGGCAATGGCGAGGCTGCGGCCCACGCTCGCGGTAGCCCCGGCGAAGGCGTACTCGCCCGCGAGGCGGAAGGGCGTGTCTCCGTGCAGCGGCCACGAAAGCTTGAGCTTGAGCCGCGCCGGCCCCTCGACCGAGACGGTGCGCGTGAAGGCCCCCGGCCCCTCCACGAGCGGCGTCTCGCGCAGGAAGCGCACGCTGTCGCCGCCGGTGGTGTCCAGGTCGGCATCGATCAGCAGCACCGGCGGGTCGGCGCCGAGGTCGGCGATCACGGCGCTCGCGCTTCGCGCACGGCTCGAGTACACGTACGCCTGCTGCGCCGCGATCTCCATGCGGGCGTTCTCGAAGCGGATCGCGCCCTTCACGCGGTCCACCGCGGGCCACGCGGGGTGGTACTGCAGGCGCCCGCCGTCGATGGCCGCCTCGACGAGGAAGCGGCCCTTGGCGGCGTCGCGGAAGGGGAAATCCCAGAGGTCGCCCTTGAGCTCGAAGCGCCCGTCGCTCACCTCGCCCTCGAGCACCGACTTCTCCAGCCACTCGCGCGTCTGCGCGATGCCCTCGGGCAGGTAGCCGGCCACGGATGTCGCCTTCGCGCGCAGCACGCGGCCGGTCAGGTCCACCCAGCCCGGCGAGTTCCTCGTGGAATCGGGGAGCGAGCGCCAGAGGCCGGAGACGGTGACCTCGGCATCGGCGTTGGCGAGGCGCGCCTCCTCGATCCGGACCTGGAGGCTGCGTCCCTCGCGCTTCCACGTGGCGCGCGCCTCGAGGGCATCGAGGGCGAGCGGCGCGCGGAAGACGCCGGCGGCCTCGAACAGGACGCCGCGCGACTCGAGGCGCAGCCTGCCGCCGTTCTCGTCGCCCTCGAGCGTTCCGGTGAGGCCGGAGGCGCCGGGCAGGCCCTCGGCCGGGTTCACCCCGAGCTCCTCGAAGCGGCCCTTCACGCGCCAGGCGCCGGCCTTCGCGAGGCTCTCGCCGGTCCACGCGAGCGAGGCGTCGAGCAGGCGCCCGTGCGGCGCGTAAAGGTGCGCCTGCGCCTTGGCCTCGCGGGGCACGGGCAGGTAGTCGAGGAGCGCCGCGGCGATCTTCAGGTCGACGCCGTTGGCGCGGACCTCGACGCGGCGCGGCTGGCCGGCCTCCTGGCCCACCGACAGCGAGAAGTCCGCCCCGCGCGCGGCGAGGCCCTCGCCCGTGCGGAAGGCGAGCTCCTTCGCGCCCGCCGCGTAGCCGCCTTCCTGCGCGCGGTAGTAGGCGCGGCCCGAGAGGCTGTCCAGGTCGAGCGGCAGCGCGTCCGCGGCGAGCTGCGCGCGCACGTCGACGAGGCGCACGTCGGCCGTCACCTCGCGCACCTTGCCCGGCTCGAAGTCCACCCAGGCGCGGAAATTGCCCCTGGCGGTGCGCAGGGCGTCGGGCACCGGCACGTGCGCGCGCAGGTTCGCGAGGTCCGCCCGCGATGCCTCCGCGTAGATCGTGCCGCCGGCCACCCACGCCCGGCCCGCGCGCGCGAACTGCAGCTGCGCCCTGGCCTCGAGGCGGCCGGCGATCGCCGCGGGCGGCGAGGCCTGCAGCGCGATGCGGTGCCGCCGCCCCTCCACGCGGATCGCGATCTCCACCTGGCGCAGCTCCACTTCCGGGGCGCCCGCGAGCTCGTCGCGCCAGAGGAGGGTCGCATCGTGGATCGCCAGGCGCGGCTGGGCGAGGAGCCAGGACGTGAACGCGTCGTCCTCTCCCGCGTCGGGGGCGTTCAGGGGCTTGTCCGCCAGGTAGACGAGGCCGTCCGTGCCGCGGCGCAGGCGAAGCTGCGGGCTGAAGAAGTCCAGGTCGTGGAAGCGCAGGTCGCCCGCGAAGAGCGACCACCACGAGAGCGAGATCTCGGCGCGCTCCAGCTCGAGGACGGGCTTGCCCTGCCGGTCGGCCACGCGCACGCCGTCCAGGACGAGCAGCGGCCGCAGCCCGTGCCAGCCGGCGTCCACGTCGGCCACGCTCACGGTCATCCCGGAGGCGCGCGAGACCGAGGCCGCGATGTCGTCGCGGTAGTCGTCGATCTGCGGGAAGACGACGTAGCGAAGGGCGAGCACCACGGCGAGGAACGCGACGAGCGCCATGCCGGCCAGGGCTGCCGCGATGCGCGCGACGGATCGGGAAAGGGCCTTGATGCTGTCCTCGGGAGCGGGTGGGCGCGCGGCCGGCGCCCGGGCCGGCGTGGCCGGTTGGCGCGCCGGGTTTCGCGGTATTGTAGCGGCTGGGGCCGCGCCCCCCTCCTGATGATCGACCGCCTTTCCCCCGAATCGTTTCCGGCCGCCTTCGAGCGGACCCTGCGCCTGTCCCCCTTCGCGAGGCGGATCGCGGCCGCGCGCCCGAACCTGGCCGAGGCGCTGGCGGCGAGCGCTGCCGCGCCGCTCTCCCGCGCGGACCTCGAGGCCGCCCTCGCCGGCGTTGCGGCGGGCGATGGCGCCGCGCTCGCCGCGGCGATGCGCGAGCTGCGCGCGCGCGCCATGCTCACCCTGATCCACCGCGACCTGGCGGGGCTCGCGAGCCTGGACGAGGTGGTCTCGACGGTCACCGCCCTCGCGGAAGTGACCGTGAGCGCCGCCGTGGCGGCCGCCCACGCCGAGGCCGCCGCGCTGCACGGCGAGCCGGCCCGCGGCGAGCGCCTCCTCGTGGTGGGGATGGGCAAGCTCGGCGGAGGCGAGCTCAACGTCTCCTCGGACGTCGACCTCGTCTTCCTGCACGCGGCCGAGGGCGAAACGGACGGCGAGCGCCCGGTCTCGCACCACGAGTTCTTCACGAAGGTCGGGCGGCGGGCCATCGGCCTCCTGTCGGACGTGACCGCGGACGGCTTCGTCTTCCGCGTCGACATGCGCCTTCGCCCCTTCGGCGACTCCGGGCCGCTGGTGAGCTCCTTCGCGGCCCTCGAGAACTACTTCATCGGCCAGGCCCGCCCGTGGGAGCGCTACGCGTGGCTCAAGGGCCGCGTCCTCAACGGGCCCGGCGACGAGGTGGCCGCCATCGTGCGGCCCTTCGTCTACCGCCGCTACCTGGACTACGGCCTGCTCGAATCGCTGCGCGACCTGCACGGGCGCATCCAGGCCGAGGCCAACCGGCGCGGGCGCAGCGACGACATCAAGGTGGGCGCGGGCGGCATCCGCGAGTGCGAATTCGCGGTCCAGCTCTTCCAGCTGGTGCGCGGCGGGCGCGACGCGGGCCTGCAGACCGCCTCCACCCGCGAGGCGCTGGCCGCCGTGGGGAGCCGCGGGCTCCTGCCGCCCGAGCGCGTGGCCGCCCTCGGCCTCGCCTACGAGTTCCTGCGCCGCCTGGAGCACCGCCTGCAGTACTACGAGGACCAGCAGACGCAGGCCCTGCCCCTCGAGGAGGGCCACCGCGCGGCCATCGCCGAGGCCATGGGCTTCGCCGACTGGGAGGCGCTCGCGGCGGCGCTGGACCGGCACCGGGCCGGCGTGCAGGAAGCGTTCAACGCCCTGTTCGAGCGGCGCACGCCGGGCGGGGCGAGCGCGCTGCTCGCGCGCCTCACGGACCCGCAGGCCTCCCCGGACGCCGACGGCCTCGAGGAGGACCTGCGCGCCATCGGCCTCGCCGAGCCGCGTCCGGTGGCCTCGCGGCTCGCGGCCTTCGTGCGCTCGCGCCGATACCACGCCCTGTCGGGCCCCAGCCGCACGCGCGTCGACCGCCTGCTGCCGGCCATCATGGAGGCGGCGGTCCGCGAGGACACCGGCGCGGAGACGGCGACGAGGCTCCTGGACCTCATCGAGGCCATCGACCGCCGCGAGTCCTACCTCGCGCTGCTGGACGAATATCCGCAGGTGCTCGCGCGCGCCGCGAGGCTCGCCGCGCGCAGCCGCTGGGCGGCGAGGCTCCTCGCGCGCCACCCCATCCTGCTCGACGAGCTCACCCGCACGGCGGCGAGCTTCACGGCCACCGACTGGGCCGAGGAGCGGCGCCTGCTCGTGCGCGACTGCGTGGCGCACGGCGAGGACACCGAGCGGCTGATGGACGAGCTGCGCCACTTCAAGCAGCGCCACGTGCTGCGCCTCGCCATCGCGGACCTCGAGGGCGAGCTGCCGGTGATGGCGCTCTCCGACGAGCTCTCCGCGCTCGCCGACCTCCTGCTCGACGTCGTGCTCGGCTTCGCCGGGCGCGCCGTCTTCGGGGGCGACGGCCTCGCCACGCCGCCGGGATTCGCGGTCGTGGGCTACGGCAAGCTCGGCGGCAAGGAGCTGGGCTACGGCTCGGACCTGGACATCGTGTTCCTCTACGACGAGTCGCAGGAAGGACGACGCCGAGAAGCTCGCGCGCGTGGCGCAGCGCGTGAACACCTGGCTCACCAGCCACACGGCCGCGGGCGTGCTCTACGAGACCGACCTGCGGCTGCGCCCCGACGGCGCCGCCGGCCTCATGGTGAGCTCCTTCCCGTCCTTCCGCGACTACCAGGTGAAGCGCGCCTGGACCTGGGAGCACCAGGCCCTCACGCGGGCCCGCTGGTGCGCCGGCGACAGGGCCCTGGGCGAGCGCTTCGAGGCGCTGCGCCGCGAGATCCTCTCGGCGCCCCGCGACGGCGCGAAGCTGCGCGAGGAGATCGTGGCCATGCGCGAGAAGATGCGCGCCGAGGTGAAGTCCGACGCGCGCGACCTGAAGCACGTTCCCGGCGGCGTCGTGGACCTCGAGTTCGCCGTGCAGGCCCTCGTGCTCGCCGAGTCCTGCCGCCATCCGGCGCTCCTCGACAACAAGGGCAACCACACCCTCCTCAACCGCGCCGGCGAGCTCGGCCTCATCCCCATGCCCGTCGCCGCCGCCGCCGCCGACGCCTACCTCGCCCTGCGCGCCCGCACCCACGCCGCGAGCCTCAACGACGAGGAGCACGTGCTCGTCGAGGAAGGCGAGCTGGCCGGAAGAACGGCGCGCGGTGCAGGCGCTCTGGAAGGCCGTCTTCGGCTGAAGGGCGGGAGCGGGCGAGGCGAGAGCCGAAGTGCGAGCGCTGCTCGGCTGTCGCCGGGCGCGGGGCAGGGTGGGGATGCTCTTTCCGCCCTTTCCGGCCGAGTGAGAGTGCGCAGGCCACGTTTCCCTGGTGACGGCGTCGACTTAGGCCAGGAGCGTCGATCCAGGAACCACCGTGAGTCGGCCGGAAAGGCCGGAGAAGAGCATCCCCACCCTCCCCTCGGCGTCCCATTCTTTCGGCGCCAGCGATTCCCCCGTCCTCGCATTCACCGCTTCACCCGCCAGCCACCAGCGCGACATGGGGTCGGAGGAGTCCGACGACCTCCCTCCCTATCGGTCGGGCAAGTGTCGGAGTCGTACGGAAGGGGGAGGTCGGTGGTTCTCCGGCTTTCGCTTTCCGGCCGACTCACGGTCGTTCCTGGGTCGACGCACCTCGCCTAAGTCGACGCCGCCCCATGGAAAAATGGCCGTCGCACTCTCACTCGGCCGGAAAGCGAAAACGGGGGACCCCGACCTCGCCCTTCCCCGGGCGCCAGCCCAGCTCACCCGCCTTTCGCGCTACTGGCGCTCGAGCAGGTGGTGGACCTGCATCCGGCCCTTGCCCTTGATCTCGACGTCGTGGGGGGCGTCGAACTTGAAGCGCGTGTGCAGGCGGCGGTAGGTGGTGAGGTCGACCTGCACCGAGCCGGTGAAGGCGTCGCCGGCCATGCGCGAGGCGACGTTCACCGTGTCGCCCCACATGTCGTAGATGAACTTCTTCTTGCCGATGACGCCGGCCACGACGGGGCCGGTGCCGATGCCGATGCGCAGCTCGATGCTCTCGCCGCTCCTCTGGCGGTACTCGTGCACGCGCTCGAGCATCTCGAGGGCCATGTTGGCGACCGCGTCGGCGTAGTGGACCTGGGCGCCGGTCTCGACGCCGGCGGCGGCCATGTAGGCGTCGCCGATGGTCTTGATCTTCTCCACGCCGTACTTGTCGGCGATCTCGTCGAACATCGAGAAGACGTCGTTCAGGATCTTCACCGTCTCGACCGGCGAGAGCTCCTCGGTCATCTTCGTGAAGCCCACGATGTCGGCGAACATCACGGTCACGTCGGCGTGCCCCTGCGCGATGTTCGACTCGCCGTGCTTCAGGCGCTCGGCGATCGCGGGGGGCAGCACGTTGAGCAGCAGCCGCTCGCTCCTCTCCTTCTCCACGATCAGCTCCGCGTGCTGCAGGTCCACCTGGGCGCGCAGCTTCTGCTTCTCGCTCGCGAAGTACCACAGCAGCGCGTAGATCATGAGCGAGATGGCCGCGAAGTTGAGCACGAAGAAGATGGCCACCGTCTGCATGTCCACCTTCACCGGCGCGCCCGAGAGCAGGAAGTCGAAGACGCCCGCCAGCACCGTCATGAAGAGCCAGGCGAAGAACCACGGCAGCGACTGCCGCGTGCCCAGCACCGTCACCGCGCCCACCGGGGCGATGAGGCCCCACAGGCTCACGCCCGAGGCGGTGACGAAGTTGCCGATCGACCACTGCATGGCGAAGGGCGTGAAGAGGATGAGCCCCAGCTGGATCATCGCGAAGAGCTGGAGCTTCCTCGTCTTCAGGTAGAAGGCGATCGTCCCGGCCGACAGGGCCTGGAAGGCGAGCGAGATCGACACCGAGAACTGCTGCCCCATGCTCCAGTACACGGAGAGCCACAGGACCGAGGCCAGCACCATGAGGCCCGTGGTGAGCACCAGCATGTCGCCGGAGAGCTTTTCCTCCGGGCTGAGCGTGGGGCGGTCGAGGAGCGAAACGCGCGGGCCCGGGGGCGGCGCGGCGGCGGCGCTGGGGTCCGTCGAGGAGTCGAGCGGCGGTCGCACGGGTCGGCGGCTTCGGTGAGGGGGCGTGAACGGGCCGATTATGGCACACAAACCCCGGGGTTTCCCCATCGCGGGGTGCCCGCCGGGCCGCCGGGCACCGGCCCCGGGAGGCCCTGCGCCCGCTTTGGTAGAATTGCAGGTTCCGCAATCCGAAAAAGTCAGGAAACATCATGTCGATGGCCGACCGCGACGGCTTCATCTGGTACGACGGCAAGCTCGTGCCCTGGAGGGAAGCCACGACCCACGTCCTCACCCACTCGCTGCACTACGGGCTGGCGGTCTTCGAGGGGGTGCGCGCCTACAAGTCCGAGATCGGGACGGCCATCTTCCGGCTGAAGGAGCACACGGACCGGCTGTTCAACTCGGCCAAGATCTACATGATGGACGTGCCCTTCACCCGCGAGCAGCTCATGGAGGCGCAGCGCGAGGTGGTGCGCGCCAACAAGCTGGAGAGCTGCTACATCCGCCCGCTCGCCTTCTACGGCTCGGAGAAGATGGGCGTGTCGCCCGTGGGCGCCAAGGTGCACGTCTCGATCGCCGCCTGGCCCTGGGGCGCCTACCTCGGCGAGGAGGGCCTGAACCGCGGCATCCGCGTGAAGACCTCGTCCTTCGCGCGCCACCACGTGAACGTGACCATGCCGCGCGCCAAGGTGGCCACCACCTACGCCAACTCCATCCTCGCCAACCTCGAGGCCACGCAGGACGGCTACGACGAGGGCCTGCTGCTGGACACCGACGGGTTCGTCGCCGAGGGCTGCGGCGAGAACATCTTCATCGTGAAGGAAGGCCGGCTCTACACGCCGATGCTCACCACCGCGCTCGACGGCATCACCTGGAGGAGCGTGCAGCAGATCTGCGCCGACCTCGGGCATCCCCGTGGAGAAGACGCGCCTCACGCGCGACGACATCTACATCGCCGACGAGGCCTTCTTCACCGGGACGGCCGCCGAGGTGACGCCCATCCGCGAGCTCGACCGGCGCGTGATCGGCATCGGCTCGCGCGGCCCCGTCACGGAGAAGATCCAGTCGGCGTTCTTCGACATCGTGCACGGCCGCAACAAGAAGTACCACCACTGGCTCACGCCGGTCGCCTAGCCGCGGACCATGGCGCTCCCGACGGAACTCAACCAGGCGACGGTCGAGGTCACCGCGGCGGACCTTCCGCTGCACTGCCCGCTGCCCTCGCAGAAGCTGTGGAACACGCACCCGCGCGTGTACCTGGCCGTCGAGGCCACCGGCGAGGCGAAGTGCCCGTACTGCGGCACCGTCTACCGGCTGGCCGGCGGGGCCGCCCCCCGAGGACACTGACGCGGAGACCCTGGTCGTTTCCCCTTCGTGGATCGGGGATGCGGTCCTCACCCACCCGCTCCTCGTCCGCCTGAAGGCGCGCGACAGCCAGGGCGCGATCGACGTCCTCGCGCCCGCCTGGGCCTCGGCGGTGTACGGGCGCATGCCGGAAGTGCGCCGCACCATCGCCTTCCCGTTCGGCCACGGCGAGCTCGATCTCGGCGGACGCCGCCGCTTCGCGAAGTCCCTGCCCCGCTACGACCGCGCCGTCGTCCTGCCCGGAAGCCTCAAGTCCGCGCTCGTGCCCTGGTTCGCCGGCATCCCCGTGCGCACCGGCTGGCGCGGCGAGATGCGCTACGGGCTCCTCAACGACCTTCGCCGCCTCGACGAGCGCGAGCTTCCCCTCATCGTCGAGCGCTACGCCGCGCTCGCGCAGCCCGCGGGCGAGCCGCTCGAGCGCCCGCTGCCGCCGCCGCGCCTGGCGGTGGACGCCGCGCGGCGGGAGGCGACCGTCGCGAAGTTCGGCCTGGGCGGCGACGCGCCCGTGCTGGCGCTGGCCCCCGGCGCCGAGTACGGGCCCGCCAAGCGCTGGCCCGCGCGCCATTTCGCCGAGCTCGCCCGCGCCCACGCCGTCCGCGGCTACCGGGTCTGGCTCGTGGGATCGGCCAAGGATGCGGCCATCACCGCGGAGGTCGCCTCGCTCGCGGGCGTCGCGGTGACCGACCTGGCCGGCAGGACGAGCCTCGACGAGGCGATCGACCTCCTGTCGCTCGCCGCGCGCGTGGTGAGCAACGATTCCGGCCTCATGCACGTGGCCGCGGCCCTCGACCGCCCGCTCGCCGCCGTGTTCGGCTCCTCCAGCCCCGACTACACGCCCCCCCTGTCGCCACGCGCCCGGGTCATCTCCCTGAATCTCGATTGCAGCCCCTGCTTCAAGCGCGAGTGCCCCCTCGGCCACACGAACTGCCTGCAGAAGCTCGATCCCGCGCAGGTCCTCGCCGCGCTCGACTAGAATGGGCGCCTCGCGCGCCAGACAACTGACGGAGCCGGACCATGCGCATCCTCGCCCTGCCCTTCCTGCTGCTCGCCGCCTGCGCGGCCAGCGCCCCGAGCCCGTCCGCCGACGACGCCTGGCCCAAGTCGCTCGTCGAGTGGCGCGAGCGCGCCGGGCTGAGCCTTCGCGCCGACAACGGCTGGCTCACGCTGGCGGGCCGCTTCGTGATGAAGCCCGGCGCCAACACCTTCGGCACGGGGCCCGCGAACGACATCGTCTTCCCGAAGGGCCTGGGCCCGGAGCGCATGGGCACGATCACCATCGCCGACAAGACGGTGACGCTGAGCCTCGCGCGCGGCGTCGAGATGGAGAAGGACGGCATGCCGTTCTCGGAGCGCGTGATGGGCACCGACGTGGCGAAGCGCGACTGGGTGACGCTGGGGCGCCTCGCCATGCACGTGATCGAGCGCGAGGGCCGCTACGTGCTGCGCCTCGCCGACAACGAGAGCGAGGTGCGCAAGGGCTTCCGCTCCCGCCGCTGGTACGAGCCGGACCCGGCCTACCGCGTGCAGGCGACGTTCGTCCCCTACCCGCCCGGCAGGACGGTCACGATCATCAACGTCCTCGACGAGGCCTCCGACGAGCCCGCGCCGGGCTACGTCGAGTTCGAGCTCGGCGGCCGCAAGCACCGGCTCGACGCCGTGGGCGACGACGAGGGCCTCTTCTTCGTGCTGCGCGACGCGACCGCCGGCGACACGACCTACCGCCCGGGACGCTTCCTGTACGTCGCGAAGAAGCCCGAGCCCGGCAAGCCCTTCGAGCTCGACCTGAACCGCGTCTACAACCCGCCCTGCGCCTTCAGCGAGTTCACGACCTGCCCGCTGCCGCCGAAGCAGAACATCCTCAAGGTGCGCATCGACGCCGGCGAGAAGTACCCGCCCGACCGCGCCGGCTAGGGGGCGAGGAGGTCGCCGGGCGTGTCGATGTCGACGTGGATGCCGGGGTCGTCGACGCGGACGAGCTCGAGCCAGGCCCGGTGCCGCTCGACGACGGAGCGCGCGCCCTCGTCGCCGTCGAGGGCGGCCAGGTCCTCGCAGAGGTCGGCCGAGAAGCCCACCGGATGGCCGCGCAGCCCGCCCGCATCGACGGCGGCGGCGAGCTTCGCGCCGCGCGCGAGGGCCGCGGCCACGGCGCGGTGCGTGGCGGGGAGGATGCGCGGCATGTCGGCCAGCGCGACCAGCCAGCCCGTCGGCCTCGCGGCTCGCCTTCACGCCGGCGGCGAGGCTCGCTCCCAGTCCGCGCAGCGAATCGGGGGACTCGATCACGTCGCAGCCGGCTTCGCGAAGCGCGCGGGCGAGCGCGGCGTCGCCGGGGCGCACGACCGCGAGCGCGTTGCCGGCGCCGGCGAGGAGGGAGCGGGCGGCGCGGGCGCCGATGGGCGCGGGGCTGTCCGCGGCGCTGGCCAGGAGCTTCGCGCCGCCGAAGCGCGTGGCGGCGCCGCCCGCGAGGAGCAGGCCGCGGATCAAGCCGTGAGGCGCGACTCCCGCTCGGCGGCGCGCTCGAGCATCACGCCGTTGCGGGTCGCGATGAGGTCGGCGAGGATCGCCACGGCGATCTCCGGCGGCGTGCGCGAGCCGATGGAAAGGCCCACGGGTCCGCGAAGCCGCGCGATCTGCCGGGAGGAAAGGTCGAAGCCCGCCAGGCGCTTCCTGCGCTCGGCGCTCGTCTGCTTCGAGCCCACGGCCCCCACGTAGAACGCCTCGCTGCGAAGCGCCTCGAGGAGCGCCATGTCGTCGAGCTTGGGGTCGTGGGAGACGGCGATGACGACCGTGTGCCCGTCGGGCTTCATCGCGAGCACCGCGTCGTCGGGCATGCCCTCGACGAAGGTCGCGCCCGGCACGCGCCACGCGAGGCGGTATTCCTCCCGCGGGTCGCACACGAAGACGCGGTAGTCCACCGTGGTGGCGATCTCCGCGAGGTAGTGGGCGATCTCGGAGGCGCCGATGACGAGCATGCGCCAGCGCGGCCCGTGGATGCTGGTGAAGCGGGTCTCGGTGCGCTCGCACTCGTCGGCGGGCTGCGCCGGGGCGAAGCTCCAGGCGCCCGTGGCGAGGTCCACCTGCCGGCCGACGACCTTGCCGACCGCGATGTGCGCGAGGAGCGCCTCCAGGTCCGCGACCGGGACCTGCGCCTCGACGATGACCTCGAGCTTGCCGCCGCAGGGCAGCCCGAAGCGGCGCGCCTCGTCGCCGGTGATGCCGTAGGACTTGAAACGGGGGACGCGGCCGGTGAACTCCGCGCGCCGCTCCACGAGGTCGTCCTCGATGCAGCCGCCGGAGACCGAGCCCACGAGGATGCCGTCCTCGCGCATGGCGAGCAGCGAGCCGGGCGGGCGCGGGCTGGCGCCGAAGGTCTGCGCCACGGTGACGAGCCACGCGCGGCGGCCCGCGCGCTGCCACGCGAGCAGGCTTTCGAGGACGTCGAGGTCGAGGCTCTGCATGGCGGCGAATATACACCGCCCCCCGGGCGTCAGCTCGGCCCGGACGCGTCGACGGTGCGCACCCCGTGGCGGAAGATCTCGCGCATCGCCGCCCGGTACTGGTCGGCGGCGACGGACGACAGGTTGTGGTGGCTGCCGCCCTCGACCCGGATGAAGCGCTTGGGTCCGGCGGCCGCGGCGTAGAGCTTCTCGCCCATCTCGTAGGGAACGATCCGGTCGCTCGTGCCGTGGACGATGAGCGTCGGCAGGCGCAGCCGCGGTGACCTTCGAGAGCGTGTCGAACTCCTGGGTGAGGATGAGCCCCACCGGGACGAAGCGCCACGCGGTGTGCTCGACCATGTCGCGGATCGAGGTGAAGGTGGCTTCCAGGACGAGCCCCGAGGCGTCCGGGCGGCGCACCGCGAGCTCCGCCGCGACGGCCCCGCCCAGCGAGTGCCCGACGATGTAGCGCGGGCTGGCCGGCCGGCGCGCGCCGAGGTAGTCCCAGGCGGCCTCGGCATCCTCGTAGGCGAGCTGCTCCGAGGGCGAGGCCTCCGTGCTCTTGCCGAAGCCGCGGTAATCGATGGCGAGCACGTGGAAGCCGAGCTTGCGCCAGCGCTCGATGCGCGTGACGCTGCCCGTGAGGTTCCAGCGCGCCCCGTGCAGGTAGAGCAGCACCGGCGCCCCCGCCTCGTCGGCCGGGGCCCAGAAGGCGTGCAGCCGGTCGCCGTTGGCGCCGACCGGGATCCAGCGCTCCTCGTAGGCGAGGCCCGCGCTCTGGTAGCCCCACCACGTGTCCTTGGTGGGCCGGAAGATGAGCTCGCCCTGCTTCTCGTTCAGGTAGGCGCAGCCGCCCGCCGCCGCGACGAGCAGGACGGCCGCGGCGAGCCGGGCGAGGAAGCGCCGCCCCGTCATGGTGCGGCGCGCCTCATTTCGGGCTGAAGATGATCGGGGTATGCGGGCTGCGGATGAGCCGCGACTCGACCGTGACGAGGGTCGCCAGCGCGACGAGGACCACCACCACCAGCGCCATGATCTCCGTGACGGGGTGCGTGACGAACTTCCAGAGCTGCCGTTGCCATTCGTTGTACCTGAGCCTGAGTCCCATGGGCCACCTCCCGGTCATCCGGGCGCCAGAGGGGGTCTGACCGCCTCTCCGGCGCCGTCGTTCACGAGCGAAGCCAATTTTGGGCCAACTGCCGCCGCGATCAAGTGGCTTTCGTCGTTTTCCCCTGGCTCGTAGGGGCATCGGCGAAGGAGGGGTTGGGACGAGGCATCGAAATTCCGGGGGCCTGCAAGCGTGACCGTCGGATGGGTCCCAAAAAGTCTGGGTCCGCCAAACACGTCGGACCCAGACTTTTACCCATCGAGAGATGGGGCCGCTGGCGCTGCCCCATCCCGACGGTCGCATGCCCACGGAATTTCGATGCCTCGTCCCACCCCTCCCCGCGGTGGCTCACGGACACGGCGGTGCCATTTCCCTCGCGCCCCTCGTTCGCGGCGACGGTGGCCCGGAGTGCGATGCGGGGGAGAGGCCGGGGAAGTTCGACTGCAAACCTTGGCATGCGACCGTCGTAGGGCGACAAAGCGCAGCGCCGTCGCCATTGGATGGGTGGAAATTCGCGGTCCGACGTGTTTGGCGGACCGCGAATTTCCGGGCACCCATCCGACGGTCACGCTTGCATGCCCAGGTTTGCAGTCGAACTTCCCCGGCCTCTCCCCAGCTGGCATCCAGACTGACTCGTCATCCCCACTTCGTCTTGCCGAGCGGCAGGGCGCGGGCGCGCTTGCCGGTGAGGGCGAAGAGGGCGTTGGCCACGGCGGGGGCGATGGGCGGCGTCGCGGGCTCGCCGACGCCGGTGGGCTTGTCGGCGGCCGAGGGCACGATGTGCACCTCGACCTTCGGCATGTCGCCCATTCGCAACACCGTGTAGTCGTGGAAGTTGGACTGCTGCACGCGGCCGTCCTTCAAGGTGATGGCGCTGTGCAGCGCCGCGGACAGGCCGAAGGCGACGGCGCCCTGGACCTGGGCCTCGACGGTGAGGGGGTTCACCACCAGGCCGCAGTCGAACGCGGCCACCACGCGGTGCACCTTCACCGCGCCCTGCTCGACCGAGACCTCGGCCACCTGCGCGCAGACGCTGCCGAAGGACTCGTGCACGGCGATGCCGCGCCCGCGCCCGGCGGGAAGGGGCGTTCCCCAGCCGGCCCTTTGCGCGGCGAGCTCCAGGGCGGCCAGCACGCGCGGGTGCTTCGCGAGGAGCTTGCGGCGGAAGGCCACGGGATCCTCGCCGGCCGCGGCCGCCAGCTCGTCGATCATCGACTCCATCACGAAGGCGGTGTGCGAATGGCCCACGGAGCGCCACCACAACGAGGGGATCGCCGACTTCGGCGAGTGCAGCGTCACCGCGAGGTTGGGGATGTCGTAGGGCGTGTCGCTCACGCCCTCGACGCTCGTCTCGTCGACGCCGTCCTTCACCATGAAGGGCTCGAAGGCGGTGCCCGCGATGATGGACTGGCCCACGATCGCGTGGTTCCAGCCCACGATGGCGCCCTTCGCGTCCAGGCCCGCCTCGACGCGGTGCACGTACATCGGGCGGTAGTACCCCCCCTTGATGTCGTCCTCGCGCGTCCACACGACCTTCACCGGCACCCGCACGCCGCGCGCGATCTCGCACGCCTCGACGACATAGTCCGACGCCGGGTTCGCGCGCCGGCCGAAGCCGCCGCCGGCCGGCAGGGTGTTGAGCTTCACCTTCCCGGGGGCGAGCCCCAGCGCCTTCGCGGCGGCCGCCTGGTCCACCGTCTGGAACTGGGAGCCGCACCAGATCTCCGCGGAATCGCCGCGAAACTCCACGGTGCAGTTGAGCGGCTCCATCGGGGCGTGCGCGAGGAACGGGACCTCGTACTGCGCGACGACCGTCTTCGCGGCCGCCTTGATCGCCGCGGGGTCGGCCGCCTTCCTCGCCATGGCGCCGGGCTGCAGCGCGAGCTCGCCGTACTGCTTGCGCAGGCCCTCGGTGGACAGCGAGGCCCCGGCGCCGAGGTCCCACTGGATCTCGAGCGCGTCGCGGCCCTTCTTCGCCGCCCAGAAGCCCCGGGCCACCACCGCCACGCCGTTCGAGGTCTGCACCACGTTCGTGACGCCCGCCACCGCCATCGCCTTGCGCGCGTCGAAGGAAGCCACCTTCGCGCCGAAGACGGGCGGGTGGGCCACGAGCGCCGTGTGCAGGCCGGGCCGCTTCATGTCCATGCCGAAGACGGTCTTCGCGTCGACGCGCTCGGCCGCGTCCAGGCGGCGCGTGGGCTTGCCGATGAGCTTGAAGTCCTTCGGGTCCTTGAGCGTCACCTTCTCGGGCACCGGCGAGCTTGCCGGCGGCCTGCGCGAGGCTTCCGAACGCGGCCCTCCGGCCCCCGGGGCCGAGCACGAAGCCCTTCTCGGCGCGGCAATCGCCGGGCTGCACCTTCCACTGCGACGCGGCCGCGGCGACCAGCATCGTGCGCGCCTGGGCACCCACGGTGCGCAGCTGCGTCCAGGAATCCCCCACGCTCATCGAGCCGCCGGTCATCTGCATGCCGAAGCCCGTGTGGAAGTACTCGGGCGCGGCGGGCGCGAGCTCGGAGCGGACGCGGGACCAGTCGCACTCGAGCTCCTCGGCCACCAGCATGGGCAGCGCCGTGGTGACGCCCTGCCCGAACTCGAGGTTCTTCACCATCACCGTCACGGTGCCGTCCTTGGCGATGCGCAGGAAGGCGTTCGGGTGGATGGGCGGCTTGGGCGCGCCTTGCGCGAAGGCGAGGCGCTGCCTGCCGGGAAGCCAGAAGCCGATGACGAGGCCGCCGGCGACGGCGGCGCCGGACTTGAGGAAGGCGCGGCGGGAGAGGCTTTTCGTGGCGATCTTCATGTCGTCCTCCTCAGCGCTTCGCCGACAGCGTGGCCGCGGCCGCGCGCACGGCCTCGCGGATGCGCGGGTAGGTGCCGCAGCGGCAGAGGTTGCCGTCCAGGGCCTCGTCGATCTGCGCATCGGAGGGCGAGCCGTTCTTCGCCAGGAGCGCCACGGCCGCCATGACCTGCCCGGGCTGGCAGTAGCCGCACTGCACCACGTCCTTGTCGATCCAGGCGGACTTCACCGCCTTCACCACCGCGTTCGAGGCCGAGAGCCCCTCGATCGTCGCCACGCGCTTGCCCGCCACGTCGGCGACTTTCACGGAGCAGGAGAACTCCGCCGCGCCGTCCACGTGCACCGTGCAGGCGCCGCACTGCGCGCGCCCGCAGCCGTACTTGGTGCCGGTGAGGCCGAGGTCGTCGCGCAGCACCCACAGCAGCGGCGTGTCGGGGTCGGCGTCGGTCTGGACGGGCTTGCCGTTCACGGTGAACTTGATCATGGCGGGATTCTCTCGGCGGGCGATCGGCGGGAAACGGGACACTCATTATGGGGGAAGGAACCGGCGCGCAAATGCCCCCACGAATCGTGGGTGAAACGAAGGTCCCATACCCGGCCGCGATCAGTTGCGAAAAGAAAAAGCGCTGCTAGAATCCGCGCCAAACACCAACCGTCGAAGAACGAGAAAACCTGGGGAGCTCCATGCGCACAGTTCCGTCCGGCGCCGCCGCGATAGCGGCCGCCGCCGTCCTCGTTGTGACTTTTCTTGCCACGCCTGCGTCCGCCCAGGGAACCGATCCCGTCGCGCGGGCCCGGGCACTCGTCGAGAAGAAGGACGCCGCCGCCGCGTACTCGCTCCTCGAGCCGCTCGCCGGCGCCCGCGCCGGGGAGGTCGAGTTCGACTACTGGCTCGGCGTGGCGGCGCTCGAGACCGGCCGCCTCGAGATCGCCGCCCTCGCCTTCGAGCGCGCCCTCGACCGCAACCCCGACTTCGACAGCGCGCGCCTGGAGCTCGGGCGCACCTACCTGCGCATGGGCTCGCTCGATCTCGCGGAGCTGGAGTTCCGGCGGCTGCAGGGACGGGCGCCCAACGAGGAGGGGCGCAAGGCGCTGGAGGCCTACCTGGCGCAGATCCAGCGCCTGAAGGAAAGGCAGAAGTTCAGCGTGCACGGCTACGTCGAGGCGGGCGGGGGCCACGACAGCAACCTCTCCAGCACGACGAGCGACTTCACGGGCGCGGTGGAATCCTCCTTCGGACTGCCGGGCATCACGCCCGACGGGCAACTCCATCCAGCGCTCGGCGCCGTACTGGGGCGCGGCCGCCGGCGTGCACGCGGCGTGGAAAGCCGCCGAGGACCTCACCTGGTTCGGTTCTGCCGACGCGCGCCTGCGCGGCTACCACCAGGAGGGGGACTACGACTACCAGCTCCTGGACCTCTCGGCCGGCGCGCAGAGGCGCCGCGGCGAGCACACCTGGACCGTGATGGCCTTCGGCCAGCGCTTCCGCCAGGACGGCGCCGTGGTCGAGACGATCGCCACCGAGACGCTCAACAACGACCGCGACGCGCTCGGGCTCATCGCGGAAGTCCGCCGCGACGTGAGCGCGGCGACGCAGCTCGCGGCGGGCGCGCAGCTTTCCGCCTTCCGCTACGGCACCAACCCCGCGCAGGACACCAACCAGCTGCAGCTCTTCGCCGCGCTGGTGCACCGGCCCGGCTGGTGGAAGGGCGGCACGCTCGCCCTCACGGCGCTGTGGAACAAGGACGACGCGAAGCAGCCGCTGAACGAGTTCACCGACCTCACGGTGTCGCGCCACGGCGGCGGCCTTCGCCTCTCGGCGCACTCCGACCCCTCGGCGCGCCTGAGCTGGACCGGCTACGCCTCCTGGACGGTGCGCATCGACGACGACCCGTACGCGCGCGCCACCCTCGTCCCCACCGGTCGCGACGCGCTCCTGGAGATCGCCCTGCGCGGCTCGTGGCGGTTCGCGGACCACTGGTACCTGCAGCCGAACATCGCCTACATCCGCAACAGCTCCAACATCGCGCTGTACGAATTCGACAAGCTCGAGGGCGGCATCATGCTGCGCCGCGAGTTCCAGTGAGCCGGGGGACGACCATGCAGACCATTCGAGCTTTCATCGTCGCCGCCGCCGCGCTGGCGGCGCTCCTGCCGGCCGCCGCCCTCGCCCAGGGCGCGGGCACCGTGCAGTTCGCCTCCGGCACCGTCGAGATCCAGCGCGGCGCGCAGCGCATCCCGGCGCAGAAGGGCACCGCCCTGCTGCAGGGCGACGCGGTGGTCACCGCGGCCGACGGCATCCGCCCAGTTGCGGATGGTCGACGGCGCGCTCGTCTCGCTGCGCCCGGCCACGCAGATGGCCATCGAGCGCTACGAGTTCGACGAGGCGAAGGCCGGCTCCGGCGAGGCCATCCTCGCCCTCGTGCGCGGCACCATGCGCACCTTCACCGGGCTCATCGTGGCGCGCGACCGCGAGAAGTTCCGCATGCGCACGAACCTGGCGACCCTGGGCATCCGCGGCTCCGGCAACATCCTGGCCCACGAGGAGCTCTCCGGCACGATCAACCACACGCTCACGGGCGCCCACAGCGTCACCTCGAAGGACGCCGCGGGCGTGGAGCGCACCCTCGTCTCCTACCCGGGCCAGACGATCCAGGTGCTGCCGGGCACCGCGCCGCGCTTCATCCCGACGCCGCCCTTCATCCTCGCCGGCGCCTCGAAGGGCACGAAGTCGGCCAGCGCGGAGGAGAAGGCCGCCGAAGGCACGAAGACCACCTCCGGCTCGAGCCCCGAGGAGGGCGCGACCGCCACCGACGCCGGGGCGACGAACCCGACGCTCGCCTCCTCGCAGGCCGCCACCAGCACCGTCGCCGCCGCGATCGTCGCCGCGCAGCCGGCGCCCGGCGCGCCCTTCGAGGCGCTTGTCCGCACGGCGAACCCGTACCCGGGCGGCGGCTTCGAGGGCGTCTTCGGGCAGATCGACCTACCTCGGCAACGGCGGCGCGATTCTCGACGCCGAGGGACGCCTCGTGCGCATCCGCAACGTCCGTTACGACGAGTTCCTCTCGGGCGGGGGGGCGTTGCCTCCGGGCTACGAGCAGCTCACGATCGAGGGCGCCGACCTGTCGCTGGTGGGCGGCATCCACCACGACGGCTTCCGCACGCCCGACGGCGCCATCACCATCGGCCGCTGGGAGGGCGGATCCCTCGTCCTCACCGGCGGCACCACGCCCGGCGGCACGTACTCGATCCCCGTCGGCCCGCGCAGCGTGACCTACGAGGTGATCATTCCCATGCACCCCGGGGTCTTCGGCACCTTCACCGGCAGCACCACCTACACGCTCGTGGCGGCCACCTCGCCGACGGACGCCTTCGGGAACGTGGGCAGCGTCTCGGACGCGGTCGTCAACGCCAACTTCAGCAACCAGACCGTCACCGGAAGCGTCGCCCTCGCGGTGAACGGCCAGTCCTTCTCGGTCTCCGGCTCGGACACCCTGACGAGGAATCCCACCCGGTTCGCCTTCGCCTCGAGCCTGGGCAACATCTCGATCGGCTGCACGGGCGCCAACTGCGCCTCGCAGGGCTACCAGGGCACCTTCAACGGCGGCTTCGCCGGGGAGGACGGGCGCTGGTCCACGCTGTCCTACCGCGTCAACCCGACGCGCCTTCCGGGGAGGGCCTTCGACGACTGGATCGTGGGCACCATCGTCCTCGGCGCCGCCGCCCCGCCCACCGTCGGCATCCAGCTGCCGCAGACGGGAACGGCGAACCTCGCGTTCACGGGCCCCGCCTTCCTTGCGGCCCGGCGACTTCGGCCCGCCCATCAACGGGCAACTCTTCGCCGACCGCATCTCGGGCACGCTGCAGGCCAACTTCACGAACCGCACCGTGGGCTTCAACGCGACGATCGGCAGCAACGCCTCCGGGTCGCCCACCTACGTCGCCTCGGGCTCCGACGCCCCGATCATCGGCGCCGGGCTTCTCCGCGAGCACGACTCGGCGGGCCGGGCCTGGGGGTCGTGACGGTCACCTGCACCGGCTCCCCTGCGGCACGGCGGGCTCCGGCAGTCGGTCGCTTCGACGGCCTCTTCACCTCCTCCACCGGCCAGCAGGGGCAGGTCGACCTTCTCGGTGGGCGACTCCCTGGGCATCTACAACGGCGGCGCGAACTTCGGCCCGGTCGCGGTCGCGCGCGCGCTGGTCGCCGACGTCGGGCAGGGCGCGGCCGCGCATCGGCGCCGGCCCGGCCGCCGCCGTGGCGGCGGTCACGGCGACCGCCGGCATCCGCTCGCCGCGGTTCGGCATCCGCGGACCGCAGTAACGATCCGACCGCGGCCCGGGGCGGCGCCTTTGGTATCATGGCGCCGCTCCGGAACACCCCCATGCCGCGCACCCGAAAGCTCTTCCCCACGCCCGACGACGCCGAAAGCGCCTTCTACGAGGCTTTCGAGCGCGCCGACCTCGCCGCCATGATGGTGGTGTGGGCCGAGGGCGAGGACGTGGTCTGCGTGCACCCCTCCGGGCCGCGCCTCACCGGCTTCGAGGCCGTGCGCGAGAGCTGGATGCAGATCTTCGCGGCCAACGTGAAGATCTCCGTGCGCGTGACGGATTCCTGCCGCCTCGACGGCCCGTCGGTCGCCGTGCGCTCGGTGGTGGAGGCGATCACCGCGCCCGGGACGGAGGGCTCGCCGCAGTTCGTGAACGCGACCAACGTCTACGTCCTCACCGACGCCGGCTGGCGCATCGCCGTGCACCACGCCTCGCCCCCGGAGCAGGCCCCTGCGCCGGAGGAGGACGAGGCCTCGCAGCCGCACACGCTGCACTGAAGGCCCGCCCAGCCGTGGCGCGCCCCGCCGCCGCCCTCCTCGCCCTCCTCCTCGCGTTCCCCGCCCTCGCGCAGCCCGACCCGCGCAAGGTCGTGCGCACGGCCTACCCCAGCGCCGAGTCCAAGCTCGACCCGGCCGCCGAGTCCGACGAAGCCTCCGGCAGCATCTCGCACGCGATCTTCGACCCGCTGCTCACCTACGACTTCCTGGCGCGACCGGCGAAGCTCAAGGGCAACACCGCCTCGCTGCCCGAGATCACGGACGACGGCGCCACCTTCACCCTGCGCATCAGGCCGGGCATCTTCTTCGCGCCGGACCCCGCCTTCGGCGGCAGGCCGCGCGAGCTCACCGCCCACGACTACGTCTATTCCATCAAGCGCCTCTTCGACCCGAAGCTCAGGAGCCAGTGGCTCTTCCTCGTCGAGGGCAAGATCCGGGGAGGCGACGCCGCGATGAAGGCGGCGAAGGAGTCGGGGCGCTTCGACTACGACAGGCCGATGGAGGGACTGCAGGCGCTCGACCGCTACACGATCCGCATCCGCCTCGAGAACCCCGACTACTCCTTCCCGTACGTGCTCGCGATGCCGTGCACGGCCGCGCTCGCCCGCGAGGTGGTCGAGCGCTACGGCGAGGACATCGCGCACCACCCCGTGGGCACCGGCCCCTACCGCATCGCCGAGTGGGTGCGGGGCTCGCGCATCGTGCTCGAGGCCAACCCCGGCTTCCGCGAGGAATACTTCGACGGCGACCCCGGCCCCGACGAGGCAGAGCCGCGCGATCCACGCCCGCCTCGAGGGCAAGCGCCTGCCGATCGTGGGACGGATAGAGATCCACGTCATCGACGAGGCGCAGCCGCGCTGGCTCGCCTTCCTCAACGGCGAGCACGACTACATCCGGCCGCTGCCCGAGGACTTCGCGAACATCGCGCTTCCCGGCGGCAGGCTCGCGCCCAACCTCGCGAAGGCCGGCATCACCGTGACGCCCGACGAGATCGCCTACACGACCTACACCACCTTCAACACGGCCGAGGCCATCGACGGCAAGCCCAACGCCATCGGCGGCTTCACGCCCGAGCGCGTGGCCCTGCGGCGCGCCATCGGCATGGCCTACCGGATCGACGACCAGCTCGCGATCCTGGACAAGGGCCAGAGCGTTCGCGCGCAAACGCCGCTGCCTCCCGCGGTCTCGGGCCACGACCCGCACTTCGTGAGCCCGACGCTGGAGCACAGCCCGACCAAGGCCAAGGCGCTCCTGGACATGTTCGGCTACGTGGACCGCGACGGCGACGGGTACCGCGAGGCGCCGGACGGCTCGCCCTTCTCCTTCGAGCACGCCTCGGTCCCGACGCTGCGCGAGCGGCAGAGGAACGAGCTGTGGAAGAAGTCCATGGACGCGATCGGGCTGCGCGTCACCTTCGGCAAGGTGGAGAAGCTCCCGGAGCTGCGCAAGCAGGCGCAGCTCGGGCGCGTGCAGTCCTTCAGCTACGGCTGGATCGCCGACTTCCCCGACGGCGAGAACTTCCTGCAGCTGCTCTGGAAGGGCTCCATCGGGCAGGTGAACTACGCGATGTTCGACCACCCGGAGTACAACGCGCTCTACGAGCGCATCAAGCGCATGCCCGACGGGCCGGAGAGGAACGCCCTCATCGGCCGCATGGTGAGGCTCATCGTGGTGTACGCGCCGTGGATGGTGGAGACCTACAAGGCGCAGAACATCCTGGTGCAGCCGTGGGTGCTCAACTACAGGAAGCACCCCTTCAACCACGAGCCCTGGAAGTACCTCGACGTGGACCTCGCCCGCCGGCCGGCGCGCTAAAGGCCCTATCATTGGGCCATGGCAGCCGTTCCCGCCCCCTCCGCCACCCCCGCCACCGGCCGCTTCGGCACCCTGGTGACGGTGGCGCTCGTCCTCGCGCTCGCGTGGGTCCTCGCGAAATGGACCTGGGTCTTCGTGGCCCCGCCGGTGGCCGCCCCGGCCGCGCCCGCAGGCTCGGGCGTGGACCTCGCCGCGGTCGCCAGCCTCTTCGGGGGAGCGGCTCCCTCGGGCGCGGCCTCGCCGGCGGCCTCGTCCTCCGGGCTTCGGCTCAAGGGGGTGGTGGCGCCTTCTCCCGCGCACATCGGCTCGGCGGTCTTCAACGCCGGCGGGCGCGACATGGCGGTCCTCCTCGGCGGCGAGGTGCAGCCGGGCGTGAAGCTGGTCGAGGTGGAACCCGACCACGCGATCGTCTCGCGCGCCGGCGTGCGCGAGCGCATCGACATCGACACCCGCATGGCCCCGGTGCCGCGGGCGGTGGCGGGCAAGGCGTCGGGATTCAAGCTGGCGGTGTCGCGGTCCGGGTCGAACGCCTTCAGCTTCTCGCGCAAGGACCTCGAGAACGCGCTCAAGGACCCGGGCCAGCTCGCCTACCTCGGCCGCATCGGCATGCCGCAGGGCGGCGGCGTGCGCCTGGACGAGGCGCCCCCGGGCAGCCTCGCCGCGCGCCTGGGCCTGCAGCCGGGCGACGTCATCAAGAAGGTGAACGGCCAGGCCGTCGCCTCCGCCGGCGACCTCGCGCGCCTGCACCAGCAGTTCGCCACCCTCTCCCTCGTCCAGGCCGAGATCCAGCGCGGCACCGCCATCGTCCAGCTCAGCTACAACGTCAACCCGTAAAAGGGGACGGGATCCGGGTTCGACAGGGACGGCCGGCCCGTCCCCTTTGAACCGGGTTCACAAAATTGCAGCCCCCCTGTCATAAAATCGGGAATCGGCGCAAAATGCCCAACAAATCAACGAGGAAGCAACTTTTCGTGACACGGTTTCTAGCATCGGTCGCGCTCGTCGCGCTCCTGGTCCTTCCCTCCGCCCGCGCCGCGGAGGAGGAGAAGGTCACGCTCAATTTCGTGAACGCGGACATCGTTTCCGTGATCAAGGCCGTCGGCGGGCACACCGGGAAGAACTTCATCCTCGATCCGCGGGTGACGGGCACGGTGAACATCGTCTCCGACAAGCCCGTCCCGAAGGACCTGCTGTACCCGATGCTGCTCTCGGTGCTGCGCACGCAGGGCTACGCCGCCGTGGAGTCCGACGGCTTCGTGAAGATCGTGCCCGAGGCCGAGGGCAAGACCGCCGCGAGCCCCACGGGCGATGCCGCCGCCCAGGTGCCCGGCGACCGCCTCGTCACCCGCGTGTTCCTGCTGCAGAACGAGTCGGCGATGCAGCTCGTGCCGGTGCTGCGCCCCCTGGTGACGGCCAACAACTTCGTCGCGGCCTACGCCAACAACAACGCGATCGTCATCACCGACTACGCCGAGAACGTGAAGCGGATCGAGTCGATCATCCGCTCCATCGACCAGCCCTCGGGCGGCGACGTGCAGGTGGTGCGCCTGCGAGCACGCCTCCGCGATCGACGTGGCGCAGACGATCAAGGGCGTGATGCCCGAGACCTCCCCCTCGCCCGGCGCCCCCGGCGCGGCCCCGAAGGTGTCCATCGGGACCGACCCGCGGACCAACAGCCTGCTCGTGCGCGGCGAGAACCCGGCGCTCATCGCCCGCGTCAAGTCGCTCGCCGCGAGCCTGGACACCCCGGGCGCGGGCGCGGGCAACATCCACGTGGTCTACCTGAGGAACGCCGAGGCCGCGAAGATCGCCGAGACGCTGCGCGCGCTCCTCTCCGGCGCCGAGGCCAGCCGCCCGGCGCAGGCGAGCGCGGCGACGACGGCCACGCAGCCCGGCCAGCCGAACCCCGCCGCCACGGCCGCCGCCTCCGCCCAGCCCGCCTCCATCATCCAGGCCTACACGCCCACCAACTCCCTCATCATCATCGCGCCCGAGCCCACCTACCGCGCCCTGCGCACGGTGATCGACAAGCTCGACGCGAGGCGCGCGCAGGTCTTCGTGGAAGCCCTCATCGTCGAGGTCTCCACCGGCATCGCGAGCGAGTTCGGCGTGCAGTGGCAGTCGGCGCGCAACGTGGGCAACGGCCAGTCGGTCTTCGGCGGGACCAACTTCAACACCGGCACGGCCGGCGGCCTGGGCACCAACATCCTCAACGCCGCCCTCGACCCGCGCACGCTCGGCGGCGGCCTCAACCTGGGCCTCATCAACGGCACGCTCAAGATCCCCGGAACCGACATCGAGGTGCTGAACCTGCAGGTGCTCGCCCGGGCGCTGGAAGCCGACTCGGGGGCGAACGTGCTCTCCACCCCCAACGTCCTCACCCTGGACAACGAGGAAGCCAAGATCATCGTCGGCCAGAACGTGCCCTTCATCACCGGCAGCTACACGCCGACGGCGGGCAGCGCCACCAACCCCTTCCAGACCATCGAGAGGAAGGACATCGGCCTCACGCTGCGGGTCACCCCGCAGGTGGCCGAGGCCGGGGCGGTGAAGCTCAAGATCTTCCAGGAAGTCTCCAACGTCACGCGCGACGCGCAGCTCGTGAAGTCGGCCGACCTCATCACCAACAAGCGCTCGCTGGAATCCACGGTGCTCGTGGACGACGGGCAGATCGTCGTGCTGGGCGGCCTCATCCAGGACGACCAGCAGGCGTCCGTGGACAAGGTGCCGCTCCTGGGCGACATCCCGTGGATCGGCAGCCTCTTCAAGTACGAGACGCGAAACCGCAAGCGCACCAACCTGATGGTCTTCCTGCGCCCGGTGGTGCTCAAGGACGACAAGGCCGCGGCCTCGCTCACCTCCGACCGCTACGAGTACATCCGCAACCTCCAGCGCGGCATGGGCCTGCCCGCGAACGTGCTGCTGCCCGCCACGAAGGCGACGGAGCTGCCGCCGCTCGAGGCGACCAAGGGCAAGCCGCTCATCCCGCAATGACCGCTCCCCTCGAGAGAACGGTGAATCCCCAGGACCTGGACCCTTCCGCCGTCCGCCTGCTTCCCTACGCGTTCGCGAAGGCGAAGGGCGTGATCGCCGCGCGCGTGGCCGCCGGCGCGCTCGAGGTGTGGCTGCGCCCGAATCCGCAGGCCTCGACGCTCGCCGAGGTGCGGCGCATGGCGGGCAAGCCCCTGCGCGAGATCCTGGTCACGGCCGAGGAGTTCGAGCATTGCCTGGCGCTCGCCTACACCCGCGAGCCCAACGCCGCCGAGACGATCGTCGAGGACATGGGCGAGTCCCTCGACCTCGCCAAGCTCACCGAGTCGCTCCCCGAGGTCGCCGACCTCCTGGAGGCCGAGAACGACGCGCCCATCATCAAGCTCATCAACGCGCTGCTCACGCAGGCGGTGCGCGAGGGCGCCTCGGACATCCACCTGGAGATCTTCGAGTCGCGGGCCCTGGTGCGCTTCCGCGTCGACGGCGCCCTTCGCGACGTGGTCGAGCCGCGCCGCGGCCTGCACCCGGCCATGGTCTCGCGCATCAAGGTGATGGCCTCCCTCGACATCGCGGAGAAGCGCCTGCCGCAGGACGGCCGCATCGCCCTGCGCGTGGCCGGGCGTCCCGTCGACGTGCGCGTGTCCACCATCCCCACGGCCGCCGGCGAGCGCGTGGTGCTGCGCCTGCTGGACAAGCAGGCCGGGCGCCTCACGCTGGACGCCCTCGGGATGGGCGCGGCCACGCGCGACGCGGTCGACGTCCTCATCGGGCAGCCGCACGGGATCCTCCTCGTGACCGGGCCCACGGGCTCGGGCAAGACCACCACGCTCTACGCCGCCCTCTCGCGCCTGGACCGCAAGACCCGCAACATCCTCACCGTCGAGGACCCGGTCGAGTACGAGCTCGACGGCGTCGGCCAGACGCCGGTCAACGCGAAGATCGACATGACCTTCGCGCGGGCGCTGCGCGCGATCCTGCGCCAGGACCCCGACGTGGTGATGATCGGCGAGATCCGCGACCTCGAGACCGCGCAGATCGCGGTGCAGGCCTCCCTCACCGGCCACCTCGTGCTCGCGACGCTGCACACCAACGACGCGCCGGGTGCCGTGACGCGGCTCGCCGACATGGGCGTCGAGCCCTACCTCCTCGCCTCCACCCTGGCGGGCGTGCTCGCGCAGCGGCTGGTGCGCAAGCTCTGCCCCGCGTGCCGGAGCCCGCACGAGCCCGATGCCGCCGAGCGCTCCGCCTTCGCGGGCGGCGCTCCCGAGCGGATCTACCGCGCCGTGGGCTGCGCCGCCTGCAACTTCACCGGCTACAAGGGCCGCACCGGGATCTACGAGCTCCTCACCGTCGACGAGGACCTGCGCCGGCTCGTGCACGACACGGCGGCCGAGCGCGACATCCGCGAGAAGGCGCTGGCGCTCGGGATGGTTCGCCTTCGCGAGGACGGGCTGCGCTGGGTCCGCGAGGGCGTCACTTCGCTCGACGAAGTGCTGCGGGTCACGCGGACATAGACCCTCACCCCCGGCCCCTCTCCCAAGGGAGAGGGGACCCCTTCCCTTGGGAGAGGGCTGAGGAACACATGCCAGGATTCCGCTACCAGGCGTACACGATCGACGGCAAGCTCCACCGGGGCGTGCTGGAGGCCGACAGCGCGCGCCAGGCAAGGTCGACGCTGCGCGACCAGGGCCTCACCCCGCACAAGGTGGAGGTCATCGCCGCCAACGACCCGGCGGGCGGCTCGCGCATGCGCGCGCTCTCCCTGTCCTCGGGCGAGCTCACGCGCCTCACCCGCGGCCTCGCCTCCCTCATCGAGGCGGGCCTCACCGTCGAGCAGGCCTTCAACGCCCTCATCGAGCAGGCCGAGGGCGAGCGCGAGCGCCAGGTGCTCGCGGCCGTGCGCGGCGAGGTCGTGGCGGGCTCGACGATCGCCAAGGCGCTCGAGGGCTTCCCGGGCGTCTTCCCCGAGCTCTACCGCACGCTCGTGGCGGCGGGCGAGGCCTCCGGGCAGCTGCCGCGCGTGCTCACCAGGCTCGCCGACTATCTCGAGGAGCGCCTCGCCCTGCGCGCGCGCCTCGCCCTCGCCCTCGTCTACCCGGCCATCGTGATGGGCGTCTCGCTCCTGGTGATGGGCGCGCTCCTCGTCTACGTCGTGCCGCAGGTGGTGCAGGTCTACAGCCACGCGAAGGAGGCGCTGCCGCTCCTCACGCGCGCGCTCATCGCGCTCTCGGCGTTCCTGCAGCTCACCTGGCCCGCGTGGATCGTGCTGGCGGTGGCCGCCGGCGTGGGGCTGAAGGCCGCGCTCAAGCGCCCGGGCCCGCGCCTTCGCATCCATCGCTTCCTGCTCGCCGCCCCCGTGGCGGGCAAGGCCCTGCGCCAGCTGGACGCGACGCGCCTGGCGGCCACGCTCTCGATCCTCGTCGGCAGCCGCGTGCCCATCCTCGCCGCGCTCGAGGCCGGCGAAGGCGTGATGACGCTCGTGCCGATGCGCGAGGCGCTCGCCACCTCGGCCCGGGGCGTGCGCGAGGGCATGCCGCTCTCCCGCGCGCTCGCCGCCACGGGCGCCTTCCCGCCGGTGATGGTCCACCTCATCGCGGGCGGCGAGGCCACCGGCCGGCTCGACGAGTCCCTCGAGCGCGCCGCGCGCCAGCAGCAGGCCGACCTCTCCACGCGGCTCGCGGCGGCGGTCGCCGTCTTCGAGCCGGCGATCATCGTCATCATGGGCGCGCTCGTCCTCGCGATCGTGCTCGCGATCCTGCTGCCCATCTTCAACCTCAACCAACTGGTGGGACGATGAAACAAAGACCCCTGCGGTGTCGGACACCGGAACGCCAATCCGCCTTCACCCTCATCGAGATCCTCGTCGTCGTCGCGATCCTCGCCATCCTCGCCGCCATCGTGGTCCCGCGCGTGATGGACCGGCCCGACGAGGCGAGGAAGGTGGCCGCCAAGGCCGACGTCGCCGCCATCGTGCAGGCGCTCAAGCTCTACCGCCTCGACAACGGCTTCTATCCGGCCACCGACCAGGGCCTCGCGGCGCTGGTGCAGAAGCCGGCGAGCTCCCCCGTCCCCGGCAACTGGAAGCAGGGCGGCTACCTCGAGCGCCTGCCGAAGGACCCGTGGGGCGGCGACTACCAGTACCTCAGCCCGGGCGTGAAGAGCGAGATCGACGTCTTCAGCCTCGGGGCCGACCGGACCCGCGGAGGCGAAGGCAGTGGCGCGGATATCGGCAACTGGGACTAGGGGCTTCACCCTCGTCGAGATCCTCGTGGTGGTCGCCATCGCGGGCATCGTGCTCGCGGTCGCGGCCGTGAACCTCCTGCCGAGCGACGAGGAGATCGCGCGCCGCGAGGCTTCGCTCCTCGCCCTGGACCTCGAGGCCGCGCGCGACGACGCCTGGTTCGGCGGCCGGCCCACGGCCGTCTCGCTCGCCGAAGGCCGCATGCGCGTGCTGCGGCTCGCCTCGGACCGCTCGTGGAGCCCCGTCCCGGGGCGCGAGAGGCGGCTGCCGGATTCCGTGCAGGTCGCCTCTCTCGCCATCGACGGGCGCGAGGTGGACCCGCGCGAGGTCCTCGTCTTCCTGCCCGACGGCCTGGGCATCGCCTTCCGCGTGGGCCTCACGGTGCGCGGGATTCCCAAGGCGGTCGAGGGCGACGCCGCCGGCTCCGTGCGGGCGATCGGGCAATGAGGCGCGCGCGCGCCTTCACGCTGGTCGAGATCCTGGTGGCGGTGGCCATCCTCGCCATCGCGCTCGCCGCGACGACCCGCGCCGCGAGCCTCGCCACCGACGGCGCCCGCGAGACGCGCGCGCGCCTGCTCGCCACCTGGGCCGCCGGCAACCGCGTGGCGGAGCTGCGCGCGAGGAAGCTCTTCCCCGCCCCGGCCGAGACCACGTCGACGGTCGAGCAGGGCGGGCTCTCGCTGGTGCTCAAGGAGACGGTCGTGGACACGCCCAACCCCACGATCCGCCGTCTCGAGCTCTCGGTCGCCGACGCGGCCGACCCCGGCCGGGTGCTCACCGCGCAGGTCGCCTTCCTGGTGCGGCCGTGAGGAAGGAGCGCGCCTTCACGCTGGTCGAGCTGCTCGTGGCGCTCGCGATCTTCGCGCTCATTTCCGCCTTCGCCTACCGGGGCCTCGCCGTCCTCATGGACAGCCGCGCGCACCTGGAGCGCGACTCGCGCAAGTGGCGCGACCTCGCCCTCTTCGTGGGCCGCTTCGAGCGCGACGTGCAGGCCACCCTCGACCGCCCCGCCGTGGGCCCCTCCGGCACGCCGCAGGCGCCGATCTCCTCGCTCCTCGACCTCGGGGGCTCCACCACGACCACCGGGCTCGCCGCTCACCCGCTCGGGCGCTTCCCTCTACGCCAACGTGCTCGCCGGGCCGCAGCGCGTGGGCTACCGCCTCGCCGAGGGCCGCGTGGAGCGCCTCGCCTGGACGGCCGTCGACGCCGCCCCGCGCGCGAGCGTCGCCTCCACGCCCGTGCTCGAGGACGTGCGCGCCCTCTCCTTCCGCTTCCTCGACCGCACGCCTCGAGTGGCGCCGCGACTGGGCGCTGCCGGCGACCCAGGGCACGCCGCTCGCCGTGGAGATGACCGTGGAGATGGCGGGCGGCGAGAGGATCGTGCGCATCGTGGAGGTCCCGCGATGAGGCGCCGGCTCGAGCGCGGCGTGGCGGTGGTGACCGCGATCCTCGTGGTCGCGGTCGCGGCCTCCACGGCCACCTGGATGCTCTCGCAGCAGTCGGCCACGCTCAACCAGACCGCGCTCGCCGCCTCGCGCGCGCAGGCCGACCTCTACGCCCAGGCCGGGCTCGACTGGGCGCGCGGCATCCTCGCCGAGGACGCGCGCGCGGGCACGATCGACACGCTGGACGAGCCCTGGGCGCGGCCGCTCATGGGCCTGCCCGTCGAGCGGGCGGTGGTGAGCGGAGCCGTCACCGACCAGCAGTCGCGCTTCAACCTGAACAACCTCGTGAAGGAGGGCCGGCGAAGCGACGCCGACGTGCAGATCCTCGCGCGGCTCCTGGACGCCCTGGGCCTCGATCGCTCGCTCGCCGAGGCGGTGCTCGACTGGGTGGACGGCGACGCCGACCTCGCGGGCACGCGGCGGCGCGGAGGACGCGTACTACCTCGCGCTCGCCCACCCCTACCGCGCCGCCAACCGGCCGCTGGCGCAGGTCGAGGAGCTCTACGCGGTCCGCGGCTTCGACGCCAAGGCGGTTGCCCGCCTGCGGCCGTTCGTGACGGCGCTGCCCGCGCGCACGCCGGTGAACGCCAACACCGCGGCGCCGGAAGTTGCTGCGCGCGATCCTTCCCGAGCTGGCGCGCGAGGAAGCCGGCGCGCTGGTCGCCGCGCGGCGCACGAAGCCCTTCAAGGACCGCGCCGACCTCAAGCAGCGGGCGGGAAAGGGCTCCGCCGCCGCCTTCGACGCCGACCTCGACGTGAAGAGCGACCACTTCCTCGTGCAGGTCGGCGTCGCGCAGGACGACGTCCAGGTGGCCACGGAGGCGCTCGTCGCCCGCGCGGCCCCGGGCAAGAGCCCCGCGACCGCTATAATCTGGCGCCGCCCGCTGTACTAGCGGCTTCGCTTCCCTCCATGATCCTTCGCCTCCTCGTCCCCGCCGTCGACCATCCCGGCGCCGACACGCCGTTCGCGTGGTCGCTCGCGGATTCGCGCGGGCAGCTGCTGCGCGAGGGAACGGGGCCGCTCGCGCAGGCGCCGCGCGCCGAGACGGTCGAGGCGGTGCTGCCGGCCTCCCGCGTGCTCTTCGCGCGCCTGAAGCTGCCGAAGGTGGGCGCGGGCACCATCCGCGAGCTCCTGCCCTTCGCCGTCGAGGACCGCCTGGTCGCCGATCCCGCGCAGATCCACGCCGTGCCGGGCGCGACGAACGCCGCCGGCGAGACGCTCGTCGCGGTGGTCGATCGCGTGTGGCTGGGCGAGGCGCTTGCCGCGATGTCCCGCGCCGGCTTCGCGCCCGCGCGCGCCTTCTGCGAAAGCTCCCTGCTTCCCCGCGAGGCCGGCGCCTGGCACGCGGTGCTGGGCGAGGCGCGCAGCTTCCTCGTCGAGGACGACGGCCACGCCGTCGCCTTCGACCGGCCCTCGGGCGCCGAGCCGCCGCTCGCCGTGCGCATCGCGGCCGACGAGGCGGGCGCGCTCGGCGCCAAGCCCAGGCGCCTGCACGTGCTCGTCGAGCCGGGCCTCGCCCTTCCCGACGGCGCGCTGTGGAGCGAGCGCGCCGGCATGGCGGTGAGCGTGGACCAGGGCCTCCCGCCGCTCGCCGCGCCCGTGGCCGCCGGCGCCATCGACCTGCTGGCCGGCGACTTCGCGCGCCGCGGCGCCGGCGCCGGGTCGCTGCGCGTGCCGCGGCTCGCGTGGGCGCTCGCTTGCGCGCTCGTGCTGGTGCAGTTCGGCGCCACCGTCGCCGACGGCTGGCGGCTGGAAGGCGAGCGCCGGGCGCTGGAAGCCGAGCGCGAAGCGATCTTCCGCGCCGCGTTCCCGGAGGCGAAGACCATCGTCGATCCCGCGCTGCAGATGCGCCGCAACCTCGCCGACCTGCAGCGCTCCCGCGGCCGCGCGGCCGCGAGCGACTTCCTCTCCCTGGCGAGCGCCGTGGCGAAGACCGGCGCGGCGCCCGCCAGGCGCCTCGTCTACGCGGGCGGCCGGCTGCAGATCGACCGCAAGGCGGGGGAGAAATGAGCGCGCGCGCCTGGTGGGCTTCGAGGCATCCCCGCGAGCGCGCGATCCTCGCGGGAGGCGGCGCCGCGGTCGTGGCGGCCCTCCTCTTCGCGCTCGCGTGGCTGCCGATGGAGCGCACGCGCACCCGTCTCGCCGCGGAGCTCCCCGCGCTTCGCGCCTCGCTCGCCGAGATGCGCGCCCAGGCCGAGGAGGTGAAGGCGCTGCGCGCGCTTCCCGCCCGTGAATCCGCGGCGGCCTCCCAGTCGCTCGCCACCCTCGTCGCCTCCGGCTCGCTCGCGCAGGGGCTTCCGGGCGCGCGCCTTTCCGTCCTGGGCGCCAAGCGCCTGCAGCTCGCGGTGGACGACGCCTCGTGGACCCGGCTCATCGAGTGGATCGCCGGGGCCGGCGCGGCGCACGGGCTCTCGGTCGAGGAGGCGACGGTGGAAGCGCTTCCGGCCGCGGGCCGGGTGCGCGCGAGCCTCGTGCTCGCCGCGCCGTGACGATGCGGCCGCTTCGCCTGCTGGCGCTCGGCGCGGCCGCCTACGCGGCCTTCCTGCTGGCCACCCTTCCCGCCGCCGTCGTGGCGCCGCGCCTCGCGGCAGCCACCGGCGGCCAGGCCCGGCTCGCGAACGCCGCCGGCACGATCTGGAACGGCTCGGCGCGCCTCGCGATCACGGCGCGCGGCCTGGCGCTCACGCTGGACGAAGTCCGCTGGCGTTTCCTGCCCTCGCGCCTCATCGCCGGCCGCGCCGCCTTCGCCGTGGAGGCGCGCCTGGGCGAGCTGCGGATGCAGACGGAGGCCTCGCGCACCCCGCTCACCTGGCGCGTGGACGACCTGCGCGGGAGCGGGGACGCTTCGGCGCTTGCCGGCGTCCTGCCGCTCGCGGCCGCCTGGCAGCCCGCCGGGACCCTCGCCTTCGAGGCGCCCGCGCTCGCGTGGGACGGCGAGCGCGCGACGGGTTCGGCCACCGCCGAGTGGCGCGACGCCGCCCTGGCCCTCTCCGCGGCGCGCCCGCTGGGCACCTGGCGCGCGCAGGCGAGCGCCGAGGGGGCCGCGCTGAAGTTCTCGCTCGCGACGATCAAGGGGCCCCTGCGGCTCGCCGGCAACGGCTCGGCCCCCCTGGCCGGACGCGTCTCCTTTTCCGGGGAAGCCCGCGCCGAGCCGGGCCGCGAAAAGGACCTGGAGAGCCTGCTCGCGCTCCTGGGCCCGCGCCGCGCCGACGGCGCGCACGCGCTCGAGTTGCGCTGATGGCCGCGCCCGGCTACCGCGCGCCGGGCTGGCTCGCGAACCCGCACCTGCACACGATCTACGGCTCGCTCTTCGTGGCGAGCCCGCGCGTGGCGTACCGCCGCGAGCGCTGGGAGGCGCCCGACGGCGACTTCGTGGACGTCGACCACGTCGACGGGCCCCCCGACGCGCCGCGCGTGGTGCTCTTCCACGGCCTGGAGGGCTCCTCCGCCTCGCCCTACGCCCGCATGCTCATGCACCGCGTCTCGCAGCGCGACTGGCGCGGCGCGGTGGTGAATTTCCGCGGCTGCAGCGGCGAGCCCAACCGCCTGCCGCGCGCCTACCACTCCGGCGACTGGCAGGAAGTGGACTGGATCCTCGCGCGCCTGGCCAGCGGCTCCCGCGGGGCGCCGCTCTACGCGGCGGGCGTCTCCCTGGGCGGCAACGCGCTCCTCAAGTGGCTGGGCGAGCGCGGCGAGGCGGCCAGGGCCATCGTGGCGCGCGCGGCGGCGGTGTCCGCGCCGCTGGACCTCATGGCCGCGGGCGAGGCGCTGGGGCGCGGCTTTTCCCTCCTGTACGCGAAGCACTTCCTCGCCACGCTCAAGAGGAACGCCGCGGCCAAGCACGCGCGCTTCCCCGGCAGCTTCGACCTCGGGCGCATGCGCCGCTCGCGGACCCTGCGCGAGTTCGACGACGTGGTGACGGCTCCGCTGCACGGCTTCCGCGACACCGACGACTACTGGACGCGGGCGAGCTCCAAGCCGCTCCTCGCGAACATCGCCGTCCCCACGCTGGTGCTCAACGCCCGCGACGATCCCTTCCTGCCGGAGCAGGCGTTACCTTCGGCCAACGAAGTCTCGCGCGCGGTCACGATAGAATTCCCCTCAAGCGGCGGCCACGTCGCCTTCGTCTCCGGGTCCTTCCCCGGGCACATCGGCTGGCTGCCCGAGCGCCTGCTGCACTTCTTCGACCACCAGGAATGAGCGCCACCATGGCCACCCCCATCGCCCCCGAGATCTTCAAGGCCTACGACATCCGCGGCATCGTCGACAGGACCCTCACCGAGGAGGCGGCCGAGCTCGTCGGCCGGGCCCTCGGAACCCTGGGCGCGGCCAAGGGCGTGAAGCGCTTCGTGGTGGGCCGCGACGGGCGCCACTCGGGCCCGCGCCTCGTGGCCGCCCTCACCCGCGGCCTCGCCGCCGCCGGCATGGACGTGACCGACATCGGCGTCGTGGCCACCCCGATGGTCTACTTCGCCACCCACGAGCTGGCCACCGGCAGCGGCGTCATGGTGACCGGCAGCCACAACCCCCCGGAATACAACGGCCTGAAGATGATGGTCGCGGGCGACACCCTCGCCTCCGAGGCCATCCAGGACCTGCGCCGGCTGGTGGAGTCGGGCAAGTTCGCCTCCGGCAAGGGGTCCGTGGAGACGCGCGACATGATGCCCGCCTACCTGGAGCGCATCGCGGGCGACGTGAAGCTCGGGCGCCTCATGCGCGTGGCGATCGACTGCGGCAACGGCTCGCCCGGCGCCGTCGCCCCCGCCCTCTTCCGCAAGCTCGGCTGCGAGGTGCAGGAGCTCTTCTGCGAGGTGGACGGCGACTTCCCCAACCACCATCCGGACCCCTCGAAGCCCGAGAACCTGGTGGACCTGATCGAGGCGGTGAAGTCGGGGCACGCGGAGCTGGGCCTCGCCTTCGACGGCGACGGCGACCGCCTGGGCGTGGTCACGAAGAACGGCAAGATCATCTATCCCGACCGCCAGCTCATGCTCTTCGCGGCCGACGTGCTGCAGAGGAACCCGGGCGCGAAGGTCATCTTCGACGTGAAGTGCACGCGCCAGCTCTTCGGCTGGATCCGCGACCACGGCGGCGAGCCGGTGATGTGGAAGACGGGGCACTCGCTCATCAAGGCGAAGCTCAAGGAGACCGGCGCGCCGCTCGCCGGCGAGATGAGCGGCCACATCTTCTTCAAGGAGCGCTGGTACGGCTTCGACGACGGCCTCTACGCCGGCGCGCGCCTGCTGGAGATCCTCTCGCGGGCGCCCGACGTCACGCAGGCGCTCGAGGGGCTGCCGGACTCGGTCACCACGCCGGAGCTCAACGTGGCGCTCGCGAAGGAGGGCGAGAACCACGCCCTCATCGCGGGGCTGCAGAAGACCGCCCGCTTCGAGGGCGCCACCGAGGTGATCACCATCGACGGCCTGCGCGTGGAGTACCCCGACGGCTTCGGCCTCATGCGCGCCTCCAACACGACGCCGGTCGTCGTCCTGCGCTTCGAGGCCGACACGACCGAGGCGCTCGCTGCGCATCCAGGCCGACTTCCGCCGCGTGCTCTCCGAGGCGCTGCCGGGGGCGAAGCTGCCGTTCTGGTCGCCGACGGCCGTTCCCCTGGCGGGGTCGGGACCGGAGTGGGGTGGGTATTGTTTCGGTTTCCCGGCCGAGTGAGAGTGCGCAGGACGTGTTTCCCGGTGGCTGCGTCGACATAGGCGAGGGCGTCGACTCCACGAACCACCGTGAGTCGGCCGGAAAACCGAAAGAAATACCCACCCCACTCCAGATCCCTCTACGGGCGCACGGAATAGCCGGCGCTGACATTTCCGGGAACCTCCGGGCCAGGCGTCGTGGCACCATACGCCTCGCCCTCCCCACCGGACCTCGGTCCGACACGACGAGGAAGCCGATGAAAGCCTGGATCTTCGGCCGCTATGGCGGCCCGGAAGTGCTCGAGTGGGCCGACCTGCCCGATCCCGTGCCGGGCAAGGGCGAGATCGTCGTGCGCGTCGTGGCCGCCGCGCTCAACCCCCTGGACTGGAAGCTTCGCGCCGGCCAATACAAGGTGATGACGGTCGGGCCGCCTGCCGCGCGGCGTGGGCTACGACTACGCCGGCGTCGTCGAGGCCGTGGGCGAGGAGGTCACGCGCCTCAAGCCCGGCGACGCGGTCGTGGGGATCGTGAACCCCGTCGACTCGCGCAACGCCGCGATGGCCGAGCGCGTGTGCGCCACCGAGGCGCTCGCCACCGTGAAGCCGCCCTCGCTCTCCTTCGCCGACGGGGCCTCGCTCCCGGGAGCCGGCATCACCGCCGTGCAGGCGCTGCGCGAGGCGGGGCTCGCCGCGGGCCAGCGCGTGCTCGTCGTGGGGGCTGCCGGCGGCGTGGGCTCCTTCGCCGTGCAGTACGCGAAGATCGGCGGGGCGCACGTCACGGCGGTGGCGAGCGCCGGCGCCCAGGACTTCCTCGCGGGCTCGCGCCCGACCGCGCCATCGACTACTCCCGCGAGGACTGGAAGGCGCTCCCCGAGCGCTTCGACATCGTCTTCGACGCCTCCGGCACCTCCACCTTTCCCGAGTGCCGCCGGCTGCTGGCGCCGGGCGGGGCCTACGTGCACTCGCTGCCCAACGCCGCGCTCTACTGCTGGTCGTGGTGGCTGAAGCTCACGGCCCGGGAGCGCGTGATGCCGGTGATGGAAAGGCCCAACCTCGCGGACCTCGAGACGCTCGTGCGCCTGGCCGCCGAGGGGAGCCTCAAGTCGGTCGTCACGCGCGTCGGAAGGCCCGAGGAGTTGCCGGAGCTGCAGCGCGAGATGGCCGAGGGCCACAACCGCGGCAAGATCGTGGTGCGCTTCGCGCCGGAGCCTTGACGCGCCGCAAAGGCGCGCGGCCGCCCGGCCTTACGATGGGGCATCGGGAAGATCGAACGAGGGGAGAGACATGGATCCGCGCACCAAGGAGCTGGTCGCCAAGTCGGTCCTGGCCAAGGAGCTTTCGGCGGGCGACGTCGACGTCGTCGCGGCTCTCATGCACCTGCACCGCCTCGAGGACGGCCAGGTGATCACGCCCGAGGGCGAGCCCGACAGCCACATGCACGTGATCGTGAACGGCGCGCTGGCCGTCTCGCGGCGCGGGCCCGACGGGCGTGTGGGAGAACCTGCACGTGATGACCGCGGGCGACCTGGTGGGCGAGCTGTCGTTCCTCGACGGGACGCCGCGCTACGCCGCGCTGCGCGCCCTCGGCGTCACCGAGATCCTGAGCCTCGACCGGGGCGACCTCGAGGGGCTCGTGGAGAAGCATCCGTGGATCGCGTACCGCATCATGCGGGCCATCGTGCGGTTCACGCACGGCGCTGCAGCGGCGCATGAGCATGCAGTCCGCCGAGCTGATGCATTACCTCTACAAGAACCAGGCCAAGTATTAGTTGCTGGCGCTTGGTTTTTCGCCCGGCTGGGGAGGGGGCGATGGAGGTGATGCTTTTTTTCGGTTTCGCGGCCGAGTGAGACTTGCGTAGGACTTCGTTCCCTGGGGCGGCGCGACATAGGCGAGGGTGACGCATCCAGGAACCCCCGTGAGTCGGCCGGAAACCGAAAAATAAGCATCACCTCATCGCCCCCGCAGCCTCTCCGTTCACCTCCCTGCCAACCCGCGCCTGGTCGTTGTCTCGGCCGAGGCCTCCTCATGCGGCCTGCATCTTCCTGTTGATGGGGCCGGCAGTGGGCCGGTCGCTTGAGGCGTCCTTCGACCTGGCTGCGGCGCCGCGACCATCGGGCACCGTGGCCGCCGGAGAGGAGTCCTGGGCCGAGACATGAACGACGGGCCGGACTGGCACGCTGGTGAACGAAGAGGCGTCGGGGTCTGGAAGGGCAACCCACCCGACCCCACCCCCGCCGGGCACAAAGGCATCCCCCCGGTTGATTCACGTCAATGGCCCTTGGGCCCACTCCCCTACCCTTGCCTCTGGACGGCGAGGCTCCGGCCATTGCGCGCCGCAATGGCCCTCCAGGACGATGCACACGATCAAGCGCGGGTTGGATCTCCCGATTTCCGGTACCCCGGTCCAGTCGATCGAGGCCGGCCCCGCCGTGTCCCGCGTGGCCCTGCTGGGGGCCGACTACGTGGGGCTCAAGCCCACGATGCTGGTGCAGCCCGGCGACCACGTGCTGCGCGGCCAGCCGGTCTTCGAGGACAAGAAGCTGCCCGGCGTGCGCCACACGGCGCCTGCCGCGGGCCGCGTGGACGCCATCCATCGGGGCGACAAGCGCGCGTTCGTCTCCCTGGTGATCGAGGTCGCCCCCGACGACGGCCCGGGGCAGCAGGTCGCCTTCCAGGGCTGGAACGGGGCGCCGCCCGCCGAGGGCGATGGCGCGGGGCTGCGCGCGCTCCTGCTCGAATCCGGCCTGTGGACGTCGTTCCGCGACGCGGCCCTTCAGCCGCGTGCCCGCGCCAGACGCGGTGCCGCAGGCGATCTTCGTCACCGCCATGGACACTCGCCCCCTCGCCCCGCGCGTGGAGGTGGCGCTCGCCGGACGCGAGGAGGACTACGCGCGCGGCATCCTCGCGCTTCGCGACCTCACCCCCGGCACCGTCTTCGTCTGCCGCGCTCCCGGCTCGGAGGTCCGCGTGCCCCGCGGCGACCGCATCGCCATCGAGGAATTCACGGGCCCCCACCCGGCGGGCAACGCCGGCACGCACATCCACTTCCTGCACCCCGCGGGCCACGGCCGCAGCGTCTGGCACGTGGGCGCGCAGGACGTCGCCGCCATCGGGCACCTGCTGGCGACGGGCAAGCTCGACCTCACGCGCGTCGTTTCCCTGGCCGGGCCGGGCGTCACGCGCCCCAGGCTCCTTCGCACGCGCCTGGGCGCCTCGGTCACCGGGCTCACGGCCGGCGAGCTCGCAGCCGGCGAGCTGCGCGTGGTATCCGGTTCCGTCCTCGACGGCCGGACGGCGATGGGCGAGGCCGAAGGCTTCCTCGGCCGCTACCACCAGCAAGTGAGCGCGCTGCCCGAAGGGCGCGGCCGCGAGCTGCTGGGCTGGATCGCGCCGGGCGCCGAGAAGTTCAGCGTGGCGAACGTGGTGCTGGGCGCCCTCGCGCGCGGCCGCCGGCTCACCTTCACCACCACGACCAACGGGTCGCACCGCGCGATGGTGCCCATGGGCACCCACGAGGCGGTGATGCCCCTGGACATCATGGCCACGCACCTGCTGCGCTCGCTGCTGTCCCGGGACATCGAGCGCGCCGAGGCGCTGGGCGCCCTGGAGCTCGACGAGGAGGACCTCGCGCTGTGCACCTACGCCGACCCGGGCAAGAACGACTACGCGCCGCTGCTTCGCGACATGCTGCACCGGCTCGAGAAGGAAGCGTGACGTGAGCGTCCTCGAGAAGCTCCTCGAGAAGGCGGGCCGGCCGTTCGGGCCGGGCCAGCCCCTGCACAAGTTCCACGCGCTCTTCGAGGCCGCGGACACTTTCGCGCTCACGCCCTCGTCGGTGACGAAGGGCTCGACGCACGTGCGCGACGCCCTGGACCTGAAGCGCATGATGATGCTCGTGATCATCGCGATGCTGCCGTGCATCTTCATGGCGATGTACAACACGGGCCTGCAGGCGAACCTCGGCATCGACCCCGCCAAGGCCGCCTCGCTGGAGGGCTGGCGGCACGACGTGATGCGCCTCGCCGGCGTGGGCTACTCGCCGGAGAGCTTCTGGGCCAGCCTCTTCCACGGCTCGCTCTACTTCCTGCCGCTCTACATCGTCACGATGACCGTGGGCATCGCGTGGGAGGTGCTCTTCGCCATCGTCCGCCGCCACGAGGTGAACGAGGGCTTCTTCGTGACCGGCATGCTCTTCCCGCTCATCTGCCCGCCCACGCTGCCCCTGTGGGAGGCCGCGCTCGGCATCAGCTTCGGCGTGGTGGTGGCGAAGGAAGTCTTCGGCGGCACGGGCATGAACTTCATCAACCCGGCCCTCGCCGCGCGCGCGTTCGTCTTCTTCGCCTATCCCGGCGACATCTCGGGCGACCAGGTCTGGGCGGCGGTCGCGCCGGCCGCGGCGGTGGACGGGTACTCCGGCGCCACGCTCCTCGCCCAGCTGCGCCAGGCGACCACGCCGTTCGACCAGCAGGGGCTCTCCTGGTGGAACGCGTTTCGTCGGCCTGGAGAAGGGCAGCCTCGGCGAGACCTCGGCGCTCGCCTGCCTCGTGGGCGCGATCATCCTCGTGGCGACGAAGGTGGGCTCCTGGCGCACGATGGCCGGCTGCGTCGCCGGCACCGCCGCCATGGCGATCCTGCTCAACGCCATCGGCTCGGCCACCAACCCGTGGTTCGCGGTGCCCTTCTGGTGGCACATGGTGCTGGGCGGCTGGGCCTTCGGCGTGGCGTTCATGGCGACCGACCCGGTGACCTCCCCGTTCGCGGAGACGGGCAAGCTCATCTACGGCTTCCTCATCGGCGCCTTCGTGGTGCTGATCCGGGTGGTGAACCCCGCCTACCCCGAGGCCATGATGCTCGTGATCCTCTTCATGAACGTGATGGCCCCGCTCATCGACTACTTCTTCGTGAAGGCGAACATCGACCGGCGCAAGCGCCGGGGAGGCGGACATGGCGAAGCTTGATTCGCCCCGCTACACGTTCCTGTTCGCCGCCGCCGTCTGCGTGGTCTGCGCGCTCATGGTGTCGGTGGCGGCGGTGTCGCTGCAGCCGAGGCAGAAGGCCAACGCGCGCCTCTACATGGAGAAGAACGTGCTCCTCGCCGCGGGCCTCGCGAAGCCCGGCCAGGACGTCACGATCGGCGAGGTGGAGAAGTACTTCGAGAAGGACGTCAAGGCGCGCCTCGTGGACCTCGCCACGGGCGAGCTCGCGCCCGAGGGGAAGGTGGACGCGCGCGCCTACGACCAGCGCGCCGCGCGCAACGAGCCCGGGACGAGCCGCGCGGCCCCGCCCGAACAACGCCGGCATCGGGCGCCTGCCGAAGTACGGCCTCGCCTACTTCGTGATGAAGGGCGGCCAGGTGGAGCAGGTGGTCATCGCCATCGAGGGCCTGGGGATGTGGGGGACGGTCTACGGCTTCCTCGCCATCGACCGCGACGGGATCACGGTGCGCGGCCTCACCTACTACGACCAGAAGGAAACGCCGGGGCTGGGCGGGGAGATCGGCAACCCGGCCTGGCAGGCCCTCTGGAAGGGGCGCCACGCCTACGACAGCGCGGGCCTTCCGGCCATCGCCGTGATCAAGGGCCAGGCCGGGCCGCCGGACAAGGACCCCTTCCGCGTCGACGGCATGTCGGGCGCCACCATCACCAGCAACGCCATCACGCGCCTCACGAGGTTCTGGCTCTCCGACGACGGCTACGGGAAGTTCCTCAAGCGCTTCCGCGAGAAAGGGACCGCATGAGCGCCACGCCCACGATCGGCAAGCGCGAGCGCGAGGCGTTCCTCGCGCCCATCCTCGCCAACAACCCCATCGGCGTGCAGGTGCTGGGCATCTGCTCGGCCCTCGCGATGACCACGCGCATCGACAAGGCGCTCGTGATGACGACGGGCGTGCTGGTGGTGACGATGCTCGCCAACGTGGCGGTGAGCCTGGTGAGGAACCACACGCCCGGCTCGATCCGCATCATCGTGCAGCTGTCGATCATCGCCTCGCTGGTGATCGTCTTCGACCAGATCCTCAAGGCGACGCTCTACGAGCTGTCCCTGGAGCTCTCGGTCTTCGTGGGCCTCATCATCACCAACTGCATCGTGATGGGCCGCGCGGAGGGCTACGCCATGCAGAACCCGCCCCTCGCCTCGGCCCTGGACGGCATCGGCAACGGGCTGGGGTACGGGCTCGTCCTCGTGCTCACCGGCTTCATCCGGGAGCTCCTGGGCGCCGGGCAAGGTCTTCGGCTTCGTGGTCCTGCCGCTCGCCAAGGACGGCGGCTGGTACGTGCCCAACGGGATGATGCTGCTCGCGCCGTCGGCCCTGTTCATCATCGCCGGGCTCATCTGGCTGCTGAAGACCGTGAAGCCCGAGCTGCAGGACAAGGAATAGCGTCATGGAACACTACCTCAACATCGCCATCCGCTCGATCTTCCTCGAGAACATGGCGCTCGCCTTCTTCCTGGGCATGTGCTCGTTCCTGGCCTGCTCGAAGAAGGTGGAGACGGCCTTCGGCCTGGGCGTCGCCGTGGTGTTCGTGCAGGTGCTCACGGTGCCGCTCAACAACCTGATCCTCACCTACCTCCTCAAGGAGGGGGCGCTCGGCTGGCTCTCGCCCGCCCTCGCCAAGGTGGACCTCACCTTCCTCGCCTTCATCCTCTTCATCGGCACCATCGCCGCGGCCACCCAGGTGGTCGAGATGGCGGTGGAGAAGTACGCCCCCGCGCTGTACAACACCCTCGGCGTCTTCCTGCCGCTCATCGCGGTGAACTGCGTGATCCTGGGCGGGCTCGCTCTTCATGCAGGAGCGCGACTACGCCTTCGGGGAGAGCGTCGTGTTCGGCATCGGCTCCGGGCTGGGATTCGCCATCGCGATCGTGGCCATGGCGGCGGTGCGCGAGAAGCTCGCCTACTCGAACGTCCCGGCCGGGCTGAGGGGCCTGGGCATCACCTTCGTGACGGCGGGCCTCATCTCCGTCGCGTTCATGGTCTTCTCCGGGATCCAGCTCTAGGGCGCCGCCATGACCGAAATCGTCCTCGGCGTCGCTCATGTTCACCGCGATCATCCTGGCGCTGGTCTTCGTCCTCATGGTCGCGCGCTCGAAGCTCGTGGCGACGCGGCGACGTCACGATCACCGTCAACGAGGACCCCGACAAGGCCATCCGGATCGCCGGCCGGCGGGACGCTGCTCAACAAGCTCGCCGACAACCGGCATCTTCATCCCCTCGGCCTGCGGCGGGAAGGGCGCCTGCGGCGTGTGCGAGGTGATCGTGAAGTCGGGCGGCGGCGACCTGCTGCCCACGGAGACGGGCTACATCTCCCGCGGCGAGGCCAAGCGCGGCTGCCGCCTCGCCTGCCAGGTGAAGGTGAAGGGCGACATGGAGATCGAGATCGCCCCCGAGGTCTTCAGCGTGCGCAAGTGGAAGTGCCGCGTGGTCTCCAACCGCAACGTGGCCACCTTCATCAAGGAGCTCAAGCTCGCGCTCCCCGAGGGCGAGGAAGTGCCCTTCCGCGCCGGCGGCTACGTGCAGATCGAGTGCCCGCCGCACCACTTCTCCTTCAAGGACTTCGCGATCGACGAGCCCTTCCGCGTCGACTGGGACAAGTTCGACCTCTGGCGCTTCAAGTCGGTGTGCACCGAGCCGGTCACGCGCGCCTACTCGATGGCCAACTATCCCCTCGAGAAGGGCATCCTCCTCTTCACGATCCGCATCGCCTTCCCCCCGGGCTACAAGGAGGAGATCCCGCCCGGGATCATGAGCTCGTGGATCTTCAACCTGAAGCCGGGCGACGAGGTCACGGTCTCCGGGCCCTTCGGCGAGTTCTTCGCGCGCGAGACCGAGGCCGAGATGTGCTTCGTGGGCGGCGGCGCCGGCATGGCGCCGATGCGCTCCCATATCTTCGACCAGTTCCACCGCCTGCACACGAAGAGGAAGGCCACCTACTGGTACGGCGCGAGGAGCCTCAAGGAGGCGTTCTACCAGGACGAGTTCGACGCCATCGCGAAGGCCAACCCCAACTTCCAGTGGCACCTGGCGCTCTCCGAGCCCCTGCCCGAGGACAACTGGAAGGGCTACACCGGCTTCATCCACCAGGTGCTCCTCGAGGAGTACCTGAAGAACCACCCGGCGCCCGAGGACATCGAGTACTACATGTGCGGCCCGGGGCCCATGACCAAGGCCGTGATCAACATGCTGCTCGATCTCGGCGTGGAGCGTGAGAACATCATGCTCGACGATTTCGGCAGCTGACGCGGCGAGGAGACGGACGATGACGGTGATGACCGTGCTTCAGGCCCTGGGCGACCGGGGGATGGACCAGCTCTACACGATCCAGGCCTCGGCGAACGTGGCGGAGGCCGTCGAGGAGATGGGCAAGTACGACATCGGCGCGCTCGTCGTGAGCACCGAGGACCGCCTGCTCGCCGGCATCTTCACCGAGCGCGACGTGATGATGCGGGTCGTCCGCGCCGGGCTGGACCCGCGCAAGACGCCGCTTTCGCTCGTGATGACGCGCGACGTGCACTTCGTCACGCCGGGCACCACGCTCGAGGCCGCGCTCGCCCTCATGTACGTCCACCGCCACCGCCACCTGGTGGTGATGGACGGCCCGCACCTGCACGGCATCGTCTCGATGCGCGACCTCGCCTACCAGCTCATCCGCCACGGGGAAGGCCGCTTCGAAGCGGCCGTGCGCCTCGCGGGCGGGCCGGGCACCTGAGTTGCGAAGGAAAGAAGCCATGGACACCCTCCTCTCACCCCGCCGCCGCACCCTCGTCAAGGCGCTCGGCGCCACCGCGCTCCTCGCCGGCTGCGGCGAGACCCCCGGCCTCGTCGCCCGGCCGCTTGCGGCCTTCCAGGGCCCCGCGATGGGCACCGTGTGGAACGCGAAGCTCGCGGGCCCGCTCGCCGAGTCGCTCGCCTCGAAGGCCTCGGCGGCCGTCGCCGCCGCGCTCGAGGGCGTGGTTCGGCGCATGAGCACCTATCTCGACTCCTCCGAGCTCGCGCGCTTCAACGCGGCCCCGGCCGGCAAGGCGGTCGCCGTCTCGCGCGAGACGCTGGAAGTGTTCGCGCTGGCCCGCGAAGTGAGCGCGGCCACGGGCGGCGCCTTCGACGTGACCGTGGCGCCCGCGGTGGACGCCTGGGGCTTCGGGCCGTCCAAGGCGCGGCGCATCCCTTCCTCCGCGGAGCTCGCGGCCGTTGCCGCGCGCATCGACTGGCGCGCCGTCTCGGTGGACCCGGGCGCGGGAACCCTCGCGAAGTCCCGTGACGGCGTGCGGGCGGACCTCTCCGGCATCGCCAAGGGCTACGGCGTGGATTCTCGCGGCGCGTTCGCTCGAGGCGCTGGGCGCGACCGACTACCTGGTGGAAGCCGGCGGCGAAGTGCGCGTCCGCGGCCGCAACGCCGAGGGCAAGCCCTGGCGCGTCGGCATCGAGCGCCCGGACGTGGCCGGGCAGCAGGCCTACCTCGTCGTGCCGCTGGACGGCCTCTCGATGGCCACCTCCGGCGACTACCGCATCTACTTCGAGGAGGGCGGCCGGCGCTACTCGCACGAGATCGACCCGGCCACGCGCGAGCCGGTGCGCGGCAGCCTCGCCTCGGTCACCGTCGTCGCGAAGGACTGCGCCTGGGCCGACGCGATGGCCACGGCGCTCTTCGTGATGGGCGCGGAACGGGGATACGCCTACGCGGTCGAACACGGCATGGCTGCCTTCTTCATCGAGCGCGCCGGGAACGGCCGCCTCGCCGACCGCCAGACGCCCGCGTTCGCGAAGCTGGGCGCCGCGCGCGTGACGGCCTGACGCCCATGGACGGCTCGACCCTCGTCGCGGTCTTCGTGGTCACCTTCGTGTTCATCGCCCTCGCGGTGGGCGCGATGGCCGCTGGGCTCGCGCATGACGGGGCGCTGCCTGCGCGGCTCCTGCGGCGGCCCGCAGGTCCACGACGCCGAAGGCAGGAAGATCTCCTGCGTCGGCTGCCCGAACCACCGGGACTAGCCGGGCTTCTTCCTGCTTCGCGCCTTCGGCTTCGGAGCCGCCTGCGCGGCTTCGCCCGCCGCTTCGCCCGCGGCCTCCACGGCGCGGCCCATGGCCTCGGCGGCGTCGGTGCCGGCCTGGGCCATCATGTTCCAGGCCCAGAGGGCGGGATTGGGGATCTCCTCGCCCTGGGGACCGGGAGCCTCGGGCGCCCTGCCCTCCTCCATCGCCGCCTTGATGCGCTCGCCGCCCTTCACCATCTGGCGCTGGTACTCGAGCGACTTGATGGTGAGCTGCAGCATGTTGAGGTTCGCCTTGAGCCAGTGCTCCACGGTCTCCAGCTCGGCGATCTTCTTCTCGAGCTCCTTCGCGTCCAGCACCGGGAACATGAGGCTCTGCAGCGGATAGGCCCCCGGGTTCACCATCTTCTGCCAGAGGTCGAACATGTCGTGCGGAGTGACGGGCTTGGCCATTGGCGTGCCTCTCTGTCGTGGCGGGCGATGAAGTCGCGGATCTTCGGGTAGATCGTCTCGCGGTACTTGCGGCCCGAGAAGATGCCGTAGTGGCCCACGCCCGGGGCGAGGTAGTGCTCCTTGCGCCTGGCCGGGAATGCCCTTGCACAGGACATGCGCGGCCTTCGTCTGGCCCGGCCCGGAGATGTCGTCCAGCTCGCCCTCGATGGTGAAGAGCGCGGAAGCCTTGATGGCCTCGGGCCTCACGCGCTCGCCGCGCACCTTGAGGAGCCCCCTGGGCAGCAGGTGCTTGTGGAAGACGCGCTCCACCGTCTCGAGGTAGTACTCCGCCGGCAGGTCCATCACGGCGTTGTACTCGTCGTAGAAGCGCCGGTGCGAGTCCGCGCTCTCGCCGTCGCCCATGACGAGGTGCTGGTAGTACTGCACGTGCGAGTCGAAGTGCCGGTCCGGGTTCATCGCGACGAAGCCGGCGAACTGCATGAACCCCGGGTAGACGCGGCGCATGAAGCCGGGATAGCGCATGGGAACGCGCTGCACCACCTTCGACTCGAACCAGGACATGGGCCGGAACTGCGCGAAGTCGTTCACGGCCGTGGGGCTGGAGCGCGTGTCGATGGGGCCGCCCATCATCGTGAGCGAGCGCGGCGTCGCCTCGCCCGCCGACGCCATGAGCGACACGCCCGCGAGCACCGGCACCGTGGGCTGGCACACCGAGATCGCGTGCGCCTCGGGGCCCAGGAAGCCCAGGAACTCGCGCACGTAGCCCACGTAGTCGTCGAAGTGGAAGGGGCCGGCCGAAAGCGGCACCTCCTTGGCGTCGATCCAGTCCGTGATCCACACGTCGTGGTCCGCCAGGAGCGACTTCACCGTGTCGCGAAGGAGCGTGGCGAAATGCCCCGAGAGCGGCGCGAAGACGACGACCTTGGGCTGCACGGGCGCGCCGTCCTTCACGAAGTGCAGCAGGCGGCAGAAGGGCTTCTCGAGCTCGAAGACCTCCCGCACCGCGAGCTCGCGTCCGTCCACCTTCACCGGTTCGTAGCCGAAGGCGGGGCGCTCGTAGCGCTGCGTGAGCCGGCCCATGAGGTCCATGGCCGCGGCGACGTTGCGGCTGCCCGGCAGGTAGGAGACGGGACTCATCCCGTGGCCGTAGAACTCGTTGGTCGCCTGGGCGAGCGCCCGCCAGGGTTCCAGGGCCGCGCGCTGCCAATCGTAGAGCTGGTAGAGCAAGCCACGCCTCCTTCGATGCTGCAATGCGGCGTAGTGTAGCGGGTTTCCGACGGCAGGAAGTTTGACGCGGGGCAAGATCTCCGGGCCCGCGGCACCCTCTGGTAAGCTGCCCGCCATGCCCCCCGAAGCCCACCGCAGGAACGGCGAGCCGCTTCCCCTCTACCCGGCCATCGAGTCGCGCCGGGGGGGCTTCCTGGACGTGGGCAGCGGGCACCGGCTCTACTGGGAGGAAAGCGGCCGCGCCGACGGCGTTCCCGTGGTCTTCCTGCACGGCGGTCCCGGCGCGGGCGCGAGCCCGGTGCACCGGCAGTTCTTCGACCCGTCGCACTACCGCATCGTGATCTTCGACCAGCGCGGCGCGGGCCGCTCGACGCCGCTGGGCAGCCTCGAGGCCAACACCACCCCCGACCTGGTGGAGGACATCGAGCGCCTGCGGATCCACCTGGGCGTGGAACGCTGGATCGTGTTCGGGGGCTCGTGGGGATCGACCCTCGCGCTCGCCTATGCCGAGCACCACCCGGAGCGCTGCCTCGCGCTGGTGCTGCGCGGCATCTTCCTGGGCCGGCCGCACGAGGTCGACTGGTTCCTGCACGGCATCCGCCACATCTTCCCGGAGCCGTGGCGCGAGTTCGCGCACTTCATTCCCGAGGGCGAGCGGGGAGACCTGCTCGGCGCCTACCACCGCCGCCTGGTCGATCCCGACCCCGCGGTGCACCTGCCGGCCGCGCGCCGCTGGAGCGTCTACGAGGGCTCGTGCTCCACGCTCGCGCCCAACCCGGCCCTGGTGGCGGACTTCGCCTCGGACCGCGTGGCGCTGGGGCTCGCGCGCATCGAGGCCCACTATTTCGTGGGCCGCCTCTTCCTGCCCGACGATTTCCTGCTCGCGAACGTCGGGCGCATCCGCCACCTGCCGGCGGTCATCGTGCAGGGCCGCTACGACGCCGTCTGCCCGGCCGTCACCGCCGACGACCTGCACCGCGCCTGGCCCGAGGCGGAGTACCACGTCGTCTCCGACGCGGGGCATTCCGCTTTCGAGCCGGGCATCCGCTCGCGGCTGGTGGCTGCGATGGAGAGTTTCAAGACGATCGGGGAGTGATGCGGGCGAAAATCTTTGGAAACGCCGATGAACGCGTCGAGTGATGCGCGCGATAATCTCTGGAAACGCCGATGAACGCCGATGTCACGCCGATGAACGCCGATGGCATGACAGGTTGTAAGGTAGGAATCGCCACGGTACCGGTCGTCCACTCGCTGCCAATGAACCTGACCTCATCGGCGTTCATCGGCGTGACATCGGCGTTCATCGGCGTTTCCAAAGATTTTCGCCAACCGCCAGCCACCGCAGAATCTAGTTCGCGACCATCAGGTAAGCCACGTCCGCGGCATAGCCCGCCAGCCGCCGGTGGAGACTGCCCGCGCTGCTCGGGAGTGAGCGACGCATCCAGCTCCGCGATCATCGCGAAGACACTCTCGTCGCGGGCCTTGAGCTTCGCGACGTACTCCGGCCGGCGCCACGAGTCGGTGTCCACGAGCAGGCGCGTGAGCGCGTCGATCGCCGCCTCGCGCGTCGGGCGCGCGCGGATGAGGGCGAGGGTCTCGGCCTGCCGATGCCGCCGGTCGCCCATCCATTCGTCGGTGAGGTCGGGGATCGCCCCCACGCGCGCGCGCACGATGTCGCGCTGCGCCCCCGAGAGCCGCCCCGTCCAGTCCTCGACGCGCTCGACATAGCGCCCCGCGCGCGCCGCGAGCCTTTCCCGGGGCGTGCCCTTCACGCTCTCCTTCACGACCCGCCCGTTGTCCTCCTCGAACTTGCGCTCCAGGTACGCGACCTGCTCCGGATGCAACTGGAGGAGGAAGTCGGCCATGTCGGGAATGGCCTTGCGCACGACCCGGTGGTAGAGCGCGCGCATCTCGCCGTGGATGCGGCGCGCGTCCTCCGCCGTGAGGCGCGTGGCGGCGCGCGCGGCCGTGTCCTGCAGGAGCCGCTCGTAGGCCGGCAGCTCGTTCGCCCGGTGCCACGCGACGAGGCGCGCGAAGCGCTCCTTCACCCACTCGCGCTGTCCGTCGTGCAGGTCGAACCAGTCGTCGACGGCCCAGGCGCCGGCGAAGGCCGCGTTGTTGTACGCCACGCGGGTGAGGGACGAGCACCCGGCGGCGAGCAGCGCGAGCAGCAGCGCGGCAAGCGCGCGGCCGAGGATCCGCCTCACCAGGGTATGGGCTTGCGGTCCCGGAAGAACTTGCCCGAGGGACCGGTGGAGGGAAGGAGCGCGAGCCACACCGCGGTCTCGGCGCCCTCCTCGACGCCGCGCGGCGCGTCGGCCCCGCCCATGTCGGTGCGCACCCAGCCCGGGCTCATGGAGTTCACGAGGATGCCCTGGCCCTTCACCTCGGCCGCGAGCGTCGCCGTGAGCGCGTTCACCGCCGCCTTGGAGACGCGGTAAGCCGGGCTCCCGGCGCCCATCTGCGAGAGCTGGCCCAGGCCGGAAGAGATGTTCACGATGCGCCCGTAGGCCACGCGCTGCATCAGGGGCACCACCTCGCGGCACATGCGCACGGCCCCGAAGAGGTTGGTCTCGAAGGTCTCGCGCCACAGCGAGGTCTTCACGTCCACCACGCCCGCCTCCCTCGCCTCCGGGTAGGTGCCGGCGTTGTTCACCAGGATCGCGGGCGCGCCGAACTCCTTCTCCACGAACCCCACGAAGCGCTGCACGCTCTTCGTGTCGGCGACGTCGAGCGAGTGGCTCACCGCCAGTTCGCCCGCCGCGAGGCCCGCGCAGGCCCGCTCCCCCTTGAACGGGTCGCGCGATCCCATGACGACGCGGATTCCCTCCTTCACGAGCTGGCGGGCGATTTCGAGGCCGATCCCCCGGTTGGCACCGGTGACGACGGCGGTCTTTGCGATGGACATTTGTCTCCTTGAAGCGACGGGTTTCGGGGTCGGACTGCTATCATAAGCGGTCAAGCGCCCCTCCGAAGCACGCTCCATGCCGAAGCTCCTGCGCGCCGTCCGGCTCGACGATTCCGACGACCACCTCTTCAAGGCCCACGGCGCCGCCCGCGAGGGCGACTGGGTGGTGAGCGGAGGCTATGCCGTCTGCGATTTCGCCAACGCCCCGAAGTGCGACCCGCGCTGCTACTGCGAGTCCTCCTTCCTCGCGCTCGAGGGACGGCAGCGCTGCTCGATCGCCGAGGTGGTCGAGGTGAGCGCCGAGGAGCTCGAGGCCCGCACCGACGCGCTCGCGTGGTTCCTCGTGAAGGGCTGGGGCGCGCCTTCCTGGGAAGTGGCGCGCCGCGTGGCCGAGGAAGAGGTCCGCCACACCGCCGACGTCTGCGAGAGCCTCTCCCCGGAAGTCTGGATCACCGTGAAGCGCACGCCCCGCGACGGCGGCGCCGCCGTGGACGAGCAGTACGCCGTCTACGACCGGCTCCTCATCGGATCCCACAAGCTCTAGGCCGCCCTGCACCCGCCCCCGGACTCGGGCAAACTGTCTGCCACACCGCTTTCTCGGAACGACAATAAAGATGACTTACGCCGCCATCACGGGCTGGGGCAAGTGCATGCCGCCGGCCGTCCTCACGAACGCCGATCTCGCCACCTTCATCGAAACCGACGACGAGTGGATCACCTCGCGCACGGGCATCCGCGAGCGGCGCATCTCGCACGTGCCGGTGACCGCGCTCGCCCACGTCGCGGCCGCCCGGGCGCTCGCCTGCGCGGGGCTGGATGCGAAGGACCTCGACCTCGTCGTCCTGGGCAGCTGCTCCTACGACGAGCAGGTGCCCAACAGCGCCTCGGGCGTGCAGGCGCTCCTGGGCGCGGACCACGCGGCCGCCATGGACGTGAACACCGCCTGCACCAGCTTCCTCTACGGGCTTTCCACCGCCAACGCGATGATCCGCACCGGCGTGGTGAGGAACGCGGTGGTGATCGGCGTGGAGGTGATCTCGCCCTTCATGGACTGGACCAACCGCAACGTGGCGGTGCTCTTCGGCGACGGCGCGGCCGCCGTGGTGCTGCAGGCGACCGAGGAGAAGGAAGGACTGCTCGCCGAGAAGCTGGGCTGCTACGCCGACGCGCGCCATATCCTGCGCGTTCGCGGCATGGGCGGGGCGTACGCGAACCGCGGCATCCAGGTGGGCGTCACGGGCTGGGACTTCGACGGCCAGGAGATCTTCAAGCGCGCCGTGCACGGGATGACGGAAGCCTCCAGGACCGCGCTCGAGCGCGCGGGCTTTTCCATCGGCGACATGGACCTCGTGGTGCCGCACCAGGCGAACCAGCGCATCATCGACTTCGTGGGCAAGCGCATCGGCGCCGCGCCCGACCACGTGTACGTGACCGTGGCCCGCTACGGGAACATGTCGGCGGCGACGGTGCCGGTGGCGCTCGTGGACGCGATCGAGGAAGGGCGCGTGACGCCCGGCGCGATGATCCTCACCCCCGCCTTCGGCGGCGGCCTCACCTACTGCGCGCACGTGATCCAGTGGGGCGGCCGCAACACGCCCCTGGGAGCCTCGCCCGTCGAGCTCCCGCCCTGCGACAGGACCGCCCTGCAGATGGTGCGGGACATCATGGCGAAGAAGGGCGACACCTCCGGCGCGGCCGAGGGACTCGCCGCCCCGCTCGTCGCATGAGCGCGGGCGTGCTGCGCATCTGGGGGAGGATCTCCTCGGTCAACGTGCAGAAGGTGGTGTGGACGGCCGACGAGCTGGGGCTCGCCTACGAGCGCAAGGACGCCGGCGGCGCCTTCGGCATCGTGGCGACGCCCGAGTACAAGCGCATGAACCCCAACAGCCTGGTTCCCGTGATCGAGGACGACGGGTTCGTGCTGTGGGAATCGAACGCGATCGTGCGCTACCTCGCCGGAAAGCACGCGCCCGGAACGCTGTGGCCCGACGACCTGCGCCTGCGCGCCGACGTCGACCGCTGGATGGACTGGCAGGCCACCACCTTCACGCCCGCGATGCGCGATGCCTTCTGGCAGCTCGTGCGCGTGCCGGCGGACAAGCGCGACCAGGCCGCGATCGAGGCCTCGCGCAGCGCTTCCGAGAAGGCCGCCGCGATCCTCGATGGCCACCTGGCCGGCAGGGCCTTCGCGGCGGGTGACGCGTTCTCCCCGGCCGACATCGCGCTGGGCTGCGCCGCGCACCGCTGGCTCAACCTCCCGCTCGCGCGCGAGCCGCGGCCGCAGATGGAGCGCTGGTACGCCTCGCTCAAATCCCGCGCGGGAGCGAAGCAGGTCCTGTCGACGCCGGTGTCCTAGCCGGCGCGCGCACCGCGGCGACCGCCGAGGCCACGCTGACCGGCACGACGAAGAGCAGGATGGGCGCCCACGGCGCCGCCGCGAAGTCGATCCCCGCGCCCCGGCACAGCGCCTCCCCGCCCGCCACCAGCAGCAGGGCCAGCCCGAAAGCCGACGTCCCCGCGGCCATCGCGCCGCGCGTCTCGAGCCAGCCGCGCACGCGCGCGTCGACCAGGACCACGGCGGAGGCGAACGCGGTCGCGAAGGCGGCCAGCGCGAGGCAGGCCTCCTGGGGCAGGCGGGCGAAGACTCCCGCGGTCGTGGCCGCGGCGACGGCGCCCGCCCAGAGCGTGAGCGACAGGGCCAGCGTGAGGGGGACATCCCGGTAGTCGTCGTTCTTCATGTTCACTCTCCTCGTCCGGCGCGTCACAGCAGGGGCGCGGGCCCGGGGAACGCCGAGCGTTCGCCGCGCGCGGGCGGGGGCGCGAAGGTCACCTCCGCCTTGAGGAAGTCGATGGCGTCGCGCACCACGCCCGCGTCGCGCAGGATCGCGTTGTGGCCCAGGCCCTGCGTGCGCAGGAACCGCGCGCCGGGCCAGGCCCGGGCCACCGCGAGACCGGCGCCGATGCGCACCTCGGCGTCGTCCTGGTCGTGGATCACGAGCGCCGGGGCGTCGATCGATCCCACGGAACGCGGCAGCTCGAGCTCGTCCCAGCTCACGCCGTAGCGGCGCTCCACCGACGACTGCAGCCGCGCGCGGAAGGCCTCGCCCAGGCCGAGCTTCCTCGTGAACCACGCGGAATAGCCCACGAGCGAGGCGGGCGGCGCCACGAGCACGCTGCGGATGCGCCGCGAGCCCGCGCGCAGGAACGGCGCGATCGCCGCCGCGCCGAGGGAATGCCCGACCACGCCGGCGACGCGGATCCCGCGCTCTTCGAGCGCGGAAGCGACGGCGCCCAGCCCGCGGCCGAACTCGATGAGGGACGACTGCCGGCCCTCGGAATAGCCGTGGCCCAGGTGATCGAACACCACCGCCTGGAATCCCGCGCGCTCGAGCGCCGGCACGAAGGCGTGCAGCTGCGCGCCGCGCCCGCCCCAGCCGTGGCTCAGGATCACCGCCGGGGCGCCGGCCGGGCCGAAGCGCCAGGCGGACAGGCGCGCGAGCCCGAGGGGCACGACGAAGCCCTCGCCGCCGGCGAGGAATTCGCGGTCGCGGCCGCGCACGGCCCGCCGCGGCGGCGTGAGGAAGATGCCGCACGGCGTCGGCGAGGGCGCGTTCGGGAGCGACGATCGATCCCACCTGGAGGCGGGCGCGCGTCGAGAGCATCTTCACGGAACGAACGATCGTGCTATTCATGGGCAGCAGGGCGGCGGGCATGGCAAACCTCCGTCGGGGGGATCAGCGGCGCGCGGCCGCGGGGCGTGTGGCGGGCTTCGCCGCGGGAGCGCGATTGGCTTCCACGAGGCGATCGAATCCGGAGAGCGCGCGGGCCGAGGCCCCGTCGTCGCCCAGCAGGCGCTGCGTGTGATAGTAGGCGAGGATCAGGCCGAACATCTCGAAGACGATCTGGCGCACGTCGGTGCCCTCCGCCAGCTCGCCGCTCTCCACCGCCATCTGCACGGCCTTGCCGAGCTCGCGGGCCACGAGGCGCTGGCGCTCGACGACCGCTTCCCGCATGGGGCCGGGCTGGTCGTCGTACTCCTCGGACGCGGCATGGATGGGGCAGCCGCCGCGAAGCTTGGCGTGCTCCGGCCAGGTGATCCAGTTCCCGAAGAGCGCGCGCAGGCGCTTCAGGCCCCGGGGAGCCTTGAAGGCGGGCAGGAACACGGCCTCGGTGAAGCGGCGGGCGGCCTCGTCCAGGGCGGCGATCTGCAGGTCCGTGCGCGAGCCGAAGTGGGCGAAGAGACCGCTCTTGGAAAGTCCCGTGCGCTCGGCGAGCCGGCCGATGGTGAGCGACTCGAAGCCCGCCTCGCTCGCCTGCTGCACGGCGGCGTCGAGGATCTGGGCTCGGGTCTCTTCACCCTTTCGGGCCTTGAGGGCTTGCGGCGACATGGGTTCTCCGGTCTTGTTGGCCGAAGAATAGTACGACCGTTCGTTTCCTGTCAAGCCCCCCGGCCGGGCGCTACCATCGCGGCATGGACCTGCGCCGCTACGACCTCAACCTCCTCGTGACCCTGGAAGTCCTGCTGGACGAGTGCAGCGTCACGGCCGCCGCCCACCGCCTGAACCTCAGCCAGTCGGCCGTCAGCGCGGCCCTGGACCGCCTGCGGACGATGTTCTCCGACCCCCTGCTCGTGCGCGTGGGCAACCGCATGCAGGTGACGCCCCTCGCGCGCAGCCTGCAGGGACCGATCAAGACCGCGCTCGCCTCGGTCTCGCTGGCGCTCGCGCTGCCGCAGCGCTTCGATCCCGCCAAGGCGCGCATCACCGTCCGGCTCGGCATCACCGACTACCTGGGCCTCACGATGCTGCCTTCGCTCTACCGGACGCTCGCGCGCGAGGCGCCCGGGATCACCCTCGAGGTGCTTCCGCGCCCCGTGGACGACTCCGTCTCGCGCGTCGTGTCGGGGGAGATCGACATAGCCCCCATCGTGGACCCGCCGGAGGGGCGCGACCTCTTCAACGCGCCCCTCATCGAGGAGAACTTCGCCTGCGCGATGCGGGCGGGCCACCCCCTCGCCAGGGCGCGCCTCACGGCTCGCGCGCCTGGTGGAGTATCCGCACCTGGCGGTGACCGCGCACGTGGGCGCCGCGAAACTGGTGGAGCGCGCCTTCGCGGAGCGGGGCCTGCGCCGGCGCGTGCCGGTGAGCGTCGCGGGATTCGCGACGACCTTCGCCCTGCTCGCGGAAAGCGACCTCGTCGCGATCGTCCCGGGAGGCATCGCGCAGCAGCAGGCGGCGCGCTTCGGCCTCGCGATCCGGCCGCCTCCCCTCGCCATCCCCCGCTACACGCTGTCCATCATCTGGCACCAGCGCACGGCCCACGATCCGGCGCACCGCTGGTTCCGCGAGCAGCTGCTGGCCGCGGGCGCGGCCTTCCGCGGTCATCGACCGCATCGATAACATAATCCACAAATATCGATTGGACGAAACACCCGCGCGCGCCTACATTGGCCTTGCGTGACGGAGTGTTTACGCCCCGGAAGGGGCGACGGGATTCGGCGAGTTTGCGCTCGATCGCCGGATGCGTGGAGTTGGGGGCCCCCTTCGAGGGGCCCTTTTTTTCGCCCCTACCTGCCGACGATCCGCTGGAAGGTCACGAGCATCCCCGCGGTCGCCCCCCAGATGAAGCGCCCCTGCCAGGGCATCGCCCAGTAGTGGCGCAGCCGCCCCTTGTAGAACGCGCTCTCGTAGCGGTGGTTGGCGGTCTCGAGGAGGAAGGCGAGCGGCACCTCGAAGACGTCGGCGACCTCGTAGGGATCGAGCGCGTACTCGACCGGCGGCTCGGCCCAGCCGACGACGGGGCGCACGCGGTAGCCGGTCGAGGTGTGGTAGTCGGGAAGCTCGCCCAGGATCTCGACGAGCGCCGGGTCGATGCCCACTTCCTCGCGCGCCTCCCGCAGCGCGGTGTGCGCCGGGCCCTCGTCTGCCCGCCTCCACCCGCCCCCCGGGGAAGCTGATCTGCCCCGCGTGGTCCGCCAGGTGCGCCGTGCGCTGCGTGAAGACGACCGTCGGCTCGCCCGGGCGGTTCACGACGAGCAGCAGCACCGCGGCGGGCGTGAGGTCGCCGGCCGAGGCGGCCACGCGCTGCTTCTCGAGGTCGTCGGCGGTGAGCAGGTCCTCGATCGGGGGCGTGTCGGCGAGTCGGCGGATGATCTCGTCGCGGGTGAGCGGTGGTCGCATCGGTTCGGGCATGTCGCGGTCTTCGGCCCAAGTATAAGATGCGGCCACCTTCCCCATCAGTGCCCTGCCGCATTCCGCCGATGATCCTCCACGACTACTGGCGCTCCTCCGCCGCGTACCGCGTGCGGATCGCCCTGGCCCTCAAGGGCATCGAGCCCGGACGCCGCTACGTCCACCTGGGCAAGGGCGAGCAGCGCGCGCCCGGCTACCTGGCCAGGAACCCGCAGGGGCTGGTGCCCATGCTCGAGGACGGCGCGCTCACCCTCACCCAGTCCCTCGCGATCATCGAGTACCTGGAGGAGACGCGCCCGCAGCCCCCGCTGCTGCCGGCCGCGCCCGCCGAGCGCGCCTGGGTGCGCGCCCTGGCCCTCGCCGTGGCCTGCGACATCCACCCCCTGAACAACCTGCGCGTCCTGAAGTACCTGGGCCGCGAGCTGCACGCCGACGAGGCCGCTCGCGACCTCTGGTACGCGCACTGGGTGGCCGAGGGGCTCGCCGCCATCGAGCAGATGCTCGCCGACCGCCCCGGGCCGGGCCCCTTCTGCCTGGGCGCCGCGCCCACGATCGCCGACGTGTGCCTCGTGCCCCAGGTCTTCAACGCCTGGCGCTACAAGGTGCCCGTGGAGCCCTACCCCCTCGTCCTCGCCGTGGTGGACGAGTGCCTGAAGCTCCCCGCCTTCGACCTCGCCCAGCCCTCGAAGCAACCCGACGCGGAAGAATCGTAATCGACCTACCTAATCAGATTACTTTCCTGTAATCAGATTCTCTCGTGCGGAGATGACATTCCTGCCCGGAAAGTAATCTGATTACACGAAAGTAATCTGATTAGGTGGGTCGATTCGAGCTTCCGGGAACTTTCGGGCGGGCTCGGCGCAATAGGGGAAGGAACGATGCGAAACCGCCCATGCCCCCCTGGAACATGCAGCCCGAGCTGACCCTTTTCGCCCGCATGCGCCAGGGCGACGAGGAGGCGTTCGTCGCGCTGTACCGGCGGCACAAGGACGCGGTGTACCGCTTCGCGCTGCTGCGCACCGGGTCGGCGGCCCACGCCGCGGACGTGACGCAGGAGACGTTCCTGCACCTCATGACCCGCCCCGATCAATACGACCCCGCGCGCGGAAGCGTCGCGGCATGGCTGTGCGGCGTGGCGAGGAACCTGGCGCGGCGCGAGACCCGGGCCCGGGAGGATGCGACGGACCCGGACGACCTGGCCGAGGGCGCCCTGGGCGCCCCCGAGCTCGTCGATGCCGACGGCCCGGCCGAGAGGCTGCTCGCCAGCGAGACCGCCGAGCAGGTCCGCGCCGCCCTCGCCGCCGTCGCCCCGCACTACCGCGACGTGCTCATCCTCTGCGAGCTGTCCGAGCTTTCCTACGCCGAGGCCGCCGAAGTCTGCGGCATCGACATCGGCACCGTGCGCTCGCGCCTTTCCCGGGGCCGCGCCCAGCTCGCCGAACGACTTTCGCGGTTGGGCCTCATGCAGGGCCCGGGCCGCGCGAAGGAGGCTTCATGAACACCGGAAACGTCACGCAGCATCCCGCCGTGCGCGAAGCGCGGCTCACCGAGCGGCTGGACGAGCTCAAAGCCGCGCTCGCCGCCACCGGCGCCCCCGCGCGCCTCGAGGACGGCCTCGTGGGCGCGTTCCGGGTCCAGGCCGGCCGCCAGCGCCGCGCCGCCCGGCCGCGCCTGTGGTGGATGCCCCCGCTCGCCATGGTGGCCACCCTGGCCGTCGTGAGCTGGATGGTGCGAAACCCCGCCGTGCAGCCGGCCGCCGAGCCCGCGTTCGAGTTCGTCACCCTGCCCGCGGCCGGCCGCGACCCGGGGCCGTTCCTCGCCCTGAAGCCCCTGGAGCGCATCGCGCTCGAGCCGCAGGCGACCGTGGTGGCCACCGAGTTCCCGCGCGAGATGCTCGCCCAGTGGGGCCTGCCCGTGGCCCCCGAGCGGGCGGGCGAGCCGGTGCGCGCCGAGATGCTCTATTCCGCCGAGGGCGAGCCGCTCGCCCTTCGCATCCTCGACTGAACGAATCCCGGACGAAAGGAACACCATGAAAACGAGCATCATCGCCGCCGCCGTCGCCTGCGCCCTCGCGGGCCCCGCCCTCGCCCGGGATCCCGCCCCAGGCATCGAGCGCGAGATCGAGATCAACACCCACGAGATCCTCGCCGCGGCCGCCGAGGCCAAGGCCACGGCGCATGCCTGGCGCGAGTGGGGCGACGAGGTGCGCGCCTCGATCGGCTCGATGTTCGGCGACCACCTGGGCGGCGCCAAGGTCGTGAAGGGCGCGCCGTACAGCGCCGACGTCGTGACCGAGATGAACCAGCCGCTCGCCGACGGCAACGTGATCTCCCGCAAGACGGGCGGGCGCGTCTACCGCGACGGCGAGGGGCGCACGCGCCAGGAGACGATCGTGGGCGGCGAGTCCAAGTCCATCCAGCTCAGGGACCCGGTCGCGGGCACCTCCGTGATGCTCCTTCCGGGGTCGAAGAAGGCCGTGCGCGGCCCCCGGTTCGCGCTGCACGGGGACACGAAGGAAGTGCAGGTCCTGCGCATCGGGGACAAGGAGATCCGCATCGAGAACGGCAAGGCAAGCGTCGACGGCAAGGAAGTCGCCGGCGTCGTCGAGCTCAAGAGCGGCGGCAAGGAGATCCGCATCGAGAACGGCAAGGTCACCATCGACGGCAAGGAGGCTTCTCCCGGCGAGGGCGGCAGGAAGAAGGTGATCGTGAAGCGCGTCGACGCGGGCGAGTCGGGCGACGGCATGGTGCGCGAGGAAGTCCGCGTCCAGGTATTGCGCGGCCCGGAAGGCAAGGAAGTGAGCATCGTGATGCCGCCCGTGCCGCCCGTCCCGCCGGTGCCGCCGGTGCCGCCTCTCGGCGGCTCCTTCGGCTGGCAGGTCGACCGCGACTTCGCCGGCGCCAAGGCAGTCACCACGTCCCTGGGCGAGAAGGAATTCGACGGCGTGAAGGCCGAGGGCAAGCTGACGACGCACACGATCCCCGCCGGCGCGGTCGGCAACCGCAACCCGATCGCCGTCACCCGCGAGACCTGGTACTCGCCCCAGCTCAAGCTCACCGTGTACTCGCGCAGCAACGACCCGCGCCGCGGCGAGACGATCTTCCGGCTCGCGAACATTCGCCGCGGCGAGCCGGCGGCGGATCTGTTCAAGGTGCCGGAGGAGTACGCCGCTCCCGACAGGCGCGCGAAAGGCTAGGCAGGGCCGGTATCATCGGGGCCTCGCCACGGAGGCCACGATGCTTCTGACGACCCCCCGCCTGCGCCTGCGCCCGTGGCGCGAATCGGACCTCGCGCCGTTCGCGGCCATGAACGCGGACCCGCTCGTCATGGAGCACTTCGCGGCGCCGCTCCTGCGCGAGGAGAGCGACGCCTACGCCCGGCGGATGATGGCGGCGATCGAGGAACGCGGCTGGGGAAACTGGGCCCTCGAGGTGATCGGCGGCGAGCCCTTCGTCGGCTTCACGGGGCTCGCGGTGCCCTCGTTCGAGGCGCACTTCACGCCCTGCACCGAGATCGGCTGGCGCCTGGCGCGAAGCGCGTGGGGACAGGGGTTCGCGACGGAAGCCGCGCGCGCGGCCCTCGCCTTCGGTTTCGGCGAGCTGGGGCGGGCGGAAATCGTCTCCTTCACGGCGCTCGCCAACGCGCGCTCCATCGCCGTGATGGAACGCCTGGGAATGCGGCGCGACGGCGAGTTCGACTACCCGCGCTTCCCCGAGGGCCATCGCCTGCGCCGGCACGTCCTCTACCGCATCTCCGGCTAGAAGCTCGAGCCGGGCTCCTGCAGGAAGGCCAACTCCTCGGGCGAGGACGGGCGTCCCAGGGCGGCGTTCCGGTGCGGGAAGCGCCCGAAGCGCCGGATGATCACGCGGTGCTTCTCGGCCCACCCGGCGAGGCCCTTCGTCTCCGGGAAGGCCTCGAGCGCCGTGAAGAGCTCGACCGAGCGATCCTGCATCGCGAGGTCCTCCGCGTGCTCGAAAGGCAGGTAGGCGAACTGGCGCTCCACGGGCATGCGCGCCTCGTCCCAGCCGCGCTCGAGCGCGAGCTGCGCGCAGGCGAGCGCCGCCGCATCCTGCGAGAAGGCCCTCGGATCGTCGCGGTAGAGGTTGCGCGAGAACTGGTCGAGCACCACGATCAGCGCGAGGAGCGAATCGGGATCGTCGTGCCAGCGCTCGAGCTCCCCGAGCGCGGCGCGCGCGTGCAGCGCGAGGAACCGGTGCCGGATCTCCTCGTCGAACGCCGGGTCCTTGCGGAACCACGCCGGGCGCGGCTTGCCGAAGTCGGCCGACCCCGGCTCGCCGAACCAGAAGGCCAGGACCTCGCGCACTTCGCCGCCGGAGGACATGCGCCTGAGGTCAGTTGCGGGGAGCGGCCGGGGCGCGCTGCGGCGGGCTGCCGTGCTGTCCCGCGCTTCGCCGGCTGGGCTCGTCGCCGCCCGCCACGCGCTTCCTCACCTTCGGCGACGACGGCGGCGCGCGCCAGATCTGGCGGAAGGCGCCGAACTTCTGCCTCCACGTGAGGCGCTCCGACGACATCGCCTCGAAGAAGGTCGCGATGCGCTTGGACATGATCACCGTGTACAGGCCCAGGGAGATCGTCGGGACGAACACAGCCATGAAGATCCAGAACTTTTCCCAGCCCGCGAGCTCCGTGTGGTTGAAGAGGTTCATGCCGAGGAAGCCGGTGACCACGGTGCCCGCCATGCCCAGGGCCGACACGACCGTGAGGCGCATGGCGTTGTCGCCGGCCTTGCGCGTGCGGTCGGCGTCGAGGTACTGGTTGATGTCCTGCGCCTCCTCGCGCACCTCGGCGAAGAGCGCGTCGCTCCCCAGCTGGTGCGCCCAGCGCGCGAACATGTCGGAGGCGAGCACCTGGTTGGAGATCTCGTGGAACCAGTAGCGGTGGTTGAAGCGCAGGAACAGCTCGAGCGCCTCGCGCACGCTGTCCTTGAAGATGCGCACGCTCGCGTAGTCGCCCACGCGCAGGCGCTCGACGGCGATCGAGAACCGGTTCGACAGGTTGAGGAGCGCCGCCTTGTGGAAGTTGGCGATGAGGCCGATCTGGAAGAACTGCTGGCGGAAGGTGTGCACGAGGTCCGTGCGCTCGTCCTGGTGCCTGGTGATCATGGCGAAGGCCACGCCGCAGAACACGAAGCGCGTGTTCATGCCGCTGGCGGCGCTTTCCGGGTCCCAATAGCGGTCGTAGCAGTGCTTCAGCTCGAAATCGGCGAGGAAGCTCGGCGCGAAGGGCAGCGTGTCCGACGGGCCCCACTTGGCCGTGTACCCGATGCGCGCGAGGTCGCCGCGCGTGAGGCACCGCGGCTCCTCCAGCGCGAGGTAGGTCATGATCGGGATGCGCTTGTTCTCGATCTGGTAGTACTGGAGGACGCCGCCCCCCAGGTAGGCCGGCACCATCGGGTGCAGCAGGTACTCCCAGTGCAGCGACAGCGGCGTCTGCTTGATGTCGCGGACCAGCCCGATGTACTTGTCGCGGTCGCCGTAGTCCGAGGTCGAGAGCAGCCCCCCGGCCGCGTCCCGGAATTCCACCGAGAAGGTGGTGTGCGCGCCCTGCCCCTCCTCGTCCCAGTACGGGGGATAGGGCCGGCCGAAGCGGTCCATCAGCTCGATGGCGTCCTCCAGCGGGAGGTCCTTCGCCACGACCTCGAAGGCGAGGATGGCCACGTCCTGGTCGTAGAAGAACACGAGCCGCGTGCGCGCGACCGCGAGCTCGATGGGGGCGCTCGCCTGGCGAAGCCGGACGCGCACGGTGGCGATGTCGTCGCGGCGGAACATGTGCAGGCTCGAGGGCGTCTGCGCGTCGGCCTCGCCGAAGCCGTAGAGGAAGCGCTGCACGTAGGGCAGGAAGTAGACGAACTCCTGGTAGCCCGACTGGCAGGACTCGTCCTCGACCAGCAGGTTGTCCTTCACCTCCTGCCAGGGCCCGGGATTGGCGCGCAGCACGTCCCAGTGCGTGGCGAAGCCCGTCTCGCGCCTCAGCCTCCGCAGCTGCAGGGGCCAGAGGAGGATGTGCCGGAATTCGCGGACGGTCTTTTCGGAAGCGGGCATGGGAGCGGAGGGAGAGTCTTGCGTTGTTTCGCGCAGTATCGCCCCGCTGCGCGGGGGTTGTCGATGTGCGTGGGGGGCGCGGACCCGTGGTCGGCCTGCTGAAAGTCATGCAGGAGGGAGGCGTATCCCTTTCCGGCCTTAGAACGGCATGCGGCCGGAAAGGGATACGCCTCCCTCCTGCATTCTCGGCCGACGACGGGTCCGCGCCCATGCCCGCTCGGGCAACGGCTTTCCCGCGAACTCGATACAGCAACCTCGCCGCCGCCCAGCTTGACATCACCGCTCGCCCGCGCCCGCTTCCTTTCGTGGGGAGAGGATCGGAGTGAGGATGCATCCTGCCTCCTCCCACACCGACGGACGCAGGTTCGCCAGTGGCCGAATCCCGTAGCCGGCGGCAGATGCGAGGAGGAAGGCGTTTGTCTTTCCGGCCGCATGCCGTTCTAAGGCCGGAAAGACACACGCCTTCCTTCCTCGCGACTTGCGAAGACGCCGGCTGCGGGATTCGGCCCTGCAAACCCGTCAGGGACACCGGACGTGCGGGCAGCGGTTCACCTCGACGGACACGTGCGCGAGGGTCGCGATGCCGGCCAGGCGCCCGCGGTAGTCGTCGGGCGTGAGGGGCGCCCTCGCCACGACGGAGACGATGCAGGCGTAGCGGTCGCGGCCGACGCGCCAGACGTGCAGGTCGGCGATCTCGGCGTCGCCGTCGCTCTCGATGGCGAGCTTCACCTGCGCGGCCACCGGGGCGTCCATCTCGCGGTCCAGGAGCACGCGCGAAGATTGCACGAGCAGGCCCTTGGACCACCAGGCGATCACCACGGCGCCCACGATGCCCATGGCCGGGTCGAGCCACGCCCATCCCGCCACCATGCCGGCGGCGAGCGCCGCGATGGCGAGGACCGAGGTGAACGCGTCGGCCAGGACGTGCAGGTAGGCGCCTCGAAGGTTGAGGTCGTGGTGCTCGCGACGCGCGTGCTCGCCGTGATCGTGACCATGGTCGTGGTCGTGATCGTGGTCGTGATCGTGATCGTGGTCGTGGCCGTGGTCGTGGCCGGCGAGCACGAACGCGGACGCCACGTTCACCAGGAGCCCCACGACCGCCACCGCGAGCGCGGTGCCGAAGGCGATCTCGTGCGGGTTCACGAGGCGGATGACCGACTCCACCGCCATCGCGAGGGCCACGATCGCCAGCACCAGGGCGCTCGAGAAAGCCCCCAGCACCTCGATCTTCCAGGTGCCGAACGCGAAGCGCGAATCCCGCGACCAGCGCCGCGCCAGGGCATAGGCGATGCCGGCCATCGCGAGCGCCGCGACGTGCGTGCCCATGTGCCAGCCGTCGGCCAGGAGCGCCATCGAGCCCGTCATCCAGCCCCCGGCGATCTCGGCCACCATCGTGACGGCCGTGATGGCCACGACGATCCACGTGCGGGTCTCGGCCGCGCGGTTGCCGGTGTCGAAGGCGTGCTCGTGCCGCCAGGCGGAGAGGTCGTGCAGTGCCATGGGCTCGTCGGTGCGGCGGCGGCCCTGGGCCGCCGGAAGGTCCTCAGGCGCCGGCGCGCACCGGCGAGAAGCCGGCCTTGGCGATGGCGGCCGCGACGCGGTCGGCCGTGAAGGCGCTCTGCACCTTCACCCGCTTGCCGGCCAGGTCGATCTCGCAGCGGCCTTCGGGGTCGAGGGCCTTCACGGCATCGGTGATGGTCGCGGCGCAGTGCCCGCAGGTCATGTCCTGGACGGTGAACTCGTGCATGGTCACTTGGCCTTCTGCAGGCGCGTCACGAGGTAGCCGCCCTCGGCCTCCTCGGCGCGGAAGCGGATCTTCGCGCCGGGCTCGAGGCCATCGAGCATGGCCGGGTCCTTCACGCGGAAGACCATGGTCATCGGCGGCATCTTGAGGTTCTCGATCGGCCCGTGCTGGATGGTGACCTTCTTCGCCTCGCGGTCGACCTTCTTCACCTCGCCGGCCGTGAGGGGGGCCGAAGGGGACTTGGCCTTCGCTTCGGCCTTGGCAGGTGCGTCGGCGGCGGGGACGGCCGCGGGGACGAGTGCGCCGGCGAGAGCCGCGGCGAGAATCCATTGGCGCTTCATTCGTTCTTCTCCTGGGGGGAATCGCAGCCCGTATTCTAAGCCCGGCGGGCCCCGGCGAGGTCGTCGAGGATGGGACAGTCCGGACGCTCGTCGCCGTGGCAGCCGTGCACCAGGTGCTCGAGCGTGCGGCGCATGCCCTGGAGCTCGGCGATGCGGGCGTCGAGGTCGGCCATGTGCTTCGCGGCGAGCCGCTTCACGTCGCCGCTCGCGCGGCGCTTGTTCTGCCACAGGCCCAGCAGCCCCGCGATCTCCTTCATCGTGAAGCCCAGGTCGCGGGAGCGGCGGATGAAGCGCAGCACGTGGAGGTCGGCGTCGCGGTAGATGCGGTACCCCGCCACGGTGCGCCCGGCCTTCGGGACGAGCCCGATCTCCTCGTAGTGGCGGATCATCTTGGCGGAGACGCCCGAGGCCTCGGCCGCCTCGCCGATGTTGTGGAAGCCTTCGCGGCGCGCGTCCGAAAGCTCGAAGTACTTTGCCTGCGGCATCGTTTCCCCCGTCGTCAGCGGCGCCCGCCGCCGGCCTTCCAGCGGGCGAGCAGCAATGCGTTGGACACCACGCTCACGCTGGAGAGCGCCATGGCCGCGCCGGCGATCACCGGCGAGAGCATGCCCAGCGCCGCGAGCGGCACCCCCACCACGTTGTACACGAAGGCCCAGAAGAGGTTCTGGCGGATCTTCGCATGGGTGCGCCGCGAGATGTCCAGGGCATCGGCGACCAGGGAGGGGTCGCCGCGCATGAGCGTGATCCCGGCGGTGTGCATCGCCACGTCGGTGCCCGTGCCCATCGCGATGCCGATGTCGGCCGCGGCGAGGGCCGGCGCGTCGTTGATGCCGTCGCCCACCATCGCCACCGCGCCGTGCGCGGCGCGCAGCTGCGCCACCACCGCGGCCTTCTCCTCCGGCAGGACCTCGGCGCGGACGTCGTCGATTCCGGCGAGGCGCCCCGCGGCGAGCGCCGCGCCGCGGCTGTCCCCCGTCACGAGGACCGGCACGATGCCGAGCGCGCGCAGCCTCGCGACCGCCGCGGCGGCCTGCGGCTTCAGCGCGTCGCCGAAGGCGAGGAGCGCGAGCACCCTCGCCGCGGGTCCGGCTTCCACGAGCCAGGACACGGTCATGCCTTCGCCCTCCAGCCTCGCGCGGTCGCCTTCCAGCGACTCCAGGCCCGCGGCCCCCAGCTCCCGCGCCCAGCGGTGGCTGGCGATGGCGATCGGGCGCCCCGCCACCACCGCCTCGACGCCGCGGCCGGCCACCGTGCGCATGCGCTCCGCCGCGGGAACCGGCACGGCCTCGCCGCGGGCCGCCTCCATCACCGCCCGCGCGAGCGGGTGCGACGAGCCGCCCTGCACGGCGGCAGCCAGGCCGAGCGCCTCCTCGCGTGGGGTCCCCAGGGGCACGATGTGCGCCAGGGACGGCTTGCCCTCGGTGAGCGTGCCCGTCTTGTCGAAGGCCACGACGCGCGTGCGGTGGGCGATCTCCAGCGCCTCGGCGTCCTTGATGAGGATGCCGTGGCGGGCCGCGACCCCCGTGCCCACCATCACGGCCGTCGGCGTGGCGAGCCCCAGCGCGCAGGGGCAGGCGATGACGAGGACGGCCACGGCGTTGAGCACCGCGGCCTCCCAGTTGCCGGTGGCGAGGCCCCAGGCAAGGAGCGTGACGAACGCGATGCCCACCACGACCGGCACGAACACCTCGCTCACGCGGTCCACGAGGCGCTGGATGGGCGCCTTGGCGGCCTGCGCCGACTCCACCGCGCGGATGATCCTCGCGAGCGTGCTTTCCGCGCCCACCGCGACGGTGCGCGCGACGAGCCGGCCCTCGGCGTTCACGGAGCCCCCGGTGAGGCGGCTGCCCGGCGACTTGGCCACCGGCAGGCCCTCGCCCGTCACCAGCGACTCGTCCACGTGGCTCTCGCCCTCGGTCACCTCCGCGTCGACGGGCACGCGCTCGCCGGGCAGCACCACCACGGCGTCCCCCACGCGCACGCGGCCCACCGGGACGACGCTTTCCACGCCGTCCGCGAGCACCCGCGCGGTCTCCGGGCGCAGGGCCGAGAGCGCGCGGATCGCCTCCGTCGTCTGCCGCTTGGCGCGCCCCTCGAGCCACTTGCCCGCGCGCACCAGCGTGATCACGACGGCGGAGGCCTCGAAGTACAGGTGCGCGCCCTCCTGCGCGAGGGCGAGCCAGACGCTCAATCCGTAGGCCGCGCTGGTGCCGATGGCCACCAGCAGGTCCATGTTGCCCGCGCGCGCGGCGAGCGCCTTCCACGCCGAGCGGTAGAAGCGCGCCCCGACGACGAACTGCACCGGCGTGGCGAGCAGCCACTGCAGCCACGGCGGCAGCATCCAGTGCACGCCGAAGAGGCCGGCCAGCATCGGCACCACGAGGGGCGCGGTGAGGAGGACCGCTGCCAGCAGCTCGATGGTGTCGCGGCTCGCGGCGGCCGGCGGCGACGCGGGCTCGTCCCGGTCCGCCACCTTCGCGTCGTAGCCGGCCTTGTGCACGGCCGCGAGGGCGGCTTCGAGCGCGCCCGCCGGCGCCCGGACCGTGGCCGTCTCGGTGGCGAGGTTGACGCTCGCCGACTCCACGCCCGGCACCTTGAGGAGCGCCTTCTCCACGCGCGCGACGCACGAGGCGCAGGTCATCCCCTCGATCCTGAGATCGAGGAGATCCACCCCGGCCGCCGGCACCGCGTTCACTCCAGGGCCTTCGCGAGCACGGGCGCGTAGCCGGCCTCCGCGATGGCCTCGACGAATTCCCCGGCGGGAAGCGCGCTCGCGATGCTCACCTTCCTCGCGGCGAGGTCGATCTCGCAGCGCGCGCTGGCATCGGCTTGCCTGACGGCTTTCGAGATGACCGAGGCGCAGTGGCCGCAGGTCATGTCATTGACGGCGATTTCGATCATGGCGGGTCTCCTGGGTTGTCCGACACCGCCACTCTCCACCTTCCCACCGTGGGAAGGTCAAGGCCCCTCTCCCAAGGGAGAGGGGCGCAAGGTCATTCGATGAAGTCGGGCCCGATGACCGCCCGCAGCACGGTCTCGCTGAGCCCCAGGCCCCGGGAATACCTGCCGGAGAACCACCAGACGGCGCCCTTCTTGATCGTGAGGTCGCCCACGTGCCCCGTGAGGAGCCGCGCCGCCACGCGGCCCAGGGTGGGCTGGTGGCCGACGATGAGGACGTTCCTGCCGTTGGCCGGCCAGCCCGCCTCGCGCAGCAGGGCGTCCTCGGTCGCCGCGGGGCCCAGGGGGATGCGCACGTCGTAATCGAGGTCGAGCGCGTCGGCCGTCTGCCGGGCGCGCACGGCGGGGCTCACGAGGATCTCCCACTTGTCCTCCATGCGGGGGCGCAGCCACTTCGCGATCCGGGTGGCCTGCCGCCGGCCCTTGTCGGTGAGCTCGCGCTTCATGTCGGCCAGGCCGTCTTCCGCGTCGGCATGGCGCCACAGGACCAGTTCCATTTTCTTTCGCTCCGGGGGATTGCGACGGCCGATTACAGCACGGCCGGGGATTATCGCGCTTCCAATGTGACAGGCGCGGGAGCCGCCGGGGCCGCCGCGGGGGACGCGGCCGCCTCCTCCGCCACGAAGCCCCCGTGCCCGAACTGCCACAGGAGGAAGGCGTAGATGTCGGCGAGCTCCTCCACGCGCTGCGTGCGGGTGGCGCCCTGCCCGTGCCCGCCTTCCCACTCCACGCGCATCAGGACGGGCTTGCCGCTGCTGCTGGCCGCCTGCAGCCGCGCGGCCATCTTGGCCGCCTGCCAGGGATCGACGCGCGGGTCGTTCATGCCGGTGGTGAGCAGGACCGCGGGATAGGCCGCGCCGTCCTTCACCTGGTGGTAGGCGGACATCCTGCGCAGCGCGTCGAACCCCTCGGGCGTGGCCACCGACCCGAACTCCGGGATGTTGGCCGGCCCGTTGGGCGCGAACTCGAAGCGCAGCATGTCGAGGACCGCGACCCGCGGCACGACCGCCGCGAAGAGGTCGGGCCGGCGCACCATCGCCCCGGCCGAGGGAATGCCGCCCGCGCTCGTGCCCTGGATCGCGAGCCGGCGCGGGCTGGTGAAGCCGTACTTGATCAGGAATTCCGCGCACGGCGATGAAGTCGAGGATGGTGTTCTCCTTCGTCGCCTTCTGCCCGCCCCGGTGCCACGCCTCGCCGTACTCGCCGCCGCCGCGGATGTGGGCGAAGGCGATGATCCCGCCGTGCTCGAGCCAGGCGAGGCGCGTGGCGTCGAAGAAGGGCGTCTGCGAGATGCCGTAGGCCCCGTAGCCCACGAGCAGCGTCGGGTTGTCGGCGGTGAGGACCGTCGTCTTCTTGTAGAGCAGCGTGACCGGCACCTTCGTGCCGTCGTGGCTCGTCGCGTAGAGCCGCACCTCGTCCATCGCCGAGAAGTCGGCCGCCGGCGCCGGCTGCAGGCCGGTGTCGCGCAGGTTCCCGGTCTTCGCCTCCACCGCGACGACGGCCGGCGCCTCGAGGAAGCCCTGCAGGTGCAGCACCGCGCCCGGCCTCGCGGGGTGGGTGAGCATCTGCGTGATGGCCACGTCGAAGGCGGTCTTCACGAACTCCGGCGTGCGCGAGGCGCCGAAGCCGAGGTTCAGGCGCTCGAGCCGCTCCAGGCCGCCCACGGTGGACCTCAGGTAGAGCGCGTCGGCGGCGAGCGACATCGCGAGGATCACCGCCTCGCCCTGCGGCACCGCCTCGCGCGGGCGCGAGGCGCCGTCCTTGCCGATCCGCATCACCAGCACCTTGTTGAGGGGCGCGCCCTTGTGGGTGAGCAGGTAGAGGTCGTCCTTCCACGCCTGGATGGCGGTGACGCCGTCGTCGAAGTCGACGATCTTCGTCCAGCGCGGAAGCCCCTTGGCGAGCTCGCGCACGGGCGTCATGTGGACCGCGATCTCGCGGCGAACGCCGTGGCGCACGATCGCGTAGGCGTGCGTGGAGTCCTCCGGCACGACGAGGGAGGGATAGACGAATTGCGGCACGTCGCGCGCGCCGCCCACGCCCGAGGCGAACACGATCTCGTCCTGCGCCGCCGGGCGGCCCACGACGTGGCGATAGACGCGGATGCCGGCGTAGCGGTGCGCGGAATCCTTCGGGCCGCCCTCGGGGATGCGCGCGTAGTAGAAGGCGCGGCCGTCGTGGTGCCAGGAGAGCCCGGTGTTGAAGCGCGCGCGGTCGATGGCCACGCCCAGGTCCCGCGCGCCCTTCACCTCGAGCACGCGCAGCGTGGCGTCCTCCGTGCCGCCCGTGCTGACGCCATAGGCGACGAGCCTGCCGTCGGGCGAGGGGCGGTACCAGTTGATGGCCGCGCGGGCCGCGCCGGCGGATAGCGCCGCGGGATCGACGAGGACGCGCTCGGCGCCGGTGAAGCCCTCGCGCACGCACAGCACCGGCGACTCGAGCCCCGGCGCGAGCCTGAGGTAGAAGACCTTTCCGCCCGCCATCGCGAGGTTCCTCACGGAAACCTGGGCGGCGGAAAGCTCGCGGATGCGCGCGGCGATCTTCTCCCGCCCCGGTATCGTCGAGAGCATCCTGCGGGCCGCCTCGTCCTGTCCGCGGAAGAATGCCTGGGCCTGCGCGGAGTTCACGTCCTCGAGCCAGCGGTAGGGGTCGACCACCTCGACGCCGTGCACGGTCTCGCGCACCTCTCGCACCTCCGCCACGGGGGCGCCGGGGGGCGCCGCGGGCGGGGGCACGGCCAGGCCCGGTGCGGGCGCCGTCGCGGCAGGAGCGGTCCCCGGCTGCGCCGCCGCGGGGGCGGCGGTTTCCGGCGCAGGCGCGGTCGCCGCCGGCAGGGTTGCCAGGGCGGCGGCAGGCAGCAGGAGCGCGAGCAGGAAGGACTTGGCGGGGATCATCTGAGCGTGGCATCCGCCGTCGCCGTGAACTGCAGGGCCGCCAGGCGCGCGTAGAGGCCGTCCTCGCGGACGAGCGCCTCGTGCGTGCCGGTGGCCACGATGCGTCCATGGTCCATGACGACGGTCCGGTCCGCCGATTTTACCGTGGCCAGGCGGTGGGCGATGATGAGAGTCGTCCGGCCCCTCATGAGGCCGGCGAGCGCGAGCTGCACCGCGCGCTCGCTTTCGGCGTCGAGCGCGCTCGTGGCCTCGTCGAGGAGCAGCACCGCCCGGTCGGCGAGGATCGCCCGCGCGATGGCGATGCGCTGGCGCTGGCCGCCGGAGAGCTTCACGCCGCGCTCGCCCAGCGCCGTCGCGAGCCCCTGCGGCAGGCGGTCGGCGAACTCGAGGCAATAGGCGAGCCGGCAGGCCTCGCGCACCTCCTCGTCGCTGGCCTCCGGCTTGCCGTAGCGCACGTTGTCGGCGAGGCTCGCGGCGAAGATCACGGGATCCTGGGAGACGAGGGCGAAGCGCCGGCGCCACTGCCCCGGGTCGGCCTCGCGCGCTTCCACCCCGTCCAGCCTGACCACGCCCTCCTGCGGATCGTAGAAGCGCAGCAGCAGCTGGAACACCGTGGTCTTGCCGGCGCCCGAGGGACCGACGAGCGCCACGACTTCTCCCGGGGAAACCGCCAGCGTGAAGTCCGCGAGCGCCGCGGTTTCCGGGCGCGAAGGGTAGCGAAAGCCCACGGCCCGCAACTCGACGCTTCCCCGGGCCGGCTCGGGAAGGGGCGCGGGATTCGCGGGCGCGCGGATCGCCGGCTCGGTGGCGAGGATCTCGGTGATCCGCTCCGAGGCGCCGGCCGCGCGCTGCAGCTCCCCCCAGGCCTCGGCGAGCACGAAGGTCGCGTTGGCCACGATGACGGCGTAGAAGATGAAGGCCGTGAGGCTTCCGGCCGAGAGCTGCCCGGCCAGCACGTCATGGGCGCCCACCCACAGGAGCATCCCCACGGCGCCGAAGGCGAGCACGATCACCGCCGCGATGAGGAGCGCGAGCGAGGAGGACCGGCGCACGCTCGCGGCGAAGACGGCGTCGGCGAGCGCGCGGAAGGCGCGGTCGTCGTGCGGCTCGTGGGCGTAGGCCTGCACGGTGCGGATCTCGTGCAAGGTCTCGTCCACGTGCGAGGAGACGTCGGCCACGCGGTCCTGCGCCTCGCGCGAGAGGCTGCGCACGCGCCGCCCCAGCAGCCCGATGGGCAGCACCACGACCGGCAGGCAGGCGAGCGCGAGGAGGGAGAGCTTCACGCTCGTCACCGCCAGCATGACCGCGCACCCGGCGAGCGTGAACGCCATGCGCAGCGCGTAGAGGAGCGTGCCGCCCATCACCGACTCCACGAGGGTCACGTCGGCGGTGAGCCGCGAGACCACCTCGCCGGTGCGCGAGGCTTCGAAGAAGGAGGGCGAGAGCCCCAGCATGTGGGCGTAGACGCGCGCGCGCAGGTCCGCGGTGAAGCGCGCCCCGATCCAGTAGACGTTGTAGACGCGCAGCCAGGTCACCGCGCCCAGCACGGCGATGAGGCCGGCGAGCGCGGCCACCCAGGTGTCGAGGAGGTCGGCGCGGCCCTGGGCGAAGCCTTCGTCGATCACCCGCTTCAGGCCCTCGCCGATCACGAGGACCATGCCGGCGGACACGAGCATCGCCGCGAAGGCGACGCCGATCCGCGCCTTGTGCGGCGAAAGCATCCGGAACAGCGGAAGAAGGCGCGCGAGGCCCGCGCGCCGGCCGCGGGCCGCCGGCTCCTCGCCGCGCGAGGCGAAAGCCAAGCCGCGCTTCAGCCGCCGCGGCGCAGGATGGGCTTGGCCACCGTGCCCGAGACGGAGAACCCGCCGCGGTCCTGGGCGACGTTGGAGCGGATCTCCACCGACAGCCGGCCCGACAGCGCGCCGTTGGCGCCGATGTCGATGCCGCCGCCGCCGCGCAGCACGCCGCCCTGCAGGTTGAGGTTGCGGTACGACACGCGGCCTTCGCCGGCGCCGTATTCGCCCGTGAGCTCGGCGAACTTGGTCACGCCGGCGCGGCCGGCCGCGTCCGCCGACTGCATCGCGGCCACCAGGTCGGTATTGGAAATCGAGCCGTCGGCCAGGCGGAACTTGCCCTGGACGCGCGGGGCGGCGAACAGCGTCTCCAGCGCAGCCGACTCGGCCGCGATCGCGAAGTTGCCCTCGACCTTGCCGGTCACCGCGATGTCCTTCGTGAATGCGCCCACCAGCTGGTCGGCGCGAACGCGCGCCAGGGAGAGGTCGGAAGCGAGCCGCACCCCGCTGCCCCAGCTCACCTTCAGCGTGCCGTTCACCTTGCCCTCGAGGATGTCGGCCTCGAACTCGGAGAAGGTCAGGTCGCTGCCCGTGAGCAGGCCCTTTGCGGTCACGTCGCTCACCGGGACCGGCGCGCCCAGCGGCAGCTCCCAGCCGCGGGCGTTGAAGTTCACCTCGAAGCCGCCCTCGGTCGGGCGCAGCGTGCCGCTCCACTTGCCCTCGCCCGAGAGGCTCGCGGTCCTGAACTTGCCGTCCTTGCCGAACCCGAGCGTGGCGTCGAAGGGCTTGAGCTCCGGCTTCACCTCGAGCTTCACGTTGCGCAGGCGGATCGACTCGATCACCGCCGACTCGCTCTTTCCCTCGGCCCTGGCCCACGTGAAGATGCGCTTGGGCGCCTCTCCCACGATGGAGACGTTCTCCAGCTCGAGCAGGTTGACCACCACCTTGTCGCCCAGCAGCGCCGGGATGTCCAGGAAGACGCGCCCGTGGGTCGCCTTGGCGTCGAGCGCCTTGCCGACGGTGAAGCCCTCGATCTTCAGGTGCGGCGAGGGGATGAGCGAGAACTTGAGGTTGGAGATCGACACGTCCTCGTGCAGCCAGCCGCCGATGCCCTTCTCCAGCTTGTTCGCGTACCCGCGCAGCGGCACCACGTGCAGCAGTCCCACGCCGATCACCACGACCGCCGCGAGCCCCACCACGATGTTGCGCACCCAGTTGACCTTGCGGCGGGGGCGGCGCTTGACCGGCGCGGCGGCCTCGTCGACGTCGGCCTCGACCTTGGTGCGAAGGACGTCGGCGATCTCGCGCGCCTTCTTCTCCTGGTCGGAGCGGATGCGCGCGTCCTCGTCGAGCTCCGCCTGCTGCTTGGCCTGCATGTAGGCCTTGGCCTGCGCCTTGCCTTCGAGCTCGGCGCGGCGCGTCATGTCGCCTTCGAGCTCGGCCTTCACCTTCTCGCGCGTGGTCTCCTCGACCGACTCGCGGGCCTTGGCCTCGATGCGCGCGCGCAGCTCCGCCTGCTCGCGCGCCTTGCGCTCCGAGTCGACCTTGGCGGCGAGTTCCTTCTCGCGGCGCTCGCCCTCCTCCGCCTCCACCGTCGCCCGGGCCTCGGCCTCGATCTTGGCCTTGCGCTCCGCATCGAGCCTCGCGGCAGCCTCCGCGCGCTCCTTCGCCGCCATGGACGCGGCCTCGACCTTCTCGCGGGCGGCGATCTCCGCCTCCTCGCGGGCTCGCGCCTCGAGGCGGCGCAGCCTCCGGGTCTCCTCCTCCGCCTTCTCGCGCGCGATGGACTCCGCGGCCGCCCTCGCCTCCGCCTCGGCCCTCAGCTTGTATTCCTGGTCGGCGCGCTCCTTCGAGGCGCGCTCGGCCTGGATGCGCACTTCCATCTCGGCCTTCTGCAGCGATTCGCGCTCCTCGCGCAGGCGCTCCTCGAGCTCGGCCCTCGCGGCCAGGCGCGCCTCCGCCATGATCGTCGCCTGCATCTCGGCGCGCGCCTTCTCCCCGATCTCGTCGCGAAGCAGCGCTTCCATCTCGCCGCGGATGCGCAGCTCGATCTCCTCCTTGAGGCGCGCCTTGAGCTCCTGCTCGGCGCCCACGGCCTGCACCGCCTGCTTGCGGGCGGCCTCCTCGGCTTCGGCCCGGGCCTTGGCGAGGGCTGCCGCCTCCGCCTCGGCCTTCGCGCGCGCCTCGGCGAGCGCCCGGGCTTCGCGTTCGGCCCTGGCACGCGCCTCGGCCAGGCGCTGGGACTCGGCTTCCTCGCGAACCTTCTCCTCCGCGGCCGCCTTCGCGATGGCCTCGGACATCGTGCGCTTCCTCGCCTCCTCCTCGCGCACCTTCGCCTCGAGCGCGGCGCGCGCGCGGGCATCGGCCTCGGAGGTGGCCTTCGCCCTCAGCTCGGCCAGCTCCCGGGTCACCACCTCTTCCTTCGCCTTCTGCTCGGCCGCGACCTTCGCCGCGTGCTCGGCGGCGGCCTTGCGGCGCGCGTCCTCCTCGCGGTTCTTGGCGTCGAGCTCGGCCCGGGCGCGCTCGGAGGCTTCCTTGGCGCGCTTGGCCTGCTCCATCGCGCGCATTTCGGCTTCCGCCCTGGATTTCGCCTCGGCCTCCGCGGCGCCCCGCGCCTCGGCCTGCTGCTTGGCCTTCTCGCGCGCGGCGACCTGCGCGTTCTCGCGCGACTTCCTGTCGGTTTCGGCCTTCTCCTGCTGGCGGGAGAGCTCGCTGATGTCGAGCGCGGCGGCCGCGACGACGCGTTGCGTGGCTCCCGGGAGCTTGCCCGGGGCGGTGAAGTCGAAATCATCCTCGCCGAACGGGTCCGGCTCCTTCTTCGTCTCGAAGATGCGCGCGAAGCCGTCCTTGATGAGCGTGTTCATCGCCTTCTCGAGGACCGCCTTGTCGACCTCCGCCTTTTCCATGATCTGGGCGAACGAGGACTTCCCGTCGACGAGCTTGAGGATCTTCATCAAGTCCTTCGACAGGGAAGCCGATCGCTGGTTGACCTGCGTGATGCCCTTCGCGGTCTTGGTGAAGACGGTGGTCTTGTCCATCCGATGGTCCCGGGGAGAGTTCTTCTTCGCTGGCGGAAGGCGGCCGGCCTGCGCGGCCGGGCGAGGGATCGAAAGCGACCGCCGCACCCTCGCCGAGCAGGCGGAGGATTCCGCGGCAATAATGGCATGAATTCAGGGTGTTGGAAAATCCCGCTGTCGGGGTTGCCGGTATTCGACTGGGCGGACACCATTTGTTACACCGATCGCTGTCGTCCGGCCGGCGGTACCGAGCGTTATCCAACCACGGATCCGGCACTTCGCCGGGGACTTTCCCGATAGAGGGCTCGACATGAAGAAACTGGCCGCCTTGCTGCTCCTCGCCGTCCTTCCGCTCGCCACCTGGGCGGCGGATCCGCCCGGGCGCGTGGCCCGCCTTTCGCTGGTCGAAGGCGAAGCCGCCGTCTTCGTCGATGCCGAGGCGGGCTGGGAAGCCGCCCGCGTCAACCTCTCCCTCACGGGCGAGAACTCGCTGTGGACCGAGCCCGGCGCCCGCGCCGAGCTGCGCTTCGGGGCCACCGCGCTTCGTCTCGGCGAAACCACCCAGCTCGACATCCTTCGCCTCGACGACAACACCTTCCATGCGCACCTGCCGCGCGGCGCCCTCTCGGTCCGCATCGGCGAGTTCGAGCCGAATGAAACCTACCTCCTGAGCACCCCCGAGGGGCGCTTCCACCTGCGCGCCAATGGCCGCTACCGCCTCGAGTCCGATCCGGCGCGCGGCGAATCCCTGCTGACCGTCTTCAACGGGACGGCGCGAATGGACACGGCGGGCGGCAGCATCAACGTCGATACGGGCCGCAGCATTCGCATCGTCGGCGGGGAACAGCCCCGCTTCGGTTTCGAGAACGCCTACACCTCGTCGCTCGACGAGTGGGCGCTCGCGCGCGACCGGCAGTGGGAAGAGCGCGAGTCGGCACGCTACGTGCCGCGGCAGATGACCGGCTGGGAGGACCTCGACGATTACGGCACCTGGCGAAACGAGGCCGAGTACGGCCCCGTCTGGTACCCGACGCGGGTAGACGCGGGCTGGGCTCCCTACCGGTATGGCCGCTGGACCTGGGTTCGCCCGTGGGGCTGGACGTGGGTGGACGACGCGCCCTGGGGCTACGCGCCCTTCCACTATGGCCGCTGGGTCAACTTCGGCAACCGCTGGGGCTGGTATCCGGGCCGCTACACGGCGCGCCCCATCTGGGCGCCGGCGCTGGTGGGATGGATAGGCGGCTCCGGCTGGAGCGTCTCGATCTCCACGGGGTACGGGAGCGCGCTGGGCTGGTACCCGCTGTCGCCGTACGACAACTACCAGCCCTGGTACAACCACAACGTCACGTACGTGAACTACGTGAACCGCATCGTGCTGCCGCCGCATCACCGCCGCGAGCACCAGCACGACCGCAACGACCAGCGGCGCGACCACCGCGAACATGGCGCGACCGTCGTCCCGCGCGACCAGTTCGGCACGCGCCGCCCGGTGCAGTCCATCCGCGCCACGGTGCCCGGCGAAGTCGTCGCCCGGCAACCCGTCGTCGCGGGCGCGGCGGTGCTCCCCACCCGCAACGAGGCACGCCAGCGCGATCGCGCCGCCCAGCCCGTACCGGCCGCTCCCGTCGTGCGCACGCCCTCCAGCGGTCGCCCGGCCCCGACGCCCAAGCCCGTGTTCCGGACCGAGTCCCCGGCGCCGGCCCCGAGGACGCCTGCGCCCCAGACCCGGACACCGGAATCGCGCCAGCCCGCCACGCGCACGGCACCCGCGCCTGTCGAGCGCACGCCCCAGCCCGCGACGCGCACGGCACCCGCGCCCGTCGAGCGCACGCCACAGCCCGCCACGCGCACGGCACCCGCGCCTGTCGAGCGCGCGCCCCAGCCCGCGACGCGCACGGCACCCGCGACTCGCCCACCTGCTCCCGCGCCGGCACCCGAACGGCTGGGCACACCCGCGACACGCCTGCCGCCCGCGACTCGCCCGGTTCCCGCGACGACGCCCGAACGGCTGGGCACACCCGCGACTCGCCCGGCTCCCGCGCCGGCACCCGAACGGCTGGGCACACCCGCGCCGCGCACGCCGCCCGCGACTCGCCCGGTTCCCGCGCCGGCGCCCGAACGGCTGGGCACACCGGCGCCGCGTTCCCCGCCGCCGGCCGAAAAGCCGGCCGCTTCCTCCGAGCAGCCCACGAGGGGCAGCGAGCCCGCGCCGGCGCGTTCCGGCGACAAGCCCGGGCGCGGATAGGAGAGGGAACGAACGGCGCCCGGCGAACGCCGGGCGCCGCACGATGGCGCGGGAGTGATAGGCTCTCGCGCCATGTCGTCCGCGCGCCCCTATTGGTCCCTCGTCATCGCCGGCGCCGCGATCCTCGCCGTCACGATGGGGATCCGGCAGTCGCTGGGCCTGTTCGTCTCGCCCCTCAACACCGCCACGGGCCTGGGCATCGTCACGGTGAGCTTCGCGCTCGCCGTGGGCCAGTTCGTCTGGGGCGCGGCGCAGCCGCTGTTCGGCATGATCGCCGACCGGGCGGGGCCGGTCCGCGTGATGATGGCGGGCGGCGTCCTGCTCGCCCTCGGCCTCGCGGCCACGCCCTTCATGAGTTCCGCCTTCGGGCTCGTCTTCTTCCTGGGCATCGTGACCGCGGCGGGCGCGGGGGCCGGCAGCTTCTCGATCCTCATCGGCGCGGCCGCCAACCGCCTCGCCCCCGAGCGCCGCGCGTTCGCCTCCGGGTTCATCAACGCGGGCGGCTCGTTCGGCCAGTTCGTCTTCGCGCCGCTCTCGCAGGCCCTCATCGCGGCCTTCGGGTGGATCACGGCGCTCTGGACCCTCGCCTGCGCGGCGCTCGTCACCCTGCCCATGTCGCTCGCCTTCCGCGAGCGCCGCGGCGAGCCCGCGCACGGCGCGACGGCGCCGGGGCTCACCCTCGGGGCGCAGGTCGCGCAGGCCTTCCGCGACCCGAGCTACTGGTGCCTGCACGCGGGGTTCTTCACCTGCGGCTTCCACATCGCCTTCCTCGTCACGCACCTGCCGGGCGAGGTGGGCCTGTGCGGCCTGCCCGCCTCCGTGTCGGCCGCATCGCTCGCGATCATCGGCCTCGCCAACATCGTGGGCAGCCTCGCGGCCGGCTGGCTGGGCCAGTCGCACCGCATGAAGTGGATCCTCTTCTGGATGTACGGCACGCGCGCGCTGGCGGTGGGCGCGTACCTGCTCCTGCCGAAGACGGCGGAGACCTTCTACGCCTTCGCCGCGGTGCTGGGCCTCACCTGGCTCGCCACCGTGCCGCCCACGGCGGGGCTCGTGGGCAAGCTCTTCGGCACGCGCTTCCTCGCCACGCTCTTCGGGCTCACGCTGCTGTCGCACCAGATCGGCGGCTTCTTCGGCGCCTGGCTGGGCGGCCTCGCGCTCGAGGGCACCGGCAGCTACGACTGGATGTGGTACGCCGACATCGCGCTCGCCGCCGCCGCGGCCGTCGTCAACATCCCGATCCGCGAGGCGCATCCGCGGATGGCGGCCAAGGCGGCGTAGGCAGGCGCGCGTATCGCCGTTCGCCAGGTGACACACCGTAACAGGGCGGCGGCGTTCGCGCATTGCATCGCGCGCCCGCGCGGCGGCACACTTTCCCCATGAGGATCGCCAAGGCAGCCGCCATCGCCGCCGTCGCCCTGCAGTCGTGCACCGCGGCCTGGGCGCTGTGCACCTGGGAATGGCTGTGCAACGGCGAGGGCGTGTGCAAGCAGATGCCCGTGTGCGACAGCGTCTACGAGGTTCCGCCGCCGCGCCCGGACGTGAAGCCGCCGGAAATGCCGCCGCTGTCCATGCGGCCCTCGCGCGCCAACACCGCCGGCGGCGTCATGCGCGCCGACCTGCGCTGCGAGCACATCATGCGGCTGAGCAAGGCGGGCCGCTGGACGTGGAACGAGGCCTGCTTCTGCGTCGACAGGACGAAGAACCCGGACCCGGGCGACCCCTTCGCCAACATCGTGCGCTGCGACGACCGGCACGAGCGCCCGGCCGATCCGGCCGCGCGCTGAGCCCGCGCTACTTGAAGATGTCGTCGGGCCTGAGCCCGCCCGATTGCGGCGAGGAGATGCGCCGGCGGCTGTATTCCTCGTCCTCGATCGATTCGCGGTAGTAGCTCGCCGGCGAGGGCGAGGCGAGGAGGCGCCGGTACACCTCCGGCGAGACTTCGGAGTACTCCCAGGTCCCCGCGGTCGTCTCCACCACGAGCTTGCGGCTGCGCTCGTCGTAGCCCGCGGCCCTGAGTCCCGTGGCGTTGAGGCGCTTCATCTCCATCGCGATCCCTCCGTTCCCGGCGCCATTATCCGCAGTCCACGCTCACTTGCCGGCCTTGTCGCCCCACAGCTCGCGAAGGCGCGCGTCGCGCCCGCAGCCGTTGCGGTAGAACTTGTAGCGCACCGGGTTCTTCACGTAGTAGTCCTGGTGGTAGCCCTCCGCGGGATAGAAGGTGCCGGCCATCTCGACCGGGGTGACGATCGGCGCCTTGAAGGGCTTCGATTTCTCCAGGGCCGCCTTCGAGGCTTCGGCCGCCTTGCGCTGCGCCTCGGAGTGGTAGAAGACGCCCGTGCGGTACTGGGTGCCGGCGTCGCAGAACTGGCGGTCGCGCACCGTGGGATCGATGTTGACCCAGAAGACCTCGAGAAGCTTCTCGTAGGTGACCTTCTTCGGGTCGTAGACCACCTGCACCGCCTCGGTGTGGCCCGTGACGCCGGCGGAGACCTGCTCGTAGGTCGGGTTCGCCGTGCGCCCCCCGATGTATCCCGAGGTGGTGGAGATCACCCCGGGTATCGCGTCGTAGGGCGGCTCCATGCACCAGAAGCAGCCCCCGGCGAAGGTGGCCTTCTCGGTGGCGCCCTGGGCGCTGGCGGCGGCCGGGAGGGCCAGTGCGGCGAGGACGAGCAGGGTCGGGTGCAGGCGCATCAGTGTTCTCCGGAGGATGGTGCTGCGCCGTTCGACCGCGCCGGCGCCCGGGGATTCCCCAGGCCCAGCTGGCGATCGTGCGGCCGGGAAAGCGTCGCCTGGGCGGCGAGGGCTCCCAGGAGGGCGATGAACATGTCCCACTGCGTGTCCCAGGGGTCGCCCTGGGTGCCGAGGAAGGCCTCGGCCGCCTCGCCGCTGGCGAGCGCCACCCACCACTCGACGAACTCGTAGGTCGCGCTGATGGCCAGGCACACGCAGGCCACGAGGAAGAAGAGCCACGGCCCGCGCGGGAGCACCGCGTTTCGCAGCAGCACCTCGCGCGCGACCATCGCCGGCACGAAGCCCTGCGCGAAATGCCCCAGGCGGTCGTAGTAGTTGCGCGCCAGCCCGAACTCGTCGCGCAGCCAGTTGCCCCACGGCACCTCGGCGTAGGTGTACTTGGCGCCCACCATCAGCACGATGCCGTGCAGGAAGACGAGGACGAGGACGAGCGGCGTGAACCGCCATCGCGGGTACAGGGCGCCGATCGCGACGAACGCGACGAGCACGGGCGCGGCCTCGAGGAACCAGGTGAGCCGGTCCTTCGGGGCCCACCCCGTCGCGACGAGGAGCGCGAGCCAGAGCGCGGCAAGCGCCAGGTGCAGCCGCGGCGAAGCCCGGGCCGGCGTCATGCCCGGCCCCACAGCCACGCCGCGCCCCGCACTCCCCCGGAATCGCCATGGACGGGGGGCAGCAGGCGGGTGCGAACCTCGTCGGAAAAGACGTGCCGGCGCCACAGCTCGGGCACGCGCGCGTAGAGCCGCGGCAGCCTGGAGAGGCCGCCGCCCAGGACGATCACCTCCGGATCCAGGATGTTCACGACGATCGGCGAGGGAGCGCGCGAGCCTTTCCTCGTGGCGCGCGAGCGTCGCCTCGCAGGCCGCGTCGCCTTCCCCCGCGCGGCGCGCGATCGCGGCCGCGCTGCAGGCGCTCGCCCGTGGCGCGCTCGTGGTCCGCCGAGATCCCCGGCCCGGACAGGAACGTCTCGACGCAGCCTTCGCGGCCGCAATAGCAGCGCGGGAGCGGGCGCGGCTCGTCGCCCGCGAGCGGCATCGGGTTGTGGCCCCATTCCCCGGCGATCGCGTTGGCGCCTTCGAGGACCTCGCCGCCCACCACGATCCCGCCGCCCACGCCGGTGCCCAGGATCACGCCGAACACGGTGCGCGCGCCCCGCCCCGCCCCGTCCACCGCCTCCGAGAGCGCGAAGCAGTTGGCGTCGTTCGCGAGCCTCACCTCGCGGCCCAGGCGCGCCTCGAGGTCCTCGCGCAGCGGCCGTCCGATGAGGCAGGTCGAGTTGGCGTTCTTCACCAGGCCCGTGGCGAGCGAGAGGGCCCCGGGCATGGCGACCCCGACCGTGCAGCGGGCTCCGCGCTCGCGCTCGGCTTCGCCCACGAGCGCCTCGATGACCCCGAGGGTGGCCGCGTAGTCGCCCGCCGGGGTGTCGACCCGGCGCCGCAGCACCTCGCCGCCGCCCTCGTCGAGGACCGCGATCTCCGTCTTCGTGCCGCCGAGGTCGATGCCGATGCGCTCCATGGGTGGCGCGACTATAGCCCAATTGTTGCAGGTGAAATCGGCCCCCGTTGCAGCTGAAATCCCCGCTGTGAAGTGCGTCACAAGGGTTGCGCCGGCCGGGGGCGATAGTGGTTCCACAAGCAGTGAACAGTCCCACAAGCGCGCACTTGGCGTCAGCCCGGGCTGGCCCCCCGGCCCGGGCGCGCCGCTTTTTTGCGAAATAAAACCGCATCCCGCCGATGACTCGACTGCTTCGCGCCCTGGACTCGCTCTCGCTTCGCGCGAAGCTCGTGGCGCTCCTGCTCGTCGTCGAGGCCCTCGGTCTCGCCGCCCTCGTCTGGCACGGCCGGCAGGCGGACATCGTCCGCGCCGAATCGGAATTCCAGTCCTCCCTGGCCCAGATCCGCCCGCTGGTGAACGCCGCGCTCGCCCCCTCGCTCGCCGGCGACGACGCGCTGCAGATCGCCCGGGTGATGGACGCGGCGCGAAGCGCCCGCGGGATCGCCTACCTCGTGGCGAAGGACGACGGGGGCCGCGTGGTGGCCGCCGAGGGCTGGAACGTCGCCGAGCCCCTGCCCGCGCTCGACGCCACCCTCGAATCCTCGCTGGACGAAGGCCGGTTCGACACGATCATCCCCCTCGCCCTGGGCGCGCGCGCCGCGGGCACCGCCCTGGTGGGCATCTCCACGACCGACATGGCGCGAGTCGCTCGCGCGGCAGTTCGACGACTCGGTGTTCAAGGCGACCAGCGCCTTCTTCATGTCGGTGCTGCTCTTCCTGGTCGTGGTGAACCCCCTCGCCCGGCGGCTCGCCCGGCTGCGCGAGGCCTCCGGGACGATCGCGGCCGGCAACTACGGGATCCGCATCCCGGAGGACGACACGGACGACGTGGGCCAGCTCGCGCGCGCCTTCAACGCCATGGCCGGCCAGGTGCAGGCGCGCATGGGCGAGCTCGAGGCGAGCCGCCAGCGCTTCCACAACATCGCCGACTACACCTACGACGTCGAGCTCTGGTTCGGCCCGAACGGCCGCCTCCTGTGGATCAACAAGTCGGTCGAGCGCCTCACCGGCATCACCGTGGAGGAGTGCCTGGCCGACCGCGAATTCCCGTTCTCGCGCATCCACCCCGACGACCGCGAGGCCGCCCGGGAGCGCAGCATGGCCGCGCTCGCGGCGAGGACGACGGGCTCCGGGTTCGAGTTCCGCGTCATGAGGAAGGACGGCGGCGCCGAGTGGGTGACCAATTCCTGGCAGCCCATCCACGGCGCCGGCGGGGAGTTCCTGGGACTGCGGGCGAGCCTCAACTCCATCCAGGAGCTCAAGGACACGGAGATCAGCCTGCGCAACACGCTCGCCAGCCTGGAGCGCACGAGCGAGCTGCAGGCCCGCACCTCCGAGAGCCTGCGCGCGGAGCGCTCGCGGCTGCTGTCGCTGCTTTCCGCGATGAGCTACGGGGTCGTCTTCGTCGACACCTTGAACCGCATCATCTACTCCAACCCCGCCTTCGCCGGCGTGTGGTCGATCCCCCGCGACGAGCCGCTGCTGGGCCTCAACCTGTTCGACGCGCTCGAGCTCGCCGAGGACGTGGTGTCCGACCTGGGCGCGTTCACCTCCCGCCTCCCGGACCTGGTCTCGAGCCGCCACGTGTCGCCGGCGGAGGAGATCAAGCTCGTGTCGGGGCGCATCCTGCGCCTGCGCGTGTGCCCGGTGCTCGACGACGCGGGGACGAGCCTGGGCGCGGTGCTCATCCACGAGGACATCACGCTCGCCCGCGAGAGCGAATCGCAGCTGTCCTTCCTCGCCGAGCGCGACCCGCTCACCGGCCTGTACAACCGCCGGCGCTTCGAGCGCGAGCTCGCCGAGCGCATGGAAACCGCGGCGCGCGACAAGCAGCGGCTGGCGCTGCTCTTCTTCGACCTGGACGAGTTCAAGAGCGTGAACGACCTCTTCGGCCACCGCATGGGCGACGCGGTGCTCCTGCAGATGGCGGGGGAGATCCGCTCGCACCTGCGGCGCAACGAGTTCTTCGCGCGCCTGGGCGGCGACGAGTTCGCCCTCCTCGTGGGCGACATCAGCGAGGAGCACCTGCGCGCCCTGGCCGACCGGCTCATGAACGTGATCGGCACGATGAGCTTCAACCTCGGGGAGGTGCGGCTCTCGCTCACCTCCAGCCTGGGCATCGCGACCTTTCCCGGCCACGCCGCCACCCCGCAGGAGCTCATCGCCTGCGCCGACGCCGCCATGTACCAGGCCAAGGACGCGGGCAAGAACACCTGGCGCGTCTACCGCCCCGACCACACCGCCACGCTGCGCCAGCGCTCGCTCGTCACGTGGAACGACCGCATCCGCCACGCGCTGAGGAACGACGGCTTCGAGGTGCACCTGCAGGGCATCTTCGACACCGCCTCGAGGAAGCGCAGCCACAACGAGGCGCTGATCCGCATGAAGGACGGCGATGGCAGGCTCCTGCTGCCCGGCGCCTTCATCGACTACGCGGAGAAGTCGAACCTCATCATCGACCTCGACCGCTGGGTGATCGCGCACGTGATCGACCTGCTGGCCGCCGACCACGCCCTCGAGCCGGTGGCCGTCAACATCTCCGGGCGCTCGATCGACGAGCCGGGCATGCCCGACTTCATCCGCTCGCAGCTTTCCGCGCGCGGCGTCGCCCCGGGCCGCCTCTACGTGGAGATCACCGAGACGGCGGCCATCCGCGACATGCGCGACGCGCAGCGCTTCATCCTCGACCTGCACGACACCGGCTGCAAGGTCTGCCTGGACGACTTCGGCGCGGGCTTCTCCACCTTCGCCTACATCAAGCAGCTGCCGGTGGACATCATCAAGATCGACGGCCTGTTCGTGAGGAACCTCGCGCGCGAGCGCGACAACCAGGTCTTCGTGCGCGCGATGCTCGACATCGCCCGCGGCTTCGGCAAGCAGGTGGTCGCCGAGGCGGTCGAGGACGAGCACACCCTCGACATCCTGCGCAGCTACGGCGTGCACATGGCCCAGGGCTGGGTCTTCGAGCACCCCTTCCCCGTTTCGCGTCCCGGCCATTCCCCCTCGCCCGTCGACACCGCCACCTTCGCGCCGCAACCCGGATTCGTCGAACGCCGCCGCGTCCCCCGCTGATCCGCGCGGAATATACGCTCCGCGTATATATTATTTTCCATTGCTGGCCAGCATAATGCACGCATTGCGTATATGCGGAGGCCGTGATGCGAGACCAGCAATCCACCCTGCGGGAAGCCATGAAGCGCCTGGACCTCACCCGGGACGGCTTCGCCGAGCGCCTCGGCGCGACCCGCCGCGCCCTCGATTCGTGGCTGCTGCCGGCGACCTCCCAGGAGCACCGCCGGATGCCCGCCGTCGTCGCGAAGCTGCTGGCCGGCCTTCCCGAGGCCGCGCCCGCCGCCGGGGCCGCCCCGGGCGAGCTGCGCGCGCGCTTCACGAAGCGCGGCAAGCCCCACCTGCTGTCGGTGGCGCAGTTCGACCGCGAGGCGGTGGAGATCGCTGCTGCGGGTGGCCGAGGCCATGGAGCCCATCGCGCGCCGCCGCAAGGTGACCCGCGTGCTCGAGGGCGCGGTGCTCGGCAACCTCTTCTTCGAGCCCAGCACGCGCACGCGCGTGAGCTTCGGCGCCGCCTTCTGCCGCCTGGGCGGCTCGGTGTGCGACACGACGGGCTTCACCTTCTCCTCGATGGTCAAGGGCGAGTCGATCGCCGACACGAGCCGCGTGGTGAGCGGCTACGTCGACGCCATCGTGGTCCGCCATCCCGACCAGGGCTCGGTGGCGCGAGTTCGCGCGCCACACGCACCTGCCCGTGATCAACGGCGGCGACGGCACCGGCGAGCATCCCACCCAGGCCCTCCTCGACCTCTACACGATCCGCCGCGAGTTCGCGCGCCTGGGCAAGAGCGTCGACGGGGCGTGCGTGGCGATGGTGGGCGACCTGCGCCACGGCCGCACGGTGCACTCGCTCATCCGCCTGCTGTCGCTCTACCGGGGGCTGCGCTTCCGGCTCGTCGCGCCGCGCTCGCTCGAGATGCCGCCGGCCCTCGTCGAGGCCGCGGCGGCCGCGGGCCACGAGGTCGAGCAGGTCACCTCGCTCGCGGACGGCCTTCGCGGCGCCGACGTGCTCTACGCCACGCGCATCCAGAAGGAGCGCATGTCCGGGGAGGCGATGGAGGCCTATCCGGCCGACTTCCGCATCGACCGGCGCACGGTCTCCACGCTGTGCCGCCCGGACACCGTGGTGATGCACCCGCTGCCGCGCGACGGCACGCCGGGCGCGAACGACCTGTCCACCGACCTCGACGGCGACGCGCGCCTCGCGATCTTCCGGCAGACCGACAACGGCATCCCGGTGCGCATGGCGGTGTTCGCCGTGCTGCTGGGCGTGGACCACCTCGTCGCGCGGGACCTTCGCGACGCGCCGTGGATCGCGCCGTCCCGCCTGGGCCCCGGCGACGCCCCCTTCCACCGCCTCGACTGAAATAGGGGACGGGTCCAGGACCCGTCCCCTTTTACCGGGGGCGGTCGCGCGAGGGGCGGCGGTAGAGCCAGAGGGCCATCGCGACGCCGAAGACGGCGAGAGCCGCCTTGAGCCAGGGCGGCTTCACGAAGAACGCGATGGAGGCCGCGAGCGTGGCCGACATGAGGACGATCGCCCAGATCTTGGTCCGGTAGGGAATCGCGCGGTGGCGCTCCCACTCCGAGACGATGGGGCCGAAGGTCCCGTGGTGCAGGAGCCAGCGGTGGAACCGCGGCGAGGAGCGCGCGAAGCACGCGGCCGCGAGCAGCATGAAGGGCGTGGTGGGCAGCACCGGGAGGACGATGCCGGCGATGCCGAGCCCCACCGCGACGAAGCCCGCGGCGAGGAAGAGCAGGCGCACGAGGCGCGAATCGTGCACCCGCGCGGGGCGGGGCCGCGCCGGCGCGCTAGAATGCCCGCCATGGAACGGCTCATCGTCGCGACGATCGCGCTCGGCCTCGTCGTCGACAGCCGCGGGGGCGCCTACGGCCAGCTCGCCGTGAATTTCCTCGCGTGGGCGCTCCTCGCCCGGCTGTGGCTCGTTTCCGCTCCCGCGCAACGCCCTGCCCTCCTCGCCTGCCTCGTCTACGCCACCGCCGGCGAGGTCTTCCTCTCGCTGGCGTGGGGCCTGTACGACTACCGCCTGGGCAACATCCCGCTCTTCGTCCCGCCGGGGCACGTGCTGCTCTTCTACCTCGGGAGCCGGCTCGCCACGCGCCTGGCCGACGGGGCCGAGTGGTGGATCGCCGCGCTCGCCCTGCCCGTGGTCGCGGGCCTCGCGCTCGCCGGCCGCGACACCCTGGGCCCGTTCCTCTACGCGCTCTTCCTCGCCTGCATGGCGCTGTCGGCCTCCCGCAAGCTCTACGCCACGATGCTGGTGCTCTCGCTCGCGATGGAACTGTGGGGCACCTGGCTCGGCAACTGGACCTGGCGAAGCGACGTGCCCTGGCTCGGGCTCGTCACCGCCAACCCGCCGCTCGCGGCCGGCGCCTTCTATGCCGCGCTCGACATGCTCGTGGTGAGCACCGTGGCCGCGTGGCGGCGTCAGTCCCCGGCGAGCCCCATCCTCACGCCGAGCACGGCCTCGCACCAGGCCGCCACCTGCAGCGCGCGCTCGTCCTCGCGGTAGCGCCCCACGACCTGCAGGCCCAGCGGCAGCCCGCGCGGACCGCGCCCCGAGGGCATCGTGATCGCCGGAAGCCCGGCCAATGACCACAGCGAGCAGAAGGCGGCATCGCCCGTGTTGGCGAGCCCCGCGGGCGCCTCTCCCGCCGCCGGTATCGTGGCGATCGCATCGCAGCCGTCGTAGAGCCCGTCCAGCCAGCGGCGGTACTCGTCGCGGCGCGCGAGGTTCTTCGCGTGCTGCTCCGGCGTGATGCGCTTGCCGCGGTCGAGAAGCTCCGTGAGCGCCGGCGACAGCTGCAGGCGGTGGCGCGACTCGAGCGAGGCGAAGCCGCGCGCCGCGTCGTAGTCCATGATGCCGCCCACCACGTTCCACGCCTCGTTGAAGGCCGGCGGAAGCGGCACCTCGCGCACCAGCGCGCCGGCGTCCTTGAAGTTCGCCAGGGCCTCGGCGAAGTTGGCCTGCTGCGCCTGCGAGGCGAGCGACCACTTGGGGGTCTTCACCACCGCCAGGCGCGGCGCGTGGCCCAGGGAGGCGAGCGGCACCGACAGCGAGCGCATGCCGGCGCGGATCCCGGTGGCTTCGTCGCGGGGGTCGATGCCCATGAGGCAGGCGCCGAACCAGGCCGCGTCCTCCACGGAACGGGCGAAGACGCCGACGTGGTCGAGCGTCTTGCTGAACGGGAACACGCCGTCGCGGGAGATGGCGCCGAAGCTCGGCTTGTAGCCCACCACGCCGCAGAACGCCGCCGGCCGGATCACCGAGCCCAGCGTCTGGGTGCCGATCGCCACGGGGACGAATCCGGCCGCCACGGCGGCGGCCGACCCGCTCGAGGAGCCGCCGGGCGTGTGCGCGAGGTTCCACGGGTTGTGGGTCTTGCCGGCGTGGCGGAAGGCGAATTCGGTGGTGACGGTCTTGCCCATCACGAGGCCGCCGAGCGCCTCCAGGCGGCGCACCAGCCCCGCCGAGCGCCCCGGCACGTGGTTCGCGAAGATGCGCGAGCCCATCCGGGTGGGTATCCCGCGGGTGGCGATGATGTCCTTCACCCCCACCGGCACGCCGAAGAGGGGCAGGTCCTTCAGGATGCCGCCGGAGCGCTCCTCGGCCTCCGCCATGGCCCGGGCGGGCTCGAACCACTCGAAGACCTGGATCCCGGGCTCGAGGGCCGCGATGCGGTCGTTCAGCGCCTGGACATAGTCCTGGACCGTGAGGCGGCCTTCCCGGAAGGCGGCATGGAGGGCTCTCAGGCCCAGGGCGTGGGGTTGCATCCCGCCATTTTGCCGGGGGAAACCCGCGCGGCCAACCCGATTGTTCAGGCCAGGGCCCGGCGCAAGGCGTCGAGACCGGCCTGGGCGACGATTTCGTCGTCGCTCGCCTTGACGCCCGAGACCCCGATGCCGCCCACGAGCTGCCCGTCGATCTCGATGGGCAGCCCGCCCTGCAGGGCCACCGGGTCGCCGCCCGCGGACAGGAAGGAGAAGCGGCCCTTGTTGATCATCTCCTCCAGGATCCGGGTGGGCCGCTTGTAGGCGACCGCGGACCTCGCCTTGCCCATGGCCGTGGGGACGCTCGAGGACTGGGTGCCGTCGATGCGGTGCACGAGCAGGGCGTGCCCCCCGTCGTCCACCACCGCGACGACCACGTTCCAGCCGTTCCTCGCGGCCTCGGCCTCGGCCGCGGCCGCCATGAGCTTGGCGGCCTCCAGCGTCAGGGACTTCTTGGAGGGAAGGACGAGGGGCATGCGGGCTCCGGGAAGGCGGTCAGGCGCCCGATGATACCTCCGCGGCCGGCGCGGAACGCTCCGCCGCGTCGGCGCGCAGGGCCTCGCGGCGCTCGCCGAAGCGCTCGACCGAGTCGAAGACCTCGTCGCACAGGGCGAGGAGCTCGCGCCCCAGGGCGGTCGGCTCCATGCGCCGGCCCTGGGACTCGAGGAGGGGCCCGCCCACGGTCTCGGAGAGCTTGCGGATGAGGCAGGAGACGGTGGGCTGGGCGAGCGAAAGCTCGTTCGCGGCGCGCGTCACGCTGCCGTGGCGCACGCAGGCCTCGAAGGCGACGAGCTGGGGGAAGAAACCGTGGCGGAAGTAGCGGCGAAGCGGATTGCGGGTCATCGATTTCGGTCTCCGGAAAGTTGAAAGGCCTTTGCCCCGGTCGGGACAAAGGCCTTCGGAAGACGAATGGACCTTTGCCACGATCTGGCAAAGGTCTCGCTAACAAACCCGCGTGCTGGACGCGCTGCTTGCCGACGGAACCGGGGCAAATGCCCGTATTGACGACGCCGCCGTAAAAGCTACTCCCCTTTGGTAGGGCGTCCCCCCGGGTGAACGGCGGGACGGGCGATTTATAAACGCAATGGCGCGTTCGCGCAACCCGCGGGCATGCCCGTAAGGGACGGCGCGAGCCGTTGTCCCTGGCGGGGCACGGGCCGCAACATACTGAATCGTCACACTTTTCGGTGGCCTGCCCGGGCAGTATGCCCAGGATCGCGGGCGCGGGGCCCGGGTTTGACCTTCGTCCAAGGGCGGCAACCGGAACCTGTGGGAAAATTGCGCGTCCAAATCCACCTATGGTCGCCATGCTGAACCGCCTGCCCTCCCGCTTCGTCTTCGCCGCCGTCTTCATCGCCTGCGTCTCGCTCACCGGCTTCGGCCTCGTCCTGCAGCACGTGAAGGACCTGGAGCCCTGCCCGATGTGCATCCTGCAGCGCTACGCCTTCGTGTCCATCGCCATGGTGGCGCTCATCGCCGCCATCCACGGGCCGGTGGGCATCGGCGTGCAAGGTCTACTCCTTCCTGATCGCGCGCCTCGCCATCGCCGGCGGCAGCGTCTCGGTGCGCCAGTCGCTTCTGCAGCGCTTTCCCGCCCCGGAGCCCGCCAACTGCATGGCCGGCGACCTCGATTTCCTCCTCGGCAATTTCCCGCTGGCGCAGGCGCTGCCCAAGATCTTCTCGGGCACGGGCGACTGCGCCAAGGTGGAATGGAGCCTCTTCGGGCTCTCGATCGCCGAATGGGCGCTGGTCTGGTTCCTGCTGTTCGTCGCGACCGCGGCCTGGCTTGCGGTCTTCCGCAAGCGCACGGCACCGGCCGTTGCCTGACCGCCGCGAGGTCCTTCGCCGCTCGCTCGCGCTCGCCGCGGCGGGCTTCCTCCCGACGGGCCTCGCCCGGGCGAGCGCGCCCGCCCGCTTCTCCTCCTTTCCGTTCACGCTCGGCGTAGCCGCGGGCTCGCCCACGGCGACGGGCTTCGTGATCTGGACGCGGCTCGCGCCGCAACCGCTCGCGGGCGGAGGCCTCGGGGCCGAGGGCCACGAAGTGCGCTGGGAAGTGGCCCACGACGAGAAGTTCGCGCGCATCGCGAAGCGCGGCACGGCCACGGCCGAATCCTCGCGGGCCCACGCCGTGCACGTCGAGGTGGAAGGGCTCGAGCCCGGGCGCTGGTACCACTACCGCTTCCTGTCCGGAGGCGAGGCGAGCGCCACCGGCCGGTCGCGAACCGCGCCCGCGGCGGGCGCCGGCGACGGGCGGCTGCGGCTCGCCCTCGCCTCCTGCCAGCATTTCGAGCAGGGCTACTTCGCCGCGCACCGCCACCTCGCGGCCGATTCGCCGGACCTCGTGGCCTTCGTCGGCGACTACATCTACGAGTCGAGCCGCAAGGGCGGGACGGTGCGCACGCACCACAACGCCGAGCCGCGCACGCTCGCCGGGTACCGCGACCGCTACGCGCAGTACAAGACGGACGAGGACCTGCAGGCGGCCCACGCCTGCGCGCCGTGGATCGTGACCTGGGACGACCACGAGGTGGACAACGACTACGCGAACGACCGCGGCGAGGACCTGGACCCGGATTTCCTCGCGCGCCGCGCGGCCGCCTACCGCGCCTTCTTCGAGCATCTCCCGGTGCGGCCTTCCGTGCTGCGCGAAGGCGGCGAATACCGCCTCTACGGCACGCACGCCTGGGGAGCGCTCGCCAACCTCTTCGTCCTCGACGACCGCCAGTACCGCGACCACCAGGCCTGCCCGAGGCCCGGGCGAGGCGGAAGCGCCGTGGCGGGATCCGAATGCGCGGAGCGCACCCGCGAGGACCGCACGCTGCTCGGCGCGGCGCAGGAGCGCTGGCTCGCCGAAGCGCTCGCCGCCTCGAAGGCGCGCTGGAACCTGCTGGTGCAGCAGACCCTCTTCGTGCCGGCGGGCCGCCCGACGGAACGGGGAATGCAGTACTGGACGGACGGCTGGGACGGCTACCCGGCGGCGCGCGAGCGGCTCCTGGAGGCCCTCGCGAAGAGCGGTGCCGCGAACCCCGTGGTGCTGGGAGGCGACGTGCACACGAACTACGTGGCCGACGTGCACGCGCGGCCCGGAGATGCCGGCTCGCCCGTCGTCGCCGCGGAATTCTGCGGGACCTCCATCACCTCGCAGGGCGGCGGCAGGAAGCTCGTGGAGTCCATCCGCGAGGCGAACCCGCACATCCGCTACGCCGACGGCTCCCGGCGCGGCTACGTGCTGCTCGAAGCCGGCCGTGATCGCCTCGAGGCGCGCCTTCGCGTGCTCGACACCGTCGCGCGGCGGGATGCCGAGGTCTCCACCGCCGCCCGCTTCACCGTCGTCGCCGGCCGCCCCGGGCTCGCGAGGGACTAGCGCAAAGGGAAACGCCGCGGCTTCCCGCGGCGTCTCTCCGTAATCAGATTAAGAATCCTAATCTGATTACTTCACCTCACTTGACGTCGAGGATCTTCATGGCCTTGGCCAGGGTGTCCACGGACTCCTGGTGCTTGCCGGCCTTGTGCAGGGTCTCGCCCTCGGCGCGGTACTTCTTCACGTCCTTCATCTGCGCTTCGGTGAGCTTCGGGTTCTTGGCGAGCGCGTCATCGATGGCCTTCATGTCCTTCGGGCAGTGAAAGGCCAGGGCGGAACCGGCGAACAGCAGGGTGGCGATTGCGGCGACGGTGCGTTTCATGGGGAGATGCTCCTTCTGTTGGTTGTTGGTCTGGAAGCGGACACGGCATGGCGCGGGACCGGCGGCAAGGCATGATGGAGGCTGCGATGCCCGGATACCGACTTCTCCCGCCAGACGCGCCCGTCGGCCCGTACTTCCCCGCCGGTTTTCGGCTGGCTACGGGCGCGACGGCCGGTGAGACATTACACCCGGCCGCCCGGTTCCTCTTCGCGGGCGAAACGATCGCCGTACCGTCAACACCGCCGCTTTGCCGATTATTCCCGCGGGACGGATCCCTTCGCCGACCTGGCCGCCTGGGCCGCGAACCCCGGGCCGCTCACCTGGCCGTCGCTGGTGTGGATCGCCGCCCCGGAACGGCGCACCGGCCTTCGGATCGCGCCCGACGGCCGCTCCTTCCGCGCCGGCAGCGCGACGGTCCCGCTCGCCCTCGTGCCCCGGCACGCGCTCAACCGTTCCTGGGCCGATGCCTCGACCTTCGCGCATCTCGCCCAACGGACGGTGACTGCGCGGGGCGAGTTCGGTCCCGGCGGCGAGTTCGTCGCGCGCACGCTCTGGCCGGAGGATTGGCGCGTGGACGACCGGGCGCCGGCCGTTCACATCTCGGCATCGCGCACGCCCCGGCTCGCCATCCGCGGGCTCTTCCGCAGCGCGCCCCGCGGCGGGGCCGCCTCGCCGCCCGAGACCCACCCGGTGTGGGAGCGCGTGCGCGGGAGCCGCGACTGGGCGGGCCGCCCGGTGCTCGCCTTCATCCTCAACGGGGCCCAGGGCGACGACGACGAGGCCTGGGCAGGGCACTTCGCGCTCGCCACCGGGCGGCTGCCCGAGGGCGGCCGCCTCTCGGACCTGCTGGTCTCGAACTTCTACACGCTCGACAGCGTGAGCGAGAAGGGGATCCTTCCCGCGCCGGTGCCGCTCGACAACTACCTCGCGGACCTGAACAGCGGGCAGGCCTGGTACCGGCCCTGCTACGTGATGCTCGCGATCCTGCGCGACGCCCGCGCCGCCGACCTGGTGCAGGGCGCGCTCAACCGCCTCTACCTGCAGTTCTGGCGCCACCAGCTCGAGTACCGGCACTCCTCCATGAACTGCGCCTCCATCAGCGTGGACCTGCTTCGCGCGCTGGGCTGGGAGCTGCGCCTCGCGCGGGCCCTCCGACACGCTTCGCGGCTGGCTCGCGGTGCCCGCGAAGGTGTTCTCCGAAGGGCGCCTCGCCCCCGCGCGCACGGCGTACGAGTACCTCACGGAGGACCGCACGCGGCTCATGCCCGCGGCGGCGTTCGAGGAAGCGGTCTTCTCGCTGATGCAACTCGCGCGCGGCGCGGAGCCCGCGCAGGGAAAGCTCGCGGGCATGCTCGCCGAGGACGTGGTCGCGCTCGTGGGCGTGCGCATTCCGCAGATCCCCTCCTCGCGGGCGCTCGGCACCTGGCCCGCGGCGAGCCCGCGCGAGTACCTGAACGCGCTCCCCGCGGACCCCGCCGACCTGAAGGTGATCCCGGTGCCGCCGCGCCCCTTTCCGCCGGAGCTGCGCGACGCGGACCTGCGCCCGGCGCCCGCCACGGCGATCCAGCCTGCCCATCGCGCTGTGGGCCGCGACGGGCATCCTGCCGCTCGCGTGGATCGCTGGGGGCGCTCTGGCGGGCGCTTCGCCCCGCGCGCCGGTGAGTCAGGCCGCCAGGCCCCGCGCGCCGTCCCAGAGGAGCTTCGCGCCCACGATCACCAGCATCGCGTAGGCGATGCGGTAGAAGAGCTCCTGCGAGAGCCTGCGCATGAGCCACACGCCCAGCCAGATGCCGAAGGGCGCGAGCGGCGCGAGGGCGAGCGAGGTGAGGAGGTTGCGCGAGTCGAAGAGCCCGAGCCAGAGGTAGGGCACGAGCTTCACCGCGTTGATCACCGCGAAGAAGACGACCGTCGTGCCCACCAGGATCGCCTTGTCGAGCTTCTGCGGCAGGAGGTAGACGCTGAGCGGCGGGCCGCCCGCGTGCGCGATCGTGCTGGTGAGCCCGGAGACGGTGGACCAGAAGAACCCCTTCGCCTTCGAGGGCACCACCGCCGGCGCGCCCGTGCCGCCCTGGCTGCAGGCGGTGCGCGACGAACGCGATCGCCATCACGCCCAGCAGCCACGCGGATCAGCGACTCGCTGAAGAAGCGGAAGGTGAGCGCGCCCAGGACGATCCCCGTGACGCCCCCGGCGAGGAGAAGCCCCAGGTTCTTGCGATGGAACGTGCCGCGGTAGGCCGCGAGCCCGGTCACGTCCATCACGAGCAGGATGGGCAACATGATGGCGGCGGCCTGCGGCGTGGGGACGGCGAGCGCCACGAGGGGCGTCGCCATGATGCCCCAGGCCGCTTCCGAACCCGCCCTTGGAAACCCCCATGATCAGCACCGCCGGGATCGCCACGGCGAAGAAGAAGGGGTCGGTGATCACGCGCCGAGCGTGCGCAGGTCCGCGATGGGCTCCGCGAAGAGCTTGCCGGATCGCTCGAGGCGCAGGATGTCGGCCGCGACGTCCGCGGGATCGCGCAGCTCGCCCTGGGCCTTCATCTGCCGGAAGCGCTCGACGTCCACGAACTCCTCGGGGCTGGCGCTGCGCACGACGCCCTGCATGGGCGTGTCGATCACGCCGGGGGCGAGGCTCACCACCTCGACGCCCGTCATCGCCGTCTGCGCTTCGAGGGCCGCCACGCGCGAGACCATGTCCAGGCCCGCCTTGGCGGCGCAGTAGGCGCCCCAGCCGAAGATGGGGCGGCGGCCGGCGCCGGAGGAGATGTTGATCACGCGCCGGACCTTGGCGATGGTGGCCGTGGCGACGAGGAAGCGGCGCATGAGGAGGATGGGCGCGGTGAAGTTGACCGCGATGCTCTTCTCCAGCTCCTCCGCGTCGACGCGGTCCAGCATGCCCACCGGCGAGATGACGCCTGCGTTGTTGATGAGGACGGCCTTCGCGAAGCGCTTGCCGCGCAGGCGCTCCTCGATGCGGTCGCACACGGCGTCGACCGCGCGCGGCATGCCCAGGTCGACATAGAGCTGCGCCCCGCCCGGGATGGGACCGTCCGCCGCGCGCCCGAGGGCGATCAGCTCGACGTCCTGCTCCACGCCCAGTTGCTGGACCAGCGCCTGGCCCAGCCCCTTCGTGTGCCCGGTGACGATGTAGAGATTCATGCCCCTCATTGTCCCATGCCGGCGATCACGTTCGCCATCGTGGCGCCGTCGTCGTCGAAGCCGCCGTGGGTGGTGCTGGCGGTGCTGCTCGTCCGGCGCGGTGAAGACCTTCACGCTGCGAAGGCGCGCGAGGTCCGCGGGGAAGTGCTTCTCCATGCCGAGGATGGGCACCTCGCGCCCGCCCTCGAAGGAATGCGACACGAGGTACAGGAGCGAGCGGCCGTAGCCCAGGATCGGGCCGGCAGGTCGGGTCCTGCTTCTCCGCGGAATCGGTGAGGTGGAACTCGCGCAGGCGCTTCACGTGCCGGCTTTCGATCCAGGGCCGCACGCGCTCGTCGAAGGTGTCCACGCGCAGGGCCGGCGCCATGAAGCTCACGCTCTCGAACTCCCATTCCTGCGCCGCCAGCCGGTCGATGAGGTAGGCGTGCACGATGGAGCCCGCCGAATGCCCGACCAGGTGCAGCCGGAACCCGGCCCCGTTGCGCCAGCGCGGATTCGTTCAGGTGCTTGAAGAGGAGCCGCAGCCCCGACTCCGGCTCGCCCGAGAGCGCCTGCGCGTTCTGCTTCATCTCGCCCCACAGCGCGCCGCCCGCGGGCGCCAGCATCGACTCCAGCCGCTCGTTCCACCACTTGCCCAGCGCCTCGAGCGGGCCGGCGGTGGGCCGCGGCGCCTTCTTCACCACGTCCTCGAGCCGCGCCTTGATCGTGGACCACAGGTCCGATTCCCACATCACGAAGACGGGGAAGCGCTTCGCCTTGTAGAGCGCCGGCCACCACTTGGCGAAGGTCCGCGCGGCGTCGTCCTCGCCCACCAGCCCGCCGTGCGCGTAGAGGCAGATGTCGATCGGCTCGCTCCTCTTCAGGCCCCAGTCCCTGCGCGCGGCGTCGAGATAGTCGGTGACGAGCGAGCGCACGTCGTCCTCGCCCGTGCGGAAGGCGCCCGAGGAGGAGAGCCGCCCGTTGTTCTCCATGTTGATGACGTACGGGGCGATCTGGTGGCGCACGAGGATGCGGTCCGAGGAAAGCGCCGCGCCCTTCTTCAGGCCGATGGGCGAGGAGGCCACGCGCCGGTGCTCCTCGGTGACCACGCCCAGCTGCGCCACCCAGCAGTCCATGGCGTTGTCGACCCAGTCGGCATAGGTGAGGGTCGCGTAGCCGCCGTCGCCCCAGCCCTCGCCCCAGGAGTTGTGCACGAGGAAGCCGCGCTCGTCGTAGCCCACGATGGCGAACGCGTGCCCGCCGTCCGTCGGGCTTCGCCTTGCGATGCGGGATCACCCAGTCCTTGCGCGAGGCCGCCTTTGCGTCCTCGAGCCAGCCGTCGTGGCAGATGGCGCTCGCGTAGAGGACGCCCACCTCGTTGAGCGCCACGTGCATGTCCGTGACCGAGCGCGTGTCGACGCGGTAGTAGGCGCCCAGCGGCCGGTTCACCGCGTCGAGCCACCAGTCCTTGCCGGGGACGTTGGTCGCCACCGGCATGTCGATCTCGTTCCAGAGGCCGAGCGCGCAGGCGCCGTGCTTGTGCCAGCCCTTGAGCGCGCCGCGAAGGCTGGAGCCCGCGTCCTCCGCGCCCGGGAACTCGTCGTAGCGGCGCGCCATGGAGTAGAGCATCCAGGGCGAGACGCTCGCATCCGTCGCGCGGCCCGATTGCTTCAGCAGGTGGCCCACGACGGTGGCGAGCGAGAAGCCCGTGCAGGCGCTCGTGTTCTCCTGGTTGAGGACCGGCAGCTTCGTCTTCGCGCGGAAGGCGGGCGGCGGGGCGATGGCGACCGGGGGCTGGTACGGGCGGTCGCGCAGGTCCACCTTGTCGGGCGTGACGTTGCGGATGGGGCGCTTCGCGGTGGATGCGCGCGAGGCGCTGGACCGGGTGCGGCGGGACTTCGAAGGCATGGGGAGTTCTCCTTCTTGGCGCCGGGATTGCGGGCCTTGCCTCGGCGGGGTGCCGGGCCTGCCCTTCTCGTTGGTCGCTTCGCTTCGGCTTTTCGGCGGCGGATCAGGGCGTTGCGATTGACCCGGTCACACGTGCCGGACAGAATACAGTCGTTATCCCGCCATAGGTCAAGGCATATCATGCGCACCCGCGGGATGGTGCCTGTCACCTTCGTCAATTGTCGTGCAGCATAGGCGGGATGGTCGAGATCAGGCAGATCAGCCCGGATGATTCGATCGAGGAGCTTACGGAGCTTCTCCACCACGCCTATGCTCCGCTGGGCCGCGCGGGACTCAACTACACCGCAGTGGATCAAGCGCCTGAGACCACTATCGAGCGGATCAATGCAGGGTGCTGTCTCGTCGCGATCGAGGACGGCCGGCTCGTCGGGACTATCGTGGTGGAGCCCACCAGCCGGGAGAATGCGGAGTGCCCGTACTTCGCGAGGCCCGGCGTAGCCAGCGCGCATCAGATGGCGGTAGCGCCGCAATGCCAGCGCAGGGGCATCGGTTCGCGCCTGTTGAAGGCGGCCGAAGTATGGGCGAGAACGAATGGCTTCTCGGAACTTGCCCTCGATACCGCCGAACCTGCGCCGTCACCTGGTGGAAATGTACTCGCGTCGCGGATACAGGCACGTCGACACGACTCAAGGCGAGGGCAAGAGCTACCGAAGCGTGTTCATGTCCAAGAGCCTGGATCCGGAAGGTTTCCCTCTGCATGAAAGGCCCACGATGGCGACCACGAGAAAGGGCTCCTGCCTGTGCGGTGCAGTCAGCTTCGTCGTGACGGGCGATCTGAAGGCCTCCCGACGCCTGCCACTGCGTCCAGTGCCGGAAGCATTCGGGCCACTACTTCGCCTCGACGGATGTTCCGAAGAGCGCCCTCGAGGTCACGGGAAGCGAGAACGTGTCCTGGTACCACTCGTCGGCCAAGGTGCGGCGGGGATTCTGCTCCCGGTGCGGCTCGTCCCTGTTCTTCGATCCGCCGGCGCGCGACTGGATCGGCATCGCGATGGGCGCATTCGACACCCCCACCTCGACCCACCTGGAAATGCACATCTTCGTGTCGGAGAAGGGCGATTACTACGACATCGCCGACGGCCTGCCGCAGAATATGCGCTGATCGGCATTTCGGCGGGACCTGCACCGATGAAGACCCAGTACTACACCGCCTCCACCCTCGACGGCTTCATCGCCACCGTCGACGACTCGCTCGAGTGGCTCTTCCCCCTGGGCGACGTCGGCGCAACGAGCTACCCCCAGTTCATCAAGGACGTCGGCGCCCTCGCCATGGGCTCCCACACCTACGAGTGGATGCTCCGCCACGCCATCAAGCCCGGCACCGGCGAGGGAGAGCCCTGGCCCTACGAGCAGCCCACCTGGGTGTTCACCAGCCGCAGCCTCCCGACCATCCCCGACGCCGACATCCGCTTCGTGAAAGGCGACGTCCGTCCCGTGCATGAAGAGATGAAGAAGGCCGCCAGCGGCAAGAACCTCTGGATCGTGGGCGGCGGCGACCTCGTGGGCCAGTTCCACGACGCCGGGCTCCTCGACGAGCTGATCGTCCAGGTCGCCTCCGTCACCCTGGGCGCGGGCAAGCCCCTCCTCCCCCGCAGCATCACCACCCCGCCCCTTCGCCTCACCTCCGTCAAGATGTTCGGACCCGGATTCGCCGAGCTGCGCTACGAGGTGCCGCGCGGGCGTTGACCGCCCAAGGGCCCGGGATTCGCCGCTCAGGTACGCCCGCCCCAGACCCGGTCCATCGGCTCCCGACGAGCGAGGATGGACCGATGGCCCGAGCTCGCACCTGCCGCCCTTTGCCATCGCGGCCGCCTCGCCGCCCTCCCCGCGCCCGCCGCCCCCTGCGACTACCCGCCCACCGCCAGTTCGACTTCTGGATCGGGGAATGGAACGTGCACGCGAAGGACAAGCTCGCCGGCACGAACCGCATCGAGCGCGAGTACGGCGGCTGCGTCCTGCACGAGCGCTACGACACCGCGCGCGGCTACAAGGGCGAGAGCCTCAACGCGTACGACCCGGGCCGCAAGGTGTGGCACCAGACCTGGGTGGACAACGGCGGAACGCTCCTCCTGCTGGAAGGCGGACTCAAGGACAAGAGCATGGTGATGGAAGGCCAGACCACCGCAGCCGACGGCCGCGTCACGAAGCACCGCATCACCTGGACGCCCGCCGACGACGGCAGCGTCCGCCAGCACTGGGAATCCACGGACGCCGAGGGCAAGTGGGCCACCGCTTTCGACGGCCGCTACACGCGCAGGTAGCAGCGGGTGAAGCAGTTAGAATGGGCACACCCAGGGAGCGAAAAATGACAACGAGCGAAGCTGAGAAGTCCGTCTCCGACAAGAACCTGACCACGATCACCTACGCCCTGTATGCCGTCTCGCTGATCTTCGGGGTGACGTGCCTCGTCGCGATCATCATCAACTACGTGAAGCGCGACGACGTGCAGGGCACCTGGCTCGAGAGCCACTTCCGCTGGCAGATCCGCACCTTCTGGTTCAGCCTGCTCTGGGGCCTCATCGGGCTCGCCGCTGACCTTCGTGGTCGTGGGCATCGTCGTGCTCTTCGCGGACCTCATCTGGTACATCTACCGCATCGTGAAGGGCTGGATCCGCCTGAACGAAGGCAAGCCCATGTACGCGGAGTAGGCGCCGTGTTCGCGCTGGAGGGCGGCTGCGACTGCCGCTTCGTCCGCTACCGGATGCGATCGCGCCCGCTCTTCGTCCACTGCTGCCACTGCCGCTGGTGCCAGCGCGAGAGCGGCGCCTCGTTCGCGCTCAACGCCATGATCGAGGCCGACCGCGTGACGAACCTGGGCGGCGAGCCGGAGATCGTCGACACGCCCTCCGGGAGCGGCAAGGGCCAGGCCATCGCCCGCTGCCCGCGCTGCAAGGTCGCCGTGTGGAGCAACTACGCCGGCGCCGGCCCCCTGGTGAAGTTCGTGCGCGTGGGCACGCTCGACGAGCCCGACCGCCTGCCGCCGGACATCCACATCTTCACGGCCTCGAAGCAGCCCTGGGTGGTGATCCCGCCCGGCCAGCCCTCCGTGCCGGAGTACTACGACCGCGAGAAGCACTGGCCCGCGGATTCCCTCGAGCGCCGCAAGGCCCTCCTCCCCTTGATCGAAGCGTGGAAGGCCAGCCAACCGTGAAGGACGCCGACCTGATCCGCCAGCTCGTCCGCCTGCGCACCCGCGATCCCGTGCCGGACGAAGCGCTCCGGCGCATGGGCGCCTCGGAACTGCGCGCGCGGCCCGAGGCCCTGGTCCTCGCGATCGTGCGCGGGTACTACGAGTTCAAGTCCAACGGCTACTCGGACGCGGACATCTACCGGGAGATCGAGGGGCGGCGCGCCGCGGCCTACGGCGAGGAGCCTCTCCCCGCCGATCTCAACCTCGAGTCCTACACGAGCTACCGCATGCGCCTGGAGCACCCGGGCGAGGCCGCGCTCCACGACCCGGCCTTCGCGATCCAGGCCGTGCACCGCGTGCGCGAATTCCTGGAGGACCGGTTCGGCCCGGAAGGGATGCCGCCCTCCCTTCGCACGCTGCCGTTGGGGCATTTCGCCGTCCTGGTCTACGGCGCCCTCGTGGGAGTCATCCAGGGGCTCGGATGCGTGATGCAACTGGCAACGGGAAAGTACTCCGGCGCGGCGAGTGTCGAACTCTCCCTGTACCTGGCGCTGGCCGTCGCCATCGTGGCGGGAACCGTCGGCTATGCCGGCCGGGCGATCTGGGGCCGGCCCTTTCTCCTGGCCGCGCTCGCCGCCCAACTCGCCGTGCCGTGGGGACTTATCGCCACTTACGGCCCCGAGCTGGTCGCCGGTCCCTTTTCGTTCGCGACCGTTCCACGCAGGCCACTCGCTGATCCTCCTCGCGCTCCTCGCCTACGTGTACCGGCACGGGAGCGAGCCGCGCGCCGCCGCCCTCCCGTGACGGGCAGCGACGGGATGCAGTCGTACTACGCGGCCCGCGCCCCGTACTACGACGACGTCTACGACAAGCCCGAGCGCCGCGAGGACCTCGCCTTCCTGCGCGAGTACCTCCCCGCCACCTTCGCCGGCCGCACGGTGCTGGAAGTGGCCTGCGGCACCGGCTACTGGACGCAGCACATCGCGCCGGCAGCCTCCGCGCATGACCGCCACCGATGCCGTCGCGGAACCGCTCGAGCTCGCGCAAGGCCCGCCCGGGCGTACAGTCCGTGAAGTTCGCGATCGCCGACGCCTACGACCTGCCCGAGTCGCTCGGCCGCTTCGAGGGCGCCTATGCCGGCCTCTGGCTTTCGCACGTGCCCGTCGAGCGACGGGGCGAGTTCCTGGAGAGCCTGCACCGGCGCCTGCTGCCCGGCGCACGCGTGGTCCTCATCGACAATTCCGAGGCCCAGCTGCGCGACTTCCCCATCGCCGAGCGCGACGCCCGCGGCAACACCTGGCAGCACCGCCGCCTCAAGGACGGCACCGTGCACCGGGTCCTCAAGAACTTCCCGTCGCGCGCGGAGCTGGAGGCGATGCTCGCGGGATTCGGGACGCGGCCCGAGTACCGCGACCTGCAGAATTTCTGGCTCTTCGCCTACGCGGCCGAAGGCTGGAACGGGTCGGCGGTTTGAACCCGCACCGTCCGGGCATAGAATGCGGTCTTCCTCCACGAACCGAAGAAACCCATGAGGGCTCTCGCGCTCCTGCTGCTCGCCGCCACCACTTCCGCCCTCGCCGACGACGCCGGCATCCTGCGCTGCCGCGCCATCAAGGATTCCGCGGCCCGCCTCGCCTGCTACGACGCGATCGCCGTGCCCTCGGCCACCCCCGCGGCCACCGCAGCGCAGCCCAAGGCCGGCACGCCCGCGGCCGCGCCGGTCGCCGCGCCCAAGGCCGCCGCAACGCCCCCCACGCCGGCCCAGCAGTTCGGCATGGAATCCAAGACGCCCGCCGGACAGCTGGACGCCATCGAGAGCACCATCCCGGGCATGTTCGAGGGCTGGGGACCCAACACGGTCATCACGCTGGCCAACGGCCAGTCGTGGCAGATCAGCGACGGCAGCACGGGCTACATCCACATCGAGAACGTGAAGGTGAAGATCCGCCGCGCCTTCATGGGCTCGTTCGCCATCGAGTTCGAAGGCAGCAACCGCGTGGCGAAGGTCAGGCGCGTCAAGTAGCCCCACGGCAGCCGGGAGGGTCACGATGGAAAGCACACCAGGCAACTGGACCTGCATCGCGCTCGCCGCCCTCCTGGCGTCCGCGCCCCCGATGAGCTTCGCGGAACCGGCGGCCCCCGGGGACGCGCGGCACTGCCTCGACCTGGGATCCAACCAGGCGATCGCCCAGTGCGCCGAGCAGTATCGGCCGGGGGGATCGAGATCGGCCGGGAAGGCGCGCAGCGATGCAGCCACGGCGGCGCCTGCCGCACCCGCGGCGCCGGCTCCGGCGCCCGCGCGCGCGGCGAGCACGCCGAAGGCATCTCCCGATCCGGCGCCCCCGCCGGCGCCCAGGCGCAAGTCGCGCAAGCGCGAGGCCGACGCGCGGCATTGCCTCGACCTCGGAAGCATCGCCGCCATCGCGCGCTGCGCGGAAAAGTACCGCTGACGGCGCATGGCGGATCCCGCGAAGCTCGACCGCATCGTCGCCGAGGCCCGGCGCGCCGCCGACGCGCGCTCCCTCACCTACCGCGAGCGCGCGCTGAAGATCTACCCCTGGGTCTGCGGGCGCTGCGCGCGCACGTTCACGAGCGCCAACCTGCGCGAGCTCACGGTGCACCACCGCGACCACGACCACGACAACAACCCGCCCGACGGCAGCAACTGGGAGCTGCTGTGCGTGTACTGCCACGACAACGAGCACCAGAAGCAGCTCGAGCTCGCCGGCGGCGGCACGGGCGAGGCGAAGCCCGCGGGCGCGACCCACTCTCCCTTCGCCGACCTGAAGGCGATGCTGGAACGCAGGAAGTAGCCCGGCCACGGATCGCCCATGGCCCGAATCCTGCGCCCGCTCGCGATCGTGGCCGCCGTGGGCGTGGTGGGCGCGCTGGGCATCTGGGGCTGGAAATCGCTCGCCGTCCGCGGCATCGCGAGCGGACCGCACCTGGCTCTGTGCCCCGGCAAGGAGGGCTGCCGGCGCGTGCACGACATCGCGGGCGTGCTGCCCCCGGGCGACGTGCCCCGCTTCGAGCAGTACATGGAGCTCGTCCACCGCGAGTCGGACATCGACGTGCGGTTCGTCTTCGTGCGAGACACGGGCGGAAAGCGCCTGGAGGACCTCGCGGTGGCTCTCGTGGAGGAGCTGCGCATCGGCGGCAGGACGCGCGAGGAGCGCGGCGTCCTCCTTCTCTACGACATGGCGAGCCGGCGCCTCAAGGTCGAGGTGGGCTACGGGCTGGAGGGCTTCTTCCCCGATGCCTTCGTGAACTACCTCGTCGACCACCACGCGCGCCTCTTCTTCGCCTCGGGCAACCTCTCGGTCGGCCTGCGCCTGATGCTCAGGCTCATCCAGCACCGCATCCGCGAGGCAGTGCTCGGCGAAGCCTTCGACCCGGCCGTGCTGAAGGGGCTTCCGGAAGCCGCGCACCTGTCGGGCGGCGCGGGCGTCACCGCTTCGGTTCCGCGCGTGGCGGGCGCCCCGGCGGTTCCTGCCGCGCGCATGGACCCCGCCCGTCGCGGGCGCTTCGCCGCCCAGGACTCGCCGGACGGGACCTACGCCCGCTACCTCGAGTGGCTCTCGCAGCCCGTGCACGATCCGGACGTGGATTTCTTCACGACCGACTCCCGCCGCTACCTGGCGGGTTTCCCCTTGAGCCCCGCCTATGCCGAGTTCATCCTCCTCGGCGAGCGCGGCAAGCGCTTCCGCGTGGTGGAGCGCGGTGACCTCGCCATCCTCTACTTCACCAGCACGCCCTTTACCTCGCCGCACTTCTTCGTGCGCGAGGGGAACAAGTGGCGCATGGACATCGCGGCCGAGGTCCGCAACACGCGCGAGTACGTGGGCGGGCGCTTCAACTGGGGCTACGCCGGAAAGGACGATCCCCATTCCCGGGCCTTCGCGGACCTGCTGGTGAACCTGCGCGGCGTGCACCGCTTCCGCGACGGCGACAATCGCGAGCTCCCCATTCGCGGCTCCCAGGGGCTCTGATCCCGTCATAATGGCCGCCGTCGCCAACCGTCGCGCGATGAGGAGGCAGGGCTGATGTTCCTGGGTCATTTCGGCGCCGGATTCGGCGCCAAGGCGATCGCGCCGCAGGCGTCGCTGGGCTGGCTCTTCGCGGCCGCGCAGTTCATCGACCTGCTCTGGCCGACGCTGCTGCTCCTCGGCGTGGAGAGCGTGCGGATCGTCCCGGGCGCCACCGCCGTCACCCCCCTCGCCTTCGACCACTACCCGGTGTCGCACAGCCTGGCCGCGGTGCTCGGCTGGGCGCTCGCCATGGGCGCCGCCTACCTCGTGATCCGGCGAAACCTGCGCGACGCCCTCGTCGTCGCGGCGCTGGTGCTGAGCCACTGGATCCTCGACGCGATCGTGCACGCGCCCGACTTGCCGCTCTATCCCGGCTCGGCGACCCTCGTGGGGCTGAACGCGTGGTCCTCGCTTCCGCTCACGGTCGCCATCGAGATCCCCCTGTTCGCCCTCGGCGTCTGGCTGTACGCGCGGACCACCCGGCCCATCGACCGGTCCGGCCGATGGGGGTTCGCGGGCCTGGTGGCCTTCCTCCTCGCCATCCAGGCCGGAAACCTCTTCGGCGCCCCGCCGCCCAGCGTGGAGGCCATCGCGTGGGTCGGCCAGGCGCAGTGGCTGCTGGTCCTGTGGGCCTTCTGGATCGATAATCACCGCCGCCACAGGCTTCGAACCTGACCAGGACGACATGCGTTCCCTCTCCCGCCTCTTCGACAACAACCGCGCGTGGTCCGAGCGCATCCGCAAGCACGATCCGGCCTTCTTCCGGAAGCTCTCGCAGCAGCAGTCGCCGGAGTACCTCTGGATCGGCTGCGCCGACAGCCGCGTGCCCGCCAACGACATCGTGGGGCTCCTGCCGGGCGAGCTCTTCGTGCACCGCAACGTCGCCAACGTGGTGGTCCACACCGACCTCAACTGCCTCTCGGTGATCCAGTTCGCCGTGGAGGTGCTCAAGGTCCGCCACGTCATGGTGGTCGGGCACTACGGCTGCAGCGGCGTGCGCGCGGCGCTGGGCCGCGAGCGCCTGGGTCTCGTGGAGAACTGGCTTCGCCACGTGCAGGACGTGCGCAACAAGTACCCCGACATCCTCGCGCTGCTCGAAGGCGCCGGCGCGCAGGCCGACAGGCTCTGCGAGCTGAACGTGATCGAGCAGGTGGTCAACGTGTGCGAGACGTCGATCCTGCGCGACGCGTGGGAGCGCGGGCAGGAAGTCGCGGTGCACGGCTGGGTGTACGCGATCGCCGACGGGATCCTGAGGGACCTCGGCGTGACCGTGAGCTCGCTCGCGGAAGTGGAGCCCAGGCGCGCGGAGGCGATCGCCGCCCTCGGGCAGGCGCAGCGGGCCTGATTCGCAAGCCGACAGGGGGACACGGCGATGGCGGAACCGAAGACGAAGGCCACGAAGGCGAGCGTCGCCGCCTTCCTCGCGGCCATTGCCGACGAACAGCGCCGCAAGGACTGCAAGGCGGTCGCGAAGCTCATGCAGGAGGCCACCGGCGAGAAGCCGGTGCTCTGGGGCACCAACATCGTGGGCTTCGGCGCCTACCGCTACCAGTACGCCAGCGGCGGCACGGGCGACTGGCCCCTGGTCGCCTTCGCGCCGCGAAAGAACGAGCTGGTGCTCTACATGATGGCGGGCTTCGAGCGCCACGCCGAGCTCCTCGCGAAGCTGGGCAGGCACAAGACCGGCAAGTCCTGCCTGTACCTCAGGCACCTCGCCGACGTCGATATCGCGGTGCTGAAGGAGCTCATCGGCCGCTCGGTGGCGGCGATGGAAGGGAAGCGCGTCCGGTAGTGATAGTCTTGGCGTCATGAGCCAGGACACTTGGGACGCGGTCGACACCTACCTCACCGAAACGCTGGTCAAGCCCGACGGGGTGCTCGAGGAGGCGCTGCGCGCGAGCGACGCCGCGGGCCTTCCCGCGATCAGCGTCTCCGCGCCGCAGGGCAAGTTCCTGCAGCTCCTCGCGCGGATCCACGGCGCGAGGAGCATCCTCGAGATCGGCACCCTCGGCGGCTACAGCACGATCTGGCTCGCCCGGGCGCTTCCGCCCGGCGGGCGCCTCATCACGCTGGAGATCGACCCGAAGCACGCCGCGGTGGCGAGGGAGAACCTGGCGCGCGCCGGGTTCGCCAACATCGCCCGGGTGCGCGTGGGCCGTGCGATCGACTCGCTGGAGGAGCTGTACCACGAGGCCGCGGGCCCGTTCGACTTCGTGTTCATCGACGCCGACAAGCCCTCGAACCCCGACTACTTCTCCTGGGCGCTGAAGATGTCGCGGCCCGGGACGGTCATCGTGGTGGACAACGTCGTCCGCGACGGCGCCGTCGCCGACGCCGCGAGCGCCGATGCCGCCGTGCGCGGCGTCCGGCGGCTCAACCTCCTGATGGCGAGCGAGCCGCGCGTGGCCGCCACCGCCATCCAGACGGTGGGCACGAAGGGCTACGACGGCTTCGCGGTGGCGCTCGTGCTTTCCTGATGGCCCGCGTCTTCATCGCCGGGGCGGGTTACGTGGGCACGGTGGCCGCGCGCCTCCTCGCGCAGGCGGGCCACGCGGTCGACATCGGCCGGCGCACGCCCGGGAACGAGCCCGGCTCCCACGCCATGGACGTGCTTCGCCCGGCCACCTACCCCGCGGCCCTGGGCGAGGCCGGGTGCGTCGTCTATTGCGTGTCGGCGGACGGCTTCACCGAGGAGTCCTACCGCGACGCGTACGTGACGGGCCTCGCGAACGTGATCCGGGCGGCCGCGGCGGGGCGCGCGCGCCGGCTCGTCTTCGTTTCCTCCACGGGGGTCTTCGGCCAGGACGACGGCGCCGTCGTGGACGAGTCCACTGCCGCGCTCCCGAAGGGCTTCTCGGGCAGGACCCTCCTCGAGGGCGAGGCGCTGCTCGCCGGCGCGCCCTTCGAGGCCACGGCCATCCGCTTCTCCGGCATCTACGGCCCGGGACGCGACCGGCTCGTCCGGATGGTGCGCTCGGGCTCGCCCGTGTCGGCGAAGTCGCGCGCGGCCATCACCAACCGCATCCACCGCGACGACTGCGCGCGCGCCATCGTCCACCTGGCCGATCGGCCCGCCGTGCAGCCGCTCTACCTGGGCAGCGACGAGGCCCCGACGCCCATGGGCGAGATCCTCGACTGGATCGCCGCGCGGCTCGGCCTCGCGCCGCCCCCGTTGGGCGAGGACAACGCCCAGGTGCTCCAGCGCGGCGGCAACAAGCGCATCTCCAGCGCGCGCCTGCGGGGCGAGGGCTTCCGGTTCCTCCACCCCACCTACCGCGAGGGGTTCGAGGCCATTCTCGGCGCCGAAATCGGGGCCTGAAGGCCGCTTGACCTGCCGCATGCGCCCGGGCGCCCGCCGTGGGACAATGGCTCCACCTTACCCCTAGGAAGGAGCGCACGATCTTGGCCAAACCCAATTACGCATTCGAAAAGCGCAAGCGCGAACTCGAGCAGAAGCGCAAGAAGGAAGAAAAGCTGCAGCGCAAGATGCAGAACAAGCAGGCCAAGGAGGGCGACCCCGCCGCCGACGCCCCCGCACCCGATTCCGAGACCCCGCCCGCCTGAGGCACCGCGACGCGGCCTTCCAGAGGCCCCCCAGATGTACCGCGGCGAACGATTCAACGGCATCACCCACCTCTCCGGGGCGCTCCTCGCGCTCGCCGGAGCGGTGGCGCTCATCGTGCTCGGCTCGCTCAAGGCCGACCCCTGGAGGATCGTCAGCTTCTCGATCTACGGGGCCACCCTCGTCTTCCTGTACCTGAGCTCGACGCTCTACCACTCCACCCGCGGCCGCGCGAAGGAGCTGTTCCGCAAGTTCGACCACGCGGCGATATACCTCCTCATCGCCGGCACCTACACGCCCTTCGCCCTGGTGAGCCTGAACGGCCCCTGGGGATGGTCGCTCTTCGGCGTGGTCTGGGGGCTCGCGATCCTGGGCATCGTCCAGGAGATCTGGCTCGCGAAGGGCGCGCGCATCGTCTCCCTCGTCCTCTACCTGCTGATGGGCTGGTGCGCGGTCTTCGCGGTGGTGCCCCTCATCGACGCCCTCTCGTGGTCGGGCTTCGCCTGGGTCGTGGCCGGCGGCGTCATCTACACGGCGGGCGTCGTGTTCTACCTCTTCGACGAGCGCTTCCGGCACTTCCACGGCATCTGGCACCTGTTCGTGCTGGCCGGCAGCGCCGCTGCACTACGTGGCCATCGTCCTCTACGTCGCCTGATCCGCGTCGCGGTGTCTGACACCGCGAGTTGTGCGGTGCAGCAAGGGGGCGTATAGTCCCGCCGCACTTGCGCCCGGTCCCCTTCCGGCGCCGGAGCCTGAATGAGTTCCCCGGCAGCACCGGTCCCATCGGCCCACCCCGCGCACGCGCCCACGGCGGCGCTGGTGCTGGGCGCGCTGGGCGTCGTCTTCGGCGACATCGGCACGAGTCCCCTCTACGCGCTCAAGGAATGCTTCTCGCCCGAGCACGGCATCGACCCCACTCCCGAGAACGTGCTGGGGCTCCTGTCCCTCATCACCTGGTCGATGGCGTGGGTCATCGCCTACAAGTACCTCTCGGTGATGATGCGCGCCGACAACAACGGCGAGGGCGGCATCCTCGCCCTGCTCGCGCTCGCCTTGCGCGGCATCCACGACCGGCCGCGGATGCGCTGGTTCGTGATCATGCTGGGCATCTTCGGCGCGGCCATGTTCTACGGCGACAGCATGATCACGCCGGCCATCTCCGTGCTCTCCGCCGTGGAGGGGCTGGAAGTGGCCACGCCCGTCTTCGCCCACTGGGTGATCCCGGTGACGATCGCGATCCTCACCGCGCTCTTCCTCATCCAGCGGCGCGGCACCGCGAGCGTGGGCACCTTCTTCGGCCCGGTCACCCTCCTGTGGTTCGCGTCCATCGGCGCGGTGGGAATCTGGCGGATCTCCGGCAACCCCGAGGTGCTCGCGGCGGCCAACCCCTCGCACGCGATCTTCTTCCTGCTCACCAACCCGCTCCTGGGCTTCCTGGTGCTCGGCGCGGTGTTCCTCGCGCTCACCGGCGGCGAGGCGCTGTACGCGGACATGGGCCATTTCGGCAAGCGTCCCATCCGCATCGCCTGGTTCGGGCTCGTGATGCCGGCCCTGCTCCTCAACTACTACGGGCAGGGCGCGTTCGTGCTGGCCGATCCGGCCGGCCTCAAGAACCCCTTCTACCTCATGCTGCCGTCGTGGAGCGTCCTGCCGATGGTCGTCCTCGCGACGGCCGCCACGGTGATCGCCTCGCAGGCCGTCATCACCGGGGCGTTCTCCATGACCCGCCAGGCGATCCAGCTCGGCTACATCCCGCGCCTGGAGATCCTGCACACCTCCTCGCGCGCCATCGGCCAGATCTACGTGCCCTTCGTGAACTGGACGCTCTTCGTCTCCGTGATCCTCCTGGTGCTGGGGTTCCGCACGTCGGGCAGCCTCGCCAACGCCTACGGCATCGCCGTGTCGGCGACGATGGTGATCGAGTGCCTGCTCGCGATGGTGGTCGCGCGCCAGCTCTGGAAGTGGTCGCCCCTCGCGACCTGGGGCATCCTCGGCAGCATGCTGGCGATCGATCTCGCCTTCTTCGCCTCGAACGCGACCAAGTTCCTTTCCGGCGGGTGGTTTCCGCTCCTCATCGGCGCGGCCTGCTTCACCCTGCTCGTCACGTGGAAGCGCGGGCGCACGCTGCTGGGCCGGCGCCTGGCGGAGCAGGGCATCCCGCTCGAGCCCTTCCTCGAGAGCCTCGCGCTCAGCCCCCCGCAGCGCGTCGAGGGCACCGCCATCTTCATGACCGGCTCGGCGGCCACCGTGCCCTCCGCGTTCCTGCACAACCTCAAGCACAACAAGGTGCTGCACGAGCGCGTGGTCTTCCTCACCGTGGTGACGCACGACGTGCCTCTCGTCCCCCCCGAGGACCGCGTGCAGCTCAAGCGCCTGGGCGAGGGCTTCTGGAAGCTGGAGGCGTGGTACGGCTTCAAGGAGCAGCCCGACGTGCAGGACATACTCGACGCCTGCCGCATCCGCTACGGCCTCGCGTTCGAGCCGATGGAGACCTCCTTCTTCCTGTCGCGCGAGACGATCGTCTGCGCCGGCGAGCGGCCCGGCATGGCCACCTGGCGCGACCACCTCTTCGCGTGGATGAACCGCAACGCCACGCGCGCCACCGACTTCTTCAACATCCCGATCAACCGCGTGGTCGAGCTGGGCACGCACGTGGACATCTAGGCGCCGTCAACGCGGAGCGCCCGAAGGCGTTAGCATTTGCGGAAGTGACGCGCGCCGCGCGTCGCCGATCAACGACAGGAGTCATCGATGAACACCAACGCCCCGGGCGCCCCCGCGAAGTCCGGCGTCCATCCCGGCATCGTCGTCGGCGCGATCGCCGTCGTGGTCTTCGGCGCGGCCGGCGCCGCCTCCTACCTGGGCCTGCTGCCCGGCCAGGCAACGCCGGCCACCGCCTCGCCCGTGGGCATGGCCAGTCCCGCGCAGCAGGCCGGCATGGTTCCGGATGCGGTGGTGCCGCCCAAGCCGGCGCCCGCGCCCGAGGCAACCCCCGCGCCGGCGCCCGAGCCCGTGGCCGCCGCTCCCGCGCCGGCCCCGGTCCAGGAAGCCGCCCGGCTGCAAGCAGCCCCGGCTCCGCAGCCGGATCCCGCACCCGTGCAGGCCAGGCCGCCAGCCCCGAAGGCGGCACCCGCCGCGCCGGCCGGCACCGGTTGCGGCAAGGCCCGCGCCCACCACGCCCAGCTACGCGACCAGCGCGCCGGCCTACGAGCCCAGCGCGCCGCCGCCGGTCGCCGCCGCGCCCGCGCCGGCGCCCGCCCCGGTTCCCAAGGTGTGCGGCAACTGCGGCACCGTGACGGACGTGATCCCCATCGAGAAGAAGGGCGAGTCGAGCGGCGCCGGCGCCGTGCTCGGCGGCATCGTCGGCGGCGTGCTCGGGCCACCAGGTGGGCAGCGGCCGCGGCAAGGACGTCGCCACCGTGGCCGGCGCGCTGGGCGGCGCCTTCGTCGGCAACGAAGTCGAGAAGAACAAGGGCAGCACGACCGCCTGGGACGTGCGCGTGAAGCTCGAGGACGGCAGCAGCACCGTGGTGCGCCAAACCACCCAGCCCTCGTGGCGCGTGGGCGACAAGGTGCGCGTCGAGAACGGCAAGCTCGTTCGCGGCTGATCGCGCCACGGCGCAACGGAAACGGGCCGCTCGCGCGGCCCGTTTCGCTTTCTATTTCGGCGGCGGTGGCGCGGGCGGTGCGCCGGTGGCGGCGGCGACGGGATCGGCGCCGTGAAGTCCAGCTTCCCGGCCGAGCCGTCGATGCGCAGCGTGTTTCCCGTGACCTTCACGTTCGTGGACGAGCGCAGCACGTTGATGACGCGCTCCTCGACGGCCATCCGCGGGTCCTCGCACATTCGCTTGCTGGTGGCGATCGAGCGGAAGACGATCGCGCCCGCGCCGATCGTGTCCTGCACGTAGCGGCCCATGATCCGGTTGCAGCCGGTGAACCCCGACACCGCCCCGTCGCCGAATTCCAGGTAGGGCTGCTCGCCCTCGAGCTTCCTCTCGGTGACGAGGGTCCATTTCGTCCCCGTGAATGGCAGCGGAGGCGGTTCGCGCACGGCCGGCGCGTTGGCGCACGCGGCCGAAAGCAGCGCCAGGGTCGCGGCGAGCGCCGCGCGTATGAGGTCCGGCGTGTCTCATGCGGATGATCCTTTCAACGGAATAGCCGGCCGATCCCCTCGGCCACGAGGTCGATGAGGGCCGGCGTGGACTGCATGGGCGAGATATCGTCGCGTCCAGGGCCCCGCGCCCCTGGCGTCCTTGTGCGTCGCGACCAGCGACTCGAAGGCCGTGGCGAGTTCCTCGGCGTTCGGCGTCGTGCGCCTGCGGTCGGCCTCCCCCAGCGTCGCGAGCGCCTTGTCCACCGCCAGGGCGTCGAGCACGGCGATGGGCGAGCGGCAGAAGCTGCAGGCGACGTCGCGCGCGAGGTCCACCGCGGCCCCGCAGCCCGAGCACCGCACCTGCTTCACCACCGCCTTGAGGCTCTCGATCTCCGGCTGCGAGAGCGAGCGCACGAACTGCTTTTCGCGCAGGAACTGGAGGAACGTGGTGAGCCGGCCGTGGCCGTTCGGGCAGCGGTGGTAGGTGAGGCGGTTGGTGCGCAGGATGTCCTGCGTGAGCGCGAGCTTCGCCCGGCAGTGCGGGCAGGCCATGCTGTCGGCGAGCGTGCGCGCGGGCTTCGCGCGGTGCTCGTGGATGAGCCCGAAGAGGTCGATGACCGAGCGCGGCGTGAGCGAGGTGCTCTCGTACTGGTCGAACCAGAGCGCGTGGCAGTCCCAGCAGACGTCGATGATCACGTCGCCGAGGGGCTGGCGCCCGAAGCGCCGCTTTTCCATCGGCGCCCGGCAACTGGGGCAGGCATGAGTCTTGGGCATGGCGTGCGCACAGGTTACCGGCCGGGCCGGGGCGGGGCAACCCTGTGCAATACTCCCGCCCATGTGCAGCCGCTACTTCCTCGACGCCGACGGGAACGTGATCGCCTACACGTTCAACGTCCCCGTGCACGACCGCATCCGCAAGCGCTTCAACATCGCGCCCACGCAGGAAGCCCCGGTGGTGCGCGTGGGAGCCGCGGGCGCGCGGGAGGTCGCGATGCTGCGCTGGGGGCTCGTGCCCTTCTGGTCGAAGGACCTCGCCATCGGCAACCGCATGATCAACGCGCGCAGCGAGACCGCCGCCGAGAAGCCCTCGTTCCGCAACGCCTTCAAGAGCCGGCGCTGCGTGGTCCCCGCCACGGGCTTCTTCGAGTGGAAGGGCGAGCCGGGGCACAAGCAGCCCTACGCCGTCACCGCCTCCGACCAGCCCCTCTTCGCCTTCGCGGGGCTCTGGGAGAGCTGGCACGACAAGGCGCACCCGGATGCGCCGCCCGTCGAGACCTTCACGATCCTCACCACCGACGCCAACGAGACGGTGGCGGCCATCCACGACCGGATGCCGGTGATCCTGCCGGCCGGGCGCGTGGACGACTGGCTCACCGCGCCTGCGGACACAGGCGCAGGCGCTCCTCGTGCCCTACGCGGGACCGGTGCAGGTGCGCGCCATCTCGAAGCTCGTCGGCAACCCGCGCAACGACACGCCGGAAGTGCTCGCGGACGCCTAGTCGCCCGGGGACGAAGGAGCGGCCCCGGGCGCCGGTTGCGACGAGCGCAGCATCCCGAACGCCGCGAGGGCGATCCTCGCGACGACCAGCGCGCGGCCCGCGAAGGCGACGAAGCGAGACACCCGCCGGCCGCCCAGCCCCGTGAGCAGGAGCCCCAGGGCCAGCTCGCGAGCCGGGCCCGATGCGGCGATCCCGGAGGCGACGCCGCCGAACGAGAGGCTCTCGCGCACGCGGCCCACGTCCCGCCGGATCTTGAGCCTGCCCAGGCTGGAGCGCGCGAGCAGGACCTCCTTTTGCAGCGCCAGCAACTCGGCTCGATTGGCTCATTCGGGCTCCCGGAGCATGTCGAGGTCGCGCTGGAACTCGGCGATGGTCGCGGCGAAGGGCGGCGCCCCGTTTCCGGCGAGGTCGCGCAAGCGCACGAAGGCCCACCCGCCGATGCCCAGGTAGGCGACGCAAACCGCGGCGATCGCGGCCACGCGATGCGTATCCCAGAAGACGACGACGACCAGCACGCCCACCGCGAGCAGGCCCGCGGCCAGGAACAGCGCCGCAATGACCGCGTACTGCAGCATGGCCTTCTGGCGCTGCAACGCTTCCTTGAGCTCGACGGTGAGAAGCTCCAGCCGGACGCGCGCGAGCGCGGCGACATCCGCGCCCAGCGCGCCCAGCGCTTCCTTCACCCCCGGCGAGGGCGTGCCCGACATCGGCTCTTCATTCCCGGCCGGCTAGCGGCGGTTCAGCATCATGCCGACCGCGAGTCCCGACGAGGACCCCGACGCCGGCGGTGATGCCGATCGCCTGCCAGGGCTTGTCGTGGACGTAGGCGTCGGTCGCCTGCGCGGTCGCCTTGGCCTTCTCGATCGCCGCGTGCTCGATCTGACCGATCCGTCGCCTTGGCCGACTTCAGGTTCTCCTCGACGCCCACGCGCCAAGCGGCGACCTTCTCGCCGCCGACGGCGGCCGTGTCGCGCAGCAGTTGCTCGGTTTCCTTCACGACCAGGTTGAGATCCTGGAGAAGCTTCTCTTTCGTGACTTCGACGTTGACGGTGTCCATGGTTCGCTCCTTGCGGGGGTAAGCGCTCGACAATGACGGAAGTGCCCGTATTTGAGACCCCGTCGCTGCCGGGAGTTCCCCTAGATCAGCGTGAACTTCCCGGCACCCGCCGTGTTGACTCGAGTCAATGAGTGGCGATTAACGGCCGCGCGCGGCCCGGGATGCTCCTCCAGCCAGCGCCGCAGCAGCTTGAGGATGTCGGGGTCGAACTCCGGCAGGCGGCGGCTGGAGGCGAGCGCCTCCAGCTCGGACTCGTCGCGCGCCGTGCCGAGGTGCCGCCATTGGTGCACGACGTGCGCCTCCTCGACGCCGCGGGCGGCGTCCCGCTCCACGATCGCCACCGGCCCCGGGAAGGGCCAGTCGGGAATGCGCCGGGCTTCCAGGGCCGTGGCCAGCCGGACGTTGTGCGCTTCCGGCGTCTCCTCGCCCACGCAGGCGCCGCGGCACTTGCGCACCTGCCGCGCGAAGCAGGGGCCGCCGCGCTTCTCCCACCCGAGGAGCCGCCAGCATAAGCCTGCCTCGGCCGCGATCGACTCCAGCAGGTCGCGCGCCGCGCGCGGCGAGGCGAAGGGCCCGTAGAGCGGCTCGGCGCCCGGGGCGCGCGCGTCCCAGTCGATGTCGTCGAGCTTCACGAATTCCGGCGCCTCCCGAAGCGAGGGCAGGCGCAGCACGCCGAAGGACTTCCGCCGCCGCAGGAGCGCGTTGTGCAGCGGCGCCACTTCCTTCACCAGCCGCGATTCCAGGAGAAGGGCGCCCAGCTCGCCCGCCGTCTCGGTCCAGTCCAGGCGGCGGATCTCGGCCGAGAGGCGGTGGTCGTTCGAGTTGCGGTAGTCGGAGGTGAAGTGCGAGCGCACGCGCTCGCGCAGGTTCACGCTCTTGCCGATGTAGAGCGGCAGGTCGTTGACGCCGTAGAAACGGTAGACGCCCGGGCACTCGGGAACGCCCTCGAGGGCGTCGGCGGGCAGCTGCGGCGGCAGGCTCGGGATCTTGAGGATGCGCCTGACCGCGGCGACGATCTCCTCCTGCGGCTTCTCGCGCTCGAGGACCTGCGCGAAGCGCCAGAGCGCGCGCGCGTCCCCCAGCGCCGAGTGCCTTCCCGTCCTGACCGACGGGTCGACGGCGTCCAGCGGGTCCACGAGGCCGTGGCGCGCGATGAGCGCATCGAGGCCGTGGCCCACGGCCTCCGGGTAGAGGCGCCGCGAAAGGCGCACCGTGCAGAGCACGTCCGCCGTGAAGGCCATCTCCAGCCTCGCGAACTCGTTCTTGAGGAACCCGTAGTCGAAGCGCGCGTTGTGGGCGACGAAGAGGTGCCCTTCGAGGCGCCCCAGCACCTCGTGCCGGATGTCCGCGAAGGTGGGCGCGGCCTTCACCATCTCGTTGGTGATTCCCGTGAGGACCTGGATGTCGGGCGGGATGGAGCGCTCCGGGTCGACGAGGCTCGACCACTCCTCCACCAGCTCGCCCTCCACCACGCGCACGATGGCGACTTCCGTCACGCGGTCGCCCGTGGCGGAGGTGCCGGTGGTCTCGAGGTCGACGAAGGCGACGGCGGGCGCGAGGAGGTTCAACGCCTTGCCTTGCGCACGCGCCAGGGCGCGTCGGCGAATTTCTCGACGAGGAAGTCCACCAGCGCGGCCACGCGCGGCGAGCGGTGGCGGCCGTGGGGGAAGACCGCGTTCAGCGGCAGGGGCTCCACGTGGTGCACGTCCTCGAGCACCGGCCGCAGCTGCCCCCTGGCGATCGCGCCTCCCACGATCACGTCCGCGAGCCGGATGATCCCCAGGCCCATGGCGGCCAGCTGCACCAGCGTCTCGGCGTTGCTCGCGGTGACGTTGCCCGCCACCTCGACGCTGCGCACGCCCTCGGGAGAATCGAAGGGCCAGCGGTGGAACTGCGGGGTCGCGGCGAGGACCAGGCAGTTGTGCCGCGCGAGGTCCGCGGGCGTGCGCGGCGTGCCGTGGCGGCGCAGGTACGCGGGCGAGGCGCAGATCACGCGCTCCATGTCGCAGATCCGCCTCGCCACGAGCGACGAGTCGGCAAGCTCGCCCGAGCGGATGCCCACGTCCGCGCCCTCCTCCATGAGGTCCACGATGCGGTCGGTGATCGTGATCTCGACCTCGATCTCGGGATAGCGGGCGAGGAACTCCGGAAGCGCCGGGACGAACTGGTAGCCGCCGAAGGCCGTGCCGACGTTGACCCGCAGCTTTCCGTGCGGGCGCGCGCGGAAGCGGGCGACCTCGTTCTCGGCCTCCTCGATGTCGGCGAGGATGCGCTGCGCGCGGTGGAAGTAGGCCTCGCCCTCGGGGGTGAGCGCGAGCTTGCGCGTCGTCCGGTTGAGCAGGCGCACTCCCAGCCTGTCCTCCATGCGGGTGACGAGCTTGGAGATGGCCGAGGGCGTGAGCCCGAGCTCGCGCGCGGCCGCGGAGAAGCCGCCGCGCTCCACGGCGCGCACGAAGGCCGTCATGTCGGTCGGGATGCCCATGTCACTTATGCCTTTATTTCACTAATCTTGTGCCATCTACGCGGATTGTATATCAGCCAGTGCGCAATTAGATTGGCTGCACGGGCGCCAGGCGGCGCCACCAGGCCAGGAGACGGCAATGAGGATTCCCACTTCCTTCGAACTCGACCGGCGGGCGAAGGCCCTGCGCCGCGAGGAGCTTTCGCGGATGCTGGACGAGGTCGCTACGGCGATTCGCGGCTGGGGCTCGCGTCCAGCGCGTGCCGCTTCAGCAGCTCGAGCGGCACGAGGTCCAGCGCCCGCTCGTGCGTAGCCTCGAGCACCACGGGCGGGGCGACCCCCGCCTCCAGCGCCTCGAGCCAGCGCAGCGCGCACACGCACCAGCGGTCGCCGGGCCCCAGCCCCCGGAAGCGCATTTCCGGGCGCGGCGTCACCAGGTCGTTGCCCCGCGCGAGGCTGAAGGCGAGGAACTCCTGCGTCACCCGTGCGCACAGGACGTGCGTGCCCGGGTCGTCCTCGTCGTCGTGGCAGGCGCCGTCCCGGAAATACCCGGTCAGCGGGTCGTAGGAGCAGGCGCGCAATTCGCCGCCAAGCACGTTCAGGGCTTCGGGCATCTCGTCGGTTCCGGTCGTTCGATGGCGCAATGATAAAATACGCCTCCGACGAATCGTCATACCAGCCGGCGACTTTCCGCCCGGCCCCCCTGCCATGGCCCGCACCCGCAGCAAGTCCGCGCCCCGCCTCACCCGGGACGCCGAGCGCCTCATCGCCCTGGCCAACGGCCTGCACACCTCCGGAAGCCTGACCGAGGACCGGTTCTGGGAGTCCGAGATTTCCGCGCTCGTCGAGAAGCTCCTCGAGCACGGCAACGACGTGCCGCTCGACGGCGCGCTGGACCACCTCTGGCAGACCAATTCCGGCGCCTACGACGTGCTCATCGAGCGCGCCGAGGGGATCTCGGAGTCGGTCGCCGTCATGCAGGGCGACCTGGCGTGGGAGACGCTGCTCGTGGCGGCCCCCGTCGTGGCGTGGTCGAAGTACGCGATCCCCTCGGGCCCCATCGCCCGCGAGGACGCGCAGGCCCTCACGGTGCAGCTGCAGGCGCACGTGATGGCGGCCGGCACCCGCCTCACCCTCGTGCCCTACCTCTACTCCATCGACCAGCTGCCGCGGCACTTCTCCGAGCTGCGCCGCCTGGCGGCCAAGCTGGGCGATGCGGCCGTGAGCGGAGAGATCCCGCGCATCGACTTCGGGCGCATGCCGGAGACGGCGCAGCTGCTCTCCGACTCGCGCTTCATCGTCGCCTCCGTGGCCACGCCGCGCGGCAAGCCCATGTTCCGCTGGCAGGAGGACGCCAGCGGCCACACCGGCAGGACGACGAGCCTCGAGCAGTGGATCGCCCAGGCCCGTCCCACGATCGCGAAGATGCTGCCGGGCTGCGTGTTCGAGTCGCTCCTGCCGGACGCCTACTACGTGAACTGCCGCGAGGCCGACCGCCGCGTGCGCCCCTACGCCGTGCGCGCGGGCGTGGCCTTCCTCGAGAGCGCCCTGCAGGTGGATCCCGCGCAGCTGCGCGCGGTGGTCGCGGGCTTCGGCGAGGAACGTGTCGACGAGTACCGCGTGGGCTTCACGGTGGACGGCGACAGCCACGTCGCGCACGGGATCGTCTGGCCGCTCTACGGCCGCGAGGAAGAGGGAACGCGCCCGGGGCCCATCGAGGACCTCCTCGCCGAGCTCGCGCAGTGCGGCGTCACCGAGGTGAAGAAGCTCACCGGCACCTTCGAGCCGGAGTACTGCGAGGACTGCGGCGCGCCGCTCTTCGCCAACCCCGAGGCCGAGATCGTGCACGCCGAGCTTCCCGAGGAAGCGGACTCCCCCGCCGCCCATTTCCACTGACCCCGGTGTCAGGTTACTTTTTGGTGTCAGGTTACTCTTGGGATCCGGCCGGCCTGTAACCTGACACCAAAAAGTAACCTGACACCGAAATGGACGCGCTCTCCGAAGTCCTGCGCCTGGCGAACCTGACGGGATCGGTGCTGGCCGACGCCACCGCCGGCGGCACGTGGTGCGTGTCCGTGCCGGCGGCGACCACGCGCGCCTTCGCGCACGTGGTTCTCGAGGGCGATTGCGCGCTCAAGGCGGGCGAGGCCGCGCCGGTGGCGCTTCGCACGGGAGACGTCGCCTTCCTGGCGCGCGGCGAGAGCCACCTGCTGGGATCGGACCTCGCCGCGGAGGCGACGCCCTTCGCCTCCCTCCTGCGGCCCCCCGTCGCCGGGGAACTCGCCCCGATCACCCTGGGCGGATCCGGACGGCGCACGCGCTGGGTGACGCTCGCCATCGCGGCCGACCGGCACCTCGCCGAGCCGCTCTTCGCGGCGCTGCCGCCGGTCCTCAAGTCGAGCCTTCGCGGTACCGCGCCGCTCGCCTGGCTCTCCGATTCGCTGGGGCTGTCGCTCTCGGGCACGGACGCGCCGCGGGCCGGCGGGACGGCGGCGCTCTCGCGCGTGGCCGAGCTGGTCCTGATCGAGACCCTTCGCCGCCACGTCGAGTCCCTTCCCCCGGGGGGAGCCGGCTGGCTCGCGGGGCTCAACGACCGCTACGTGGGCTCGGCGCTCGCCCTCGTGCACGGGCGCCCCGGCGAGCACTGGACGGTGGAGCGCCTGGCGCGCCAGGTGGGGATTTCGCGTTCCGCCCTCGCCGAGCGCTTCTCGCTGGTCGTGGGCGAGCCCATCTTCGGCTTCCTCACGCAGGTGCGTCTGCAGCTCGCCGCGCACGAACTCCTCGCCACCGCGCACTCCATCGAGTCGATCGCGGAGGACGCGGGCTACGAGGCGGTGAACTCCTTCTCGCGCGCGTTCAAGCGCGCCTTCGGCAAGCCGCCCTCCGTCTGGCGCCGCAAGTCCCGCCGCAAGCGCTGAAAAAGGGAACGATTCCTTCGAACCGTCCCCTTTCTCATTTCAGGGCCTTGGTGAGGAAGGGCAGCGACACGTCCATGCGGTAGTCGACGTCGGAGTGGTTGTCGTCGAATTCCTCGTAGGTGTGGCCGATGCCCGCCTCCGCCAGCCGCTTCGAGAGGATGCGGGTGCCGTAGTGGATGTGGTACTGGTCGCGCGAGCCGCAATCGACGTAGATGCCGCGCAGGGACTTCAGCGCCTTCGCGTGCTTCGCGACCATGTGGATGGGGTCGTGCCGCTGCCAGCGCCGCCAGGCGTCCTCGAGCATCTCGCCGGTCTCGAGGTTGAAGGGGAGCCGGAAGCCGTTGGGCGCCTTCGGGTCGGGGTCGTAGGTGGCCGCCATGCAGATGTTCATGATGGCGTGCCCCTCGGCCATCGAGATCTTGGGCTTCGCCCAGACGGCCTCGAGGAAGGCCCGCACGCGGCCGTCGTCCAGCCCGCGGTCGCAGCCCTTCTCCATCCGGCGCACGTCGTAGGGCCCCGCCTTCGCTTTCCTCGGGCGGTACTTCGCCAGCTCGTTGAGGGTGTTGGGCCAGTCGTGGTGGTAGACGAAGTCGAAGTAGGCGTCCCCCGAATGGTCCGCGACGGCCCCCCAGGTCTGCGGGTACTTCATGCCGTGGACGATGGCGCCGTAGCCGCCCGAGCTCTTGCCGAAGCAGCCCCGGTGCTCGCGCGAGGCGAGCGTGCGGAAGTGCAGGTCCACGAAGGGGACGATCTCCTTCGTGAGGTAGTCGGCGTAGTTCCCGATGGCCGACGAGTTCACGTACTGGTTGCCGCCCAGCGCCGTGAAGCAGTCCGGGAAGACGATGATCGCCGGGCCCATCTTCCCCTCGTGCACGAGGCGGGCCGCGCGCTCGGGCACGTTCTCGCTGAAGTTCTTCCAGGCGATGTGCGAAAGTCCCGAGCCCGTGAAGCCCACCATGTCCACGAGCACCGGGAAGCGCCGGCCGCGCCCCCGGGTGGCGCCCTCGTCGTACTGGGGCGGCAGCCACGCGGCGACGCTCCTCACGAAAGGATCGCGCAGCGGGTTGTCCTTGAGGACCTTCGAGACGTGCTCCAGCACCACCACGGTGCCGGGTTTCCACTTCGGGCGCTTCAGGGCCATGGCGGGCTCCTCGGTGTCGATGCGCGCAGCTTATCCGTTAAACGATCGGCGCCGAGGGAGAGCGCAAACCGTTGGAACACGGATGAACACGGATGAACGCCGATGAACGCCGATAGATCGTGTCTGGGATCGCGCCATGCGAACGGTCAGCATCGGCGTGCCCGTTCAGATCGTCATCCCGAAGCCATCAAGTCTTATCGGTGTTCATCGGCGTGTTCATCCGTGTTCATCCGTGTTCAAGGTTTCGCTCCGGCGCAGCCGGAAAAGAAAAGGGGCGCCGAAGCGCCCCTTCCGGTATGCCGAGCCGCCGGCGGTCAGTTGACGCGGCGCTTGTACTCGTTGGTGCGGGTGTCGATCTCGATCTTGTCGCCCGTCGCGCAGAAGGCCGGCACCTGGACTTCGTGGCCGTTGGCGAGCTTGGCGGGCTTGAGCACCTTGCCCGAGGTGTCGCCGCGGACGGCGGGCTCGGTGTAGGTGATCTCCCGGACGACCGTCGTCGGGATTTCCACGGACAAGGCGCGCCCCTCGTAGAAGGTCGCCTCGCAGGGCATGCCTTCCTCGAGGAAGGTGAGCGCCTCGCTGAGGACTTCCTTCTCGATCTCGTACTGGTTGAAGTCGCCGTCCATGAACACGTACATGGGGTCGGCGAAGTACGAATAGGTCACTTCCCTCTTCTCGAGCATGAGGAGCTCGAACTTCTCGTCGGCCTTGTACACGGTTTCCGTGTTGTTGCCGGTGAGGAGGTTCTTGAGTTTCATCTTCATGGTGGCGGAGCTGCGGCCGCCCTTGTTGTACTCCGCGCGGAGCACGACCATCGGGTCCTTGCCCACCATGAACACATTGCCGCTGCGCAGTTCCTGAGCCGTTTTCATAATTTCGTCCGTGAAATCTTTCCGCCCACCCCGGGGTGGGATGCCGAAAAAGCCCGTTATATTAGCACGTTATCGGCGAAATCCGCCAGCTGCGTGGCGAGGTCCGCGCGGACGGCCAGCCGCCCGGCCCAGTCCTCGGCGTGGGGGGCGATCGCCGGCAGGGCGGCCTCGAAGGCCGGCCAGGCCCGGGCCAGGGGCTCGCCCCGGTTCCACGCCTCCCAGAGGGCCGTGACGCAGGCCGCATGGGCCCGGTCCATCCCCGCCGTGTAGCGGGCGAGGAACGCCCCGAGCTTCACCCAATGGGCGCCATCGTCGGTCGGGTAGATGTGCCAGACGAACGGCCGCGCGGCCCACTGCGCGCGCACGAAGGAATCCTCGCCGCGCACGAAGTTGAGGTCGCACGCCCAGAGCAGCTCGTCGTAGCGGTCCTGGTCGAGGAACGGCACGGCGAACGCCTCCACCGCGCCGCGCTCCCCGTGCGCCTTGCCGTGCAGCCAGTCCGTGACGGCCGTCGCGGCCACGCCCTCGGGCGCGACGACCCAGACCGGGGCGCCATGGTGCTTCATCGCCTCGAGCAGGGCCTCGTACCGCGCCCCCGAGTAGCCGAAGAGGCTCACCTTGAGGGCGCCGTCCGGCGGAACGGCGCCCACGAGCGCGCGCCAGAACGCGTCCCGGGTCGCGCGGTCCGCCTGGAAGGCATCGCGCCGCTCGATCAGGTCGCGCTCGCGCAGCAGCCCACCGGTGCGCGCGGTGAAGCCCGGGAAGAAGAAATGCCGCGTGAGCGGCGCGAGCCGCGGATGCGGCGACGGGAGCGCGTGGCTGCCCTCGACCCACTCCTCCGCGCTCAGGTATTCGAGGTTGATCCAGCGCGGATGCGGCGTCCTCGCGGCCATCGCGAGCACGTACGGCTCCGGGCGTGTCGCAACCGAAGGTCTCCACCACCACGTCCGCGATGCCGCCCTCGGGAAGGATCCCGCGCTTGTCGAGGCCTTCGGCCCCAGAGCCGGATCTCCACCGAATCGATGCGCTGCGACTCGCGCGCGGGATCGGCGTCCGGCCGCAGGCGGGCGAGGACCGTGAGGTCGTCGAGGAAGAGCCGCACGCGCTTGCCGTGCTCGCGCGCCAGGCAGCGGGCGAGCCGGAAGGCCACGCCCACGTCGCCGAAGTTGTCGACGACGCGGCAGAAGATGTCCCAGCGTTCGTGCGGCGCCGCCATGGAACGATTCTAGCCCGCCGAAGGCCGCCTCGCTGCGGCGCCGCTCCGGCAGGCGGCTGGAGAAATCCCGGCACCCGTCGCGACAGGCGCCTTGACAGATAATGAATGAACGTTCATTCTACACGGCTTCCCGCAGTCCTTCCCTCCCATTTCCTTCCCGAGACCTCCATGCGCATCCATTTTTCACGCGCATTTTCAATGACTTGCGCGATCACCCTCGGCGGGCTGCTGGCGGCCTGCTCGGGCCAGAAGGACGGCGCGCCGCCCCCCGGGGCGGGCATGCCGCCGGCGGAGGTCGCGGTCGTCACGCTCAAGCCCGCAGACCGTCACGCTGGCCCGCGAGCTGCCGGGCCGGACGACTCCCTTCCTCGTCGCCGAAGTCCGGCCGCAGGCCACGGGCATCGTGAAGGAAAGGCTGTTCGTGGAAGGCGGCCTCGTCAAGGCGGGCCAGCCGCTCTACCAGCTCGACGACGCGGTCTACCGCGCCGACGTGGCGAGCGCCCGGGCCGCCCTCGCCCGCACCGAGGCGACGCTCAACACCGCGACCCTCAACGCCCGCCGCTCCGACGAGCTCGTCAAGATCGAGGCGGTGAGCAAGCAGGACAACGAGAACGCGCAGGCGGCCCGGCAGCAGGCGCAGGCCGACGTCGCCTCGGCGCGCGCGACCCTCGAGCGCGCCGAGATCAACCTCGCCTACGCGAAGATCGCCTCGCCGATCACCGGGAGGATCGGCAAGTCGAGCGTCACGCCCGGCGCGCTGGTCACCGCCAACCAGGAGGCCACGCTCGCCACCGTGCAGCAGCTCGACCCGATGTACGTCGACGTGACGCAGTCGAGCAGCGAGCTCCTGGCGCTGCGCAAGCAGCTCGCGGCCGGCCGCCTGAAGGCGGCGGACCTGCCCGTGGAGATCGTGCTCGAGGACGGCAGCCGCCACGCGCACAAGGGCAGGCTCGCCTTCTCCGAGACGACGGTGGACCCCGCCACCGGCAGCTACACGCTTCGCATCGTGGTCCCCAACCCCGACCAGGTGCTGCTGCCGGGCATCTACATCCGCGCCGTCGTGGGCAGCGGCACGCGCGAGAACGCCATCCTCGCGCCGCAGCGCGCGATCACCCGCGACCCGAAGGGCAACGCCTTCGCGATGGTGCTCGACGCCGAGTCCAAGGTGCAGATGCGCCCGGTGAAGGTGAGCAGCACCGTCGGCGACCAGTGGCTCGTCGAGGACGGGCTCGCCGCGGGCGAGCGCGTCATCGTCGAGGGGCTGCAGAAGGTCCGTCCCGGCATGCCCGCCAAGGTCGCCGAGCCCGCGCCCGCGGCGCGCGCCGCGCCGCCGCCGCGGCGAAGAAGTAGGCGGACGACGCCATGGCACGCTTCTTCATCGACCGGCCCATCTTCGCGTGGGTCATCGCGATCCTCATCATGGTGGCCGGCGCCATCTCCGTCACGCGCCTGCCCATCTCGCGCTACCCCACGATCGCGCCGCCCTCGGTCACCATCAGCGCCAACTACCCCGGCGCCTCGGCGCGGGCCGTCGAGGACGCCGTGACGCAGGTGATCGAGCAGGCCATGACGGGCCTGGACGGCCTGCTCTACATCGCCTCCACCAGCGAGGGCAACGGCCAGTCGACGATCACGCTCACCTTCGACAGCGGCGTGAACCCGGACACCGCGCAGGTCCAGGTCCAGAACAAGCTCGCCGTCGCCACCCCCTCGCTGCCGCAGATCGTCCAGACCCAGGGCATCTCGGTGAGCAAGGCCAACCCCAGCTTCCTCATGGTGATCGGCTTCGTCTCCGAGGACGGCAGCATGGACCAGCGCGACATCGCCGACTACGTGCGCGGCGTCGGTGATGGACCCCATCAGCCGCATCGACGGCGTCGGGAACGTGCGCCTGTTCGGCGCGCGCTACGCCATGCGCATCTGGCTCGACCCCGGCAAGCTCGACACCTACAAGCTCACGCCGGCCGAGATCATCGCGGCGATCCGCGCCCAGAACGCGCAGGTCGCCGTCGGCCAGCTCGGCGGCACGCCGGCCGTTCCCGGCCAGCAGCTCAACGCCACCATCACGGCGCAGGAGCGCCTGCAGACGCCCGAGCAGTTCCGCGCCATCGTGGTGAGGAGCCGTCCCGACGGCTCCCTGCTGCGGCTGGGCGACGTGGCGCGCGTCGAGCTGGGCGCCGAGGACTATTCCACCATCGCGCGCTACAACGGGCGCCCCTCCGCGGGCATCGCCATCTCGCTCGCCACCAACGCGAACGCGCTCGCCACCGCGCAGAAGGCCGAGGCGCTGATCAAGCAGATGCAGCCCGAACTTCCCGAAGGGGCTGAAGGCGGTCGTGCCCTTCGACACGACGCCGTTCGTGCTGGCCTCCATCAAGGAGGTCGTGAAGACGCTGCTGGAGGCCGTGCTCCTGGTCTTCCTCGTGATGTACCTGTTCCTGCAGAACTTCCGGGCGACCCTCATCCCGACCATCGCGGTGCCGATCGTGCTGCTGGGCACCTTCGCGGTGCTCGCGGCGCTGGGCTACTCGATCAACATGCTCACCATGTTCGCGATGGTGCTCGCCATCGGCCTGCTGGTGGACGACGCCATCGTGGTGGTCGAGAACGTCGAGCGCCTCATGAGCGAGGAGGGTCTCACGCCGCTCGAGGCCACGCGCAAGTCCATGGACCAGATCACCGGCGCGCTCGTGGCGGTGGGCATGATCCTCGCGGCGGTGTTCGTGCCGATGGCCTTCCTGGGCGGCTCGACCGGCGTCATCTACCGGCAGTTCTCCGCGACCATCGTCTCGGCCATCGCGCTCTCGGTGGTCGTGGCCATCGTCCTCACGCCGGCGCTGTGCGCGACGATGCTGCACGAGGATCGAGAAGGGGCACCACGCCTCCGATACGGGCTTCTTCGGCTGGTTCAACAAGGTCTTCGACCGCGGCAACGACCGCTACCAGAAGTCGGTGCGCGGCATCACGCAGCCGCTCCGAAGCGCTTCATGGCGGCGTTCCTCGCCATGGCGGCGGTGATGGTGGTGCTCTTCCTGCGCATCCCGACCGCCTTCCTGCCCGCCGAGGACCAGGGAATCATGTTCGCGCAGGTGCAGGGGCCGGTGGGCGCGACGCAGGAACGCACGATGGAGGTCATGAAGCAGATCGAGCAGCACTTCCTCGAGAACGAGAAGGAAGCCGTGGTCTCGCTCTTCACCGTGCAGGGCTTCAGCTTCGGCGGCGTCGGGCAGAACACGGGCGTGGCCTTCGTGAGCCTCAAGGACTGGTCCGAGCGCACCTCCCCGGCGCAGTCGGTGCAGGCGATCGCCGGGCGCGCCATGGGCCGCTTCATGCAGATCAAGGACGCCTTCGTCTTCGCCTTCGCGCCCCCGCCGGTGCCCGAGCTGGGCGTGGCCGGCGGCTACGCCTTCTACCTCAAGGACACGGTGGGCATGGGCCACGACGCCCTCACCGCAGGCGCGCAACCAGTTCCTGGGCATGGCCGCGCAGAGCAAGCTGCTCGCGAACGTGCGGCCCAACGGCCAGGAGGACACGCCGCAGCTTCGCGTCGACGTCGACTTCGCCAAGGCCGGCGCCCTCGGGCTCTCCGCCGCCGACATCAACACGACGCTCTCGGTGGCCTGGGGCAGCCAGTACATCGACGACTTCAACGAGCGCGGGCGCGTGAAGCGCGTGATCGTGCAGGCCGACGCGCCCTACCGCATGGTGCCGGAGGACTTCCGGCGCTGGTCGGTGAAGAACGCGAAGGGCGAGATGGTGCCCTTCACCGCCTTCGCCACCACCGGCTGGGACTACGGCTCGCCGCGCCTGGAGCGCTACAACGGCGTGCCCGCGATGAACATCAACGGCGAGGCCGCGCACGGGCGTGAGCTCGGGCGACGCCATGGCGGAAATCGAGCGCCTCGTGGCGCAGCTTCCCCCGGGCGTGGGCCTGGAGTGGACGGGCGCCTCGTACCAGGAGCGCGCCGCCGGCGCGCAGACGCCGCTGCTCTACACGCTCTCCATCCTCGTGGTGTTCCTGTGCCTCGCGGCCCTCTACGAGAGCTGGAGCGTGCCGACGGCGGTGCTGATGGTGGTGCCGCTGGGCATCCTCGGCACGGTGCTCGCCACGATGGCCCGCGGCTACGAGCGCGACGTCTACTTCCAGGTGGCCATGCTCGCCACGGTGGGCCTGTCGAGCAAGAACGCCGTCCTCATCATCCAGTTCGCCACGGAGAACCTCGCCAAGGGCATGGGCCTGGTCGACGCGGTGGTCTCCGCCGCGCGCGACCGGCTGCGCCCCATCCTGATGACCTCGATCGCCTTCGGCCTGGGCGTCATGCCGCTCGCCATCGCCACCGGCGCGGGCTCGGGCGCGCAGCGCGCCATCGGCACCGGCGTGCTGGGCGGCATGGCGGTGGGCACGTTCCTGGGCATCGTCTTCATCCCGCTCTTCTTCGTGGTCGTCTTCCGCCTCTTCGGCCG